>CAWIQR010000007.1:0-282625 GCA_963838365.1 uncultured Alphaproteobacteria bacterium
ACCCTGCGCCACTGCCGCATTTGCTGCGCTCAGTACGGCGCGTACGCCTGCGGTGGCGACGTCTTCGTCTATGCCGCAGCCCCAGATCGTGCGGTTGTCGGGCGTGACGCATTCAAGATAGGTGGCGGCATTGGCGTCGGTGCCCGCGCCAAGCGATTGCTGGGTGTAATCGACCACTTCGAGTTCGACGCCGAACACGTCGCGCATGGTCGCCATGACGCTGGAGATAAGTCCCTTGCCGCGCCCGCTGACGGTTTGTTCGCGCCCGTCCACCGCGACCTTGCCGGAAAAGATGCGGGTGCCATCGGCGGCGCGGCTTTCCTCGTAATCGACCAGCTGAAAATGCTTGTCCGGGGTCTGTACGTGGTACGCGGTCTTGAACGCCTGCCAGATATCCTCGGCGTTCAACTCGCGCGATTGCTCGTCAGCGAGTTTCTGCACGTGAACGGAGAAATCGCGCTGCATCGCCTTGGGCAGTTTCAGGCCCTGCCGCTGTTCCAGCACCCATGCGAACCCGCCTTTGCCGCTTTGTGAATTGACGCGGATGACTGCTTCGTAACTGCGGCCAAGGTCTGCCGGGTCGATGGGGAGGTAGGGCACCCGCCACGCCTCGTCATTCTGTTCGCCGCGCGCCTCAAAACCCTTCTTGATGGCGTCCTGATGGCTGCCGGAAAAGGCGGTGTAGACCAGTTCTCCGCCATAGGGGTGGCGTTGGTGAACGGGCAGGTCGTTGCAGTATTCGACCGTCTCGATCACCCGGTCGATATTCGAGAAATCGAGGCCGGGGTCGATCCCTTGCGTGTAGAGGTTCAAGGCCATCGTCACGAGGCAGCAATTGCCAGTGCGCTCACCATTGCCGAACAGGCATCCTTCGACCCGGTCCGCGCCCGCCATCAGGCCAAGTTCCGCCGCCGCTACGCCAGTTCCGCGATCATTGTGCGTGTGCAGGCTGATCACCGCGCTTGTCCGGTTTGGCAGGTTGCGGCAGAAATACTCGATCTGGTCGGCGTAGATGTTGGGCGTTGCCGCCTCTACCGTCGCGGGCAGGTTGAGGATGATCGGATTATCCGGAGTGGGTGCCAGCACCTCCATCACCGCCGCGCATACCTCTATGCTGAAATCGAGTTCTGCGGTCGAGAATGTCTCGGGCGAATACTGGAAATGCCAGCGCGTGTCGGGCCGCTGGGCCGCTTCGTCGCGCATCACCTTGGCCCCCATCACAGCAATTTCGCGCACTTGATCGCGGCTCATGCGGAACACGATGTCGCGCCATGCCGGTGACAGGGCGTTGTAAAGATGGACGATGGCCGCACGTGCACCGGTCAGGCTTTCGAAAGAGGTGCGGATCAGGTCCTCGCGCGATTGGGTGAGCACCTGCACGATCACGTCGTCGGGCACAGCGTCCGAGCGAACCAGCCCCGATATGAAGTCGAACTCGGTTGCGCCCGCGCTGGGAAAGCCGATTTCGATCTCCTTGACGCCCACCTCGACCAGCAGATCGAAGAACCGGCGTTTCTTCACCGCGTCCATCGGATCGATGATCGACTGGTTGCCATCGCGCAGATCGGTCGAAAGCCAGCGCGGCGCCCGCTCGATCAGGCGCGAGGGCCATTGCCGGTCGGGCAGGTTTATCTGGCCAAAGCTTGCGTATTTGGTCGATGGATCGGAGAGCATGGGCATAGTCGGAACTTCTTGCGATGAAGGTTCAGGAGGGCTGAAAACGGGTCCCTTGAAAGGTTGACCCGCAGCACACGCACGCCCGGGTCATCACCTCCAAGGGCGAATAAGTCGTAGATCGAGAATACCGATATGCGTCATGTCGGCCATTTTGCCGATTATCGTGCCCGGTGCAAGCCATCCCGTACAAACAAGGTGTAACCTTTCGACGCATGGCGCCGAAACAGGTCGTGTCGGATGGCAACAGGCGGTTGCCCGACATCGAACGATCCTCAGGAGGAGAAATTCAATGAAGAGAACAGTTCTCGCGCCGCTTTTCCTCGGCATCGTGCTCGCCACCACCGCTGCGTGCAGCGCTCCGGCCGATATGACTGCATCCACGGATGGCTGCCGCAGCACAGACACCGGCGGAGACCGGCCTGATCGCCGATCTGGGCGGAGAGCCGGCAGGCCCAACCTACACAAAAGCCAAGAGCGATACGCTTGCCGTGTCAGGCTTCGACGTGGTCAGCTATTTCACTGGCGACGGTGTCCCGGTTGAAGGTTCCGAAGATTACACCGTGCGGTATCAGGGCTATGACTACCGTTTCGCCAACGAGGCGAACGCCAGGGCTTTCACCGCCGATCCGGCCAAGTACGCTCCGGCCTATGGTGGGTACTGCGCATGGGCGATCGGTGCGAAGGACGGATTGGCACCGGGCGACCCGCAGGTTTACGAAATTGTCGACGGCAAACTGTACCTGAACTTCAACAAGGATGTTCAGGCCAATTGGGAAAAGGACATCCCCGGCTTCATCGCCAAGGCGGATGTCAATTATCCCAATCACCCAGCTGACGAACACTATCAGGACTGATCGCCTGCCCCCCATTTGATCAGTTCAACGTCCCCCGCCGCTCTTTGCAGTGGCGGGGGATTTTTTTGTGTCAGCCGCAGCGCGCGTCGCGGATGACGCCTTGCTCATCCAGCATGATGTTGAGGCGCGGACTGGTTGGGTCGGGTTTCACAAAAGCCGATCCTGACGCAAGGAAGCGAATTTGCGAGACGTCGGACCCCACTTCCATGATGGCATTGCGGGTTCCATCGTCAGCGGTTTTGCCCAGAAATTGCCCCATGCGGTTTGCGCCGCAGGTTTCGCTGGCGGGATCGGTGGCGGTGCCGGGAGTGAAGGCTCCGGGCGCGGCATTGGGCAGCGGCTGCGCGATCTGCGGGGCCTGATCGCCCTGCGGTGCGGCGGCTGTCCCATCGCCATTGATGCGTGCGGCAAAATCGTCCGCGTTGTTAGCTGCATCGTCCTCCGCGCCGCCGCTGCACGCCGACAACATTGCAAGCCCTGCGGCGGCGAGAATGGTGGTGATCCTGTTCATATGCGGTCCCTGTGAGAATGATGTGACGATTGATGAGCTGCGTGGCTAAAGAGCCACAAGAATGACCGTTTCATGACACAGGTGTCGCGCGCTACCTAAATCGAAGCCGGTCACGAGTGAGCTGATCGACGGTGGTTACGCCCATCAGCCGCATTCCACGCTCGATTTCGTCCCTCAGAATGCCAAGCGCGCGCTCGACCCCGTCCTGTCCCGCAGCGGCCAGGGCATAGAGGTACAGCCGCCCACCGCTGGCTGCGGTCGCGCCAGTGCACAGCGCCTTCAAGGCATGGGTGCCGCGACGGATGCCGCCATCGCAGATAATCTCGATCTGGCCGCCGACCGTGTCGACAATCTCGGCCAACTGATCGAAGGGTGCTCGCGATCCATCCAACTGCCGCCCGCCATGGTTGGACAACATGATCGCATCCGCCCCGATCTCCACCGCGCGGCGCGCGTCGGCGGCGCTCATCACGCCCTTCAGCACGAACTTTCCGCCCCATTGGTCGCGGATGGCAGCTGCCGTGCGCCAGTCCATCGAGGTATCGAGCATGGTGTTGAAATAATCGGCAATGCTCACCGCCTGACTGGACCCTTGCGATACATGCGTATCGAGATTGGGCAGACGGAATTTCTCGCGAAAGAGATAGTCCAGCGTCCAGCGCGGGCGGGTGGCGTAACTCCAGATGCTCGCCGGGGTAAAGCGGGGCGGGGTGGTAAAGCCGGAATGCAGGCACCGTTCGCGCTTGCCCGAAACGATCGTGTCGACCGTCAACGCCAGCGCATCGAAGTCTGCCGCCTGACACCGTTCGATCATGTGCGTGTTCAGCCCGGTGTCCTTGTGCACGTAGAGCTGAAACAGTTTTGGCCCGGTGGTGAGCGCCGCAACCTCTTCTATCGAACGGGTCGCGAGGCTGGAAATGCCAAACCACAGGCCGTACTTTTCCGCTGCCTTTGCGACCGCCGTTTCGCCCTGCCAGTGAAATGCGCGCTGGACGGCGGTGGGCGAAAGCATCAGCGGCAGTGCACTCTTGCGGCCCAATATGGTGCAACTGGTGTCGATCTCGGCCACTCCGGCCAGCACATCGGGCACCAGATCCACCGTTTCATACGCGGCGGTGTTGCGCGCCTTGGTCAGTTCATCGTCGGCTGCCCCGTCGATATAGTCGAACACCGGGAAGGGCAGGCGAGCCTTTGCCAGGGTTCGGAAATCGTCGATGTTGTGGCAATCGGAAAGGTGCATGATGCCCGCCGCCTTGGCCGATGACGCAATTCAAGTCGAGCTTTGAGCAGGCTGCACGCAATTTTTGCAAAATTTTCCTCACCGGGTGTCACCAATCCGGGTTTGCTGCCGAACCAGTTGATGTGCGCGGCCATTCGGCGGTGTTCAGGAGCAGCCGGCAGCCCTGCTGGTACCCCTGACGAACCCGCTTCCGAATATTCTGCCGGATGGTCGTCGCACAATGAGACATAGACTTTATCCCGCGGGAGAGATCACAATGAATATTCGCACACTTATGCTGGCAGCCGCCGCGTTCGCAGCGCCGCTTGCATTCGCCGCGCCAGCACATGCCGATGGCGGCATTTTCCTTGGCGTCGATGGCGAGAACATCGCAGTCGGCGGCTATGACACGGTAAGCTATTTTCGCGGTGATGGCGTTCCGGTAAAGGGCGATGCGCGCTTCGTGGTGGAATACGAAGGTGCCGAATGGCATTTCGCCAGCCAGGAAAACGCCGATGCGTTCAAGGCTGATCCCGATGCCTACGCTCCGCAGTTTGGCGGTCACTGCGCATGGGCGCTGGGTGCGAATGGCGCGCTCGCACCGGGTGATGCCACGGTTTACCGGATCGTCGACGGCAAGCTCTATCTGAACTTCAACAGCCAGGTTCAGCAGATGTGGCTGAAGGACATCGCTGGCTTCATCACCAAGGCAAATCTTGCATGGACCGATGTACCCACCGGCCAGCGGTTCGGCTGAATTACCACCTGCACTTTCACCCCCGGTCCAATCAAAAAGGAACTTTCCGTGTCCAATACACCTTCACTTGCCCGTATGCTGATGATCGCTGGCGGTCTGGCCGTAACCACCGCCGCCGCACCTGCGATGGCCGATGCGCCCTGCGGCCCCAGCGGCGGCAGTGGCTATTCAAACACTTCTTCAAACGCCACGAGCTATGAGCGCACCCAGTCGCGCGCAGAGCGCCGGGCTGCCAAGCGTGCGAAGAAGGCAGCATGTGCCGCTGCCGCGTGCAAGGCCGCTGCCTGCAAGGCGTCAGCTTGCTCGGCCAGTGCGTGCGGTGCAGCAGCATGCTCGGCTTCGGCGTGCGGTGCAGCAGCATGCGGCGCGGGAAAGTGCGCCCCCAGTGAATGCAATGCAGCAGCTTGCGCGCCGGCTGCCTGACGGCGCGTACCTAGGTGTGGTCGGGGGCGGCACTCCTCCTAGTCAAGCCCTCGGCCACATCTTTTTTCAAGGCACTCGTTTACCCATCGCCACGGCAATCATCCTGCGCGATTGTACAGGCAAACAAAACGGATCAGGCCGCAAACTCTTCTGGAGTTTGCGGCCTGATTTTGTTTCGCGTTCAGACGTTCGTATAGGATTACATCGGATCTTGCAGTTCAAACGCAGCGGTGATGTCCAGTTCGACCTCGGAGCCGATCAGACCCTCGCCGTAATTGATGCCCCATTGCGTGCGATCAATGATGCCGCGCGCTTCAAAACCCACGGTCTGCTTCTTGTTGAACGGATTGGTGCCGGCTCCGGTGAAATTCACCAACAGCGTAACGGGGCCGGTCTTGCCATTCATCTCAAGCATTCCGGAGACGTTCGCAGTGGTATCGCTGGTGCGTGTCACGCTGGAGGATGTGAACTTTGCCATGCCCGGCTCCGGCCCGAAGAAATCGGGTCCGGCCCCGTCCTTGCCCGGTCGCAGCAGGTGATCTTTCAGGCCCTGCGCGGCAACGGTAACATCCGCAATCGGCACCATGATCTCAAATTGCGCGTCAGCGATGTTGTTCGGATCCATTGTCATCGTGCCCGAAACACTGCCGAAGATTCCGAAATAATCGTTGAAGCCGAAATGGTCGACGCGCCACCCCACCAGCGTGTGCAGCGGATCCAGCGCATAGGTGCCAGCCGCGATCCGGCTTGCATCGACCGCTCCAGGTGTCTGAGAGGTGTCATCCTGCGCGAAAATTGCAGGAGCTGCGAAGATGGAACCGGTGACAACGGCACCGCTCGCAAGAGCGGCCAACGCAAGAGTGCGAAACGAATTCAGCATCGGGAAGGGGCCTTTCAAAATGCAGCTTACCCCATGATAACCGTCTATCTCGCCACCAGTTCCGGCCTGTTGGCTAAGCCGCCTCAGCAATCGAGCGCGCTCTTGTCCATGCGTGCCAGCAGGTCCGCCCGCGAATATCGGGGTTGTGGATCAAGCGCGGGACATGGCCTGTAAGCAGAGTCCTGGACAAGGCAGCCGACACCGCACACCTGTATTGTCTCTTGCGCGTTGGCATCCACCCGCCAGAACCGGCCGCCGGGCGTTGCAACGTAGCCGTCCATGCCGCTTGCCGCATCGCTTTCCAGATCGAGCAGTGAGGGAACTTCGCTGTCATATTTGTCGTTCTGTGCGGCATGCGTGTGAAAGCTCGCAACGGGCCGCATTCCCGGTTCATCGAAATAGGATATGCCGCAACTTGCCTCGTCCCCCGGCCTCGGTGGCGATGCACCAAGATTGCCGTCGCTGTCTTCGAAGATGATGCCGCACAATTCGATATCCTGCGCAAAGGATTGCGGCTGCAGCGCGTTCAGCTGTTCGCGCGCAAATGACTGAACCTCGCCCTGCGTGACGGTGATGACGAAATCTTCCGGATCCTTTGCACCAATCCACGCCTGAGCGACGATCACCGCCCAGGCGACAGCGCAAAGTCCGAATATGAGCGTGGTGGAGCGCGTGTTCATGGTTTCGCCCGTTCCAGTGGCGTCAATCTGGCGATTTGTCGACCGGGTTCTTCCGGCCGAGTGAACACTCCGGTCTACTCGCAGGCAATCGACGTAATCATGCTTTCCCCGTCCATTCGCACAACCATCCGCGGATTTTCACTGCCGCCGGTCAACGTGTCATCGGGAGTGAGCCACTTTACGTTCACGATCGGCGCAATTGTTTCAAGCAATTGCGAACGCACATCGAGATCGACGGTTCTTCCCACAAAAGGTTGGGCAAGATCGGCGTTGCAGCTTGAGGGGTCTTCGGGATTTGCATCCGTTGGGACGGCAATATCGTCGCGCTCGTAATCCAGCGCCACGTCCACCGGTTCGGCGGGATTGGGCGGAGTGTCCTCGTCAACCGCGTCTCCACAAGACGGCAGGATGCACGCGGACAGGATAAGTGTAAAAGCGGCGAGGGGTGAAGTTTTGAAGATCATGCCCTTTCAATACCTTCACCCCACTCACCGTTCCAATTTTTTCAGTTCTTCGATTTGTCGACCAGCTTGTTCGCGCCGATCCACGGCATCATGGCGCGAAGTTCGGCCCCTGTCTTCTCGATGGGATGCGCTTCGGCGGCCTTGCGCGCGGCTTTCAGTTCGGGTTGTCCGGCGCGGTTGTCCAGCACGAAGTCCTTCACGAAACGCCCGGATTGGATATCAGCGAGCACGCGCTTCATTTCCGCCTTGGTTTCGTCCGTGATGATGCGCGGGCCGGTTTTGATGTCGCCATATTCGGCAGTGTTGCTGATGGAATAGCGCATGTTGGCAATGCCACCTTCATACAGCAGGTCGACGATCAGCTTTGTTTCGTGGAGGCATTCGAAATACGCCATTTCGGGCGCGTAACCGGCTTCGGTCAGGGTTTCGAACCCGGCTTGGATGAGGTGGGTGATCCCGCCACACAGCACCGCCTGTTCGCCAAACAGATCGGTTTCGCACTCTTCCTTGAAGTTCGTCTCGATAATGCCGGAACGACCGCCGCCAACGCCGCTGGCATAGGCAAGGGCGACATCGTGCGCTGCGCCGCTCGCGTCCTGATGGATTGCAATGAGGCAGGGCACGCCGCCGCCCTTTTGATATTCGCTGCGGACGGTGTGGCCCGGACCCTTTGGCGCGATCATGATGACGTCGATATCGGCAGGCGGTTCGATCAGGCCAAAATGCACGTTGAGGCCGTGCGCAAAGGCAAGCGCGCTGCCCGGCTTCATGTTGCCCTTCAGATCGTTTTCCCAGATCGCCGCCTGATGTTCATCGGGGGCAAGGATCATGAGGATATCGGCCCATTTGGCCGCCTCTTTATTTGCCATCACCTTGAAACCGGCATCTTGCGCCTTCTTCGCGGTGGCAGAGCCTTCGCGCAGGGCAATCGCAACCTCGCCGATGCCGCTGTCGCGCAGATTCTGCGCGTGCGCGTGGCCCTGCGATCCGTAGCCGACGATCGCAATCTTCTTCGATTTGATCAGACCGAGATCGGCGTCGGCGTCGTAATAAACTTTCATCGGTATTCTCTTTCCTTCGCCACTCGGACGTTGATGTTTCTGTACTCCGGCCTGCGCCAGAAAGACGGTATTAAATAGCGATTACGCCTCCTCGGCCCCGCGCATCATGCCGACCACTCCGGATCGGCCCACGCTGACCAGGCCAAGTTCGCGCATCAGCGCAATGAAGCTGTCGATCTTGTCCGGCGCGCCGGTCAGTTCGAATACGAAACTGGCGATGGTTGTGTCGACCACCTTGGCGCGGAACAGTTCGGCGATACGCAGCGCCTCGACCCGCTTGTCGCCGGTGCCTGCCACTTTGATAAGTGCCAGTTCCCGCTCGACATGCGGGCCGGCGGCGGTGAGGTCGATGACCTTGTGAACCGGCACGAGGCGTTCCAGCTGCGCCTCGATCTGGTCGATCACCTGTGGCGGACCCTTGGTGACGATGGTAATGCGGCTGACTGCGTGATCGTCCGAGATATCCGCCACGGTAAGGCTGTCGATATTGTACCCGCGCGCGGTGAACATGCCGGTAATCTTGGCGAGGATGCCCGGCTCATTATCGACGGTGACAGCAAGGACGTGCCGCTCGGACGCGACTTGGGTAATTTTCATCAAACCAGCGCTTTCGCTTCATCGTCCATCGTGCCCGCGTGCTGATCGCCATACAGCAGCATTTCGGTATGCGCCGCGCCGCTGGGGATCATCGGCAGGCAATTGGCATCGGGCGCGACGCAGCAATCGACCATCACCGGGCCATCATGCTCCATCATGCGCATGATCCCTGCGTCCAGTTCATCGGGACGAGTGATGCGAATGCCCTTCCAGCCATAGGCCTCTGCCAGCTTCACGAAGTCTGGCAAGCTGTCGGAATAGCTGTTGGAATAGCGGCTTTCATAGGTCAGTTCCTGCCACTGGCGGACCATGCCCATGTATTCATTGTTGAGGATGAACACCTTGATCGGCAGGCGATACTGGCTGGCGGTGCCCAGTTCCTGAATGTTCATCTGGATGCTGGCCTCGCCCGCGATGTCTATCACGAGCGCGTCGGGGCAGCCCAATTGCGCACCGATGGCCGCGGGCATCCCGTATCCCATCGTGCCAAGCCCGCCGCTGGTCAGCCATTTGTTCGGGCTCTCAAACCCGTAATATTGCGCCGCCCACATCTGGTGCTGGCCGACTTCGGTGGAAACAATCGGTTCGCGTTCGTGGGTGAGGGCGTGCAGCCGCTCGACCGCCTTTTGTGGCATGATCATTTCAGGGTGCTTGGCGGATTTTTCGGGATAGGCCAGGCATTCGCGCGCGCGCCAGCCGGTGATGCGCGCCTTCCATTCTCCCATATCCTGCGCCTTGCGCGATCCCCACGCCTCGATCAGCTGGCCCAGCACCGTCGCGCAATCCCCGACAATACCCATCTCGACCGGCACCGTCTTGTTGATGGAACTGCGATCGATATCGATGTGGATTTTGTAGGATCCGGGCGAGAACGCATCCAGCCGCCCGGTCACACGATCATCGAAGCGTGCGCCGATGCAGACCATCACATCGGCCCGGTTCATCGCCATGTTCGCTTCATAAGTGCCGTGCATCCCGAGCATTCCGAGAAAGTCGGGATGCTGGCTGGGAAAACAGCCAAGGCCCATCAGAGTCGAGGTCACGGGTGCGCCGGTCAAATCCTGGAACTTTCGCAGCAGCGCGCTGGCTTCTGGCCCGGAATTGATAACGCCGCCGCCTGTATAAAAGATCGGGCGCTGCGCGTTGGCGATCTTCTCGATAGCTTCGGCAATCTGGTCTGCCGGAGCAGCCATTTGCGGGATGTTGCGGTGGAGGGCGGGGGGTGTTTTGCGAAGCTGGCCTTCTGCAATCGCAATCTGCACGTCCTTGGGGATATCGACGACAACGGGACCGGGGCGACCCGTCGTGGCGATGCGAAACGCCTCCTGAATGACGCCAGCAAGGTCTTCCGGGTCTTTCACAAGGTAATTGTGCTTCGTGCAATGGCGCGTGATGCCGATGGTGTCGGCTTCCTGAAACGCATCGGTGCCGATCAGCGCGGTTGGAACCTGTCCGGTAATAACGACCATCGGGATCGAATCCATGTAGGCATCGGCAATTCCCGTCACCGCATTGGTTGCACCGGGGCCGCTGGTGACCAGCACCACGCCCGGCTTGCCCGTCGCACGCGCATACCCCTCCGCAGCGTGCGCAGCGCCCGCTTCGTGGCGGACGAGAATGTGGCGGAGGCGTTCATCGCCGAACAGCTCATCGTAGATCGGCAAGACCGCACCGCCGGGGTAACCGAAGACATATTCGACGCCCTGATCGATCAGACCCTGTACCAGAATGGCAGCGCCGCTCTGCTTTTTTGGCGAGGGCATTGTTGGGGCGGGGTTGGGGGAGATGGGATCGCCCGGCACGCTTACTTCCTTCCAATCTTCATTGAGGCTGAGGCAGCGCTATGCAATGCCAGCGGCCTTTTTGCGCAGGTCTCAACGCGCAGCTTTAACAGACAACAAGGCCCGGCGAACCCCTGCAATGAAGGAGGTGTACGTCGAGCCTTTGAAGGGCTCGCTAATAGTTATAAAATATCGCGTCAACCCCTAATCCAGCAACAATCCTGCAAAAATCACCTTCAAGTCGATATTTTTGGTTTCCGGTTCGTCGGTCATTTTCGGCCAATCCTTGTCGATCTGACGCCTGAACCACGTGTATTGCCGCTTCGCATAATTGCGCGTTGCCTGCTGCCCGGCAACTATCATCTCCCCGCGGGTCGACCGGTCGGTGAGATAGGCGGCGATTTCCGGCACCCCGATAGCCCGCATGACCGGCAGGTCAGGGTCAAGATCGCGGTCGAGCAAGGCTCTGACTTCCTCGAACGCCCCGCGATCCAGCATGGACAGAAACCGCGCATCGCACCGTTCATACAGCCATTCGCGCGGCGGCAGCAGGATCAGCGGGAACAGTGCGATTTCCTCTGCAATGCCGCCTGTCTTGGCAAGCTGCCAGTCGCCCAGCGTCACTCCGGTCGAACGCTTGACCTCCAGCGCGCGGGCAATCCGCTGCGTGTCGCCCGGCTCCAGCTGGATGGCGCGTTCCGGGTCTTCTATCTGCAGAGTGGCATAGGCCGTCTCGACCGACATTGCGCGCACCACTTCGCGCACTTCAGGCTCGATGTCTGGGATGGGTGCAATCCCTTCAAGCAGAACTTTCAAATACATGCCGGTCCCGCCGACAACGATGGGCACTGCGCCCTCTTCATGGCATCGCGTTATCTCCGCGCGCGCAAGCTCCGCCCAGCGCGCCGCCGAACACGCGAGCGCGCCGTCCCATGTACCGAACAGGCGATGGTCGATCCCGCCCATTTCCTGCGGGGTGGGGCGGGCGGACAGTATGGCAAGATCGGAATAGACCTGTGCGCTGTCCGCGTTGATTACCACCGCCTTGCCGCCGCCCGCCTCGATAGCCTTGGCCAGCCTGACGGCGACAGCAGTCTTGCCGCTGGCCGTCGGTCCTGCGATGAGCGCGACGGGGCGATCAGGCCCGGCGACTTCAGAAGAAGTCGTGTTTTCAGGAGAAGATGGTTTGCTCATAGTGCGGCTGATAGCAGAGATGCCGGATTGGGAAACACGTCTCAACGCGGCAAAACATACGTTATCGGCGGCGGGCGCGGCGATTGCCGGGGAAAGACGCCTCGAAAGTGACGCGCGAGTGCTGGAATGGCGCTGTGACGGCATCGCGCCGGCGGATATCCACACCGCGATTGACGCGCATTTCGGAGCTGTCGACAGACTTGTCAGCGCGCGCGAGATCGCACTGCCGCAGGTGTTCGTCTCGGACATGGATTCGACCATGATCGGGCAGGAATGCATTGATGAGCTGGCCGACTACGCCGGGCTCAAAGACCGCATCGCCGCGATCACCGAACGCGCGATGCAGGGCGAACTGGATTTCGAGGCCGCCTTGCGCGAACGCGTCGGCCTTTTGGCCGGGCTGGAGGAAAGCGCGATCGACCGCTGCCTGTCGGAACGCATCCGTCCCAATTCCGGCGCGCGCCAATTGGTACAGACTCTGAAGGCCAAGGGGACGCGCACGATCCTTGTCACCGGGGGCTTTCACCACTTCGCCGATGCGGTGGGGGATGCACTTGGCTTTGACAGGGTCGTGGGCAACCGGCTGGAGGTTGCAGGCGGAGCGCTGACTGGAGCGCTGGTCGGTCCAATCAGCGACGGGAGCACCAAGGCGCGCGTGCTCAGCGAAGAGGTCGCAGAAGCGGGTGAGGGCGCAATCAGCGTGGCAATCGGAGACGGGGCAAACGACATTGCCATGATCGAGGCGTCCACACTGGGCTTCGCCTATCGCGCGAAACCTGCGGCGCGGGATGCTGCGCAAGGCTGGGTGGAAAGCGGAGACTGCACCAGCGTCCTGTCTCTGCTGGGCGTGGCGCGCGAAGAATTTGTCGGCAGCTGAGCGCGCCCATCGGCGATGACCCGACGTAATTTGCGGGTGAGCCGAGGCGAGCAATCGAAAAAAGGGTTTTCATTTCGAACCGAAATACGCTATTTACACTAATGTAAGTAAGTGCGGTTATCGCACTACATCCGGCGGACTGGACCGCCAACACAGTTGAAGCAAGGGTTCGAGAGAAGCACCATGGCCACCAAAGATTACACCTCGATCAACGCTGCCGATGGCACCGTGCTGCGTCATCCCGAACGGCCCGATCCGCGCTATTCCCCGACGCGCGCATGGAAAAACTTTCGCCTGTTGATGAAGGACAAGGAAGACACCAGCCTCGTCTTCAAGATCTACGAATCGCTGCCGTCCAGCAATTTCATGCGTCGGGTTGAGGCACTGGTTCTGTCGGAACGCGGCCAATTGCTACGCTCTACCGAAGCGAACCTTGCCGAAATTCTGGACGATCATGAAACCCTGCGCCGCACGCCCAAGGGCAGCCTTGCCCATGCCTATTGCGATTTCATGGAAACCGAAGGCCTGTCGGCTGCCGGACTGGTCGCCGAATCCGAGCGCCTTGGCCGCCGCAAGTTCGACGATTGCGTGCAATGGTACTCCGAACGATCACGCGATACGCACGATCTGTTCCACGTTCTGACCGGCTATGGCCGCGATGCGCTGGGCGAACAATGCGTGCTGCTGTTCACCCACGGCCAAAGCCCGACGCAGGGCCATTTGCTGATCGGGTATGCCGGTTCTGCCAATATCAAATTGCAGATCAGGGGCAGCAAGGCGCCGGTTATGGGCGCGGTCAATCAGGCCAAACGCACCGGACGCGGCGCGCCTTCGCTGATTGAACAGCCGATCCGTGAACTGCTGAAACAGCCGCTGGATGTGGTGCGCACCGCGCTGAACATTCCTGAGCCGACGATGTATCGCGAATGCCACCGTGTGTGGCAGGTCGAGGGGATCGATCCCTACAATCTGCTGGCAAGCGAAAGCGCCGAGACACAGGCGCTGGCCGCCTGAACGGCTAAAGCCAGCTTGAAATCTGGCTCAACGGCTTTTTCCTGACAGCACGGGCGGGCACGGTCGCATCCGCGCTGGGCCTGCCCACCACCACGATCATCAGCGGTTTTTCCCATTCGGGCCGCTCGCAAATTGTGCGCAGAAAACCCATGGGTGAGGGCGTGTGCGTCAATGTCGCGCATCCCGCCTCGTGCAGGGTCGTGATCAACATGCCACAGGCAATCCCGACGCTTTCTTGGACGTAGTAATTCTGCGTCTTGCCATCCTCCTCGATCCCGCCTTTGCGCTGGGCGAAGGCGACGATCAGCCACGGGGCGTTTTCCAGAAACGGCTTGTCCGCATCGGTACCCAGATCGGCCAGCGCATCCAGCCATTCGCCGCCCGCCTTGGGCGCGGTGCCGTCCGCGCCATAGAACCGACGTTCCTCGGCTTCCGCCGCCTTGCGGATCGCACGTTTTTTCTCGGGCGAATGCACCACCGCGAAGTGCCAGGGCTGATGGTTTGCGCCATTGGGAGCGGTGCCTGCCGCCTCAATCGCGGCCTCGATCACCTGTTGTGGGACAGGGGCGTCGCTAAAATACCGGCATGAGCGCCTCTGCTTCAGCGAATCGCGAATTTCGCGTGCGCGTGCGATGCTTTCATCATCTGGCAGGGATTTTAGCGAATAGGGGATGGTATCGTGGTCGCGCATGGTCAGCATCTATCGCTGTGCGCCTGGCATTTGTGAAGTGGACACTTAACTTACATCAATGTAAGTAAGGGTCAGGAGGACACTTGAATGGCGTTGATTGATTTAGCACTGGTCGCCCCCGAACGGCGGGTTTCCGGCTTCCAGCCACTGAAGGCGCTTCGCCATTTCGGCAAACTTGTCGATGACAAGGAGGATACCGCACAGGTGTTCCACATCATCGAAGCGACCAAGGGCAAGGCGACGCATGTGCAGGCGTGGGAGTTTATCCAGTCACCCGATGGCCAGCGCTTTCTGCGTGAAGAAACCGACATTCCCGCCATGCTGGACGATCATGCGCGCTGGGACGATTGCGGCGAAAACACCGTGGCGAGGCGCTACATCGCCTTCATGAAGCGCGAGGGGTTGAGTGCGCGCGGGCTGGTGGAGGAAAGCCACAAATGGGCCCCGCCCGAAGCCCGCCCCAACGATCTCACCGAATGGTATTTCAATCGTCTGCGCGACACGCACGATCTGTTTCATGTGCTGACCGGATACGGCCGCGATGCGCTGGGCGAGGCGAGCCTTTTGGGCTTTTCCTATTCGCAGAATTACAATCGCGGCGTGTTGTTTATTGCTTACGCCGCTGCGCGCCAGATCAAGAAAATGTCGGGCACATCCGCCCCGCTGTTTTCATCGGTGCGCGAAGGTCAGCGCCTCGGCAAGGCTGCGGCTCGCATCTCCCATCAGGACATAGATGCGTTGATGCGAGAGGATATCGATGCAGCGCGCGCCCGGCTGAACATTGGCAAACCGGTGATCTATCGCGAATGCCTTGCCATGCTGGAGACTGAGGGAATGACAGCCGCAGACCTCGGCCTGTCGCAGCCCAAGGCTGCCTGATGGCTTAAATGGGATTGGCACCGGGCGCGTTGACCATGCGCCGGATCGTCAGGACCGCCAGAGACACCGCGCAGGCCACGAACACTGCCGCCAGCAGATAGGGCGCGCCGGGGAAATACAGACCCTTGCTATCGGCGAACATGCCGAACGTCGCGGTCATTATCAGCGGGCCGATAATGCTGGTGATGCTCACCATGCTGGCGATTGCGCCCTGCAATTCGCCCTGCGCGTCCTCCGCCACGCGCTCGCTCATCATCTGTTGCAATGCGGGGAAAGTCAGCCCGCCAAGCCCGCCGAATACGATCCCGGCGATCATGAACGCGCTGGATGGGGCAAAGGCGAACAGGAAATACGCGGGCGCGGAGATCAGGTATCCCAGCAGGACCGTGCGCGATGGGCCAATCCGGGCGATCACTGCGCCCGTCAGCCCGCCTTGCACGATGGCAAGGATTATTCCGAATAACGCGACGCTGAACCCGATTTCGCGCGTGCTCCAGTCGAACACCAGTTTGGTATGATAGGCCCAGATCGACATCTGCGATTGCGCGGCCATTTGCGACAGGAAGATCACGAACAGGAAACCGAACACGATCGGCAATCGGCTCATCTGGATCAGCGTGCCCAGCGGGTTGGCCCGCGCCAGCGTAAAGGCGCGGCGGCGGCTTTCGGGCAGCGTTTCGCGCAGCAGGAAGTAACCCATCGCCGCGCCGCCGATTGCCAGAACGGCTGAGGCGATGAAAGGCAGGCGCACGCTGAAATCACCGAGCAATCCGCCGATTGCGGGGCCGATGACGAACCCGCTGGCGCCTGCGCCGCCCATGATACCAAAGAACTTGCCGCGTTCCGCCGGGGTTGCAAGGTCAGCGATGCACGAATTGGCGGCGGCCCAGCTTGCGCCCATGATCCCCGCGACAATCCGCCCGAGGAACAGCCAGAACAGTGTGGGCGCCCACGCCATGATTGCATAGTCGATGCCCAGCGCAAACAGCGTAAACAGCAGCACGGGCCGCCTCCCGAACCGGTCCGAGAGGCCACCGATTATGGGTGCGAACGCGAATTGCATGAGCGCATAGGCGAACAGCAGCCATCCGCCGATTTCCGCGGTCTGCGCCACGCCCTTGCCGGTGATTTCCTCCAGCAGATCGGGCAGGACCGGTACGATCAGGCCAATGCCGACCATGTCGATAAAGACGATCAGCGCGACGAAGATCAACGTGGATGTCGCACGTGGACCTGCCACCTGTTCGGTCATCGGTCGGCCTTTGGGATCACGAATTTCATGCCCGACCAGATATCATCGACCGCGCATTTCTTGGTGTCGACGAAGCCTGCGTTGAGGCCAGCTGCCTGCACAACGTCCTGATCCAGCGCAGTTTCCTGGCCCGATCCCTTTTTCGGCCAGCTGACCCAGACCTGCCCGTCCATCGCAATTTGCCGCCGCAAACGGGTGAGCTTTTCCGCCAGATCGGCTGCTTCGGTCACGAAGATATGCGCCGCGTCGATCCCGCGCGACGGATCGGCGACAAAGCGCAGTTCCAACGCGTATTCGTCGATCTCGTCGATGATATGTTCGGGCATGGCATCGAACCAGCAGACCTGACCATCCCGCAGGTTCAGTTTCTTGGCGAGGGGAGTGTCGGAAGTGCCAGCGGTCATTTCACAACCCTTGCATCAGACAATCGCCATAGTCGACTGCAAGATGCCAGAGCGCGCCCATGCCAAAGGCGCGTGCCCACCATTTAGGCACCGCAAGCAACGCGATGTAGGCGAGGGCAGCCCACCAGCCGTGCAACAGGTGAAATCCGATGCTGCACCGGTCGGCATCGAACATCGGACTGGCGAGCAGATGATCGAGATCGATGATGTTGGCACTGGCAATCACCAGGCCTGCGCGCACCCAGTGTGTACGCCATAACAGCGCCGCGATGCCAAACGGCAAAATCCAGTGCCCGCTGTAATGCAGAAAGGGCTGGAGCAGGCCTATGCTTCCATCCACTCACGGAAAAATCGCTCGTTCGCCTCGCGCAAGTCGGCGATAGCTACGCCCAAAAGGCTATCCCCGCCGACGGTACCGATGCGGTGGAAGCCAACCATTTCAGCCTCGGGGATTTCCGGCCCTTCGGCAACGATACGGTTGAAAGCCTCGGCATTCGCAGGCGAAACGGTGACGACATAGCGCGCCTGATCCTCGCCGAACCACCATTGGGCAGCGGTGTAGGCATCGTTGGCGGAAACTTCCGCGCCGATCCCGCCAGACAGCGCCATTTCCGCCAGTGCCACGGCCAGCCCGCCATCGGACAGATCATGCACAGCGCTCAGCAGACCTTCGCCGATCAGGCGCCGCACGATCTGCCCCGCGCCGCGTTCTGCGGCCAAGTCAACCGGCGGCGCGCGGCCTTCATCGCGGCCATGCACCTCTGCCAACCACAAGGATTTGCCCAGATGCGAGCGGGTTGGATCGGGCCGTGCCCAAAATTCAGGCGAAATCAGGTAAATCGCATCGCCCTCGGCCTTGAACGCGGTTGTGCCCATTTTTGAGGCATCTTCGAGGATACCGACCCCGCCAATCGCAGGCGTTGGCAGGATCGCGCAGCCACCGCCTGTTGCCTTACTTTCGTTATAGAGCGAGACGTTCCCGCTCACGATCGGGAAGTCGAGCGCGCGGCAGGCGTCGCCCATCCCTTCGAGAGCGTGAACGAACTGCGCCATGATTTCGGGCCGCTGCGGGTTCGCGAAATTCAGGCAATTGGTGACGGCCAGCGGGCGCGCGCCGACTGCGCACAGGTTGCGATACGCCTCGGCAATGGCCTGCTTGCCGCCTTCATACGGATCTGCATGGACGTAACGCG
Source organism: uncultured Alphaproteobacteria bacterium (assembly GCA_963838365.1). Classification (GTDB taxonomy): domain Bacteria; phylum Pseudomonadota; class Alphaproteobacteria; order Sphingomonadales; family Sphingomonadaceae; genus Erythrobacter. Next base: position 18,409 of record CAWIQR010000007.1, read on the forward strand.
GGGTGCAATCAGTGGTGATCGCCAGCGCGCGATTGGTGCCGTGGATGCGCACAACCGCCGCATCGCCGCCGGTTTGGAGTGTATCACCCATGACCTGCGAATCGTATTGCTGAGCAATCCACGCGCGCGACGCGAGGTTGGGACTTGCCATTAATTTAAGCAGGTCCGCGCCCGCATCATCGCAGTCGGGCGCATCCTTGACCGGAGCAATCCCCGCCCATGCGGAGTATTCCTCTTTCGACAGATAAGGCCGGTCATATTCGGGCGCATCGGCAGCGAGCGGGCCAAGCGGAATGTCGCACACGACTTCGCCGTTCCATTCCAGCACCATGTGCCGCGTATCAGTCACTTCGCCGATAACTGCGAAATCCAGTTCCCACTTTTCGAAAATCGCCGCCGCCATCGCCTCCTTGCCCGGCTTCAGCACCATGAGCATCCGCTCCTGGCTTTCGGAAAGCATCATTTCATAGGGCGTCATGCCCTCTTCGCGACAGGGTACCTTGTTCATGTCCAGCCGAATGCCCGCCTTGCCGTTGGTGGCCATCTCGACGCTGGAGGAGGTGAGGCCCGCCGCGCCCATGTCCTGGATCGCAACGATCGCGTCGGTCGCCATCAATTCAAGGCACGCCTCGATCAGCAGCTTTTCGGTGAAGGGATCGCCAACCTGCACTGTGGGACGTTTCGCCTCGGCGTCCTCTTCAAAGTCCGCGCTGGCCATGGTCGCGCCGTGGATGCCATCGCGCCCGGTCTTCGATCCGACATAAACGATGGGGTTTCCGACACCCGTGGCCGCCGAATAGAAAATCTTGTCCGCATCCGCGATCCCAACCGTCATCGCGTTGACAAGGATGTTGCCATCGTAGGCCGGGTGGAAATTCGTCTCCCCCCCGACCGTGGGAACGCCGACGCAATTGCCATATCCACCGATCCCGGCGACCACGCCCTGCACAAGGTGCTTCATCTTTGGATGATCGGGGCGACCGAACCGCAACGCATTCATGTTCGCCACCGGACGCGCGCCCATGGTGAAGACATCGCGCAGGATGCCGCCCACGCCAGTAGCCGCGCCCTGATAGGGTTCTATGTAAGAGGGGTGGTTGTGGCTCTCCATCTTGAAGATTGCCGCCAGTTTTTGCCCCTGCGCCCCTTCGCCGATGTCGATCACCCCGGCATTCTCGCCGGGGCCGCAGATCACCCACGGCGCATCTGTCGGCAGCTTCTTGAGATGCAGACGCGAGCTTTTGTAGCTGCAATGCTCCGACCACATGACCGAGAATATGCCCAGCTCCACGAGGTTCGGCTCTCTGCCAAGCCCCGCCAAAACGCGGCTATACTCTTCGGGGCTGAGTCCGTGGGACTCGACGATGTCAGGAGTGATGTTGCTCATGCGCGATGCGCATAAATCAGGCGTTCGATGACGCCAACCCGCCATTCCTCACAAAATTGCGATTCTCCCCCACCCATGCGGCAATCGCGGTAAGAACGCCGAACGCAATCAGCGCCTGAACATACAGGAACGCGCCTGCCTCGGCAGGGGCAGGGCCGAACCAGTTGATGGCCTGCAACAACAGCATGGTCGATAAAAGCACGACGGGCGGCCCCATTGGACCGCGCGTGCGGCGGACATAATAGGCAAACGCTCCAATGGTTATGCCGATCTCCAACGGTATGGCGACGGCGGGATAATTCCACAGTCCCAGCCCAAACGCAGTTTCCCCGCCGGCAAGGGTCAAATCGGGTCGGTGCGTGATCCAGTCGAGCACCCAGTGCGACATCACGACCACGCCCGTCAGCACACCGCCCAGCGAATTGCGCGTGGTCATTGCGATGAACAGCGCAAAGACCAGCGCCCATAACGCGCTGCCCAGCAAACTGTGTGTGTAGGGCATGTAATACAGATCAAGCGGGACCATCACGGTCGCTTCCGGTTCGATCCGCATCTTTTCCACACCAAGGATCGCCAGCCCGAAAAACGCCCAGTCCACCAATTGCGCGGCGATGAAGGCAACGCCCAGTTTGGGAGCGCGCGGCCCCAGCGAGGCGGCGACGAAAGCCGGTGCAAAATGCCCTATGAACATGGCGTCCCCTCGATATGTTCTAACTCGTCAATTTGAGCGTGGCCCAAGTCGCGATAGTGCTTGCGGTGCCGGTGGCGAATGCGCCCCAGGCAATATCCACAAGGCTGATCTTTGTGGCCCATACCTTGAGAATTGCCTGGCTGGTAAGGTCATAAGTTGCATAACACAATGCGCCTAACAGTATGCCGTTTAATAACGCCGTCCCCACCGATCCGCTTTCCAGACCCGGCTTGATGGCGAACCAGACCATTCCGGCAAGATAGAGGAAATAGAACACCCCGGCAGCCTTCATGTCGAATTCTTCCGCCATGATTTCCCCGATGACCGGACGGTAGAAGTTTTCACCCGCCCAGCGCAGCCAGATTGCGTCCAGCACGCCAAACGATATGGCGGCGATGCCATAGGCGATCAGATACTTTGTCATTTTTTGTGTTCCCTGTTTGCACCAGCCTTGACCGGGCAGAATTGCGTGGTCAATGCTTCGACGCATGGATGAGGGAAACGGTTCCGCCAGCGGCTCTGCCGAAAAGGGCGGCGATATCGACACAATGAGCTTTGAAGAGGCGCTGACCGCGCTCGAAGCGATCGTGCAGCAGCTTGAACGCGGCGATGTGCCGCTCGACCAGTCGATTACGCTGTATGAGCGCGGCGAAAAACTGCGCGCAGCCTGCCAGAAACGGCTCGATGCGGCGCAATCGCGGATCGAGAAGATCGTCACCGGCGCCAATGGTGCACCCAGCGGTACCGTTCCGCTCGATGGCGACCAATAACATGACATTCGCTGGAGTGGGTGGCGCCGACATAGAGGGCAACATGCTGGCCGATAGCTTGAAACGCGTACAGCGTGAGGTCAATTCGGTGTTCGACGCCTTTCTACCTGTGCCGAATGACACCCGGGCGCGGTTGGTGGAGGCGATGCGCTATGCCGCGATTGGCGGGGGCAAACGGGTGCGCCCGTTCCTGCTCGTCAGCACGGCGGAGCTTTATGGCGTAAATCGCACCAGCGCCCTGAATGCCGGCGCGGCGATAGAAGCGATCCATGTCTATTCGTTGATCCATGACGATCTGCCCTGCATGGACAATGATGATTTGCGCCACGGCAAGCCGACCCTGCATAACCAGTATGACGAGGCAACCGCGGTGCTGGCGGGCGATGCGCTGCATGCGCTCGCCTTCGAGATTCTCGCGCAGACTGACACCAGTTCCGATCCGTTTACCCGGAGCGAACTGATCGCGACGCTTGGTGCGGCGAGCGGCATGAACGGCATGGCAGGCGGTCAGATGATGGACATGGTCGCGGATGAGGAGGGGGTCGATTACGATCTCCACACCATCACGCGCCTGCAACAGTTGAAAACCGGCGCGCTGCTCGCCGCCAGCGTCGAAATGGGCGCAATCCTTGGCAAGGTTCCGCCCGAGGGCCGCGCGCATCTGCGTGCCTATGCCCGCGATATCGGTCTGGCGTTTCAGATTGCGGACGATCTGCTGGATGTGGAAGGCGATCAGGAAAAAGCGGGCAAGGCGCTGCGCAAGGACGCGGTCCAGGGCAAACAGACCTTCGTGACACTGATGGGCGTGGACAAGGCGCGTGAGCAGGCCCGCGCGCTGATCGATCAGGCGATTGCGCATCTGGCCAGTCACGGCAGTGAGGCGGAAATGCTGCGTTCGCTTGCCCGGTATATTGTCGAGCGCGACCGTTGAAGACTATCACCGCGATAATTGCGGCGGCGGCGCTGTGCATTGCGCTGGCCGCTTGCGACGCGCAATCGGACGCGTCCGAAACGAAGCCAGCAGGGTCTGCGGCTGCGCCAACTGCCGCACCCGCGTCCAGCGTGCCCGGTGACCCCAAATCCTGCAAACGCAATGAGGCCGGGCAGACCGAATGCCTGATTGCGGCGTTCGGTCTGACGCAATGCGCAGATGCGGCGGTCCTTGGCTCCATGTATCGGGATAACGCCAGAGATGGCACGCACCAGCACCGTACCGCCTATGGCGTCGATGCGGCGTGTCTCGATAACATCCGCGAAGCCGCGATCACGCGGGGCCTGCGCAAGAACGGCAAGGGTGAATTTGTCGGTGAGCTGGAGCCCGGCTATCGCGAGGCGATTATCATCGGACTGCAGGTATCAGCCGATGGCACGGTGATCGAATGGGAAAGAACCAAGGAATGACGCGACGCATCGGTCTGTATCCCGGAACATTCGATCCCATCACGCTCGGCCATGCCGATATCATCCGTCGCGGGTCGAAACTGGTCGATACCCTGATAATTGGCGTCACCACCAATCCTTCGAAGGATCCGATGTTCTCAACCGACGAACGGTTCGCGATGGTCAAGCGCGAGGTCGAGAATTTGGGGATCGAAAATGTCGAGGTGGTGGGTTTCAATTCGTTGCTGGTGAAATTCGCGCAATCGCAAGGCGCCAACGTCATCATCCGCGGTCTGCGTGCGGTTGCCGATTTCGAATACGAATACCAGATGGCGGGGATGAACCAGCAACTCGATGATGATGTCGAGACGGTGTTCCTGATGGCCGATGTCTCGTTGCAGCCAATCGCGTCCAAACTGGTGAAGGAAATTGCCCTGTATGGCGGCGAAATCTCCCGGTTTGTCAGTGCACCAGTGCGCGAAGAGGTGTTGGCTCGGGTGGAGACGATCGGCCGCAAGGGCGATCTCTGATTGCGGTTTACCCGCTGGCAATCGGGGATTTGCGATGTTTCATTCATTGAAGTGCAAGGCGCAGCCCGTTAGATGCCGAGACTGATTATGAATAATGTGAAGACACCACCCATGCATCGACATTTCCTTACCGGCCTTGCGGCCATGCTTGCCGTTTGCGTCCCTGTAGCAGCGATCGCCCAGAACACTGACGCGCCTGCGGGCGAAGCCAGCGAAGCGGTGGATGACGCGGCTGCGGAGGCTGCCAAAGCGGCGCCGCTGGCGCGCACCTATCCAGTGGTAGATTTCGATGCGACCAAGGATCTCGACGATGTATGGGTGTTGGACCTTTCCAACGGGGAACGGGTCAAGATCCGCCTGATGGAGGAATGGGCTCCGTCGCATGTCGACCGGATCAAGCGTCTGACGCGCGAAGGCTTTTATGATGGAGTGATCTTTCACCGCGTCATCGAAGGGTTCATGGCACAGGGCGGTGATCCCACAGGTACAGGGCAGGGCGGGTCCGAGCTTCCCGACTTGACGGCGGAATTCAATCCGATGCCGCATGTGCGCGGCACCGTTTCCATGGCGCGCGCCGCAACGGATGACAGCGCCAACAGCCAGTTCTTCATCGTGTTTTATCCGCGCTTCAGTCTGGACAAGAAATACACCAATTTCGGCCGGGTGATCGAGAATATGGCTGCCGTCGACGCGATCAATCGCGGCGAGCCGCCGCAGCGTCCGACCCGAATCCTTCAGGCCTCCATGGCGAGCGACAATCGCCCGCCGCCCGCACCTGAAAGCCCGCAAATCGAAACCAGCATCACAGCCGATCTGCTCAGCGCGCCGCTCGAACAGCAGTAATTCTGCGCTCACCGCCCGCGTCCGGTGAAAAGCAGGTTCACGCCCGCACATGACGCCTCTATGGGCGAGCGATGCGTGTTGACCTGTTCGATTTCGACCTACCTCAAGACCGGATAGCCCTGCGGCCCGTGCGCCCGCGCGATGCCGCGCGGATGCTGGTGGTGTGCGGGCAGGATGCTCCGTTTACTGACAAGAGCGTGGGCGATCTCCCAGACCTCCTGGAACCCGGCGATGTGCTGGTCTTCAACGATACCCGCGTAATCCCTGCTCAGCTCGAAGGGCGGCGTGCAGGCGGCGAGGCGCGGATCGGCGCGACCTTGCACAAACGCATCGATCTGCGGCGCTGGCAGGCATTTGTCCGCAACGCAAAGCGGGTGAAAGAGGGCGATCAGCTGGTGTTTGGCGGCGGCGTGACTGCGATTGCAGAGGCGCGGTATCCCGACGGCTCGATCACGCTGATGTTTGAAGGGGAAGAGCCGGTCGAGGTGCTGCTGGACCGCGCAGGCACCATGCCGCTGCCGCCCTACATCGCGCAGAAACGCGGCGTCGATGCGCAGGATTACGAGGATTACCAGACGATGTTTGCCGCGCGCGATGGCGCGGTTGCAGCGCCCACCGCTTCGCTCCATTTCACACAAAGGCTGGTTGATGCGCTGGCTGCGCGCGGGATCGGGCGTGAGACGCTGACGCTGCATGTCGGGGCGGGGACGTTCCTGCCGGTCAAGGCCGAGGATACCGATGATCACGCCATGCATTCCGAGTTTGGCCGGATCGATGCGGCCACCGCAGACCGCCTCAACGCCGCACGCACAAAGGGAGGGCGGCTGATCGCGGTCGGCACAACTTCGCTGCGTCTTATCGAGAGCGCCGCGGGTGAGGATGGAGTGATCGAGGCGTTTTCGGGCGACACCGATATTTTCATCACCCCTGGCTACGCATTCCGCGCGGTCGATGGGTTGATGACCAATTTCCATTTGCCCAAATCGACGCTGATGATGCTGGTCAGCGCGCTGATGGGCCGCGACCGGATGATGGCCGCGTACACCCATGCGATCAAAAACGAATACCGCTTCTACTCCTATGGTGACTCCTCGCTGCTGCTGCCGTAGCGATGCATCACCATGCAAGAACCCATCCTCAGCATCACTGGCCTGACCAAGATTTACGCCGGCGGCACCAAGGCGCTCGACGGTGTCGACCTTGAAATTCGCAAAGGCGAGATTTTCGCGCTGCTTGGGCCAAATGGTGCGGGCAAGACGACACTGATCGGCGCGGTGTGCGGGCTGGTGCGTCCCACGTCGGGCACCATGACCGCATTTGGCCATGACCTTGCAACCGACTGGCGGCGCGCGCGCGCACGGATCGGATTGGTGCCTCAGGAACTGGCAACTGACATGTTCGAAACCGTGCAACGCGCAGTGTCCTACTCGCGCGGGCTGTTCGGCCATCCGCCCGACGCGGGCCGGATCGAGGAAATCCTGCGCTCTCTAAGCCTTTGGGAAAAGCGCGACAGCCAGATCCGTGCCCTGTCCGGAGGGATGAAGCGCCGTGTCCTCATCGCCAAGGCGCTGGCGCATGAGCCTGAACTCCTGTTCCTCGATGAACCCACCGCCGGGGTCGACGTGGAACTGCGCAAGGGGATGTGGGACCAGATCGCCGCCCTGCGCGAACGCGGTACCACCATCATCCTGACCACGCACTATATCGAAGAGGCCGAACTGATGGCCGACCGCGTCGGTATCATCCGCGCCGGGCGCATCCTTATGGTCGATGACAAAGCGACGATGATGCAGCGACTTGGCAGCACCGAAGCGGTAATCGAATTGGCACAGCCGCTCGATGTCCTGCCCGCCGTAGTGGCCGCATTCCCGGTCGAATTGCGCGCCGATGGGCGAGAGCTTTGTTATCGCGGTGGCAATGGCACAGGCGGAGGACGCGCCGAAGTGGCCGCGCTGACCAAAGCGCTGATAGGAAGCGGCATCGACTATATCGGAATCGACATTCACGACAGCTCGCTGGAAGACATCTTTGTCGATCTGCTCGCGCAGGGAGAAGTCGTATGAGCTTCAACTTTCGCGGCGCATGGTCGATCTACAAACGCGAATTGATGCGCGCGTTGCGGACCGCATTCCAGTCGATCCTGGCGCCGGTTTTGACTACGTCGCTGTATTTCATCGTGTTCGGCAGCGCGATTGGCAGCCGAATGGAGCCGATTGGCGGGATAGAATACGCCGCGTTCATCATTCCGGGCCTGCTGATGCTCACCTTGCTGGGGGAGACCACCAGCAATTCCAGTTTCGGCATCTACATGCCGCGCTTTACCGGCACCATTTACGAGCTGCTGTCCGCACCTGTGGGGGTGGCGGAAACGCTGATCGGGTTCGTCGGCGCGGCAGCGACCAAAAGCCTGATCCTCGCCGCGATCATCCTGGGAACAGCAACGTTCTTCGTCGATTACCGGATTGAACATCCGCTGTATGCGCTCGGCTATATTATGCTGGTGGCCTGCAGTTTCTCACTCTTTGGCTTCATTCTCGGCATCTGGGCGGACAGCTTTGAGAAACTGGGAATTATCCCTGTCCTGATCCTCACTCCGCTGACGTTTCTGGGCGGCACGTTCTATTCGCTGGACATGCTGCCCGCGCCCTGGAACACGATTGCGCTGGCCAACCCCATCGCGTTTCTCGTGAGCGGGCTGCGGTGGACATTTTATGGTACCTCCGATGTCTCTATCGGCGTCTCGCTCGGCCTGACACTGGGTTTTCTCGCTCTGTGCATCGCGATTATCGCCTATATCTTCCGGACAGGCTGGCGTTTGCGGGAATAAACCGCATCCGAAACGGCTCGACTCGTCGCGAATAATGAGTCGTCTATCGGTCCCCCGGCCCCGTTGGTCGAAGTGCGCTGAAATGACCGGAAAATTCATCAAACAGAAAGCATGCCAAAGCCATTGCGCCAGTGTTCCCACGCATAAGAACATTGGAGTAATATGATGAAAAAGAACATGATTGTGGCGGTAACTGCGGTTATCGTCAGTGGCATCGCAATGCCCGGTATCGCTCACGCTCAGACCACTGTGGCAGCAGAGCCTTACGTCGGCGCTTCTGTAGGACATCACGACATTGGTGCAGGTTTCCCGGACGATAATGGCGTGATCTATGGCGTTGTTGCAGGCGTCGATTTCCCGGTCGGCCAAACCTTTTTCGTGGGGGCGGAAGGCAACTTTCACCTCGGCGACGGCATCATCGACAGTGAATATGGCATCGCTGCCCGTGCTGGCGTTAAGGTTGGCGACGGGACGAAGCTGTATGTTCGCGGCGGCTATCAGGAAGTCGATTTTGACTTTGCCCAGCTCGCCGGCGTCGCCGTGCCTGCAGGCGTGGACACAACCGACGGCGATTATCTTGTCGGCGCAGGTATCGAATATGCAATTGGCGGTGGTCCGATCAAACTGCGTGGCGCGATCGACACCATCGCATTCGATACAACGCGGGTTACCGGCGGAGTGCTGTTCGCCTTCTAAGGCGGACGAACTTTGCGAAATATCGGGCGCGAGCGGTATTGTGCCACTCGCGCCCTTTTCCTTTTGTAGCGGCGAGCAGGGTGACATTGGCGGCGGGTGATTGTAAGCGGCGCGAGCTTATGTCCACGCGCTTCCAATTCTCTCTTAATGCCACCGATGGCCGGGCGCGCACTGGCGTAATTTCCATGCTGCGCGGCGACATCCGCACGCCTGCTTTCATGCCCGTTGGCACGGCGGCAACAGTCAAGGCCATGAAGCCGGAGGCCGTGCGCGAAGGCGGTGCGGATATCATCCTTGGCAACACATACCACCTGATGCTGCGCCCCGGCGCCGAACGCATGGCGCGGCTTGGCGGATTGCACAATTTCATGAACTGGCATCGTCCGATCCTGACCGACAGTGGCGGGTATCAGGTGATGAGCCTCTCAGACCTTCGCAAACTCACCGAACATGGCGTTGAATTCAGGAGCCATATTGATGGCTCCAAACACATGCTTACGCCCGAACGCTCGATGGAAATCCAGCGTCTGCTCGGCTCCGATATTGTGATGGCCTTCGATGAATGTCCGCGCGCCGATCGTCCGCGTGCGGAGATTGCGGCGAGTATGGAACTGTCAATGCGATGGGCAAAGCGCAGTCGTGACGGGTTTGACAGCGGCAGCGATCATGCCGCCCGCGCCGCCCTGTTCGGGATACAGCAGGGAGCGCTTGACGAAGACTTGCGGCAGATCAGCGCGCAAAAACTCACGGAGATTGGCTTTGATGGCTACGCCGTGGGCGGACTTGCCGTTGGGGAGGGGCAGGAGGCGATGTTCGGTGTGCTGGATTACGCGCCTGAAATGCTCCCCGCCGACCGTCCGCGGTACCTTATGGGTGTGGGCAAGCCCGATGATCTGGTCGGCGCGGTGGAACGCGGGATCGACATGTTCGATTGCGTCTTGCCCACGCGTTCCGGCCGCAACGGGCAGGCGTTCACCTGGAATGGCCCGCTGAACCTGCGCAACGCCCGCCATGCCGAGGATACCGGCCCGCTGGATGAACGCTGTGAATGTCCGACCTGTGCGACCTATAGCCGCGCCTATCTCCACCATTTGCAGAAGACGGGGGAAATTTTGGGCTCAATGCTGGTGACCGAGCACAATCTGGCGTTCTACCAGGCCTTGATGCAGGCGATGCGCGATGCCATTGGGCAAAAGCGTTTTACCGCATTTGCCGCCGATTTTCGCCGCGACTACCTCGGAAGTTCCTGATTGATGCCCCCAAAAGCCCCCGATACCTGTAAGACCATGACCGATGTTCGCGAAGGCGTCGACGCAACCGATCGCGAGTTGATTGCGCTGCTGGAACGCCGGTTTGGCTATATGCGCGCGGCTGCCCGTATCAAGGATACGCGCGAGGCTGTGCGTGATGATGACCGCAAGGCCAGCGTCATCGCTGCCGCCGTGGCCGAGGCAGAGGCGCGCGGACTGCCGGGGGATGTTATCGGCGATATCTGGGAACGTCTGGTCGAAGGCTCCATCGCGTATGAATTTGCCGAATGGGACCGCACCCGGACCTAGAACGGTGGTCGCATGGTTTTCGCTTGAGCAAGGCGAAACGCCGAGTTACTTTCCCCCGTATCGCAATCGACGCGATATTTGATCGGAGCACCGTTATGAACAAAGCCGCAGGGATATTGGCCTCAATGGTCCTCTCAACTTCCAGCGCCGCAATGGCAATGGCGCCTGCCGCGTTTGCCGAAGCGTGCTGCTCGCTTTCGATCTGCTGCGGTTGGATGGGCTGCTGCTAGAATTCTGGCTCGTGGTGGCTGCCGTTCGCAGAACGCGGCGGCGATTATCCGAGAGCCTGTTGGCACAACGAAAAAGGGCGGCCCCGAGAGGCCGCCCCTTTTTGTTTGATAAGAGGTGCGCGGATCAGCGCGAGTAGAACTCGACCACAAGGTTGGGTTCCATCGTCACCGGGTACGGCACTTCATCGAGTTTCGGTACGCGGGTGAATGCGATTGTGTCATTGCCTTCCGGCGCGACGTAATCGGGAATGTCGCGCTCGGGCAGGCTCTGCGCTTCAATCACGAGCGCCATTTCCTTGGCCTTTGCACCCAGGCTGATGACATCGCCAACATCGCAGCGACGCGAGGGGATGTTGCACTTCACGCCGTTCACCATGATGTGGCCGTGGTTCACGATCTGACGCGCTGCAAAGATCGTCGGCGCGAACTTGGCGCGGTAAACGATCATGTCGAGGCGACGTTCGAGCAGACCGATCAGGTTCTGGCCGGTGTCACCCTTCATCCGGGTGGCGTCTTTGTAGGTCGAACGGAACTGCTTTTCGGTGACGTCGCCGTAATAGCCTTTCAGCTTCTGCTTGGCGCGCAGCTGCAGGCCGAAATCGCTCACCTTGCTCTTGCGACGCTGGCCGTGCTGGCCGGGGCCATACGAACGCTTGTTCACCGGGGAGTTGGGACGACCCCAGATGTTTTCACCCATCCGGCGGTCGAGTTTGTACTTGGCGCTTTTGCGCTTCGACATAAGTCTTTCCTTCAAATCTGCGGAGCCGCCCGAAATGGCGACCATTCAACCCGGCATCGCTCCGCCAGACATGCTGCCTGACGCGGCCACCGCTTCACCGGGGTGCGGGACCAATCTGCGAAGCCGCGCCAATAGCAGGAAGGGCGCTTTAGTCAACACGTGACGACCTATTGGTCAGTCATCATCGCGCGGCGGGCGGCCTAATGTTTTCAGGACGCCGCGCAGTGTGCGCACTTCAAGGTGGTTCCAGCCTGGCCGGGTCAACACGCTGCGCAGCGTGCGCCGGGTCGCGTCGCGACGGATCTCCGGCAGGAAGTATCCGCGCGGCTCCAGCATCCCTTCGAGATGAGCGATCAAGCCGTCCAGCTCTTCGTGCGGGGCGGGTGGCAGCGCATCCTCGCCAAGGGTTGGCTGAACCAGGTTGCCGTCCCCATTCGCCAATTCATTCCCCACGCGAGACCACTCATAAGCGACCAGAATCACCGCCTGCGCAAGATTGAGCGAGCCGAATTCAGGGTTGATCGGCACCGTCAGGATGTGCCGCGCCAGCGCCACGTCATCCGTTTCCAGCCCCGATCGTTCCGGACCGAACAGCACCGCATGGCGACCCGGCTGCGAATGGATCAGGCGCGCCGCTCCGTCCGCTCCGACCACCAGCTTGGTCACGCCCCTTTTGCGCACGGTGGTGGCATAGACGTGCTGACAATCCGCGACCGCTTCTGCCGTTGTCTCGAAAACTTTGGCGCCGTCGAGCACGATATCCGCGCCCGCAGCGGCGGGCCCTGCGGAGGGGTTGGGCCAGCCATCGCGCGGGGATACCAGCCGCATTTCCACCAGCCCGAAATTGAGCATGGCGCGCGCTGCCTTGCCGATATTCTCGCCCAGTTGCGGGCGCACGAGCACGATTACAGGTTTTGCATCATCACCCAAATGCGCTCAGTCCTTTGCTGCTGCGGCGACGGTATGAGCGAATTCCTCGAAATCGCGCGCTTCGGAAAAGTCGCGATAGACGCTCGCAAAGCGGATGTAAGCCACCGAATCGATCCCCCGAAGGCCATCCATCACCAGTTCCCCGATCCGGGCAGATGGCACTTCAGGTTCGCCCGCAGTTTCGACCTGTCGTTGGATGCCTGATACGAGTTGGTCGATCCGTTCATTGCTGACGCTGCGTTTACGGCAGGCGAGCGAGACGGAGCGTTCCAACTTGGTCCGGTCGAACGGTTCGCGCCGTGGCTCCCCGCCTTCGGTCCCGGCTTTCACAACCACAACCTCGCGCAGTTGAACGCGTTCGAAAGTAGTAAAGCGCGCTCCGCAGGACGAACACTGCCGCCGTCGGCGGATCGCCGTGGCGTCCTCCGCCGGGCGGCTGTCTTTTACCTGGCTGTCATCGTGAGCGCAAAAGGGGCAACGCATTCAGTCAGGCTTACTTCTTGATCCGCTGGTAAAACGCAAAACCCGCGCCTGCAATCAGTCCGATTGGCAGCGAAACCACTGGCAACAAAACGCCGGCGACAGCGCCAATCGCTGCACCGGTCAGAACCGGCTTGGTCGAAGGATGGTGCATCCCTTCTTTTGCCATGCCTGAGATTTCGGTTTTGGCGTCCTCGACCCAATCCTGCTTATCTTCGTTCATATCGTCCTCACATTTCCGGATAGACGGGGAAATCGGCGCACAATTTCGATACGCGCTGACGCACGCTTTCCTCGACCTGAGCGTCGCCTTCGGGCCCGTTTTTGGCAAGGCCATCGACCACTTCGGCGATCAGCTTGCCAATCGTGCGAAATTCGTGCCCGCCAAACCCGCGCGTCGTACCCGCTGGCGTTCCCAACCGCACTCCGCTGGTGATGAATGGCGAGCGGGTGTCGAACGGGATGCCGTTCTTGTTACAGGTAAGCCAGGCGCGATCGAGGCCCTTTTCCGCGTCTTTCCCAGTCACGTTCTTCGCGGTGAGATCGACCAGCATCGAATGGTTGTCGGTCCCGCCGGATACGATCCGCAGCCCGTTTTCCTCAAGGCTGGCCGCCAGAGCGCGGGCGTTTTCCACGATGCGATGCGCGTAAATCTTGAATTCGGGGCGCAGCGCCTCGCGAAACGCAACCGCCTTTGCCGCGATCACATGCATCAGCGGACCGCCCTGCAGGCCGGGAAACACCGCCATGTTCAGCGGTTTTGTGAACTTCTCGTCGTTCCACAGGATTATGCCCGAACGCGGACCGCGCAAGGATTTGTGCGTGGTCGAGGTAACGATGTCGCAATGTGGGAAGGGCGATGAATGAGCGCCGCCTGCGACAAGGCCGGAAATGTGGCTCATATCGCATAGCAGAACCGCGCCGACTTCATCGGCAATCGCGCGAAATGCCGCGAAATCCCAGACCCGCGAATAGGCCGTGCCGCCGCAGATAATCAGCTTTGGCTTATGCTCGCGCGCGGTCGCGGCGACTTCTTCCATGTCGATCAGTTCGTTGTCCTGCCGCACGCCGTAACTGACGGGGTTGAACCACTTCCCGCTCATATTGACGGGCGAACCGTGCGTCAGGTGCCCGCCCGAATTGAGATCGAGGCCCATAAACGTGTCACCGGGTTGAAGCAGAGCGAGAAACACCGCCTGGTTCATTTGGCTGCCGCTATTGGGTTGGACATTGGCAAAATTGCATCCAAACAATTGCTTGGCGCGATCAATTGCCAACGTTTCTACCACGTCGGCATATTCGCATCCGCCGTAATACCGCTTTCCTGGATACCCTTCGGCGTATTTGTTGGTGAACACGCTGCCGGTCGCCTCCAACACGGCGCGGCTTGCGATATTCTCGCTCGCGATCAGTTCGATCTTGTCGCGCTGGCGATCCAGTTCGTTGCCAATGGCAGAGGCGATTTCGGGATCCGCGGTAGCTAAATCATCGTGCCAGAAGGCATTCATCGGGTCGACGACGGCAGAGGGCTGCGTGCTCATTGATGGGTCTCGATATGGTCGGGCAGGTTCGGCGGGGTCGCGAGCTTGGCTACGCGGCGATGGTGGCGGCCATCGGGATTGCCGGCGTCGGCAAAATCGGTGGCCAGAAATGCAGATACGCAGGATTTCGCCATTTCGATGCCGATCAACCGCGCGCCCATCGCGATGGCGTTGGCATCGTTGTGTTCGCGGGCGAGCGCGGCGGATAATGGCTCCGATACCAGCGCACAACGCACCGCCGGATGGCGATTGACGCTGATCGATATGCCGATGCCCGATCCGCACAGGACGATCCCGTACTGAGCGGTCCCCTCGGCGATGATCTCTGCCAGCTTGTATCCGTAATCGGGATAATCGACGCTGTGCCCCGGTTCCGGACCGAGATCAGCGACCTCGTGCCCTTCATCCATGAGCCATTCGGCAAGCTGCGCCTTAAGGTCGGTCGCCGCATGATCGGAAGCTATTGCGATACGCATTGCAGCTACATAGGCGGTTATGGCCGAACACTCCAGACCGACCATAGCAGTTTTCGACGCGTGAAAGGCGTTTTGACCGCACATTTCGAGCAGGCGATCGGCCAAGCGGCCGAACGGGCCGCCAGATGCCCGATTCTTTTTTGAAGCGAGCAGCCAGGTTGCGCGATTCGATTGCGGAGCTTGCCCCCCTTACCCTTGTATAGATCGGGGGATTGGCCTTAGTTGGCGGCAACCAAACTCCACGGACCAATTCCCGATGAACACCTTGCGACTAGCCTGTTTCTGCCTGCTCTTCAGCCTCGCTTCGCTCGTGGGCGTGGGCGCAGGTGCCGTGCTGGCGCAGGATGCACCGGGGTTTGAGCCGGACAGGATTTCGCGCGCGTCCGATCTTGATCCGGGTAGCGGCGCGGTGATTATATCCGTTCGCAGCGAGCTGTACCTGCTGTCCGAACTGAGTTTGTATTTCCTGCGCGAAGGGGGTGAGATCGAGACGCGCGCCGATGTGGTTCGGTTCAGCCGCGCGCAGTCGCAATTGTTGATCAGCAATTCGACCGCGAAGTACCAGCCGTTTGCGGTGCAATTGCCTGCGGGGCGCTATCGTCTCGTTGGCCACGGCGCGCGCTGTCTCAAGGTGCCGCTGCCCGACGAACGCTGCGTTGTGGATGTGAAGTTCGCCGGAATTGGCGAGTTGGTCTCGTTTCCCAGCCGTGGCTATGGCCCGGATGCCCCGGTGATCGAGGTGCGCGAGGGGGCGCTTACCGATGCCGGGGACTTTGCGCTGACCGCGCAAAATACGGTGGAGTGGTCGCCTATCCCGGCGGACAAACTGCGCAAGGTTGAACGCAAGTTGCAGGGTCTGCCACAGGGGCCGGAGCCGGTGGTCGCTGAACAGTTCAAGCTGAAGTACCCGCTGCGCGCACGCAGTTTCTCGGATGATCGCGGTCGCCGATACTAACGGTCGAACGCCGTGTCGCTTAACGATCCAATTGCTTGGTAAGCCACTGCCACAACGCCTCGATCTCCTGCGCCGCCTTACCATCGGGTTCGCTCTCGCTCGCGGTTTCGCCCTTGGCACTGGATCGGTGGAAGGCGGCGCGATCGCCCAGCATTACGGGGCAAATATCAAGTTTCATGCCGATGGCTGCGCTGCGCGCTTCCTCGGCCAGCACGCTCGCCCCGGCGGGCACTGAATTCAGGACGACGAACGCCGATTTTCCGGTAAAGCTGACCAGATCGGCAATCGGTTCAAGCGCGTGAAGGTCGAAAGCGCGCGGCTTGGTCGGGATAAGGACGATATCGGCCAGCTTGATCGCCTCGCGCGCGGCAGCATCGGCATGCGGGGGCGTATCCACCACCACGAAATCCACGCCGTTCTTCTTCGCGCTCTCGATCGTGCGGGCAAGCCGGGCGGGCGGCGCGGTGACCACCACGGGCAGAAAATCGCCGCGCCAGTCACCCCATGCAGCGGCAGTCGCCTGCGGATCTGTGTCTATCACGCAGCTCTCATACCCCGCCTGCGCTGCGCGTGTTGCAATATGCACGGCGAGCGTAGTCTTGCCCGATCCGCCCTTCTGACTGGCAATGGCGATTGTGCGCGGGGTCTTCGACGGCATCAGGCGAGCACTCCGGCGGAATATTTCGGGCAATCGGATCGGCACACACCGTCATGCGACCATTCGGGCGGGCGCCACAGATAAGCCAGCTTATCCTGCCAGCGGTTCGATGTGTCCATCCGGTCCTTCAACTGCCGCAAGCCGGCAAACTGCGCCGTCAACGGGTTGTTGTCATGCACCCGCTTGACGAGGCCCGGATCGGGTTCCTCCTCAATATGAGCGACGCTGCCAAACAGCCGGTCGAACAGCAGCGTAACCTGACTGTAATTGCGATCAATATACTGCGGTTGATTGGCGTGGTGAACCTTGTGCATTTTGGGCGTCATCAGCACGCGATCAACCCAGCCGAGCCGGGGCACATAACTCGCGTGGTTCCAGATGCCATAGGCGTTCGTCAGCACGCTGACCGCGATGAACACCATCGGTTCGATCCCGATCAGCGCGGCGGGCAGAGCGAACAGCGCTTTCAACTGGCCATCGAACACAAACCCGCGCGCCGCGGTGGAGTGATTAAATTCATTGGAGGAATGATGAATAGCATGAAACGCCCACAACAATCCCACGCGATGACCCAGCCGATGATCCCAGTAATAGGCCAATTCGTGTAACACGAACGCGAGAGGGATGGCGAGCCCCAGCGCGATGCTGTCAAACAGGCGCAGGTTCTCGAACACCAGAACATAAAGTGCCAATGGGACGAGCACAGCGATGAACAGGTTCAGCACGCTACTGATAAGGTTCAGGCCAACGCTGCACCATGCATCTGAGCTGTTATATTCCTGCCGTTTCCACACATACCAGAGACGTTCCAGTATGATGGCTCCGAAATAGACCCCGCCAAGGATCCACAAGGCGGCGGGGCCGCCGATCAGGTCAAGTGCTGCGCGAAGATTTTCCATTCGCGCAGACTAGCGGCATTACTGATCAAGGAAAGAGCGCATCTTCCGGCTTCGGCTCGGGTGCTTCAGCTTTCGCAGCGCCTTGGCCTCGATCTGGCGGATACGTTCGCGGGTCACGCTGAACTGCTGGCCGACTTCCTCCAGGGTGTGGTCGGTGTTCATCCCGATGCCAAACCGCATACGCAGCACGCGTTCCTCGCGCGGGGTAAGGCTGGCGAGCACGCGGGTCACGGTTTCCTTGAGGTTCGCCTGAATCGCCGCATCCACGGGGATGATCGCATTCTTGTCCTCGATGAAATCGCCCAGATGCGAATCTTCCTCATCGCCGATGGGCGTTTCGAGGCTGATTGGCTCCTTGGCGATCTTCATCACCTTGCGCACTTTTTCAAGCGGCATGGACAGGCGCTGCGCCATTTCTTCGGGCGTCGGCTCACGGCCTTCCTCGTGCAGGAACTGGCGCGAAGTGCGCACCAGCTTGTTGATCGTCTCGATCATGTGGACCGGAATGCGGATGGTGCGGGCCTGATCGGCGATGGAGCGGGTGATCGCCTGTCTGATCCACCACGTCGCATAGGTCGAAAACTTGTAGCCGCGGCGGTATTCGAACTTGTCGACCGCCTTCATCAGGCCGATATTGCCTTCCTGAATAAGATCAAGGAATTGCAGGCCGCGATTGGTGTATTTCTTGGCGATGGAGATCACCAGACGCAGGTTCGCCTCGACCATTTCCTTCTTGGCGATACGCGCCTCGCGCTCGCCTTTCTGCACCATGTTGACGATGCGGCGAAATTCCGGAAGCGCCATACCGGTTTGCGCGGCAATATCGGTGATTTCGGTGCGGATGCGGTCAATCGCGTCGGCCTCTTTCTCGGCGAAGGCTTTCCACTTCTTGTCCTTTTTCGCGTTTGTCGCGATCCAGGCATCGTCCAGCTCATTGCCGACATAGCTTTCGAGGAAGTCCATCCGCTTGATCTTGTGACGCTCGGCAAGGCGCAGCATCTGACCGCCAAGCGCAGTGAGGCGACGGTTGAAGGCGTAAAGATTGTCGACCAGAAATTCGATCTTGGTCGCGTGGAACTGCATCGATTCCACTTCGCCGGTCAACTCTTCGCCCAGCGATTCGTACTTGCGTTCCTTTGCCTTGGGAAATTCGTGGCCCAGCGCGAGGGTATCGACCCGCTCGGCCTGCAATTTTTCGAAAGTTTTGAAAAGCTTGGTAATGCGGGCAAAGCGCTCGATCGCGTCGGGCTTCAGCGCGGCTTCCATCTGGGCGAGCGAGAGGGTGTTGTCCTCCTCCTCATCATCGTCCTTCTTTGAGGACCGGCCTTCGCCGTCGCCGTCCTCATCATCGTCCTCACTGGTTTCGTCGTCGCTGTCGTCCTCGTCATCATCGCGGATGGTCGGGCCCGCGGTCTCCTCGGAAATCTCACCGTCATCATCGTCGGCGTCGTCGGCCAACTTGTCCGCTGGCGGCTCCTTGGAAAGCATCGCGTCCAGATCGAGGATTTCGCGCAGCTGCATGTCTTCGCTGTTGAGCGCTTCGGACCACTGGATGATGGCGTGGAACGTGATCGGGCTTTGACACAGGCCCATGATCATCATGTCGCGGCCCGATTCGATTCGCTTGGCAATCGCGATTTCGCCTTCGCGGCTGAGCAACTCCACCGCGCCCATTTCGCGCAAGTACATGCGCACGGGGTCGTCGGTGCGCTCGCCTGCGCCGGGCTTCTTCGCGGCTGCCTTGGCAGCGGTCTTGGTGGTTTTCTTCTTGTCGTCGCCCTCGACCACGATGTCTTCGACTTCGGCTTCAGCCTCAGCCTCGGCTTCCTCATCGCTTTCGACTATCTGTACGCCCATTTCGCTGAGCGCGGTCTGGATGTCCTCGATCTGGTCGGGACTCATCTCGCCCGAAGGCAGGGCCTCGTTGAGCTCATCATAGGTGATGTAGCCCTTTTTCTTGGCCTTGCTCATCAGCTTCTTCACTGCAGCCTCGTTGAGGTCGATCAGCGGAGCGTCTTCTTTTTCCTGCTTTTTCTTTACGGTCGAAGCCATGAAATTGTGTCAATCCATTAAGCCAGCCGGGACATTGCTGTCCCCGCTTGCGTGTTTATCCCGTTCCCGCCGCCGAAGCGGCCTGATCTGCATCGGCCGCACCTGCGGCTTTTTTGCGTCCGAATGCCTTGAGACGCTCTTCAACTGTCGTGAGCTGTGTGCGCAGCCGTGACTGTTCAGCGAACGACCCTTCCGGATCGTCGTCAAACCGCCCAATCGTCGCGGCCATGGCGGCCTCGAGCGCTGGTTTTTGCACCAGCAGCGACACAGCTTCGGCCAATTCCTCGCGCGCATCACCGGGGGGAGTGCCATCTCTCAGGAAGGCGTATCGCATATCGTCCGGTGGGGCAGGAGAGCCGTTCATCGCGAATATGGCGCTTTGCGTCCCCGAATCAAGCGTTTCCGACAGTTCTATCAGCGATTCAATTGCGGGTGCGACATTGCGGTCGAGCCGTGCGAGCTGAATTAGCGACTCCGAATGCCGCTCGATCTCGCCCGGATGACGCACCAGACCAGCAAATACTGCGCTTAAGAGCGAATTGCGCTGCCCGCCTGAGATCAGCCGTTGCAGCGCCTGTCGGCCGCCCTGCGACAGACCCTGCGGCGCGCTGACAGGTCCGCGCCACCCGCCGCGCGCCAGGCGTGTCGCAGATTGTGCACGTGGCTGCCGCGGGGGATAGGCGAATGCCGAGAACCGATCGAGCAGATCGCGCCGGTACAGCGCGCGAATATCGCCATCCTCAATGGTGTTCACATGCTCCATCAACCGCGCTTTCAGGCCAGCCTTGGCCTCCGGGCTTTCGAGCGGCTGCGCATCACGCTCCGCCTGCCACAGGAAATCGAGCAGGCTGACGGGCTGGGCCAGCAGCCGTTCCATCGCCTTGACCCCGTGCTCTGCTATCAGATCGTCCGGGTCCATACCGCTAGGCAGGCGAACAATGCCGAGCGAGCGCATTGGGGCAAGCATGGGCAGGGCACGGGTGATCGCCCGCATTGCCGCGCGTTGTCCGGCGTTATCGCCGTCAAAGCACAGCACCGGCACCTCGACCATGCGCCACAGCATCTCCAGTTGAATTTCAGTAAGCGCCGTGCCCAGCGGCGCGACGGCGTCGGCAATCCCCGCCTGCGCCAACGCAACCACGTCCATATATCCCTCGACCACCACGACCCGCCCGCTCTGGCGTGCGGCGGGGGCGGCGCGATGCAGATTGTAGAGCGTGCGGCCCTTGTCAAACAGCGGCGTGTCAGGTGAATTGAGATATTTCGCAACGCCATCACGGCTGTCCAGAATGCGTCCGCCAAAGGCGATCACGCGGCCACGCTGGTCCTGAATGGGCAGCATCACGCGGCCCCGGAACCGGTCGTATGTGCTGCCGTCATCTGTAACGATCCGCATGCCGCTGTCGGCAAGCATGTCCGCATCGAAATGCGACATTGCCTCGCCCAGCGCCTGTTTGTCCTCGGGCGCATAGCCAAAGCCGAATTCATGCAGGGTTTCATCGGAGAACCCGCGTCTGCGCAGATATTCCAGCGCTTCGCGGCCTTCGGCGCTCTTTAGCTTGCCTACGAACCAATCCTGCGCTGCCGTGGTGACGTCGACCAGTTCGGCGCGTTTCTCGGCCCTTTTTGCTGCTACCGGATCAGGTGCAGGTACCTCCATCCCGGCCTGCGCCGCCAGTTCCTTGATCGCGTCCATGAAACCGAGGCCGCGCTGCTCGATCATCCATGTGATCACATCGCCATGCGCGCCGCAGCCAAAGCAATGATAAAACTGCTTCTGGTCATTGACATAAAAGCTCGGCGTTTTCTCAGTGTGAAACGGGCAGCAGCCCTTGAACTCGCGACCGGCCTTGGTCAACTTGTCGGTGCGCATGATCACGGTGGACAGCGTGATCCGCGCGCGCAGCTCATCCTTCCATTGCGGTGTGATCGTCATGGAACGAATGTGCGCGCACGGCCCGCTTTGATCAAGCGCCTGCGTTATTTGGCGGGGGAAGACCCGCTGCAGGCATTGGTCGCTTTGTCATTTGCAGCCGGGTAGGGACCGGGGCCGGTGGCCTGAACAGTGTTGGCTTCAATGGCGTAAGCATCTGCCGGGCCGGCGGGTGGAAGGGTCGACTGCCAGAAAAAGGTGATCGGTTCGGCCTGTTCCCACTGATTTCCGCCGTCGCCGGAGTTAACCGTCCAGGCAAGCCCGCCATCGACGCAGGTGATCACGACATCGACATTGTCACCTGATGCGGACAGCGCCTCTAATTTCGAGTAGCCCACCTTTCCGGTGAAGCCGTGCGCCGGCTTGGTCATGCGAAACGCCTCGGCGCGCTCGACGTGGGAAGAATCGGTGCCCTTGCCACTACCGGTCGACGCCTTGTTGTCCTCTCCCGGATAGACGATGTGGACGTAGGTGTAGATTGTGCCTTCGGGCGCGGTTTTGGGATCGCAAGGGTCCATTCCGGCAGGGCAAGCGACATAGGATGTGATGTCCGCGAACGCGCCGGCCTCATTGGTCAATCTTGCCTCTACCTGCGGACCGCGCGGGCCGACGATCTTCGCGCCAAGATCAAGATCGGCAAAAGCTAGTGCGGGCAGACCCGCTGCGATAGCTTCAGCCTCGCCATCGGTGGTGGCGACGGTTAGGGTTAGATCGGTCTCCTCCTGCTCTGGCGCGCACGCGGCCACGGCAATCAGCGGGGCGATCAGCGGAAGAAGAAACAGGGTGGTGACTTTGTTCATGAAAGGGCTTCCTTTACCAGTGCGCCGGCTTTGCTCATATCCAGCACAGCGCCGTGGCGTGCCTTCAGTTCCCCCATCACGCGGCCCATATCCTTAACCGAATCGGCGTTCATGGTTGATTTGACGTCCGCAATCGCAGCGCGCATTTCGGCCTCGCTCATCATCTGCGGCAGGAATTCTTCGATCACCGAGAGTTCGGCGCGTTCGTTGTCGGCCAGTTCCTCGCGGCCACCGTCAACAAACATGGTTATCGATTCGCGCCGCTGCTTCGCCATTTTTTGCAAAACAGCGGTCACAAGCTCGTCATCCTCGATCGTTTTTGCCGCGGTGCGCTGTTCGATATCGCGATCCTTGATCTTGGCCGAAATCTGGCGGAGCGTCGCGGTGCGCGCCTTGTCGCCTGCCTTCATGGCGGTGATGGTTGCAGCCTTGATATCGTCTCTGATCATGGGTGTGGCGTTTTCATGTTTGTTGTGGATGGATGGCACGAGCGCGTCCTCTAACGCAAGAAGCCGCGCGCGCCTAGGTTGACGCGCACGTCCCACACGCTTAGCGACCGGGACTTAGCGACATTGCTGGCAAACTCACACGAACCGGAGCGCCCCATGGCCCCTTCCGTCTCTTATCCTGCGCAACCCGAAGGTGCGACGGGCATCTGTATTCTTGCCGATGGTTCGGTGATCTGGGGCAGGGGCTTTGGCGCGGTCGGATCGGCCGTTGGCGAAGTGTGCTTCAACACCGCGATGACGGGCTATCAGGAGGTGATGACCGATCCCTCCTACGCCGCGCAGATCGTCACCTTCACCTTCCCGCATATCGGCAACGTCGGGGCGAATGCCGAGGATGTGGAGAGCGCACAAGGCGTGACAAGCGCGGTCGGCTGCATCACGCGCGAGGATGTGACCGTGCCGTCCAGCTTCCGCAGTGCGGAGAATTTCGCGCAGTGGATGGAGCGCAATGGCAAGATCGGGCTGGCGGGCGTGGATACGCGCGCGCTCACTCGCCGCATCCGCATGACCGGCGCGCCCAACGCGGTGATCGCGCACGCGCCCGATGGCAAGTTTGACCTTGACGCGTTGGCGCAAGCGGCGCGCGAGTGGGGCGGGCTGGAAGGGCTGGATCTGGCCAAGGACGCCTCCCGCGCGAAACAGGAAAACTGGCAGGGCGGATACTGGCGGCTTGGCCACGGCTATGGCCGCGCCGCGTGGAAAACCGATGGGGGCGAGGATAAGCCGCATGTGGTCGCAGTGGATTACGGGGCGAAGGACAACATCTTCCGCAATTTGGTGCACGCAGGGGCGAAGGTAACGGTGGTCCCGGCCAAGACGTCGTTTGACGAGATCATGGCGCTTTCACCCGCAGGCGTGTTCCTGTCCAACGGCCCCGGCGATCCGGCGGCGACGGGTGAATACGCGGTTCCGGTGATTGCTGCGCTGCTGGAGGCGGACGTGCCGCTGTTCGGCATTTGTCTGGGGCACCAGATGCTGGCGCTGGCGGCGGGCGCAAAGACGATGAAGATGCATCAGGGGCACAGAGGCGCAAATCACCCGGTGCAGCGCGTGGGAGCAGGGTGGGGCGAGAGCGCCGGCCTGGTCGAGATTACGAGCATGAACCACGGCTTTGCGGTGGATGGCGACACGCTGCCCGATAATGTCGAGCAAACGCATGTGTCGCTGTTCGACGGCTCCAATTGCGGGATAGCGATAAAGGGCAAGCGCGCGTTTGGGGTGCAGTACCACCCCGAGGCATCGCCGGGGCCGCAGGACAGCTTTTACCTGTTCGAGAAGTTCGTCGGGGGGCTGGGGTGAGAACGGTAAGTTTTGGCCTTTGCTTTGGGGCGCTTTTGACCGCGTCGGCTTCCAACTGTTCGATCCCGTCGAGTCAGAGTTTCGGCGAGTGGCAGCTTACTGGGATCGCTAGCGTGTCTGGAGGTGGACTGAATGACGCTTTCGCCGTGCTATCTCAAGAGCATGACGGCGTAGTTCTTGAGATGCAGTGGGATGAGGGTTCGAGCATTTCCGTGTCAGCGGTGGCGAAAGATTGCGGCGTAGAGGATATAGACTTCGCGGCAGGTTATTCCGTTTCGCCAAGTAGGTGGCTCGAAGACGAGAACGCGACGAGCGTCCGTATAAAAGACGATATGAGCGTCTGGTTGAAACAAATTGAGTTTGCGTGCGAGCGAACGGACACGACTGGGCAGTTCCGGTTTTCGCAGTTCGAACTTGCTTTTGCAGGATTCACTGGTTGGGTCCGTCAATGACCGTGCGGCGCGCAAGACTATCTTTGGGGTCCGTCTGGTGTCTTCGCCAAAGATACGGGCTTCTTGCCGTTGCCGCCATGATAATCGCCCCGCTCGCCGCCCAAAACCCCGCCATGACACCGCCGCCCGTCGCCCAATGGCCCGGTGCGGAGATCGCTCCCGGTGTTGCCTTTCAGGGCGATGGCTCGGTCACGCTTGAGCGCCTCGATGGCGGACTGCCGGTGCTGTCCTTCTGGCGGCCCGTGCTGTTCAAGGAGGAGTCGAAACGCCCCGTGGCCGGACGCATGGACTGCAAGGTTGTTGCCAGCGACGGGGCATTCACCGAAGCGGACTTCGACCCCGAAACCCGCCACACCGCCATTGCAGAGGCGCGCGCTGAGCAGGGTTACAAGGATATGGACCGCAGGCGCGACAATTCGGACACCGTCCGCAAGCTCGATATCGTCGGGCGGCGCTCCAATCCACGCCAGCATTACGTGTTGAGCTATATCCTCGTGCGCGATGGAGCGCGCCTCATCGACATCCGCCGCAACTGCACCTTCGTCTATGGCAAGGGCGTGTCCAAACCCGACGTGTTGCCGTATGTATCCCGCTACACGCGCATCACGTATGCTTTCGAGCCAAACGTTGGCGCGCCAAGGGACAGGGACGGGAAGGGGGACACGGGATGAAGCGCGTACCGATAACACTCATCTGCGCGAGCCTTGCCCTGGCTGGTTGTGACAAGATATTTGGCGGAGACCCGCGCGAGGGAGAGGAGACGGTTGCGCAATGCGTTGCGCGGCTGAGCACTGACATCAACCTGCTCGAATTTCGCAAGCTGGCCGATGCCCCCGGCCAACTCGTCCCCACCTACACATTCGACATCACGAAACTGCCTTTCAGCGCCAAGCAGGAGCTGATCCAGCCCGGAGCGGACGAAACGTTGGGATCGCGCCTGATGGCGCGCACGAACGAGGCATCGACGGCGCTGGATCTGTTCATGAACACGCAGGTCGATGAAAAGGGCGCGTTCTTCTTTGTCGAGGAGCCCGCGCTTTGGCGAGTGCGCGGCGAACCTGCCGCCTATGACGATATTCTGCCAGCCGGTTGCGAACGCCAGATCGCCGACATGCGGCTTGTCCGGGTGAGTGCCGAGCGCGCCAATGCTCGATCCGCGAAAAATGAACTATACACCGCGCCGCCTTTGAGCGAGCAACGCAGCGAGACCACTCAGTAATGCCCAAACGCACCGACATTTCCTCCATCCTCGTCATTGGCGCTGGCCCGATCATCATCGGTCAGGCCTGCGAGTTCGATTATTCCGGCACGCAGGCGATCAAGGCGTTGAAGGAGGAAGGTTATCGCGTCGTACTCGTCAATTCCAATCCGGCCACGATCATGACCGATCCGGAGTTCGCCGACGCCACCTATATCGAGCCGATCACGCCCGATATCGTCGCCAAGATCATAGCGAAGGAGCGCCCGGATGCGTTGTTGCCGACAATGGGTGGGCAGACGGCATTGAACTGCGCGCTGGCGCTGGATGCGGACGGGACGCTCGAAAAATACGGTGTAGAAATGATCGGGGCCAAGGCGGACGCGATCGACAAGGCGGAAAACCGCCAGCGTTTTCGCGAGGCGATGGACGCCATCGGCCTCGAAAGCGCGCGTAGCGGGGTCGCCAACACGTTGGAGCAGGCCCGCGAAGTGCTGGAACGCACTGGCCTGCCCTCGATCATCCGCCCAAGCTTTACCCTCGGCGGCACGGGCGGCGGCATCGCCTACAACAAGGCGGAGTTCGACAAGATCGTTTCCGAAGGGTTGGACGCATCGCCCACCACCGAAGTGCTGATCGAGGAATCGCTGCTGGGGTGGAAGGAATACGAGATGGAGGTCGTGCGCGATCGCGCGGACAATGCCATCATCATCTGCGCCATCGAAAACGTCGATCCGATGGGCGTGCACACCGGGGATTCGATCACCGTCGCCCCGGCAATGACGCTGACGGACAAGGAATATCAGATCATGCGCTCCGCCAGCATCGCGGTGCTGCGCGAGATCGGCGTGGAAACTGGCGGGTCGAACGTGCAGTTCGCGGTCAATCCCGAAGACGGTCGGCTGATCGTGATCGAGATGAACCCGCGCGTCAGCCGCTCATCCGCGCTGGCATCGAAGGCGACCGGCTTCCCCATAGCGCGCGTCGCGGCAAAGCTGGCGGTTGGATACACGCTGGACGAGATCACCAACGAGATCACCGGGGCAACCCCGGCCAGTTTCGAACCGACCATCGATTATGTCGTGACGAAGATCCCGCGTTTTGCGTTCGAGAAGTTCAAGGGGGCCGAGGCAACGCTCTCCACCGCGATGAAATCGGTTGGCGAAGTGATGGCCATCGGGCGCAATTTTGCGGAATCGATGCAAAAGGCGCTGCGTGGCCTTGAGACGGGGCTGGATGGGTTCAACCGCGTACCTGAACTGGAAGGCGTGGCGAAGGACGTTATTACCGCGGCGCTGTCACGCCGGACGCCCGACCGCATCCTGAAAGTCGCGCAGGCAATGCGCGAAGGCCTGTCGGTTGAGGATATAAATGCGGTCACCGGCTACGATCCGTGGTTCCTGCGCCAGATCGAGGCAATCATCGCTGCGGAGCGCGAAGTGCAGGCCAACGGATTGCCGACCGATGCGGTGGGGCTGCGGCGGCTGAAGGCGATGGGCTTCTCCGATCAACGCCTGGCCACGCTGGCGGTGCGTTCCGTGGGAGTGGCGGGCGGCATGGCAGAAACGCAGGCGCGCCGGTCCGGGCTGCTCCACGATGCGTTACAGGCAATGGCTGGCGCAACCAGCGCGGATGAGGTTCGCAAGCTGCGCCGCAAGCTGGGAGTGCATCCGGTGTTCAAGCGGATTGACAGCTGCGCCGCCGAGTTCGAGGCGATTACGCCCTACATGTATTCGACCTACGAAGCGCCGATCTTTGGGGAAGCGGAATGCGAGGCGGCGCCATCCGACCGGCGCAAGATCGTGATCCTTGGCGGTGGTCCGAACCGGATCGGGCAGGGCATCGAGTTCGATTATTGCTGCGTCCACGCCTGTTTCGCGCTGGCCGAGCAGGGCTTCGAAACGATCATGATCAATTGCAATCCCGAAACCGTCTCGACTGATTACGACACCTCGGACCGGTTGTATTTCGAACCGCTGACCGATGAGGACGTGCTCGAAATCCTGCGAGTCGAACAGCAGAATGGCGAATTGGTGGGCGTGATCGTGCAGTTTGGGGGGCAGACCCCGCTCAAACTGGCGCAGGCGCTGGAAGATGCGGGTATCCCGATCCTTGGCACCAGTCCCGATGCCATCGACCATGCGGAGGACCGCGAACGCTTCGCCAAGCTCGTCAACAAGCTGAAGCTGAAACAGCCAGATAATGGGATCGCCTACACCCGCGATGAAGCCGCCGCTGTCGCCGCGCGGATCGGGTATCCGGTGCTGTTGCGCCCGTCTTTCGTGCTGGGTGGCCGAGCAATGGAAATCGTCGATTCCGAGGCGCAACTGGACAATTACATTGCGACGGCGGTCAACGTTTCGGGATCGTCCCCGGTGTTGGTGGATCAATATCTGCGCGATGCGATCGAATGCGATGTCGATGCCCTGTGCGATGGCGAAGAAGTGCGGATTGCGGGCGTGATGCAGCACATCGAGGAGGCGGGCGTCCATTCGGGCGACAGCGCCTGCACGTTGCCGCCGTATTCCCTGCCCGCGGACATTATCGCTGAGATGGAGCGTCAGGCCGAATTGCTCGCGCACGCGCTGAAAGTGCGCGGGCTGATGAACATCCAGTTCGCCGTAAAGAACGGTGAGGTTTATCTCATTGAGGTCAATCCGCGCGCCAGCCGGACCGTGCCGTTCGTCGCCAAGGCGATCGGGCAGCCCGTGGCAAAGATTGCGGCGCGGGTCATGGCGGGTGAAAAACTGAGCGCATTCGAGCCGTTCAAGCGCGAATTCCCTTACATGGCGATCAAGGAAGCCGTGTTCCCGTTCAGCCGCTTCCCCGGTGCAGATCCGGTCCTGACCCCTGAAATGAAATCGACCGGCGAGGTGATGGGAATCGACACCACGTTCGAGGCTGCCTTCCTCAAATCGCAGATGGGCGCAGGTATGAAGCTGCCGCGCGCGGGCACGGTGTTCGTATCGGTCAAGAATTCCGACAAGACCGTAATCGTCCCGGCAGTGCATGATCTGATCCAGCAGGGTTTTCGCGTTATCGCGACCAGCGGCACCGCGACCTTCCTGAAAGAACAAGGCCTTGCCGTTGAGCAGGTGAACAAGGTGGCCGAAGGACAACCGCATATCGTCGACAAGATTATCGACGGGGAAGTCGCGTTGATCTTCAACACGACCGAAGGCTGGCAATCCTTGCTCGACAGCAAATCTATCCGCGCCACCGCGCTGGAAAAGAAAGTGCCCTATTACACCACCGCCACCGCCTCGCGGGCGGCAGCGGCCGCGATTGCGGCAATTGCACCAGACCAGCTTGAAGTCCGTTCGCTACAGGACTATTATAGCTGAACGAACAAGCTGCTCCTCCTTACAGATCGACACGGCAGGGCCGCTGATATCACGGCGGCTATGGTGCAAATTGCGCTTCACCCGGTTTGCGGGTCAGGCACGGCGAAATGTGCTGGATAGAAAGAAACGGAATATGGCGACCATGGAAAAAGTCCCGATGCTGGCCGAAGGCTATGACCGGATTATGACCGATCTCAGGGCCTTGCGTGAAGAGCGTCCCAAGATCGTAGACGCGATCGAGGAAGCGCGCGCGCACGGCGACCTTTCCGAAAACGCAGAATATCATGCCGCGAAAGAACGGCAGGGTCATGTCGAAATGCAGATCGGCGATCTTGAGGATAAGGCGAGCCGGGCGCAAATCATCGATCCCAAGACGCTGTCCGGTGACAAGATCGTGTTCGGCGCGACTGTGACTTTGCTGGACGAGAGCGACAAGCCTGTGAAGTACCAGATTGTTGGCCAGACCGAGGCAGATGCCGGTTCGGGCCGCATTTCCTATTCATCCCCGCTTGCGCGGGCGCTGATCGGCAAGCAGGTGGACGACGAGATCGAAGTCACGGTTCCTTCGGGGGACAAGTTCTATCTGGTCAAGAAGATCGAATTTATCTGAGCCGCTTTTCCATCGCATAATTGTGGATCGCAACTTCGATTCCATCGTGCTCAATCAAAAAATTGCGGCGGTGCTGCATAACGTATCCTGCGCGTTCAAACACCGGGCGGGCCAACTCGCTCGCTTGCGTGTACAGGCGCTGGATCCCCTCAAGGCGGGCGCACTGCTCGGCTACGGCCAGTAATTGTTCGGCCAACCCGCGCCCAGTGTGATCGGGATGGCAATATAGCATGTCGAGATGGCCGCCTTTCCCGCATACCGATTTCGAGCAGGGCGTAGGCAACGGGCGCTTCGTCAGTATCAGCCGCGACCCAGATCCATGCACCCAGCCTCGCTGCGCTGGATCAAGCGGCCGGTCCGGGACGGCGAGCGGCCCATGCATTGACCTGCGCTGGTGAATAATGACGTGCGCCAATGTGTTTGATCGCGGCGCCGGTTAGTCGTGCCAGCGGTTCGGCATCGTCACGCCGAAAAGGCCTGATAACGTAGGCCGTGGCTCAGGCGTCCGGGGTCAGCAATTTGTGGATGTGAACGACCACGTATTTCATTTCCGCATCGTCGACCGTGCGCTGGGCTTGTGCGCGCCATGCCTCGACTGCGGTGTCATGCGAACTGTACACACCCACAACATGAACGCTTTCGGGATCGACGAATTCGTGGCCACGCGGGTCTTTGACACGCCCACCCATCACGAGGTGAAGGCGCTGGGTTGCGGTGGTCTCTTCCATCGGTTTACTCTTATGGTTGGCGTTTCATGCGTGCATAACCTGCCCGCCGAGCATCGCAACCCTGCCGCGCATCTGACGCATCAATGCGCCAGTATGTGCGGCAGGAATTCCGAGCTTCAGCGACCGACGCGCTTTGCCAGATCACGCATTGCACGGCTTGCACGGCGTCCGGTACGCTTGGTCGCGGTACTGGTTTTGTCGGCGGCGCTGCTTGCGGTGTATTGCGCGTCGCGGGTCACTTTGCGCGCACCGGCACGGGCGGCCTCACCGATGTCCTCGAGCTTATCCTGTCCAGCACGCGCGCCGTCCATCACTTCATCGATTATCTTGATCCCGTATGCAACCAGACCGTCA
Source organism: uncultured Alphaproteobacteria bacterium (assembly GCA_963838365.1). Classification (GTDB taxonomy): domain Bacteria; phylum Pseudomonadota; class Alphaproteobacteria; order Sphingomonadales; family Sphingomonadaceae; genus Erythrobacter. Next base: position 49,279 of record CAWIQR010000007.1, read on the forward strand.
GAGATCAGTGATCCAAAAGCCGATCTGCCGTCCTTCGTCGCCGATTTGACGGTCTTCATGGTGCCGGTCGCTGCGCCGCTGACGGCGGAGACGGTTCCGGACGCCGCATTTCTCGCGACGCGCCGGCCGGGCTTCGTCATCATTCCGATCAACAGACCCGCAACGACCGCACCGCCGACGACCATCAGTGGATTGTCCTTGGCATAACCGGTTGCAGCCTTCGCCGCGTCGCGTGCGTCATCCGCCAGCGTCCGGCTCGCAACCCGGCGTTCGGCCGCCTCGATCTTCGCCCGCAATTCATCGCGCTGGTCAGGTTTGTCGGTGGTGCTGAGATTATTGTCGGTCATTCTGGATCTCCGGAGCGAGGGTAGTGGACCGTCGCATAAAAGGTTCTCTGGTTTCTAACGGGTAACTTGATCAGGCTGTGCAGAAGGGACGGAATGGTCAGTGTCGTTTTCCGCGTCCGCGTCCTCGGCATAAATCTCGTCGCCTTCGTCCGGGTCATTCTCGTCAGCCGTTCCAAGCATATCGAGGATCGGTCCGCGCCCGAACCACATAACGAGCAGAGCAACAAGTCCAGCCAGAATGCCGCGATTTTCATCCACGTGCACTTTGGCGACTTCGAAGGCATCGCGCGCACCATCGCCGATCCTGTCTGTCACACGCGTCGCCATACTTTTGCCCGACAGCGTGGCGCGAACATGCTCCACATCAGCCTTCAGCACGGACTTCGCCGCATCGCGCATCGCGCGATCTTCGTAATACCGGGCGGGTAACTGCGTCATTGCGAGGTCTCACTGTTGTTTTTGCTTGAAAACATCCTGCGCAATATGCGTCCTCGCTTAAGAGCCAGATTCAGTAAGATGGCCACGCCCAGCAGCATGAGCCCGACGACGATCGCTATAGCCCCCCAAATCGTAACCAGTGGGGCGAGAGCGATCACCAATCCGACCGCCATTGCGATCAAGGCTATATGGAGCAAAACCAACGCAACCGAAATATAGCCGATGGCAGCGCCAAAAAGACGCCCGCCCAATTTCGCCCGCGTCTTTTGAAACGCGATTTCCGCGGAAGCATACAGCCCCGCATCGTCGATCAGAGAGCCCAGTTCTTCAAAAATAAATTCGTCGTAGTCCACAGCGTCATCCAGACCATCAAATGGCTGGTCTTCGCTATCGGAGACGATTGGTCCGGGTGGCAGTTCACCCCCCGGACCAGTGTCAGATTGTTCGTTGAGCATTCCGTGCCCCCAATGCGCAAGAGATCGCTGCGTATTCCGGCCTGCAGCAGCCAGCGGACCGGACTGAACCATGTCCAGATGCGCGACGCATGTTACGCCGCCGCCGCTCTAGTCGCGCGAACCGCGAAACAGGCGAGCGAGCATGAAGCCGGCAATCGCTGCGATGCCCACGGCGACACCGGGGCTTTTGCGGACCATTTCGCGCGCATCATCGCCAAGTTCGTCCACACTCTTGGCTTCCAGTTTGGCGGAGGTCTCAGCCAAAGCGCGCGAAGCCTTGCGCGCGTAATCGCCATATTGCTCACCAAGCTTTTCATCGATCTTTGGCGCGGTATCGCTGACAGCCTGTCCCAGCGAAGCAATTCCGTCGCTCGCGGCCGACTTTGCATCGACTGCAAGGTCTGCAGCGCGCGTCTTTGCCATCGAGCCGTATTTCTCCGCATTCGCACGCGCTTCACCAACCAGGTCGCTGCTTTTGGTTTTTGCAGTTTCGCGTGCCGCTTCGGCGCGGTGCGTCGCTTCGGTGCGAAGGGCTGCGGCGCCAGCCTTGGCCTCTTCCAATGCCGCATTGAAACGCGTTTTCGCTTCACCAGTGGCAGATGGTGCCGGGTCGGCAGCGTTCGCCGTAGCACCGGTTTTGATAGGTTCCGCAATCGCAGAAGCCGGCGTTGTGCCCACCGTACTGCCCTTCGCCGGCGATTTGGCGGGTGTTTTCGTGGTTTTTGTCTCAGCCATTGGATTTCGTATCCTCAAAAAATGTTTTCTCGATAATCAATCGCGTGAACTGAATAATGTTCCAAACGCGTGCAAGTTATCCTTGCGCTCATCCGCATCGGTAATCAGATCAACGACCGCTTCTTGCACGACCGTAGCCATACGCATAGTGGAAGGCGCATGGCGTGAGCGAGAATGCGCGGCAATCGCTCGTCCTCATGATCGACCCGCTGATTACCTTTCAATGAGTCGACCCCGATAACGGTGTCTTATAACTATACAACACATTCCAGTCGGAGCCAAATATGACTGTCATTACCGATATGCACGCCCGCGAGATCCTCGATAGTCGCGGTAATCCGACCGTGGAAGTGGACATTCTGCTTGATGACGGCAGCTTTGGCCGCGCGGCGGTTCCATCGGGCGCGTCCACCGGAGCGCATGAGGCGGTGGAATTGCGCGACGGCGATGCTGATCGATACATGGGAAAAGGCGTTCTCAAGGCGATTGATGCGGTCAATTCGGAGCTGAGCGAACTGCTGATCGGTGCATACGATGCCGAAGACCAACGCGATATCGACATGGCGATGATCGAACTCGATGGAACGGAAAACAAAGGCCGGTTTGGCGCGAATGCGATCCTTGGCGTAAGCCTTGCCGTGGCGAAAGCTGCCGCGAACGCGCGCGGGTTGCCACTGTATTCGTATGTCGGAGGCGTTTCGGCGCACGTCCTGCCGGTGCCGATGATGAACATCATCAACGGCGGCGAACATGCTGACAATCCGATCGATATTCAGGAATTTATGATCATGCCAGTGGGGGCGGATACCCTTGCAGAAGGCGTGAGGTGGGGCGCGGAGGTGTTCCACACTCTAAAAAAAGGTTTGGCGCAAAAGGGGCTTTCAACCAGCGTGGGTGACGAAGGCGGGTTTGCGCCCGATCTCGCCAGCACGCGCGCCGCGCTCGATTTCATCATGGAATCGATCACTGCCGCCGGGTTTACGCCGGGTGAGGACATCGTCCTTGCGCTCGATTGCGCGGCGACCGAATTTTACCGCGATGGGAAGTACGAGATTTCCGGTGAAGGCCTGAGCCTGGACGGCGCAGGGATGGCGGATTACCTCGCAAAACTGTGCGACGACTACCCCATCCGCTCAATCGAGGACGGTATGAGCGAGGACGATTTCGAAGGCTGGCTGGCATTGACGCAAGCGATCGGAGACCGGGTGCAATTGGTGGGCGACGATCTGTTCGTGACCAATCCCGCCCGCCTTTCCGACGGAATAACGCGCGGCCTTGCCAATTCGCTGCTGGTGAAGGTCAACCAGATCGGCACACTCACCGAAACGCTGGCCGCAGTCCAGATGGCCGACCGGGCGCGCTATACCTCGGTAATGAGCCACCGTTCGGGCGAGACCGAGGATGCGACCATCGCCGATCTGGCAGTCGCTACCAATTGCGGGCAGATAAAGACAGGATCGCTGGCGCGCTCAGACCGGCTTGCGAAATACAACCAGCTTATCCGCATCGAAGAAGAGCTTGGCACCAGTGCGCATTACGCGGGGCAGGGGTGTTTCGGCGCGCTTTCGCGCTGAGGTTTCGTAAACGAACGCACATTAGCCGAGGTGCCCCAGCCCGCGACGTTCGCGGGCAGGGGCGGCCAGCTCAACTGTCAGGCGCGCGGCGGTCCCCATGCATGTTGGGAGAGCTTGCGAAATACGCGTCCATTGCGCTCAGCCCCTTTTCCGAAAGGCGAACGAGCACACGGCGCTGATCGTCGGGATCGTGTTCGCGCTCTACCAATTTCTGATCGGCAAGCACGCCAAGCCAGCGCAATCCGGTTGTGGGCGGCGATGCTGATCCAATACATGCACTGGACACGGAAACGGGCTTCTCCTCTATCTGTGCGATGTAGAGATCCAGCAGGATATCCCAGCCCGGCTCTCCGAACAGTTCAGGATCGCCAAAGATTGCCACGCGCTTGCGCCGTTTCGCGTAGGTTGCGCGCGCCATTTCCGCATATTTCCTGCGGCGTTGCTGAAGCGACATGGGCGAGGTCCTGTCTTCATGGACTTCGTCGCTATTCACGGCGCGCAGATGGGGCTGGGCGCGCACGGCAGATGGCCTTGAGGTCGGTGCGGACCGTAACATGGTGGTTGTGTCGGTGTCGGTGTCGGTGGTCGCATGCGTGGGGGCGCTCGCGCGCGCGGAACTGATGCGTTCTTGCGCACGCAATTGTTCGGCAATCGTGATCAATTGCTCAACTGCATCGCGAAGGGCGCCGCGATGGTCTGGTTCGCTGTCACGCGGAAGCGATGGACCACAGGTTTCGCGGCCTGCCTGAATGCCCGATTGCTCATCTCCCGTGTGGCTCACCTTCGATTCCACGCGGGCTTCGCTGGCGCTATCATTGGGCAGCAACTTTTGCTGGGCACGTGGCCGGTGGGTCAGAGTTTTCTGTCGATGGGCACCAGGGGCCACTGAGGGCGGAATTTTCCTCCCGCCATCCTCATCTGAAGTGACGACTTTCGGCGCACTTGGCGGACTGGGATCGATCGGGTCCGAAATGTAGGATGGATCGCTCTTGTTCACAGCTGGACCCGCCCGGCGTTGCCTATGTGACAGCCAGTTTCGCAAGGCGCAGCCACATTGATCGGGCCGCAACAGCGGTCCGACTGTACCGTGGACATGGAAATGAAAAGAGCCTCTGCCGATATGACAAAGGTTCCGGGCACGGGGATTGGCACCGTGATACAGCCTCCAGCGCGGCGAGGTTCCAACTACCTGCCCGATGCGGACAGGCCCCTGTTTTTTACCTCACACGATTTGGGTAACCGGAAAAGGCGGCCGTGGCTTTACGTGCTAATACGCAGGTACTGATTTTGCAGGTCTTTTGGAAATGTCAGTTCAGCTTGTAAGTGACGGTTAGCATTTCACGGGGTCACGCAGGAGTGTCCAGCACGATCATCGTGGTCAGCTTTCCTGCAGCAGGATTGCTATGGCCAGCGCGGGAATCGTCTGCCAGCAAATCGGATCGCAATTGCTGGATAGCTGCATCCAGTTTTGCAGCAGCTATCGCAGCGCCCATCCGGTCAAGCTCGATCAATTGGGTTTCGAGTACCGTCAGTACAGGCGCGATGCCAATCGCACCCGCAGGCATTATTTTGTTGTCCACCATATGTCCCTCGATTCAGTGTGCACCACGCCCTCTTAATCGGAGCGCTTTTATGGTGGCAGCCAGCGCGCCTGAGACGCCGGACAGTGTTCTTGCGTATTTCGGGTTTACCAAACCTTCACGCAAACAGCTACAGCCCGTTACCTGTCGGAAAGCTATAGAGGGAAACTACGTAGTTAAGGGTTGGCGCACATGCGAACCTGCCGACAGCAGCGCTTCAGACACCTTAATCATACTTCGGCTAAAGAACGTGACGAGAGCTTCAGGCGCCGAACCGATCCGCCAGTGACATCATCGTCAGCGCAGCCTTCGCAGCTTCGCCGCCCTTGTCCTTTTGCGCTGCGTCTGCGCGGACGAGCGCCTGATCCTCGTTTTCGGTCGTCAGAATGCCGTTGCCTATCGCGATGCCATCCATGGTGAGAGCCATGATCGCGCGCGCGCTCTCACCCGCGACGATTTCAAAATGATAGGTTTCCCCCCGGATCACGACGCCCACAGCCACGAACCCGGCATATTCGCCGCTATCCGCCGCAAGGGCAATCGCTCCGGGAATTTCGAGCGCGCCCGGCACGGTCAACACTTCTGCCTCGTGACCAGCGGCATTGATCGCGGCCTTGGCCCCGGCGATCAGCATGTCATTGAGGTGCGCGTAGAACCGCGCTTCGACTATGAGGATACGCGCCATCTGTGATTACTCCGGGATTGACTGAAAGTCGGTGATGGTGATGCCATAACCTTCGAGCGCAACGAGATCGGGACGGGAATTGGACAGCAGGACCATGTTGTGGATGCCCAGATCAGCAAGGATCTGCGATCCGATGCCGATGCTGCGCATTTCTTCGTCGGGCGTCCATTCGCGACCAGACCCGACCCGATTGGTAAGGATAACGATGACCCCTGACCCATGGTCGCCAATTGCCTGCATCGCGCGCTGCAACGTGCGTTTGCGCGCGCCCGGTGCGCCAAGGATATCGTCGAACACCGAAATCGGATGAACGCGGGCCAGCGTAGGCTCGCCTTCGATCACCCGGCCTTTCTGCAACACATAGGCTTCATCATTGGCGACGCGGTCGCGATAGGTGATCATTCGCCACTGCCCGCCATAATCGCTTTGGAATGTGCGTTCACCCAGACGTTCGACCAGATGATCATTGCGCATCCGATAGGCGATCAAATCGCGGATCGTGCCGATCTTCAGATTGTGCAGCCGTGCGAATTCCACCAGATCGTCCAGCCGGGCCATCGTCCCGTCCTCGTTCATGATCTCGCAGATGACGCCGCTGGGGTTGAGCCCGGCGAGGCGCGAGATATCCACCGCAGCCTCCGTATGCCCGCCGCGGACCAGCGTGCCACCATCGCGTGCGGTAAGAGGAAAGACGTGACCAGGTGTCACGATATCCTCGGCACCCTTTGTCGCATCAATCGCGACCGAAACGGTGCGCGCGCGGTCCGCAGCAGAGATGCCGGTCGTGACGCCTTCCTTCGCCTCAATCGAGATGGTGAAGGCGGTCTGCATGCTTTCCTTGTTGTTGCGGCTCATCGGTTCAAGGCCGAGCGTATCGACGCGCGCCTTGTCCAGCGCCAGGCAAATCAGGCCGCGCCCGTGCGTTGCCATGAAGTTGATCGCCGCCGGGGTCGCCATCTGGGCGGGGATAATCAGGTCGCCCTCGTTTTCGCGATCTTCGTCATCGACAAGAATGTACATGCGACCATTGCGGGCCTCATCGATGATTTCCTCGATCCCCACCAGTACCGGGCGCTCATCGTTTGAGTTGAGAAACGTTTCCAGTTTGGAAAGAGTATCTGCGGTGGGGTTCCAGTCGGGCTCAGTGCAGTCACGCAATGTGTTGGCGTGCAAACCTGCGGCGCGGGCAAGGCCAGCTTTTGTCATTCCGCCAGAGGTGACGATATCGCGAACGCGTGTGATAAGTGATGTGCTCATGGCTGCCTCGTATCACATTGCAATGTGATATCAAGATGGCGACGGATAAAAGCAGCGCACCCAAACGTCTAAGCGTTTTCGGGATTATCCGCAGTCCGCTCCGCGTGCTGCCTGCGCTTTTCTTCCAGTACCTTTAGATCGGGAACGCTGCTGGTTGAGGTGTCGGCCAGCACGGCCCCGCGTTTGCCCATTGGACGATCCGGGCCGACGGTCGAATCCATCAGCGTCTGCCGTTCGAGTTCTGCGTTCAACAGCGCACCGATCAGGATTGCGTAGCACGTGAGGAACAGCCACATGAGGAACACAACAACAGCAGACAGCGAACCGTAGGTGGCGTTATAATCGCTGACATATTGCACATACATCGAGAAACCGAAGGACACTGCGACCCAGGCAAACGTCGCCAGAACCGCACCAGGTGAAAGCCACCGCCATTTGGCAGAGCGACGATCAGGGCCATAGCGCATGATGATGGCGAACGCTGCTGTACCCAGCACCATCGCCATAGACCACGCAACCAGTTGGTAGATCGTTTCGGCAAATGGGCCGATAAACACCCGCGTCTGCAATTGCAGCCAAGCCACTACCCCGCCGCTGACCAACCCGGTTAAGGTAATGAAAAGAGCGGCGACCGTCAGCAGCGCACCGCGCAAGGTAACTGAGAAAAATCCGCGACTTTCGTGTTCGGTGTTGATGATATTAAGCGCGCCGATCAGGCCTGTGGCCGCTCGCATAGCGCCATAAATCGCGAGCATCAGGGAGACGATCAACGTCAGGCCGGCGACGCCGGAATTCGTGGTAACAACCCCGATGAGCTGCTCCTCGATTACAGTGGCCGCTTCTGGCGGGACCACCGTGATGATGGTTTCCATCTGTTTTTGCACCGTGTTTGGATCGCCAAGCAGGCCATAGACCATGACCGTCGCGGCGAGCAGCGGGGTAATCGCAAGAAATGCAAAAAACGCCGTTCCCGCTGCCAATAGCGAAAGATTATGAAATCCGGCCATGACCCACAGACGCTTGACGATCTGCATCCAGGCAGCCGCGGGAAGTTTGAACGGCGACACCGCATCTGAACCCGGATGACCGATCACCGGTAACGACTTGTCACCGGGCGCATCGTCCATCGCGCCGCATTGCGGTGTTGCAGGTGTTGATACCATTGCGGGAACCTCTTAAGCCAAGGGCGATTATTGTTTCGTAACAATTCGGGTCGTTTAATGAAAATCGCGGAATGCAGATCGGGTTCCTGCCCTTATCGCAGGCAACGGCTGTATTATTGCAGTCTGGCCCCGCTCATGCTGATAGCGCAAGGCGTTTCCGCGCAAACGCCCGAGGGCGAACAGCCTTCAGAAGAGATCGCGGCTACCGCACCGCTGCAACCCGGTAATGTCGCTCCGCCGCCACCCGTAGATGCCGATTTGCCCGAAGTCGAACCGATCATTTCCGACGATGAGTTTGCGTCCGAAATCCCGGCACTGCCCGACGTTGATGACGCGGAAATGTCTTTCGAACTGGAATCGATAGCAGATTTTGAGCGACGTTTTGCTGCGGAACAGGCCGATGCCGATCCCGACGCGGGCGCCGACGCGCCGCTGCGCCTCCCCGAACTGGCCGATGGCGATGTGGTGGAGGAAATCGGCGACGCGCCGATCCGCGACGCTGAACTTGCCAAACCGCTTTCGCCCATCGAAGAGTTTGAGGTGCGGGAGGTCGAATTTGCCGAGGCGGAAACCGATGAGGAAATCCTCGTTGTCAAATACGGAGTGGTCATCAATGGCCTGGAGGCTGCAGATGCCGAAACCGAGGTAAACCTTGCCTCAACATTTGAAGGTTTCTCGGCGCTGGAAGCTGCCGACGGCGAAGCCGCCAACGTTGCAATGCTGGCCGCGCGACTGACGGAAGACAGCGCCCTGATGCAGCGCATCCTTCGCTCCGAGGGGTATTACGACGCGCGGGTGACGACAAGGATTGACCGTTCGCAGGAGGTCAATGGGCAGCCATTAACAGCGGTGCTGGATGTGGCGCCGGGTGCGCGATACACCTTTGCCGACATCGTCATACAGGCTGATCCCGTTGTGCCAGACGATCTGATCATGCGCAATGTCGCGCTGGAAGTGGGCCAGCCGATAATCGCGGCGCGCGTGCAGGGCGCAGAGGCGCAAATCGGCGTGACGCTGCCGCAGAATGGCTACCCCTTTGCCGAGGTTGGACAGCGCGATATCCTGCTTGATCAGGAAACTTTCGATGGAGTTTATACGCTCCCAGTGAATGTGGGCCCTCGAGCGCGGTTCGGCGGATTCGACACAAGCGGCAATCTCGCCTTCGATGCAGAGCACGTCGCCGTTCTCGCCCGTTTTGAGCGCGGCGAACTTTATGACAGCCGCCTTGTCGACGATTTGCGCCAGGCGCTGATTGCGACCGGTCTTTTCAACACAATCGCGGTCGTACCCGAACGGACGGGTGAGCAGGCGGACGCCGATACCGAATATGTAACCATCGCTGTCCAGCAAGAGGCCGGTCCTCCACGCACGATTGCGGGCAGCGTCGGATTCGGGACTGGGCAGGGCTTTACCCTCGAAGGCAGCTGGACGCACCGCAACCTTTTCCCGCCAGAAGGTGCGCTGTCGGCATCGCTGGTCGCAGGGACGCAGGAACAGGGCGCAGGGGTCAGTTTCCGCCGCGCGAATGCCGGCCAGCGTGACCGGACATTCGAAGTCGGGCTGAACCTGCTGCGGTCCGATTTCGCCGCGTTCGAGGCGTTCACAGGACGGTTGAGCACGCAGGTCAGCTATGTTTCAACGCCGCTTTGGCAGAAGCGAATAACCTACACCTACGGGGCAGAAGTCCTCGCGACGATCGAGGAGGATTTCGACTTCGATCTCGGCGATACGATTGATCGCACGTACTTTATCGCGGCGCTTACGGGCCAACTGGGCTTCGATACGTCTGACGACCTTCTTAATCCCACGAACGGTTTTCGGGTGACCGCGTTCGTCCAGCCCGAAGGATCATTGCAGGACGGGTTCAGCCCGTATGCACGCGTAATCCTCGACGGGTCGGCATATTATCCGGTTGGCGACTCCCTCGTTCTGGCCGGCCGCGTGCGTGTCGGTACGATTCAGGGTGTGGCGCGTGAGGATATCGCACCGTCACGCAGGCTGTATGGGGGCGGGGGCGGCTCTGTTCGCGGGTTCGGTTTCCAGCAGCTTGGTCCGCAAGTGCAGGTAGCAAATCCCAATTTCGACCCCACCGATCCGGAGGAGACGGCGAATCCGTTCCGCCTCCGGCCTATCGGCGGCAGAAGCGTGACCGAAGCGGCGGCGGAAGTGCGCTATCGCTTCGGCAATTTTGGCATTGTCGGATTCGTTGATGCCGGGCAGGTTTACGAAAGCTCCACTCCGGAATTTTCCGACATCCGCTTTGGCGCAGGGCTTGGCGGTCGATTTTACACCAATTTCGGGCCATTGAGGCTCGATATCGCGACCCCCATAGGGCGGCGCGAGGGTGAAAGCCTCATAAACATCTATGTCTCCATCGGGCAGGCGTTCTGATGGCAGATCGCGATCAGGAAATCGCTTTGCCCGAAGTGGAAAGTGGCCGGAACCCATGGCCCCGCCGCGCGGCCAAGATAATTGGTGCGATTGTCGCCGCGATAATCATCCTGATGGCCGCGGTGTATTTTGGCCTCAACACCGCGCCCGGTCGCAACTTCGTCAAAAACCAGATCGAGGCGTTCGAGTTCGAAAATGGACTGAGCATCGACATCGGGCAGATCGAGGGATCGCTTTATGGTGAAATGCGGATCAAGGGGGTGGCGATCTCCGATGCCAAGGGTGTGTTCCTGCGCTCTCCGGAAGTCCTGTTGGACTGGCAACCGTTCGCTTTCGTCAACGGACACGTCGATATCGATATGCTGAGCGCCGATACGATGGTGCTGGAGCGGCTGCCGGAATTGCTCGAAACTGCACAGACCGACGATCCGCTGTTGCCCGATTACGACATCGATATCGACCGTTTCGAAGTGCGTCAGTTCATCGCAGAAGCTCCTGTTTCCGGCGAGCGCCGGGTGGCGACGCTCTCGGGCGAGGCGCATATTGCCGACCGGCGGGCAAAGGTGGATTTCAACGCCGCGACCCTTGCCGGGGCCGGGCGTGCTGGCGGCGACCGTATCTCCGCCCGAATCGACGCGGTGCCTGATGATAACGTGCTGGCGCTTTCGCTGGATCTCGATGCACCGGGCGACGGCGTAATCGCCGCGCTTGCCGGGTTGAATGAGCCGTTGTCAGTGAACCTTTCGGGCAAGGGCGACTGGGCGCAATGGTCGGGCGATCTGACCGCGCAATTGGCAGCGCAACCGCTCGCCAAGCTGAAGCTTACTGCGCGAGATGGCACATTTGGCGTGAGCGGACCCATGCGCCTCGCGCGTCTGGCTCCAGCATCCACAGCAAGCCTGCTAGGGGCGGAAACTCTGGTGGAACTGACTGCGGAACTGGGCGAACGCGCCGCGACATTGGAAGGGCGCGCGTCGAGCGATGCGTTCAACCTCACGGCGAATGGGGGCCTCGATCTTTCCGACAACAGCTTTGACGATTTCCGAGCGTCATTCGTGCTGCTGCAACCATCCGCGCTTGCTCCCAATCTGAGTGGTAGCGGGTTGCGCGCCTTGCTAACCCTGGACGGTGCATTTGCGACCCCCGATGTCGGATATGACATTCGCGCGGATCGCCTGATAATCAACGATATGGGCGTCCAGAACCTGAACGCCGCAGGCAAGGCGCGCGTCGACGCCGATCGCATATTCATTCCGGTTTCCGCAACCGCCGCACGGATTACCGGGCTGGACACGGTGGCAGGCGGATCGCTTACCAATATCCGGATGAACGGGGATATCGCTATCGATGGAACGCGCATCCTTTCGGATAATATGCGTATCCAATCCGACCGGATAGACGCCGGGCTGATCCTTGTCGCGGACACATCGACGGGCCTTTACACCGGGGCGATTGACGGCAAGCTGGACAATTACCGCGTTGAAAGCGTCGGCACTTTCAATATCGAAACCGATGTTGATTTGAAGAGCGAGCAGGGCGGCGGGTTTGGCCTCGCTGGGAAAGTTCGCGCGCGCTCGACCCGGCTCAGCAATGAAAGCGTGCGCAATTTCCTCGGTGGCAATCTCGCGGCCTCGGCTGACGTGGTTTATGGCAGCGATGGCGTTACGCGCTTCGCCAATGTCCGCATGACCGCGCCGCAATTGCGCGTGACGGACGGGCGCGGCACCTATTCCGCCGATGGTCAGATCAATTTGGTGGCAAGCGGCGTATCTCAGCAGTACGGACCGGTGGGGCTGCAACTGACGGGGACCGTCACCAACCCGCGCGCCACGGTAAAGGCAGCCGCGCCCGGTCTTGGCATCGGTCTGGCCAATGTGGTTGCGGAGATCCGGGGCGACAACGGCGACTATCGCATCGATGCGGCAGGGCAGACCGATTACGGCGCCTTCACCGCCGATTTCACAGTCGCGACCGCCACTGGCCCGCTCAGTATGACGATCAATCGCGCGGATTTTGCCGGCATCGCGCTTTCAGGCCAAGTGCGTCAGAGTGCCGCAGGCCCGTTCGTTGGCCAACTTGACGCAAACGGGCGCGGTCTTGGCGGGATCGTACGATTGGGGGCGAGCGGCAAATACCAGTCCGCAATCGTCAATCTGCGGGCCAACAACACTGTCCTTCCCGGACCTGCCAATCTTCGCATCGGTGGCGCGATCATTGATGCAGAAGTGGTGCTGTATGACAGCCCACTGGTGCAGGCAGACATCCAGCTTGCCGATACCGATTACGGTACGCTCAACATAAATGCATTGCGCGCACTGGTCGATTACCGCGATGGGCGCGGCAACGCGAAAATACTGGCAGAGGGCACCAGTGGGGTGCCTTTCCGTGTCTCCGCCAATGCCGATCTGCAGCCCGACCTCTGGCGCGCTGCGCTGCAGGGCAGGGTGCGTGGCATCGCCTTCAAGACGACTACTCCCGCCCGCATCATTCCCGGAAACGGCACCTACGAATTGCTGCCGACTGCTATTGATTTTGGAAAGGGCAGCGTGCGTCTGGCCGGCCAGTATGGCGATGGGCTGAAGGTGCAGAGCCGTCTCGATTCGCTTGATGTTGCTATTCTGAACGCGTTCATGCCTGGGCTTGGCCTGGGCGGCAGCGCGACGGGCAGCCTCGATTTTGCGCAGGCCGATCCCGGCACTTTCCCGACGGCGGATGCGCGGCTGACGATCAACGATTTTACCCGCACCACCTCGGTTTCCGTCAGTCAGTCGGTCGATGTGAACTTCGTCGGACAATTGCAGCCCAATGGCGGTGCGGCGCGCGCCGTGATCCGGCGGCGCGGCGCGGTGATCGGGCGAGTGAATGCCGGTCTAACCCCGTTGCCGCCCGGCAGTGGGCCGTGGCTGACACGTTTGCTGGAGGCCCCGCTGGGCGGCGGCATTCGTTATAACGGTCCGGCGGATACGCTGTTCTCGCTCGCAGGGCAGGCCGATCAGCGGCTGTCTGGCACTGTCGGCGTGGCTGCGGATTTCTCGGGCAGGGTGTCGCGCCCGCAATTGGCCGGGATAATCCGCGCCAACAATCTGACTTACGAAAATCAGACCTATGGCACGCGGCTCAGCAACATGGCCGTCCGCGGGCGCTTTACCGGAGATCGCCTGGAGATCGAACAGCTGGATGCGGTCGCGGGTGAAGGTACGGTCAAGGCGACCGGATATGTCAGTCTCGCCGCCGACAGCGGATATCCGATGGATGTCCAGGTCAATTTGCAAAACGCCAGTTTGGCGCGCAGCGAAGCGATTGCGACCCGCGCTACAGGCACTCTGGCCCTGACGAAGACTGCGGGCCAAACCGCGTTGCTTTCAGGCCGTATCGTGCTCCCCGAAACGCGGTATCAGGTGGTCCGTCAGGGGGCAGAGCAGGTTCCGGAATTGAGCGGTGTCCGCTTTAAACCACCGCGCGGCCGCCCTCGCGTCACCGGAGACGAACCCGCGATCTCAGCGGTCAGCCTGTTCGAGCAATTGCGTCTCGACATCGATCTCGATGCGCCGGAACGGCTGTACGTTTCGGGCATGGGGCTGGAGAGCGAATGGAGTGCTGATATCAAGATATCGGGCACCAGTTCCGAGCCACGCATGTCAGGCGGGGTGGATCTGGTTCGCGGGACGCTTGGATTTGCAGGTCGTTCGTTTGAGCTGACTGAGGGCCGGGTGCGCTTTAACGGAGGCCGCACTCTCGACCCGTCCATCACCTTGCAGGCGAGTGAGGAGATTGACGATATCACGGTCAATGTCGATGTGTCCGGTCAGGCGTTCAATCCGCAGATCGCATTCTCCAGCACCCCCGGTCTGCCGCAGGATGAGATCGTGTCACGCATCCTGTTCGGCAATTCGGTGGGCAATCTGTCGACCATTCAGGCCGTGCAGCTCGCCGCATCGCTTAATTCCCTGCGTGGATCGGGCGGGGGCCTGAACCCGCTTGGCAAATTGCGCTCGGCCACGGGGATCGACCGGCTGCGTATTCTGGGCGCGGATGAGGATTCGGGCCGGGGAACTGCGCTTGCCGCGGGGCAGTACATCACTGATGACATCTATATCGAGATTATCACTGATGCCCGCGGGTTTACCGCCACCCAGCTTGAGATCAGCCTCACACCAGCGCTGTCGGTTCTGAGCCAGGCAGGTGGGACGGTCGGCACGAACGCCAACATTCGATACCGCAAGGATTACTGATGCGCAGGCAAGCGATCGCGCTCGCAGCACTCGTTCTGGTGTGTGTTATTGCAGTATGGGTCACGCGCGACACGCGTGATACGTTTGAACGCCGTTTCGATAACGCCGAACAACGGTTGCGGGATATGGCTCAGAGCATCGACGCTGATGTTGAAGCTGGAACGGAAGATACCGAGGATGGGGAATAGCCGGTTGCGATGACCCGTCCCAATGAAAGAGGCGCCAGTATGCTGGCGCGGCGTCGCATAGCAAAACCGCTGTTCAGCTGCGTCCGAACGTTTTGAGAGCAGCCTGCAATTTATGCAAATCTACGCCTTTGCGGAAAAACACTGCATCGGGAAAATGCGCTTTAGCGAGTGTGCTCGGCAGATAGCCGGAATGAATGTAGATTGGCACGTTGTCGCGATAAAACGCATCGACTGCCGCAGCACTCGATCCGTCTTCAAGATTGATGTCGAAAATCGCGAGGTCCAACTGGGAGAGAAGGGCTGTGTCCAGCGCCTCCAGTTCCTTGAGAGAACCGATCTGTGCTACAACAGAATGGCCGGCATCCCGCGCGAAGTCCGACACGGCTTCGCGAATAAGGACGTTATCCTCAACTATCAGAATGTTAGCCACTGGTCTGATCGCTTTTTTATTTTTTTGAAAGGTAATCGACAGGGTGGCGATTGCGAGCGTACCGGATGGCCCGGAGTGGATATAAGTACCGGCAAACAGAAGCCGCAAACCGGCAACTGAAAGAAGTGCAAGTGCAAAGGCAGCCGGTCAGCGCGTTGCCGACCGGCTGCCAATCCATATCAATCAATCGTGCTTTGCAGCGATCGCATTACCGAAGCGTTCGCCTTCGCAAATTTCGTTGTATGCGGTTACAATCGCTTCGCGCTCAATCGCATCGATACCGTCGCTTTCAAGCGCTGTCTCGAATTTCTTCTTGAGGTAATCTTCGCCCTCTTCGACGCGCTCGGCCGCAGCTTCGTCACCGTTTTCAAACAGGTCGGCGATGCCCATCCACATCCGATGAAGGTCGCCGGTCACAGTGCCCTTGGTCACCAGAGTTTCGCCATTGCGAGCCATAACGGCTTTCATGTCGTTGAGCGTGCGCTCACGCTTCGTCAGGCGTTCGGACAGAGCCGCTTTGAGGCTGGGATCGTTGGCTTTTTCATGCGCCTTACGATAGCCTTCGACAGAGTCGTAAACGGTATCAGTCAGAGTTTGGAAAACGGTGGACATGTAGCATTCCTTGTTGTTGGATAATGAAACGCCAACGAACCTGAGGTCTGAAAGATCCAAAACTAACCTTTGTAATTATGAAGTCGGATGTGGCTGGGATAGCTAAGTGACGAACTTCGAATGGCTAGTCCGGCAGGGCGGCAATAACGCGGTCGGGGGTCATCGGATAATGGTGCAGACGCGCGCCGCTTGCGTTATAGATCGCATTGGCAATGGCAGCAGCGCCGCCACACATCCCCAACTCACCAATCCCTTTCGCCTCGATCACGCTTGCAAGGGGATCACGTTCCTGAACCATCAGTACATCAAGCTCGGGGATGTCACGGTTTACCGGCACGTGATATTCGGCGAGATCGCAATTGGCCAAATGCCCGTCCACCGGATCGAAATGCAGCGCTTCGGTCAGCGCCGTTCCGATGCTCCAAGTCATTCCGCCCAGACATTGCGAGCGCGCGGTCATTTCATTCAAGACCCGGCCAAATCCGAATGCGCCCAGCATCCGGTCGACGCGAGTTTCCCCGGTGAAGCGATTGACGCGAACCTGCGCGAAAAACGCGCCGAAGCCGGACGCGGTGTAATCGTCCATCTCGTCAGAAGGTTCAAAGCTCCCCATTTGAGACAACGATGAACCGTCCAGCAGATCTTTCACGGACCGACCATCAGCCAACGCTCCATCAGTGATCGACAGGTCCTCTACTGCGATATTCGCCTGTCTGGCGATATCCTTGCGCAGAGCCTCACACGCGAGATAGACGGCGGACCCGATTGATGCCGCGCCCCAGCTTCCGCCAGAACCCGGCCCGCGCGGATGGCGCGTATCGCCCAGTTCAACCAACACTTTATCGACCGGCAGGCCCAGCATTTCTCCCGCGATCTGCGCGAGGATGGTGTAGGTACCGGTGCCGATATCCGTCATGTCGGTTTCGACCATCGCTGTGCCATCGGCATTCAGGGTCACTCGTGCCTCTGCCTTGCCGACATTGTGCACACGCGCAGCGCTGGCCACGCCGGTGCCGATCCACCATTCACCCTCGCGTGTATGACGCGGTTTTCGTACACCGCTATCCCAACCAAATTGAGCCGCACCTTGCTTTAGGCAATCGGCAAGCTTGTGCGATGTAAACGGCAACCCCTTCTCCGGATCGCAATCTGGAATATTGCGCAAGCGGAATTCAACCGGGTCCATTCCGACCTTTTCTGCCAGTTCGTCCATCGCTGCTTCGAGTGCCGGCATTCCGACTGCTTCCCCCGGAGCGCGCACTGATCCTGCGGTCATGCGGTGTATCCGGGTCAGGCCCAGTTTCAGCTCGCGATTTTCAGCGGCATAGAGAAAATGCGATGATTGCAGCACAGGTTCGGCAAAGTCTTCACCAGGCAGATTGGAAACCAGCGCGGTGTGTCCAAACCCTGTGAGCTTTCCGTCGCTATCGCATGCCAATCGCAACCGCTGGGTCGTCTCGGACCGCCGCATGATTGTCTGGAACACCTGCTGGCGTGTCATTACGACACGCACAGGCCTGCCGAGTTCCCGCGCAGCAATCGCGGCGGCAATCGTTTCCTGACTGATGCCCAGCTTCGACCCGAAACCTCCGCCGACAAAGCGCGAAATGATCCTGACATCGCTTTCATCAAGGTCGAGAGCGTCTGCAAGTTCGGTAATGTTGTAGTTCAGCATCTGCAGCGACGCATGAACCGTCAGCTTGCCGTTATTCCATTCTGCAATCGCCGCATGCGGTTCCATGGCAGCGCTCGCGTGCCCTTCGGTGTGGAACGTCAGGTCAACGCTATGGGTGGCTTCGGCCATGGCATTGGCCAGATCGCCCTGATCGACAGTCTCGTCCTCCTGCTCCTCGACTTCGGCGTCGGACGGAGCCAACGGCACGTTGGTATTCGCCGCGTATTTGACTGTCAGATGCTTGGCAGCGTCGCGCGCCTGCTCAAAAGTTTCGGCAACCACCAGCGCGATGGGCTGGCCCCAATAGCATACCTCGTGCGGTGCTTGACGCGGTGCCTCGTTCGCGGTCCCCTGAGCCGCGCGTGTGGCGAGCTGCTTGTCCTCGATAACGGCGATAACTCCAGGCATTTCAAGTACGCTGGACGCATCAATCTCCTCGACAGTTCCGCTGGCAATGGTGGCTGTTACCAACACACCTTCGGCGCAATTGTCGATGGCGTATTCGGCAGAATAGGGGGCTGTGCCGGTAACCTTTGCCAACCCCTCGACACGCGAAATTGGTCGCCCGATGATGCCCTGCTGCATATTATCGAGGCTACAGGAATCGTCCGCCTGCTGGTCGTGCCCGGCATCGCTCATATCTCTGTCTCCGTAGCGTGTGCCAGAACCGCCGCAAGGGTGCGCCGGGCCAGTGGTATCTTGAATGCGCTGTCATTTTGGCCGTGTGCGTTTTCAAGCAGAATGTCGGCCGCCTGATCGAAAAGTTGCGAAGAAGGTCGTCTGCCCAACGAGGTGATCGGACACGCGTGGATCGTGCCACGGCTTGTGCGCCAATCCGCCAAATGCGAGATCGGCGCGGGTGATAAGGGAGCCGTCGGTTTCAATAATTGCAGCGATAGAAACCAGCGCGAAGGCGTAAGACGAACGCTCCCGGACCTTGCGATAAATCTGCGTGCCAGTGACGGGCGGAGGCAGGACGACAGCGGTGATGACTTCGCCTTTATCGAGGACGTTGTCACGCCAAGGCGTATCGCCCGGCAACAGATGAAAATCGCGAACCTTCACGGTGCGCGTTTCGCCCTTGGCGGTCGCAATTTCCACACGAGCGTCCAGCGCGCTCATCGCCACGGCCATGTCGCCGGGATAGGTTGCGATGCACTGGTCGCTCGCGCCCAGAACGGCGTGGATACGTGAAACCCCGGCAATGGCGCCGCAGCCCGATCCCGGATCGCGCTTGTTGCACGGCTGATCGATATTGGTGAAGTAGAAACACCGCGTGCGCTGACACAGATTGCCGCCAGTCGTCGCCTTGTTGCGCAATTGCTGTGTGGCTCCAGCCAGGATAGCACGGGCGAGGACGGGGTAATGCCGCCGCACAGTTTCATGGTTGGCGAGCGCGGTATTGGTAACGAGCGCCCCGATTGAAAGCCCGCCATCCTCGCGCTCGATAATCTGGTCGAGCCCGATCCGGTCGAGAGGAACAAGCTGTCCGGGTGTTTCCACCTGCAGTTTCATCAGGTCGACAAGGTTGGTACCGCCCGCAATCGCCATGGCTCCAGCGTCGCTGGAAAGCTGCACACTGTGTGCAAGACTTTCGGGGCGGGTAAGCAGAAATGGCCTCATTGTGCGGACTCCCCTGACGCTGAGGCAAGTTCGCTGTCGGCAATTTCGGAAATGGCGGCGACGATGTTTGCGTAAGCACCGCAACGGCATAAATTGCCGCTCATCCGTTCGCGAATTTCATCGGGAGTGGCGTTGGGCAAAGATTGCAGATCGTCGGTTACATCGCTGGCCCAACCGCTCGCGATTTCTGTGAGCATGGCTGTGGCTGAACATATCTGACCAGGGGTGCAATAGCCGCATTGATACCCGTCATGCTCTACGAAAGCGCGTTGCAAGGGTGAGGGCGCATCGGGCGTTCCCAATCCTTCGATTGTGGTGACATCGTCGTCTGCGTGCAGGGCAGCAAGGGCCAGACATGAGTTTACCCGCATCCCGTTGACGATAACGGTGCAGGCACCGCATTGACCGTGATCGCAACCTTTCTTCGTGCCAGTCAATCCGCACTCATGGCGCAGGAAGTCGAGAAGCGTTGTACGGGGATCATCAGGCAAATCGTGAGTTGCACCATTGATGCGGATTTTTTGGGTCAAAGTCGCCTCCATGGTAGCCCAACACACGACAATCGAAATCGCTCCACAATTTGACGAAAGTTCTTGGCGACACCTATGAGCGCTGCGGAACGGCACGTCCCGCATCAGGCATGGCGGCTGGGAGAAAGTTTATGCAGAATTTCGACGTCATGGCTGAACTGGACCAATATCCACGAACAGGCAGGTTTTTGGCGAACCGGTTGCGTCATGATCTTTCAACACACGAAAAGGGAGTGCTCGAGGCGTCGATCACCGAGGTTGAAACCTTCGATACTTCACGTCGCATTCTGCATCAGGGGCGCGTTTACGACCAATCGACCATGTTGATAGACGGGTTCATCCTGCGCACGATAGAGGGCCCGGATCGGCGGTATGGCGTCAGTTTTCATGTTCCCGGCGATTTTGTCGACCTGCACGTATTCGCGCTCAAGCGCCTCGACCACAATCTCGATACGCTCGGGCCGGTGACGCTGGGTTACGCGAAGCATGAGACGCTGCAGCAGATCATGCAGGATGAACCGCACCTCGCACGGCTGTTGTGGTTTTCCACATTGCTCGATGCAGCGATGCACCGCGAATGGGTGATGAAGCTGGAGCAGTTGACCACGCCGCGCCGGATCGCACATATTTTTGCGGAGATTTGGCACCGGCTGCAAATGGTGGGGTTGGGGGATCAGAACGGCTTCGCAACTCCCTTGACCCAGGCCGATCTGGGCGAATTGACCGGCGCGACGACAATCCACGTCAACCGCGCACTCAAGAACCTGCGCGAGCGCAAACTGGCAACCTTTTCACGCGGCCGGGTGGACATCCATGATCGCGCGGCGCTGGAGGAATATGCCATGTTCGAGCGCGACTACCTGTATGGCGAGGGTGCGCTATCGTTGCGAGAAGGTGTTCGCTGACTGACGAACCATGCCCCGGTTGGAGCTGCATTGGCCGTTCCCGAAAAAAAAACAGAAAAATAACATCGGGCAATAGACCTTCCACGTGCAATCGCGTACCGGTGCCGCCCATGTCCAGAGGATCAGATGATGGTTCAGAGCAGCGCCTGATATATACCGGTGATTTTCTGGCTGGGCGGCTGCGTTCCCATCTGTCGGATGATGATCTGCAATACATCGAATCGTTGGTCAGCGATGAGCGCGGCCTGCTGGATGGTGAGGTGCTGCTGCAGCGCGGCGAGCTTGCTCATCGAAGCGCCATTCTTGTCGATGGCATCATGTTCCGCACAATCCAGACGAAACAGCGCCGCTTCATCGTGGGCGTGAACGTTCCAGGTGATTTTGTCGACTTGCATGGATTTGCGTTAAAACGACTGGACCATTCCATCGTCGCAGCCGGCAGTGTGAGGGTTGGCCTTGTTGATCACTCGCGGATTGAAACCGTCATGCGCGAACGTCCAGGCGTTGCGCGTGCAATGTGGTTTGCGACCCTGCTGGACGCCGCAATTCATCGCAAGTGGATCCAGATGCTGGAGCAACTCGATGCGCCTCGTCGGATCGTCCACATCTACTGCGAGTTGCAGTCGCGTCTCGCGTTGAGCGGTCGGCCTGCTCAGCGGGTGTTGCGTATGCCGTTTACCCAGCTGGACCTCGCCGACATGTGCGGAGTGAGTGTCGTTCACGCCAACCGCGCGATCAGCAAAATGCGTGAAATGGGGCTTGCCCAGATCAGGCGTGGTACGCTGTACACCGATGATTGGGAGGCGTTGCGCGACTACGCACAATTCGACGCATCTTACCTGTATGGCGATGGTCCGCTGAAACTGAACGAGAGTTGGGGCTGAACCGGGCGCGCTCCCTTGTTCCGATGATGATGAAGCGGGTTCGCCCGCGTCTCATTCACCTCACGCCCGCATCCGCAACTGACCGCCGTCGCTGCGCAGCTTCGAGTGTCTGCCGAATTGTTGGCAATAACCTAATTGCGCCATTGCGTAATGAAAAATGCGATTTACAGAGCAAGACCGGACTAAACGAAACATATCGGCACGCAACAGGGTGGAGGCGCGGGCCAAAAAGCCAATCAGAAGGGGTGCTTTACGTGCTGTTGCCCTGTTTTCCTGACACGCGATCTTATCGCTCCATAAACACCTATCCGTGCTGAAATATATGAGTCGCTCCGCGCAGCTGGTTGAGCGTACGCAACAGATGCTCGCGCACAATCCTGCGCCGATCATGCTATTCCTGCCGGACCTCACCCTTTTGTACGCGAATCCTGCGCATGAACGCATGACCGGTCGCGAATCGCGGGAAATCGCAGGCATGAAGATGTTCGATGCCTTTCCCGCCAACCCCGGCTCCAGTGGCGAGAATGCGTTGGAGGCTGTCGCAGCTTCGGTGGAACGGGTAATGCGCCACCAGTCCGCCGATGAGGTGGTCGAACAAAAGCACGATATCACATCGCTGACGGGCGAGTTTGTCGAACATTTCTGGTCGATGACGCACTGGCCTGTGATGGAGGATGGGGAGGTCGTAGCCATCCTCCAGCGGTCTGAAGATGTCACGGCCAATGTTCGCCAGCGCCGCCTTACCGAAACGGTCCAGCGTGCTGCTGAGCGCGGTTTGGGCCTCAGCTTCTTTTCATACGATCCGGACACGGACAAGTTTGAGCGCAGTCAGGCTATCGACGCGATGTTCGGATTTGAGGATGGTGAGGCGGGCGAATATGCGACTGCATTTTTTGCCCGCATCCATGGCGATGATCTGCCAGCGGTTCATGCTGAAGTGCAGCGCCGCCTTGGCGAGGGGCCGGGGGCTGCCGCCGCATTCGATTACCGCGTCATTCTTCCCGAAACGCGCGAGCAGCGGTATATCCGCGTGCGCGCCGGGGTGCAGCGCGATGCGTCTGATGGGAAAGCCAAACTGTTCGGCGCATTTGTCGATACAACCGACGTCGAAAACGATCGCATCATGCTGGCCGAAATGTCCGCCCGAAATCAGGCGTTGGTGATCGAAAGCAATCACCGCATCAAAAACTCGCTGGCCATCGCTTCGGCAATGCTGTCGCAGCAAATGCGCGCGACAGACAACGAACTGGTCCACGAAGCATTGCAAAGCGCCGCTACGCGCATCATCGCCATTGCCAATGTCCATGGCGAACTGTTCGATGACAGCGGCATCCGGCAGGTCGATGGCGGTAGCCTGATAGAACGCTTCGTCAACAGTTTCGGCAAGACCATCGGCAGCGACGAGAAATACTGCCGGTTCAATGTGCGCGCAGACAGCCTCTCGCTTTCATCCGATCACGCCGTAACGCTCGCACTAACGCTGAACGAATTGCTGACAAACGCTGTGAAATACGGCCTTTCGGGTGGGGAAATCTGCACGATCGACGTGGAGCTCAAACGCGAAGGCGACCTTGCGGTTTTGCTGGTTTCCAATTCGGTCGCCACCAATCGTGAATTGACCATTGCATCGGAGGGTGTGGGCACCCGTCTTGTCAGCGCTTTCGCCCAGCAATTGGGCGCAGACATGACGCTGGAAGAGGCCGACGGGCATTACGCTGTGCGTTTCGCGTTTCCCATCGCTCCGCTTCCTCGCGAGGCTTAAAGGCGCGCGTCAGTTGCAAAATTGGGATAATCCAATAGCCTGCTGCGTTGCGGACAGATGAACGATCCATTCTTCGGTTTATCGAGTTACCACATCGCGCTTGCCATTTGCGGCAGCGTGATTGTCCTGGCCTATTGGCTGCCGCGTTTCCTGTATCGGCTGGAGCCGGCATCGTCTGCTTTGCTGATCGCGGGCGGAGCAGCGCTCTTTACCGCCACGCCGATCCAATCCGGAGTTATGGACCCGGTCAGCTATCCTGCAATCTGGATGTATGCGAGCGAGGCGGCAGTCGTGCTCGCCTTGTTTGGCACCGGGATCCGCATCGACAATTCGATGGATTGGCGGCGCTGGATCCCGGCTGCGCGAATGCTGGCGATCACAATGCCGTTATGCATGATCGCGGTAGCGATTGGCGGCGTATGGATTGGGATGACACTGGCATCGGCAGTGCTGCTGGCAGCGGTGCTTGCCCCCACCGACCCGGTGCTGGCAGGCAGCGTGCAAGTCGGCGCCCCGGCCAAGGGCGGGGAACACCCGGTCCGCTTTGCATTGACGACCGAGGCAGGTCTGAATGACGCGCTGGCTTTTCCGTTCGTCTATCTTGCTATCCTCGTCGCCTCGACCGCAGCGCTGACTATCGGCGACTTCACGCAATGGGCGCTGCAATACGTGGTTTACAAGATCGTGGTCGGCACCGTGCTTGGGGCGGCCGCGGGGTGGCTTCTGGGAATGGTGCTGTTCGTCTTTCCCAAGGACAATCCCCTTGCGCAAAGCAGTTCGGGCGTCATCGCATTTGCCGGTATCATTCTGGTCTACGGCATCAGCGAATTGGTAGAGGGTTACGGATTTCTGGCAGTGTTCGTGTTTGGACTGGCCCTGCGCCGGGTAGAGGCTGACCACGAATACCATACACGGTTGCACGCATTCTCGACTGCAATCGAACACGCCATAACCGCAGTTATGCTGGTGCTGCTGGGTGGAGCGTTTCCGGCGGTGTTTGACGACCTGCAATGGCCCGATGTCGCTCTCGCGCTTGTGTTCCTGATCTTGATCCGGCCCCTTGCCGGAATCATTGGCCTGGTCGGCTATGATCGTCCCTTGCGCGAGCGGGCTTTCATCGCATTTTACGGGGTGCGCGGATTGGGGTCGATATTCTACCTCGCCTACGCGAGTGGGCAAATCGAGATGGTGGACGAAGGGCGCCTGTGGGCAATTACCTGTTTTACGATCGTTGCCTCCACAGTGATCCACGGCTTCAGCGCGAGCGCTCTTGTCCGCCGCGTGACCAAACCTGCGACGTAAGGCAGACGTCGCGTCCTGTTAGAGCCGCTCGACCAAGGGAAATTGGTGGACGCAGTGGGATGCGAAACAGGGTGGTCGGCCCGGCCTTACGGTCGGTTTCCTCAATAGCGATGCTGTGCGTCGCGCAGGCAGCAGATGCGCGTCCACAATGTCATCACAATCGCGACCAGACCTTTCTGGCTTTCAGATTTGATGCTCTGAGGCCTATCATGATGCCGACACAACGGATCGCGGGCACGAGCGGGAAGGCTACGTAAGTTTACCGATGTCACTGCAAAACGCGATTTGTCATCGAGGCAATGCGACCCGAGCCAAGAGATTGGCGATTGACTAGGCGGCCTTCGGGCCGCCTTTTGTCATCTACGTCCGGTTGTATCATCTGGGACAGAGGCTTTGACACTGGGCAGCGGCCTGCCCATCCATCCCGGTTTTACGTCCATCGGATCGTAGTTGACGATCATGGTGCCGCCGTTCTCGCTCTGCCAACGCGTGTTATTGGGCGGCTTGGTCCGGGTTGGTGGCAATTGTGATACTCCGCAAAGTCTCGCGGTAGTTGCGACGCGGTCGGCGACGCTCCGTATGTTTGCTTAGTGAGTGGCACGCCGTCGGGGCCTAACCTCACTCATCACACGACTGATGATATCGCGAGGGCTGTGAACGCATTTTAGCATTGAACAAACCGACCGAAGAGGGGTTGTTCAGTAGACACTCCTCTAACCGAGATTACGGAGAATTCGAAAATGGCAACGCAACCACCTGAGCAGCCAGATCGCATTGATCCTGTCGCTCCGCCCGAAAGACCAGCCACTCAGCCCGACCCGCTGCCCGAGCGCACGCCGGAAATAGACCCACCCGCGCCTGACATTGATGAGCCTCCGGATCGCCCCGAGGAGTATCCACCGCAATAACCGCGCCGAAATGAACCCAATGTCAGGCGCTCATGTCAGCGATAATGGTTAGGGCGGGAAGTCAGTCGGCCCGCAGCAACGTCAACGCATTCGGCCATCTTTCGATAAACTTCGTGGGTGGGCTAACGCGGGCCTATCTGTTCGGGTCAACGTTTCCTTTCGGTAACTCGCCTTCCAGCAATACCCATATACCACGATTTGGTGATGACAACTTGACGAATATCAATCGTGACGAGCGTTTTTTCGCTTCAAGTCATGTGCGTGCAGCGTTTTTTATGCGTCACTACTGACAGAAAAATCGGACCTGTATTCGATTACGTACATTCACCGATGCCTATTCCCCCCATGAAATGGAAAGTGGCTTTGCTCTCCTCAGCGAAAGGCACAGGCTCTCATGTACCAGCAGGTCGGTATGGCTAATCGAAGGCCGGTCATCTCGCTTCCCGCAGATGCGGTGTCAGATGTCCTGTACTGCCCGTATGATCTTGACCCGCTCTGTAATGATAGAAAGGTCGGACACGTTCACGACAAATAACTCTTTCTGCGATCTGGCACGAAGAGAAGCAGTTCATGACGCGTAGTCTCATTCTCGGCCGCGTAGGGATATTGGCGCGTATGGCCGCATTTCTTGTTTCGATCGCGCCGAAGCTGAAGCGTATGGAGCAGGCGCTCGAAATGCCGTTATCGCAGGCCGGTATCGCGTCTTATCTAGGTGCATCCCACGAGACTGTTTGTCGCACATTGCGCAAACTGCGCGAGATGCAGGTTATAAAGATGCCTCAGCGCGGACAATTGCAGATATTGTCAGAGGACAGGCTTAAAAGGTTTGCCGAAGGTGCCGATCCCACCTGATAACTTACAGTTCCCATCGCTTCATAAGTCCAGGCGCCGGGCATTCCTTCGTCCCTGCCACGTGGCGATGTTCAGTTTTCGAGAACAGTCGCCGCAGTGTCGGCGTCAGCTTCGTTCTCAACAGGTTCCACGCGGCGCAGCGGGGTTTCTGGCAAGTCAACGTCGACCCCATATTCAGGGGCGCTGGTCCATTCGCTTGCTGGAGTTTGGACGGGCTGGGGCGAAGTCAACGCCTCGTCCTGCTCTATGTACTGCGTATAAAAGACAACGACGCCGAGGATCGCCAACAAACCGATCAGCAACGGCCAGAAGGCGCTGCTTTTATCTTTCGTTCGTTCGTAAGCCATATGCCACTCCCGATATTGTAGAAGCATTGCATACCTGCCGGAAAAGCCAGGCCCTATCCGCAAACCTCCGTAGGTGCCGGTGTTCCTGAGAGCGTAGACGGCTGAATTCGATGAGCAATGGTGGCTGGATCAGGCGCAGCCTTGATTGTGGCGGTCCCCACGGTCCGGCGTATTCCTCGGAATAACAGTCCAAAGGGTGCAACAGGAGAGGGGATGGCCAAGGCCTGAAAGGTCTTGATCCGAAAAATGGTCACACTCGAATATGACCGAACCGAAGACTTTACCAATGGATCGGCTGAACTAGCTTGCTTCGGACTGCTCCGGACGCGAGGTCTCTCCCACACTCGCGGCAAATGCGATCCGCAACAGGTCGGACAGATTGTGAACATCCAACTTGCGCATTAGATTTGCCCGATGGATTTCGACCGTGCGTGAACTGATGCCGAGATCGTATCCGATGGTTTTGTTGGGATAGCCCTTGACCAGACCTTTGAGCACATCGTGCTCGCGCTCGGTCAGGCCGTTGACCAGCAATTCTGCTTCCTGTCGACGCCTGCTCTTGCGGTCAGATCGGCTCAACCGGCTGCAGGCTTCGTCTATCGCCTCCAGCATTGTCTCCTTGTCAAAGGGCTTTTCGATGAAATCGACCGCGCCCGCCTTCATCGCCTTGACTGCGACACCGACGTCACCGTGTCCGGTCATTACGATCACGGGAAGGGGTATGCCGCTTTGGTGCAATTGCTCCTGCACTTCCAGGCCGGTGGTGTTGGGCATCTGCACATCAAGCAGGACGCAGCCCGGATCGAGCTTTCTGCTTTCCTTGAGGAAGGCATCGCCATCAACGAAGCTCTTGACGCTGTGGCCGGAAGTCCTGAGCATGAAACCGACAGATCGCCGCACAGCTTCCTCGTCATCGACGAGGTACACCGGATATTCAGCCATTATCTGCTCCGATCTTTGCCAATGGGATCGTGAAATGAAACGCCGTTCCTCCAAGTCGCGATCGGTCCACCCAAATCTTACCATCATGCGACGTGATGATCGAATGACATATCGACAGTCCAACGCCCATGCCACTTGATTTGCCGCTGTTGAAAGGATGGAATAGCCGGTCGGCAATTTTCGGTTCTATCCCCGGGCCACTATCCGCGACCGTTATCTCGACAAAATCTTCACCGTACAAATTGCTGCTTACCCACAACCGCTTGTTCTGAATTTCCAGCATTGCCTCCAATGCATTGCGAAGCAGGTTGAGGACGACCTGTTGTATCTGCACCGGGTCTACAAAAACCTTGTCGGTGTCAGGATCGAGCCTGGTTTCAAAATCCACTCCCCTACCATCGCCGTTCATCAAGGCGAGCGCGGACCCTTCCTGGACCAATTGTTCGAGGCTTGCGATTCTTCGTTCGGTTTGGCCGCGCGAAATGAAATCACGCATGCGGTGGACGATTTGCCCGGCGCGCAATGCCTGATTTGCACATTCTTCCATGGCTTCCTGTGCGAGCACAATATTGTCCTCGTTAGCGTGGTTGAGCAAATCCCGCGCGGACTGGGCGTAATTGGCGACCGCCGTCAGTGGTTGGTTCAATTCGTGCGCAATTGACGTCGCGAGAGAGCCCATCGACGAAATGCGTGATACGTGAGCGAGTTCGGAAAGAAGCGTGTGCAGCTCGCGTTTGGTCTCCTGAGTTTCCGTCAGGTCGCGGATAAACGCGACGAAGCCGATCTTGTCATCGATCCTGAGTTCTCCGATCGACAAATTGATCGGGAATGTATTTCCGTCGCGGTGCCGGGCGGTGGTCGCGCGGCCTTTGCCGATGATCCGCGCTTCGCCGGTTTCGAGGTAGTGGCTGACGAAGCGATCATGACGTTCCCGGTCGGGTGAAGGCATGAGCCGACTGACGTCTTCGCCCAGCACCTCGCTTTCGGCGTAACCGAAAGTCTTCTCTGCTCCCTTGCTGAAGGATCGGATCGCGCCCGTTGCATCGATCACGACCATGGCGTCAGGAACAGTATCGATCAAAGCATGCAGGCTCACTTCGCCGCGCAATGACGAGAAAGTCTGCGGCGCGGGTACCTCATCTTCTTCACTGATTGAACTTGTTGTCACCATTTTTCATTTGCAAACCAAATAACCGTCGCGCGGTGATGTATACGTGCATTTACGCAATGAAAGCAAATCTTTCCTCGTGCATCGACCTATCATGAAGAGGATTGTGATCATCGATGGGCATCCCAGCGCCGAGCGCGATCATTACTGTCACGCGCTGGCCAAAGCCTATCAGCAAGGTGCTGAAGAAAACCACGAAGTTCGAGTGATTACCATTTCCGAGCTCGATTTTGCACTGGTGCGCGATCCAAAAGGGTGGTCTGCAGAAGAAGCCGAGCCCGATATTGTCAACGCGCAAGAGGCGATAGCCTGGGCGGACCATCTGGTGTTCGTATACCCACTATGGTTGGGCGATTTGCCTGCGCTGCTGAAGGCGTTTCTGGAGCAGGTGATGCGTCCGGGGTTTGCAATCGAAATCACGGCGAAAGCGAAATGGCGCGCGTTGCTCAAAGGCAAATCGGCGCGGATCATCGTGACCATGGGAATGCCGGCGCCGATCTATCGACTATTCTTCCGATCGCACAGCGTGAAGAGCCTGAAACGCAACATTCTTCATTTTGTTGGAATCAAACCGGTTCGCACGACGATAATTGGCCGGGTGGGCGGCTTTGAAGGGTACCGAAAGCGCTGGCTGAGGCGCGTTGAGCAGTTGGGCCGCCACGCCGGATAAGGGCAGCCGTTTGCGCGCTGGCAACGCAGGTGAACGAAGATCTGCCCACGACCGCACATGGTGATGACGATTGCGTCATTGCGGTGGCCGATGGCCTGCGCGAAGGCAGGGGTGTCTGGCGGCGCGACGCCATCCAGCCTGTATTTGGTGTTCTCGACCGGCACTTGCCCACGGGGCAGATCGAGAATGTCGTGCGATCTTTGCCGAAAAGCATTCGTGCACTCTGGCCGGGGCACGAATTCGCCTGATCAGCCTCGTCCATGCAGGATCATAGTGATGGACTAAGGAGGGTTCCCTATGGTCGGCGACCTTCGCTGAGCACATTGTGCTGCTCGGGGGCGAGCCAGATACAATCTCTTTCAGGAGCTATCGAGAATGCTCAGCCAGACATATTTCCATGACCACAGCGATGCGCCGCCTGGCGATCACCGGGTCCTCCCAGAGCGAAGCAAGGAATTGATCGGAACTTCGGCAGCAGGGCCCTGCCTTCTTGCATGCGTCGATGTGGGCAACAACGCTCAGTTAGTGGTCGAGCATGCGGCGGCTATCGCACGCAGTCTCGACCTCCAAATGCATATCGCCACAGTCATTGAGGATGACGGCATCACTGGCTCGCCAGTTGATCCGATACAATGGAAATTGCGGACACAGGAGCACACGGGATATCTTGGGAAGCTGGCCCGCCATGCCGGGATCAATCGCGAGAGTGCCACCGTACTCTTGCATGGCAGTCCGCCTGAAGAGCTTATTGACTGGAGCATTGCCAACGGGGGTACACTTTTGGCCCTCGCAACCCAAAGCGGTGTCCATCAATACAGCCTTGGCCCGACGGCACTCCGCATCCTCGAACATGGGACCGCGTCCTTGCTCCTCGTGCCTTCCAACACCGGCGAAACCGCGTCCTATCGACGGATTCTGGTCCCCATAGACGGCTCGCCGCGGTCAGAGAGCGTTGTCCCCATCGCCCGCCGCATCGCCCGAGCCATGGGAAGCGAATTGATCCTGGCTCATGTCCTCCCAAGGATCGAACAGAATTTCGCTTTTTCACCGCCAAGCGCGGTTAGTATGCGGGCTCAGATCGAACGCGAAAACGCTATGCGCGCGCGCGAACATCTTGATCAGTTGCGGCTTCGGTCCAGCGATCCGAGTTTGAATGTCCAGTCGGTCGTGCTCGATCCCGCGGACCCGCGCCAGGCTACATGCGAATTTGCAAGCAACAACGATATCGATCTTGTCGTGATGTCCTCGCATGGCGCTACGGCGCTTAACGATGTGCCTTGCGGCAGTGTCACGGAATATCTCGCAAGTCATTGCACCATGCCTTTGCTATTGGTTCGGCCCAATCTTGTCGCCGGGTTTGGCACCGACGAATACGGGTTGGACGGGCAGTCGGTTTTCCGGTTCGATTAGTGGCAATTGTCGAAGACCCTGAGTCGTCTTCGATCGAGCTGGCGGCACGCGAGTTGGCGGAGCGACACAGTATCACTCGCCAGCCCGCAGCACAGATCGATATCCTTCGAAATCCGCACCAAATTGCAGATTGGCTACAGCGGGTTCGTGATGCATGTCGCCAGCCCGATCCCGATGCGAGCAAGGCAGCCGAGTGGCTGCTGGACAACGATTACCAGATCAGTCGCGCGCTGCTGCAAATCCGCCAAGACATGCCGGAGGCTTTTTTTCAGAAGCTGCCCGCGCTTTCCGGCGACAGAAGCTGCAATTTGCGCATACATGACCTGGCGCATGAATTCCTGAAGGCGACGCACCTTCAGGTCTCGCTGGCCAATTCATGCGAATATATCAGTGCCTACCAAACCCGAAAAGCGCTTACTATCGCGGAGCTATGGGCATTTCCGGTCATGCTCCGCATTGCCTGTCTGGAAACTCTAGCGGCAGCCTTGACGATGCTGCTGGGTCGATCGGCAAAGCCGGGTTTCGCGATCTCCGGTTGCGCGCGAGAGGGGCAATCCCTCGACGCTACCGAGCGGGTCGCACGATCAATCCTTAACCTTGGCGAAATCGCCGCTATCTCTTGGCAGGACTTCTTCGAGCGGACCAGCCTGGTCGAAGGCATTCTCAGAGGCGATCCATACGGCACGTATTGCGGGATGGATTTCGCAACGCGCGATTCCTACCGCGCAGCGGTGGAGGAAATCGCGCATCTCGGTGATTTGATCGAAACCGACGTCGCCGAAGAAGCAGTCGCCCGCAGCAAAACTGCAAGGTCCGAAAACGTAGCGCATCATGTTGGGTATTGGCTGATCGATAAAGGTCGGCACGATCTCGAGAAACACTTTGCGGTTCGTCCGCGCGTGCGCGGCGGCGTCAAACGAATGATCGAAGCCAGACCCGGACGATTCTTTGCATTCGGCCTGATCCTGGCGGCTCTCCTATGCGCGACTCTACCCGTGTTGTATCTTGTGTGGATCGGGGCGAGTTGGTGGCAGTTTGCGATAGCATTGCTTCTGACCCAGATCCCCGCATCGATCCTGGCCATCACGATCGTACATTGGGTGGTCAACCGTATCACCGATCCGCGCGTCCTTCCCAAGCTGGAAAGCAAAACCGGAATTCCCAAAGGCTTTCCCGTCGCTGTCGTCATTCCTACCGTTTTTGCTTCGGAGCGCGAGATCGAGCCGCTCATTCGGCAAATGGAAATGCATTGGCTCGCGAACGAGGATCAAGCCTTGCAGATCGTATTGCTGGCCGATCCCGCCGATGCGTCTGAACGGCATTTGCTTAGGGATGAGGCAATTGTTGATGCCCTCGCTGATGGCGTTGAGGATTTGAATGAGCGCTACGGTCGCATGGAAATGGCCCGTTCCAACTGCTTGTTCGCCCGCGCATCTGGAACGAGCAGCAGGGCTGCTGGATGGCGTGGGAGCGAAAGCGCGGCAAACTGGAACAGTTCAATCGTCTGATCCTCGAAGGCATTGATGAGCCTTTTTCCGTCTGGATCGGGGACCGGGTGGCGCTCGACCTCACGCGGTTCGTCGTCACGCTCGATGCAGATACCATGTTGCCCAGCGGCTCAGTTGCGAAACTGGCCGGCACTCTGGCTCATCCGCTTAACCTGCCGCGGATGGCGAAGGACGGGAGGCTGGAGCGTGGATACACGATTATTCAGCCGCGCGTCGAGATTGCTCCGGTCAGTGGGCCTCGCAGCCTGTTTGAACGGTTCTTCACCGGGGAAACCGCAATCGACATTTACAGCCGGGCCGTGTCGGACGTCTACCAGGATTTGTTCGGCGCCGGGATCTTCGTGGGGAAGGGGATTTACGATCTTCACGCGTTCCACGCGGTCAGCGATGGCCGGGTTCCTGACAACGCGATCCTCAGCCACGATCTGTTCGAAGGGTCATTGGGTCGCGTGGCTCTGGCCACCGACATTGTTCTCTACGAGGGATTTCCACCAACCTATCGTCAGTACCTGCGGCGGCTGCATCGCTGGGTGCGGGGCGATTGGCAATTGCTGCCGTGGATTGTCGGTTTGGCGCGCAATAGCCAAGGCGACAGGATCGCAAACCCAGTCCGGGGGATCGACCGCTGGAAGATGTTCGACAATCTGCGCCGTAGCTTTGTCCAGCCCGGCCTCGTCGCGCTGGCACTCGCGGGATGGTTGTTGCTGCCGGGCAGCGCGTGGTTCTGGACCGCGCTGGTTCTTCTTGCCCCGGCAGGACAGTTGTTCATCGATTTCGCAACCGGCCTGACCCAGCGCCGCCGCCACAGTGTCCGCTATGTTGTCCGATCGCGGATCGTAAACCGGATCGGCCGCTGGATGCTGGCCATCGTATTCATGCTGCACGAGGCCTTGGTGTCGTTGCACGCGATCGCGGTCACCGTGTGGCGCCTTGTGGTGATCCGCAGGAACATGCTCGAATGGAAGAGCGCGGCGCATGTGGCTGCGCAGGAGAAGACTGAAACCGGCGCGCTCGATTACTGGGTCGATATGCTCCCCTCTTCCATGGCGGCTATGGGGGTAGCGTCGGTCCTGATCCTGCTTCGCCCGGAGGCGGTCGCACCCGCATTTCTATTAATCGTACCATGGATATTCGCACCCGAAATCGCGCGCTTCGTCCAGCGCCGACCAGGCATCAGGCGGCCAACGGAACAGGAACTCGACGCCGATTATCTCAGGCAGCTAGCCCGCCGGACATGGCTCTACTTCGAAGTTTTTGCCGGACCATCGGACAATTGGCTCCCTCCCGACAATTATCAGGGCCATCCGCACGAGGAAATCGCGCATCGCACCTCGCCGACCAATATCGGAATGATGCTGTTGTCGACCGCGAGCGCATGGGATCTGGGTTTCATCGGCAGGGTCGAATTTGCTGTCCGCACGCGTAATGCATTTGACAGCCTCGCCAAGCTTGAACGCTATCGCGGCCATTTCCTCAACTGGTATGAAACCCATCACCTCAGACCTCTGGAGCCGCGCTACATTTCAACCGTGGACAGCGGCAACCTGGCAGCTTCTCTCATATCCTATGCCGGTAGCCTCCGCGATGCTGCGGGCACCACTGACTTCGAACCACAGCGCTGGGCCGGTCTGAGGGACGTCGCGCTGCTCGCTGCTCTTGATGCCCGCGAGCTTGGCAGCATGGAATGTGCCAGCCAATTCGACCGGGTGGCGCAAATCGCCAGTATCCCGCCGACTGACCAGACCAGCGCACAAGAAGTGATTACCGCGCTTTCAGAAATCGAACTGCCGATTATCGCTGAGCAATGCACCGCCATGATGGACACCATGGCAGAGCGCCAACCGGATAAGGTGCGCGATCTCAACACTTGGCTTGGCCGCCTGCGTCATCAAATCGAAGAAATGAGGCGCGATCTGACGGCGCCCGAAGCGATGGCGGGAGATTTTCTGGCCTTGGCAAATCTCGCCGAGACGCTTGCCTTCGAGATGGATTTCAGCTGGCTCTACAATCCCGACCGGCGGCTATTTTCCATCGGTTACAACGCCAGCACGACCCAACTCGACACGCATCACTATGACCTGCTGGCGTCCGAGGCGCGCATCGCCAGTTTCTTCGCAATCGCGAAGAAGGATGTCGGCTTTGAACACTGGTTTCATCTCGGCCGTCCCATAACGCGTGCCTTCGGCGGATTGGCGCTCGTTTCGTGGAACGGCTCCATGTTCGAATATCTGATGCCGCGCATCCTGATGCCGAGCGAACCCGATACCCTGCTTGGAGAAAGCGATAGGATCGCGGTCAGGCTGCAAAGGAACTATAAACCTGGGAAGGCCGAACTCTGGGGCATTTCGGAATCGGCTTATGGCGCGCGCGATCCCGAGTTTCGCTTTCGCTATCGCGCGTTCGGCGTTCCCGGTCTGGGCTTGCGCCGCGGACTGGCTGAAGATTTGGTGATCGCTCCCTATGCATCGGCGCTCGCTCTCGCGGTCGATCCGGTTGCGGCGCTGGTGAACCTCAAACGACTGGACCAACTGGGTGCCGGAGGGCGCTATGGCCTGTGGGACGCGGTCGACCTGACCCCGGAGCGAGCCGCCGGCCGAGCCGAGGGCTTTGCGCCGGTCAACGCGTTCATGGCGCACCATCAGGGCATGGTGCTCTCGGCCATCACGAACCTGCTGGTCGATGATATTCATGTCCACCGTTTCATGAGAAACCCCCGGATCGGTCTTGCGAGCTTGCTGCTGTCGGAGCGAATTCCCCATGAATTGCCATCCGAACTGAAGCGGATCGAAACGGGTGCGGCCAATGGCAGAAGCGCGGCTGCGAGCGATATCAGGATGAGCTGGCAACCCACAAAGACCGATTTTCCGCAGGTCTGTCTGCTTGGAAATGGACGCTTGTCGTGTCGTCTTTCCGCTCGCGGGGGCGGCGGGCTAATCTGGAACGGACAATTGCTGACCCAGTTCATTCCGGACGCGACGCGGGACGATTATGGCTCATGGTTCTACCTTCGCGATGAGCATAGCGAGCGGATATGGTCGGCAACGCGCCGGCCGTGCGGTTCGCCAAGCGCCGAAGATCGAGTGACCTTTCACACCCACTCGGCCGAAATCCAGCGACAGGAAAACGAAATCCACACGCGGCTTCAGGTCACGGTCGGCGCAAACGACGACATCGAATTGCGGAATTTCGAACTGCTCAATGAAAGCGATAAACCGCGCGAGCTTCGGCTTACGTCCTATGCAGAAATCGCTCTGGCTCCGCCGCTGGAGCATGAACGGCACCCGGCCTTCAGCAAGTTGTTCGTGAAGAGCGAATACGTCGCAAGCGTGAATGCATTGGTCTTCACTCGTCGACCGCGCCGACCGGAAGACACGCCGCCGGTTCTGCTGCAAGCTCTGATTTGCCCCGATTGCGGCGAACACCAGATTACGTTCGACACCGATCGGCGCAGCTTCATCGGGCGAGGTCGATCCGGTCGTGATCCGGTCGGCGCGATTGGCAGCCTGCGAAGGAACCTCGGATGGACGCTTGATCCAGTCGCAGCGTTTCAGCTGCAACTGAAGCTCAGGCCATCAGAAAAGTTCGAACTTTGCCTCGTTACGATTGCGGCCGCATCTCGCGAAGCGGCACTTGAAATACTTGCTCGGTATTCGACGATGTCGGCAACGCACTGGTTGATCGAAGACGCTGCATCGGAAGCATCGCGGGCAATTTCTCGCTCGAAAACGTTGCCCGCAGAACTCCCCGCAATCCAGGCGCTCGGCTCCCTCCTGGCATTTCCTCACGGCGCCTTGCGCGCGAAAGCAAACACCATTCGGGACAACCGGTTTGGTCAGGCGAACCTTTGGGGCCTCGCGCTGTCCGGCGATTTGCCAATTTTGCTGTTAAGAGAGGCGAGCAACGACACCGGGCTGCTGAGAACGCTCATCGGAGCGCATCAGCTCTGGCGCCGCGCCGGTTTGCAGATTGACCTCGTGATCTTGCATTCGCTTGGATCCGCCTATGTCGAACCGGTTCGCGACGATCTTGCGGAATTGCTGCAAGAGGTGGGAGCGAGCGAATTGCTGGGGCGAAAAGGCGGTTTTCATCTGATCTTCTCCGATCAAGTGGGGCCAGACCATGTCAGATTGCTCGAAACGATGGCTTGGGCCATTCTTGATGGCGACGCAGGGTCGCTCGCTGACCAGATCAATCGCGCCGATATATCACAGCTTGAAGCACCGCCGATCCTGCCCTCGCTCGATTACGAACCGGAAGCAGAACGCGCGCCTGAACGGCCAAGCGGGCTGGAGTTCGACAATGGCTATGGCGGGTTTGCCAATGGTGGGCGCGAATATGTAATCCATTTGCCTCAAGGGCATTGCACACCCGCTCCCTGGGTCAATGTACTTGCGAACGATCACTTCGGAACGCTCGTGACCGAAGCTGGCGGCGGATTCAGCTGGAGCGTGAATAGCGGCGAACATCGTCTGACCCCGTGGACAAACGATCCGGTTTGCGACCGACAGTCCGAAATCCTATATCTACGCGATGAAGAAACCGCACATGTATGGTCGGTAACGCCGGCGCCCGCTGGCAGGCAATCGGTCTGCCAAATCCGTCACGGTGCTGGATTTACCGAATGGAAGCAAGGTAGTCGCGGGATTGAACAAACGCTGAAGGTTTGGGTTGCGCGTGACGCGCCGGTAAAGCTGGTGCGGTTGAAATTGCGCAATCTGGGACAGCGTGATCGGCGTATCACCGCCACATACTATGCGGAATGGTTGATGGGTGCGCTAGCCAGCATAGAACGGCGGCATGTCTGCTGCCGGTTCGACCGTGAGGCGCAAACGATCATTGCGACAAATCCATGGAACAGCGAATTTGCAGGGCGAGCCGCCTTCCTGACCGCGAGCCAGTCTCCGCACAGCTTCACCACGGATCGCGAAACGTTTCTTGGGGAGGAGGGCGATCTGGCTCGTCCTTTGGGCTTGCACCTCTGGGGTCTCGACAATCGGGAAGTCGCTGGCGGCGATGCATGCGGCGCGTATCAGGTTCACATCGATCTGCCGCAGGGCCAATATAGGGAAGTCCTTTTTGTGCTTGGTGAAGCTGAGTCCGAGCAGGAGGCATGCGATCTCGCGCGTCAATGGCAGTCATTGGACAAGGCGAAGGACGAAGAGCTGGGCGTCCGGGATTTCTGGGACCAACTCCTCGGCGCGGTCGAGGTCACGACCCCTGACCGTGGGTTCGACATAACGGTTAATCACTGGCTGCTGTATCAGACCTTGTCATCCCGCATTTTCGCGCGGACCGGCTTTTATCAGGCAAGCGGGGCGATCGGTTTTCGCGACCAATTGCAAGACGTGCTCTCGTTGCTTCATGTCGATCCGGGCCGAGCGCGTGCGCACATTCTCGAATGCGCAGCCCATCAGTTCACCGATGGTGACGTGCTGCATTGGTGGCATCCTCCTTCGGGAAGAGGCGTGCGAACGCGCATTTCGGACGATTTGCTATGGTTGCCATACGCGGCTGCACATTACGTCAATGTCACGGGCGATCTATCAATTCTCACTGAAGAGGTTCGGTTTCTCGAGGCGGCTCCTCTTACCGATGAGGAGCACGACCGTTATGCCAAATTTGCCAGTTCCACCGAGATGCGGCCGCTCATTGAACATTGCGAACGGGCACTTGAGCGGGTCACCCTTGGCAGTCATGGTTTGCCGCTGATCGGTTCGGGGGACTGGAACGACGGGATGGACCGCGTAGGTGACAAGGGACACGGAGAGAGCGTGTGGCTAGCATGGTTCGCGTCAGTCTGCGCTGCTTCGCTCGCGCACTGCGAACGGCGTCTTGATCGTGTCATGCAGGCGCGGTTCTGGGGCCAGCGTGCCGCGACTTGGCGACGCAATGCCGAAAAGGCTGGATGGGATGGCGAATGGTATCGCCGCGCCTATGACGACGAAGGCTGTCCAATCGGGTCGCAGCAGAACTCCGAATGCTGGATCGACTCCATCTCACAGTCATGGTCGGTCTTTGCCGGCACCACCAATTCACGCAGTCGAACAGCCTTGAAAGCGGCTATGCGCGAACTGTTCGACGATGATGCCCGGATTGCGAGGCTTCTGTGGTCTCCATTCGAGCATTCGCTGCACGATCCGGGCTACATCCAGTCCTATCCTCCCGGAATTCGCGAAAATGGCGGTCAATATTCGCATGCCGCAGCCTGGTTGGGTTTGGCCCTGGCACGGACGGGGCAAGGTGATGAGGCACTTCGCATATTCTCTGCGCTGAACCCAATTCGTCATGCCGATAGTCGCGCGGCGGCGGAGAAGTACCGCACCGAACCCTATGTCGTTGCTGCTGACATCGGCGGAGTGGATCAACATCGCGGCAAGGGCGGGTGGACCTGGTACACCGGTGCCGCCGGGTGGACTTGGAGGCTCGCAGTCGAGGGTATTCTCGGCCTTACGCTGCATGAGGGAATGCTCGACATAGCGCCCGCGTTACCATCGAGTTGGGACGGCTTCGAGGCGACGCTACGCCGGGGTGGGGGGACCATTCGCGTAAGATTGACTCGCGAAGGCCAGACTAGCGGCCGGGAGCGACCTCAATTGTTCATCAACGGCGCACCGTTTGCAGGAGAGCGCATCGCGTTTCCGCCACGAGGCAAAACCATTGAAGTCAAAGCCGTGATCGGAAGGGACAAGGAAGCGTCCGTGCCAAATGACGCAACCGTCGCGCATGGAGGCATCCTGTGACGCAATCGAAATACACAAGATGGTTCTAAACACTCTCGCGAGATAACACCCCAACAGTCGGGGGCCAAAATGCATCCTTGAGAGAGATGATCCGGGATTTGACCGGGCACTGGATCAGAGTGCCGCCGGGTTTCGCAACACGCGCAAATGCCTTTCGCGAATTTGTCGAAGAGAACCGCATCGGACCGGTAATTTGAGATGAAATTATCAAGTATCACGCAGGCAGGTCCACGCTTTCAAAGGCTGGCGGCAGCCATCCGCGAACCGTAAGGTTGCCCTATGCGGGCAGGAGCTACGGTTGTTCCCTTCTCGAAGTGTCTTTTTCTGATAGGCGTCTTTTGTCCTTGGTCGACCTTTGGACCGTGCGGCCAATGCAATTATGCCAACGCGTTTCGACAGGTCATTTGGCAGCCTCGCCTGGCGTCCTAGAATTGCAGGCGCGCCCAGACTGGCAAATGGTCCGAGGCCTGCGTCGCGAGCGAGCTGTGATGCACACCCCATTCGAGCGCCTCGACCCGGTCGCAGTGCATAATCCGATCAAGGCGGGCAAGGGGCAACTGGCTGTGAAAGCTGCGCCCGCAATCAAGAATAGAAAAATGCCGGGCGAAGGCTTTGAGGCATCCTGAGTTTTCTCGCCACTCGTTAAGGTCTCCGGTAAGGATTGTCGGCCCGAATTCCTGCCCATCTCGCGCGAGTTCGGCAATCGCGTTGGCCTGCCGTGTACGCCACAACCCCGAAAGATCGAGATGCATTCCATACACGGATAAAGGTCGGCCTCTCACCCTCAGCCTTGCCGTTATAACTCCGCGCGGCTCTAGATACGGTATATGGATGATATCGTGATGTTCTATGGCGATATCCTTGCGAACGAGGATGGCATTCCCATGCCAACCCATTGAGTCCCGTTGGACGTCGAGGGGAACAGGCCGATAATCCGAGTGAGCTTCGATTAAGAACGGGGGCAATGCGTTCTGGCGCTTGCCAAAGCGGTGGTCAGCCTCCTGAAGAATGACGATGTCCGCATCGATTTCTTCAAGGACGTTAAGAATCCGAATAGGTCTGCGGGCCCGGTCAGTGCCGATCGCCTTGCGAATATTGTAACTCGTGATCTTGACTGTTGTTCTTTTCATCAGATCAGATCTGCCAACAAACGAGCGGTGTTCTGGGACACTTTCGACCACAGCGACCTTTTACTCCATTCGTCCAGCGTAAGCCGTTTACAGCTTCTGAGCAGCTTTTGCTCAATCTGTCGCAATTCTTCGGCAAAGGTCGCATCGAATGTAATCAGATCGATCTCGGCGTTCAGCTCGAACGAGCGCACATCCATGTTGCTTGTTCCAACAATCGAGACCTCATGATCGACCCGGAAATGCTTGGCGTGCAAAAATTCCGGTCCATGGCAATAAATCTCAAGACCCGCGGCAAGCAGATCAGAATAGTAGCTTTGCTGCGCTAGACCAACCACGCGGTGATCGCTGCGCTCCGGTGTGATCAGACACACTTGCACTCCGCCAAGTGTCGCGGCCTTGATAGCTGAGATCAAGGCATCGTTGGGGATGAAGTAAGGTGTGGCAATCACGATCTGGTCAGCAGCATTGTACATCGCCTGAGCAAAGATGAGATCGACGCCCACTTCGGGATTGTCAGGTCCTGTCGCCACGATTTGTGCTGACCGACCCTCCATTTGTACCGGGGTAGGGAAAAGCTCGACACTCACCAATTCCTCCAGCGTTTCAAGAAACCAGTCCAGCGCAAAGACCGCTTGAAGCTGCAAGACTGCGGGGCCTTCTATTCGCAGCAGGAGATCCTTGTTCGCCCGGCGCGAATGCTCAATCGGGTTCCAGATATTCTGCGACCCGGTATATCCGACTTTGCCATCTATGATCGCGATCTTGCGATGATTGCGCAGGTCCACCCGCGAGCTTCGCAGGCGACGCCTCAATGGCAGGATATCGTGGACCTCCACCCCCGCGCTCCGCAGGCGGCGTTTGAGTGTCCTGATGGAACCATACGATCCGAGCGCATCGACGAGGACGCGGCACGCGACGCCGCGCGCTCTGGCGCGTTCCATGGCGCCGATTATCAGATTGCCGATACGGTCGTCCCTGAAGATGTAAAACTCAAGATGTACATGATGTTTCGCTGCCTCGATATCGGCAACGATCGCTTCGTATGCAGCCTCATAGTTATCGAGCAACTCAATCCGGTTTCCCGAAGTCGCTGAAAAACCGCCAATTCCTTTGGCCAATCTCTCGACGGCGCGATTGTCCGCTGACAGTTGGGGGGAATCCCCAAGCCATTCGATGCGCGTTCGAATGCGATCAAAAAGAACGGGTAGCTTTTCGATCAACGCCTTGCGGTCAGCGGAAAAGTACGGGCGCCCAATCAGGGAGTAGATCACCAGAGCGACCCAGGGCAGGCCGAAAAAGATCAGCAACCAGCTGCGCGCTTCGGCAGGAGGCCTGCGAAAAGGGACAATTACAAATGCGACGAGGGCGATGATCCATCCCATGACCACAAATTTGTTTGCCCATAGCCATGACGCCCAGGTGGGCAGCGGGTCTGTGAGGGTTGTCCAATCTAGCAAGACGGGTTCAATCCTGTCCCGATCGGCAATCGTTCCAACTTACGCTCATTCGGCATCGCTATCAGTCCCGCCCCGACCAGAAGTCCAGCGCGACCTCCAATGAGCCGAAGCCGAGCAATATGCGGCCTGCCATTACGGATAGAAGCAGAACCAGCAGAATGCTCCAGACAGTCAGGATACCTCCAGTTATTCGCCAATTCTTGGGTGGCAGGCCCTGAACAAGGAAAGTGGCGATCCCGGCAACATTCACACAGACCAGATTGACCGCGAAAAGAAA
This sequence comes from uncultured Alphaproteobacteria bacterium, assembly GCA_963838365.1. GTDB lineage: Bacteria > Pseudomonadota > Alphaproteobacteria > Sphingomonadales > Sphingomonadaceae > Erythrobacter. The sequence goes on from CAWIQR010000007.1 coordinate 91,456, forward strand.
TGCGGCATTCGCGCTGGCTACCGGAAAACCGGCTCCGAGATAGATGCCTACGGCAGCCAGTGGCGGCACCAACGCGACAGCGATCATAACCCCAACCAGCGCCAGCGACGCCCCGCGACTAAAGCTGAGAACGCCCGCTGCACCGCATGCGAGCGCCAATGCGACATCGGCGGGTTGGACAAGCGTTCTGCTCCTGAGCTCGGGCGCAAGGGGATCGATTTCCAGCATCAGACCAAGGATCCAGCCCGAAAATACTGCAAAAAGGCATCCGATAGCCAGCGTCATCGACGCCTGCTTGCCTAACTTTCCATTGCCCACTGTCGCTGCCAGCGCCAAGCCCATGGTCGGGCCGAGGAGAGGCGCGATAATCATCGCACCAATGACTACCGCAGTCTGACCGCTCCGCATCCCGAGGCCTGCGATGATAGCCGACAGCGTGACAGTGATAAGGTAAGATGGCGTGACGTGGAGGCTTTCCTCGATGTCATCGTAGAGCTCATCGGTGCTGAGCCTGTCGCGGCTGAAAAATCGTTCCAGCGCGGCAGGCGGCGCCAGGTCAGCATCGAGCGCAAGTTCAGTGTCGCGCGTTTCCTCGATTGGGGGGATCACCGCTTCGAGCGCTTCGACGTAGGCTGTAAAATCGGCCTCGTTGGCAAAGACCTCGCTAAGCTCATTAAGCAGGCGCTCGGTATAACGTTGCTGGACGATGCAGCTGTATTTTTCCTGCGCGCCGGGCACGGCCTCCTGCCAGAAACGGCGGGCGTGCTTTCGCAGGATGCCTTCCAGCTCTTCGATTCGCGCTTCGGGCAAATAGATTTTGACAATTCTCGCAGACATTCAACCTCTTCTGGAGCTTGCCACCAAGCCTATTCGATCTGGACCAAGCTCGTAATGAGATAGATCGGGGTGTCTTTATGGAAACATACCTACCGGGCCTCAAGCTGCACGATAATATCGTGAGCCAGACCTATTCAGCGGCGAGCAAATCTGTTGGCCAGCGACCGCCCCAAGGCGCCCGGGCACACTCGGGCGAGCACTACGGATCGCTACGCAACTATAGAGGACCCCGTGCATCGTGAAGGCTTGAGGGCGGCAGCCGAGCGCATGACAATGACTACGCGGTAAGGCTTCGCCAGAAAGAGTTGAACAGTTCCCTGCAAGTACCCTTATTTGTCTGTATCCATTCGCCAAACTCACGAGACTCAGGCTCGCCAGTTATCATCTTCGACAGCTGGTCTCGAACTACGCGTTCGTCGCTCTTCGATAGTCCCAACGTGGTGGCAAATATACGTTTCCGAAAATCCGTATCGTAGAAAATCGGGCTGTCAGGATCGAGCAATTCCATATTTGCGTCGTGGAAAGCAAAACCTAGAAATACCAGCGTTTCTGCGGAATACACCATCTGATGGATAGTGGCGGCAAGCTTGCTGCTTTCTGAGTATGTCCTAATTTGCTGGCTTGCTCTAAACAGGTCCACTCCATTGGGCGCGAACCGCATGTGATTGTCGGTGCTAGGAAATGCATTTCCAATAGAACCGTATGGGTGAACGAAAGTAGCTTGTCCCACGATTTCAGCCGCCTCCTGATGCGATATCCTAAAGTATGCTGAGGTTGCTGTGGTCAAATAATGCTGCAAGCATCGGTCGTAGTTGAAGACAATGAATGACACATTTGCAAAGGCATTGGCGGGGCAGTTTGCCGGGACCCCGGTGAACATTTGCTGCGCTAAGCTTGGATACCAAGTTTGCGAGAGCGAGGCCAAATCAAATGTGGTTGAGTGCTCTTCCGCTGGCGACATCAAACTATTTCGTTCAGCCGTTGCAATGGAACGGGCAATACCCAGCTTGCCCAAGAGCACAAATTCATTGTTGTCTCGATGCGTCTCTAGAAACGTGTCGATTGAAGGTGCAAGCCCCATAGCTTCCGCAATTGCTCGACCCGAGCCTATGAAATTGTTGAATTTCCAATTGTCACTTTGGGCTAGCTGCCGGATGACGTGATAAATCTGTGGGTCGCCAGAGCTTAATTCGAACCCGTCAACATAGAAGTTGAGAAGGTTCGCTATCTCCTGAGTTAGCTGGTTTCCAACCGGCAATCCTGCTTCTGCGCTTGCGCCGGCTCCAACCACAAAGACTGTATTCGAATTAAACAAGTTTGTTTCCCTTTGCCTGACTGATGTGCTCGGCCAACCTCAGATGACACGGACAGAAGACCGACCAATGTTCCCCAATCGTGTCAACCGGGCGTCTGGACTTGGTGCGCTAACTTGGAAAGAATGCTCGCAAGGAGCGACTGAGACAAGGTCGAACGCAGGAGGAAGTTGCGGAGGAGGCTAGGCTGGTGTTAGTGCTTGATCCACTCTCAACAACCGACCAAGCGGCAGCCTCCTGCCTTGGCACGAGCAGACGGACCCTTGAGGCGTGGCGCTATCAGGGGACGGACCGGTCTTTGTGAAGCTAGGCGGGTGAACGGTCTGCTACAGGCCCCGCGAGTTGGAGGCCTTTGTCGAGGCAGGCGAGCAAGTGAACATTGGGGGAGGGAGGCCCGACTAGTTTGTTGTGGAGTGGTTGCCTTGCGGTTGCCGCTTCAACCACCACCATCTCTTCAGAGGCGAGGGTCTCAAGTTTCTGTTGTCTTTCAGGAGGATGAGTGGTGGACGCACTTGGGTTCGAACCAAGGACCCGCTGATTAAGAGTCAGCTGCTCTACCAACTGAGCTATGCGTCCATTCCGACGGTGTCATCGGAGCGCCTGTAGGGGCCGGGGCCACACACGAATCAGGCGAGGCGCTGCATTTAGCGATCCAAGCGTCGATATCAAGCGTTTCGTCCGGAAACCTCGAAGCATATCCACGCGCACCGTTTGCTCCGCGGCCCGCTCAGTCTGCCTCAATCCGCGCGTAGCGGCCTTCGGCCGTGCGATCTCTCCTGGTCGAGCGGATCGATCACGGTGATGCTTGCAGCGAATGCGTCTGTCGCGTCCTCTTCGACCAAGACCAGACCTTCGCGTTCCAGGCGATAGGCAAGACGCAGCGCAACCGGCTGCACGACATCAAGCAAACGGTGAAGATCACGCAAAGTGGTCGCTTCACCGCGTGTCTGGCGACGGGAGATTGCATCGATCAGCAAAGCTCGCTGCTGAACGTAGTGCACTTCTGATGCGTCGATCCCAGGCGGATGAGAGCGTGCTTCATCGTCGGGCGATGTGGTCACTTGACCCTCCATTCATAATTCCAATTATTGCCTGACGGCAAATGGCACATTTGGGGGCCATCGCCGCCAGGACTTGTAACCGGACGCCAAACTCAGCGCCGCTGTATTAGCGGCACTTGCGACCCTAACGCCCGGGTCCGGGTAAGCAGGCGGACATTATCGCAGCCCCTTACGTTTACGGAAAGTCGCCCAATCGGGTGACATCGCGTAAAGGTTTGTATCATGCAGATACATTTTGGCCGGATCGAGTCTCTCTATGATATCGGCAAGATATTGTTGTATTCGAGCGAGGTGTGCCAGGAACAGGGTGCCATCCGTCATAGCTATCATCTGACGCCGCAATTCGATGCGCCCAATTCCATGCGCAGCGTTGTCTATGCCCACGGGTTCGATCCCGAATGGCTGGATCGCTATGACAGCTGCGATTTTCGCCTGAGCGACCCCATCCCGGAACGCACAATGCAGCATGGCGCAATGCTGACTTGGGTTGCGGCGCGCGATGCCGGCCCGAACCTTCCTGAAAACGAAGCGTATTTTGCAGCGATGAAAGAAGCGGGGCTGGAGCATGGATTTGGCGTGCCGCTGTTTGGTCCGCGCGGACGCGATGCCTACGCCTCGTTCGATTTCGGATACCCTGTGGCCGACGTCCCGAATGAACAATTGGGCACCGTGCGCGCTGTATCGCAAGCAGCGCACCAGCGGGTCTGCATACTGTTGGACGCCAACAGCAAAGTGCCCGAACTTTCGGAGCGCGAGCGCGAGGTGCTGCAATGGGTGGCGCGGGGTAAATCGATGACGAGCATTGCCGCAATCCTCGATATCTCTACCGATACGGTCAAGACATATACCAAGCGGGTCTACGCCAAGCTTGGTGCATCAGATCGTGTCGGTGCTATTGTCACCGCGCTGAAACTGGGCCTGATCCGGGTGTAAGTGCCTTCCGATCAGTTGTCTGACAGGCCGCCGCGCGGTGCGTTCTGGTTCCACCGGTTGATCATCATCAGCACACCGATGCAGATCATGTTGGTCAGCATGGACGATCCGCCATGGCTCATGAAAGGTAGGGGGATTCCGACCACCGGAGCCATGCCCATCACCATCATCAGGTTGACCGCGATGTAAAAGAATATCGTCGCCGTCATCCCTGCGGCAAGCAGGCTGGAGAACCGATCGCGGCTTTCACGGCCGACAGACAGGCCCCAGCGCAGGATAATGCTGAAAACAGCGATCACGAACAGCCCGCCCATCAGGCCCCATTCCTCTGCCATGGTAGCAAAGACGAAATCGGTGTGGGGTTCGGGAAGGTAATTCAAATGGCTCTGGGATCCGTTGTTGAAACCCTTGCCGAATATGCCGCCGGATCCGATTGCGATCTTGGACTGAATGATGTGATAGCTTGACCCCAGCGGATCGGATTCCGGATCGAACATCGTCATCACCCGACGTTGCTGATAGGGTTGCAGGGCAAAGAAGAACGCCAGCGGAGCAAGGGCTGCGGCGGCCACACCGCCACCTATAAACCAGCGCAGCGGCAAACCCGCGAGCAACATTACCACTCCGCCGCCGAACCCGATGGCGAGCGACGTGCCAAGATCGGGTTGCAGCAGGACAAAAGCCATCGGAGTGGCCACAATGGCTCCCGGCACCACCAGCGCACGCCAGCCTGCGATCATTCCGGCCGGCAGAGTGGCGTAATAATGCGCCAGCGTGAGGACGATCACGGGTTTCATCAATTCGGACGGCTGCAACACCATAAAGCCGAGGTCAAGCCAGCGCTGGCTGCCACCATTGACCTGCCCCATGATCTCCACCGCGATCAGCAGCAACAGCACCACGACATAGGCAGGATAGGTCAGCAACCGAACCAGATCGCGCGGAAACGCAGTGATGATCATGGCCATCACCAGGAATATGCCGAACCGGAGCAGATGCGAATTGGCGAACGGATCCATGGATCCACCCGCAGCGGAGAATAGCACCGCTGCGCCAAAAGCCACCAGCATGAACAGCGGGATCAGCATTCGCCAGGGCTGGCGCGCGATAGGTTCGGGTATGACGGAGCGGCGACTGTCTGTGCGGCCCAGCATCACTCACCGCCTCCCGGAGTGGGGGCTGGTGAGGAGGCAGGTGCAGGAGCAGGAGCAGATGGCCGCTGCACTCCGGGAGGGGGACTTCCCGAAGCGGTGGGGTTGGGCCGAGGCGCGATGGCATCGGTGGCGATTGCCTCCGATTGCTGGGCTGCCACGCGCGCCTCTGCCTCCACCTGATCGAAGATATCCTCGTCCCGGCGCGGCGGCGGGGTTACGCTCGCGCCGCGTTCGGCGGCGTAGGCGGCATAGCGTCTTTCGAGCCGCTGCTGAGCGGTACCGCCCCACTGTTTTTCGAGTTCTTTCAGCGCATCCAGCCCCTTTTGCGCGTCGAACATGAAAGTCATCACATCGCGCGCAATCGGATAGGCCGCGCCCGATCCGCCGCCATGTTCGATCACCACCGCGCCTGCATATTTCGGCTTGTCCGTCGGTGCGAAGAAGACGAACAGGCCATGATCGCGATACTTCCACGGGCCGCTTTTCCCGTCCGACACGCTGAGCGACACCACCTGCGCCGTCCCGGTCTTGCCCGCCATCTGAATGTCAGGGAAGGGCAGGCGTCCGCGCCCGGCCGTGCCGGGGCCATTCACGACATCGCTCATCGCTTTGCGGATGTAGGTGATTTCCTCGTCGTTGAAGCCATAGCTGGCGGGATCTTTATTCGAACCGTCCAGCACCAGCCTGGGGGGAAGGACTTTGCCCGTCGCAAGCCGCGCGCTCATCACCGCAAGCTGTAACGGGCTGGTGAGGTAGTATCCCTGCCCGATGGAGGCATTGACCGTATCGTATGGCTCCCACTGGCGGTCGAACTTCTTTTGCTTCCACGCGGGATCGGGCACCGTGCCAAAAAACTGGCTGGTAACCGGCAGCGAAAATTGCTGACCCAGACCCATCTGCGTCGCCATCGCTGCAACCTTGTCGAACCCGACCGCCTGCGCGAAGTGATAGAAATAGCTGTCGCAGCTCTGGTAAATGGCTTTCGCCATATCGACGGTGCCGTGGTTGCTCCAGCAATTGAAGAACCGATTGCCGATGCGCCGCCCGCCGCCGCACACGATGGTCTCGGTCGGTTTCACCCCCGCTTCGAGGAAAGCCATGCAGTGCATCGGTTTGATAGTGGAGCCGGGCGGGTAAAGGCCTTTCAGCACCTTGTTGCGCAGCGGCACGCGATCATCCTCGCGCAGCATCGCGTATTCGACCCCGCCGATCCCGTCTGAAAAGCTGTTGGGATCGAAACTGGGCATTGACGCCATGCACAGCAAATCGCCGGTGTCGCAGTCCATCACCACAACAGAGCCGCTTTCCAGCCCGATGCGGCGCGCTGCGTAATCCTGCAACGGGCCATCAATCGTCAGCTTGACCGGCTTGCCCTGAATATCCTCGCGCGTTTCCAGATCGCGCACGATCCGTCCGCTGGCGGTCACTTCAACCCGGCGCGCGCCTGCGGTGCCGCGCAATTCCTGCTCGAACTGCTTCTCCAGCCCGTCCTTGCCGATCTTGTAGCCGGGCGTAATCAGCAAAGGGTTGCGATCCGCGCCGTACTCCTCGGCAGAGGCGGGGCCGACATAGCCGATCAGATGGCCGACACTGGGGCCGGTGGGGTAAAATCGCGAGAAACCACGCTGCGGAACCACGCCCTGCATATCCGGCAGGCGCACGCTCAGCGCGGCGAATTGTTCGTAATTAAGTCCGCTGGCGACCTCGATCGGGGCAAAGCCACGTGAGCGCCCGACCTCTGCCTTGATATCCGCGATGCGCGCCGGGTCTAGCGACAACAGCTCCCCGATCTGGTTGATCGCTCCGTTCGGATCGCTCAGCCGTTCGGGAATGATATCGACGCGAAAATCGGCGCGGTTGGAGGCGAGGGGGGACCCGTGGCGATCCAGTATCCAACCCCGACGCGGCGGGATCAGAGTGAGATTGACGCGATTGCTTTCGGATTCGAGCAGGTATTTCTCGTTCTCGGCAATCGCGAGATACCCCATCCGCGCCGCCAGCAGCACCGCAACGCCGCCTTGCACGCTGCCGATCAGCACGCTGCGACGATCAAACGCGTTCCTCAGCGTGGAGGCGTTCACCAGCGGGCCGCGCCGCGATGATCGCTTGTCTTTGGAAAACCACGACTTCACCCGACCCTCCGCGTGCGCGACAGCCGGAATCGGTCAAATTGCGCGATCACTTGGGCAAGGAAGGGGTATAGCAGGATCGAGATCGCGATCTGCGGCACGGCGGCAATCGCCTTGGGTAGGGTAAGGGGACTTCCGGAAACCACCATTGCCGCGAGGATATAGAGAACGATGGCTAGACCAGCGCTGAACCAGTCCTGCCAGAAACCACGCCACGGAAACCGCGTCTCGATCAGTTCCAGCGTGATCATGGCGAGCGACCATAGCAGCACCGCACTGCCGAACGGCTGACCGCTGAACAGATCGTCGAACCCGCCCAGCACCGCGCCCACCCATAACGGCAGCAGGCCTGGGCGCATCAGCCGCCAGCCCAGCAGCATCAGGAAACCCAGCGGCGGGATGGTCGGCATTACATCGGCGAGCAGCAGGAACGGCAGCAGCGATCCCGCCATGATGGTGGCATAGGGCACACTAAGTGCGCGCCACGGCGATACAGTCCGGTTGATACCGCTGCCGTATCGTCCGCCGCGTGACCGGAATGATACCCGATCAATCAATTGCCGGGCTCCTGGGCGGATCCAGCCTCCGCCTCCGCCTCAGGTCCGATGCGCAGTTCCGAGGGTATCTGCGCAACCTCGACGGTCTCAGGCTCGTAAATCGGCTCTACGGTGACGAAATCGGTGCCCGAAGGCTCGGACATCAGCCGCGCTATGCCGCCATCGGGGGTCAGTTCGGTCAGGATCGCCACCGCCACGCCGGGCCGGTAATATCCGCCCGCGCCGCTGGTTACGAAGACATCGCCGACCTTTAAAGGATTAAGCCCAAGATTGATCAGCCGAATGCGCAGGAAACCATCGCCGCGCCCCTCGGCAAAGGCGACGGTATCGTCCTTCGCCCGGCGCACGGGCAGCACGCTTTCACTGTCCGTCAGCAGCAGCACACGCGAAGTCGCGCGCGATACTTCGAGCACGCGTCCCACAACGCCGCGCGCCGATCGCACGGGCATCCCAACCGCAACCCCATCGACGCGGCCTGCGCCGATATAGGCGAAGCGGCGGCTGCTGGTGGAGCTTGATCCGATAAGGCGCGCGGTCGCAACCGGCGCTATCTCGCCTCTGGACAAGCCAAGGAGCGATTTCAGCCGCCGGTTTTCAGCGGCCAGCGCGTCCGCTTCGGCGATGCGGATGCGCGCGATCTCGACCTCTTTGCGTAGCTGCGCGTTCTGCGATCCCGCACGCCAGTATCCGGTGAAGGCGTCCCACACGCTGCCCGATCCTGATCGCACGACAGCAGTCGTCTCTCCCGCGGGTGAGACGACGTCCTGCGCCGCGCCGCGCAACGGCCCCATGGCCGCAGGTTGCCACAGCGACAGGGCAAGCAGCGCCAGCCCCACCAGCGCACCAAGCACTGCGAGGAGGTATCCGGTGAACACCGAATACTGCGCTTTTTTCGAGAAGCCTGATCGGCGCGATGAAGGCGGCGCCATGGCTCTAGTCCCCTTGCTTGACGGCTTTACGCCGCACTCAGGCCGTCATCAGGACACCGCGATAGATCGGGTCTTCCATTGCGCGGCCAGTGCCGATTGCGACGCAAGTGAGCGGATCTTCCGCGACCGATACCGGCAGGCCGGTTTCCTCTCGCAGATGCTCGTCCAGACGGCGGATCAACGCTCCGCCCCCGGTCAGCACGATGCCCTGATCGACAATGTCGGCGGCGAGTTCAGGCGCGGTGTTTTCCAGCGCGATGCGTACACCCTCGACAATGGCGCCGATGGGTTCGGACAGGGCTTCTGCAACATGCGCCTGATTGATGGTGATTTCCTTTGGCACGCCGTTGACGAGATCGCGGCCTTTCAGCGTGATCAGTTCGCCAATGCCGTCTTCGGGGACGACTGCGATGCCGTAATCCTTCTTGATCCGTTCAGCAGTCGCATCTCCGATCAACAGGTTGTGATGGCGGCGGACATAGGAGACGATGGCTTCGTCCATCTTGTCCCCGCCGGTGCGGACCGAGGTGGTGTAGGCAAGACCGCGCAGGGAAAGCACGGCGACTTCGGTGGTCCCGCCGCCGATATCGACCACCATCGAACCGACAGGCTCGGTCACCGGCATATCAGCACCGATTGCGGCGGCCATCGGTTCAAGGATCAAATGCACTTCGGAAGCGCCCGCATTGGAGGCAGCGTCGCGGATTGCGCGCTTTTCAACCGAGGTGGAGCCGGACGGAACGCAGATCACGATTTCGGGATAGCGGAACAGGTTGCGCTTCCCATGCACCTTGCGAATGAAGTGCTTGATCATTTCCTCGGCGATTTCGATGTCGGCGATAACGCCATCGCGCAACGGGCGGATCGCCTCGATCGTGTCCGGAGTCTTGCCCATCATCATTTTTGCATCATCGCCCACGGCCTTGACCCGTTTGATGCCGTTTATCGTTTCAATCGCGACGACCGAGGGTTCGTTCAGAACGATGCCCTGATCCTGCACATAGACCAGCGTGTTGGCGGTGCCGAGGTCGATCGCCAGATTCTGCGAGCCGAATTTGAAAAGGTTGGAAAAGAAACTCATGTTCTATTTATTTCCGTGATTTGCCGAAATGATATGGTCCGCAAGAGACAGGCTCGTTGCGGTTCGCATTCCGAAAGTGTCCCACTGCACATTGCGCCTAGCGAAACCTTACGAAAAAGGCCAAAAAATTTGTTGACGGTGATCGGAATTATACACCGCGGCCCTCGAATTTGCGGCAACTGACCGCTAGGCTGCGACAAATGCCCGATATTCGCCGCCTGCCGACCGATCTGGTCAACCGGATTGCCGCTGGAGAAGTGGTCGAACGGCCCGCCGCTGCCCTGAAAGAGCTGGTCGAAAACGCGATTGACGCCGGTTCCTCGCGAATCGCTGTGGTGCTGAACGATGGCGGATTGACCCGGTTGGAGGTGACGGACGATGGCTGCGGGATGACCCGCGACGATATCGGTCTGGCGCTGGAACGCCATGCGACCTCAAAATTGCCCGACGATGCGATTGAGCTGGTCTCGACCCTCGGCTTTCGCGGAGAAGCTTTGCCATCCATCGCCAGCGTCGCACGACTTACCATCGAAAGCCGGGTGCCGGGCGCAGCCGAAGGTTGGCGCACAGTCGTCGATCATGGCGAGCGGGTGGAGGATGCGCCCGCCGCGCTGCCGGTGGGCACACGGGTGCGGGTGGAACAATTGTTTGCCAAGATCCCCGCGCGTCGCAAATTCCTGCGCACGCCGCGCAGCGAATACATCGCCTGTCTGGATATCGTACGCCGCCTCGCCATGGCGCGGCCGGACATCGCGTTTTCGCTGGAAAACGGCGCGGATGGCAAATCGCGCCGCGCGCTGGCAACGCAGGTGAACGAAGACCTGCCCACGCGCGTCTCGCAGATCATCGCTCGCGAGATGAAAGACAACGCGGTCGCCATAGGACTGGAGCGCGAGACCGAACACGGCATTATGCGGCTGACTGGGCTGGCAGGCCTTCCAACCTACAATCGCGGGGTGGCGGATCATCAATACCTGTTCGTCAACGGACGCCCGGTGAAGGACCGGCTGCTCGTTGGCGCGGTGCGCGGGGCTTATTCCGATATGCTGGCGCGTGATCGTCACGCGGTGCTTGCGCTGTTCCTCGACCTGCCGCCGCTGGATGTGGATGTGAACGTCCACCCGGCCAAGACCGAGGTGCGGTTTCGCGATGCCGCCGGGGTACGCGGGTTCATAGTATCTGGCCTGCGTCAGGCGCTGGCCACTGGCGACCGCCGTTCGGCGCAGAAACCGGACCGGGCGGCGATGGGGCGATGGATCGCGGAGCCTGTGCGTGAAGAGCAGGCTGCCTTGCGCTCAATTTTTGAAGGGCGCGACTGGACTTCCCCGATGACCGGCGTTGGCGAGGCTCGCCCGGCATGGACGCCCCAATCACCGGATGGACTGCCAAGCGATGCGCTCCCCACGGGTCGAGCCGAAGAAGCCACGCCGCTGCCGCAAGATGCCGCGCAATATCCTCTGGGGATTGCGCGGGGGCAGGTCGCGAACACCTATATCGTGGCGGAAAGCACCGATGGGCTGGTGCTGGTCGATCAGCACGCCGCGCACGAACGACTGGTGCTGGAACGCCTGCGCGCGGCCGGTGCGGGAGAGGCGGCCCAACGCTCGCAAGCGCTGCTGGTGCCCGATGTGGTCGAAATGGATGAGGCCGATTGCGACCGTCTGGAGGATGCGGCAGAGGGACTCGCGCGGTTCGGGCTTATGGTCGAACGGTTCGGCCCTGCCGCGATGTTGGTGCGCGCCGTGCCTGCGGCGATTGCGAAGGCGGACACAACCAAGCTGCTGCAAGACCTCGCCGATGACATCGCCAAGCATGGCAAGCAGGACGACAGCGGATCGTTGTTGCTGGCCGAAAAGCTTGAATACGTCCTGGCGACCATGGCGTGTCACGGATCGGTGCGGGCAGGGCGGGTGCTCAGCGTCGCAGAAATGAACGCCCTGCTGCGCGAAATGGAGGCGACCCCGCGATCAGGCCAGTGCAACCATGGCCGCCCGACCTGGGTAAAGCTGAACATGGGCGACGTTGAAAAGCTGTTCGGGCGGCACTGATAGCGCCGACGATTACGAGACGCGAAACTTTGGAATACCCTGATTGGTGTCCAATTCAGGGATGATGCGATAGCGCGCCAGGATCAGGCTGAACAATCCGAACAAAAGCAAGCCCGCTGCTGTCAGAGTGAACAGCCACCCGGTTCCCGCCAGTGACGAAACGGCTGCGCCAAGCGTCTTTACATTGGAGGCGTCGCTCGAAAGGAACCCGGTTTCCACCAGCGACCATCCGATAACCGCGTAAACGACCGTGCGTGCGAGATAACCCGCACCGCCCAGCCAGCGCGTTGCATCGGGTGCACTGCTGCTGATGCGGTTCATGAAGTCTCCGCTGATCCCCTTCTTTGCCTGCGCTGCAGCAGCGATAAAGAACGCAATGCCGAGTAAGCCGATGACCACTCCGCCAAAGCCGATGGACAGCACGCCCGCTGTGGCCTGTGACGCTCCATCACCGCCCGACGACGGTTCACCAGTGGCAATTTTGAAGGATGTCCATGCGAGCACCAGATGGGCAATACCGCTACCGGCATGGCCAATTCGCTTGCCCCAGCCCTTGGCGTCCGAGCCGTTGTTCTCGATATCGAACAGGGGTGACGCAAAGCGGAACAGCGCGTAGGCGAACAGTCCGACCACCAGCACCCATAACAGCAAGGTGCCGCCCGGCAGACCTTCGACAGCCTCAAAAATTCCGTCAGTGCCCTTGCTGATCTGACCAGCGCTGGTGAGTGCGATAAAACCCAGCACCGAATAGAGGATTGCGCGGCTGAAATACCCGACCCGCACCAGCCAATTGAACTTTTCCGATTTGTCGACCACGCACATTCCCCGTTCAATAATTTCATGACCAACGGGGATTTCGGGGCAGCGGTTCCTCAAAACCTAGACATTAAATTTAAACAGCATCACATCGCCGTCCTGTACGACGTATTCCTTGCCTTCCTGACGCAGCTTGCCCGCTTCCTTGGCGCCGCCTTCGCCGCCCAAGGATACGTAATCGTCGAAAGCGATGGTCTCTGCGCGGATGAATCCTTTTTCGAAATCGGTGTGGATTTCGCCTGCGGCCTGCGGAGCCTTGGCTCCGACAGGGAAGGTCCATGCGCGGGTTTCCTTGGGGCCGGCGGTGAAGAAGGTGTTCAGCCCCAGCAGGGTGTATCCAGCGCGGATCACGCGGGCGAGGCCGCTTTCAGTGAGGCCCAGTTCGGCGAGATATTCCGCGCGGTCTTCCTCTGGCATCTCGACCAGCTCGGATTCGATGGCGGCGGAAACGACGACCGCCTGCGCGCCCTCGGCATCGGCCTTGGCAAATACCTGAGCGGACAGGGCGTTGCCGTTGGCGGCGTCTTCCTCTGCAACGTTGCAGACATACAGCACCGGTTTCGCGGTGAGGAGTTGCGCCTGTGCAAAAACGCGCGCCTCTTCCTCGTCCTTCGGCTCGGTCAGGCGGGCAGGTTTGCCCTCGCGCAACAATTCCAGCGCCTGCCCCAGCACGCTCGCCATGATCCTGGCTTCCTTGTCGCCCGCCGCGCCGCGCTTGGCCGCGTTCGGCACGCGCTTTTCAAGGCTTTCGAGATCGGACAGCATCAGCTCTGTCTCGACAACCTCGGCATCGGCCAGCGGATCGACCTTGTTGGCGACATGCTGAACATCGTCATCCTCGAAGCACCGCAGCACATGGACGATGGCGTCAACCTCGCGGATGTTGCCGAGGAACTGGTTGCCCAGACCCTCGCCCTTGCTCGCGCCTTTGACCAGCCCGGCAATGTCGACAAACGAAAGCTGCGTGGCAATCACCTTTGCGCTTTTGGCGATGGCGGCGATCTGGTCCAGCCGTTCGTCCGGCACCGCGACCTGCCCGACATTGGGTTCGATGGTGCAGAACGGATAGTTTGCCGCCTGCGCCGCCTGCGTCTGTGTCAGAGCATTGAACAAAGTGGACTTGCCCACATTGGGCAGGCCCACGATCCCGCAACGAAAACCCATCATCTATTCCTTGGTTGTGCCGTCGATGCGCCAGGGTGGGAAGCGCCGGTTGTTTCCGCCCCAAAACAGGCAGATTTCGTTACCGGCAGGGTCGTGCAGGCGTGCCTCGCGCCAGCCCCAGCTTTGATCGACGGGATCGAGTGTAAATGTCAGCCCAGCCCCTTTGAGCGCCGCGACCGTTTCGTCAAGCGTCTCGACCTCGAAATAGACCACGGTTGAAGATGCGGCGACCGCATCGGTGTGGTGAATGGAGAACGTCTCGCCGCTCGGTGTCTCGAACCGCGCATATCGCGGCGGGGCATCGACGATCTGCGTGAGGCCCAGCGTCTGGTAGAACCGCAAGGATGCTGCGTAATCCGTGCAGCCGACCGTAACCTGATTGAGCCGCATCACACGTTGTGAACGGACTTGATCCAAGGACCAAAAGGCGATGCGCCAAGCCAGTCGACCTGCACCTTCGCGGAAACCTCGTTGATCGGGATTTGAGGTTTTGCGCCGGGATGGACCGGCAGGCGAAGGGGGCGGGTGCCCGGCGCCATCGCGATCACTTCGGCCATGGCGCGCGGCACGTCCATCGGATCGGTCGATCCGCCGCCGGTGCGCTGGCCCAGTTGCGCGATCAGCGCGGGATAACCTGCGGTGTGCTTCTCGTCGGCGCGCGCCAGCAGGGCGAGGCTGTTTTCATTGGCGCTTTGCCAGATTTGCGTCGGGTATCCGCCCGGCTCGATCACGGTCACGTCGATCCCGTGCGGCACGAGTTCATAAGCGAGCAATTCGCTCATCGCCTCCAGCGCGAATTTCGTCGGCGAATACTGCCCGTAAGCAGGCACGATCACGCGTCCCAATTGCGAAGTGACGTTGATGATAAGCCCGCTCTTCGCTTTGCGCATGGCGGGCAGAACGGCACGCGCCATGCGATGCGGGCCGAACACGTTGGTCTCGAACATGTGGCGGGTCGCCTCCATGTCCTGAATTTCGATCGGGCCGCCATACGAAATGCCGGCATTGTTGATCAGAACGTCGATGGTACCACCCGCAGCCAACAACGCTTCGTTGACGCCGGTTTCGACTTGTTCGTCAGAAGTCACGTCTATCTCGATCACTTGCAGGTCGAGCTTTTCGTTGAGGGCAAGGATGCGCAACTCGTCCGCCTCGGGGCGGGGCAGATTGCGCATGGTGGCGAACACCTTTGCCCCGCTGCGCGCGAAATGTTCCGCTGCAAGGCGTCCGAAACCGGTCGAGCAGCCGGTGATCAGCACGCTCTTGCCAGACATGTCCGGCGCGGATTTCATCGCGTCTTTTTGCGCAAGGGAAGCTGTCGCGGCGAGGGCGCCGGTGGCGGCGGCTCCGGCGAGCAGGGTGCGGCGGTTGAGGCTGGGCATGGCGAAGTGCTCCGATTGTGGGATGCAAGGATTTCTCGCTGCAATCCCATTTTGTGCAAGCGTTGGCAACTTTGGGTGTGTTCACCCGGAAGGTTCGGCCTGATCCTCGACCGCGCCGAACACCTGAAGACGGTGCATCCCTTCCTGCAACGCCCACAACGCATAGATATCATAAATCGCATGGCCGATCATGACCATCAGCAGGCTGCCGGTCTGCCAATAGAATACTCCAAAGATCGCTCCAATCACAAGGATGATCGCGCTGATGGCTGGCTGCGCGAAATGGATCGCCGCGAACAGGGTCGATGCGGTCAGGATCGCGAGAGCCATCGGCATGTAATCGCCCAGCAACACCTGCACTCCGCCGCGAAACAGCGCCTCTTCACCCACACCTGCGCAGATCGAGATGAAGATGATGGCGGGCATCGAAAGCCGCTTTTTCAGGAACGGGTAATTGCGCACCTGCGATCGCACCAGCCAATCGGCGTAATCCGGAAACAGTCGGGTGAGCACCATGCCAAAGGCGATCAGCGCACCGGCCAGTGCCACGCCGTATCCGATTTCCCAAGCACGAAAGCTTACAAGACTTTCAAGTGATCGATCGCCGATCACCCACAGCGCGGCCCCGATAAACGCGAAGCAGACCGTCTGAAAACCGGTCAGCGTCAGCACTTTCGATACTGGCATGTCGGCAAGATCAGATTTGTCAGTCATGCAATGCGTGCCTCGGCTGTTTGCGCACCAGTGTCAGCGGGCGCCAGCGTGCTTTTGCCCGCACCGCAGGGTCCGATAATCATGACGCGATCCATCAGTCAGTCCTGCATTCTCAGCGCGAAATCACTCATGAAGCGCGCATCGTCGCCCTCTGCCAGCCAGTGCGCCTCTGCTGAGATTGCGCCCAGCATGGCAGCAAGATCATCCTGCTCAGCCTTGGCGTAATTGCCAAGCACATGCCCGGTCACGCGGTCCTTGTGTCCCGGATGGCCGATGCCAATCCGCACCCGGCGGAAATCGGGGCCAATATACTGATCGATGCTGCGAAGCCATTGTGCCCCGCATGGCCGCCGCCCTGCTTCACCTTTACCCGGAACGGATCGAGGTCCAGTTCATCATGGAACACCGTCAGCGCATCAGGGCCGAGTTTATAGAATCGCAGCGCCTCACCGACGCTGCGCCCGCTTTCATTCATGAAGGTGGCCGGTTTCAGCAGAAGTATTTTCTTCGCGCCGATCCGCCCTTCGCGGGCCCAGCCTGAAAATTTCTTCTGCTCAGGGCCAAAGCCGTGGACGTCTGCCAGCACATCCACCGCCATAAATCCGACATTGTGCCGGTGCAGCGCATATTTCGCGCCGGGATTGCCAAGGCCTGTCCAGATCTGCATCGCCTATGCCCCTAAACAGCCATGCCCAAAAACAAAACACCGGACTGGTTTCCCAGCCCGGTGCCTTGGTGATTTCAATGGATAAGTGTGCCGTTTAGTCGGCGCTCTTTTCCTGCTGTTCCTTCGCGGCATCATCATCCGGGCCCTGCTCGGTAGCAGCGGTTTCGCCCGGCTCCATGTCCTCGCCGGTCTGGTCGGAACCTTCGTCTTCGCTCTTCTTGAGCGCGGACGGGGCGACCAGGGTGGCGATGGTGAAATCGCGGTCGGTGATGGCGCTCACGCTGCCTTCGGGCAGGGTGATTTCGCTGATGTGGATCGCATCGCCCACTTCCTTGCCGGTGACATCGATCTGGATTTCATCCGGGATCGCATCCGACGGGCAAATGAGGTCAAGCTCGTGACGGACCACGTTCAGAACGCCGCCCTTCTTGAGACCCGGCGAGGCTTCTTCGTTGATGAAGACAACCGGGATCTGGACCTCGATCTTGGAATCCTTGGACAAGCGCAGGAAATCGACGTGAACCGGGCGATCTTTCACCGGGTCCATCGCGACGTCTTTGGGAATGGTGCGAACGGGCTTGCCGTCCACTTCGACCTGCACGATCGAGTTCATGAAGTGTCCGGTCATCATCTGACGGAACAGTTCCTTACCCTCGATATGGATCATTACAGGTTCTTCGTTACCGCCGTATATAACAGCGGGAACCCGACCTTCGCGGCGAAGTGCTCGGGAGGCTCCCTTGCCAGCCCGTTCGCGGCGTTCAGCCGGCAGTGTAAGAGCGTCGCTCATAATCAAAGCCTTCCAAATGCGTGTTTGAGATGTATGTCCAGCGCGCCGCCTCCAGGGATGACCAGAACGCCGAAGCGCGGGCCACTAAAGCGGGAAAGGCGTTTTGGCAAGGGATTTGGCACCGGTGCCCATCCGTGATCAGTGCAGCAGGCGTACCGTATAGCCGCGCGTTTCCAATTGCGCCGCCAGCCCGTCCGGCCCCACCAGATGCGCCGCGCCGACCGCCACCAATGGTCTTGGCGCGCCCCGCAGATCAGCCAGAAGCCGGGTCAGCCATGCCTTGTTGCGTGCCGTCAGGATCGCCGCGCGCAGGGCCGGATCGGCCATGATGCCCGAAACCGTCTCCGCCTCCAGCGCGGCAATATCACCGGATAGCCATGCGCGCCGCAGCCCGCCGGGGTTCTCACGCGCCTCGCCCGCTTCGATAACGACACCTTCGAGCAGAGTGCGCTGATCAGCCTCGGCCAGACGGTCAAAGATAATGAGCTGATCGAGCGCGCCCTCGAATTCCTCGATCGGGCGGTTTGCGAAATCCTCAATCACTGCGCGGTCGACACCGTTGCGCGCTTTTCCGTCGGAGCCTGCCCGCGACAGGCTGAGCGCGGCGGCCCATGTCTCGATACGGTTGTATTGCGAAGGGCTGGCGCCGATCTGCTCCACCATTTCGAGCAATTGCGGGCGCAGCGACGGCGCAACGCGCTGGGGCAAGGGCGGCAAACCGGGCGATACTGCCAGTTCGCGAAAGATATCCTTTGCGGATGCGCCGGTGAGGTCGGCAATCTCGACGATCAGATAGTCCGCCTGCGCGATTGCCCGCTCCACCTCTGCAGTGCGCCATTGGTGCCATCGGGAAGGGCGTGAATTGTGCCAAGCATCCATCCTTCGACCTGGCCATTGGGTCCGGCAATTTCATACAGCGGCGGCCGGGCGGCATCCCTGTCTGCGTCCGGTTCAGGGGAAGGCGACCACCCACATCCGGTCAGGACAGCTGCGGTGGAGAGTAGCGCGGCCCTCCACACCCTCAAGCGCAACAGGGCCGCGCCGGTCCCCAGGAACCGCGCGGCCCAGTATGTGTATCTCGTAATCGTCACGGTAAAACGGGCGAGAGAAGCGCGCAGCGTGATGCGCCCATTCCGCCTATCGCACTCGTTCAACTTCGATGTCGTTTTGTGTCAGGATGTCCTGCACGCTCTTGTCGCCCGCCAGATGGCCTGCGCCCACAGCGATGAACACGGTGCCCGGTTGATCGAGCCGCTCCGCTATCCACGTGGCCCAATTGGCATTGCGATCATACAGCAGCGCCTTGGCGATTTCCGCATCGGTCAGGCCTTCGTTCATCAGTTCGGCCAGCGCATCGGCATCGCCCTCGATCCATTCGTCAACCATCGCATCGAGGTTGCCCTTCGCCTCGTCCATCCCTTCAATCGCCTCCATCATGAAGGCGATTTGCTTTTCCTGCGGCAGGTTATCGAAAACGCCGATCTGGAATTCAGGCGTTTCCAGCGCGGCGCGATCCTTGTCCGCAACCTTTGTCAGCAGGACTTTTTCAACGCCGGTATCGGGGGAATATCCCTGTTGCAGCAATGGCAGCATGGTGAGGGTGAGGCCTGCCATCCACGGCTCAAACCGGTCGAATGCAGGGGCGGGGACTCCCAATTTCTCCATAGCCGCCTCGTATGCGGCGGTCTGCTCTTCGTTCAGCAAAGACCGCAGCGTGGTGCCTTCGGGAAGGGCGGATGCCGCCATCGCGACCGCCTGAACCTTGGCCTCGCTTCCGGCATCCATCGGTATTTCCGTTACCAGCGTATCGGCTGAATTGAGCGCAGCGGCGATATCATCGCGGTACCAATCCAGATCCTTTGGCAAAGCGTGGACGGTGCCAAACAGGTAGATAATAGTGTCATCGTCCGCGACCTTCCACAGGGCCGGGCCTTTGGGCGTTTCTGCGGTGGCCTCTGCGGCAGCCACGCCATGCCCGTCAGCAAAAGCCGGGTTGGCGGCAAACAGCGCAATAGTGGCGGCCGTAGCCTGAATGATCGTGCGAATTCTCATGGCAGGTTCCTTTTCGTTTGGCGTCTGTGAATGGTGGGGCATTTAAGCCGGATGAATGGTTGGCAGTTGAATAAAGCGTTCAAAGATAGCGTTTGGAGAGCCACACCGCAGACCAGATGGCACAGACCGCGAGGAATACGATCATCGGGTCTTGTGGCGGCAGCCATCCGGCGCGGGTCGCCATCCACCATGCGGGGGCGATGAACAGATAAGCGTGACCGGCAACCATGGCGCCCTCGCGGTAGGCGTCGCCTTCGTGTTCATCGATGCTCCGCCACCACAGCCATGTGCCAATCGGCACGACAATCAGCCAGATTGCGATGGAAATGCCTGCGACCACAGAGCCGATCGGTTGGTTGGAAAAGATCGGCGATGATGCGCCTTCGCCCGCCACCATGACGATCCCCAACACGATTCCAACGCCCAGTGAGGCGTAAAGAAACATGCGCGAACGCTTGACCCGCGGGGATTCGGGTTCGCCGCTTGAGGCTGGCCAGTAACGGCGCAATGCCCAGGCGAGAGCCGCGATGGCCACTGCGAGCGCTGAAAGCATCGCTGCGTCGATCGCGCTAAGACTGCTGTCCTGCAAGGTTCCGGCGGTATAGCCGACGCCATAAGCGATCAGGCACACCAGAAGGAGGCCGCCCACGTTGAGCAGGGCAAATCGGACGAGCGGGGCGAAATTGCGCGGCTCGTCTGTGGAGCTCAATTGTGGATCAGGCTTGGTCATCGAAAATCTCCTCGATGGGCATGTTGAACAGGCGCGATATGCGAAACGCGAGGGGGAGGGATGGATCGTGCTTGCCGGTTTCGATGGCGTTCACCGCCTGCCGCGACACATCGAGATGTACGGCGAGTTCAGCCTGGCTCCAGTCTCGTTCGGCACGCAGGACTTTGAGACGGTTTTTCATTGCGCGAAGTCCGCTGCCAACGGCCCGGATGAGGGCGCGCAACGCGGGCCCAAAGTTTGCCGATGTTTGGTAAGTGTTCTCTGATCCGGGTATGGCACAAGGTCGGTCCCTCTTGCAGCCGACATCATCGCAATGTCAGGTTGTCCTTACTTTATGTCGTGATTCGCTGACTATGTCAACAACACCTGACATTTGGTCGTGCTTCCCTGACTGAAAGCGCCGCTATTGTGCGGCTTTAGTTGGTGGAAATCGCGTTGGTGCTGCGCCGCACCATTGACCGCAAAGGGGGGTTAAGCCATGGCCCGTGCGCGATGAATACAGAAGTTTCCAACGCCCCCGCGAACGACCGCGCCACGCTGCCGCAGGGCAGTTCACGCGATCCGTCCCGCTCATTTCAGGACATGATCCTGACCCTGCACGATTTCTGGGCGGCGGCGGGATGCGTTATCCTGCAACCCTATGACATGCGCATGGGCGCGGGCACGTTCCACACCGCCACCACCCTGCGCGCACTTGGGCCGGAGCCTTGGAACGCCGCTTTCGTGCAACCGTGCCGCCGCCCGACCGATGGGCGATATGGCGATAACCCCAACAGGCTTCAGCATTACTATCAGTATCAGGTCATCCTGAAGCCTTCGCCCGGCGACATTCAGGATCTGTATCTGGGAAGTCTGCGCGCTATCGGGATCGATCCGCTCAAGCACGATATCCGCTTTGTCGAGGATGACTGGGAATTGCCCACGCTGGGCGCATGGGGGCTGGGCTGGGAAGTCTGGTGCGATGGGATGGAAGTCACCCAGTTCACCTATTTTCAGCAGATGGGCGGGTTCGACTGCAAGCCTGTCGCGGGCGAATTGACCTACGGGCTGGAACGGCTCGCCATGTACATTCAGGGCGTCGACAGCGTCTACGATCTCGATTTCAACGGTCGCGGCGTTTCCTACGGCGATGTGTTCCTCGAAAACGAGCGCCAGATGTCGAAAGCCAACTTCGAGGTGTTCGACACCGATCTGCTGCTGCGAAAGTTCGAAATGGCGGAAACCGAATGCCGCAACCAGCTGGCTCACGGCGTTCCCATCGCCGCCTATGAAGAGGCGATCGAGGCCAGCCACATCTTCAACCTGTTGCAGGCGCGCGGCGTGATCAGCGTGCAGGAACGCGCCAGCTATATGGGCCGCGTGCGCGATCTGGCGCGATCATCGTGCGAGGCCTACGCGAAGCTGAAAGCGTCCGAGTGGGAAGCGAACTATCCGGGGTGGACGCTGTAATGGCCGATTTCCTGCTCGAATTGCTGTCAGAGGAAATTCCCGCGCGGATGCAGGCAGGCGCGCGCGCAGAGCTTGAAAAGCTGTTCCGCCGCGAGATCGATGCAGCAGGCGTTGCGTGCGGCGATATCAGGGTGTGGTCAACCCCGCGCCGCCTTGCGCTGATTGCGCGCGGATTACCGCTGGAAACCGCCGCCGTCAGTGAAGAAGCCAAGGGCCCGCCGGTGGGCGCTCCCGATCAGGCGGTCGACGGGTTCTGCCGCAAGAACGGCGTTAGCCGCGACCAGTTGGAAGAACGCGACGTAAAGGGCCGCGCCACGTGGTTCGCGGTGATCGAGCGTCAGGGACAGGCGGTCGGCGATCTGCTCGCCGCCGCGATCCCGGCAATTATCCGCGATTTCAGCTGGCCCAAGTCCATGCGGTGGGGCGCGGCGTCGCTCAGCCCGGAAAGCTTGCGCTGGGTGCGCCCGTTGACCGGCATCATCGCGTTGCTGGATGGCGATGTGGTGCCGGTGTTGATGGACGGCATCGCCAGCGGTCGCGAAACGGTGGGGCATCGCTTCCATTCATCGGGCGCGGTGACGATTGCCGGAGCCGATGACTACGCCGCTACGCTTCGCGCGGCGCATGTGATCGTCGATCAAGAAGAACGCGCCGCGATCATCCGCGAAGGCGCGCAAAAGGCCGCTCAGGACGCCGGCCTGACGCTGGTGGCGGATGAAGGGCTGGTGATGGAGAACGCAGGTCTCACCGAATGGCCCGTGCCGCTGCTGGGCCGGTTCGACGAGGCGTTTCTGGAGGTGCCGCCCGAAGTCATCCAGCTGACCGCGCGCGTGAACCAGAAGTATTTTGTGTGCGAGGACAGCGCGCGGCAAGCTCGCAAACGCCTTCATCTGCACCGCCAACATCGCCTCTGCCAATCCCGCTCTGGTGGTGGACGGCAACCGCAAGGTGCTGGCCGCAAGGCTGGCCGATGCGCGGTTCTTCTGGGAGCAGGATCAGAAGAAAACGCTCGCCGAGCACGCCGAGGGGCTGGAGCGGATCACCTTTCACGAAAAGCTGGGCACGGTCGCGGACAAGGTCGATCGCGTGGCGAAGCTGGCTCGATGGCTGGTTGAGGAGGGGATTGTTTCTTCTCAGATGAGTCCCCGCGCAGGCGGGGACCTCCCGAAGGATGGCGCTCCATTGCCTGAGATCCCCGCCTTCGCGGGGACTCGCAAGGAATTGGCCGACCTCGCCGAAACCGCCGCGCGCCTGTGCAAGGCCGATCTCGTCACCGAAATGGTCGGCGAATTCCCCGAATTGCAGGGCCTGATGGGCGGATATTACGCCCGCGCCGAAGGCCTGCCCGATGAAGTGGCCGACGCCATCCGCGATCACTACAAGCCCGTGGGGCAGGGCGACGATGTGCCCACCGCGCCGGTGACGGTGGCGGTGAGTTTGGCGGATAAGCTGGATACGTTGGTTGGGTTCTTCGCGATTGAAGAGAAGCCGACGGGCTCAAAAGACCCGTTTGCGCTTAGGCGAGCGGCTCTGGGCATCATCCAATTGCTCCAGACGAACGCGCTTCGTCTCAACCTTTTTTCCGTTCGCCCTGAGCCCGTCGAAGGGCCGCACTTGGTTTCTGAGGCAAAGGACGGTGCTTCGACAAGCTCAGCACGAACGGTTGAGGAGATGGGGTTACTCGACTTCCTCGCCGACCGCCTCAAGGTCCAGCAACGCGAGGCGGGCGTCCGCCACGACCTGATCGACGCAGTGTTTGCGCTCGGCGGGGAGGATGATCTCGTCCGCCTGCTCGCCCGCGTTCATGCGCTGCAATCCTTCATCGAAACGGACGCGGGCACCAACCTGCTCGCCGGCTACAAACGCGCGGCGAATATCCTCAAGAAAGAGGGGTATTCCGATGAGCGCGCCCTCGCGAAGGCGGGGGCCTCGGGCGGCGTGGAACCAGATCCCCGCCTACGCGGGGACGCACAGGATGTGGCTCAAACCGGCGAGGAAGACCCGCTCGCGCTCGCCGGAAAGCCCGAATTCGATGCTGCGATGCGCGACGCTCACGACCACGTCGACAATTCGCTTTCCTACACGCCCGAACCGGCAGAAAAGGCACTAATCGACGCGCTCGACGCGGCCGAACCGAAAGCCCGCGCCGCCATCGCGGCGGAGGATTTCGAGGGGGCCATGTCGGCGCTGTCCGGCCTGCGATCAGCGGTCGATAGGTTCTTTGAAGATGTGGTCGTGAATGATGAGGACGCGGACAAGCGCGCCGCGCGTCTTGCGCTGCTCTCCCGGTTGCGCGATGCGGTCCATCAGGTCGCTGATTTCAGCCGGATCGAGGGGTGAGAATTGCCCCCTTGGACAGTGTGTCAGGTGTGTCAGGCGGGCCGGATGTGTCCGGCCAAATGTGTCAGGCCCTTTCTATCAAGCCGGGCGCCGTTACTGAACAGGATAAGCTAACGTGAAGACAGTCTACCCCTTCGGCGGAAACGCCCCGCATGATGACGCCCGGCAGAAGGACAAGACCGTAACCGGCGGCAAGGGCGCGAACCTTGCGGAAATGGCCAGCATCGGCCTGCCGGTCCCCCCCGGCTTCACAATCACGACCGAGGAATGCGTGCGCTACCTGCAGGACGGCGAGGCGTTTCGCGACGATCTGCGCGCGGAAGTGACAAACGCGCTGACGCATATCGAGCGCGCAGTGGGCAAGACATTTGGCAATCCCGCCGATCCGCTGCTGGTCTCTGTCCGCTCAGGCGCGCGGGTTTCCATGCCCGGCATGATGGATACGGTTCTGAACCTTGGGCTCAATGATGAGACAGTGGTGGGGCTGGCCAATACAAGCGGCGATGAACGCTTTGCCTGGGACAGCTATCGCCGGTTCATCCAGATGTATTCCGACGTTGTGCTCGGCCTCGATCACGGCCTGTTTGAAGAAGCGCTCGAAATCGTCAAGGAAGACAACGGCTTCTACGCCGATACCGATCTTTCTGCCGATGATTGGCGCGCTCTGGTTGCCGAGTACAAGGGCATCGCCGAAGCGGAGTTGGGCAAGCCGTTCCCGCAGGACGTGACCGAGCAATTGTGGGGCGCAATCGCCGCCGTGTTCGATAGCTGGGACAGCGACCGGGCCAAGGTCTATCGCAGGCTCAACGATATCCCCGCCGACTGGGGCACTGCGGTCAACGTGCAGGCGATGGTGTTTGGCAATATGGGCGAAACCAGCGCCACCGGCGTCGCCTTCACCCGCGATCCAGCGACCGGGCGGCGGGCCTATTACGGCGAATATCTGATCAACGCGCAGGGTGAGGACGTGGTGGCGGGCATCCGTACACCGCAATATCTGACGAAGGCCGCGCGCGAGGAAGCGGGTGCAAAACCGCTGTCGATGGAAGAAGCGCTGCCGGATGCCTATGGCGAACTTGCCCGAGTGTTCGACCTGCTCGAAGCGCATTACCGCGATATGCAGGATATCGAGTTTACCGTGGAGCGCGGCAAGCTGTGGATGCTGCAAACCCGATCGGGCAAGCGTACGGCCAAGGCGGCGCTGAAAATGGCGGTCGACATGGTTGACGAAGGCCTGATCGACACGCGTGAGGCGGTGCTGCGGATCGATCCGATGGCGCTCGATCAATTGCTGCACCCGACCCTTGATCCCAAGGCTGAACGCAATGTGCTCACGGCGGGTCTGCCGGCGTCTCCGGGAGCAGCCGCGGGCAAGATCGTTCTTGATGCAGACACGGCCGAGCAATGGTCGAACCGGGGTGAGAAGGTCATTCTGGTGCGGGTCGAAACCAGCCCGGAAGACATCCACGGAATGCACGCAGCGCAAGGCATCCTGACCGCGCGCGGCGGCATGACTAGCCACGCGGCGGTGGTCGCGCGGGGCATGGGACGACCCTGCGTCTCCGGCGCGAACGGCGTTTCGATCGATCGCACCACGCGCACGCTGCGCATTGGCTCGCACGAATTGAAAGAGGGTGACGAAATCACGCTCGATGGGGCGAACGGTCAGGTGATGCTGGGCATCGTACCCACCGTTGAACCTGAGATGGCCGGAGATTTCGGCACCCTGATGGTGTGGGCAGATGAGAACCGCCGAATGCGCGTGCGCACCAACGCTGAAACGCCCGCCGATTGCCGCATGGCGCGGCAATTCGGGGCGGAAGGTATCGGGTTGTGCCGCACCGAGCACATGTTCTTCGAGGCAAGCCGGATCAGCGCAGTGCGCCAGATGATCCTTGCCGATGACGAGGCCGGGCGCCGAAGCGCGCTCGAAATGCTGCTGCCAGAGCAGCGCTCCGACTTTACGCAAATCTTTGAAGTGATGGCCGGATTGCCCTGCACGATCCGACTGCTCGATCCGCCATTGCATGAATTTCTGCCGCATGGCGATGCCGATTTTGCCGAGCTTTCCGATGCCACCGGGCTGGGGATCGAACATCTGAAACGGCGTGCGGATGAACTGCATGAATTCAACCCGATGCTGGGCCATCGCGGATGCCGGCTGGGGATCACATATCCCGAAATCTACGAAATGCAGGCGCGCGCAATCTTTGAAGCGGTGTGTACCGTTCAGAACGAAAGCGGCGAGGCTCCGCTGCCCGAAATCATGATCCCGCTGGTCGCCACGCGCAAGGAACTGGCGATCCTGCGCGCGCTGGTGGACCGGGTCGCAGAACAGGTGTTTGCCGAACAGGGAACGCGGGTCGAATACCTTGTCGGCACGATGATCGAACTGCCGCGCGCCGCCCTGATGGCGGGCGAAATTGCGCATGAGGGCGCGTTCTTCAGCTTTGGTACGAATGATCTGACGCAAACCACGCTGGGCGTGTCGCGAGACGATTCGGCGCGGTTCCTCGCTCCCTATGTCGACAAGGGTATTTTCCCGCGCGATCCATTCGTCAGCCTCGATATCGAAGGCGTCGGCCAGCTGGTCGAATTGGCGGCGGAGCGGGGCAGGGCGACGCGCCCGGATATCAAGCTGGGCATTTGCGGCGAACATGGCGGCGACCCGGCGAGTATCGCGTTTTGCGAGAAAGTCGGGCTCGATTACGTCAGCGCATCACCCTATCGCGTACCGATTGCGCGGTTGGCGGCAGCGCAGGCGGCACTCAGGGATTAAGTCCCCGCGAGCGATCTTCGCCCGGTGAGGGTGATGATCTGGAAGCTCTCGGTGACCTTTCCGTCCGCTTCTGCGTTGCTGAGAAAAGCGGTGCGTGCGCGGGCGAGGGCAGTCCGGTTCAAGGGTGGCGCACGATCCGCCAGCGCGCTGCCAAGGCCTTGATCGCGCAGATCCTGCACCAGCCTGTCGAGCGAGGAATACCGCACTTTAAGGGTGTGGGTATCGACCACCGGGTCTTTCCACCCCGCACGCTGAAGCAGGCCGGGCGCGGCGCGCGGATCGACCAGCGGGTGCATCCGGGCTGATGGACGATCGGGCTCTGCCGCCAGCATTGCGGCGCGCAGGCGCGGCAGGCTGGCCCCGCCGATGAAGCTGACGATGGCCAGTCCGCCGGGGGACAACGCATTACGGATATGGATCAGCGCGCCGGGCAGATCGTTGACCGCATCCAGCTGGCCCAGCACTCCGATGAAATCCGCGTCGCGGACAGGATAGGGCGCCTCCAGGTCGATAGCGGTTGGACCTGCGCCCATATGCTGTGCGAGCTGTGGCGGCATAGTGCCGATGAGCAATGGCCGCGCGGGCTGGTGCCGCACGAATGCAAGCCGCTCCAGCATGTCGTCCGCCATCTCCTCCAGCGCGAAGCGGGCAGGATCTGCTCGCAGCGAAGCAGCCTCGGCGCGCTGTGTCCGCAGCGCGCGGCGGGCGGCGGAAAAGATGCGGGGAACGGCGGGGATATTCATACGCTGCCCCTGCCGCGCTTGCCACCACTGCGCAAGCCATGCGACAGATACCCGCATGGATTGGGGCGCAGAAATAAAGGCTGGATTGAGCCCGATCGTGGACCTTGTCTATCCGCCGCGCTGCCCGATCTGCGGTGATGCGATTGCGGCACAAGGCGGGCTTTGCATCACTTGCTGGAGCGAGATTGAAACACCGGGAGAGCCAGCTTGCGCAGATTGCGCGCGACCATTGGGTTCATCGCACGCTGCAGGCGGTCGATGCTGGCTGTGCCGCGAAAATCCGCCACGCCATTCGGGCATCGTTGCGGCCACGCTTTACAATGACACCTCGCGGCAATTGATCCTGCGGTTCAAGCATGGGCGCAAGATTACGCTGGCAGGCCTGCTGGGCCGGCTTATGGCGATGCGTCTGGACGATGCTGGCGGTGAGAAGGGGGCAACAGACGCAGGGCCGCCGCTGTTGATCCCGGTGCCGCTTCACCGGCTTCGGATATGGGAGCGCGGTTTCAATCAGGCGGCATTGCTCGCGGGCGAGTTGGCGAAACACCGCAAGGGCGATCTGGTGGTCGATGCTCTGGTGCGCCGCAAGCGGACGCCGAGCCTCGGCGGGCTGGGCAGGGAGGCGCGGCGAAGCGCGCTGTCCGGGGCAATCCGTGTGCGCAAGTCGCGGCGGGCGCTGATCGAAGGGAGCGAGGTGCTGCTTGTCGATGATGTCCTGACCAGCGGCGCAACCAGCAATGCCTGTGTCGATGCGCTGCTGGATGCAGGGGCAAGGTCTGTTCGGATAATCTGCTTTGCGCGAGTTGTGGACGGTTAGAAGGGCAAGATTAGCCGCGCCCCAATGCCGTGGAAATACGAACGCCCGGAGTCGTGCTGACCCCGGGCGCCGCGTGACGAAATGGTTCGAATCCGCTCTGGAGAGCTCAGATGGCGACCCCCTAACTTCGCCATCAGGATCCTGTCCCTCATCGTTCAACTGGCCGCTCCAACACCCCGCTGTTGGCTGCTGACCAGATGCCCCCCGGAACCTGGCACATCGTGCGCCCTGATCTGGTGGACAAGCTCTTAATGAGCCTGCGAACGGTGTTCTTCCATTGTAACTACCAATCGGGAAGGCGAAACTTCCTCATGAGGACAAATTCGTATATTCCTGTTGTCATCTTGCAACAAATCGTCGCACTGAAACGTCGCTTTACCCTTCCCGAAACATCGGAAAAGCGCGATAGTCGAACACTGCCCCCCGAACATTTGCAGGAGATGAAGGCATGGCCGCGCCCGGTCCAAATACCCACGATCGCGAACACGGATCGACGTTTTCGCCAAAATTCGACTCCAACGGCCTGTTGACCACAGCTGTCGTCGATTCCCGCACGAAGGACGTGCTGGTGGTGGCATTCATGAACGCTGAGGCGCTGGCCGCAACCCGGCAATCGGGCAAAGTGCATTTCTGGTCACGGTCGCGCGGCAAGCTCTGGATGAAAGGGGAGACGAGCGGCAATATCCTGAAAGTGTCACGCATCCTGGTGGACTGTGATCAGGACGCTCTGGTCATCCATGCGGTCCCTGCCGGCCCGACATGTCACACCGGCGCGACATCATGTTTCTATCGCGAACTGGACCCCGCGGCGCCAGATGATACCGCACTGTCGGCAGTCAGTGAATGATGCCTCTCGTTTAGGTCAAGACTTGACGCTCACGTAAAGGTAAGGTAGGTGCTGTTCATGGCTACAGCACACGCCCGGACCGAACGGAGCGGATCATCCGCTCGCACTCCCGCCCCGCACGAGATGCGCCGCAAGGGCGCACATCTCGACACGCCCGACGCACAATTGCGCGAGCAGTTTACGATTTCCGACCTTACTTCGGAATTCCGCTGCACCGCACGCGCACTGCGTTTTTATGAGGATGAAGGCCTGATCAGCCCGGCGCGTGTCGGATTGACGCGCGTGTATTCAAAGCGTGACCGCGCGCGGCTCGCATGGATCATGCGGGCGAAGAATGTCGGCTTCAGCCTCACTGAAATTCGCGAGATGATCGACCTTTACGATCTGGACGACGGCCGCGTTGAACAGCGCCGCGTCACGGTTGAAAAGTGCAGGGCGCACATCGCCAAACTCAAATCTCAGCGCAACGACATCGATTCCTCGATCAAGGAATTGACCGATTTCGTCACCGATATCCAGAACCTCGATCTGGGCTGACGCGGTTCGCCGCGCACCCGGTCCACACCCGTAAAACCTGCATTCAAAGGGGATCCATTGATGCCAACCTATACCGCACCCACCCGCGACACGCGCTTCATCGTCAACGAGATGCTTGACTTGGCGAGCTATGGCAATCTGCCGGGGTTCGAAAACGCGACGCAGGACATGATCGACACTGTCATAAACGAGGCAGGCAAGTTCTGTTCCGAAGTGCTCGCGCCGATCAATCAGATTGGTGATGAGCAGGGCTGCACGCGTCACGAAGACGGCTCCGTGACCACGCCCGACGGCTTCAAGGAAGCGTATCAGGCGTATGTCGAAAGCGGTTGGGGCACAATTGCCAAGCCGGAGGAATTCGGCGGGCAAGGTATGCCGCACGTGCTCGGCTTTGCGATTGAGGAATTCACCGGTACCGCCAATCAGGCCTTCGCGATGTATCCCGGTCTCACCAACGGCGCGACCGCCGCGATTGAGGCTGCGGGATCGCAGGCACAGAAGGAAATGTACCTGCCCAAGATGATCTCGGGCGAATGGTCGGGCACGATGAACCTGACCGAGCCGCATTGCGGCACGGATCTGGGAATGATCCGCACCAAGGCCGAACCGCAGGGCGATGGCTCGTATGCGATCACCGGCACCAAGATCTTTATTTCCGCTGGCGAGCACGACCTCACCAGCAACATCATCCATCTGGTGCTGGCGAAGACCCCCGGCGCGCCGGACAGTTCCAAGGGCATTTCGCTGTTCATCGTTCCCAAGTTCATCCTTGATGAAAGCGGCGAGCCGGGCGAGCGCAACGCGGTGTCATGCGGCTCCATCGAAAAGAAGATGGGCATTCACGGCAATTCGACCTGCGTGCTGAATTACGACGGTGCAAAAGGCTGGCTGGTCGGCGAAGAGAACCGGGGGCTGGCGGCAATGTTCGTGATGATGAACGCAGCGCGTCTGGGTGTCGGCCTGCAAGGGTTGGCGCAGGCGGAAGTCGCGTATCAGAATGCGGTGACCTACGCGCTCGATCGCCGTCAGGGCCGCGCGCTTACCGGTCCGGTGGATACCGATGCGAAGGCCGATCCGATCTTCGTGCACCCCGATGTGCGCCGGATGCTGATGGATGCAAAGGTCTTCAACGAATCCATGCGGGCGCTGTGCCTGTGGGGCGCGTTGCAGGTCGATCTGACGCACAAGGCACAGACACCCGAGGAGCGCGAGTTGGCCGATGATCTGATCGGTCTGATGACCCCGGTGATCAAGGGTTATGGCACCGACAAGGGTTATGACATCGCCAACAACATGCAGCAGGTTTATGGCGGGCACGGCTACGTCCGCGAATGGGGCATGGAACAGTTTGTGCGCGATAGCCGCATAGCCATGATCTACGAAGGCACCAACGGTGTGCAGGCGATGGATCTGTGCGGGCGCAAGCTGGCATCGAAGGGCGGCAAGGCCGTGCAGGCATTCTTCGCCATGATCGACGATGAAATCGCCACCGCCAAGCAGGATGATGCGCTGGCCGATATCGCCACCAAGCTGGAAAAGGCGCTGGGCGAACAGAAGGCCGCGACCATGTGGTTTATGCAGAACGCGATGACCAACCCCAACCATCTGGGTGCAGGCGCGCATCACTACATGCACATCATGGGCATCGTCACGCTTGGCTTCTTCTGGCTCAAGATGGCCAAGGTCGCGCGTGAAAAGCTGAAGAGCGCACCGGTCGATGCAGCGTTTTACGAGGCCAAGCTGACTTCGGCGGCCTATTATGCCGAACGCTTCCTGCCCGATGCCGGCGCGCTGCGTCGCAAGCTGGAGGCGGGCAGCGACAACATGATGAAGCTGCCCGAAGAGGCGTTTGCCACCGCAGCCTGATCGCATACAGGATCGTCACGCAAAAGGTCCGGGGGTTCACGCCCTCGGGCCTTTTTCGTTGGGCGCTCGCTTGTATTGGTGCGCGAGCGTGGCATACTCGGCCCGAGAAAGAAACGGGCGGGAGAGACGAGCGATGGGTATTCTGGCAATCGGCCTAAGACACGGGATTATCCTTGGGCTGGTCGCTCCCGCGGCGAGTATCGGCACGGCAACGCTGGCGCAGCCTCGCTATGAGGCGACGATCACGCGAACCACGCATCACATCCCCCACATCACATCTGAAAGCTGGCAAGGCGTTGGCTACGGCGTCGCCTATGCCTATGCGCAGGACAATCTGTGCCTGCTGGCCGAAGAATTTGCCACGGTTGCAGGCGAGCGATCGCTGCATTTTGGACCGGAAGGCACAACAATGCTGGGGCGCGGCGATGCGGACAATCTGACGTCCGACATCTTTCATCGCAGCCAGATTGACCTGCCGCGCCTTCGCGCTGGATTTGCCGAACAATCGCCGGCGGTTCAGCAGCTGACACAGGGGTATGTCGCAGGCTACAACCGCTATCTTCGCGACACTGCCATGGATGCCATTCCAAAGGAGTGCCGGGGCAAGGCATGGTTGCGACCGATCACGGTTGATGATGCACTGCGCCTTACTGAAAAGCAGATGTTGCTGGCCAGCTCGCTCGCGCTGGCAGCGGGGATCGCGACCGCAGCCCCTCCGGGTTCGGGTGTGGCGGCAGCAGATATTGCATTTCCGACCGACGATGAACCCCGGTTCGGCAGCAATGGCTGGGCGTTCGGGTCAGACGCCACGGCAGACGGACGAGGGCTGGTGATCGGCAATCCCCACTTCCCATGGGAAGGACCGGGGCGGTTCTGGCAGCTCCATGTGACAGGGCCAGACGGCTACGATGTTATGGGCGCAACCTTGGCCGGGGGGCCGATCCCCACCTTGGGTTTCAACCGCGATGTCGCGTGGACCCACACGGTTACGGCGGCGCGGCATTTCGCGGTCTATGCGCTGACGCTTTCGCCGGACGATCCCACGACATACATTCTCGATGGAAATCCGGTAAAAATGCAGGCGCGCGAAATCAGCGTGCCGATGCCCGATGGCGCGCCGCCAGTGGTGCGCACCTTGTATTCGACCGCATTCGGCGCTGTCGTCACCGTGCCCGGCAGCGGCGTTCAGTGGAACAGGCAGCAGGCCTTTGCCATCAGCGATGCGAATTTGGGCAATCAGCGTGCACTCGACACATGGCTACAGATCGGCAAGTCCCGCAATGTCTCCGACATCATGAGCGCCGTGAGCAACACGCTTGGCATTCCGTGGGTCAACACCATTGCCGCCGACCGTGATGGCAATGCGCTGCACGCCGATATCACAGCGGTGCCCAAGGTAACTCGCGAGTTGATCGATGAATGTTCAACGCCCTTCTCCGCGCTTGTGGCGGCGCAGGTGACCCTGCTCGACGGATCGCGGTCGCAATGTGACTGGCGGCTCGGGGCAAACGCACCAGAGAATGCACTGCTATCCGCAGACGATCAGGCGGTTCGCATCCGCAGCGACTACGTGACCAACAGCAATGACAGCTACTGGATCAGCAATCCGCGCGATCCGCATCCCGCGCTCTCGCCAATTCTTGGGGCGCACGCACAACCGTTGTCCCTGCGGACGAGATCGAATTACCAACAGACCGAAGCTGCGCTGGAAAACGGCAAGATGGATCATGATACAGCAAAGGCGCTGGTGTTCGCGAACATTAGCCTTGCGGCTGACATGACCGTCGATCCGCTGCTGGCGATGTGTGCAGCCGATGCCGAAGTGGCGCGGCCCGACGTGGCTAAACCGTGTGCAGCGCTGGCCGGCTGGGACAGGCGGTTCAACGTCGACAGCAAAGGCGCATATCTGTTCGTCGCGTTCTGGCGCAAGATCATGAACCGAGCCGACCTGTGGCAGGTGCCTTTCGATCCGGAGAATCCACTCACCACCCCGCGCGAGCTATCAACTGCGGATGCCACGCAAGATGCGCTGATAGCGGCACTTTCGGCGGCAGCGGGGGATCTAGAGGAGGCCGGGATCGCACTTGACGCGCCCGCTGGCGAAGTGCTGACGGTGCGCCTGCCTGACGAGGAAATCGCGATCCATGGCGGGCCGGGCTATGCCGGCGTCCTCAACATGCAGGAGGGTCGCGAAATCGCAGGCGGCTACACACCGCGCCACGGGTCAAGCTATATACAGATCGTAGGCTTCGATGACGATGGCCCGGTGGCAGAAGCGGTGCTCAGCTATTCGCAATCGAGCAACCCCGCCTCGCCATATTATGCTGACCAGACACGGGCTTACTCGGCCAAACGCTGGCACAGCCTGCCGTTTAGCGCAGCAGAAATAGACGCGCAAACTATCGGCGAACCGCTCATCCTGTCGGAATAGGGGGCGAGGGGCGCTTGTCGCGCCTACTCAACCGGCAGAAAATCGGGGACCGACAGATACCGCTCCCCGGTGTCGTAATTGAAGCCCATCACGCGCACATCGGGCGCAAGATCGGGCAGCTTCTTTGCAATGGCGGCAAGCGTCGCGCCCGATGATATGCCCACCAGCATTCCCTCCTCGCGTGCAGCCCGGCGGGCCATTTCACGCGCTTCATCCGCGCCAACCGTGATCGCACCGTCAATCGCATCAGTGTGCAGATTGCCGGGGATGAACCCCGCGCCAATCCCCTGAATGGGGTGCGGGCCGGGCTGTCCGCCATTTATGACCGGGGAAGCTTCCGGCTCCACCCCGTATGCTTTCATCGTCGGCCAATGCCGTTTTAACTCCTCGGCGCAACCCGTCAGGTGGCCGCCAGTGCCGACGCCGGTTATCATCACATCGATAGGCTCCTCGGCAAAGTCGCGCAGGATTTCCAGCGCGGTCGTACGCACGTGGATGGCGACGTTGGCGGGATTTTCAAACTGCGAGGGCATCCATGCGCCCGAAGTGCTTGCGACCAGCTCGCTGGCGCGCTCGATCGCGCCCTTCATGCCCTTTTCCTTTGCGGTCAGGTCGAAAGTCGCACCATAGGCGAGCATCAGGCGACGGCGCTCAATCGACATGGATTCGGGCATGACCAGCACCAGTTTGTACCCCTTGACCGCGGCGACCATGGCGAGGCCGATGCCGGTGTTGCCGCTGGTCGGCTCGATAATGGTGCCGCCCGGTTTCAAGGCGCCGGAATCCTCCGCATCTTCGATCATGGCCATCGCGATCCGATCCTTGATCGAACCGCCGGGATTCGCACGTTCGGACTTTACCCAGACCTCGTGTTCGGGAAACAAGCGGGAGAGCCGGATGTGGGGCGTGTTGCCGATGGTGTCGATGATGGTGGCGGCTTTCATGTTACTCTCCTTGCGCGGCTCTCGTCTCCGCCTGTTCTAGCATGTCTTCTGGCGCATCGAAGGTTTTCGTTACGCGCAGTACCGGGAAAATGCGGCTCCATACGATGACGGTCAAGACCGCTCCGATCCCGCCCGCAACCAGCGCGGCGACCGGGCCGATAAAGAACGCGAGCATCCCTGAAAACGCATCGCCGCCTTCGTTGGAAGCACTGATCGTCAACATGCTGACCGAAGACACGCGCCCGCGCTTGTCATCGGGCGTGTGCAGCTGGATCAGCGACTGACGCACATACACGCTGAACATGTCGGCAGAGCCAATGACGAACAGCATGAACAAGCTGAGCGGCATGGAGCGCGAGAATGCGAAAACAATGGTCGCAATGCCGAATACCAGAACCGCGCCCAGCATTTTCAGACCGACATGGTTTTCCAGCGGACGCCACGAAAACCAGGCGGCCGTGACCAGCGCGCCAATCCCCGATGCCATGGCAAGTTGCGCCAGCCCGGTCTCGCCCGATTGCAGGATATCGCGGGCAAAAACCGGCAACAGCGCATTCGCTCCTGCCAGAAATACCGCAAACAGATCGAGCGTGATGGCGCCAAGCACCATCTTGTTGCGCACTACATACCGCAATCCGTCGACGATCTGGCCGATGGGCCGCTGATTCTTGCGCAGAGCGGGCTGGGGCACTGCGCCGATGGTACTGATCGCCCCAATGCTGATCGCAAACAGTCCAGCGGCAACAGCGTAAGGCAGCGCCGGATTGGCCGAATACAGATAACCACCAAATCCTGCGCCCAGGATCGAGCCAGCCTGCCACGCAATCGTCGATATCGCGATTGCCGTGGGCAGCAGTTTTCGCGGCACGAGATTTGGGGCGAGCGCGGAAAAGGCCGGTCCGGCAAAGCCGCGTGCAATGCCCAGAATTACAGCGATTGCGTAAAGCACCATGAACGTGATGGCTTCGCGCGCAGTGAACCATGCAAGGCTGGCCGCGCACGCAAATTGCAGGATCACGGTGAAGCGGGCGAGCGTCCGGCGGTCAAACCGGTCTGCGGCAAGCCCCGCGAACGGGGTCAGAACGAACAAGGGCAGAAATTGCAGAAGTCCAATCAGCGCGAGCTGTCCAGAGGCTTCGAATACGCTCATCCCGCCATCGCGCGCGAGATTGTAGACTTGCCAGCCAATGATCAGGATCATCGCCGATTGTGCCAGCGTCATGGAGAGACGGCTGACCCAATAGGCACGAAAATTGGGAATCTGGATCGGGTGCGTCGGCTCGGGCGTCTGCGCAGATCGGGAAGGGGCGGGATCAGTCACCGCAGCGCCATGGCAGCGCGCGATGTTGCTGCCAAGTCGCCGGCTTCGTTAAAGTTCGCTCAACGGTTGCGGCGCAGGCGCGGATTGGGTTGCAGCGTATCAATGATCGCAACGAAATCGTCGAGCCGGATGATGCGTTCAAACTGGAAACCTGCGCGTTCGTCGCGAATCCAGATGACATAGGCCTCGATACGGCCAACCACCGGCAGGCGAATGATAACACGATCTCCGCGCGCGAGACCCTCGCCATCGTCGACCATAAAGCCGTGGGCTGAAAGGTTGCTGATATGCAGCTTCAGATCGCCGCGGGAAAAGTGTTCGACTATGACCGGAAAATCGACCGGATGGCGCGCCGCTCGGCGCAAGTCAGTGACACTCAAATTTGCTCCAACCGACACGTGGCGACACCCTCCAAAATCAAAACCGCAAACTGCCTAATGCGGGATAAAGGCTGACATTTGGTAAAGTCTGAAGGTGAACGTGTCGAAAGGATTGCGTTCTAGCGTGTAATAACTGCGTGGCGTTTCTTTCCCAGGCTCAGTTTCCATGCGCCATCCGCGGGGGGCAGGACGACGAAGCCGGGATCGTTAACCAGCTCACCATCCAGCTTCACCGCGCCCTCGGTCAGCTTGCGCTTTGCCTCGCCATTGGATGCTGTGAAACCCAGATCGGTCAATACCGCACCGATCCGCATACCTTGCGATCCTACGGCCAGCGTCGGCAAATCCTCGCCTGCGCCGCCGCCCGCAAATGTGTCGCGCGCAGTGGCCTCGGCCCCGGTGGCGGCGTCGTCTCCGCGGACAAGGCGGGTGACTTCATTGGCGAGTATCGCCTTGGCCTCGTTGATTTCTGCGCCATCAAGCGCTTCCAACCGGGCGATCTCGTCCAGCGGCAGATCGGTAAACAACCGCAAAAACCGGCCAACGTCGCGGTCATCGGTGTTGCGCCAGTACTGCCAGAAGTCATAGGCGGGGAGGGATTCCTCATTCAGCCAGATCGCTCCGTCGACCGATTTGCCCATTTTTGCCCCGTCCGCGCGCGTGATCAGCGGGGCGGTCACGCCGTAGACTTCGCGCCCGTCGATCCGGCGGTTCAGTTCGATACCGTTGACGATATTGCCCCACTGATCGCTGCCGCCCAGTTGCAACCGGCAATCGTGTTCGCGCGCCAGTACCAGAAAATCATATGCCTGCATGATCATGTAGTTGAATTCGAGGAAGCTGAGCGGCTGTTCGCGATCAAGCCGAAGTCTTACCGAATCAAACGTCAGCATCCGGTTGAGCGTGAAGTGCGGGCCAACCGTGCGCAGCAATTCGATATAGCCCAATTCGCTCAGCCAGTCGTCATTGTCGATCAGCAAGGCCCCAGTCTCGCTGCCGTCAAAGCGAAGGATGTTCTCAAAACTGCCCTTGATCGAGGCGATATTGCTGGCAAGCCGTTCCTCCGTCAGCATCTGGCGCGTTTCATCCTTTCCCGAAGGATCGCCGACTTTCGCCGTTCCGCCGCCCATGATGACAATCGGTCGGTGCCCCGCCTGTTGCAGCCGCCGCAGCAGCATGATCGAGGCAAGGTTGCCGATATGCAGCGATGGGGCCGTCGGGTCAAAGCCCACATAGCCGGTCACAACGTGCCTTTGCGCGAGCGCATCCAGTGCGCCGGCATCGGTAATCTGGTGCAGATGGCCGCGTTCTGACAGCAGACGCAGAAGGTCGGAATCGAAGGCGAAATCGGTGTCGGTCATAGGTTGGCGCTTAACAGCGTGCGCGCGGGCGGGGAAGGGATTGTCGCCAGACTTGCCCTGTCAGGCGCGTTTCGCGATAGGTCGGCCATGAAACCAGTCCCACTCATGCTGCATCAGACCTGCGACCTTGGCCCGATCCGGTCTGTCACCGCAGCTATTACCGCCACGGCTAACGGTTGCGAGGCGGAATTTCGCCTCCATGGTGGGGTGGGACGGATCGTGTTGCCGCAATCAGGCCCCTCGGTCCGGACGGATAATTTGTGGAAGACGACCTGTTTCGAGATTTTCTGGCAACCGATTGGGGGGACGTATTACCGCGAATTCAATCTGTCGCCTTCGGGACGCTGGGCCGCCTACGATTTCGATGGGTTCCGCGAAGGAATGCGCGATGCTCCCGTGGATGCCATGGCACTGGCCTGTTCGCATTCCGACAATAATGGGTCGGGGGAATTGGTGCTGAAAGCCAGCATTGCGGCAGAATTGCACGCACCCGCGCAGGTCGCTCTCAATGCAAT
Organism: uncultured Alphaproteobacteria bacterium; assembly: GCA_963838365.1. Lineage (GTDB taxonomy): Bacteria > Pseudomonadota > Alphaproteobacteria > Sphingomonadales > Sphingomonadaceae > Erythrobacter. Next base: position 130,143 of record CAWIQR010000007.1, read on the forward strand.
TGTCGAGCATGAGGGAGGCGGTTTGCAGTTCTGGGCGCTGGCATTCGCGCCGGGAGCGCCCGAGTTCCATTCAGAGGCGTGCCGTCAGATGATCGTTGAGCGTTAGGACGCCCTCTGCGCTTCCTTGCCAAAAGGGCCGTTCAGTTTAACCACGCCATAATTGATCGCCTGCGCAAATATCACCCACACCAGATAAGGTGCGACTAACCAAGCCGCGAATGTCGAGACAGGCAGCAACACCGCAACAAGCGATCCGACCGAGGCAATGAGCGCAAAATTCTCGATAAACGAAAGGTCTGGCCGCTTGAATGTGAAAAACAGCGGCGACCAGAGGAAATGCAACACCGCGTTGATCCCGAACGCGATGATTACGGCGTTGAATTGTGCCGCGCTCGCCGCCTCGGTCCATCCGATATACAGCGCCCAGGCGGCCAGGCCCAGAATGATCGTCCATGCCGGACCGAACGCCCAACCCGGAGGTTGGAACCACGGCTTCTTCAGGTTTTGGTACCACTCTCCCACATCGGTCAACAGCCCTCCCGCTATGTTGAGACCGATGCCGTACAGCAATGCGAAGGTAAGGGCGGTATAGTCCATACGAACGAAAGCGTTTGAAACCTCGGTCCGTTCCAAGCCAACGCTTGCCTTTCGCGTTTTCGTGTTCCAACTCGCTTGGCATGACTGCACCTGTTTCTTTCGGCCTCGACCGACTGCTCGCCGATCCGGCCCTTCTGGAAGAACTCAAGGGCAAGCGTGTCGCGCTGATCGCCCACCCTGCCAGCGTGACCGCCGATCTGACCCACAGCCTTGATGCGCTGATCGCCGCCGGGGTCAATGTAACCAGCGCGTTTGGCCCGCAACATGGGCTGCGGGGTGACAAGCAGGACAACATGGTCGAAACCGCAGACGAGACGGACGCGCAATACGGCATTCCGGTATTCTCGCTTTATGGTGAGGTGCGCCGCCCGACCGGCCAAATGATGTCGAGCGCGGACGTGTTCCTGTTTGATCTGCAGGACCTGGGTTGTCGCATTTACACCTTTGTCACCACTTTGCTCTACCTGCTTGAAGAAGCATCGAAATTGAGTAAATCCGTCTGGGTGCTGGATCGCCCCAACCCCGCCGGGCGCCCGGTTGAGGGGACGCTGCTGGTGCCGGGGCAGGAAAGCTTTGTCGGTGCCGCGCCCATGCCCATGCGTCACGGTTTGACGATGGGTGAAATGGGCCACTGGTTTATCGAGCATTTTGGGCTCGATCTGGACTACCGCGTCGTTGCGATGGAAGGCTGGCAGCCGCTTGCGGGATCGGGCGCGATCGGCAGCGGTTATGGCTGGCCCGCCTCGCGTATCTGGATCAATCCCAGCCCCAATGCCGCCAGCGTCAACATGGCGCGCTGCTATGCCGGGACGGTGATGATCGAAGGGGCTAACTTGTCGGAAGGTCGCGGGACCACCCGTCCGCTCGAATACCTGTTTGGCGCTCCTGATGTCGATGCCAGGGGCGTGGCAAAGCTGATGCGCAAACTCGCGCCCGATTGGTGCGAGGGGGTGCGATTGCGCGAATGCTGGTTTGAGCCGACCTTCCACAAATACGCAGGAAAGCTCTGCAACGCATTGATGATCCACGCAGAAGGCCCGGACTACGATCACGACGCGTTTAAACCGTGGCGTTTACAGGCGCTTGCGTTCAAGGCGATCCGGATATTGTACCCCGACTACGATTTGTGGCGGGATTTCCCCTATGAATACGAGCTCGATCGGCTCGCGATAGACGTGATCAACGGCGGACCGTCCCTGCGCGAATGGGTCGATGATGCAAGTGCGCGGCCAGACGATCTCGACGCGCTCGCCTCACACGATGAGGCCGCATGGGTGCAGGCGGTGCGGGGGCATCTGCTTTATTGATTTTCCGGCCCCCGCACCGGCTGCACCAGTGCGACCAGCACAAAACTGATGATCATCAGCAGGTACCAGCTGCCCAGTTTGGCGACCCCGACCATCTGCCATCCGTCTTTCTGGTCCGGGTAATTCCATGCATTGGCGAAGGTCGCGATGTTTTCCGCAAACCAGATAAAGATCGCCACCAGGCCAAAACCTATCAGCAGCGGCATCCACCGGTGCAGCCGCCAGTTGCAAAAATGCACACGCGTTCGCCAGAACAGTACAGCAGTCATGGCGAACAGGGCATAGCGAACGTCGATTACCCAGTGGTGCGCGAAGAAATTGACGTAGATCGCGGCGGCCAGCAGCCAAGTCGTCCAGGCAGGCGGGTAGCCGGTGAAGCGAAAATCGAAAATTCGCCAAACCCGCGCGATGTAGCTGCCCACAGCGGCATACATGAAGCCCGAAAACAGCGGCACCGAACCGATGTGGAGAACGCTCGCTTCGGGATAGGTCCACGATCCGGCCTGCGTCTTGAAGAGTTCCATCACCGTGCCGACGAAATGAAAAATCAGGATCACCCGCGCCTCACGCCACGTTTCCAGGCGGAAAGCGAGCATGGCGACCTGAATGGCGACAGCGGCAATCGTCAGAAAGTCGTAACGATGCAGTGGCACATCGTCCGGATATAGGAGATGGGTAGCCAGCAGCAGAAACAGCAGGAAACCGCCAAACATACACGCCCACGCCTGCTTGAAACCGAAAAGCAGGAATTCGTAAGCAGCCAGCCGCCATCCGGTGCCGGGGTCATAGCTTTCGAGCCATTGCCTGACCGCATAAAATCGGGAGTGCACGCGCTTGCCTGCCAGGGGATTATCGCCTGAAACTACCGTTGCCCCTCAATTTGCGCGATATTTGCTGCCCCCCTCAATGCCCCTGCTTCCGGCTCAACTCCCGCATCGCGTCGTCCAGCCCGTCCAGCGTCAGGGGATACATCCGCTCACCTACCAATTGCTTTATCATCTTCGTCGACTGCGAATAGCCCCACTGCTTTTCGGGCACGGGGTTAAGCCATACGGTCGCTGGATAAGTGTTGGTGACGCGTTGCATCCAGGTGGTGCCCGCTTCCTCGTTCATGTGCTCCACGCTGCCGCCGGCATGGGTGATTTCGTAAGGGCTCATCGCGGCATCGCCGACGAACACAACCTTGTAATCATGGCCATATTTGTGAAGGATATCCCACGTTTTGGTGCGTTCCTGCCAGCGCCGCTTGTTGTCCTTCCACACCCCTTCATAAAGACAGTTGTGGAAGTAGAAGAATTCGAGGTTCTTGAACTCTGTGGTCGCTGCGCTGAACAATTCCTCGACCATTTTGATGAACGGGTCCATCGAACCGCCAACATCCAGGAACAGCAGCAGTTTCACCGCATTGCGGCGTTCGGCGCGCATGTGAATGTCCAGCCAGCCTTGCTTGGCCGTGCCCGCGATCGTCGCATCCAGATCAAGCTGATCCGGGTTCCCCTCACGCGCGAAACGGCGCAGACGACGCAGAGCCATCTTGATATTGCGAGTGCCCAGTTCCTTGGTGTTGTCGAGGTTCCTGAACTCGCGTTTCTCCCACACTTTCACCGCGCGCTTGTGCCTGCTTTCGCCGCCGATCCGCACGCCTTCGGGATTGTAGCCGGAATTGCCGAACGGCGATGTGCCCCCCGTGCCGATCCACTTGTTGCCGCCCTGATGGCGCTTTTCCTGTTCAGCCAGACGCTCTTTCAGCGTCTTCATGATCTCATCCCAGTCGCCCAGTTTTTCAATCTCGGCCATTTCCTCTTCGGACAGGAATTTTTCGGCCACCGCCTTTAGCCAGTCTTCAGGGACTTCGACCGGGTTTTGCCCGTAATCGGACATGATCCCCTTGAACACCTTGTGGAACACCTGATCGAACCGGTCGAGCAGGCCTTCGTCTTTCACGAAAGTTGCGCGGCTTAGGTAATAGAACGCCTCAGGTGTCTGTTCGATCACGCCTTTTTCCAGCGCCTCAAGCAGGGTGAGGTGCTCCTTGAAGCTCGCACCGATTCCGGCGCTGCGCAGCTCGTCTGTGAAATTGAAAAACATGGTCGCATGTCTAACCGCGCTACCGATCCCTTTCCAGCCCTCAATATCGACAAATATCCTCAATCGGACGCCGGGCAATTAAACCTTCGCTAACCATCAAAGCATTAGGCCGGTCATCAGGAACAGGGATCGCAAGAATGAAGCCTATTACGATCGACAAAGCGAGCGCCTTTGCTCTGGACCGTATTCCGGAAAGCTGCGGCGAAGTGACCGTCGGCTGCACGGATGTGGCCGGCGTGGTTGAGGCGGTGATCCGATCCTCCGAAGCGCTGCGCGCCGAACACGAGGCGCTGCGAGGCACGGTAATCGCGCTGGAGGCCGATCAGAGCAAGGTTGCCGAAGCAAGCGATGAGGCGCGGCTGTTGTCAGAACGCGCGATCGAACGATTGGGCGAGGGCACGGCCCTGATCCAGTCTTCGCTGGGGCAGATCGCCTCGCTGCTGGAGCTCGTCGATGCACTGGGCCAGCATGTCACCAGCTTTTCTGCCGCGATGGAGCAGGTGCGCCGCAGCGCAAAGGATATCGAGGATATCGCGGAAACGACCAACATTCTTGCGCTCAACGCCACAATCGAAGCAATGCGCGCAGGCGATGCGGGACGCACATTTGCAGTCGTCGCGAGCGAGGTGAAGGGCCTTGCAAATGACACGCGCAAAGCGACCGAGGAAATCGCCACCACCATCGACGCGTTGGGCAAGGAAGCCAGCGTGGTGATAGGCCGGATCGAGGAAGGCGCGCAGGCCAGCGACGATGCGAAGGCATCGGTGGCGAGGATCGAAAGCACGATCACAAGCGTCGGCGGTCTGGTCGAGGAAGTGGACAAACAAAACGATGTGATTGCCCGGTCAACCGGCACCATCAGCGGTCATGTGAACGCCGTGCAGAAAGTGCTGACCAGCTTTGACAGCGTGGCGCGCGAAAACGAAACGGAACTGCAAGGGGTCCACCACAGGATGGGCGACCTTGAGATGACCGCATGCGATATGTTCGATCGGCTCGTCCATGCAGGGCTTAGCCCCAGCGATACCGAAATGGTCACGCGCGCGCAGGAATTTGCCGATAAGGCAAAACAGCGTGCGGAAGACGCGATCGCGGCCGGTGAACTGACGAATGACGATCTATTCGACCGCAATTATATCGAGGTGGCGGGCACCAATCCGCCACTCTACCGGACCAGACTCTCCGATTGGGCAGATCGCAACTGGCGCCCCTTCATCGATGCGGCAAAAGCTGACGATCCGCGGATTATCGCTGCTGCCTGCACGGACATGCAAGGCTTTTTGCCGACCCATCTCACCGAACGATCCGGCACTCCTACTGGCGAAATTGCTCACGACACCAAATACTGCCGCAACGGGCGGATCATTTTCGGACCCATCGATCGCAAGGCCAAGAACAGCAATGCACCTTACATGATGGCGGTCTATCGCCAGGAAGGCGATGGCGCGAGCTATGTCGTCGTGCGCAACGTGTATGTCCCGCTGTTGATTGGCGGAAAACGCTGGGGCGACTTTGAATTGGCTTACAGTTTCGGGTGAACGCAGCGCGGTGCAACCACTGAGCCCGACCAATCCTCAGTCAGGTTTGACGACGTGCCATGAAGGCGAGGCGTTCAAACAGCATGATGTCCTGCTCGTTTTTCAGCAGCGCGCCATGCAGTGGGGGGATTGCGCTGTTGGGGTTGGTATCCTGCAAAACCTCCAGCGGCATGTCCTCGTTCAGCAGCAGTTTTAGCCAGTCGAGCAGTTCGCTAGTGCTGGGTTTTTTCTTCAGGCCGGGCACTTCGCGCAGCTCATAAAACATTTCCATCGCCTTTTTCACCAGAATCTTCTGGATGCCGGGGAAGTGAACGTCGATGATTTCCTGCATCGTCTCGCGGTCGGGAAACTTGATGTAGTGAAAGAAACAGCGGCGCAGGAACGCGTCGGGCAGTTCCTTTTCATTGTTCGAGGTGATGACCACGATCGGGCGCTCCACCGCCTCGATCCGCTCCTGCGTTTCGTAAACGTCGAAGCTCATGCGGTCGAGTTCCTGCAACAGATCGTTGGGAAATTCGATGTCGGCCTTGTCGATCTCATCGATCAGCAGCACGGGAAGCTGGGGCGCGGTGAAGGCTTCCCACAGCTTGCCCTTCTTGATGTAATTGCGGATGTCGTGGACGCGTTCTTCGCCCAGCTGGCCATCGCGCAAACGGGCCACCGCATCGTATTCATACAGGCCCTGCTGCGCCTTCGTGCTGGATTTGATATTCCATTCGATCAGCGGCGCATTCAGCGCCTTCGAGATTTCATGCGCCAGCACGGTCTTGCCGGTCCCCGGCTCGCCTTTCACCAGCAACGGGCGGCGCAAAGTCACGGCTGCATTGACCGCAACCTTCAGATCATCGGTTGCGATATAATTGCTGGTGCCCTCGAAACGCTGCTGGTCGGTCATCGGTTGTCCTTGAAAACTGAAATTGTCCGGGGCCCGCGATAGGAGGCGAGCAATTCGCGCGCAAGGGGGCGGTTATTGCGGCAGGTTGAGAATACGTTGCGCGATCAATTCCAGCGTCGCATCTTCAAGGGCAGCGTCCGGGTTGGCCCAGCCGAGGGACAGCATATGATCGCGCCCCGATTTGTCGCGGAGAAGCCATGTGAGGTTGAGCACGCCGGGCTCAGACCCGCCTTTATATCCGATGTAATCCCACTTTTCCGCTACACCGGGCGCTATGCCCCGGTTGATGCCCATGATTGCGAATACTTGCGGATCGCATTCCCTGCGCATCAGCTGAAACAGGCTTGCCAGATCGGATGCACTTGCAAACCATTCGACATCCAGCGCCACCGGCCCATCGGCGAAAGCGAGATTGACGGCGTCCGGCGATACAGGCTCGCCTGCCAGACTTTCCAGAATTTGTTGGCGGACCTGCGGATCGGCGCTCGCATATGACTTCACCCGAACGGGATCGCCGCCCTTGAGCGTGAAGAGATCGCGGGTCGTCAGCCATGGTGCGTTGCGATCCGGCGCGGAATGCGAACCAAGTTGGAGAATATCAGCCATCGCCTTACCTCCGACCAGCGCAATCAGCTGATCGGTCGCGGTATTGTCACTGATCGAAATCATCATGCTGGCCAACGTGTGCAGCGTCACCGGCGAGCCTTCTGGCCAGTCCTGCATCTGCCCGCTGGGGAAGCTGCGCGCATCGAGAGTTACGACATCGCTCCATGCGCGCTTACCCTGCGCAATTTCGCGTCCCAGCGCGGCGAGCACAAACAATTTCATGGTTGAGCCGATCGGCATCTGGGCGTCTGGCGCTATTGCAAGCGCATCGGGGGAACCTTCGAGTGGGCCGAAATAGGCGGTCACCTTGCCGGGCAGCGCCTGCAATTCCGTCTCAATCTTTGTCAGGCTGTCGTTCGTCGGTTCAAACGTCTGGAACAGCAATTCGCTGATTTTGCCTCCCTGGGCGGGGTCGATTGCAATGCCACCGCGCGCGATCGCGCGCTCCATGCGGATTGCCAGCGCGGAGCGGTTGCCGTGCGGCGGGTCAACCAGCTCGACACTCAGCGCTGCGCCGTATTGGCTGGTCATTTGCCGGGAAAGCGCAGCCAGTTGCTCAGGGGGAACCGCCGCCAGAAATCCCTCGGTGAAAATGTCACTGGGCACAGCTTTACCGTTCATAAGCGCAACTACGTCTTCAGCGCGCTGCTGAATGGTGCTGCGCTCTTCCGCGGTTTCAACCGGGCGTTCGTCAACGGCATCCTGTGCGGCGGCAGGAGCTATCATCGCAAACACACTGAATGCGGCGAGGTGCTTCATGTCGTGTCTCCATCGGGCGGGTATGTTGTGCAAACGGCGAAATTATCCGCCGAATGCTGCTGCTGCGATATAAAGCAAATTGAGACACAGGATGGCAATGGTGGCAAATCTCCAGCCCGAACCGGCACTGGACATCCCGCGATCCCAGGTCCATTTGCCGATTGCCCCGGCGGCGAGCGCGGCAGCGCCAAAGACAGGCCAAGGGCCCAGCGACCAGAGAACCAGCATGATTGCATGGGCGATAATCAGGTGCCCGATAAAGGCGCCGGTAAACCACACAATCGGGACCGGGCGATACGAGGTATCGGGCACTTCCCAATCGGGTACGGAGGCGTCAGGCCGTGAAATCCGCCGGTCGCCAGCCATGATATCCTGCTCGCGCGGGTCGGGATAGTCGAACCGCGATCCGTCAGGCATCGATCGTGTCGCGGTCCACTTCGCCCGCGCGGTTCTGGATGAAATTGAAACGGTGTTCGGGATTGCGGCCCATTAATTGGTCGACAAGTTCCTTCACGCTCGCGCGCTCCTGAAATTCGCTGGGCAGGGTGATGCGGATCAGAGAGCGGCTTTCGGGGTTCATCGTGGTTTCGCGCAATTGCGAAGGGTTCATTTCGCCCAGACCTTTAAATCTGCCAACTTCAACCTTTTTGCCCTTGAAAACCGTCGCTTCCAGTTCGGCACGGTGGGCATCGTCGCGGGCATAATGGCTCTCCTTGCCCGATGTCAGGCGGTAGAGCGGTGGCTGGGCCAGAAACAGGTGCCCCTTGCGCACGATATCCGGCATTTCCTGAAAGAAGAATGTCATCAGCAACGTGGCAATATGCGCTCCATCGACATCGGCGTCGGTCATGATGATGATGCGGTCGTATCGCAGCGTTTCGGCGTCGCAATCCTTGCGCGTGCCACAGCCCATGGCGAGCGACAGGTCGGCGATTTCGGAATTGGCGCGAATCTTGTCGAGGGTGGCGGAGGCGACATTGAGGATTTTGCCCCGGATGGGCAGGATCGCCTGCGTCTTGCGGTCGCGCGCCTGCTTGGCGCTGCCACCGGCGCTGTCGCCCTCGACGATGAACAGCTCGGTTTCGCGGTCCCCTTCGCCCGAACAATCGGTGAGCTTGCCCGGCAGGCGCAGTTTTTTGGCATTGGTGGCGGTCTTGCGCTTGATCTCGCGTTCCTGCTTGCGCTTCAGCCGTTCGTCCATGCGGTCCATGACCTCGCCGATCAGCGCCTTGCCGCGCTCCATATCGTCGGTCAGGAAGTGGTCGAAATGGTCGCGCACCGCGTTCTCGACAAGCCGCGCGGCCTCGGGCGAGGTCAGGCGGTCCTTGGTCTGCGACTGGAACTGCGGATCGCGGATGAACACGCTCAGCATGATCTCGGAGCCGGTCATCACATCGTCTGCAGTGATATCCTTGGCTTTCTTCATGCCCGTCAATTCGCCGAACGCGCGCAGCCCTTTGGTCAGGGCGGCGCGCAGACCCTGTTCGTGCGTGCCGCCATCCGGAGTGGGTACGGTGTTGCAATACCAGCTGGTCGAACCGTCGGAATAAAGCGGCCAGGCAATCGCCCATTCGACGCGCCCCTGCGAAGTGCCGCCATTGTCTTCGGCAAAATCCTGTTTGCCGGTGAAGGGCTGCGAGGTCACACATTCGCGCTTGCCCACCTGTTCGGCAAGGTGATCGGCAAGCCCGCCGGGAAACTTGAACACGGCCTCCCCAGGCACATCGTCGCTGACCAGGCTTTCAGCGCATTTCCAACGGATTTCCACGCCGGCAAAAAGGTATGCCTTGGACCGGGCGAGTTTGAACAGACGCTGCGGCTTGAACTGGCGGTCGCCAAAAATCTCAGTGTCGGGGGTGAAGGCGACGGTGGTGCCGCGCCGATTGGGCGCCGCGCCGATCGTCTCGATGGGGGCAAGCGCGTGGCCTTTGGAAAACTCCTGCGCGTACAATTGTTTGTCACGCGCCACTTCGACGCGGGTGTGGCTGGACAGCGCATTCACCACGCTGACGCCGACACCGTGCAGGCCGCCGCTGGTAGCATAGGCCTTGCCCGAAAACTTGCCGCCCGAATGCAATGTCGACAGGATTACCTCGAGCGTCGATTTGCCCGGAAACTTGGGGTGTTCATCGACCGGGATTCCGCGCCCATTGTCCGCCACGCTCAGCCGGTTGCCTTCCTCCAGACGAACCTCGATCCGCGTGGCGTGGCCTGCCACTGCTTCATCCATGGCATTGTCGATGACTTCGGCGGCGAGGTGGTGCAGCGCGCGGTCATCGGTGCCGCCGATATACATGCCCGGACGGCGGCGAACCGGCTCCAGCCCTTCCAGCACCTCGATGGAGGATGAATCGTAATCGCCACTGGAAGTGGGCGTGTTTTCAAACAGGTCTTCGGACATTAGCCAGATATGGCGCGCCGCTGCCCCCGCCACAAGCCGGGGCGCAGCCTTTTGCGCCGCTATTTGTCGAACGTGGCTGGTGCCGGATCAACCTGAGTGATGCCGCCGCCTGTCACTTGCCGGACTTCCAGAGCGCGCTCAGCGATCCCGTCACGCCCAAATCGGAACGGACCATCGACGCCCAGAAAGCCGCCCCGGTCGTACAATTCGTTGACCGGGAAATTGGTGCCCACCTTCCAGTCACGCGCCACGCGCAAAGTCAGCAGAACCGCGTCATATCCCAGTGTCGAGATACGGAACGGCTTGTTTCCAAACCGGGCCTCATAACTATCGGCAAAGCGTTTGAACCGGCTGTCGGAGACGGAAGAAAACAGCGCGCCATCAACCGCGCCCGCGCGTGCTAGCGATGCCTCGCCGCTCCACAATTCCGTACCAAGGATGCGCGTTCCTTGTCCGCCGCTGCGCTTCAGCTCGGTCGCGCCCTGCATCGCAAGGCGCGCGCCATCAGCGATCAGGACTGTGTCATACCCGCCCCGCGTCCGCAGCCTTTGCGCCGCGCTGACGATGGACGTGTTGCCGCGTGAGTAACTCTCGTTCCCGATCAGCGAACCGCCATATTCGCGCAGGGCATTTTGCAGCGCGCTGAAGGATCGCTGGCCATAATCACCTTCGGGAAGGAGCGCGGCAAACGCGTTCGATCCGCGTCCGCGCGCATATTCTACCGATCGGCGAATGGATTGTTCGGGCACATGACCCATCAGGAACACATCGGCGGATGCAGCCTGCGTATCGTTCGAAAACGAGATCGCGGGCACTTTGGCCGGGCGCGCCTGCGCCTGCACCGCGGCAACATCACTGGCTAGCAATGGTCCAAGGATCAGCTTGTTACCATCGGTGATGGCCTGCCGCGCAGCTTCCCCCGCGCCGCGACCGGTATCATAGGTGGTGATGCGAAGATTGTTGGCATTGGTATCCAGCAGCGCCATCGTCGTCGCATTGGCCAGCGCTTGGCCGACTGCCGCGGTATCGCCCGACATCGGCACCAGCAAGGCGACGCGGTGTCGGGTGGAATTGGTGGGAAGCGTATTTGCCGACGGGGCAGGGGTGCGATCGACCGGCGGAGCGGTCGCCACAGTTTCAGTCTTGGGAATAACCGAGCATGCGCCGAGCAGTGCCGCCGCGCCCGCCAGCGCGCCAAACCGCGCAAAAGCGCGCGAATGCTTTGCGTTTGACATTGTGCGCTTCATGCTGCGCGAAACTGATTTGCTCAGTTGCTTCATTCTTGCCGACCCCTCTTCGCTGGTCCAAAGACGCTGGAGTGAACACCGCCGCGCCTGAATCAGACCATTCCAAACCTCTCGATGTGGGTCTCTATATTGTGGCGACACCGATTGGCAATCTTGGTGACATCACATTGCGGGCTATCGAGACACTGAGGGGGTGCAGCGTGATCGCGTGTGAGGATACGCGAGTTACGGGGCGTTTGCTGTCGCGTCTGGGAATATCGACGCGGATGCAGCGATATGATGACCACGCCTCACCTGATCAGCGCGCGCGGCTGCTGGACCGGGCACGGGGCGAACCTGTCGCGCTGGTAAGCGATGCGGGCACGCCGCTGGTCTCCGATCCGGGCTATCGACTGGTTCAGGAAGCGCGCGAGGCCGGGATTGCGATCACGACCCTGCCCGGCGCTTGCGCGGCGATCGCGGGGCTTACGCTCGCAGGACTGCCAAACGACCGGTTCCTGTTCGCGGGGTTCCTCCCCGTTAAAGACAAGGCGCGGCGCGATGTTCTCGATGAATTGGCTACGGTGCCCGCCACCCTGATTTTTTACGAGACCGGCCCGCGCCTTGTCCGCACATTGGAAACGCTGGCCGAAATCTGGCCGGGGCGCGAAGTGGCAGTTGCGCGCGAGTTGACCAAGCTGCACGAGGAATGCCGCACCGGTACGCCTGAAGCGGTGGCGGTACACTATCGCGAACACCCTCCCAAGGGTGAGATAGTCTTGCTGATCGGCCCTCCGACCAAGACCGCGTCGCAGGCCAACCCCGATGATCTGTTGCGAGAAGCGTTGGCACACACTTCCCCCAGCAAGGCTGCCGCGCGGGTTGCCAAGGAAACCGGGCTGGACCGCCAGACGCTCTATGCGCGAGCGGTTGAGCTGAAATCGGCATGAGCGAAAAGCGCGTTGTCGCTGACCGCAAGGGGCGTGAGGGTGAGGCGGAGGCTGCGCAATGGTTGACCGGGCAGGGCTGGGAAGTGCTGGCTGAGCGGGTGAAGACCAAGCTGGGCGAGATAGACCTGATCGTACGCAAGGGTACTCTGGTTGCCTTTGTCGAAGTCAAATGGCGGCGGCGCAGCGCGGACCTTGCCACCGCCATTGACGAACGCCGTCTGGCGCGGGTCGCGGCGGCGGTCGAAGTGGTCGCGCACGAATACACCCGACCGGGGGACGATATTCGGGTCGATGTAATCCTGCTTGCGCCCGGCGCCCGGCCTCGCCACATCGAAAACGCATGGATGCCATAGCGCAGCCGACCAATTCCCTAACCGGAGAACGCCAGTGTCGCTCAGAATAGCGGTCCAGATGGACCCCATCGAACACATCAATATCAAGGGCGACAGCTCATTCGCGCTGATGCTGGCCGCGCAGGAGCGAGGGCACACGGTCTATGAATACCATGTCGAAAGCCTGACGCTGGACGCGGACGACCGTCTGTTTGCGCAATGCAGCCCGGTTACCGTACGCCGCGTCGAGGGCGATCATTTCGATAAGGGTGCACCCGTGCGCCTTGATCTGGGCAGCGATATCGACGTGATCCTGATGCGGCAGGATCCCCCGTTTCACATGGGCTATATCACTGCCACACACATGCTGGAACGGGTCGCGGGAGAGACGCTGGTGGTGAATGATCCCGCCAATGTGCGCAACTCGCCCGAAAAGGTGATGGTGCTGAATTACCGCCGCTTCATGCCGCCCACACTGGTGACGCGCAGCGTCGACGAGGTGCGCCGCTTCATGGCGGAACATGGCGCGGTCGTGGTGAAGCCGATCCACGGCAATGGCGGCAAGGCGATTTTCCGCGTGCCAGCAGAAGGCGACAATCTGACCGCCCTGTTTGAAGTGTTCAATCAGACCTGGCCCGAACCGCACATGGTGCAGCCCTTCCTTCCCGAAGTGGCCGAAGGGGACAAGCGTATCGTGCTGGTCGATGGAGAAATTGCGGGCGCGATCAATCGGATACCGGGGGAAGGTGAGTTCCGATCGAACCTCGCCATGGGTGGCAGCGCACAGGCGACCACAATGACGGAGCGCGAGATTGAGATTTGCGAAGCGCTTGGTCCGGACCTCAAGCGCCTCGGCCTGACGTTTGTTGGTATCGACGTGATCGGCGGAAAATGGCTGACCGAGATCAACGTGACATCACCCACCGGAATCGTGGCGATTGACACCTTCAACGGCACGGACACGGCGGGTATGATCTGGGACGCGATTGAGCGCCAGGTGGCAGCGGGCGCCTAGCAGGCGGGCGCTTGAACGAAATCCTGCGTCCGGCGTTGTATACTCCATGAGCGAATTTATCATCGAAGTGATCAGACAGGGCGGCTATGTCGGCATCTTCCTGTTGATGGCCCTCGAAAATATTTTTCCGCCGATTCCGTCCGAATTGATCATGGGCATTTCGGGGATTCTGGTGGCGCGCGGTGAGTTGCAGTTCGTGCCGCTTTGGCTGATTGGCACGTCCGGCACGCTCGCCGGGAATCTGGTATGGTACTGGCTCGGCCGCCGCTGGAGCGAGAGCCAGCTGCGCGCGGTAATCGACCGCTATGGCCGTTGGCTTACCTTCGGATGGGATGAATTCCTGAAAGCACGCAAGGCATTCCGCCGAAACGGGGACTGGATCGTGTTCCTGCTCCGCTTCTCTCCCGTCTTGCGCACGATGGTTTCGCTGCCTGCCGGGCTTTCGAAAATGAAATTCTGGCGTTTCTGTCTCTTCACTTTCGCCGGGTCGCTGTTCTGGAACGGTGCGCTGATAGTTGGTGGACGATCGCTGGCCGGGCTGATCGAGCGCTATGAGTTCATCGCCTCCTGGATCATCGGGGCGAGCATTGGTGCAGGTATTGTGTGGTACATTTACCGGGTGATTGTATGGAAGCCAGCACCTGTCGGACGATCGTCAGAATTAGCCTCCCGACTTCTTCGCCCTCGGATGCGCATTCCGGTAATCCTCCAGCATCTGCGCGGCATCGACCTTGGTGTAAATCTGCGTCGAGCCGAGCGAGGCGTGGCCCAGCAATTCCTGCAAGCTGCGCAAATCCGCCCCCGCGCTCAACAGGTGCGTGGCGAAGGAATGACGCAGCGCATGGGGGGTAGCGGTGTCGGGCAGGCCCAGCGCACGGCGGGCCTGCGCCATCGCCTTTTGCACCATGCCGGGCGACAGCGGCCCGCCCTTCGCCCCGCGAAACAGCAAGTCATCGCGGGCAATCGGCCACGGACAGCGCGCTGCGTAATCCGCCACCGCGTCGCGGGTGATCGGCAGGATCGGCACGATCCGCTGTTTGCCACCCTTGCCAGTCACCACCAGAGTCTGCCCCAGCGCCGCATCACGCCCGTTGAGGGACAAAGCCTCGGCAATGCGCAGGCCCGATCCATACATCAGCAACAGCACCGCCCGGTCACGCGCGCCAGTCCAGTCATCCGCCGCCAGTTCATCGACGAAATCAACGATGTTGATTGCCTCGTCCGGTGAGACAGGGCGGGGCAAGCCTTTCTTCAATCGCGGCCCCCGCACCCGCGGTGCAGCAGGATCAGGATCGCCAGCCTGTACGCGGGCAAAACGCGATAAAGGCCTTGAGCGCGGACAGTTCGCGCGCTGCGCTGGCATTGCCGAGGCCATCCGCCCGGCGCGCGGCGAGGTGACGGCGCAGATCGTGCGCCTCGATCCGAGCAGTTTCCTCCCATGAACCGATTTCGCGCGCGTTCACAATCCGCTGAGCCGCTGCGACATAGGCACGCACGGTATGCGGGCTGCGGCGCTTTGCGTGCGCCAGATAATCCCGCCACGCCGCGATCAGATCCGCGCCGATCACCCGCCCGTTGCTTCCGCCATCACAAGGTCATCGGCGACGATCTCTGCCAGCAGAGCATCGAGCAGCGGGCGACCGTCAGGAGCGACACCGATGCGCGGTCCCTCCTGCCACAACAGGCCCTGCGCCCGATATTGCGCGAATTTTGCAGCGTCAATCAGCGCGGTTTCAGCCATTCCGAACCGCGCGGCCAGTGCGCAAAGGTCAATCCCCTCCACCAGCCGCAGGCCCATCAGCAGCGCCTCGGATGCCTGTTCTGCAGTGTCCAGCGTGCGCGCCTCGCCGATCCCGTGGCCCCGCTCGGCGACGGCGGTGAGAAAATTCTCCGGCTTCTTGTGCCGCATCGTCGCCATACCGCCGCGCCGTCCGTGCGCGCCGGGTCCGATGCCGCAATAATCCTGATACCGCCAATAGGTGAGGTTATGACGACTTTCCTGACCCGACACGCGCATGGTTGCTCGTTTCGTACGCTGGCAGACCGGCAGCAGCAGTCACATCCTGCGTCAACGCGAACAGCTCCGCCGCTTCGTCATCGTCCATCGGTGTGAAGACCCCGCGCCGAACATCGGTCGCAAATCGCGTGCCCGGCTCTATCGTCAATTGATAGAGCGACAAATGCGAGGTTCCGAAATCCAGCGCGCGTTTCAGCTGCGCCTCCCATTGCGCAGGTGTCTGGCCGGGCAGGGCGTAGATCAGATCGAAGCTCACCCGGTCGAAATGTGCCTGCGCGGTGTCGAGCGCTTGGACTGCCTCGCGCGCCCCGTGCAGCCGTCCCAGCCATTGCAGCGTTTGATCATCGAGCGATTGCACCCCCAGAGACACGCGATTGATCCCCGCCAGCGCCAGATCGGCGAAATTCGCGGCCTCCACCGAAGAGGGATTGGCCTCCAGCGTTATCTCGATATCGGGTGTAAATCCCCATAATCCCTGTGCTTCTTTCAGTAGAAGCTCGACCAGGGCCGGAGGCATCAGCGAGGGTGTGCCGCCGCCAAAAAAGATCGAGGACAGCGCCTCGCCCCCCGCGACAGCATGTTCTGCACGCATGTCCGAGAGAAGCGCGTCCTGCCACGCGGCGATATCAACAGCGGCGCGGACATGCGAGTTGAAGTCGCAGTACGGGCACTTCTTCGCGCAAAAAGGCCAGTGGATATAAAGAGCGCGCGCCATGGTGCTGCACGATATGCGACCCACAACCCGAAATGCCAATGCCGAGCGCGTTTTTCGTCCCACCTTCTTTCCGCCACGCAGATGCCTCCAACCGGTTATGAAGCGCGCCGGACCGGTTTGACGCGCAGTGTATTAACCTCATGAGCCTATGGGAAATTAACCCCATTCCGGATAGCCAAATCCATGAGAAACTTTCCCGTGCTCCTGCTCAGAGATACCACGATGTTTTGCGCTCTTGCCCTGTGTCTTGCCGCATGCGGCGGGGACGAACAACCCGCCCCGCAGGCGAGCAGCGGGGGCGCGATTTCATCTCCGTCGCCTACGCCTACGCCCAGCCCGACACCTGCTCCCACTCCCACTCCGTCGCCCACACCCACTCCGTCTCCCACACCCACGCCATCTCCAGGCCCGACAGGTGGGGGCATGTCGAGCGTTCAGGATCAGCTTACGCGGGTGATGCTGGCGGCGCATAACGATGCTCGAAAGGCGGTGGGCACGCCCAATCTGGTGCTGGACGCGGACCTCAACCGGCAGGCGCTCGAATACGCGCAGCAAATGGCGCGGACGGGATCTTTCCAGCACAGCGCATCATCCACCCGGCCCAATCAGGGCGAGAACCTGTGGGCGGGCACCGCAGGCCGTTTCACACATGAACAGCAAGCGGCAGGATGGATTGATGAGCGTCGTTATTACATTCACGATCGCTTCCCTTATGTCAGCACTACGGGAAGGTGGCAGGATGTAGGGCATTACACGCAGATCATCTGGCGTGATACGACGCGGCTCGGCTGCGGGATCGCGACCGGGGGCAATCGGGACTATGTGGTCTGCCGATATTCCGCGCCCGGAAATGTGTCGGGACAGTTTGCCTATTAGCCCGCCGAGCACGCTCAGTCGCGGATGAACTGGTCCGCCACCAGCTTTGCAAAAGCATCGGCGCGGTGGCTGATCGCGTGTTTGTGCGCCGGGTCGATCTCGGCAAAGGTCTGCTCGCGGCCCTCGGGCACGAACACCGGATCATAGCCAAAACCCATTTCGCCGCGTGGGGGCCATGTTAGCGAACCGGGGCAGATGCCTTGATACACCGCGCTGTCTCCATCGGGCCACGCAAGCGCCAGCACGCAATGAAACGCAGCGCTGCGATCAGTATCGGGGCCGAGTTGTTGCAGCATCCCTTCAACCTTGCCCATGGCCATGAACCAGTCACGGCCCGCCGGTCCTTCGAACCATTGCCGCTCCGCCCAGTCGGCGGTGTAGACGCCGGGGCGGCCATCAAGCGCCGCAACGCTCAACCCGCTGTCATCCGCCAGCGCTGGCAGACCAGCCGCCTCAGCCGCTGCGCGCGCCTTTATCAGGGCATTGTCGACAAAGGTCGTGCCAGTTTCAGCAGGCTCAGGCAGGCCGAGCGACCCGGCAGAGAGGCATTTCATTCCGTACGGTTCGAGCAAGGCTGAAATCTCTTTCAGCTTGCCCGAATTATGCGTCGCAATGACCAGTGACCCTCCGCCGAGTTTACGCATCATCTTGTCGCGGTCAGTTGATCGGCAAAGATCCGGTCGCAGCCCATCCGGGCCAGGCGAAGCAGGCGCAGCAGCGCTTCCTCATCATAGGTTGCACCTTCTGCGGTGGCCTGAACCTCGGCAATTTGCCCGCCGTCGATCAGCACGAAATTGGCATCCGCATCGGCAGAGCTGTCCTCGATATAGTCGAGATCGAGGACCGGAGTGCCCTTGTATATGCCGCAGGAAACCGCTGCGACCTGGCCGGTGATCGGATCGACTTTTATATCGCCTGCCTTCATCAGACCATTTACGGCAAGCCGCAGCGCCACCCAAGCGCCTGAAATCGCCGCCGTGCGCGTGCCGCCATCGGCCTGAATGACATCGCAATCGAGCGTGATCTGGCGCTCACCCAGTTTTTGCAGATCAACCACCGCGCGTAAAGAACGCCCGATAAGCCTTTGAATCTCTTGCGTGCGCCCCGATTGCTTGCCCCGTGCCGCCTCGCGGCTGCCGCGAGTGTGCGTGGCGCGTGGCAGCATGGAATACTCACCCGTCACCCAGCCTTCACCCTTGCCCCGCATCCACGGCGGCACGCCTTTTTCGACGCTGGCTGTGCACAGTACCTTGGTATCGCCAAAACTGATGAGGCACGATCCCTCGGCATGTTTGGTAAAGCCGGTTTCGATGGTGATTGCGCGCATTTCATCGGGCGCGCGGGTGGATGGCCGCATGAATATCTCCGTTTTGCAATCGCCCCACGCTTGCCGGGGGGACGTTCTTTTGCTTTGTCGAAAGCGCTTGAAGGAAGATGCGCGCTACGACAAGCTAAGGCAGACCGGTTTCAACCCTTCGAAGTGGAAATATCCGCAACCCCCATGGCATCGACGACAATCTCTGAAATGACGGACCGCGCGCGCGATATCTTTCAGCGCGTGGTGGAGGGCTATATCGATAGCGGCGCGCCAGTGGGTTCAAAAACGCTGGCCGCCGATGGCACGCTCAACCTGTCGCCCGCCTCGATCCGTTCGGTGCTGGCCGATCTGGAGGGATTGGGACTGCTCGCCGCGCCGCATACCAGTGCGGGGCGATTGCCGACCGATGCGGGCCTGAGGATATTCGTGGATGGCATGATGCGCATGGCAGAGCCGACGCGCGAGGAACGTGAGCGGATCGAGGCTGGCCTTGCCGAAACTGGCGCGGTCGAACAGGCGCTGACCAAGGCAAGCACGCTGCTGTCGGACCTTTCGGGCGCGGCGGGCATGGTGATGGTGCCCACGCGCGAACAGCGGCTCGCGCAGTTCAGCCTCGTCAATCTGGGGCAGGGCCGGGCGCTTGCCGTCCTGGTGGGCGAGGATGGCGGGGTTGAAAACCGCGTGATCGAGCTGGGCGGGACGGTGCCGGCCAGCGTGCTGGAACAGGCGAGCAATTACATTACGTCGCGACTTGCGGGGCGCACCCTTGCCGATGCTGCGCAGACGATGCGCGCCGAAATTACCTCGGAGAAAAGCCAGCTTGATGCAGCCAGTCGCGATCTGGTCGAACGCGGTCTTGCCGTCTGGAGCCAGGATGTCGAAGCGCGCCCCGTCCTGATTGTGCGCGGTGCGGCAAACCTGCTGGACGATGCTGCGCTCAACGATCTGGAGCGGGTGCGTTCGCTGCTGGATGATCTTGAGAACAAGCAATCGGTGTCCGCCCTGCTGGAAAGCGCGCGCGAGGCCGATGCAACGCGCATATTCATCGGCAGCGAGAACCGTTTGTTTGGCCTTTCCGGCTCATCCGTCATCGCCTCACCCTATCGTGATCGCGAGGGCCGGGTGGTCGGAGTGCTGGGGGTGATCGGTCCAACGCGGTTGAATTACGCGCGCGTGGTCCCCATGGTGGATTTGACCGCCCGATCACTGGGCAAACTGATCGCTTGAACGACATATTCCAGGCTGGAACCAGACACATGACTGATAATGACAATCCGCGCGATGATGCGGTGGAAAAAGAATTGCAGGGCGTGCCCGAAGAGATGCTCGACCTCGATGATGAGGACGAGGCCGATGAGGATGGCGTCGAAGGCTCGATCGCCGAAGCGCTCGCGAGCCTGAAAGAGGATCTGGCAAACGCCGAACAGGCGACGCTGTATGCCAAGGCGGAAACGCAGAACCTGCGCCGCCGGATGGAAAAGGAAATGTCCGACGCACGCAGTTATGCCGCGACCGGCTTTGCCCGCGATGTGCTGAGCGTCGCTGACAACCTCTCCCGCGCGATTGAGGCGATCCCCGATTCGCTGCGCGGTGACGAGAAGATGAAGGGCCTCGTGGTCGGGCTGGAGGCAACGCAGCGCGAGCTTGAAAAGGTGTTCGCCAGCCACGGCATCACCCGCATCGCGGCCAAGGGTATGCCGCTCGATCCCAATCAGCATCAGGCAATGCTGGAAATCCCCAGCGACGAACACGCGCCGGGCACGGTCATTCAGGAAATGCAGGCCGGGTGGATGATCAAGGACCGCCTGCTGCGCCCCGCAATGGTTGGCGTGGCGAAAAAGCCGGATTGATTCGCCCTTAGAACGCCAACTCCATTTGCAGGTTGCAGCGCGAATAAGGTGTCGGGTGCTGCTCTTCTGGTGACAGCGCCAGAAAGCCTTTCGTTTTGTAGAGACGTGTGGCTGCGGCGAGCCGGTCGTTGGTTTCCAACCATATGCTTGCCGCTCCCATGTTTCTGGCCTTCGCAATGAGATGATCCAGCAGGGCACCGCCAACTCCCATGCCCTGAGCATCGGGGGCGGTGGCCATTTTGACCAATTCTAGCCGTTGCAACGGGCGGTCATTCACATCGTGGCGCACCATCAATGCGCCTGTGCCAATCGTCCTGTCCCCTGTTTGGGCAATCGCAATATATCCACCAGGTGCAATGATGACTTTTTTTGGGTCGGCAAGAACGCGACGATCCTCTTCCTCGATACTAAAAAACTCACTGATCCAACGCCGGTTTAGAGCCGCAAACGCCTCTGCATCATCGGGCTTGAATGGACGTATCACAAAGGCTGGCTTAGGCATGCGTCGCCCCCTTGAACCGCACAAGCAGATCATACGCCTCCCGGTCGGCCACGCCCGCAACCTTCACCCCGTGGCGCAGCCAGAAGGCGTGCTTCACGATTTCCGCCTGTTGTTCGATGCCATAGGTGTCAAACGGCTGTCCGGGTTTCAGCGCATAATCGTATCGGCAAAACGGGTGGCGGTTCAGCAGCAGATACCAGCCTCCGCGGGTCTGCGTTTGCCAAACATGCGTCAACTCATGGATCAACAGCCCCTGCCGGATCAGGCTTTCCTGCGAGAAATCGTCGCAGTATGATGCGCCTTCGGGATGAAAGTGCAGGTGGCCGCGCGGCGCCATCGTCACCTTGCGCGGCTGGAACGGGAAGAATTTGCGCCGCCTGATCTGCACGCCCGAATAGTCGATGGCATTGCCAAACACCGAACGCGCAACCTCGACCTCGCCGGGCGTGAGGAACCGTTCGCCGCCCACCGGGCAGGCGGCAACGGTGCTGGATAGGTCGGTGGGCCCGGTGTTCAGGGATGCGTTCAGCGTTCCTCTCCAGCGCCGCGCACCTCGGCATTGAACTTGTGAAAGTCGCCGCCCGACACCCTCAAGGTCACCTCTGCGGTGTCGCCGGGCTTGATCATATCATCAAGGTCAAACGCCATGACATGCAGGCCGCCGGGCGCAAACGTCTTCACCTCGCCTGTGGGAAGGGCAATCGGGCCGGCCTCTGCCATCGTCATTTCGAAATTGTATTCCAGCATATCATGCACCGTTGCGCTTTTCGCGCCAGCGACCGCAACCCCGCTGATCGAAATTCCGCCCGTGCCATTGTTGACGACATCGAAATACACCGCTGCCGGGTTGCCGGATACCGGCGGCAGGACAAGACGGGCGTTGGTCACTTCCAACCCTTCCACCACGCCTTCGACCTTGGCCGGAGCTTCCGGTTCGCTGGCGCAAGCGGTGAGGGCCACACTTGCACCAAGGGCAACAGCCAATGCGGCCTGCCTCAGGGGATAGTTGCACCGCGTGAAAGTCTTGAAGATTGTCATGTTCTGATCCCTGTTTGAAAATGTCCCGCCTCCGGATGGTCAAAATCTAGGGCAGCGGACTTCTTGTGCCAAGCGAAACCGCACCTATATCCGCGTCATAATCGAGCCGCCAAGCCGCTTTGCTCGCAGGTCCGACCTGTAGGAAAGGCCCAGAGGAAGCGCAGTGGCGAGTGTTGCAACAATGTCCAGATGGATGGGGAAATAATGGGTAAAGTTATCGGTATCGACCTTGGCACCACAAACAGCTGTGTTGCCGTCATGGATGGGGGCAAACCCAAGGTTGTCGAAAATTCCGAAGGCGCACGCACGACGCCTTCGATCGTCGCGTTCGCCAAGGATGGCGAGCGGCTGATCGGTCAACCGGCAAAGCGTCAGGCGGTGACCAACCCCGACAACACCCTGTTCGCGATCAAGCGTCTGATCGGTCGCCGGTTCGACGATCCGCTGACCAAGAAAGACATGGAACTCGTCCCCTATGACATCGTCAAGGGCAAGAACGGCGACGCCTGGGTCGAAGCGGGGGGTGAGGAATACTCCCCTTCGCAGATCAGCGCGTTTATCCTGCAGAAGATGAAGGAAACCGCCGAGAGCTTCCTCGGCGAAACCGTAACGCAGGCCGTTATCACCGTTCCCGCATACTTCAACGATGCCCAGCGTCAGGCGACGAAGGATGCCGGCCAGATTGCCGGTCTCGAAGTGCTGCGCATCATCAACGAGCCGACCGCGGCCGCGCTTGCCTATGGCATGGACAAGGAAGACGGAAAGACCATCGCTGTCTATGACCTTGGCGGCGGCACGTTCGACGTATCGATCCTTGAGATTGGCGATGGCGTATTCGAAGTGAAGTCGACCAATGGCGACACTTTCCTTGGCGGTGAAGATTTCGACAACACAATTGTCGAATACCTTGCCGAAGCCTTCAAGAAGAAGGAAAACATGGACCTGAAGACCGACAAGCTCGCTCTTCAGCGCCTCAAGGAAGCAGCCGAGAAAGCCAAGATCGAGCTGTCGAGCTCGGCCACGACCGAAGTGAACCTGCCGTTCATTACCGCGCGCATGGAAGGTGGATCGTCCACCCCGCTGCACCTTGTCGAGACGCTCAGCCGCGCCGACCTGGAAAAGCTGGTCGACAAGCTGATCCAGCGCACGCTTGACCCGTGCAAGAAGGCGCTGGCCGATGCGGGCGTTTCCAAGGACGAGATCGACGAAGTGATCCTGGTCGGCGGGATGACCCGGATGCCCAAGGTTCGCGAAGTCGTTGAAAAGTTCTTCGGTGCGAAGCCGCATACCGGCGTGAACCCCGATGAAGTCGTCGCGATGGGTGCTGCCATTCAGGCGGGCGTGCTGCAGGGTGACGTCAAGGACGTGCTGCTGCTCGACGTGACGCCGCTGTCGCTGGGTATCGAGACGCTGGGCGGGGTCTTCACCCGCATGATCGACCGCAACACGACGATCCCGACCAAGAAGACCCAGACCTATTCGACCGCCGAAGACAACCAGAACGCGGTGACGATCAAGGTTTTCCAGGGCGAACGCGAGATGGCCGCGGACAACAAATTGCTCGGTAATTTCGACCTCGTCGGCATTCCGCCCGCCCCGCGCGGTGTTCCGCAGATCGAAGTGACCTTCGACATCGACGCCAATGGCATCGTGTCGGTGGCCGCCAAGGACAAGGGAACCGGCAAGGAGCAGACGATCAAGATCCAGGCTTCGGGTGGCCTTTCGGATTCCGATATCGACCAGATGGTTCAGGACGCCGAAAAGTTCGCCGACGAGGACAAGAAACGCCGCGAAGGCGCCGAAGCGCGCAATCAGGCCGACAGTCTTGTCCATGCCACCGAGAAGCAGCTCGAAGAGCATGGCGACAAGGTCGATGCCGACACCAAATCGGCAGTCGAAACCGCCATTGCCGAAGCCAAGACCGCTCTGGAAGGCGATGATGCCGATGCGATCAATGCAAAGGCGCAGGCCCTGACCGAAGCGGCAATGAAGATGGGTCAGCAAATCTACGAAAAAGAGCAGGCCAGCGCGCCTGCCGACGGCGAGGCTCCCGCCGAAGAAAGTGCTGCTGACGAAGACGTGGTCGATGCGGAGTTTTCCGAAGTCGACGAAGACAAGAAGGGCTGAGCTCCTGACTAACTAGGCTTGCCGCCGGTGCGCTCTTGCATCGGCGGCAGGCCTCGCTTGGGACGAAGACCTATGGCTGCAACTCAGATTGACTATTATCAGACGCTGTCCGTCACCCGCGATGCGGATGGCTCGACAATCAAGAGCGCGTATCGCAAGCTTGCGATGAAGTTTCACCCCGATCGCAACCCCGGCGATGCTGCCGCAGAAGCGCGGTTCAAGGCTCTGGGTGAGGCGTACGAATGCTTGAAAGACCCGCAAAAACGCGCTGCCTATGACCGGTTTGGCCACGATGCCTTTACACAAGGGATGAATGGCGGAGGCGGCGGCTTTGGCGGGCGCGGAAACGGCGGCGATTTCGCTGACATCGGCGACATCTTTGAGACCATTTTCGGAAGCGCGTTTGGCGGCGGCGGCGGCATGGGCGGTGGACGTCCGCAACAGCGCCGCGGAGCGGACCTGCGCTATGACATGCAGGTCACTCTCGAAGAGGCGTTCCATGGCAATTCGACCGAGGTGGAAATCGAGGTTTCACAGGCCTGCGAGACCTGCGATGGATCGGGCGCAGCGCCGGGAACCAGTGAGACCACCTGTACATATTGCAATGGCCATGGCGCCGTGCGCGCCAAGCAGGGCCTGTTCGTTATCGAACGTCCATGCCCCACCTGCAGCGGGCGCGGTGCAGTGCTGGAGGATCCGTGCAAACCATGCAGAGGCGAGGGCCGCGTGGATCGCCCGCAATCGCTCGCGGTGGAAATTCCGCCGGGCGTCGATACGGGCACCCGCATCCGCCTGTCGGGCAAAGGTGAAGCGGGCGCGCGCGGTGCACCTGCAGGCGATCTTTACATCTTCATCCACGTAACCCCGCACTCCCTGTTCGAGCGCGAGGGCACCACGCTGGCGACCCGTGTTCCCGTCAGCTTTACAACGGCGGCGCTGGGCGGGTCGGTCGATATTCCCGATCTTGATGGTTCCACCAATACGATCGACATTCCCGCCGGCATCCAGTCAGGCAAGCAGTTGCGCGTGCGCGGCGCGGGTATGCCAGTGTTGCAAGGGCGCGGGCGCGGTGATCTGGTGGTCGAGATCAAGGTGGAAACCCCGACAAAACTCAACCGCAGGCAAAAGGAAATCCTCGAAGAGTTCCGCGAAACGGAAACCGGCGACGAATGCCCAGAAAGCAAGGGTTTCTTTTCCAAGATCAAGGATGCGTTCGGCGCGTGACGCGCTCGACTCGATCTCGCACCATCGTTAGGGTCGTGCGGGAAAAGAGGAGAGACCAATGCGCCGTCCCATGATTTTGACGCTGACCTGTGCCGCCATGCTTGGGTTGGGCGGCGTGATTGCCAGCACAGCGAATGCGCAGCGCGATTTCAGCGCGGTTGAGGTAACCGCGCAGGAGATCGCTCCCGGTGTCGCGGTGCTGTTTGGCGCGGGCGGCAATATCGGCGTCAGCCACGGAGATGATGCAACCGTCATCATCGACGATCAGTTCGCGCCGCTTTCAGGCAAGATCGAGACCGCGATTTCAGGGCTGGGCGCAACACCGGTCAAATACGTCGTCAACACGCATTGGCATTTTGATCATACAGGCGGCAACGAACATTTCGGCGGGACCGGCGCGACGATCTTTGCCCATGACAATGTCCGCGTGCGGATGGCGGCGGGCGGCACGGCCGGGGGCAACACCACCCCTCCTGCCCCGGCAGAAGCATTGCCGGTCGTCACCTATGCACAAGGTCTGCGTATCCACCTCAACGATGACACCATGAACCTGATGTATCTGGGCGGTGGCCACACCGATGGTGACAGCGTGGTAATCTGGGAAAAGGCCAACGTCGTCCACATGGGCGATCTGTATTTCAAGATTGCCGGATACCCCTTCATCGACGTCAATTCAGGCGGCAGCGTGTACAACGCGATGCGTTCGCTCGATCTGGTGATCGCCATGATCGACACCGATACGAAGGTCATCCCCGGCCACGGGCCAATGTCCAACATGGCCGAACTCGTCGCCTATCGCGCCATGATCGGTGAAGCGGTTTCGCGGGTCGAAGCAGTCAAATCACAAGGCAAAACTCTGGAAGAGGCAGTCGCGGCCAAACCGCTCGCAGGAATTGACCGGGGCGAGGGCGGCTTCATCAGCGCCGATGCGTTTGTGACGGCCATCTGGAACAGCACAGGCGCATGATCGCCGGTTAAGCGGTTACTCGCTGACGGATTTCCGTTCCGATCTGATCTAGCAATCCATTGCTGCATCGTCCGGCGGCGCGCTCTTCCTCGATAATTGCGAGGAAAACCGCGCGCTTTCCAGCGACGATGCTGTCCTGCGTCAGGCCACCGGGCACGGTCGAGGCAACAATGTCGATCATCCGTTCCGCCCCGTGCAGCCGGCCCCACAGATAATCGTTTTCGCGATAGGCGCGGCTGAAGAATGCGCCGAAATTGTAGAACTCGATCCCGCGCAAGGTCGCAGCGGTCCCGCCTTCGCGAATGGACCGCGCATCGTCGGGAGAAATCCGATCGATCCGCACCGGGTTGTATTCGTCCAGCCCGTCTCTTTGAAGCAGTGGTAGCGTCGCGATGTCGTAGAAGGGAAAGCCCAGATATGTCAGCAACATGCGCTGGCGCAATTCCTTGGGCATTTGCTCCAGCGCCGCCGCCAGCAGCGCCTCGGCTTCCAGATCGGTTTCCGGCAGCAGGCGGGTTTGCGCAAGGTAATCAAGAACAGCGCCGGGCTGGTCAATCACATCCAGCGCCAGATCGTGAAATTGGCCCCCGCGAACCGCTCGCGCATCGATCTCGTGATATAATCCGAGGATGCCGTAGATATGCTCGCGCGCGCAATCCAGTGCCTCGTCCGGTATCGCGGGATCAGCCTCCCAGTCGCGGGACAGTTTGCGGGCAAGCAATTGCATCCGCCGGATACGGAATCCGATATCGTGCGCCCGGAAAAATGCGATTGCCTGATCGCTCGCGCCGCCTTTTTCAGCCGCCAGCGTTTCCAGCCCCGTCTCTGCAAGATAACTGCGCAGGCGCTCGCCAATCAGACCGGCATCGACATGGGCAAGCTGGGGCGCCGCCTTGTGAGTGATATGGGCGAGCCGGTCGATAATCCCTGTAAACTTGGTCTGGGCATAGGCGTGGAATGCGAACCCGGCGCGCTCTGCGGCAGCTTGCTGCGCCTTTGCGCGCCAATTGGCGAGCCGTCTTGGCGTAGGACTGTCGAGAAAGAACGTGCGGCCGAACAGGCGCTGCACGGCGCGGTCGATCTCTTCGCGCAGTCCCATGACTATGCGGCGCAGGCGCACGGCATCGCGCGATTGCCGCTCTATCCGCTCCAGATCGTCCCTGATGGGCTGTTCGCGCGGAATCGTGGACAGCGAACCGAATATCGCCCCGAAAAACCCTACCGACTTGTCGGTATTTTCGGCATAGCTCCCGATCCGATCCGGGCGCGGATCGATATACACAAACCGCCGGTCGACCTCGCGTTGAGATGGGCGTCCATCCAACGCGGCCAGAGCAGCACCGAACGGCGCATTCACCAGCACGGCGCCGTCAATCAGCGCAACATCATCAGCGGTCCCGTCGCGGAAATGCACCGGCATGGTCCGTTCGACAAACGCATCGCGGCTGTCCCAGTTGCGCCCCTGATTGGCCGCAAGTCGGTCAATCTCCGTCAGTTGCAACGGAGGGAATGCGCCGGGAAAGCTGGCGGTGGACCGCGCCGCCAGCACCAGTTCCAGCGGATCGCCAAGCCGGGTGCTGCCATCCGACGAAACGCGCGCGCTGAAACAGATCGGCAAGCGATGCTCGGTCTCCTCAACAATCGCGGGAGAGTTGAGCCGCAGCATCTCTGCATGGCCGCGAAAATCGGTGGCGGTTACAAACAGGTCGATAGGAAATCCGGGGGGAAGAAGCGGTTTGCCGGAAGGCAGGGACGCCATGCTTTCCAGCGCTTCGTAAAGCATCGCGGAAAACCGGTCGCCCGAAAATGGCGGGCTGAACCAGCGCCCACGCACCAGTCGCGATACCTTGTCGCGAACCTCTTCGCGCGTTTCTGGCGAGACCGTTTCGCTTACCGCATTGCCGGGTCGGCTTAAAAACCATTCGGCAATCGGTTGTGCCCAGATCTTGGCGTAACGCCACATTGGCTGCGCGTCAGGATCGGTCAATTCACTGACATCGGCATTGTGCAGCCACAGATCGGTGAGCGGTTCGAGCGATTCTCCCGTGGCGATGGCGTGTGCCAGGAATACCGCGTTGATGCCTCCGGCACTCGCGCCGGTAAGAATATCGGGCAGCACCCGCAATCGCAGATCGCACTCGCTCTCGATCGTGGTGAGGAATTCGCGATAGGCTGCTGCGGCTCCTGCCAGCGGCTCAGACGTCGGGGCGTGGAACGCTCGGCTTGCGCGGGCGAGGTGCCAGACCTCCTTGGTCACGCCGTGCATGTAAACCGCCAGGCTCACCCCGCCATAGCAGACCAGTGCAATTCTCAGTTCCTTCTGCCGCATCGTCACCGTGATGGCGCGATTAACGCGCAAGAGCAATTGCGTTCTTTAAATGTTCTGTTTATTCGGCATCGCATGGCAAAGACCAAACGTCGATATGTGTGCGCCAATTGCGGCACGGTAAGCCCGCGATGGCAGGGTCAGTGCGCGGATTGCGGGGAGTGGAACACCCTGACCGAAGATGCGCCTGCAACTGTCTTTTCCCAGAAACACGATCTGTCGCGCGGTGGGCGGGCCTTGGAATTCGTGCCGCTGAACCGGCCAACGGAATTGCCGGTGCGAAAGTCCACCGGGCTGGCAGAGTTCGACCGCGCGCTTGGCGGCGGATTGGTGCCGGGATCGGCGGTGCTGATGGGCGGCGATCCGGGCATCGGCAAATCGACACTTCTGCTACAGAGCGCAGCGACCATAGCGCGGGGCGGCAACGATGTTGTCTATGTCAGCGGCGAAGAGGCTGCGGGGCAAGTTCGGTTGCGCGCCACCCGGCTTGGCGTGGCGGATGCGCCGATCCGGCTGGCCTCCGAAACATCGGTGCGCGATATCCTGACGACGCTGGGGCAGGGCGAGCCGCCCGCTTTGCTGGTAATCGATTCGATCCAGACCATGCATTCCGACACCATCGAAGGCGCACCGGGCACGGTCAGCCAGGTGCGCGGCTGCGCGCTTGAACTGATCCGTTATGCCAAGGCAACCGGATGTGCGCTGTTTCTGGTCGGCCACGTGACCAAGGATGGCAGCATTGCCGGGCCGCGCGTGCTGGAACACATGGTCGATGTGGTGATGAGTTTCGAGGGGGAGCGCAGCCACCAGTACCGAATTCTGCGCGCGCTCAAGAACCGGTATGGTGCAGTCGATGAGATCGGCGTGTTCTCGATGGCGACAGAGGGGCTGGAAGAGGTGTCCAACCCTTCAATGCTCTTCCTCTCCGGCCGCGATCAGCCGTTGGCGGGCAGCGCAGTGTTCCCGGCTCTGGAAGGAACACGGCCAGTGCTGGTCGAAATTCAGGCATTGATCGTGCGCTTGCAATCGGGCGCGACCCCGCGTCGCGCTGTCGTGGGTTGGGATAGCGGGCGCATGGCAATGCTGCTGGCGGTGCTGGAATCGCGCTGCGGGCTAAATTTTTCCTCGGCGGAGGTCTATCTCAACATCGCCGGTGGTTACCGCCTGTCCGATCCGGCGGCGGATCTAGCGGTGGCGGCGGCGCTTGTCTCCGCGCTCGCGGACAAACCGTTGCCGGACAAGGCCGCATGGTTTGGCGAGGTTTCACTGGCCGGGGAAATCCGCCCGGTTTCCCATTCCGATCTGCGCGTGCGAGAGGCGGCAAAGCTGGGTTTCATGCGGGCATACGGCCCGTCCGATGCCAAGACCGGCTCGTCGACCATAAAATATCGTGGTCTGGGACAACTCGCCAACCTCGTTGACCATGTGATGGGTAGCGAATAACCCCCATCTTCCATGACTGCTTTCGATATCATCGTTCTGACCCTGGTTGGCGTTGCCGCCATCGGCGGTTTCATGCGCGGGCTTGTGCAGGAAGTGCTTTCGCTCGCCGCATGGATACTCGCGGCGTTTTCGATTCACTATCTGCATGGTCCGCTGACAGAGGCGATGAGCGAATATTATACTGCCGAACCTGCCACCTCAATTCTCGCCTTCGTGCTGCTGCTGTTGATCCCTTACGCCGCGATGAAGGTCATCGCGAACAATGTGGGCGGGGCATCGCGCGAGTCGGTACTGGGGCCGATAGACAGGGTGCTCGGATTTGGGTTTGGAGCGCTTAAAGGTGCGCTGATCGTGGTTTTCGTGTTTTCCATTCTCGTCCTCGGGTTCGACAACGTCTGGGGTTACAAGGGCCGTCCCGACTGGATCAAGCAGGGGCGCACCTACACGGCAACCGATGCCTTTTCACGGCAACTGGTCAGCATGATCGATGAACGCCGGGCCGCATTGCAGGAAGAAGAGGCGCAGGCGGAAACGGACGCCGCCGAAGAGTGAGCAAGCTTTACACGACCCAGCTTCTTGGACTTTCGGCGCAATTGGCGAACTATCCGTTCCGGGAAAACTTCAGCTCGATTGCCACTGCTCGCTCCGCAATCTGCGGCAGCACGATCAGGGTGGGCATCGATATCGACGCAGATGGCCAGGTGCGCGATATCGGGATGCAGGTAATGGCCTGCGCGGTCGGGCAAAGCTCCGCGGCTATTCTGGCAGGCGGTATCAAAGGGGCGAGCGGAGCGGATGTCCGCATGGCTCGCGCAGCGCTCATTGCCTGGACGCGGGGACACGGTGACCTACCGACATGGCCGGGGATCGAAGCGATTGCGCCCGCGCGCGATCATCCCGGACGCCACGGGGCACTGTTGCTCAGTTGGGATGCGGTGGTGAGCGCCCTCGATCAAGTCTGAGGACGCGTTGCGCAGTGTATCCGTGCGAGGCGCTTTCATCCAGCGCTCGCTGTCGCTAGGACGGATCGACGGGACTTGATCGATTGGGCCAGATCGGTCGGGCAAAACAGATCAAAGAGGGTTGGGGGAAATGTCAGACGCAGCAGCGCATTCCGGCAGGGCCGCAGAAGCGCAAGCACTCGCCGCGCGACAGCCGAGCGAGAAGGAAATCAGGCTGGTCATCGGCGCATCGAGCGCCGGGACGATCTTTGAATGGTATGATTTCTTCATTTACGGCACGCTTGCCTACATCCTGAAAGACGCATTCTACGATGTCGACAATGATACGCTGGGCCTGCTGCTGGTCTGGTCGACCTTTGCCGTGGGCTTTGCCTTTCGACCCATCGGCGCAATCCTGTTCGGGTTTCTGGGCGACAGGCTGGGGCGCAAATACACCTTCCTTGTGACCGTTACCCTGATGGGCATCGCCACGGCCGGGGTCGGATTTATCCCCACTGTCGATACCATCGGGATCGCCGCGCCGATCATCGTGATACTGCTGCGCGTGCTGCAAGGACTGGCGCTGGGCGGCGAGTATGGGGGCGCGGCGATTTACGTTGCAGAACATGCCCCCCCGGAAAAGCGCGGGTTTTATACCAGTTTCATACAGGCAAGCGTGGCGGGTGGTTTCGTACTATCGATCATTGTTGTGCTGATTTGCCGCGCGCTGATCCCGACCGAGGATTTCGAGGCGTGGGGCTGGCGCATCCCGTTCCTGCTCTCCATCGCACTCCTCGCAATTTCGCTGTGGATGCGGCTCAAACTTTCGGAAAGTCCGGTGTTCCAGGCGATGAAGGAAGCAGGCGAGACCGCAGGCAATCCGTTTATCGAAAGCTTCACCTATCCCGGAAATCCAAAGCGTATTTTTGTGGCGCTGTTCGGTGTGACGGGCATCCTGACGACGATCTGGTACACCGCATTTTTCTCCGGCCTCAGTTTCCTGCGCGGTCCGATGCATGTCGATCCCAAGACCGTGGAATGGATATTGCTGATTTCCGGGCTGATCGCGATGTCGTTCTATATCGTCATCGGCAAATGGTCGGACACTGTGGGCCGCAAACTGCCGATCATTATCGGCGCTGTCGGTGCGCTTGCCTTGCTGTTCCCGGCGTTCTGGGCGCTCGGAAGCCTCGCCAATCCCGATTTGCAGGCGGCGGGGGAAAAGGCACCCGTCACCGTCAGCGGTCCCCAGTGTATCACCGACCCGTTTGCCGAACTGTTCGACCGGACACAGACTGATTGTGGCAAGATACTCGAGACACTCACCGCATCGGGCGTTCCCTACACTCTGACGCAATCGAGCACGCTGACACTGGCTGCTGGGGGCAATCCGATTGCGATTGACCCTGCGTGGTTCGAAAGCGGGGATGCGCGCAAGGCCGGTATTCACGCCGGTTTGAGCGAACAGGGCTTCGACTTTTCGATCCAGCAACCGCCGCTTGCCAATATCATCGGGATTATCGCGATCCTGCTTGGCCTGGGTATGCTGTCGGCGCTGACCTATGGCTCGGTCGCGGCGCTGCTTTCGGAGATGTTTCCGCCCAGGATCCGCTATTCCTCCATGTCGATCCCCTATCACATCGGCGCGGGCTACCTGGGCGGGTTCCTGCCACTCATCGCGGGCGTAATCGTGGCGAGCACCGGGGATATCTATGCCGGGCTGTGGTACACCTGGGGCGTGGTGGCGTTCGGATTGATCGTCGCGTGGTGGGGATTGCCCAGCGGCCCGCCAACGGATTTCGCCGACGATGTCCGATAAAATTGCGTCCCCTGCTCCGCCGCCTCCCGCCTTGCGATTGACGGTTGATACAGCGGCGCTGGCGGCAAACTGGCGCGCGCTGGACCGTCTTTCGGGGCAGGCGCAGACCGGCGCCGCGGTAAAAGCAGACTGTTATGGCCTGGGCGTCGAACCTTGCGTGCCAGTGTTGCGCGATGCGGGCTGCGCGCATTTCTTTGTCGCGCACTGGAGCGAAGTGGCTGCGGTAGCCCGGCATGTGCGCCCGGACCAGATCGCGGTTCTGCATGGCCCGGTCACCCAAACCGAGGCGGAATACGCAATCGCGACGGGAGTGGTTCCGGTTATCAACTCGCCGGAACAGGCGCGGATATGGACGCGAGCCGGGGGCAAAACCTGTCACCTGATGGTCGATACCGGGATCAATCGCCTCGGCATCAGGCCCGACCAATGCAGCGATGAGAGCATACGGGCGCTCGACGTGGATGTGCTGATGTCGCACCTCGCCTGTGCGGAAGAGGACAGCGCGCGCAATGATGCGCAGATGAAGGCATTGCGCAGCGCGGCGGCGGAGATCGATTATCGCCGGTTGAGCCTTGCAAACAGCGCCGGCATCGGGCTTGGCCCGGACTTCGCATTCGATCTGACGCGTCCCGGCCTTGCGCTGTATGGCGGCGTCCCGCGTAACGAGCTGGCCGATACGATCCGCCAGGTCGCGCATATCAGCGCATCGGTGATCCAGACCCGCACGCTGAATGCCGGAGACAGCGTGGGGTATAACGCTGAATTCACCGCCTCGCGCCCCATGCCGGTCGCCACGATCGCGCTTGGATATGCCGATGGCTTTCTGCGCTCGCGCGGGCCGGGCGGGTTCTTGCTGCACGGTAACACGGCGCTGCCGCTGATTGGCAAGGTTTCGATGGATATGGTGATCGTCGACCTTACCCACGCGCCCGACATTGGCGCAGGCGACTGGCTGGACGTGCCATTTTTCCTGCCGGATGTGGCGCAGCAAAGCGCTCTGTCGCAATACGAGTTGCTGACCACGATCGGGCGCAGGCTCCGCGATTGAGAGCATCTTGTTGCGCTGCACATTGTGCAAGTGCTAAGGTTTGAAAAAGGCGCATTGGGATAAAGACATGGCAAAAAAGAATACGGCGGATGGCGAAAACGGCCCCGTCATCATCAAGAAATACGCGAACCGACGCCTCTATAACACCAGTTCATCGAGCTATATCACGCTTGAGGATCTGGCTGGCATGGTGCGGGCCAACGTCGATTTTCAGGTGCTCGATGCGAAGTCGGGCGACGAAATAACCCATTCGATCCTGACCCAGATCATTATGGATGAAGAAGCGAACAGCGGGCAGATGCTGCCGGTTAGTTTCCTGCGCCAACTGATCGGCATGTACGGCAATTCGATGCAGGCGATGGTGCCGTCATATCTCGAAGCCAGCATGACCAATTTTCGCGAGAACCAGGGGAAGATTCGCGACGCCTTTGAAAAAGGCTGGTCGGCAGGCCCGCTCGCCGCGCTGCATGAAACGAACATGGCGATGATGCGCGCGGCCGCCGAAACCTTTATTCCGGGAAAGAAGCGCGCCGCTGAACCTCGAACGGATAAGCCTGCTCTGCAGGAACCCACCGACAAATCCGAAATTGCCTTGCTGAAAGAGCAGATGGCGATGATGCAGAAGAAGCTGGACGAACTCGGCAAATAACGATTATTCGCGCTTTTCTCACGCCGCTCCGGGCACGATGCCCTGCGCTGGCGGTCGATCCAACTGTTTGAAGAACGGCAAAACCTGTGTCCAACATCCGCCATGCGCTCAATTCGAAGCGCGAAGACGATTTCGCCAAATGGTATCAGGAAGTGATCAGTTCTGCCGATCTTGCCGAGGAATCCGGCGTGCGCGGCTGCATGGTCATAAAGCCTTGGGGTTATGGCATTTGGGAGCGCATCCAGCGCCTGATGGATGACCGGATCAAGGCTGCGGGCGTCCAGAACGCCTATTTCCCGCTCTTCATCCCACTTGCCAATTTTGAACGCGAAGCGGCCCACGTTGAAGGCTTTGCCAAGGAAATGGCGGTCGTCACCCACCACCGCCTGATTGCCGATGGCAAGGGCGGGCTGATCCCCGATCCCGAAGCGAAGCTGGAAGAACCGCTGGTCGTGCGCCCCACGTCCGAGACGATCATCGGCGATGCAATGGCGCGCTGGATCCAGTCCTGGCGCGATCTTCCGCTGATGGTGAACCAGTGGGCGAACGTGGTGCGCTGGGAAATGCGCACCCGGATGTTCCTGCGCACCAGCGAATTTCTGTGGCAGGAAGGGCACACCGCCCACGCCACGCGCGAGGATGCGCTGGAGGAAACGCACCGTGCGCTCGAAATGTACCGGGCCTGCGCCGAAGATGACATGGCGCTGCCGGTGATCGCGGGCGAGAAGCCGGAGAATGAACGCTTTCCCGGTGCCGATGAAACATGGTCGATCGAAGCGATGATGCAGGATGGCAAGGCGTTGCAGGCCGGCACATCGCATTACCTTGGCACCAATTTCGCAAAAGCTGCGGGCATCCAGTATCAGGACCGCGAAGGCACGCAGCAATACTGCCATACCACCAGCTGGGGCACATCCACCCGCCTGGTGGGCGCGATTATCATGACCCATGGCGATGACGATGGCCTGCGCGTGCCCCCGCGCATCGCGCCTTATCAGATCGTGATCCTGCCGATGCTGCGCGAGACGCCAGAGGATGAGTTGCTGTTGTCCTATTGCGAAGATCTGCGCGCTGGGCTCGCCAGCCAGACATGCATGGGCGAGGCAATCCGTGTGCTGCTCGACAAATCGCCGGGCAAAGCCTCTTCAAAGCGGTGGGATTGGGTGCGCAAAGGCGCTCCCATCATTGTCGAAGTCGGTCCGCGCGACATGGAAAACGGCAAGGTCGCGATGATCCGCCGCGACCGGCTGTGGGATGCCAAGACCGGCAAACTGGCAACGATTTTTCCCGAACGCGGATATTTCCTCGAAGACGCCGCTGCTACGCTCAAGGACATTCAGCGTTCGCTGTTCAAGGACGCAGCCGATCGCCGCGATGCGAATATCACGCGTGGCATCGGCGATTGGGACGCGGTCGTCACGCATTTCAAGGATGGGGGCAAATACCCCGGCTGGGTTGAGGTTGAATGGTCCAAGCCAACCGGCGATGCGCTGAATGCCGTGGTGGAGCGCCTTAAATCGCTCCAGTTGACGATCCGCAACGTTCCGCGCGGCTCCGACCCTGCGACAGGCAATTGCATCTTCACCGGAGAACCGGCGGTCGAACGGATACTCATCGCCCGCGCATATTGAGCGCGGGTTTTGTATGATGGCCCGACGGGAGTTGCGTTCGCGCGAAAAACCCGCAAAACCATCTGCATGATCAAACGCCTCGCTATACTCGCCGCCATTGTTGCAGCACCACTCGCTGCCGATAACCACACTGAAACGCGCGCCGATCCGGCTCAGGAAGTTTCCGAAGAGCGCCTGCGCGCCGATCTGGATACGCTCGTCGGGTTCGGCACGCGCCACACATTGTCGACCCAGACGGATCCGAACCGCGGCATCGGCGCCGCGGTCGACTGGGCGCTGGCTGAATTCGGACGCATCGGTGCCAATTGCGACAATTGTCTGGAAATCATCCCGGTCGCCGAACTCATTCAGCCTGA
This sequence comes from uncultured Alphaproteobacteria bacterium, assembly GCA_963838365.1. GTDB lineage: Bacteria > Pseudomonadota > Alphaproteobacteria > Sphingomonadales > Sphingomonadaceae > Erythrobacter. The sequence continues at coordinate 166,704 of CAWIQR010000007.1, forward strand.
TGGTCGCCGCATCCCTACACCTACGCTCATCCGCAACGCAGTCGCAATTCAGCGGGGCAGCGAGCGTCCGAACGAGGTCGTGATCGTGCAGGGGCACATCGACAGCCGCGTTTCTGATCCGCTCGATTTTACCAGCGACGCGCCGGGCGCCAACGATGATGGATCGGGCAGTGCGCTTGTGATCGAAGCCGCGCGGGCGCTTTCGGGGAACGAATACCCCTCGACCATCATCTACGCGCTGCTTTCGGGCGAGGAGCAGGGCCTGTTTGGCGGTCGCATCCTTGCCGATTGGGCGGCGGCGCAGGGCTTCACCGTCAAGGCGGTGCTGAACAACGATATTGTCGGCAATTCCTGCGGCAAGGACGGTTATTGCGAGCCCAAGGTGGTGCGCGTCTTTTCCGAAGGGCCGCGCGCCGATCTGACCGATGCCCTGCGCGCCGCGCAGACGCGCTTTGGCGGCGAGAATGATACGCCTTCGCGCAATTTGTCGCGCTGGGTGGCCGATCTTGCGGCCGAGCAGCCGGACGACATGCAGGTCCGCCAGATTTGGCGCACGGACCGCATGGGGCGCGGCGGGGATCAGGTGCCGTTCCTGCAGAAAGGCTACCCCGCGATCCGCTTTTCCGTGGGCGTTGAGGATTACGATCACCAGCATCAGGATCTGCGCACCGAGGACGGCGTGGTCTATGGCGACACGATTGACGAGATGGACTTCGCCTATCTGGCAGGGGTGACGCGGCTGAATGTGCGAGCGCTCGACGCCCTTGCCCGTGCGCCGATGCCGCCCAAGGTGACGGTAGACGCGGCGGTGCGAGTGGATACCGAATTGCAATGGAGCAATTCTGCCGGAGCAGACCAGTTCGCCATCCACGTTCGCCGCCCCGATGAACCGTATTGGCGTCCAGACAAACCACTGGGCAGCAAGGGCGAGGACTGGAGCAAGGCGGCTCCGCTCGCGATCAAGACTGACGATGGCATCGGCAGCGGAATTGAGGTTCCGTTGCGCGGTGATGACTGGCTGTTCGGAGTCGCCGCATGCGCTGGCGATTATTGCTCACCCGTCTCCAGCGCGGTTCCCGGCGGCGCGTTTCAGCCGGTTGAGCAGCCGAAAGAGTAATTCGTCATTGCGAGGAGCCGCGGGCTACGCGGCAATCCAGAGTTGATCTCGAACCGCTCTGGATTGCTTCACTACGCTCGCAATGACAACAGGGTTGGGATAGGGCGCTTGCAATGGCAAAATTAAATCACCCCCAGGGCCTGCCCACCGCAAAGCAAGTCCTCGATTTCGTCCAGAACTCCGATGGCCCGACGGGCAAACGTGAGATCGCCAAAGCTTTCGGGCTGAAAGGGCAGGAGAAGATCGCACTCAAGGCGCTGCTCAAGGACATGGCCGAGGAAGGCCTGATCGACGGTCAGAAATCCGCCTATCACCGCATGGGCGGCGTGGCCAAGGTCACGGTATTGCGCGTCGTCGATATCGAAGAGGGCGAACCGGTCGCCATCCCCGACAATTGGGATCCCGAAGCGCCGGGAAAACCACCGCGCCTCACGTTGAAAGAGACCAAGGGCAAGGGCGCAAAACGCTCCCCCGCGCTCAAACGCGGTGACCGCGTTCTGGCTCGCACCGAGGAGCGAGAGAGTGGCTGGGTCGCGCACCCGATGAAGAAGCTGCCCGCCCGCACCGAAGGTCTGCTTGGCGTGGTCGAAGTGGACAAGGCCGGGAAGGCCTGGCTCGCCCCGGTCGACAAACGCGTTCGCCAGTCATCGCGCATCAGCGATCTTGGCGCCGCCGAGGAAGGCCAGCTGGTGCTGGCCGAACGCACAGGGCCGGTCAGAGCGCGCGGGCGTGCGCGTGACGGAGGTGTATGGCGACCCGCTCGCCCCCGGCGCGTTCAGCCTGATCGCGATTGCCAAGCATGGCATCCCGCAGGTCTTTCCCGAAGAGGTGATCGAAGAGGCGCACAGCGCGGCAAAGCTCGAACTTTCCCCTGCCAAGCGCGAGGATTTGCGCGCACTGCCCATCGTCGCCATTGACCCTGCCGACGCGCGCGACCACGACGATGCAATCTGGGCCGAGCCTGACGGGGAGGGCGGCTTTAATGCGGTGGTCGCCATCGCCGATGTCAGCTTCTACGTACGCCCCGGCAGCGCGCTCGACCGCGAGGCGAGGAAGCGCGGCAATTCGGTGTATTTCCCCGACCGCGTCGTGCCGATGCTGCCCGAAGTGTTGTCCGCCGATGTCTGCTCGCTGAAAGAGGGGCAGGACCGCGCTGCGATGGCGTGCCACTTGCACATCAATGCGCAGGGCAAGGTTACCAAGCACCGCTTTACCCGCGCGCTGGTGCGCATCCATCACAACATTGCTTATGAGGATGCGCAGGCCCGCGTGGATGCTGGCGACGCGCCCGAATTCCTGCAGCATCTTTGGGAAGCGTGGAAGCTGCTGGCCACCGCGCGCCACAACCGCGATCCGCTGGAACTGGAACTGCCCGAACGCCGTGTGGTGCTCAACGACAAGGGGCAGATCGACGAGATCGCCGTGCGTGAACGGCTCGACGCGCACCGCGTCGTCGAGGACTTCATGATTGCCGCCAATGTCGCCGCTGCGCAGGCGCTGGAGGCAAAAACCGCGCCCGTGGTCTATCGCATCCACGAAACGCCAAGCCGCGAGAAACTGATCGCGCTGCGCGATTATCTGGCGACGATGGGGCGCAAGCTGGCCCTGGGTCAGGTGGTGACGCCCAGCCTGTTCAACCGGATGCTGAAGGATGTAACGGACGAGGCTGAAAAGGCGCAGGTTATGGAGGCGGTGTTGCGCACCCAGATGCAGGCCTATTACGGCCCGGCCAATGCCGGACATTTCGGGTTGGCGCTGGCGTCTTATGCCCACTTCACCTCGCCCATCCGGCGCTATTCCGATTTGCTGGTGCACCGCGCGCTGGTCGATGCCTATGGTCTGGAGCAACCCAAGCCCGCAGGGTCTATCCCGCCCACAACCGGTCTATCGGACCGCGACCGGGCCAGCCTGCAACAGATATCCGACGCGATCAGCCAGACCGAACGGCGCGCGATGGAGGCGGAACGCGACACGATTGACCGCTATGTCGCGGCATGGCTATCGGGCCGGGTCGGGCAGGTGTTCGACACCCGCATAACCGGCGTGCAGGGCTTCGGCTTTTTCGCGACCATTCTGGGCATGGGCGGCGACGGGCTGGTCCCGGTATCGACGCTGGGCCGCGAATACTTCCGCCATGACGAAGCTGCACAGGCATTGATCGGGGAAAGCACCGGCACGCGATACGCGGCGGGCGACCGGTTGAAACTGCAACTTGCAGAGGCCAACGCGCTGACCGGCGCGCTCAAATTCGTGCCGGTGGACAGTGACGGCAACCCAATCGAAACGCGCGGCGGCAGGCCCGATCGCGATGCTGGCAAGGGCCCCGGCGGACCCAGGCGCGGCAATTTCCAGACCGGCCAACGCGGGCGTCCCAAGAACATCCGCCATCAGGGGCGCAAAGGCCGCTGAGGTATCGGAACACTATCGGCAGTGCGGGCATTCAGTCTGTGAAGGAGAATTGCATTGCTTACCCCCGATCACAAAGTTCCCGCTCTCGACCTGCCGCTCACCATCGGTGCGCGCTACGATCTGTCCAAACAGCATCCCGACAATTTCACCATGCTCGTGTTCTATCGCGGCAAGCATTGCCCGATCTGCAAGGGCTATCTCAAGGAGCTGGCGGGCAAGCTTGATGAGTTCACGAAACGCGGTATCAACGTTGCGGCCGTCTCGATGGACAGCAAGGATCGCGCAATGGTCGTCGATCAGGAATGGGATACCGGCGATGTCCCGCTCGCATACGATCTGAGCGAGGAGCGCGCGCGCGAGTGGGGCCTGTATATCTCGCAGGGTCGCCCGGACACCGAGGAACCCGACATATTCTCCGAACCGGGACTGTTTCTGGTGCGCCCCGATGGATCGCTGTATTTCGTCAGCGTCCAGAACGCGCCGTTCACGCGTCCACCGCTCGATCAGCTATTGCAGGGGATCGATTACGTGCTGGAAAACGGGTATCCGACGCGCGGCACGCTTACCTGAAATCAACCGCCCGATTTACACCTCGTGTTGGCTGTCCTGCTCGTCATAGTCGTGCGGAATGACGTATAGCGGGCAGGACAGTTCGCCCGCATGCGCAGAGAAATGCAGCACCAGCGGGCCGGGATTGCTGGCCTTTGCCGCGCCCAGAACCAGCGCCGCGACTTCTGGATGCTCGACCAGAAATTCGGTCACGATCTTCGTGCCATTGCCAATCGCGACGGAGATGGTCGGCATGATGCCGCTTTCGGCGAACAAATTGCCCGCCACGCCATGCGCCAGCACTTCGGCACGGTCGCGTGCCTCCTGCTCGATGGTCGCCTGCACGGCGCCAAACGCGCTGAAGTTTTGCTGCGGCACCAGCGCGAGAATATGGACTGCGCCACCCACAGCCACCGCGCGGCGCGCCGCGAACCGCAGGGCTGCGCGGGCCTCCTCGCTTTCATCGGTGATGACCAGAAACGTCCTCATGCCGATATGCCTGTCACTAAATTGGGCCGGATGTCAAAATCTGCCCTTTCGACCACCCGCAATGGCTTGCCGCGCGGCGCTGAATTCGCCAGAGCACTAGCGTCAATATACCGCCATGCGCGCCGTCAGGGGATCACGTCCACAATGCCGATCGAACTCAAGATGCCAGCTCTTTCCCCGACGATGGAGGAGGGGACGTTGTCCAAATGGCTGGTGAAGGTCGGCGATCAGGTTAATTCGGGCGACATCATGGCCGAGATCGAGACGGACAAGGCGACGATGGAATTCGAAGCCGTGGACGAAGGCGTCATCGCCAAAATCCTGGTCGAAGAAGGGACCGAGAACGTCGAAGTCGGCACTGTGATCGCGTTAATTGCCGAAGATGGCGAGGATATCGGCGATATCGAAGCTCCTGCCGCTGCCGCCCCGCCAGCATCGGCCGAGGCTCCCGCTCCTACCCCCACCGTATCGAGTGAAGCCAATGACTCGCCCAAGGCAACGCCCGTGGCGCGCCGACTGGCCAGCGCAAACAACGTCGATCTTGCCCGGATCGAAGGGTCCGGACCGCGCGGCAAGATCATCAAGAGCGACGTCGAATCCGCTATGGGAGGCAGCGCTGCGAGCGTGCGCAATTCTGACCGCATCATCGCCTCTCCACTGGCGAAACGCTTGGCTGGCGAGGACAATATCGACCTCTCGCAGGTCACAGGCAGCGGCCCCGGTGGACGCATTGTCAAAGCCGACATCGAGAATTTTGAGCCTGCTGCACAACAACCCGCCGAGCAACCTGCTCCCAGCGCAGCGACCGCCACCGCTCCTGCTGCGCCCAAACCAGCGCCTGCGAACGATTACGATGCGCCGTACGAAGCGCAAAAGCTCAACAATGTGCGCAAGGTTATCGCCCGCCGCCTGACCGAGGCAAAGCAGACGGTTCCGCACATCTACCTCACTGTCGATGTCAGGCTGGATGCGCTGCTGAAACTGCGCAGTGAACTCAACGCCTCGCTCGAAGCGGACGGGGTGAAACTGTCGGTCAATGACCTTATCATCAAGGCGCTGGCCCGCGCGCTGCAACGCGAACCGCAATGCAATGTCAGTTTCCAGGGCGACGTGATGCACCAGTATTCGCGGCAGGATATTTCCGTCGCGGTGGCCGCACCCACCGGCCTGATCACCCCGATCATCCGCGATGCGGGTCGTAAGGGGCTGGCGGAGATCTCCAACGAGATGAAAGCGCTGGCGGGCAAGGCGCGCGATGGCAAGCTGCAACCGCATGAATTTCAGGGCGGCACCGCCAGCCTGTCCAACCTCGGCATGTTCGGCACCAAACAGTTCGATGCCGTCATCAATCCGCCGCAGGGTATGATCCTGGCGGTGGGCGCGGGCGAGCCGCGCCCTTACGTGGTCGACGGCGCGTTGCAGGTGGCCACCGTGATGAGCGCCACAGGCAGCTTCGACCACCGCGCGATTGACGGGGTGGACGGGGCAAAACTGCTCGACCAGTTCCGCTCGCTTATCGAACACCCGATGGGGCTGGTGGTGTGACCCTCAACGTCATCGGCAAAGCCATGCTAATCGCGCTGTGTGCAGCCATTGCAGCGTGGTTGCCGGTTGCGATCATGATGACAACCGGCCTCGACAGCGGTCTGCGTGCGGCGATGGCGTTGAGCCTTTTGCCGCTCGCCTTGCTGGGAAGTTTTGCAATCGGCCTTCCGATTTCGCTGATTGCGTTTCTGTGGACGAAGAACCACGTCATGACCTCTGTTACCACGTTGTTCGTCATGGCGAACCTTGCGGGCATCGTGCTGATCCTGACCAGTTTCGTGCTGCTGAAAGAGGAGGGTGTCTATATCCTCGGCATTCCCAGTTTTATCGCCGCCAATACATTCGCAATTCTCGGCTGGCTCTGGATTATCCGGCCGTTGCGGCGAGCCAGACTTGCGTGAAGTGATGAACGGGGCTGTCCTACACGCAGACAAAATGCCATCACAGGGGCGATGAAAATGATCACTCACAAGGCAATTTTTCGCGGCGAAACAGCGCAGATCGCGCCCACAGTTTTTCTGCGCCTGAACAGTGTGTCAGGTGTGTCAGGCCAATTACGCTCCAAGGGGAATAACAGGTAATGTCAGCGAGTTACGATGTCATCGTTTTGGGTTCTGGACCGGGCGGCTATGTCGCGGCGATTCGCTGTGCGCAGCTGGGTCTGAAGACCGCGATTGTCGAGCGCGAAGACCTTGGCGGTATCTGCCTCAACTGGGGCTGTATCCCGACCAAGGCGTTGCTCCGCAGCGCCGAGATCAAGCATTACATGGACAACGCCGCGTCCTATGGCCTGAAAGTCGCCGGCACGATCGAGGCCGATCTGGACGCCATCGTCAAGCGCAGCCGCGGGGTCGCCAAACAGCTCAATCAGGGGATCGGCCACCTGATGAAGAAGAACAAGATCACCGTCCACATGGGCGAGGGACGGCTGACCGGCGCGACTTCGCTGGTCGTCGAAGGCAAGGACGGTGAGGAGGAACTCTCCGCGAAACACGTCATCGTCGCAACCGGCGCGCGCGCGCGCGATCTGCCGTTCGCGCCTGCCGATGGAAAGCGCGTGTGGACCTATCGCCACGCCATGGTCCCGCCCGAAATGCCGACGCGCCTGCTGGTGATCGGATCAGGCGCAATCGGCATCGAATTCGCCAGCTTCTACAATGATATGGGCGTCGATGTGACCGTGGTCGAAATGCTCGACCGGGTCGTGCCGGTTGAGGACGCGGATGTCTCAGCTTTCCTCGAGAAATCGCTCAAGAAGCAGGGCATCACCATCATGACCGGCGCGGGCGTCGACGGGTTGAAGGTCGGTGAGAAAGGTGTCAGCGCAACGATCAAGGACAAGGCAGGCAAGGTCGAAACGAGCGAATTCAGTCACGTCATCACCGCCATCGGCATCGTGCCGAACACCGAGAATATCGGGCTGGATTCCCTTGCCGAGATGGATCGCGGCTTTATCCAGATTGATCCCTATGGCCGGACAAAAACCGCCGGATTGTGGGCTATCGGAGACTGCACGCCGGGTCCGTGGCTCGCGCACAAGGCAAGCCACGAAGGCGTGACCTGTGCCGAGGCGATTGCGCAGGAACTGGGCAACACCGATGTCCACCCGCACCCGCTGGACCGCAATTCCATCCCCGGTTGCACCTATTGCCACCCGCAAATCGCCAGCGTCGGCCTGACCGAAGCCAAGGCGAGGGAAGCAGGCCATGACATCAAGGTCGGCAATTTCCCCTTCATCGGCAATGGCAAGGCAATCGCGCTGGGCGAAGCAGAAGGCTTCATCAAGACAGTGTTCGATGCGGCGACCGGCGAATTGCTGGGCGCACACATGATCGGCGCGGAAGTGACCGAGCTCATCCAGGGCTACACCGTGGGGAAGGTGCTGGAAACGACCGAGGCGGAACTGATGCAGACAGTCTTCCCGCACCCGACCCTGTCCGAAATGATGCACGAAAGCGTACTGGACGCCTATGGCCGCGCGATCCATTTCTGACGCGGGTCAGTGGTGGCCGGGTAAGTGGCGGACAGGGTGGGATTCGAACCCACGGAGGGCTTGCACCCTCGGCGGTTTTCAAGACCGCTGCCTTAAACCACTCGGCCACCTGTCCACGCGGATCAACCCGATAGCGGGGCAATCCGGCGCACTCAAGCCAAAGTCTCGCAACAAGGCATGTTGGCCCCGCCATCGAAATGTGACAGATGACCAGAATGCGATTGCTTCCCCTGCTTGGCGCGTTTGCGCTGCTCGTTCTTTCCCTCGGCTCCAATCCCGCTCACGCGCAGCTTCAGGCGCGCGACGGGATTGCCTTTGACGCCTATATGGAGCTGCTGAAAGCCCGCGCGCGCGGTGAGGGGGTGAGCGAAAACACACTTGCCCGGATGACTTCGGGCCTGACCCCCAACGCCACCGTAATCCGGCTGGATCAGGGGCAGCCCGGCAGCCCAAGTGTGCGCGGTTACCCCGATCTGGCGCCCTACATTGCCACGCATGTGAATCCTGCGCGGATAAGCGGGGGGCAAAGTGTCTACCGCCAGCACCAGGCGGACCTGCGCCGAATCGAACAGCGGACCGGCGTGCCGGGCGAAATCATCGTCGCGATCTTCGGGCACGAGACAAGCTATGGCCGGATCAAGGGCAACTTCGATCTGTCGCGCAGCCTCGCGACCCTGGCATGGGAGGGGCGCAGGCGCGAATTGTTCGCAAGCGAGTGGGTGGCGTTGATGAAGGTCGCGGATCGCGGGTTCTCGCGCGATCAGCTGGTAGGCAGCTATGCGGGCGCGTTCGGTAATCCGCAGTTCCTGCCCTCGGTCTATCTGAGGCTCGCCAGCGATGGCGATGGCGACGGGCGCGCCGATATCTTCACCAATCGAATCGACACCTTCACGTCAATCGCCAATTACTTCAAGGATGCAGGATGGCGGGCAGGTCAACCGTGGGGCGTGCGCGCATTCGTGCCTGCTGGCTTCAATGTAGACGCCTACAAGACGAAGCTTTCCGCGCCCGTGTGCCCGCGTGTGCATGAACGCCACAGCCAGTGGAAGACGGTGCGCGAATGGCGGGCGCTGGGTGTGCAGCCGCAACGCCCGCTGGCCGATGATGCGCTTGCCTCGCTGTTCCAGCCCGATGGGCCTGGGCGACCGGCATGGCTGCTGACCGGCAATTATCGCGCGATCCTGGAATACAATTGCTCGAACTATTATGCGATGAGCGTAGGATTGCTCGCCGATGAAATAGTGAACTAAGCGCAGTCGTCGGCTCGTAAAGCGCAGACGCCCAACCTATAGCATCGGGCATGGTACAAATAATGAAGGGCCAGACAGCCACACCGACGGGAGCGCAGCGATTGCGAAGGGTTGCCGCTTTGCTCGCAGTGAGCGCGATAATGGCCGGCTCTCCCGCCGCCGCTCAGCGCTACAGCAATCCTGCCATCCCTGCTGTGCCTTCACAGGAGGAAGTGCCGATTGCTCTGCTTGTCGATGTGACGAGCGGGCAGGTGTTGTATGCCCACAATGCGTCGCGGCGCTTCGTGCCAGCGTCAATCACCAAGGTGATGACCATGTTCCTGGCGTTCGAACAGGTCGAATCCGGCAGGCTCGACCCGCGTCAGACCTTGATCGTTCCGCGCGACATTGCGCAGGAATGGGGCGGCAAGGGATCAAGCATGTTCCTGGAGACCGGGGACAGGGTGCAGTTGGCCGACGTGCTGACGGGCATCGCAAACGTATCCGCCAATGATGGCGCGGTGCTGCTGGCCACACATTCCGCAGGTTCGGTCCCCGGATGGACGGCGCAGATGAATGCACTCGCGCGCTCTATCGGGATGGTCGACAGCCATTTTGGCACGCCCAATGGATGGCCCGATGAAGGATACACCTTCACGACGGCGCATGATCTGGTGCAATTGGCCGATACGATGATCCGCCGCCATCCGGATAAGTTTGCAGCCTTTATCGGGCGACAAAAGTTCCGCTATCGCGAGATAACCCAGTCGAACCATGATCCGCTTATCGGAAAGGTGCCCGGTGCCGATGGCATCAAGACAGGGTACACGAACGAGGCAGGCTTCGGATATCTCGGCACGGTAAAGCGCAATGGCCAGCGGCTGGTGATGGTGGTCGCCGGGGTTGGTCGTGGGTCCGACCGGGCGCGGGCTGCGCGATCATTTATCGAATGGGGCTTCACCGCGTTTGACCGTCAGCGCCTGTTCGCCAATGGCGCAAGCGTGGGTTCCGCCAGAGTTCAGGACGGTTCTGCGAGGTCGGTGGAACTTGTTGCGGACAGACCCATCTCGGTGAACGTGCCCAAGGGCAAGGGGTCGCAGGTGCGCATGGAAATAACATACAACGGGCCGCTGCGTGCGCCGATTGCTGCGGGCGACCAGATTGCCATGCTGGAGGTGACGGTGCCGGGCATGGAGCCAGCGCGCATCCCTCTTGTGGCAAAATCCGATGTCGAGGTCGCCGGACCGTTCGCCCGCATCGTCAACGCAATCGCCGGTTGGCTGGGATGACCGCCAGCACACCCCCCGGTCGCTTCATCGCGTTTGAAGGTGGTGAGGGGGCGGGCAAATCCACGCAGGCGCGAATGCTGACGGACTCTCTCCGGAACCGTGGTGTCAGCGTCGATACGACGCGCGAGCCAGGCGGCACCGCGGGGGCCGAGGCCATCCGGGCCTTGCTGCTGGACCCGCCCGGCGCAGCGGGCTGGGACGCACAGGCCGAGGCGCTGCTGTTCGCCGCTGCACGCGCTGATCACGTTGCGCGCCGGATCAGGCCTGCGCTTGAGGCCGGAACATGGGTTATCTGCGACCGGTTCGTGGATTCGAGCCGGGCCTATCAGGGCGGGGCAGGGGGTCTTGGCGATGACGCAATTCAGCACCTGCACGTATTTGGCAGCGGCGGTCTGCGCCCCGATCTCACGATCCTGCTGGAGGTGAACGCGGACCGGGCACACGATCGCCTGTCTGCGCGAGATGCCGGGGCGAGCGACGCGATTGGCGGACGCGGGCCAGACTATCACGCCTGCGTCGCAAATACCTTTCGCGCGCTGGCAGAGGCTGACCCGAAAGGCTTCTGCGTGATCGATGCGAACGGTGATGCGCAAAGCGTGCATGACGCTGTACTGGCGGCCGTTGATGCCCGGTTCGGGAGCGTGAATGCATGATTGATTGGCCCAATCACGAAAAGCCCATGCGCGAATGGCGCGGCGCGATGAGTGGTGACCGGATGCACCACGGGTGGATTCTGGCGGGCAAAAGCGGCTTGGGAAAGCACGATTTTGCAATGCGCGCCGCGCGCGAACTGGTGTCAGAACCCGGCGTACTCCAGCCCGCCGAACACCCCGACATCTTCCTCCTGACCCATCTGCCAAAAGACGACAAGGAAGAGAAGAAGCGCGACGAGGGAAAGCCCTATCAGGTGAAGCGCAACATCTCCGTCGATCAGATCCGGATGATGCAGCGTCGCCTCACCACCCGGCCGACACTGGGCGCGCGCCGCGCGATCGTCATCGACCCGGCAGACGACATGGAGAAGGGCGCGTCCAACGCGTTGCTCAAAAGCCTTGAGGAACCGCCGCAGGGTACGTTCTTCATTCTCGTTGCGCATCGGCCCTCGCGCCTGTTGCCCACTATCCGATCGCGTTGCCGCACCTTGCGCTTTCCGATGCTGGGGGAGGATCAACTCGCAGAGATGCTGGCGCGCGAGGGGCATGCGCCCGACCCCGCCGCGCTGCACGCTGCGGGGGGATCGTATGGCACTGCCGTCCGGTTCGTTGAGCAGGAACTTGGGCAGGTGGCGCGCGTGATCGACGGGCTGTTGAATGTTGGCGACCCCGGCTTTGTCGGCCGGACCGAGCTGGCGCGCCTGATCGGACCGCGTGCCGATCGCACCCGGTTGCAATCCGTGCTTGAACTGGCGCAAAGCATCACCGCCCACCGCGCGCGCACTGCGCCGGACCATCGCGCGCGGGCTGCATTGATCGAGGCGCACGGCATGTTGGTGACGCTGACGGGGGAGGCACCGACCGCCAATTTCGACACCGGCCTCCTGTCGTTGGAGATCGGAACCTTGCTTGTCGAGGCGCACGCGGCTAGCGAATCCGCCCATGCCTGACCCCGATAAATCTCCCTTCTACATCACCACTGCGATCAGTTACCCAAATGGCCGCCCACATATCGGGCACGCGTATGAAGCGATTGCGGCCGATGTCATAGCTCGTTTCCAGCGCCTGCGCGGCCGCCGTGTGCGATTCCAGACGGGGACCGACGAACATGGCCTGAAAATGGCGCGCAAGGCTGAGGAGCAGGGCCGCACTCCACGCGATCTCGCCGATGAAATGTCGGGATATTTTCGTGAGATGTGCGATGCGCTTAACGTCAAGTACGACCGGTTCATCCGTACGGTAGAAGACGATCACCATCGCGCTAGCCAGGCGATCTGGCAACGCATGGAAGCGGCGGGTGATCTGTATCTGGATCGTTACGAAGGCTGGTACTCCATCCGCGACGAGGCATATTACGACGAGAGCGAACTGGTTGCCGGGGAAGGGGAGGCTAAGCTCTCTCCGCAAGGTACGCCGGTAGAATGGACCGTCGAGGAAAGCTGGTTCTTCCGCCTCTCGAAGTATCAGCAACCGCTTCTCGATCTGTTGAAAAGCCCCGATTTTCTTGAACCGGAGAGCCGCCGCAACGAAATGGTCGCCTTTGTGGAGCAGGGCCTGCGTGATCTTTCGGTCAGCCGCACCAGCTTTGACTGGGGAGTGAAGGTTCCCGGCAGCGAAAGCCACGTGATGTATGTCTGGGTGGACGCCCTGACCAACTACCTCACCGGTTTGGGTTTCCCCGATGAAACGACTGAAATGGCCGATTTTTGGCCGGCAGACCTGCACCTGATTGGCAAGGATATCGTGCGGTTTCACACGATTTATTGGCCAGCCTTTCTGATGAGCGCCAAGCTGCCATTGCCGCGCAAGGTGTTTGGCCATGGTTTCGTGCTCGCGCGAGGCGGAGAAAAGATGAGCAAGAGCGCGGGCAATGCCGCCGATCCGCTGGAACTGGCAGATACGTTCGGCGTCGACACTCTGCGATACTTCCTAATGCGCGAAGTGGCGTTCGGACAAGATGGCAGCTATTCGCCAGAAGCCATTGTTTTGCGTGCGAATGCGGAACTATCCAACAGCTTTGGTAATCTCGCGCAGCGCACGCTTTCGATGATTGCAAAGAATATGGACGGGGTGCTGGAACCGTTCGAAGGCAATGAAGCCGATGCCGGTTTGTTAAGTAGCGTAACCGATGCCTGCCGGGTCGAATTGCCGCGAGACTTTGAGGCGCTATCGTTCTCCACAGGGATCGAGGCATGGATGCGGGCAGTCTATGCCTGCAACCAGTATGTGGATGAACAAGCGCCATGGGCGCTCAAGAAGACCGATCCGAGCCGCATGAAGGCCGTGCTGCAAACGCTGTTTGTGGCGCTGCGCGACCTTGCCATAACGATCCAGCCAGTGGTGCCGGAAAAGGCCGCCGCGCTGCTCGATCAATTGGGCATTCCGGCTGATGAACGCGACTATGCCGCGCTGGAAGACAATGGCTGGTTCCTGCGTCTGATCGAAAGCGGCTTCACCGTGGCGCCGCCGACGCCAATTTTCCCGCGGCTCGACCTTCCCGAACAGGCGGACGCCTGATGCTGATCGACAGCCATTGCCACCTTGAATATAAGGGCCTGGTCGAAGATCAGGCGGGTGTGCTTGCCCGTGCGCGGGCCGCTGGGGTGGGCGCGTTCCTCAATATCTCCACCCGACAGAGCGAGTGGGATCAGGTCATCGCCACCGCCACTCGCGAACCCGATGTCTTCGCCAGCGTCGGCATCCACCCGCACGAGGCGGATGGCCACGCGGACCTGGGCCGCAGCGTATTGCTGGCGGCGACGGATAACCCGCGCGTCATCGGCATCGGTGAAACCGGCCTCGACTATTATTACGAACATTCCGACCGCGAAACGCAAAAACGCTTATTCCGCATGCATATTGACGTTGCGCGCGAGACGGGATTGCCGCTCATCATCCACACCCGCGATGCCGAGGATGATACGTATCAGATCCTGGCCGATGAAATGGAGAAGGGCGCATTCCCCGCGCTGATCCATTGCTTCACGGCATCGGACGAATTCGGAGCGAAGGTGCTGGACCTCGGCCTCACGATCTCGATCTCCGGGATCGTGACCTTCAAAAACGCCAGGGCGCTGCAGGAAACTGCCGCAAAAATCCCCGCTGACCGGCTAATGGTGGAAACCGACAGCCCGTTCCTGGCGCCAGTGCCGCATCGCGGTCGTCCGTGCGAACCGGCATTCGTGGCCGATACCGCCCGATTCATAGCGAACCTTCGCGGCGTGGAATTTGAGGAACTTGCAGCGCAAACCAGCAAGAATTTTGCAAGACTTTTTACCCGCGCCAGTTTGTGAGCGGGGACGGACGATGAAGGTAATCATGCTTGGGTCGGGCACTTCGACAGGAGTCCCCCGGATCGGAGGGGCCGATGGACTGGGCGATTGGGGTGAATGCGATCCCGAAGAGCCGCGCAACCGTCGCAGCCGCGTCTCGATCCTGATCGAAAGCGACGAGGGCAAACGCCTGCTGGTCGACACGTCTTCTGATTGCCGCGCGCAATTGCTCGCCGCCCGGGTCACACGGCTGGACGGAGTTTTCTGGACGCACGATCACGCCGATCATTGTCACGGGATCGATGATCTGCGGGTGCTGCGATATGGACGCGCGGGTCCGATACCGGGTTACGCCCATACCGAAACGGTGCGGCGATTGCGGCAACGGTTCGGATATGTCTTTGCCGGGCAGGATGGCTATCCCACGATTGTTTCGCTGGAAACCCTGGACAGGTTGCGGATGGTGGCCGGATTTGGTGTCGAATGGTGCCAGATGGAGCACGGCCCTGGCGAGACGACCGCATATCGCTTCGAAGCGGATGGCAAGTCTGTCGCATACACAACAGATTTTAGTGCAATTTCTCAAGAGATGATCGAATTGTGCGAAGGGGTGGATGTGTTGGTGAGCGATTGCCTGCGTCGTGAACCGCATCCTACCCACGCACATCTCGATCTCGCGCTGGAATTTTCGGAACGTTGCGGTGCCAGGCGACTGGTGCTTAGCCATCTCGACAAGAGCATGGATTATCAGACATTGTGCGATGAAGTACCAGAGCACGTGACCGTCGGATATGATGGGTTGGAGATAGTCGCATGACCGATATGACTGCAATTGTTTCAATCATTGCCTTGCTCGGTTGGCTGGTGCTCGCCGGTTCGGCGTTTGCATCCTACCGACTTAGCTGGGGAAAGACGGCGCAATTGGCTCTGACGTGGTTGGCGATATTCGGAGGGGCGTTCTTGCTGGTGCGATTGCTGGGGCTGGAAATGTAACCACCACAACCTCGCATTTAACATAATATATATTATCCATTCCAATTTCGAGTTTTGCACGCAACGGTTCGATCATGACATCCAGCCCCACTTCTACTGCCACGGACGAACTTGCGCGGCTATTGGCAATCATGGCACGCCTGCGCGATCCAGAGCGCGGATGCGACTGGGATCTGGCGCAGGATTTTGCCAGCATCGCCCCGTACACACTTGAAGAAGCCTACGAAGTTGCCGACGCCATCGAGCGCAATGACATGGCAGACCTGCGCGATGAATTAGGCGATCTGTTGCTTCAGGTCGTGTTCCACGCGAGAATGGCTGAAGAAGCCGGCGACTTCTCATTCGCGGAGGTAGCCAGGTCGATATCCGACAAGATGGAAGCGCGCCATCCACACATCTTCGGCGATGAAGCCGGCACCATGGGCGAAACGCGGTGGGAAAACCTCAAAGAGGCCGAACGTGCCGATAAAGGCCAGGAAAGTGCGATGGATGGAGTTGCCGTGGCATTACCAGCGCTGCTGCGTGCGCAGAAATTGCAAAAGCGTGCCGCCCGCACAGGCTTCGACTGGCCCGATCCATCAGGGTCGCGCGCAAAGATTTCCGAGGAAATCGAAGAGCTTGAAGCGGCTATCTCAGACCAGGACAAGGTTGAGGAGGCGGGTGATCTGCTTTTTGCCGCAGTGAATTACATCCGGGCACACGGGATTGGCGCTGAGGACGCATTGCGCGCAGCCAATTCGAAATTTGAGCGCCGTTTTCGCGCCATGGAACAACTGGCGGATGGGACATTCCCGACACTGTCTCTGGAAGCGCAGGAAAGCCTTTGGCAAACGGTCAAGAAGATCGAATAACTGTCTCTACAGTAAGGAATTTCCCACTCAAAGCGAGGCGTATTGACCCAGTTCCTTCGGGTTGAGACGGACTACAAAGTTGCGCAGCGGCCCATGCTCGCCCTCGCCCGCATCGCTTTCCTCCACGATGTCGCCGTGCGCGTGCAGCCACGCGATGCGGCGTCCATCGCTTGCCGGCAGAGTCACTGTGACTTCGCGCGCCTTCACCGTCAGCAACGCTGCAATCTTATCCGAAAGATCATCGAGGCCCACACCGGTTTCAGCCGAAATGAGCGCGGCTTCTCGTGCCTGTGCTGCCTCGGTCAATTCCGCAAGCGCATCTTCGGTGAGCAAATCGGCCTTGTTCCAGATTTCGAGGATCGGAATTTCGGAAGTGCCGGTATCACGGTCGATAACGCCCAAATCGGCGAGCACTTCGATAACCTGTTTTTTCTGCGCAGAATGAGCCGGGTTTGCCATATCGCGGACGTGACAAATAACATCTGCGGCCGTGACCTCTTCCAGAGTAGCACGGAATGCTGCCACCAGTTGCGTCGGCAAATCAGAGATGAAACCGACTGTATCGGACATGATCGCCTTATCGACACCCGGAAGGCTTATGGCGCGCATCGTCGGGTCCAGTGTCGCAAATAGCAGGTCCTCTGCCATCACATCTGCACCGGTCAAGCGATTGAAAAGCGTTGATTTTCCGGCATTGGTATAGCCAACCAGCGCGATTATCGGCCACGGCGCCCGCCCTCGCCTGTCACGGTGCAATGCGCGAGTTTTGCGGACCTGTTCAAGCTCGCGTCGCAGCCGGCTCATCCGGGTGCGGATCATTCGCCTGTCGGCCTCGATCTGCGTTTCCCCCGGACCGCCAAGGAAGCCAAAGCCGCCGCGCTGGCGTTCAAGGTGGGTCCAGCTGCGCACCAATCGACTTTGCTGATAATCAAGATGCGCCAGTTCGACCTGTAACCGGCCCTCGGCAGTGGCCGCACGCTCGCCAAAGATCTCGAGGATCAGGCCGGTGCGGTCGATCACCTTGCGCTTGAACTTTTCTTCGAGATTGCGCTGCTGGATCGGAGTTAGCGCGCCATCGACGATGACCAGTTCCGCCTCGTGCTGTTCACAGGCGATGCGCAGGTTTTCAACCTGCCCCGAACCGAACAGGGTGTTCGCCTGCATCTGGCGCACCGGCAGCACTTCGGAATGCACGATCTCGACCCCGATAGCCAAGGCGAGACCCTGCGCCTCCTCAAGCCTCTCCGCACTATCGAGGTCGTAGGAAAAAGCCCGTATATCCGGGCAAACGACCAGTGCCCGCGCACCGCGGGTCACCTCGTCCATCAGATCATCATCGAAGCTCAGGCGTCATCTTCTTCATCAATGTCAGCCTCTTCAAGCGCATCGTCGGCCTCATCATGAAGATCGACGTGGGTGGCGGGCTGAATGGTGGATACGGCATGTTTATATGCCAATTGCACGGCGCCGTCACGTTCCAGCAACATGCAGAACAAATCATAAGCCGCAATCCGGCCTTGCAGCATCACTCCGTTGACGAGAAACATGGTCACCTGAACGCCGGCATCGCTTACGCGGCTCAAAAACACGTCCTGAAGCATGCGTTGTTTCTTGGTCGATTGCGGCAATTCGAATTGATCAGCATCCACAGTGCTGCCCGGCATGATCGTCGAAATTGCGTGCTTGTACACAAGCTGCGATTGTCCATCGCGCCGCAACAGGATCGAAAAATTATCGAACCACGTGACAATACCCTGTAGTTTCACGCCTTTGACTAGAAACATCGTCACCGGTGTCTTGTTTCGGCGCAACAGATTGAGAAAAGCGTCTTGCAAACTTCCACCGCCGGATCGTGACGATCCCTTGCTTGTTGACTTTGCGCCATCAGCAATTGGTTCCTTGGCAATTCGCGTGACAGGACGTGGAGAGAGCGTACGTCCGCTGGACATTTTGGAATGCTCCTGTTTTTGGCAGCCGCTTTTACGGTCCGCATTGTGGCGCGAGATTTTCAGCCCACCTGAAATCCGCGCCACGCTATAATGCCTCTTGTCTCCCGATCCGGCAATGATTGAATTATTGTCACCTTAACGACGCCTATACCGTATGTTGTGCGTCATTCCTTGCGCAGAACGTCGCGCCTTTCCGCCATCCCCAGCAGTTTCAACTTCCTGTGAAGCGCTGACCGTTCCATGCCGATGAATGTTGCAGTTTTCGAAATATTCCCGGAAAACCGTCGAATCTGAATTGTGAGATATTCACGTTCAAACGTCTCTCGCGCCTCGCGCAGGGGCACTCCCATCATCGCGGACAGCCCCTGCCCCGACGCAGCCAGCCTGCCGCCGGTAATTTCCGAGGGCAGCATATCGGTCTCGACCGCAGTAAGCCGGTCGCGCGGTGTCATGATGATCGTGCGCTCCACCAGATTGCGCAACTGGCGCACATTGCCGGGCCAGTCATACGCCTGAAGCGCGGCCATCGCTTCCTCGGAAATTTCGGGGGGTACAATCCCCTGATCGGTCGAATAGCGGGTGAAGAAATGCTCGGCCAAGGCAGGAATGTCATCGCGCCGGTCGGCCAGACTCGGGATCGCCACGGGAACCACGTTGAGGCGATAGAACAGATCTTCGCGGAAACGCTTCTCCTCCATTTCCAGCGCAAGATCGCGCGAGGTTGATGAAACCACCCGCACATCCACCCCGATCTGCCGTGTCCCGCCAACCCGGACAAAGCTCTGTTCGGTCAGCACGCGAAGGATGCGCGCCTGCGTCGACAGCGGCATGTCGGCCACCTCATCGAGATACAGCGTCCCTCCGTCAGCCATTTCCAGCAGGCCGGGGCGAATCTGTTTGCCATCCGATTCCTCGCCGAACAGCTCGTTTTCGAAACGGTCCGGTGTGATGCGCGCCGAATTCACGCTGACGAAGGCATTGTCCGATCGCGAGCTCCAGGCGTGAAGCAATCTGGCCGCCACTTCCTTGCCCGATCCCGGAGGCCCGGATATCAACACCCGGCTGCCCGTGTTCGCCACGCGTTTCAATGTCGCTCTTACGGCATTGATCGTGCTGGAATTTCCGGTGAATTCTCCTGCCTCTTCCGATCCCTCGCGCAGCCGGGTGTTCTCGCGGCGCAGACGCTCCGTCTCGGTCGCGCGTTCGACCAGCAACAGCAGGCGCTCAGCCTCGAACGGCTTTTCGATGAAGTCCATTGCACCGCGACTGACCGCGGAAACCGCCGTGTCGATGTTGCCATGACCTGAAAAGATGATGACCGGCAGATCGGGTTCGCGAGCCTTGATCGCGTCCAGCAATTCAAGACCGTCCATCTCGCTGCCGTGCAGCCACACATCCAGCAGCACCAGACTGGGTCGCCGCCCATCTATCGCAGCAAGTGCGGCGGTGGAATCGGCTGCCGTGCGGCAATCATAGCCTTCATCGCCCAGCACACCGGCCACCAGTTCGCGAATATCGCGTTCATCATCGACAATCAGGATTTCAAGCGCCATGCGCACCTCTTTCGGGACATCTTATCGTTTGCAGGGTGAGTGGGCAGCGTCATGCCGCTTGGCCCGCAGAGATTTGCGGGTCGCGTGCAAACCGCAAGGTGACGCGCGTTCCGCCGCTTGCGCTGGATGAAAAGGCCATATCGCCGCCATGTTCGTCAACGATCTTATTGACGATGGCGAGGCCCAGTCCGGTGCCCTTTTCACGGGTGGTGACATAAGGTTCGATCAACCGTTCGCGGTCCGCGGGCAGGCCGATGCCGTTGTCTTCCACCGTAACGCAAAGATGATCGTCTTGCGTGGCGACTTCCACCGCGATCCTGCCGGCATAGGCCCCGCGCCCCTCGGCCGCCCGCGCTTCGATCGCCTCGACTGCGTTTTTCAGCACGTTGGTCATCGCCTGACCGACCTGATGCCGGTCACAACTGAGTTCACGACTGTTGACGTTTTGAGCCGTGACGCTGAATTCGATGCCATTATGCGCGACTTCCTGAAGAAAGACCGCCTGACGCACCAGATCGACGACGTCTTCATTGCGGAACACCGGTTTTGGCAGCCTGGCAAAGGATGAAAATTCGTCCACCATCTTTCTGAGACCGCTGACCTGCCTTACGATCGTGCTCGTCAGTTCATCGAACAATTCGGTATCCTCGTCGCCGATGAGCTTGCGATAGCGTCGCTTCAGACGCTCCGTGGCGAGCTGGATGGGGGTCAGCGGATTCTTGATCTCATGGGCGATCCGGCGCGCCACATCCGACCACGCTGCCTGACGCTGATCGAGCAACTGGCGCGTGATATCCTCGAATGTGATCACATGCCCGCTTGAACCGGGCGCAACCTTCACCGCGAGGGTCAACAGGTCGGAGCCTTTGGCATGGGTGACGATCGCGCGTTTCTTGCCATCGCGCACCATCTGCCAGATTTCCGGCGACAGGATATCCAGTGAATGCCCCTCAAGCCTTGCACCGGTTTGGCCCGTTTCGGGATCTTCGAGCAGCGCCTGCGCCGACGAATTCATCAGCAAGACCTGGCTATCATGATCGACCGAGATGACGCCCGCACTCACTGATTCCAGCACCGCTTCCATAAAGGCGCGGCGATCGTCGATCTGGCGGTTCGCATTCACCAGCGCCTGCGTCTGGCGTTCCAGTTGCGCGGTCATGCGGTTGAATGCGCGGTTCAGCATTCCGATTTCGTCAGCGCCGGTGCGGCCGTCCACTTTCAGCGAGAAGTTGCCCTGCCCTACTTTGCGCGCGGCTCCGATCAGATCGGTCAGCGGTTCCACCTGCCGGTCCGCAAAGCGCAGGGCAAACCACACCGCCATCCCCACCAGCAAAAGGCTGACCGCCACCAATGCCACATTGAAGCGCAATTGCAGCGTGCGCGCCTCGCTCGTGAGCGAATCGTAGGCGGACCAGACGGCCTGCGCGCGCGACCACGATTTGAACAATTTTTCTTCGGTCGTGCGGGCATTGTAGAGATAGATGCCGCTCTCCTTGTCGATCGGGGCCAGCGCAGCGATCCGTTCGGGGCTGCCCTCGACGACGACGAATTCACCTGTATCCAATCGCGCCAGCGCAGAATGGCTGAATTCGAGCGGGCGGTTGCCTTCCATCAGATTGAAAATCGCCGCTGTGCGCAGCGTATTATCGTCAAGCCTTTGGAGAATAGCGCTTTCGTTGATTTTTCGCGACTGCGCCTGATAGGCGTAGAAATCGGGGAAATCCGGACTGGATATCGGTACGCGCTCCAACGTCTTGCGCATGTCGCTGGCCATGGTGATGGTTTCATCCTGAACATCACGCTGGTTCGCATCGTAATAGCTCTGCGCAAGCTCGTTTGCGTTTTCCATCAGGCCGCGCGAATCGTCGGAGAACCAGAAATCCACTCCGGTCTGGAACAGGAACGCGGCAAAGCCTGCGACAAGCAGGGTAGGAACGGCTGCCACCATCGAGAAAAAGAACACAAGCCGCACATGGAGCCGGGCCGTGCTGCCCGCCGCTCGCCGCAAGGCAAACCGGCGTCCAGCAAGGACAAGGATTGCCATGGCCGGGATCAGGACCGACATGAGCAGGATCGAAACCTGCATCGTGGACAGCAAATCGGGTTGGTCAGGGTCGCGCGAAAAGGCCAGGTAAGTCGCGACAATCGCGACAATCAGCGCGAGCACCGCCATCAATTCAAGCCAGACAAACAGATTTGCCCGACGCGACATCACCACGAACCTGCGCCACCAGCGCGGCGTCTGACGCGGCGCATTATCGGATTTGGGTTCAGCCGCCGTTGGCGGTTGCCGGAATTGGCTGCCTGATATCAATGTGGTCGCATCTGATCCGTCCATCGTGGCACGGTTACAACCCCAGTGTTGCACATTTGCAAGCATTACATGCGACTTGGCCCGGATTTATGCGTCAGCCCGTTCTGCCAAAGCGATCAGGCTCCACGCCAAGCTCACCTATACGCTTGCGTAAGGTGTTGCGATTGATGCCCAGCAGTTTGGCCGCGCGCAACTGGTTGCCGCGCGTTTCGCCCAGAGCATATTCGATCAGCGGTTTTTCGAATGCAGCCAGCGCCCTGTGGTAGACCGTGCCCGAGACCGGGTCTTCCTCCTGCAGCCAATGCGCCAGTGCAATGTCGAACCCCGGCGGTCCATCCAGCGTGGCGGGATGTGCGCTCGAATGCTCAGGGCCCAGGATATCTTCCAGATGGCTGAGTTCAATCAAATCGTCGCGCGCCATGAGAGCCAGGCGATAGATCACATTGCGCAATTCACGGACATTGCCGCGCCAGATACGCTGTTCCAGCGCTGCTATCGCGCCGGGGGAAAGCTGGCGACGCGGCAATCCCTCATCGGCGGCCAGCGCGAGAAAATGGAGCGCAAGCGTCTCGATATCTTCCGACCGTTCGCGCAAAGGCGGCAGCGTGATGGGAACCACGTTGAGGCGGTAGAACAGATCTTCGCGGAATTCGCCGCGATCAATCATCGGGGCGAGGTTGCGGTTGGTGGCAGCGATGATCCGCACATTCACTTCTATCTCCTGACGCCCACCCACACGGCGGATGCGACCGGATTGCAGCGCGCGCAGCAGCCGGGTCTGGGCCTCCGCCGGCATGTCTCCAATCTCATCCAGAAACAGCGTGCCGCCATTGGCCTGCTCGAACTTGCCAATAGCCTGCGCGATGGCGCCCGTGAACGCGCCTTTTTCGTGGCCGAACAGCTCGCTTTCGATAAGGTTCGCGGGGATCGCTGCGGTGTTGACCGCCACAAAAGGTCCAGTCCGGCGGCTGCCAAGTTGATGGATTGCCTCTGCGACCAGCTCCTTTCCTGTGCCGCTTTCACCAGTGACCAGAACCGTCAGATCATTGCGCAAGACGCGGGTAATCATGCGATACACGCCCTGCATCGCAGCGCTGCGACCCACCAGCGGCAGACCTTCGACCGGGGCTTCTGCCGCCTCGCTATCAATGCGCGGCTTGGACCCGGCAGCCTGGCACACCGCCTGCACCAGTTCATCAAGATCGAATGGCTTGGGAAAATACTCGAACGCCTCGCTGTCGCTGGCGCGCACTGCGGTATCGAGCGTGTTTTGCGCCGACAGGACAATCACCGGCATGATCGGAGCCTGCCTGCGCACTGCAGCGAGGGTTGCCAGACCGTCGCCATCTTCGAGCATGACATCGGTCAACATCACATCGAACCGCGATTTTTCGAGCGCAGCATCGCGCGCGGCAATGCTGGCGACGCGCGTGGTCGCGAACCCCTCATCCTCGAGCGCGGCCTCGATGACTGTCGCAATAGCCCCGTCATCCTCGACCAGCAGCACTTTTTGCGGACCTGTAATCGTCATCAACTGCGGCTCCCGGCGTGGTCTGGACGATGCACCGGCAAATGCAGCCGAAAATGGGTTAGGCCCGCGCGCCCTTCGCGTTCGTGGCTGATGCTGCCATCCATATCGCGCATCAGCTTTCGCACCAGCGCAAGGCCAAGTCCCTGGCCCGAAGGTTTGGACGATACGAACGGCTCAAACAACCGGTCGCGCACCTCCACAGCGATGCCGGCGCCGTTATCCGATATCGTGATTTCGATGGGCAGTCGCACCGTTCTGCCAAACCGGATGGCGCTGAATACATGCCCGCTGACATAGCGGGTGCGGATCCTCACAATCGGCTCACTACCACCTGCGACCTGCCCTGCGGCGGCGGCATCGCGGGCGTTGGAGATAAGATTGATAAGCACCTGATCCAGTGCATCGCGATTGGCCAGCACCGGCGGGATAGAGGGATCGAACTCTTCCTCGATGGTGATACCGTTCAACCCGGCAGCGCGCACGGTGGCTATGGCGGAACGGATCGCCTCGTGCGGATTGCAGGGTGCGGCCGGTTCGGAATGGCTGCTGCCCAATTGCTGCATCCGGTCAATCAGGCGTGCGATCCGGTCAACCTCATCCGTGATCATGCGCGCCAGCTTTTTATCGGAAAGCGGCAATTTACGCGCGATCAGCTGCGCTGCGCCGCGTATCGCGGATAGCGGATTCTTTATTTCATGAGCCAGAATTGATGGTGCGCCGACCACGGAATGTCCCTGCAGTTCAGCCGATCCCTTCTCGTGAACAAGCGGAGAGATCGTCACCACCCGCCAGCCCGGCTGTTGCGATATGGCCGACATGGTGAGATTGACCGACGTTTCCGCGCCATCCAGCCTGACGCGCACATCGCGGGCGAGCAAGGCGCCCTCGCTCTGCGTCAAAGCGGTCGTAACCCGTGGGTCAACCGGTGTGACCAGTTCATCCAGCGGGCGCCCAATCATGCGCTTGGCTCCTGTGCCAAGCAGCGTTTCGGCAGCGTTATTGACCTCCGCAATCAGTCCGCGCGGGTCAATCAACAGCAATGCGAACATCAGCCCGCTGATCTGCGTGGCCGCATCGGGGATCTGTTCGTCGGTGGGAGGAGCTGGCTCGCTGGCCATCGAATATGCCGCCCGTGCTTCAGGCGGCAGCTGCGCGGCGGCGCAGGAAAGGTTCGTAGAACCGCGCAACTTCGCCAAGCACTTCATCCGGATCGTCGATCGTATTGACGTAATTGCGGAAATCCGCCGATCCGTGCATCCCCTTGGTGTACCAGCCCAGATGCTTGCGCGCGATCTTGGTCCCGACATCGCGGCCGTAATGGTCCAGCATCCGTTCGTAATGCTCCACCAGCGTGGCGAATTGCTCGTCAAATTCGGGAGTGGGGATGCGCGTACCGGTGCGCAGCCAATGCATAACCTGACCCAGCAGCCACGGCTTGCCATAGGCTCCGCGCCCGATCATCAGCCCGTCCGCACCCGATTGTTCCAGCGCTTTTGCCGCATCGTCGATGGTGCAGATATCGCCATTGACGATGACGGGGATGGAGACGGCTTCCTTCACCTTGCGGACGAACGACCAGTCTGCGCTGCCCTTGTACATCTGGTTGCGGGTGCGGCCATGAATGGTGATCATCTTGACGCCCAAATCTTGAGCAATGCGAGCCATTTCCGGCGCATTCAGGCTCTGGTGGTCCCAGCCCATCCGCATCTTGACCGTAACGGGGACGTCTACCGCATTGACGGTGGCTTCCATCAGCTTTGTAGCGAGCGGCACTTCGCGCATCAGTGCGCTACCGGCTAACTGACCGACGACCTTCTTAACGGGACAGCCGAAATTGATGTCGATAATGGCCGCGCCATTGCCTTCCTGAAGTTTCGCGGCCTCTGCCATACTGCCGGGATCGCATCCAACCAGCTGCATCGAAACCGGCTCTTCGGTCGCATCCCATTCGGCTTTTTGCACCGATTGGCGCGTCTCGCGGATTGCCGCCTCGCTGGCGATCATCTCAGTCACATTGAGGCCGGAGCCATAGCGCCGCACCAGCACGCGGAACGGCTTGTCTGTCACGCCCGTCATGGGCGCGAGCAAAACCGGCTCGGCAATCGAGACCGGGCCGATCTGGATCGGCTTGAGCGTTGGGTGGGCAGCGGGTTGTGTCATAAAGGAAATGCCTAAGAATTGGGCACGCGCTTAGTGGATTGCGCTATTTCCGTCCAGTCCCTAAGCGCTGGTCCGCAATGCAAGGCGCTGGCCCCCTTCCCCCGTTTGCTGCCGTGATTGTTGCGGCGGGCAAAGGTTTGAGAGTGGGCGGCGACACGCCCAAGCAATTTCGCGATTGGCGCGGGCAACCGGTGTTGCGGCATTCGGTTGATGCGCTGATTGCGGCTGGCTGCACACATCTGGTTATCGTCGCTCCCGATGGAATGCATGGGGAGGCGTTGGAGGCAGCGGGCAATCCGGCCGGCACGCTGACCGTTACGGGCGGTGCGACCAGACAAGCATCGGTGCGCGCGGGGCTGGAGGCTTTGGTGGCCGCTGCCCCTGCGCATGTCTTGATTCACGACGCCGCCCGCCCCGATCTGCCGCGCGAGGTTATCGCGCGATTGCTCGGCGCGCTCATCAACGATCCCGGAGCAATTCCGGCCCTGCCAGTGGTCGATAGCCTGGCCGTAGCGAGCGATACCGGGACCATGGCCGCAAAGGCGGACAGGGAAACACTTCGCCGCGTCCAGACCCCGCAGGCATTCCGATTTGCCGATATCCTAGCCGCCCATCGCGCCTGGTCTGGCCCTGCCGACGCCGGGGACGATGCGCAGGTCTTGCTGGCCATGGGCGGTTCAGTTGCGCTGGTTCAGGGTGCCGAACGATTGAGGAAAATTACTTTTGCTGAGGATTTCGCACAGAGAATGACAGGATCGCCTTTCAGGATAGGACAGGGCTTTGATGTGCATCGTCTTGTTGCGGGAGAGGAGCTGTGGCTGTGCGGGATAAAGCTCGATCATACACACGGCCTTGCCGGACACTCCGATGCCGATGTGGCGCTGCACGCGATTACCGATGCGGTGCTGGGCGCGGTCGGTGAAGGGGATATCGGCACCCACTTTCCGCCAAGCGATCCGCAATGGTCGGGCGCACGCTCGGGCCAATTTCTTGAGCATGCCGCGATGCTTGCAGACAAGGCTGGCTATTTGTTAGGCAATATCGATCTGACCATCATCTGCGAGGCGCCCAAGATCGGGCCGCACCGCCCCGCCATGCGCAGCGAAGTCGCGCGGCTGACCGGGCTGGACGAAGGCGCTGTCAGCATCAAGGCAACCACCACCGAAAGGCTCGGCTTTACGGGCCGGGGCGAGGGGATCGCCGCACAAGCGATCGTCTCGCTTTTTCGAAAGGACATCTGAAATATGAAGCGATTTTCCACCCTTGGCCGCATCGCGCCGATCATCGCATTGGTCGCGCTCGGAAGCGCGCAGGTTGCGCAGGCACAGCAGGTTTGCGTCAAGCCCGCCGACCTCAACGATACGATCACGTACGCGATGCCGATTGCGTATGATGCGGCGATGGCTGCCTGCTCAAAGACCTATGCCGCAAACAGTTTCATGCGGACGAAGGGCACCGATTTTGCCGGACGTTTTCGTGCAAAGCAGAATGCGAGCTGGCCGGGTGCGTTTCGCGTGCTGAAAACCTTTGTGGCCAGCGGAGCGAGCGGCGCGAGCAACGACGCTGCAGGCATCGGGTCCATGCTGGAATCGCTCCCGCCTGAAACGCTTCGTCCATTGGTTGATGCCTATCTGCAGCAAACGATAGCGGGCGAGATCAAGCCGGATAGCTGCGGCAAGATCGAACGCGCGGTTGCTCTCATCAGCCCATTGCCGGTTGAGAATGTCTCAGGTCTGGCGACATTCATCGCGGAGATGGCGAAGGTGAAGAACCCCCCGCTCTGCACCACGAAACCAGTGGCGGCGGCGAAGCCCTCCAGAACGACCGCGAAGTGACCGCCACGCTGCTCCCCGCCGATATCACCGAACTGGCCGCCCGCGTCGTGGCGGAAAACCGCGCTGTCGGGCGTACTGTCGCCACCGCTGAAAGCTGCACCGGAGGGTTGGTCGCAGCCGCGATAACCGAGATCGCAGGATCGTCGGCGGTGCTGGATCGCGGGTTCGTGACCTATTCGAACGAGGCGAAGATGGAGGCGCTGAACGTTGCCTCAGACATTATCGAGACGTTCGGCGCGGTATCTGTCGCGTGTGTCTGGGCGATGGCGCAAGGCGCGCTGCAACGCTCAAATGCCGACGTTGCCGTCGCGATCAGCGGTGTTGCAGGACCCGGCGGTGGCACGCACTTGAAGCCGGTGGGAACCGTCGTCTTCGCGCGCGCATTTCGCAACCAGACGGGTGAACCAGAGGGCGAAATGAAACGGTTCGATGGCGGCGACGATCCCGACGGGGCCCGCGCATCCATCCGGCATCAGGCGACGCTGTGCGCGCTCGAATTGCTGTTACCGTAACGCGTTTGCCGGCTTGTAAAGTTCAGCCGCCCGCGCCTCGAACGCGGCGACCATCTTGCGAAAGGCGCGGTCGAAATACTGGCCCGCAATCGTTTCAAACACGCGGTTCTTGAACGTGAAATCGACGTAGAATTCGACTTCGCAGCTTTCCAGACCGAAGGGTTTGAACAGCCAGATATTGTCCAGATCGGATAGCGGCCCGTCCATGTAATGCACGCGGATTTCGTGCGGGCGGTCCTTGGTCACACGACTGGTAAAGCTCTCGCGCAGGGATTTGAAGCCGACCACCATATCGGCGACCATTTCGGTATCGCTATCAGACCGCACCCGAGTGGCGATTACCCACGGCAGGAACTTGCGATAATTGCCCACATCGGCGACCAGATCGAACATCTGTTCCGGGGTATAGGGCAGTTGGCGGACTTCGCGGATGCTCGGCATGTCAATTGTGCGCTTGCGGGCGCCCCTCGTTCCGGGCAGCAGTCTTTGCCAGCTTTACCTCACGCGCGGCGCGCATCACGGCAAAATCGTCGCCTGCATGATAGCTGGAACGGGTCAGCGGGCTGGATGCA
Source organism: uncultured Alphaproteobacteria bacterium (assembly GCA_963838365.1). Taxonomy (GTDB): domain Bacteria; phylum Pseudomonadota; class Alphaproteobacteria; order Sphingomonadales; family Sphingomonadaceae; genus Erythrobacter. Next base: position 195,519 of record CAWIQR010000007.1, read on the forward strand.
ACCTGCAGGAAGCCCTTGGCACGCGCAATCGAGCCATACGCATCGAATGCCTTGGGCGTCACGAATTCGGCAACATTTGCGTGCTTTGGCGTGGGTTGCAGATATTGGCCCATGGTGATGAAATCGACGCCGGCACTGCGCATGTCGTCCATCACCTGGTGAACCTCCAGACGTTCCTCCCCCAGCCCCAGCATGATGCCTGACTTGGTGAAGATCAGCGGATTGTGCGCCTTCACCTCCTCCAGCAAACGCAGCGACGCATAATAGCGCGCGCCGGGGCGGATCGTTGGATAGAGGCGCGGGACGGTTTCGAGGTTGTGATTGTAGACATCGGGTCCGGCAGCGCAGATCGCTTCGACTGCCGGTCGCATCTTGCCGCGAAAATCCGGGGTTAGAATTTCGATTGTAGTCCCCGGCGTATTGCGGCGCAATGCCTCGATTACCTTCACGAATTGCGATGCGCCGCCATCGGGCAGATCATCGCGATCGACGCTGGTGACTACAATGTGCTGAAGCCCCATCTTAGCCGCCGCAATCGCGGTGTTTTCCGGCTCCATCGGATCGACCGCACGCGGCATCCCGGTCTTGACGTTGCAGAACGCACAGGCGCGCGTGCACACATCGCCCAGGATCATCACCGTCGCGTGCTTTTTCGTCCAGCACTCACCGATATTCGGGCACGCGGCCTCTTCACACACGGTGTTGAGGTTCAATTCGCGCATCAGTTTGCGCGTCTCGTTATACCCCTGGCTGACGGGCGCGCGGACACGAATCCAGTCTGGCTTGCGCTGGCGCGGCGGGCGGCTTTCATCAGGCGCGGCATTCGGCATGTTGGCAAGATCGTTCATAGCTGCCCATCTAGGCACGTGAAGCGGTTGCCGCAAGCGCGAGCGATATCGGGCTGAGGCCTAACTTTTTCCACCATCGCAATGGTCTGGTCATCCACGAAGGACTTGCAGGCAACCGTCCGAAGATGTTTACGAACGGAAAGGAGGGCCCGATGCCGGAATATGCCGAGCTTTTGAAAGGCTATCAGCGTTTCAGAGAGCACACCTATCCGCGCCAGCGTGAGCGGTTTCAGGAAACCGTCGCGGAAGGCCAGCAGCCCAAGCTGCTGATCATCGGCTGTTCGGATAGCCGGGTCGATCCTGCGCAGATTTTTGATGTCGATCCGGGCGAAATCTTCGTCGTCCGCAATGTTGCCGCGTTGGTGCCTCCGTTTGAGACGACGCCGGGTTATCACGGCGTATCGGCCGCGGTGGAATTCGCCGTCCAGATCCTGGAGGTGAGGCAGGTCGTCGTCATGGGTCATGGCCGCTGCGGCGGATGCAAGGCGGCGCTGACGCAGGATTACGCTTCGGCGGCTCCGGGCGAAGGCGGCTTTGTCGCCAACTGGATCAGTCTGCTGAGCGAGGCGCGCGGCCCGGTTGCCCAAAAGCACGGAACAGTCGGGCGCGAGGCGGAGTTGGCGATGGAATTTGCCGCCATTCGGCAAAGCCTTGCCAATCTGCGGACTTTTCCCTGGGTGACGAAAAAAGAAAACTCCGGCGCGCTAAAGCTGCGCGGCGCTCACTTTTCCATTCAGGAAGGCGTGCTGTATTCGCTGGACGAGAGCACCGGGGAATTTCTGCCAGAAGAATAGCCGGTGCGGCTGTCTGGCAGGAGCCATTACCGCTTGCCCTGCCCCGCCCCCGTCGCCATGGAGCGAGCCATGCCAGAGACAACGTTGAAAAACATCGCCCTGCTGATTGATGCGGACAATACGACGCCCGATGGGATCGATCCGGTGCTGACCGTCATGGCAGAGCTGGGTCAGGTCAATATCCGCCGCGCATACGGCAACTTCGCGAAGGACAATCTGGCCCGCTGGGGTGAGATAACCAACAAGTTCGGCATCCGTCCGCAACAGCAATTTGACGTATCGAAGGGCAAGAACGCGACCGACATGGCGATGACGATCGACGCTATCGACCTGCTGTATCAGGGCAAGGTCGACGGGTTCGGCATCATGACTTCGGACAGCGACTTTACGCCGCTGGTCACGCGGCTGCGGCAGGACGGGATCATCGTATATGGCTTTGGCGAGGCGAAAACCCCGCTGGCGTTTCAATCGGTCTGCACGCGCTTCCTCGATATCAAGAAACTGATCGCCACGAACGCTGCCGACCGATTGAACGAACGCGGCAAGGGATCGCCGGCAAAGACCGAGGCGCTGGCCGAAGATCTGATGGAACTGATCACCGCCGCGTATGCCGAGGCCAAGAGCGACGGGGGTTTCGCGCGGCTTTCAAGAGTGGGACAGATTGCCGGCAATCGGTCCAGTTTCGATGTGCGCAATTACGGCTTCAAAAGCCTGAAGGAAATGTTCAATTCGTTCCCCAACTTCGTGATGGAAAAGCGCGACGACAACCAGATTTACGTCAAACGGCTGCGCTGAGCGCGCCCGATCCGCAACCCCGCACATGAAAAAGGGGCGCCGGATCATCTCCAGCGCCCCTTTCCTTTCAGTCGGACCGGAGTGATTACGCCCCGGTAGCAGCCATTGCGGTTCCGCTGCTCTGCTGGCGAGCATAGGCGGCCCAGAGCTTTGCGATTGGCAGACGGGTTCCGCTGACCTTGCTCAAAGTTTCCTCAGCCGCTGTATAATTGCCCAGACCAATCTGCGCGATCCCGAGACGGGTCAGGGTTTCACCCATATCGACGCCGGGCATGGTCAGCGCCTTTTGGTAAAGGGTTACGGCCTTGTCGTAGTCGCCATAGCTAAGGAAAGCACCACCGGCCGCGACCACTGTGCGCAGGGCTGCATTGCCCGCCATCGCATCACGTTCCAGCGCGGGCAGATCGGCCCGGTCGGCTGCGATACGGCTGTTCGCGGTGCTGAGCGATTCAGCGACGTAGGAATCATCGCGGCTGATCACGCCCTTCGCATAACCGTAGTCGATCACGTCCTTGACTTCCTTGGGCAGTCTGCGCGGATCGGCAGCCTCAACGTAGAACAGGTAATCGTTCTTCTCATCGAGCGCATCCACCTTGCGGCTAAGGCGCAGCAGATCCAAAATCTCGGCACCCTCATAATCGTTGAGGTTGCGCACCAGATTTACCGCATCGCGCCAGTTCTTGGCTGACGGATAGTCCGCAACCCACGCCAGTGACATGTCATAGACCTGCGGCACGATCTGATTGTTATAGGAGACGGTAATGCCACGGCGATACCAAGCCTCATCGACAGGAAGACCCTGCGCCTTGCGAGCCTTTATCGCCTTGTCGAGATAATCCAGTCCGGCGGCATAATCCTCTGCGGAAAAATAGCTTTCAGCCATCGAGATCTGGAGATCGGAAGTCGAGATCGTATCAGTGGTAAAGCCTGCGTCGATGGCGGACTGCAGATATTGCCGTGCCTTCGCAAAATCATTGAGCGCGGTCGCCTGCTGATAGCCGATGAAGTTGAAACGGCCGATGTTTTCAGGCGCGGTCTTGCCCGATGCCAGCATCAGGTCGATGCCCTGTGCCTGCAATGCGCGATCGGAGGATTTCACGCCGGCATTGTAAACCAGACCCCCGATCGCGTTACGCTCATCAGGCGAGACTGCGAGCGGGATCAGCGCATCGATTTGCGGACGCAGCGCGGCGACATTGGCACCCTCTGCGTTGATCGCATCGTTTACCGGGGAATAGGCAGCGACAAATTCCTTGGAATATTGCGCTTCAGGTGCCTTGGCCTCTTTTTCCTTCTTGTCCTTTTTACGCTGGGCGTGCGCCGCGTCCGGAATCGCATGGCCAACGACCATGGCAGTGCCGGTCGCAAGCGCGATGCCGAGGACGAGTTTGGAAGCCTGCTTGCGCAACGAATGGGTAATCATGCGAATGGTTCTCCGTAGGGACGTGGTGCGAAACACAAAACGGGTTTGCGTTCCGTAAGTTGCTTTGTCCGCAACAATGAAGTGATTGCGTCCAATTTGCAATTACTGGTAGGTGGAACGGGGTGAATGGCCTTTGAATGGCGATAAGATGTTGATAGCTGACTGGTCATGTCGGCGGAGGCCATGCTCCTCATCATTGATCCGCCTGTGACGCAATTCGCGCTGTCATGAAGCTGATTATCGCGTCCTGGCTTTCGGATGGCTGAACCGTGCGTCCGGCGCAAGTTCGGGCGAAGTGTGGAAAAAGATCGCCGTGTTCGGCATTCGTTCCAACGGGTCGGTGGCTTATCCGCCCAGCGCAGCCTACACGGGGAAACACGGCATCCCGCCACCTGACAAGAACAGAACTGGCCCAGAAACTTGAGCGACGACAACGACACCATCGGCTCCACCAATCCCAACGCTTCGGGCGAATTCGAACGCATCGATATCGTCGATGAAATGAAGACGAGCTATCTCGATTACGCCATGAGCGTGATCGTGAGCCGCGCGCTGCCCGATGTGCGCGACGGGTTGAAGCCGGTTCACCGCCGCATTCTGTACGCCAGCAACGAAGGCGGATTTGTCGCCGGTCGCCCCTATCGCAAAAGCGCGAAGATCGTCGGCGATGTGATGGGCAATTATCACCCGCATGGCGACAGCGCGATTTACGACGCACTCGCGCGGATGACGCAGGACTGGTCGATGCGGGTGCCGCTGATCGATGGTCAGGGTAATTTCGGCTCGATGGACCCCGATCCGCCAGCGTCCATGCGGTACACCGAGGCGCGTCTGGCGCGAGTGGCGAACATGCTGCTGGGCGATCTGGACAAGGATACGGTCGATTTCGCCGACAACTACGATGGGTCGCGCCGCGAACCACAGGTGTTGCCTGCGCGCTTCCCCAACCTTCTCGTCAACGGTGCGGGCGGGATCGCCGTTGGCATGGCGACCAACGTGCCGCCGCACAATCTGGGAGAGGTCATCGACGCCTGCCTTGCCTATATTGAAAACCCGGCGATCACTTCTGAAGAACTGATCGAGTACGTCCCCGGCCCCGATTTCCCCACCGCCCCGCTGATTCTGGGATCGAGCGGCGCGCGCAGCGCGTACACCACCGGTCGCGGGTCCATCCTGATGCGGTGCCGGCACGAGGTGGAACAAAAGCGCGGGGACCGGCAGTCCATCGTGCTGACGTCCATGCCCTATCAGGTCGGCAAGTCCGGGCTGGTGGAAAAGATCGCCGACGCGGCCAAGGAAAAGCGAATTGAGGGGATTTCCGACATTCGCGACGAAAGCTCGCGTCTGGGCGTGCGGGTCGTAATCGACCTCAAACGCGATGCCTCGCCCGAAGTCGTGCTCAACCAGTTGTGGCGTTACACACCTGCGCAATCGAGCTTTCCGGCCAACATGCTCGCGATCCGCGGCGGGCGCCCCGAAACGCTAACTCTGCGCGAGATCATCAAGAGCTTCATCGCCTTCCGCGAAGAGGTTATCACTCGCCGCACCAAGTTCGAGCTTAACAAGGCCCGCGAACGCGCGCACCTGTTGCTGGGTCTGGTGGTCGCGGTATCCAACCTTGATGAAGTAGTGGCGATAATCCGCGGATCGTCCAACCCGGCCGATGCGCGCGCCAAGCTGCTCGCCAAGAAATGGCCGATTGGCGATATCGCGCAATATATCAAACTGGTGGAGGCGATCGAACCGACTGCCGATCAGGATGATGGCACTTACCGCCTTTCCGAAGCTCAGGTGCGCGCCATTCTCGACCTGCGCCTGCACCGCCTGACTGCGCTGGGCCGCGATGAAATTGGCGGCGAACTGGAAGAATTGGCCACGCAGATCGCCGAATTGCTGTCCATCCTTGCGGACCGGGTGAAGCTGTACGGCGTCATGCGCGAAGAACTGGTGGAGGTGCGCGCGACCTATGCCACACCGCGCGTCTCTGAAATTGCGCCCGCTTGGGATGGTCTGGAAGACGAAGACCTGATCGAGCGTGAGGACATGGTCGTTACCGTGACGCATGGCGGCTATATCAAGCGAACCCCGCTCGCCACGTTCCGCGCTCAGGCGCGCGGTGGCAAGGGCCGGTCAGGCATGGCGACCAAGGAAGAGGATGCCGTAACTGAACTGTTCGTCACCTCCACGCATAACCCGGTGCTATTTTTCACCAACACTGGGCGCGTGTACCGGATGAAAGTCTGGAAACTGCCCGAAGGCGGCCCGCAAACGCGCGGACGCCCGATGGTCAACCTGCTGCCATTGGGCGAGGACGAGGCCGTGACGAACGTGCTGCCCCTGCCCGAAGACGAAACCGAATGGGACGCGCTCAACATCGTGTTCGCGACAAAGCGCGGCATGGTCCGTCGCAATTCGATGGATGCATTCGCCAATGTCCCGACCAACGGCAAATACGCCATGGGCTTTGTCGAGGGGTCCGACGACCGGCTGATCGGGGTCGAACTGCTGGACGAGTCGCAGGAAATCTTCCTCGCCAGCACCACCGGCAAGGCGATCCGGTTTGCCGCCACCGATGCGCGCGAGACGAAGAGCCGCACCGGCATCGGCGTTCAGGGCATGGGGCCGAAGGGCGAGATCGAAGTTGTCAGCCTCGCCGTCCTCAATGCCACCGGCACCAACATGGAAGAGCGCGAGGCCTATCTTCGCGCCGCACCATGGAAAAACAACGACGCCACGCCAGAGCTTTCACCTGAACGCATGGCGGAAATGGAAGAGAGGGAGCAATATATCCTGACGATCTGCACGCGCGGATATGGCAAGATCAGCTCAAGTTTCGAATATCGCGTCACCGGGCGCGGCGGCAAGGGCGTGGTCAACATTGGTGATCCTGCCTCGGATCCCGGCCGCAACGGCCCGGTCGCGGCCAGCTTCCCTGTGCAGCACGGCGATCAGATCATGCTGGTGACCGATCAGGGCAAGCTGATCCGCCTCGGCATCGACTTTCGTCACATGATCGAAAACGGGTTCGAGGAAAATCTCGGCTTCTCGATCATCGGGCGCAGTTCCGCCGGGGTCCGGTTGTTCAATGTCGCCAAGAACGAACAGATCGTAAGCGTCGCCCGCATTGACGAGACCGAGGAACCTGAGAACGAAGCGGAAGAGGCCGTGGTCGAAGAAATGCTGGAACGGCGCGGCGGGGGCGATGAAACCGTGCCTTACACACCGCCCAAATCCGATGACGACATTGACGAAGAGCCAGAAGCCTGACGCCTATTCAGCCACCCTTTCGCCGCGCAGCGTCTGCACCACTCCGGTTGCGATCATGATCTGCGCGGCGAAATAGGTCGGCCAGACCAGTATATCTGGCAGGACACCCAGATCGAACGTGCCCGTCCGGCTGAAGATCAGCCAGTCCCTAATGATGAACAGCACCGCACCCAGCCCTACCCGGTAACGGGGAAACCGGCTCAGCCATGCCGCCGCTGCCATCGCACCCAGCACCGCCGAATACAGCGTAACGTCCGCGCGCCCGCTCAGCAGCCATGACACCGACTGGCGTGCCAATGAACAAAGCGGCGGCAAACGCCTTTTGCCGGGCCGATGAGGTGTCCTGATGATTGCGCACATACAGCGCCAGCGCGACGCAATGCGAGGCGAGAAACAGCGCCCCGCCCGCTGCAAAATTGATCTCCAGCACCATGTCCGCCACCGCGCTGAAGGCCAGCGCGACCGCCAGTATCGTGCTGTCGATGCCGTGCGACTGGCGCAGCACATAAACCGCCAGCAGCCCAACGCCGGCGCCCTTCAGCAGGATCAGCCACAGCCCGCCAATCGGATTGTTCCACAAAAAGTAGTAGGCGACACCCGCGACAAGGCTGGCCAGCAGCCATGGGCGATGCTCGATCAAAGCTCTTTTCGGCATACATGCCCTCCCCGCTGTTTTGCCCCATGACGCGCACCGGGCTTGCGGCGCGGCTACCACGCAATTACGTGGCATTCCATGGCACATGACGTTCATATCATCGGCGGCGGGCTCGCCGGATCGGAGGCTGCATGGCAGCTGGCACAGCGCGGCGCGAAAGTTCGCCTGTCGGAGATGCGCGGCGCGCCTGCTGATAAGGGCGGAGAGATGACGCCTGCGCACCAGACCGACGGGCTGGCGGAGCTGGTGTGCTCCAACAGCTTTCGCTCCGATGACGACGCGAAGAACGCGGTCGGCCTGCTCCACCATGAAATGCGCGCGCTGGGCAGCATCGTGATGCGCGCAGGTGCCGTCGCTCAGGTGCCGGCGGGCAGCGCAATGGCGGTGGACCGCGACGTGTTCAGCGCCGAGGTTGAGAGGGCATTGAGCGAACATCCCAACATCGAGATCGTGCGGGAGCGGGTGGACGCCTTGCCCACCGCTGGCCTCACCATCGTTGCGACCGGCCCCTTGACCGCCGCCGCCCTTGCACAAAGCATCGTGGCCGCGACCGGCGCGGACCGCCTCGCATTCTTCGATGCCATCGCACCCATCATACACCGCGACAGCATCGATATGTCCAAGTGCTGGATCCAGTCGCGCTGGAACAAGCGCACCGAGGCCTCAAACGAGGATGGCGACTACATCAACTGCCCCATGACGAAAGAGCAGTACATCGCCTTTCATCAGGGTCTGATGGATGGCGAGAAAACCGAATTCAAGGAATGGGAGAAGGACACGCCCTATTTCGACGGCTGTATGCCGATCGAGGTGATGGCCGCGCGCGGGCTCGAAACGCTGCGATATGGCCCGATGAAGGGCGTTGGGCTGGACAATCCGTATGACACCAATGAGGAACATCCGCAGGGTCGCTGGCCCTACGCCGTGGTGCAATTGCGGCAGGACAACAAGCTTGGCACGCTGTGGAACATGGTCGGCTTTCAGACGAAGCTGAAATATGCCGACCAGATCGAGCTGTTCCGGACTATCCCCGGCCTGGAGAACGCCGAATTTGCCCGGCTGGGCGGGCTGCACCGCAACACCTTTCTGAACTCACCCCAAGTGCTGGACCGGCAATTGCGGCTGAATGCCGCGCCGCACGTGCGTTTTGCCGGGCAGGTGACGGGCTGCGAAGGCTATGTCGAAAGCGCGGCGATCGGTCTGGTTGCAGGGTTGATGACAGCGGCGCAACTGGCGGGGCGCGCGTGGCAAGACCTCCCGCGGACCACCGCGTTGGGAGCCTTGCTCAGCCATATTACCGGCGACGCGGAGGCAGCGACATTCCAGCCCATGAACGTCAATTTCGGCCTGTTCCCGCCGCTGCACGAAGTGAAGAAGAAACAGCGCAAGGAAGCCTACACCTCGCGCGCCAAGACAGATTTGCAAACCTGGATCAGCGCGGCGAAAGAACGCGTGCCCGAAAGCGCCTGAGCAACGCGGCCTTCAGCATCGGCAAGCGGGCTTTTTCTTCGCAGGCTTGGGCGCTGTCGTCGCAAATTCCGCCGGGGTCAGGCGGTCATTGCGATCCCGGTCTGCGCCCTCGAAGCGGTCGACCGTGGTGACAGCCCATTCCTCGAACGTCAGCAGATTGTTGCCATCCACATCGAGTTTGCGAAACGCATCGGATCGCGTGGACAGCATTTCGTTGCGGCTGATGATCTGATCACGATCCCGGTCATAGCGAAAAAAGCGCTTTTGCTCGCGCGTCAGTTCGCTTGCTTCGGGCGGAGCGGGGCCTTCCATTCCCGAAATGTCGGCAGTCGGCAATTCATCCGGACCCGGCGTTGCCTCGGCAAGCGGCGGAGGCGGCGCGACCTGATCCACCTGAGCGCGGCCCTGCCACCAGAACACGCCTACTCCGGCCAGGATCAATCCGACAAAAACTCCAAGAACCGCCTGACGCATTGCGTATTTTCCCTGATGCGAACCCAGCGCCCGACGATAGCGGCTTTCACCGCCCTAACAAGCCAGCGCGCATCGCAACCACCGCCGCTCCGCGACCGGCCATGAGTGGGGCGCCGCCAGCATCGAGCGCGCGCCGCGCCAATGCGCCAAGCACGGCGATCCCTCGAAACGGGTCTTGCAACCGGGTGCGTTCCGGAAACCGCGCGGCCAGTTCCAACATGGTCGAGCGTTCTGCGCCGTCCTCCATGTGGCTTGCCGCGTCGGCGATGGCCCACAACATGGCGCTGCGTTCGACGGCGGTGACTTCTTGCGCATTGGCACCGGTCATCGCCGCACACCCTGCGACAGCCACAGCGCGGCCCATGGCGAACGCCTGCGCGCCCTCGCGCGGCAATGGCGGTTCGGCCAGCATGCACTCCCACCCGTCTACCAGCGCGACCAACGCTGCCTCATGCCCGGCCCAGTGCTGCCCGATGGCATCCAGAACGGCATCGCCTGCGGGTCGATCACGAACCGGAGTGCCAAGGGTATCGCGCCACCACGCAAGTCGCATCTGGCCCAGCATGGGTTCATTGGTCGCAGCCACAATTCGCGCCAGACGCGCATCAAGCTCAAACGCTGTCCGCAATGCATCGCGCATGTTGGGGGGTGTGTAAGCGAGCGCGAGTTGCACCTCGTCAGGTAGCGGGGTGTGGAGGGCAGAACTGTTCATATTCCCAGCGCGTAGCCGTTTTGCGGAGGGTCCTGTCAAGCAAAACGCGCCGCATCGAAGTATCGAGCGGCGCGCGTTGTTATGTCCCAGGGATCGCTAAACAGATGCAGGTGCGAGCGTCAGCATTCGTGTTTGGCAACTCCGCCAACCGGCGTAATGTTCATGATGGCACCGCCGCGCGTACGGAACATGGAGGTTTCCCTGAAAATCCCGCTGTTCGGAAGAAATTTGGCGACGAGCTTCTTGCTCACGATTTCCTTGTACGGAAAAAATACTTCCGAGACGATCACCATCTGGTTCTGGCCGAGGTCGACATCGTTGGGCAGGTCCACTGACGGTCCGTCTGCAATGTCGTTAGTGCCGGTCCATTCCGTGCCGAGGCCACTGTCAAAACTGTCCTTGGCGAGGCAACGCTGCCAGGCGATCTTGTTCTGAACCTCGTTATCGTCATCGTCGAAAACGCCAACAACCGCTGTAACGATCACATTGCCGTTAGGCGCGAATTCGAATGGCTGCGAAATCTGTGCGACACCGCGGTACATGTCGCGGATCTGTGCTTCGCTCGGAGGGATCTGATTGGCTGCAATCTGATCGGCAACGGTCGAGGAGACACGCTCGCTTTTCTGATGCGCCAGCACGACATTGGTGAATTCCAGCCCCACAAGTCCCGCCCCCATGAAGAGTGGCAGGGTGTAGGCGAATTCGATCAAGGCCAGACCAGATTCGTTCCTGACAAACGATTTCAGCCGACGAAATGTCCGCCCGAGGCCGCCCGTCGCAGCCGCTTTTTCGATTAAAGAGCGCATGAGGCATCCTTGAACGGTTCGTTGCGGACTACGGTGACCGCTTCGATGGTGTAGTAATCCTTGCCGGAATTGATCTGTGCGGCGACATAAGGAAGCAATGACGGGACGTTGTAGGACGCAGTGAAGCGGACAACCTCTCCGAACGAACCGAAGTCACCCTCTGATCCCATATCTGCGTCCCATTCACCGTTGCCGTTGACATCGGTGTAGGATTCGCCCTCATCGCGCGTCCCGCTCTTGTCCTCGTCATCGAATGGTTCAGGCGAGCCGACCTGGCCGAACTCTCCGCCATAGGAATCAACCCGGACTTGCGCGGGCTCTCCATCGGCGCTGGCCACCACGTTCATGCGTTTCTGTATGCCTTCCTCGATCGCTTCGGCATTTTCGTTCGGGCAATCGCTGACCCGTGACTGGCGCGCCGCGGTAAGAACTGCACTTTCGAGTGTAGAGCGCGCGAAGGTCAGGTAACCGAGTTCGAACAGGCCCCCGATAAGCATGAGCATGACAGGCGCGACGAATGCAAATTCGACGATTGTTACCCCGTCTTCGCGGCGCCGCAACTGCTTGAGCCGCGCGATCATTTCGTCAGCCTCAGGTTCACCAGTTCGGATGCGATCGTCACGAATGCCTCGTTCAGATCGTTACCGTTCGCCGCAGAGAAGAAGTGCGTGTTACGATCGGTAGCGCATTCGCGGAACATCTCGCGCGTATCGTTGCCTTCGGCGTTATTCGCCAGAGCGAAAGCGACCGTGTAAATCTCAATACCATCGTTCTTCATCGCCTCGCACGTTTTCGCAAACCGGCGGGAAAGATGTTCGACAGTATCGGCTCGCGATGTACTGGTGGTGATCAGTTTGTCTTCGTACGTCTTGTATGAGGTGTAGGCAGTGTCCAGAATTGTCTTGCCACCGTCCTTTCGACCATCGTCACGACTATCGAAATTACCGTCGGTCATGAAGATCACAACCCTTTTGACCGGGATGTTGTTCGGTCGCGAACGCGGGAACACGTCTTCGCGCATCATCATCCGATAGGCCCAAGTCATGGCCGGGTTGTGGAATGTGCCCGTGCCTGGCAGCAACGCCTCGTTCTCGTTGTCGATATACGAGCGCAAGGACGATTTTGTCGCGGAATAGGAAAGAGGCAGAGCCTGCGCCGGGCACTGGTAATTGGGCGAGGCGCCCCAAAGGTTATTAGGCGAAGAGGCCTGAGTGACCCCCGATTTGTGACTGTATGCCCTTGGTTTGACGTACAGTGCACGGTCGGGCAATTGATCGAAGTCAATTATCGCACCGGAAAGGTCGCATGACCTCTTTTTGCCCTTGCCTTTGCCCTTACCCTTGCTTCCTTCCTTGCAAATGTCGTTCCCGAAGCGCCGGATCAGCGCTTCACGCACCGTCGGAATTTCGAAAAACTCGTCATGGCGATCATCCGGAATGGTGTAGCGATTATTGATATCCTGAAACGAGTTGACGTAAATGGGAGGATATACGAACGGCTCGAGTTTCGGCATCCCATCTTCGCCGGGCATGTTTTTCCCAAGGTCGAATGCGCCGACATCAAGCGTGAAGGGATCTTCAGAGATATTTCTGATCGTCCGATCTGCAAAGACGCAACCCTTCCACCCAAGCGGATCGGAGGTGGAAATGTCTGTAAATCCGTCGCGTTCCTGAACCATGCTGGGATTGGTCGATCTTACCAACCGCCCGACATTGACCATGGTGTTGTACGGAAGGATGCCAACGGCAAACCCATCGCGCGATTGTTTATCGCCGTAGATTACGCCGACGAAATTCTTTGACGCGGTTTTAAGGGAAGACATTCTGCTACCGGCCATGGAGCCGGTGTTGTCCAGCACCAGCAGCGCCTCCACCGATGTCGGCAGCGTGTCTGATGCCTCGGCAACGGCTTCGGCCCTGATGGAAAGCGTGTTCATACCGATGAGGCGCAGCAGGGTTGTGTCGATGGTGCCGTTGGCTTTTACCTCGGCCTTCACGATGCTGTCGGTTTCGGTAACCTTGACTTCCTGTTCGACCAGATTGGCGCCCAGATATCCAACCGGGAAGTTGGCGGTCATATAATCTTCGCCAATCGTTTCCGCAGTGCTGGTCGAATTTGACGAAAGCTGCTTTGCCCGAACCGCTGCAAGCGCGGCAGAGTCCACGGCGCCCTGCAGTTTCGAGTTGGCGAGATAAGCGCGGCCAAAATCGATGCCCCCGCCGATCATCGCCGTTGTCGGTATGAATGCCGCCGCCATCATCGGCAGGACGCTTCCGCGTGTATCGCGGAGAATAGACTTAACCGCTCCGCGAAAGCGCGATAGGCGTGCTGTCTTCCCACCCTGTTCTGACATGTCCTGCTCCGTCTAAAAACCCAGATAGCTGAGCATTAGACATAAGGACTTACCGATTATTTAATCGCGACGGTTAATGCCTGGTGGACCGACTTGGTAAATGCCGCAGAGCGGAGCAGGCGGCTGCTCAGACATAGCAGACCTTCCTCACAGCATCGGCAATGCGAGCGGCATCGATCAGCGCCGACTTTTCCAGATTGGCGGCGTACGGCAACGGCACGTCTTCGTTGCAGACGCGCAGCACGGGCGCATCGAGATCGTCGAAGCCTTCTTCCATGCAGACCGCGATCACCTCGCTCGCAATTGAGCAGGTGGGCCAGCCTTCCTCAGCGATGACAAGCCGATTGGTTTTGGCGAGGCTCGTCAGGATCGCCTGCTTATCCATCGGACGCAGGGTTCGCAGGTCGATAACTTCGGCATTGATGCCCTCATCGGCCAGCGTCGCCGCTGCTTCCAATGCGAGGCCGACGCCGATCGAATAGGATACGATGGTAACGTCAGACCCTTCGCGCACGATGCGCGCCTTGCCAATGGGGAGGACGTGATCGTCAAGGTCGGGCACATCGAAGCTGCGGCCATAAACCAGTTCGTTTTCCAGAAAGACGACCGGGTCTTCGGACCGGATCGCAGCCTTCAGCAGACCTTTTGCATCGGCGCTGTCATAGGGCGCGATCACGATGAGGCCGGGCACGCTGGCATACCATGGGCCATAGTTCTGACTGTGCTGTGCGCCGACACGGCTGGCGGCACCATTGGGGCCGCGAAACACGATGGGGCACCGCATCTGACCGCCCGACATGTAATTCGTTTTTGCAGCGGAGTTGATGATGTGGTCGATCGCCTGCATCGCGAAGTTGAAAGTCATGAATTCTACAATCGGGCGCAGGCCGCCCATTGCCGCGCCGGTTCCGATCCCGGCAAAACCATATTCGGTGATGGGCGTATCGATCACGCGCCTCGGCCCGAATTCATCGAGCAACCCTTGCGTGACCTTATAGGCGCCCTGATATTCCGCGACTTCTTCTCCCATGACGAAAACGCGCGGGTCGGCGCGCATTTCTTCGGCCATGGCATCGCGCAATGCCTCTCGGACTGCGACCTTGGTGAAACTGGTGCCTTCCGGGATTGTGGGATCGGCAGCGCGCGGCGCGGCCTTGGGTGCTTCGATACCGCCAGGTTCGTCGCGCCCTTCGTCCTTGCCCTCACCCGGTACGTCATCAACCTTGTCGGTGGCAGCGGCTGGCGCTTCGGCGGGTGCTTCGGTTTGCGCTTCGGCTGGAGCAGCGGCATCTTCGCCCTCGCCCGCCATCATCGCGATGATCGTGCCGACCGGAACATTCTCCGTGCCCTCGGCGATCATGATCTTGGTCAGAGTGCCTTCGTCGATAGCCTCGAATTCCATCGTCGCCTTGTCGGTTTCGATCTCGGCGATGATATCACCCGGCTCAATCGTGTCACCTTCGGCCTTGAGCCATTTCGCGAGCGTGCCCTCTTCCATCGTCGGCGACAATGCCGGCATTTTAAGTTCGATTGCCATGGCTCAGTACTCCCCCACCAGAACATCGGTGTAGAGTTCGCCCGCCGCCGGTTCGGGCGAGCTTTCGGCGAAATCGGCGGCTTCGGCAACGCGGGCACGGATCGCCTTGTCGATGGCTTTCAGATCGTCCTCCGTTTTGCCGCTGTCGATCAGCGCCTTTTTCAAGCCCTCGATCGGGTCGTTCAGATCGCGCTGTTCCTGCACTTCTTCGCGGGTGCGATATTTGCCGGGTCCGACATCGAATGCCCGCGATAGCGATAGGTGTTGCACTCCATCAGCACCGGGCCCTTGCCCTCGCGCACATGCCGGAAGGCGACCTCTGCAGCGGCGCGCACTTCGAGCACGTCCATCCCGTTCACTTCCATTCCGGGAATGCGAAATGCGGTGCCGCGGCGATAAAAGCGGGTTTCCGCCGACGACCTTTTGGTCGCGGTGCCCATGGCATACTGGTTATCCTCGACCACGAAGACGATTGGCAACTTCCACAGGGCAGCCATGTTGAATGTCTCGTAAACCTGGCCCTGATTGGCCGCGCCATCGCCAAAATAGGCAAGGCACAGGCCGCCGTCTTCGTTATACTGGTGCGCCAGCGCAAGACCTCCGCCCAGCGCCACCTGCGCGCCGACGATGCCGTGCCCACCATAAAATTTATGCTCGGTGGAGAACATGTGCATGGACCCGCCCTTGCCCTTGGAAATTCCGGCCTGGCGACCGGTAAGCTCGGCCATGATAACCTTGGGATCGATGCCATAGGCCAGCATGTGACCATGATCGCGATACCCCGTGATGACGCTGTCACGGTCCCCGTCCAGCGCGGATTGCAGGCCGATGGCGACCGCTTCCTGTCCGATGTAAAGGTGGCAAAAGCCGCCGATCAGTCCGAGCCCGTAGAGCTGGCCCGCCTTCTCTTCAAAGCGGCGGATCAGCAGCATCTGCTCATAGAATTCAAGCAATTGATCGCCCGACGCCTGAAATCGCTTCTCCGCCTCAAATTCGGTTTGCAGCGAATGGAGCGCAAAATCGGGATCCTCCGCAGGTGCGCCTGCATCAGCCGCGTTCGATAAAGGAGCCGTGTCTGATTTTGCGGATTCGTGAGTGCGAGCGGATGTCTTGGGCTGCTTGGCCAAGGCTACGTCTTCCTTTGTCTGAGCGCGCCGGGGAGGAGTTGCTCCGGTGAGAGAGCGGGCGCGATTGCGGTATAAGCGCTAGCGTCCGCTTTACGCAACGGCAACCCGCATCGCGAGGTACACGATCCGTAACAAATTTGTTGAAGGGTCAATCGTCTGGAAGGGTGATGACGACTTCATCGACGTGCAGGACGCCCAGATCGCGCCGCACCAGTTCACCGGCGAGATCGGGATCGGCATTTTGCGGATCGAGCAGTTTGACCCGGTTATCCAGCGCGGCCAGATCTTCTTTCAGGACGGCGATTTCGTTCTTGCGCGATTCCAGCACGGCCGAATTTTCATACCACGCAAGCACGCCCCACGGTCCGGCAATTGCCAGTCCGCCCAGCACCAGGAGCAACAGCAGCGCCGACCACGCTTTGATCGGGTCGGTTGGCAACAGCACCTGATGGCGCGCAATGTGCATTAGAATTTGATCCCCCGGTGAACAATTTGCATAGAATCACAGTTAATCAATGCGTTCAAGAGCAAACAGGCATTTGCGGCGAAATACCCGGTGATTTGCGACGATATGTGCAGATACCTGCCGCAGAACGCTTATAGGCCAGACCCTAATAGGAGCGCGGCAAGCCCAGAACGTGTTCGGCCAGATAGGACAGGATCAGGTTGGTCGATATCGGCGCGACGGTGTACAGACGCGCCTCGCGAAATTTGCGTTCGACATCGTATTCCTCGGCAAAGCCAAAGCCGCCGAATGTCTGCACGCACATATCCGCCGCAGCCCAACTCGCTTCCGATGCCAGCAGTTTGGCCATGTTGGCCTCCTCGCCCGGATTGCCACCCTCATCATAAACCTTCGCGGCATGGTGGACCATCAGTTCGGCCGCGCGCATCTGGGCGTAGCAGCGCGCAATCGGGAACTGCACGCCCTGGTTCTGGCCGATGGGGCGCGAAAAGACCTGACGATCGCTGGCATAGCTCGTCGCGCGCTGGATAAACCACTTGGCATCGCCGATGCACTCTGCCGCGATCAGGATACGTTCCGCATTCATGCCCGACAGGATGTAGCGAAAGCCCTTCCCCTCCTCTCCGACCAGAGCCGAGGCGGGAATGCGCAAATCGTCAAAGAAAACCTCGCACGATGAATGGTTCATCATGGTGCGGATCGGTTTGACCGTCATACCCGATGCCAGCGCGCCAGCCATGTCGACCAGAAACATCGAGAGGCCCTCGGTCTTGGTCGCGACCTCCTCACGCGGAGTGGTGCGCGCCAGCAGCAGCATGAGATCGGAGTGCTCTGCGCGGCTGGTCCAAATCTTCTGGCCGTTGATGACGTAGCTATCCCCGTCCCGAACCGCGCGGGTCTTCAGGCTGAGCGTGTCGGTGCCGCTCGTCGGTTCCGATACTCCGAAGGCTTGCAGCCGCAGATCGCCGCTGGCAATTTTCGGCAAGTAATGCGTCTTCTGATCGTCGCTGCCATACCGCAGCAACGTGTTCATTATATACATTTGCGCATGGGCCGCGCCGCCATTGCAGCCGCTTGCCTGAACCTCCTCCATGATGACGCAGGCCGCATCCAGACTTAGGCCACTGCCGCCAAATTCCTCCGGGATCAGCGCCGCAAGAAAGCCCGCCCTGGTCAAGGCATCCACGAACTCGCCGGGATATTCACGCAGCGCATCCTTTGCCCGCCAGTATTCGCCGGGAAAGCCATCACACAATGCCCGCACCGACCGGCGGATATCGGAGAGGTCTTCAGCTTCGTTCTTCATGCGTTTGCGCTTTCATGTTGATTGGTCGTCGGCTCGCCTATGGTGCGGCATTGGTCCAGACACCCCTGCCACCACAAGTACCCTCGCGCCAACGCGCAATTCGGAACTTTTCGCGCGCGATTATCGTTCATCACCAAACCGCGTAAGGATTTGCACGCCAGTTATGATCAACACACTGCTAGACCAACTAAACGCGATGGGGGTCGAATTCGTCCGAAGCCTCCCCGGTATCGCAATCGCCATCGCCATAATCGTTATCACCGCAATCGTCGCACGTTTCGCATCGCGCATTGCTCATGCGATGATCGGACATACGGACCTGCGTGCCTCTCTGCGCCAATTGGTCGAAACGCTGGTCAAACTGGGGGTATGGCTGCTCGGCATCCTCATCGCGGCAATCGTGGTTTTCCCCGGCCTTACCGTCGGCAGTCTCGTCGCCGGGTTGGGCATTGGCGCTGTGGCGATCGGGTTTGCGTTTCAGGACATTTTCGAGAACTTCCTGGCAGGCGTGCTCATCATGGTGCGCGAAAAGATGCGCATCGGTGACGTGATCAAATGCGAGGGCATCATCGGCAAGGTAGAGCATATATCCCTGCGCGAAACGCATATCCGATCGATGTCGGGTGAACTCACGGTAGTTCCCAATTCCATCCTGTTCAAAAACCCGGTCGAGATCCTGACCGACACTGACCAACGCCGACACGATGTCGTGATCGGCGTGTCATACGACACCGATCTCGACGAAGCTGCCGAAGTCATCCGCAAGGCGGTATCCGGCGTTGAACTGGTCAACACCGAGAAGGGCGTCGATATCTTCGCGCAGGAATTCAATTCCTCGTCCGTGGATTTTCTGGTGCGCTGGTGGTCGGGCTCCACGCCGCGCAATGGCTGGGAAAGCAAGGACAAGGTTGTTCGCGCGATCAAGCGTGCGCTCGATGACGCGGGAATCGAAATACCCTTCCCCTACATCACTCACACCTTCAAAGAGCGGATACCGATGGGAGATCGAGCGGGCGAGAACGTCTGAATTTACCGGTTTCACCGCTCGCAACGGGAGAGGACCAGCCATGCAAATCCAAACTTACGATCCGGCACGTTTCGTCGATCTGCCAGATTATCCCTTCGCTGAGAACTGGCTGGCCATTGATCTGGGCGACGGGTTTTCGGGCCGGATGCATTATCTCGATGAAGGTGCAACAGACGCGCCGCCAGTGTTGCTGTTTCATGGTGAACCCAGTTGGAGCTACCTTTATCGCAAAATGATACCGGTGCTGGTGGATGCCGGTTTTCGCTGTCTCGCGCCCGACCTCATCGGCTTTGGCAAAAGCGATAAGCCGGACGATATCGGGTTTTACACTTACGATCGCCACATTGACTGGCTGAAACAATGGCGTGACGCCGTGATCCCCCAGAACGCCGCGCTGTTCTGTCAGGACTGGGGCGGCTTGCTGGGCCTGCGCATGGTTGGCGAGGAACCCGACCGCTTCGCCTGCGTAGTTGCCAGCAACACCTTCCTGCCCACGGGCGGCACTCCCTCACCTGCATTCCTGATGTGGCGCGAATTTGCGCGATCATCTCCGGAATTTCATATCGGGGAACTGATCCAGCGTGCCACCCAGACCGAACGCACGCCGCAAGAAATCGCAGCCTATGACGCGCCCTTCCCCGATGAGGCGAGCAAAGCCGGGGCGCGGGCATTCCCGCAATTGGTCCCGGTCGAAGACGGGATGGACGGGATCGAGCAAAACCTCTCGGGCGTGGGAAGGGCTGGCAACCTTTGACAAGCCGTTCCTGACGTTGTTCGGGAAGGACGATCCGGTGACAGGCACTCTCGCGCAGCCACTGATTGATCGCATTGCAGGCGCAAAAGGTCAGCCCCACGCCATGCTTTCAAACTGTGGACATTTCAGTCAGGAAGATCGCCCCGCCGAGCTTGCCCAAGGCGTGATCGACACCGCACGGGCGGCAGGATTTCACGGTTGATCCGATCAACACAAATCTTGCCAGCTGTTAACGATTGTTTAGCTGAAAATGCGTAGCTCGGAAGTCGAAGGCGCTTTACGGTTTAACCGAGGCTCGAACCCGCCCCCGGCAGGACTTTGGCGGTTTATACCGAACGTCTTCGATCGTATCGTCAGCCAGGCTCTGGCTATACAAAAGCGCTTCGGCCACGTTCCGAATGATCCTGAGCAATCGGATCACTCCGGATAGGCCGAGCGCTTTTTTCGTTATGCAATCTGCGAATAATATCGGCGAAACTGATGTTGTGCCGCGCGCCGGGCCTGCTAAACGACGCCCCGCGTCCTCGTAGCTCAGGTGGATAGAGCGTCGGATTCCTAATCCGAAGGCCACAGGTTCAAATCCTGTCGAGGACACGCTTCTGTATGTGCCCCTTATCAGGCGCGAGGAATTCTTTGCCTCGCTGCGCCGCCGAAGCGAGCGCCCTGCATGTGGTCAGTTCAGTTTTTCCGGATCCGCCACAGGGAATGGCAGAGGCGCAATCTGCACACCTTCATCAACCAGCGCCTTCGCCTCTTCCCGGCTGGCCTTTCCGTGGATCGGCGCCTCCTTACGCTCGCCATAATGCATCTCGCGCGATGTCCGGGCGAAGTCGGCGCCCACCCATGTGCTCTGTTCCAGTGCCTTTGCCTGCGCTTTGGCCAGTTTTGCCAGCGCTTTTTGCACTTCCGCCGGCATCTCGCGATTGGCGAGCGGAGCTTCGGCGGGAACGGGGTCGGCAGCACTCTTGCGGGGAACGGGTTGAAGCGCCCGGCTTTCAACCTTCGCATTGCCTTTGACCGGAACTGACGGAGCCATCGGCGCCTTGCTCACAGTCAGCGATCCGCATTCAGGGCAGCTCAGCAGCGCGCGCTCCAACTGCGATTCGTAGTCGGCGCTTGATCCAAACCACCCTTCAAACCGGTGGCCGTGGTCACAATGAAGGTCGAATACTATCATACATTTACCATCATAAAGCGCCTAAGACGAGATTACGCGCTTGTTGGCAAGGCTGGGAAGTTGCGAACGCACTTCGGCAATGCGGCCCAGATCGATCTCGCAATAGGCCAGACCCGAATGGTCGCCGCCCATGTCCAGCAATACCTCACCCCACGGATCGACCACCAGACTGTGCCCGTAAGTCGTACGGCCATCTGCATGGGTACCCACCTGTGCGGCGGCAATGACGAAGGCACTCGCCTCGATCGCACGCGCTTTCAACAAGGTGTGCCAATGCGCCGCACCGGTGGGCGCGGTGAATGCCGCCGGCACCGCAATCGCATCGCAAGCGCGCGCGCCCAGCGATTCAAACAGCGCAGGGAACCGCAAATCATAGCAAATCGTGAGGCCCAACAGGCCCAACGGCGTAGCGGGCACGCTCACCACATCGCATCCGGGCTGATAAGCGGAACTCTCTTTCCAGCATTCGCCGGTGGAAAGCTGAACGTCGAACATGTGGATCTTGTCATAGGTGACCGGGTCAGCCGCACCGTTGGCCTTGTGGTCGAAATACATCGAGCGGTTGGCCCATCTGCCATTATCGGTCTGGACGGGCTGCGATCCCAGCGCGATATCTATCCCGTATTTTGCCGCGACATGGGAAAGCTGTTTGGTGACGCCGCCGGGGCCATCGCTTTCGATCCATGCCGCCGCGCGCACACGGTCGCGATCCAGCAGGATCGACATTTCCGGGGTGAACAACACCTTGGCACCCGCGAGCGCAGCGACCTGCGCGGCCTCCTCCACTGCGAACACATTCTCCACCGGATCAATGCCCGAACTCATTTGAAAGACTGCGATTTTTGTCATGGCGAAAGTTTATCCGGTCAGCAACGCGTCAAGCTCGCCCGATGCTTCGAGCGCGGCCAGATCGTCCGAACCGCCCACATGGTGCGTTCCGATGAAGATTTGCGGGACCGTGCGTGCGCGCGGTGCACGGGACAGCATCTCGTCGCGCTTTTCCCCGCCGACCGTTATGTCGAACTCGTTGAATGTCGCACCCTTGGACTTCAGCAGATGCTTTGCCCGCACGCAAAACGGGCATGCAAACTTGGTATAGATGTCGATCTTCGGCTGGCTCATCGCTGGTCCTTGTAACCTCTTGAAAGGTGCGTTGTGCACACCAGATAATTGTTGTCGCCGCATTTCGCCAGTCATTGGGAGATGCAAACGGCGGCACAATCCCCGGTGCTGCAAACGGCAGGCCGGGAAAATTGATCCAAATTGCTCACAAACAGAGGATTTGTAACTATGTCACGTCTCGATTTTACCCCCTATCGCCGCAGTACTGTCGGCTTCGATCGCCTGTTCGACCTGCTCGAAAGTCAGGCACGCCACAATGTCGGCGATAACTATCCCCCTTTCAACATTGCCCGTCAGGGTGAAGACAATTACCGCATCACGTTGGCCGTGGCCGGTTTTCGCGCGCAGGATATCGATATCACCGCGCAGCAGAACCTGCTGACCGTGCAAGGCAAGAAGCGTGAGGATCTGGATGTCGGATCGGAAATGCTGCACCTTGGCATCGCCAATCGCGGGTTCGAGCGGCGGTTCGAACTTGCCGATTTCGTCCGGGTGGAACGCGCCGATCTTGCCGATGGTCTGCTGATTATCGATCTGGTGCGCGAAGTGCCCGAAGCGATGAAGCCCAAGAAGATCGCGGTTGGTTCAACCACGTTGAAGGCGGTCGAAACCGATGCCGATGATCGTGAGGACAAGACCGCAAACGCGGCTTGAGCCATAACGCCTTGGCTGATGGAGAAAGGGCGGCCTTGCGATGGCAGGGCCGCCTTTTTCGTAAACCTCACACAAATTTCGGAAGAAAAATGGAGGCGGACCAGTTGATCCGCCCCCGCGACCATAAGTCGCCTCGACCAGAGCTAAGCGTCCGGGTCGCAGAAGACGCTCAACGCTGGTTCGAGCCATTTGCAGCACCCGGATTTTCGCTCCGCCCCCGAAGGGATTGTGCTGCGATCTCGTCATCATGGGCCTTGCCCCATCCTGCAGGTTTTCTGCAGGTCTGACGGGGGGATAAACTCGCCTTTGCGTTTTTTGCAAGGCCTAATTTGAGCATGTTGTATGAAGGCGACAGCCTCCTAAAGCCCCGGAATTCGTATGGTTTTCAACGGCCATGCTCAATACATACGGAAATCAGAGGCTTGTGTGCCCAAGCGGCCGCCGTTAACGGAGCATCCTACCAATCGGTAAAAAAGTTAGACGAGGCGCGATTGTTCCAGCGCCGCAGCGATGAAACCGGCAAATAGCGGATGGGGATCGAACGGTCTTGATTTCAGTTCCGGATGAAATTGCACCCCGACAAACCACGGATGATCGGGCCGCTCGACTATTTCGGGCAGCAGACCATCAGGCGACATGCCAGAAAACACCAGACCCTGTTTTTCGAGCGGCTCTATGTATGCGCTGTTGACCTCGTATCGATGGCGATGACGTTCGCTGATCGTGCGCGAACCGCCATAAATGGCGCTGGTGTGGCTGTTTGCCGACAGTTTGGCCTCATACGCACCAAGCCGCATTGTCCCGCCAAGATCGCCGCCTTCCCTGCGCTGCTGGATGCCTTCATCACTCATCCATTCGGTGATGATGCCGACAACCGGCTCTTTGGTTGCGCCAAATTCGGTGGACGATGCCTCCGCAATGCCAGCATCGCGTGCGCCTTCGATGCAGGCCATCTGCATTCCCAGACAGATGCCGAAAAACGGCACCTTGCGGGTCCGCGCAAACCGCACGCTGGCGATCTTGCCCTCGCTCCCGCGCTCACCAAATCCGCCCGGCACGAGGATACCGTGCATCGGTTCAAGCGCGGAGGCGACTTCGCCTTCCTCCCCTTCGAATATCTCGGCGTCGATCCACTCGATCTTGACCTTCACCCGGTTGGCCAGACCGCCATGAACCAGCGCTTCGTTGAGGCTTTTATAGGCGTCGGGCAGACCGACATATTTACCCACCACGCCAATCGTAACCTCGCCCTCGGGATTGAAATAGCGGTCGGTCACATCGTGCCAGGACGACAGATCGGGTTCGGGCGCGTCGGTTATGCCAAAGCCGCGCAACACCTCTGCGTCCAGCCCCTCGCGGTGATATTGCAGCGGCACCGAATAGATCGACGGCGCATCCAGCGCCGGGATCACCGCTTCCTTGCGCACGTTGCAGAAGTTCGCGATTTTCTGACGCTCGGTTTCCGGGATCGGATGTTCGGCGCGGCATAGCAGCACATCGGGCTTTATCCCCAGGCTGGCCAGTTCGCGAACCGAATGCTGGGTCGGCTTCGTCTTCAGTTCGCCCGCCGCGGCGAGATATGGCACCAGCGTCACATGCACGCTGAGCGTCTGCAATGGCTCCAGCTCGTTCCGGATCTGGCGGATCGCCTCCATGAACGGCAGCGATTCAATGTCGCCAACCGTACCGCCAATTTCGCACAGGATGAAATCGTGATCGTCCTGATCGGCCAGTGCGAATTCCTTGATCGCATCCGTCACGTGCGGGATGACCTGCACCGTCGCGCCCAGATAATCGCCGCGCCGTTCGCGCGCGATAATGTCGCGATAGACCCGGCCAGAGGTGATGTTGTCGCTCTGCCGCGCCGATACGCCGGTAAAGCGTTCGTAATGTCCAAGATCGAGATCGGTCTCGGCCCCGTCGTCCGTCACATAGACTTCGCCGTGCTGATACGGGCTCATCGTGCCGGGATCGACATTCAGATACGGGTCGAACTTGCGAATGCGCACCTTGTACCCGCGCGCCTGCAACAGCGCGGCGAGACTAGCCGCCATGAGACCTTTGCCGAGCGAGGAGACCACGCCGCCGGTGATAAATATGTACCGCGCCATGGGAGTTGAGCCTTAAGCAGGGGCGTGGATTCGGGGCAAGCGAATAAGGTCGCCCGATACGCGATCATCCACAGCGGATTTGAAAAATCGTTTGGCCGCAGGGTAGCAAGCCAGAATTTCGCAGACTTATTCGGCGAGCGGATCGTCACCCTGCGCGCCGCCCGGCTCGGTGGTACCGGGCTGCCCCGCACCCCCTGCAGGAGCAGCGCCGCCCGGTGGTGCAACCGGATCGGCCAGCAGATCGTTTCCACCACCGACTGGCGCATTCACGCCGCGATCCAGCGTCGTGGAAACGCCATCGGAACTGCTCGTTTCAACCGCGACCGCAGCCAGCACAATCGAGAGGGCGACAAACACGATTGCCAGCCATTTTGTCGCGCGGGTCAGAAAATCCGCCGCTCCACGCGCTCCCAGCGCACCGGTGGGGCTGCCGCCGATACCAAGTCCGCCCCCTTCGGATCGCTGCATCAGCACAACGCCAACGAGCGCTGCGGCGACAATCGCCTGAAGAACGGTGAGGAAGATGAACAGGCCCATTGCAATTTTTCTCTGGTGAATACGTGTGTGCAGCGCATCTAGGGGCGGTAACGCCCCGGCGCAAGTTCAGTGATGGCTGGCCAGACGCTGGCGATCATCGTCGGTTTGCGATTCCGGCTCAGCTTTCCGCAAGATCGCCCGCAGCCGCCAGCGCAATTCCCATGAAGCTGTCTGCCGTCAGACTGGCACCGCCAACCAACGCGCCGCCGACTTCGGAAATGGCAAAGATATCCCCGGCGTTCTCAGGCTTGACCGATCCGCCATAGATGATGCGGACTTCCGTGCCCTGCTCTTCTCCGAACAGTTCGATCAACAGCGCGCGTATGGCTGTGTGCATCTCGTCGATATCATCAACGCGGGCCGTCTGTCCGGTGCCAATCGCCCAGATGGGTTCGTAGGCGATGGTGAGTTTCTCCGAAGCGGCCTCGATCGCGGGCAGTGACGCCTTGATCTGTTTCTTCACGAACGCCACTGCGCGGCCCGCGGCCCGCGTCTTGTCGCTTTCCCCGCAGCACAGGATCACGCGCAGGCCGGCATCCAGAGCGGCCTCTACCTTGGCCTTGACCATGGCATCGGTTTCGCCGTGCTCCTCGCGCCGCTCGCTATGGCCGAGAATCACGAACTTCGCGCCTGCATCGGCGATCATCGCTGCCGACACGTCGCCCGTGTGCGCCCCGCTTTCGGCGAAATGGCAATTTTGTGCGCCGACGCCGATCTGTTCAGCCTCACGGTGAATCGGATGAATAAGGGTGTAAGGCGGCGCAATCGCCACCTCCACTTTCATATAACGCTGGGCCGCGCGGTCGATTGCGCGCGCTTCAGATAGCATGGCGCGGGTGCCGTGCATCTTCCAGTTTCCAACGATATAGGGCCGTTGCGGCATGAAATAGTCCTGAAAGCGGTTTGGGAAATTGCAAATCTTGCTGGTCGTTTAAAAGCCGGGGGCGGTGTCGGCTAGCTGGAGAAGCGCTTTCAGTCAAAACCGCGTCTCACCTGTTGCCGCGAGGTCGCATGGCGGATAGAGCGCTTCACCGATACATGGGTGCAATTCGCGGCCCCGCGCCCCAGTGGCAACGGCTGCGGTCATACCTCAACTCAATTTGCGCAGGGTTGCTTAAGTGAAATGATTTCGTTTTTTCGCAATTTCTTTCAATCGAAAATCGGGCTGCCGATCTTCATTCTGTTCCTGGTGATCGTGGCGCTGGCCTTTGCCGCGGCGGATATAACCGGTTCGACCTTTGGCGGCCTTTCGGGCGGAGACCGGGTTGCGGTTGTCGGCGATGATGAAGTCAGCGCGAGCGACCTTGCGGGAACGGCGGAATCCGCGCTGGCACAGGTGCGGCAGGAAAACCCGACCGCCACCATGCCATCCTTCATCGCGGAAGGTGGCCTTGACGAAGTGCTCCAACAGCTGATCGACCGGTATGCCGTCGGTGCCTATGCCGAGAAATACGGCCTGCGCGCGGGCGATAATCTGGTGAACAGCGAAATCCTCCAGATCAGCGCGTTCAAGGGTGTCAGCGGAGAATTCGATCAGGCGATCTATCAACGCGTGCTGGCACAGCAGAACATCACCGATGCGGTCTTGCGCCGCGATCTGGCCGATGGGTTGCTGGCACAGCAAATGGTGCTGCCCGCACTGGCCGCGCCGCAAATGCCGGCCAAGGCTGCGCAGCAATACGCGGCCCTGTTGCTGGAGCGGCGCAGCGGAAAAATCGGCCTTGTTCCCAGCGCGCTGTATCTGTCCGATGTGGAGCCGAACCCGGCCGCGGTCGAGGAATATTACAGCGCCAACCGCGCACGCTATATCCAGCCAGAGCGCCGGACGCTGCGCTACGCGGTGTTCAGCGCGGAGAACCTCGACACCGATATCACTCCGACAGATGCCGAAATCGCCGCGAATTATCAGGCGAACAAGGAAGAGTATGCGGCCCGCGAAACGCGTGACGTGACCTCTTTCTTCGTGCCGACGCAGCAGGGTGCGAACGCAATCGTGGCTCAGATCCGCGCAGGCAAGAGCCTGGAGGCGGCGGCCCGCGAGGCCGGCTTCAATGCCACCAGCGCCAAGGATCGCGACCGCGAACAGTTTGCAACCGGCACCAGCTTTGCCGTGGCGAAATCGGTGTTTGAAACCGCGCAAGGCGCGATTGCGACCCCGGCGCAAAGCACGCTGGGCTGGTATATCGCGCGTGTCGACAAGGTTACGAAAATCCCCGCTCGATCATTGGCACAGGCGCGCGGCGATATTGTCGAACAACTGACCGCTGCAAAACGCGGCGCGGCGCTTGCCGATCTGTCTGCCCGGATTGAAGAAGAGGTCGATACCGGCACGTCGATGGCCGAAATTGCGAAGGAATTCGGTCTCAAACTCGAATCTACGCCGCAATTGCTGGCCGATGGGCGGGTATTCGGCGACGCGCAGACGCAGCCTAATCCGGCGTTGCAGCCGATCCTCAACACCGCATTCGCTCTTGATGAAAGCAAGCCGCAGCTTGATGAGCTGATCCCCGGATCACAATATCTGGTCTATGAAGTCATAGATATCGGCAAATCCGCAGCGCCCCCGCTCGCGCAGATCCGGGAACGGGTGGCAAGCGACTTTGCACGGGCACAAGCGGCGAAGCAGGCAAAAAAGGCAGCGGAGCGCATCCTTGCAAAGGCGCGGGGCAATACAACCCTCGCCGCGGCGCTGGCGGCCGAAAAGACGCCGAGCAACCAACCAATCCCGGCACCCGATACCGTTACGCTGGAACGGCGCGAATTGCTGGCGCGCCGCGCCGGGCAGAACGTGCCGCCCGCACTCGTGCTGATGTTCAGCATGGCGGAGGGGACCGTGAAATTGCTCGAAGCGCCGAACAATCAGGGCTGGATCCTCGTCGATCTGGAAGACATCGAAAGCAAGACGCTGGAGGCGGGCGACCCGCTGCTGGCGCAAGCCCGCCAACAACTCGCCCCGGCACTGTCGGCGGAATATTCCACGCAGCTGACCAGGGCCATGCGCGAGGAACTGGGTGTCGAAACCAACGCTGCAGCCATCGAAGCGGTGCGCAAGCAGCTTGCCGGTGAAAGCTGAGCCGGGCGATTTCCGGCCTGCCTTTTCGTGATGTCCGCCGATCTTGTATCCCTGCTGCCAAACGGCATGCCTGAAAACGCCGCAGCCGCCGCCACAGCCCTCGCGGCGGGCAGGCCGGCGCTGGTGTGGCACAAGATTATCGCCGACAGCGATACCCCCGTGGGCGCGGCGCGCAGGCTGATGCAACCGGGGCGCGGCGACTTTCTGCTCGAATCGGTGGAAGGGGGCGAGGTGCGCGGGCGCTACAGCCTGCTTGGGCTTGACCCCGATCTGGTGTTCCGGGCGAGCGACGGGCGCGCCGCCATAAACCGCGACTGGCAGCGGGATAGAGAAGCGTTCCACGATTGCGCGGCGGATGCGCTGTCAGAACTGCGCGCTCTGGCCGATGCCTGCCGGATCGACGTGCCCGACGCATTGCCGCCCGCCCTCGCCTGTCTCGTCGGATATTTCGGATACGAGACCATCGGGCTGGTCGAAACCCTGCCGCGCGCGCCGCAAAGCGATTTGGCCCTGCCCGACATGCTGTTTGTGCGTCCCACCCTCATTCTGGTGTTCGACCGGCTTACCGACGCGCTGTTCTGCGTCGCCCCGCTATGGCCGGATGCGGAGAACGCCGGCGACCCCGCGCGCGCGATTTCGGCGGCAGCGGAGCGGATAGAAGAAGCGCAGCGCACGCTCGCCCTGCCCCGCCCGCCCGAACCGCGCGCCGCGCCCGGCACGGTCCACCCGGAACTTGCCCCGGTGATGGATGGCGAGGACTACAAATCGCTGGTCGCGCGGGCGAAAGATTACATTGTCGCGGGCGATATCTTTCAGGTGGTGCTGGCGCAGCGCTTTACCTGTCCGTTCACGCTGCCCCCGCTGGCGCTGTATCGCGCATTGCGGCGCGTGAACCCTTCGCCGTTCCTCTATTTCCTCGACTTGCCGGGCTTTGCCATTGTCGGATCAAGCCCGGAAATCCTGGTGCGGGTAAGAGACGGCGAAATCACTATCCGCCCCATCGCAGGCACGCGCCCACGCGGTGCCACCCCGGCAGAGGACCGCGCGAACGAAGCCAGCCTGATCGCCGATCCCAAGGAATTGGCCGAACATCTGATGCTGCTGGACCTTGGCCGCAACGATGTGGGCCGGGTTGCTGCACGGGGCAGCGTAAGTGTGACTGACAGCTTTGGCATCGAACGCTACAGCCATGTCATGCATATTGTCAGTAACGTGGTGGGCCAGCTGGCCGAAGGGCACGATGCGCTCGATGCGCTGTTCGCGGGCTTTCCGGCAGGCACCGTATCGGGCGCACCCAAGATCCGCGCCTGCGAGATCATCGCGCAGCTCGAACCGGAAACACGCGGAGCCTATGCGGGCGGCGTGGGCTATTTCGCGCCCGATGGATCGGTCGACAGCTGCATTGTCCTGCGAACCGCTGTCGTGAAGGACGGCGTGATGCATGTGCAAGCGGGCGCGGGGGTTGTGGCCGACAGCGACCCGGATGCGGAGCTTGCCGAGTGCCACGCCAAGGCTGGCGCTCTCATCGCCGCTGCGCGCGAAGCGGTGCGGATCGCCAGCGAGCCGGAGTTTGGCCAATGAAGCAATACAGAGTCCGTATGGCCATTACCGTGGCCACGTTTTTGATGCTGTGCGCGTGCGGTCAGCAGGCCGAAGGCGAGCCCGCCGTGACGGTCGATCTCAACAATCCCGCATCGGCCAATACGGTCGAAGTTGACGCCGCTGACGAAGCGCCCGAACCGCAAATCGCTTCCGCCTGCAAACCCGTGGAGTTTGAGGGGGTTGCGCTCACCCATTGCATCGCCGACCCAGCGCAGCACACGATAGCCACCGCGCTTGCGCCGCGCAGTGGAGATGATTTCGGCACACTCAAAGGCTGGGCGAAGGATGTGGATGCGGCCACCGTCGCCTTTGCCGTCAACGGCGGCATGTATGGCGATGATCTGCGCGCGGTCGGATATTTCGTGAGCGGATCGGACCGGCTGAGCGAGCTGGACACCGGCAGCGGCGATGGCAATTTCTATTTGAAGCCCAACGGCGTGTTCTACGGAACGGGCGGCACATGGCGGATTCTTAGCTCGGACACGTTCCTGCGCACGGTTGGCACGCGCCCGGAATTCGGCACGCAGTCCGGCCCGATGCTGTTGATCGATGGCAAAATTCACCCGGAAATTACCGAAAACGGCCCTTCGCGCCAGATCCGCAATGGAGTGGGCGTGGACAAGGATGGCCGCGCGCACTTCGTCATTTCCGAAGCGCCGCTCAGCTTTGGCCAGTTCGCCCGGTTCTATCGCGACGAGTTGAAGGTGGCGAACGCGCTGTATCTGGATGGCAATGTGTCATCGCTGTGGGATCCGGCGACCGGCCGGATGGACAGCCGCCGCGTCGGACCAATCATCGTCATAACCAGGAAAGCCGCGCCATGACCGCCCCGCGAACGGATCGCCGCACGCTCTATCCCGAGATCGAGCCATACGAGAGCGGAATGCTGGACGTAGGCGAAGGACACTCGCTTTATTACGAGCGTGTCGGCACGCCGGGGGCCAAGCCTGCGGTGTTCCTGCACGGCGGGCCGGGCGGCGGTATGAGCCCTTCGCATCGTCGCCAGTGGGATCCGGCGCGCTATGACGTGCTGCTGTTCGATCAGCGCGGCTGCGGCAAATCGCTGCCGTTTGCGGAGATCGAGCATAACGATACGTGGAGAATCGTCGCCGATATCGAGGCCTTGCGCGAAATGTGCGGCCACGATGCATGGCAGGTGTTCGGCGGTAGCTGGGGCGCGACGCTCGCGCTGGCCTATGCGCAAAAGCACCCTGCGCGCGTTAGCGAGTTGATCCTGCGCGGCGTATTCCTGGCCCGTGCGCGGGAGAAGCATTGGCTCTACACATACGGCGCGAGCGAGATCATGGCGGAACAGTGGGACCGCTTCACCGGCCTCATCCCGGAGGATGAGCGCGGCGATCTGGTCAAAGCCTATCATGCGCGCCTGACCAGCGACGATGAGGCGACGCAACTTGCTGCCGCGCGCGAATGGTCGCTGTGGGAGGGGAGCGTGGCGACACTGCTGCCCAATTCCGGCCTGCTCGAAGAGTTTGCCGAACCGGCCAAAGCGTTGCCTTTTGCCCGTATCTGTGCGCGGTTTTTCCTCGATGATTTCTACCTTGAGGAAAGCCAGTTGCTGAACGACGCGGGCGCGATTGCCGATATTCCGGGCATCATCGTGCAGGGCCGCCACGATATCTGCACCCCGCCCGGCGCTGCATGGGCACTGAAGAAGGTCTGGCCCAAGGCCGATCTGTGGATCGTCGACGATGCCGGACACGCCGCCAGCGAACCGGGGATCGTGGACGGGCTGGTGCGCGCAACCGATCACTTTGCGGGAGGTCCTGCATGACCGCGAGCCAAAAATCAGACGCAGCCATCCTCGTGATCGACAATTACGACAGCTTCACCTTCAACCTCGTCCATTACCTGATGGAGCTGGGCGTCGAAGTGCGGGTCGAGCGCAACGATGCACTGACTGCGGCGCAAGCACTGGCGAGCGATGCGGCGGGCTTCCTCATATCTCCCGGTCCGTGCACGCCAAACGAGGCCGGGATCAGCCTCGATCTGGTCGCCGCCTGTGCCGATGCGGCGCGCCCGCTGCTGGGCGTGTGCCTGGGCCATCAGGCAATTGGCCAGCATTTTGGCGGCACGGTAACGCGCGGCGGGCTGATGCACGGCAAGACATCGCCTGTGATGCACGATGGGACGGGGGTGTTCGCAGGTCTGCCCTCGCCGTTCACCGCGACGCGCTATCACAGCCTTGAGGTGGTCGACGCGCCCCCCTGCCTGATCGCCAACGCGCACGCTGACACACCCGGCATCGCAACCTCCAGCGTCATGGGCTTTCGCCACGAGACGCTGCCGATCCACGGCGTGCAATTCCACCCCGAAAGCATCGCGACCGAGCACGGCCACGCGCTCCTCGCCAATTTCCTGCGCGAATGCGGGATCGAAGCCGAGCTTCCCGAGCGCCTGAAGACCGGGGCCACCGCATGAGCACCCTGCCCGACATCTCCATTCCGCTGACCGAGATGGAGGCCGAAACCGCCTTTGGCACCCTGCTGGACGGAGCGCCCAGCGAGGCGGAAATCGAGCAATTCCTGATCGACCTGACGCAGCGTGGCGAAACCTCAAACGAGATCGCCGGCGCCGCCCGAGCCCTGCGCGCCCGGCTGTTGCCGATTGCCGCGCCCGACAACGCCATCGACGTATGCGGCACCGGGGGCGATGGGCATCACACGCTGAATGTCTCCACCGCCGTCAGTCTGGTGGTTGCTGCGTGCGGCATTCCAGTCGCCAAGCATGGCAACCGTGCGGCATCGTCAAAAGCGGGCGCAGCGGACACGCTGGAGGCGCTGGGCCTCAATATGGATGCCGCCGGAAAGACTGCGGAACGAACGCTGGCGCAGCTTGGCATATGCTTCCTGTTTGCCAAGAACCACCACCCCGCAATGGCGCGCATCCAACCGATCCGCAAACGCATCGGCACGCGCACCATCTTCAACCTGATGGGACCGCTATCCAATCCCGCGCGCGTCAAAAGCCAGCTGATCGGGATTGCGCGCCCGGCCTACGTTCCGATCTACGCCGGGGCGCTGGCAAAGCTGGGCACGGGCCATTCGCTGATCGTATCGGGGGACGAAGGGTTGGACGAACTGAGCCTTGCTGGCGGCAACGAAGTCGCTGTCGTTACCGGAAACACCTTTGCGATGAAGCGCCTGCACCCCGCCGATGCAAACCTGCCCACCGCCCCTGTCGAAGCGATCCGGGGCGACGATGCCAAACACAACGCCGCCGCATTGAAAGCCTTGCTGATGGGCACACCCGGACCGTATCGCGACGCGGTGCTGTTCAATGCCGCAGGAGCGCTGGCGGTGGCAGGCATTGGCGCGGACTGGGCGGAGCTTGCCAGCCTTGCCGCCGAAGCCATCGACGCCGGGCGGGCGCACAAACTGCTCGAAAACTGGATCGAGATGGCGGTCTGATCCCATGAACAAACTTGAGGAAATCTGCGCGGCAAAGCGCGAAGTGGTCGCCGCGCGCAAGCTGGCGATCCCGGCAAGCGATCTTGAAGCCACCGCACGCGTCCAGACCCCGCCGCGCGGGTTCGAGGCGGCGTTGCGCACCAAGGCGAAGACCGGCTTTGCCCTGATCGCCGAAATCAAACGCGCCAGCCCATCCAAGGGTATGATCCGTGAGGATTTTCGCCCCGCAGAACACGCCGCCGCCTATGAGACGGGAGGTGCGGCTTGCCTGTCCGTCCTCACCGACGCGCCCTATTTTCAGGGTCACGAGGATTACCTCATCGCCGCGCGTGCTGCCTGCACGCTGCCAGTTCTGCGCAAGGATTTCATGGTCGATCCGTGGCAGTGCCTCGAAGCGCGCGCCATCGGGGCCGATGCGATCCTGATCATCGTTGCCGCGCTCGATAACGGGGCCATGGTCGAAATTGAGGCCGCCGCTCGCGATCACGCAATGGACGTGCTGGTCGAAGTGCACGACGAGGCCGAGCTGGAACGTGCCGCTGGCGTGCTGACGTCAAAGTTGATCGGCGTAAACAATCGCGATCTCAAAACCTTCACCACCAGCCTTGCGACAACCGAGCGCCTTGCCCCGCTTGCTTCTGAAGGCGCGCTGCTGGTGGGGGAAAGCGGGATCAACGCTCACGCCGATCTGGAACGCCTGTCGCGCGCGGGGGTGCGCACGTTTCTGGTCGGCGAAAGCCTGATGCGCAGCGACGATATAGCTGCGGCCACGCGCGCGCTGCTGGAAGGCTGAACGGCGTCCCTATCCTGCAATCGGTCCTACAATCTGTCCTACAGGGCGCGATCGTGGCATGAAGGCGATATGTCCCACTTAAACGCACCATCATCTGCCGCCAACTCATCGACTGGCTCGATCAATCAACCCCGTTCTGATCGAATGGATTTCCGCATCAGGACAGTGTGTCAGGTGTGTCACCCGTGCTTCCCATGCGGCGAATCGAGCCAATGAGCGACCTCACCCATCTCGGCCCTGATGGCACAGCGCGCATGGTCGATGTCGGCGGAAAGCCGCAAACACAACGCGTCGCGATTGCGAGCGGGCGCATCACCATGAGCAGCCGCCGCGCTCGATGCGATTCGCGCAGGCGATGCACCCAAGGGTGATGTGCTGGGCACCGCGCGTATTGCCGGGATCATGGCGGCCAAGCGTACGGGTGAGCTGATCCCGCTGTGCCATCCGCTCAGCCTTGAGGCGGTGACAATCGACTTCTCGTTTGAGGATTGCGCGATCCGCGCAACCGCGACCGCCTCACTGACCGGCAAAACCGGGGTCGAAATGGAGGCCATGGTGGCGGTCTCCACCGCGCTGCTCACGATCTATGACATGGCAAAGGCAATCGACAAGGGCATGGTCATCGGCGAGATCCGCCTCATCGAGAAACGCGGCGGCAAATCGGGCACGTGGAAAGCGGGTGCGGTTTGAGCGCACTGCTCAGCCTTGAGGATGCACAGGCGCGGTTGCTGGCGCTGGCGCCTTCGGTCCACAACTTAACTTATGGCCTCACGCACGTTGCGATGCCCGATTACCTGTCGCGCGACGTCACCGCGCTGCGCAGTCAGCCCGCCGCTGACCTTTCTGCAATGGACGGCTATGCCATCTGCGGCACGGGACCGTGGAAGCGCGTTGGCGAAAGCCGCGCGGGAGGCCCTTTCGCAGGCTCGCTCGCGCCCGGCGAATGCGTCCGCATTTCGACCGGGGCTCACCTGCCCGATGGCGCGCAAAGCGTGTTGATACAGGAGAATGCGATCGTAGAAGGGCTGGCAGTCGCGCTGGCAAAGGGGGAAGAACAGCCGCCCGAAGGTTGCCACATTCGCAAGGCCGGGTTCGACTTCAGAAAAGGCGACACCGTTTTGCGCAAAGGCACGCGCCTGTCCCCTGCCACCGTTGCCCTCGCAATTGCCGCCGGACAAAGCGATGTCTCCGTCGTCGCACGACCTGCGGTTGCAGTGCTCGAGAGCGGTGACGAACTGGTTCAGGCTGGCAATCCGCTTGCAGCGCACCAGATCCCGGCGAGCAATGGCGTCATGCTGAGCTGGATGCTCCAGCCATATATCGGGCTTGCCGAAGAACTCGGTCCGGTGCCGGATAACGCAGTCGCACTCGCCGCAGCTTTGAAACAGGCCGAGAACTCCCACATCCTCATCACCTCGGGTGGAGCGTCGGTGGGCGATCATGATCTGGTCCAGCAGGCGCTGCGCGATTGGGGAGCGGAAATCAACTTCTGGAAGGTTGCGATCAAGCCGGGCAAACCCCTGATGGTGGCGACCAAGCAATATAGCTGGGGAAGACAGGTAATCCTTGGCCTGCCCGGCAACCCGGTGTCGAGTTTTGTAACTGCATTCCTGTTTGCTTTGCCGCTGATCCGCAAGACGATGGGAGCGCGCGACCCCTTGCCGCTGCCATCGCAGGCCATTGCTGGCGAGGCGTTTCCCGCGACAGGTGATCGCCGCGAGTTCGTGCGCGGAGTAAGCGACGGGGTTAACGTTCGGCTCGCCGGATCGCAGGATTCGTCGGCCCTGCTGGGTCTGGCGCAAGCCAATTGCCTGATCGACCGGCCTGCATGTGCCGATCCGGTTCGTGCAGGTGATCTGGTGGCAGTGTATCACCTCCATAATGGCTGAATTGCTGCACTATCCTTTGGTTAATCGCTTGACTTGCATAAACGGGTTGCCTAATTGTTCCTTATTCGTTCACCTTTTTGGTGATTGAAAAGTGTCGATAACGCACCGATCGTGGGCCGACCCATCCGGTGCCTCTTGGGGCACGCTCTGATGGCAGCGCCCAATACGGGCGCGATCTGCGACTAAGGAGATTATCGCAATGCTGACGGCCAAGCAGCACGAACTGATCCGCTTCATCCAGCAACGTCTGGAGGAGACAGGTATTTCCCCGAGTTTTGAAGAGATGAAGGATGCGCTCGATCTGAAGAGCAAGTCGGGCGTTCACCGCCTGATTTCTGCGCTTGAGGAACGCGGGTTCATCCGTCGTCTGCCCAATCGGGCGCGCGCACTCGAAGTGATCCGCCAACCCGAAGATGCTGTGCCGCCGCCGCGAGCGCAGATGGTGATGCCCTCGGCCAGCGATACGGTCACGGCTTTGGGCGCGGCGCCAAAGGCTGTGTCGAATGGTCCTTTGCGGGTTCCGCCCGCTGCCAATGACGTGATCGAGATACCATTGCATGGTCGTATCGCAGCCGGCGCCCCGATCGAGGCTTTCGAGGATCATCGATCGCTGCCAGTGCCCGCAGCCTTGCTTGGTCCGGGGGAGCATTATGCTCTTGAGGTATCGGGCAATTCGATGATCGAGGCGGGTATCTTCGACGGTGACTTTGCGCTGGTGCGCCGTACCGACAGCGCACGCGATGGTGAGATAGTCGTGGCACTGGTGCGCGGCGAGGAAGCAACGCTGAAATATCTGCACAAGGATGGCGGCAAGGTCCGGCTCGATCCGGCCAACGGTGCCTATTCGGCGCAGGTTTATCGCTCTGACGAGGTGCAGGTGCAGGGCAAACTTGCCGGGCTGCTGCGCCGCTATCACTGATTGAAGAATGGAAAGAGGGCGGCTTGTTGGCGGGTCGCTCTCTTTCGGCCACGCTCGTTTGAGCGGTCCGGATGCGGGCTGACTATCGGCGCTCGATCGCAATACCGCCCTCGCCGCGCCACCAACCGTGCCCACCCTGCCCGCTGGCGACATCGATAACTCGCTCGTTCTCCAGATCGAGCGCGATGCCGCCCTTTTGATCGAGGAAACGCTTGTCCGCACGCAGCCATCGCGGACGACAGGACCGCGGCAGATATCGTTCGGCAATGACGATGTCGGACCGCTCACACGCGGCAGCCAGCGCGCGCTCTTCGACCAGGTCACGATTGCGGGCCATCAGTATGGTCCAGTGCCGCCCGCCACGTTCCAGCGTGATGAGGCAAAACTCGGCTGAACACCGCGCGCCCGGCCATTGTGCCAGCGGTATGGGCTCGCTGGTAACGCTGGCGAGCTCAAGGAGGTTATCCCGAGCGTAACTCGATTTGGTATCGCGCAGGGAAAGGAGTCGCCCATCCTCCAGCGCAATGCCGACATGGCGACCATCGCGATCGATAAGCACGTCTGGAATGGGCGTTGCCAGCAGCAGCGCGATTGCTGCGGCAACGGGAACAAAGCCCAACAATCGGGCGCGATCCGTCCACAGCGCAAGCCACATGCCGCCCATCACGAACAGCGCGATCGTCAGCCCGCTCATCTGCGGCATCAGCTTCACCGAGCCGGGCTGCGCGGCTGTAAACCGCGCAATGCCGAGCATCAGATCGAGCGAGGCGCCAACGCCCCACCAGGCCGGCGCGCCAAGTCCGACCGTGTCGAGCAACAGGGCGAATGCGATTAGCGGCATCGATATGAATGTCACCAGCGGAATCGCGACCACGTTGGCCAGCGCCCCGTAAAGGCCGGCACGATGAAAATGGAACATCACAATGGGCATCAGCGCGATCTCGATAACCAGCCCGGTGATGAGCAACATCGTCACTTGCCGCCCGGTTCTCTGCCACCATGGTTCCTCGCGCGCGGCGAGAAAGGCGCGGATTGGCGCCGACCCATGCAGCGCGACAATCGCGATCACCGCGGAAAAGCTCATCTGGAAGCTCGGCCCGATGACACTCTCGGGCCACAGCAGCATCACAACCACCGCCGCCACCGCCACCATTCGCAATGAAAGCGCCTCCCGCCCGATGACGAGCGCACCGAGCACCAGCATCGCCGCGACGCAGCTTCGCACAGTCGGTACTTCTGCGCCGGTCAGCAGTGTGTACCCGATCCCGCCGAGCGCTCCGATGGCAGCGGCGACCAGCGGCAATCGCACCCGCAATGCCAGCGCCGGGACCAACCCCAACAGCTTAAGCGCCAAGAGATACCCCGCCGCAATCACGGCGCTCACATGCAGGCCGCTGATCGAAAGCAGGTGCGTCAGCCCCGAATCGCGCATCGCATCAGCATCCGCCTGCACAATGGCGCCCCGGTCTCCGCTGGCGAACGCCGCCGCAATCGCCCCCGCCGATCCATCTAGCCGGCCGCGCACATGGGCAGAAAGCGAGCGTTGCACCAATTCAATCCCGGTTTGCTTTGGGGCAGATTGCACGACCTCCACGTCCCCCATCGCGCTGCCCGTCGCGGCCAGACCTTTGAACCAGGCTGCGCGGGCAAAGTCATACGCGCCCGGCAGCATCGGACTTGCTGGCGGCATCAGTCGCACGCGCAGGCGAACAATCGCGCCATTGGCAATTGTGCCCCTATCCCAGCGTTTCAACTGCTCCAAAGGCACATTGACGCGGATCTTGCGCCCCTCTCCCGACGCTGCATCGCGCACCGCCAGCGTGAGGCGAAAACGCCCCTGCGCAGGCTGATCCTCGCGTTCAAGGACATATCCCTGCACCCGCTCTATCGTCGGGCGGTCTATGGCCTTCGCACCCACGATCTCGGACCGCGCCCAGATGATCGTGATGCCTGCGGCAAACACCAGCGAACAGGCAATCACCGCGCTGCGCAGATGAGCGCGTTCCTCATCGTAGTTACCACCCCGAGGCCAAATCGCCAGCGCCGCCAGAGCAAGCAAGATGCACAGACAAACTGCGCCGGCCCACTGCCAAGGTGATTTCAGGACGAACCAGGTGAAGATCCCGACTGCGAACACAACCGCCAGCCACGGCGCGCGGTCAAACCCTGCATCGGCGAGAAAGCGCTCAGCGCGGTCGGCCAGCGCATTTGCAACGCTGGACAATCCCGCGCCCCTTTGCCACACGCGCGGCGCAAGGGCCCATGATGGGCTTTCCGGGATCAGGCCAGCGGCAGCAGAGCTGCTGTCAGGTTCGTCCCCCATGGGAATGATCGGCGCGGGTGCCATTGACCCTCCCCTGATGGGCTTGGCGGTGATCGTGTGCGACAATTGAATAGGAATAACAGGTCTATGGCAAGCGAAGTCGTCACAAGGTTCGCACCTTCCCCCACCGGATTTCTGCATATCGGCGGGGCGCGCACTGCGCTGTTCAACTGGCTGTTTGCGCGCCATCATGGTGGACGGGCGCTGTTGCGGATCGAGGATACCGACAAGAAGCGCTCTACGCAGGAAGCTATCGACGCAATTATTGACGGTCTGGAATGGATGGGTCTGGATTACGATGCGCCGCCTCTGTTCCAGTCCGATCGCGCTGAACGCCACGCGGAAGTGGCCAATCAGTTGCTTGCCGCAGGACATGCCTACAAGTGTTTTGCAACGCCCGAGGAGCTTGAGGCGATGCGCGCGGACCAGCGCTCAAACAAGCAGCCGATGCGTTATGACGGGCGCTGGCGCGATCGCGATCCGGCAGAAGCCCCTGCAGGCGCACCGTTTGCCGTTCGCCTCAAAACGCCATTGGAAGGCGAGACCACTATCGCAGATCAGGTTCAGGGCAACGTCTCTGTCAGGAATGCCGAGCTTGACGATTACATCATCCTGCGCGGCGATGGCTCACCCACCTATATGCTGGCGGCGGTGGTCGATGATCACGACATGGGTGTAACCCATGTGATCCGGGGCGACGATCACTTGAACAACGCCTTTCGCCAGCTGCCGATATATCGCGCAATGGATTCAATCGAAGGCGGTTGGCCTGATCCGATCTATGCCCACATACCCCTGATCCACGGTTCGGACGGGGCTAAACTTTCAAAGCGCCACGGCGCCTTGGGGGTGGAAGCTTATCGGGACGAAATGGGCATTCTGGCCGATGCGCTTTTCAACTATCTGTTGCGGTTGGGCTGGGGTCATGGTGACCGCGAGGAAATCACCCGCGCGCAAGCAATCGAACTGTTCGATCTTTCAGGCGTGGGGAAAAGCCCGTCGCGATTTGACCTTAAGAAGCTGGAGAACCTGAACGGCCATTACATTCGCGAGGCGGACGATCAGGCACTGGTGGAGCAAATCATGCCGCGCCTGGCCGAAGGGGCCGATGCGGAGCTGGTGCGACAGGCTATGCCAGTGTTAAAGCCGCGTGCGAAAAACCTGATTGAACTCGCTGATTCTGCAGTCTTCCTGTTTGCTAAACGCCCACTGGAAATGACCGAAAAGGCTGCGGCTTTACTGGACGCCGAAGGGCGCTCTCATGTTGCTATGGTTGCAACAGCACTTGCACAGGAAAATGACTGGACAAGCGAGGCGCTCGAAGCCACTACCAAAACGCTCGCGGAAGGGCAGAATCTTGGCCTTGGCAAGCTCGCGCAGCCGATGCGCGCCGCACTCACCGGGACGACAACCTCGCCCGGAATTTTCGATGTTCTGGTTCTTCTGGGACGGGATGAAGCCCTCGCTCGGCTCAACGCTCAGGCTGAGTAGGCACGAGCCTGCGCCCGCGGATCGCGGGACAGGTCAGCAATTAGACAGGAGATAAACCCTTGGCAGACAAGCACGCGACGCTCGAATTCGAAGGCAAAACGCACGAATTTCCCGTGTTTTCAGGCAGTACCGGTCCAGATGTGGTCGACATTCGCAAGCTTTATGGATCGACCGGCGCATTCACCTTCGATCCCGGTTACAAATCCACAGCAAGCTGCGAAAGCGCCCTGACATTCATCGATGGCGATGAAGGCATATTGCTGCACCGTGGATATCCGATCGGACAATTGGCGGAAAATTCCAGCTTCATGGAAGTCGCCTACCTGCTGCTGAACGGCGAGTTGCCGGGTCGCGAAGAGCACGATGATTTTGTGTACACCATCACCCGGCACACGATGCTGCATGAACAGCTGCGCACGTTCTATCAGGGCTTCCGCCGTGACGCGCACCCGATGGCGATCATGTGCGGCGTGGTGGGCGCGCTTTCGGCGTTCTACCATGACAGCACCGACATTTCCGACCCCGAACACCGAAAGATCAGCTCGCACCGTTTGATCGCAAAAATGCCGACGATTGCGGCAATGGCGTACAAATATTCCATCGGTCAACCGATGATGCAGCCCGATAACTCGCTGAGCTACACCGGCAATTTCCTGCGCATGACCTTTGGCGTCCCTGCCGAGGAATACGAAGTCATTCCGGCGGTGGAAAAGGCGATGGACCGCATCTTCATCCTTCATGCCGATCACGAACAGAACGCCTCGACATCCACCGTGCGGCTTGCCGGATCATCGGGAGCGAACCCGTTTGCCTGCATTGCGGCGGGCATCGCCTGTCTGTGGGGCCCTGCGCACGGCGGCGCGAATGAGGCCGCGCTCAACATGCTGCGCGAAATCGGCACGCCTGACCGGATCCCGCACTATATCGAGCGGGCAAAGGACAAGAATGATCCGTTCCGCCTGATGGGCTTTGGCCACCGCGTGTACAAGAACTACGATCCGCGCGCGACCGTCATGCAGAAGACCGTTCGCGAAGTCTTCGATGCACTGAAAGTGAAAGACCCGCTGTTTGAAACGGCACTGCAGCTCGAAGAGATCGCGCTGAATGATCCGTATTTCATCGAGAAGAAGCTGTTCCCGAACGTCGA
This sequence comes from uncultured Alphaproteobacteria bacterium, assembly GCA_963838365.1. Lineage (GTDB taxonomy): Bacteria > Pseudomonadota > Alphaproteobacteria > Sphingomonadales > Sphingomonadaceae > Erythrobacter. Next base: position 237,599 of record CAWIQR010000007.1, read on the forward strand.
TTTCTATTCGGGCATCATCCTGTCTGCGATCGGCTTCCCCACCACTATGTTCACCGCGTTGTTTGCGCTTGCCCGGACAGTTGGCTGGGTCGCGCAGTATAACGAGATGATCTCCGATCCCGCGCAGGTCATCGGCCGCCCGCGCCAGCTCTACACCGGCCCGACGCAGCGCGATTACGTGCCGCTCAGCGAGCGTTGAAGTCTATCCTGCGTTGTGCGGTCAACACCGCACAACGCAGGATGACTATGCGTAATACAAGTCAGACGCTCTGGTCCGCCGGCAATCGCAGGCGGAAGGTCGCGCCTTGTTCTCCGGGGTTGGCAATATCCAGGACGCCGTCCATCGCCTCTGCGAGACGGCGCGAGATATACAGGCCCAACCCCGATCCGCCGTCATTGTCCCGGCCAAGACGTTCAAACTTATTGAAAATATGTGGCGCCTGATCCTCGCCAACGCCCGGCCCTTCATCGCGCACGGTGATGCATGCGAGCCCCTCTTCAGCCAGCGTTTCGGCCTTGATCGTCACCTCGCTGCCCTCGGGCGAATATGCAATGGCGTTGCCGATCAGGTTGATCAGGATTTGCAGCACCCGGCGAAACTCTCCGGTTGCGATGTGCGGGGCATCGCCGGCCACCGGCAGGACAAGCTCGATATTCCTGGCCCTGGCCCGAACGCCGAGTATCCCGGCAGCCCGGCGCGCAGCATCGCCCATATCGACAGGCTCGCGCGCCGTGCTGAAGCCTGCGGCCTCAACCACTTCCAGATCAGCAAGATCGTCCAGCAAAGCAGTCAGGTGTTGCCCCGCCGAGGCGATATTTCCGGCATACTCGCTGTATTCCGCCCGCAATGGCCCCGCGAGCCGCGCGCGGATCGTCTCTGCATTCGCGATAATGCGAGCGATGGGCTGGCGCAGAACCGGCGTGAGCGATCCGCCGACAATGTTGGTATGCGGCGGCGTATCGGACGACGGGAGGGCGCCCTCGCCCTCAACCAGTGGTGCATCCGCAATGAACAAGCAGTTCAAAACCGCGCGGCTCGCCTGTCGTCTTGCCGATGGGCAGCAAGCGCACCCGCCATTTGCGGTCCGATCCATCGAGCGTGCAGCTCGCTCCATCCATCAATCGCCAGTGCAGCGGTTGGCGATGAGCCACACCTTCCAGCGTAATGTGATCGGTCCACAGGCTACCCGGCGCGGCCTCAATCCGGTCCTGAAATGCGGCCGTATCTTCTGCCATCGCGCCAATTAGCTGGATGTGCTGCTGGGCATCGAGGCGGATCACGATTTCCGCGACAAGCCGATCAATCGTATCGAGTTGCTGTGCTATCTCGCGCGATGTTGGTTCGGGCGCTGAACGCCGCTGCAGGTTCTCGACCAGCAATTCACACCCACCGCCATCATTATCCGACAAAGGATGGATGCGCGCGTAGCCCGAGACAATATCCCGGCCATCGAACGCGCTGAATTCTCTCGCAATTCGCAGGCCCATGCGCCGCCCATGTTGCACCAGCTCAAGCAGTTCCGGCACAGCCAGCGTTCCCGGCAGAACCCCGCCGCAGCGCTCCTGCAATTCGGCCAACGGATCGTCGGCTGTCAGCAGACGGTCGCGATCGTCAGTCAGGCCGCGCGCCAAGGCGGTGGATGGCTGGCGTTCTATCATTGAATGGCTTTGGGCGTTGGCGTCGCATCGGGGCGATGCAGCATGGCGCGGGCGCGGCCGACAGGGAATTCGCCAATCCCATGAAGCAGGCGCTCTGTAGATTGGAACAAAGCTAACTGCTGGCCGATTGCACGCTCATCCAGACCTGCCGCGCGCAGGCCAAGAGCAAGCCGGATAGCCTGACTTTCATGGCACGACAGCACTGCATCCTCACGCTTCTGCTCGCTCAGCGCGGCAAGGGCGCTGGTAAACAGCGCAACGCCTGAGTGATGCAAATCCAGCGCCGCGATTGCGCCGCCCCGCATGGCTGCAATCAGGCGCGAAAGACGCCCGATCCTGGTCGCGGCCTCATCATATTCGCTTCTCACTTCGCGCAAGACTGCGGTGACACTGTCATCCTGTTCGACCGGCGTGATGCGTGCCCAGATGCGCAGAACTCGCTCCAGTATCTCAGGGGGCAATTCAGTGACCGGATATTGCATCCGGCGTTGGGACTGGATGAAGCGCGATTGCGATGCCAATGCCGCCATTGCGATTTCCGCGGTCTCTTCGTTATCCGACGCCACGAGTTCCTGAAACAGGGTGCCAAGCACCGGATCGACACCCGATTTCTGACTGAACCTCTCTGTCAGCTGCGCTTCCACAGCGGTCGCATGGAGATGCGAAAGCACATGGATATCGAGCGCGAAATGGTCGGACAGGCTATCGATGCCGCTCGCGTCGTTTTCGAAATCGGCGCGCGATCCGCTTTCACCGCCATCCGTCGCCGCAAAAAGCTGCCGCGCCAGATCGTTCAACATTCCGCGAACGCGCGCGACAATGGCATCGCTGACGAGCGAACTGCCGGAACTCGCGAGAAAATGACCAAGCACCGGCACCACGGCATCGAGCGCGCGTGTTGCGCGCGACAATTCGTCTCGCAACACGGTTTCGATCATGCTCGCAGCGGCATTCGTCAACGCGTGATCCTCAATTCATTGCTACGGGACGTGCGATAAGCCGCGATCCCCAAACGCGATGTCTACAGACACATGGTTAAGCCCGCGTTAGCCGATTGCCCTCGCCAATAGCGCGCAAATCCGTGGATAAGGCTGGTGGCGACGGGCTGTGGATCAGTCGCCCGAACCAGATGAAAACCGCTGAAGGACAGTTTCAATCCCGCGAATCGAGGCTGGTTCTCCGGGTGCCGATTCGAGCGCATGTTGCGCTGCATTGAGCAGGTCTTCGCAATGAAAACTGGCAGCAAGACCTTTGAGGCGCATCGCCGCCACGTTCCAGTTACCATCGCAGCGCGAGCGGCGCAGCAAATCCAGTTGCCGGTGCGCGCTCTCCATAAAGGCGCCGCGCAACTCCACCATCAGTGCCCGGTCGTCTCCGGCCGCAGCAGCAAGTGTGGCGTCGATGTCTCCGTTTTCATAGGCCATATGGCCATCGTTAGACCCATTGAGGTTAAAGCGGGGTTTATCACAGGCCGACCTGTGGTATTCACCATGTCATGTCGGGAAACAAACATATCATCCGGGCGATCAGCCAGGAAAACGCTGCCACAAGGGCCGGGGATCCTGATTCGCCAGAAATGGCGAGCGAAATCGGAGACGAACAGACCAACGCCGATCCAGACATCATGGCGGATGATCAATTGCTGCTCGATCAGGAATATTACGCAGAAGAGGAAACCCATTCGCGCCGTGCGGACTGGATTGCGCCCGCGTTTGCAGTTTTTGTGGTGCTGGCGTGGACCGGGTTTTACGGATGGGCGATGCGGGCGCAGTTTGCGTCTGCTGCTTCCGTCGGGCCGGGCGAATGGGTCCGATGGATCATCGACTGGTCGGTGCCGGTCCTTCTGGTGGGCGTTGCCTGGTTGATCGCGATGCGCAATTCATCGCGCGAAGCGAACCGGTTTGCGGCCAGCGCGGCCATGCTCAGTCAAGAAAGCGCGAATCTCGAAAATCGTCTTACCGTGGTCAATCGCGAGCTGAGCCTTGCGCGCGAGTTTCTTGGTTCGCAATCGCGGGAGCTTGAATCTCTGGGCCGGATCGCGGCGGAGCGGATCTCCACCCACGCGCAGGAATTGCAGGGCTTGATCAGGTCCAATGGTGCGCAAGTCGATGCGATTGGCAGTGCCAGCGAAACCGCGCTCGCCAATATGAACCGATTGCGTGACGATTTGCCCGTGGTGGCCAATTCCGCCCGCGACGTGAACAACCAGGTTGGCAATACGGGCCGGACCGCACGCGAACAGCTGGAAAAGCTGGTTGCCGGGTTTGAGCGGCTCAATCAGTTCGGATCAGCCAGCGAAAAGCAAGTCAACGCCCTCACAAAACACATTGGTGAGACAATCGGCAGTTTCGATGCGCAATTGCAGCGGATTGATCTGGCGCTGTCGACCCGGTTCGCAGCTCTGCAGAAACACACGGGCGAATATCGTAACACGATCGTGGAGGCCGAGGCACAGGCGCTTGGCAGCATGAACGAGCGCATCAGCCTGTTGCAGACCGAAACGCGCGCGGTGAGCATGAAACTGCGCGAGGCCGAGGCCGATGCGATGGCCCAACTGCTCGATTCAAAACAACGCTGGGAACAGGAAATTGCTGACATGATCGGCCGCCTCGGCGCGCTCGATCAAAAGGCCGCAGCCGGTTCGCAGATGCGGATCAAGGAACTGAACGATGAGGCAGGGCGCTTCGATGACCGGTTGCAACAACGCGACCTGATGTTCTTTGAAGAGATGACCCGCCGCCAGTCGGAGTTTGAAACCCGCGAAGCGCAAGCGACAGAGATACTGGCCCAACGCCTTGCCAACCTTGATGAAGTGTTGAGCGACCGGCGCGAGGCGCAGATCAGGGAAACGCTGAAACTTGTCGAACAGGGCGAAGCGGTGGGAGGACAGCTTGAGCGCCTGAACGATTTGATCACCCAAATCGCGAATCATGGAGAGGCGACGCGCAGCGGACTTGGCGAAGGGCTGGATGCACTGGGAGAAAACCTCGATGCGAAGCGTGCCAGTCTGGTCGAAACCAAGGCGAGTCTGTCTTCGCTTACCGAAGCCGGCATTCGCCTTCTGGAAATTATCCAGTCCGGTGCTCGCCATAGCCGTGAGGAACTTCCTGCAGCGATCAGCCATGCAGCGGCCCAGCTCGGCGCGATTGAAGAGCGCGCCGCGGGTCTGAGCGGAGCCATGTTCACGATAGGTAGCAAGGGCGAGGAACTGTCAGCCTATCTGATCAAAACGAACGATGACATCGTGGAGGCCGACAAATCCCTCGGCGCGTTGCAATCGCGCATGGCCGAGCAGACGGAGGAAGCGCTGGCAAAACTCGGCGGACTGCGCGGTGGCCTTGAACGGCTGGCGCATGATAGCGAGACCTTTGCAGGCGAAACGCAGGATGCGTTGATCGCCTCGATTGCGAAGCTCGAGGATGCGACCCGCTCCGCCCTGAATGCGCTCGAAGATGGTGCACAAACGAGAGTCGCGAACCTTGCCGAACAGCTAAGCAGCGATGCGATTGCGGCGCTTGAACGCTCTTTACGCAATGAAAGCGCTCAGACAATCGGCAAGCTGGAGCAGGCGGCGGCGCACGCTTCGGGCGTCAGCCGAGAGGCGACTGTGCAATTGCGCGACCAGCTGGCACGGGTGAACGAACTAACCGGTAATCTGGAACAGCGCGTTGCGCGCGCGCGCGAACTTGCAGAAGAGCAGGTGGACAACGATTTTGCCCGGCGCATGGCATTGATTACCGATAGTCTGAATTCTGCCGCCATCGACATCACCGGCGCGATCTCCACCGAAGTCACCGACACCGCCTGGAACGCCTATCTCAAGGGCGACCGGGGCATCTTTACCCGTCGCGCGGTGCGTCTGCTTGATAACGGTGATGCACGTGAGATCGCCGACCTTTACCAGAGCGACACGACATTCCGCGCCAATGTCAGCCGCTACATCCACGATTTCGAAGCGATGCTGCGGGCGATGCTTTCCACGCGTGATGGCAATGCGCTGAGTGTAACGGTGCTGGGTTCCGACATGGGCAAACTGTATGTGGCGCTGGCCCAGAGTATCGAGCGCTTTCGCGACTGATCGGCCGCGAAGTCCGGCTCTATTGCGCTGGACCCAATTGCGAAGGGGGCTCCGGCAGGATGTCCAGATCCTGCGCTGTGATCCAGCCATATTCGTAATTCAGCACATAGATCGTGGTCAGGACCGTCGCTGCGATAGTTGCCCGAATTAGCAGCCGGGAAGGCCTGAAATTGGCAGGCGCACTGTCGGCCTGGCCCGGCACTTTGGCAACGCCCGCTTCATCGGCGGTGCGAATTCCAAACGGCAGCAGGATGAACGCGCTCATCACCCAGATCAGGAAATAGATCGCAAGGATCGAGGTCCACTCCATCAGCGCGCGCGTCCCGCTGGCATGATCACGCGCACCTGCGGGCTTTTGCCCGACCAGCGGCGGGCAGCCCGACGTGCAGCCAGACGCGCCGCTTCGTGAACGGCGGCAGGATCGCTGGCATCCTTGCCCTTCAATTTTCCGATAGCCTTCAGAATATCACCCTGCGTTTCAGCGATAAATTCCGGCATGTCCTCGTCCAGCGGCAGGCCGATAGCCTCAACCAACGGCTGCGCCCCGCGCACCAGTACCACCACCATCACGCCCTCAAGTGCGATACGCCGACGCATGGTAATCGCCTCCCCATCGGCGGGCGCGATGATATCGCCATCCAGCACCAGTCTCCCGCTGCCAACCGAGGCCAGTTTTCCGGGCGCGCCGGGGGCAAGCCTTACGATGTCGCCGTTCTTCTGGAAAATACTGTGCGGTATCCCGCTTTCCACGCCGACTTTAACCTGTTCGCGCATGTGGCGAATTTCGCCATGCACTGGCACCAATATTTCCGGCTTGAGCCAGCTATAGAGTGCCTCCAGTTCTGGCCGCCCGGGATGGCCGGACACATGGATCATGCTCTGCCGGTCGGTCACCATTGTAATGCCCCGATCAGCAAGCTGGTTCTGGATCTTGCCGATCGCGATTTCGTTGCCCGGTATCTGGCGCGAGGAAAACAACACGACATCGCCTGCGCTCAACTCAATCTGGTGATTTTTATCGGCAATCCGGCTAAGCGCCGCGCGCGGTTCGCCCTGCCCCCCCGTCGCCAAAATCAGCACTTCGCCGCGCGGCAGATTCATTGCGGTGTTGAAGTCTATGGAGTCGGGAAAATCTTCGAGATAGCCGTTATCCTGTGCAACAGCGATAATCCGGTCCAGTGAGCGGCCCGCAACGCACAGCTGCCGCCCGGTTTCGCGGGCCACCTCGCCAAGCGTCTGGAGCCGCGCGACATTGCTGGCGAAGGTCGTCACCAGAACGCGCTTGCCCGCATGACTTGCGACCTCCTCCATCAGCGCATGATGCACAGCCCCTTCCGAACCGGAGGGGTTGGGATTGAAGACATTGGTGCTGTCGCACACCAGCGCCAGCACGCCTTCCTCACCGATCTCGCGCAATTCTTCTTCGGTGGTGGGTTCACCGATGATCGGATCTTCATCCAGCTTCCAGTCGCCGGTGTGAAAGATGCGGCCATAGGGCGTATCTATCTGCAGCGCGTTGCCCTCTGCAATGGAGTGCGCCAACGGAAGATAGGTGATGTTGAACGGCCCGATGTCAAAATCACCGTGATCCTCCTCAATCACGTGTAGTTTGACCTTGCCCAGCAGCCCGGCCTCTTCCAGTTTGCGCGCGACCAGATCGGCCGTGAACGGGGTGGCATACAAAGGCACGCCCAGCTCGCCCGCGAAATACGGGACGGCGCCGATGTGATCCTCATGAGCGTGAGTTAGGACAATGCCGAGCAAATCTTTGGCGCGATCTTCGATGAATTCGAGTTCGGCGAAGACCAGATCGACGCCCGGATACTCGCCGCCCGAAAATGTCATGCCCAGATCGACCATCAGCCACTTGCCGTTACAGCCATACAGGTTGACGTTCATGCCAATCTCTCCTGATCCGCCGAGGGCGAGGAAGAGAAGTTCGTTTTCGGGAGTAAAATCTTTTTTCACAGTGTGGGTATCGATCTTTTGGAGGGAATTAATCTTCGGAATTGGCTTGTTGTGCAAGGATGGCGAGGCCTTCGATGGTCAGGTCCGCATCGACATGGTCGAACACTTGCGTCGCCTCGTCGAACAGGATCGCGAGGCCGCCAGTGGCGACGACCTTTGCTGGACGGCCGATCTCGGTTTTCATCCGGTCGATCAGGCCTTCCATCATCGCAACGTAACCCCAGAACACGCCGATCAGCATCTGATCTTCGGTGTTGCGGCCGATAACGCTTTTGGTGTTCGGCGCGCGGATGGCGATGCGCGGAAGCTTGGCGGTCTTGCCTACCAATGCATCGAGCGACAGGTTGATCCCCGGCGCGATTGAGCCGCCCTTATAGGTGCCGTTGAAGTCGATCGCCTCAAACTTGGTGGCGGTGCCAAAATCGACGACAATCAGGTCTCCGCCGTATTTCCGGTGCGCGGCGAGGATATTGAGCGCGCGGTCCGCCCCCAGAGTGCTGGGTTGGTCCACGTCGATCTCAAACCGCCAGCGGGCCGCGCCCTGCCCTGCAAACAGCGGCGTTATGCCAAAATACTTTTGCGCCAATACGCTGAGATTGTGATCGGCGCGCGGCACGACCGAAGCGAAGACGATCTGCGTGATATCTTCACGTTTGTAATTCTCGATCGCCAGCAGTTGCAGCAGCCAGACCGCGTATTCATCGCCGGTGCGGCGCGGATCGGTCGCGATGCGCCAGCGCGCGCGCAGGGCATACGAACCATCCTTGCCTGTCTCAAACAGCGCAAATACGACGTTGGTATTACCGACATCAGCGGCAAGCAGCATGGCTCAATCCCCTTCCTCATCATGCCAGCCCAGCACAACGTCACCGGCATGGACCGTCATCTCGGCAGCCCCAATCGGCGCGAACCGCATTGCTCCCTCGTGGGTGATTCCGCGATATTGGCCAAGGACCGTTTTTCCGGCTGCGTCCGAAAGCCGCAATTGTTCACCGAACCGATGGGCGCGCGCGGACCATTCAAGCAATGTGTCGCACACCGGCTCATTACGCCAGTTTGAAAGCCGATCGGCGAAATGCCCTGCCAGCAGATCGAGAATACTGCCCGCACCGTTTGCGAACTTGCCTTTGGCAGCAGCCAGATCAATCGTCCTTCGACCCGGTATTTCAGGACTGTAGGACACATTGACCCCGATGCCCACCACCACGGTATCACCCTCACGCTCCAGCAGCATTCCTGCGATCTTTGCGTGCGCGACCATCACGTCATTGGGCCATTTCAGAGAAACTGGCGTGTGGGGAAAGAGGCATTGATTGATTGCATCGAACGTCGCAAGGCCTGTGACGAAGGACAGGATAGAGGGCGCAGGGTCCGACTTTCGCAGATTGACGATTGTGCTGCAGTGAAGGTTGCCGGCGACACTCTCCCATTTGCGCCCCATACGCCCGCGACCCGCGGTCTGTCGTTCTGCACGAAGCCAGTGGCCTTCCGAAAGCTTTTCGCCATTCCGAAGGCGCGCGATGAGATCGGAATTGGTCGATCCCGTTTCTTCGACTACTTCAATGGTCGGCACACTGGTCAAACCGCAAGGAACAGTGCGCCCGCCGCCTTGTCCGCCAGCATGGTGAGCGAGGGGGTCAGCAGATAGCCCAGCGGGGAAATAATCAATGCCGTCAGGCCGAGCAGCACCCAATGCGCCGCCCCGCTTTTTCCGGTGACGACGCCTGCCGGTTCATCGAAGAACATCACCTTCACAAACTTGATATAGTAAAACGCGCCGATCACGCTTGCCGCAATGGCGATGGCGGCAAAGGCGATCAGGCCAGCCTCGACCGTCGCCTGAAACACCACAAATTTGCTGTAGAACCCAAGCAGCGGGGGGATCCCGGCAAGGCTGAACATCAATAACAGCAGGCCCCACGCAATCGCCGGGCGCGTGACTGCAAGTCCGGAAATGTCCGCGAAAGTCTCGTACAAATCGCCGTCTTCTCCGCGCAACATCAACAGCGCGGTAAAACTGCCTAGGCTCATTGCGACATAGATGAACAGATAGACCAGCATCGACGATGCACCGGCCGGATTGGCGACTGCCAAACCCAGAAGGATAAAGCCGACATTGTTGATCGAAGAATAGGCCAGCAAACGCTTCAGGTTTTCCTGACCGATTGCGCCAAGCGCGCCAAACACGATGGACGCCAATGCGGTGAACATCACGATCTGCCGCCACGCATCGACTTGCGCACCGAACACTTCGAACACGACACGCGCGGTCAACGCCACGGCGGCAACTTTTGGTGCGGTTGAGAAGAATGCGGTCACGGGCGTAGGTGCGCCTTCGTAAACGTCAGGCGTCCACATGTGGAACGGCACTGCGGCAATCTTGAACGCAAGACCGGCCAAGACAAAGATCAGGCCGAACAGCGCGCCCGTGGCCAAATCTCCCGTCAGCCCGGCGCGAACCCCTGCAAAATCGGTTGCGCCGGTAAAGCCATAGAGCAGGCTCATGCCATACAGCAGAATGCCCGAAGCCAGCGCGCCCAGCACGAAGTACTTGAGCCCCGCCTCGGCTGACCGCGTATCGTTGCGCAAGACCGATGCGAGCACGTAGGCGGCAAGGCTGTTCAGTTCGAGCCCGAGATACAGCGCCATGAAATCATTCGCCGAAACCATGATGCTCATGCCCAGCGCGGCAAACAGGATAAGCACGGGGTATTCCGCACGCATCCCCCGCTCGGAACCCGCCGCCGCCGAATTGAAAAAGCCGGGAGCGATCATCAGGCAGCCAATCGCGGCAAGATAAATCAGCGCCTTTGCGAACAGGGCAAAACTGTCGATTTTCAGAAGACCGCCAAAGGCCAGAGTAGCCGGTCCGACCGCGCCCTCATGCAGTCCGGGCACAAGATGGACACCGGCGGCAAAGAACGCTGCAGCGGCTGCGATAGCGATGGGCCGCGCAGCCTTGTCACCCGCCCACGCTGTCCACAGCAGCAGGATCAGCCCTGCACCGGTCAGGATCAGTTCGGGCGACGTCAGGAGAAAGGAGGTACGGAAATCCATCAGTGCGCGCCTTCCTCAGCGTGGCTTTCAGAAGAGACGGCATTGGCGGCATTAGCTCGCGGCGCGCCTATGGCAAGCGCGCTGTCGCTGGCGGGCCGAGCGCTGGCAATGCGCGCGTCAATTACAGCGATGTCCGCGCGCATCGGAGCAAGGAAACTCTCCGGATATACGCCCATCCACATCACCGCTGCCGCAATCGGTGCAAGCATTGCCCATTCGCGCGGCGAAATGTCCGCCATGGCGGCGGCATCCTCGTTCGCCTGCACGCCGAACGCGACCCGGCGGTAGAGGTATAGCATGTAGGCCGCACCCAGAATGATACCGGTGGTGCATACCAGCGCAACCGTGGTCGACACCTGATAAATCCCGGCGAGCGAAAGGAATTCGCCCACAAAACCGCTCGTCCCCGGCAGGCCGATGCTGGCCATCGTAAACAGCAGGAAGAACACCGCGTAATACGGCATATTGATGCTTAGCCCGCCATACCGCTCGATCTCGCGGGTGTGCAGCCGGTCATAGATAACACCAACGCACAGGAAGAGCGCACCCGACACCAGCCCGTGGCTGAGCATTATAATGACCGCGCCTTCCAGCCCCTGCACGTTAAAGGCGAAAAGGCCCACGGTCACAATCGCCATATGCGCGACAGAGGAATAGGCGATCAGTTTCTTCATATCGTGCTGCACCAGCGCAACCAGCGATGTGTACACCACCGCAATCATCGACAGCGCGAAGACAAGCCATGCGAAATCGGCGCTCGCCTGCGGAAACATCGGTAGGCTGAAACGCAGGAAGCCGTAACCGCCCAGTTTCAGCAGGACGCCTGCAAGGATTACCGACCCCGCAGTGGGTGCCTGAACGTGCGCATCAGGCAGCCACGTGTGAAACGGCCACATTGGCACCTTGACCGCGAAACTCGCGAAGAATGCCAGCCACAGCCACGTCTGCGCGCCCGCCGGGAAATCGTATTGCAGCAATGTCGGTATGTCCGAGGTGCCCGCTTCGGCCACCATCCAGAACATCGCGATCAGCATCAGCACTGAACCGAACAACGTGTAGAGGAAGAATTTGTAGCTGGCGTAGATGCGATTGTCCCCGCCCCACACGCCGATGATAAGGTACATCGGAATGAGGCTCGCCTCGAAAAAGATGTAGAACAGGAAGATATCCTGCGCGGAAAACACGCCAATCATCAGCAGTTCCATGAACAGGAATGCCGACATGTATTCGCCCACCCGCTTGGTTATCGCGGTCCAGCTGGCAAGAATGCAGATGGGCATCAGGAACACGCTGAGCATGATCAACATCAGCGAAATACCGTCGATACCGAGGGCATAGCTGAACCCGGCGAACAGGTTCGCGCTTTCGGTATACTGCCACTGATTGCCACCCACCTGATACCCGGCCCACAGCGCAATGCCGAGGGCCAGCGTCACCAGCGTCGTCACCAGCGCGGTCCAGCGCGCGATGCTCGCCTCCACGAACAGGCAGATAAGCGCGCCCACGAGGGGCACGAGCAGCATGATCGAAAGGATCGGGAAACCGCCGGAATTGTCCATCAGACCGGCCCCTTACAACAAGACATAGGTAGTTGCCGCGATCAGGCCCAACAGCATGATCAGCGCATAGGTGTAGAGATAGCCTGACTGGATCGACTTGGCCGCAATCGATCCGCGCTGGACCGCCCACGCGATGCCATTGGGGCCAAACCGGTCAATCGTGCCAATATCGCCCAGCTTCCAGAACTGACGCCCCAGCCAAAAGGCGGGCTTCACGAACACCGCGTTGTACAGCTCGTCAAAATACCATTTGTTGTACACGAAGCGGTGTAACCACGGGACTGCCGCGACGAACTTCGCCGGGATGTCGGGCTTGGCGATGTAGGCGAAATAAGCACCAGCGAAACCAAGCAGCATCACGATAAGTGCAGAATACTTTACCCAGTACGGCACACCGTGCATCGCGTGGATCAGGTTCTCGTTATAGAAAATAGAGCCCGCCCAGAACGCAGCGCTATCCAAAAATTTGGGGGCAAACACCTGCCCTGCCGCGACCGCGCCGATCGTCAGCACGCCCAACGGGATCAGCATGGAGATCGGGCTTTCATGCGGGTGGTATCCGCCTGTCGTATCATCGCCAGCCTGTTCGGAAGTCTTGTGAACGCTGTGCTGGATATGCTCGCTTTCGATCCAGCGCGGCTTGCCCCAAAAGGTAAGGAACATCAGACGCCAGCTGTAAAAACTAGTGAGCAATGCAGAAATTACACCAAGCCAGAAAGCGGTCACGGAAATCTGAGTCCCACGCGCAAATGCTACTTCCAGCACGGCATCCTTTGACCAGAAGCCTGCAAACCCGACGCCAAGATGATAGACGCCCAGCCCTGTGATCGCCAGCGTACCAGCGAGCATCGCATAGAACGTGAACGGGATCGCCTTACGCAGCCCGCCATAATATCGCATGTCCTGTTCGTGATGCATCGCGTGGATGACTGATCCAGCGCCAAGGAACAGCAGTGCCTTGAAAAAGGCGTGCGTGAACAGGTGGAACATTGCGACGCCATAGGCTCCGACACCGGCGGCAAAGAACATATAGCCAAGCTGTGAGCAGGTGGAATAAGCGATCACGCGCTTGATATCCCACTGGGTTGTACCAATCGTCGCCGCGAAGAAACATGTCGCCGCGCCCACAATCGTAACCATCACCAGCGCGGTTGGCGCAGCCTCGAACATGGGTGAGAGGCGGCAGACCATGAACACGCCGGCCGTCACCATCGTCGCTGCGTGGATCAGCGCGGAGACGGGCGTCGGCCCCTCCATCGCGTCAGGCAACCAGGTGTGCAGGCCAAGCTGCGCGGATTTCCCCATAGCGCCGATGAACAGCAGGATGCACAGGATGTCCATGGTGGCCAGACGCATACCAAGGAACCCGATGCTCGACCCGCTCATCGAAGGGGCGGCGGCGAGGATTTCGGGGATCGAGGTTGTTTGAAACACCAGAAACGTGCCGAAAATCCCCATCATGAAGCCCAAATCGCCCACGCGATTGACGACAAACGCCTTGATCGCGGCGGCGCCAGCACTGGGTTTGCGGAACCAGAAACCGATCAGCAAGTAACTCGCCAGCCCCACCCCTTCCCATCCAAAAAACATCTGGACGAGATTGTCTGCGGTCACGAGCATGAGCATCGCGAAGGTAAACAGCGAAAGGTAGGCGAAGAACCTCGGCTGATCGGGATCTTCTTCCATGTATCCCCAGGAATACAGATGCACCAACGCGGATACGGTGGTGATAACCACCAGCATCACCGCCGTCAGCGCATCGACGCGCAACGCCCAGTCGAACGTCATGTCGCCCGAACGCACCCATTGCAGCACCGGGTCTACCCAGCCATTCTGATAGTCACCATTGAGGAAATTGATGAAGATGAACCAGCTGCCGACCGCCGACGCGAAGAGAGCCGCCGTGGTGACGAGCTTTGGAAAGGTCGAACCAAACCGTTTGTTGGCCATCCCAGCAATCAGAGCCGCCAGCAGGGGCAGGAATACGATGAGTTTGATCATCAATTCTACCCCTTCATCCGGTTCACGTCGTCAACCGCGATGGTGCCGCGGCCACGGAAATAGATGACGAGGATCGCAAGCCCGATGGCCGCTTCACCCGCAGCGACAGTCAGGACAAGCATTGCAAATATCTGGCCCACCAGATCCTGCATGAAGGCGCTGAAGGCAACGAGGTTGATGTTCACCGCCAGCAGAATGAGCTCAATCGCCATCAGGATGACGATCACGTTCTTGCGGTTGAGGAAAATGCCCAGCACGCCCAGCACGAACAGGATCGCGCCCACGACAAGGTAATGCTCGATGCCGATCGGTGCCATTACAGTTCCAGCCCTTCGCCGACGGTCGGTTGTTTAAGGACGGTGGCATCCTGCGGGCGGCGCGAAACTTGTTTGCCGATATCCTGTCGTCCGCGTGCACCGGGCTTGGGCGCCTGATGCGTGAGCACAATCGCTCCGATCATCGCGACCAGCAGGATAATCCCCGCGATCTCGAACAGGATGATATACCGGCCATACAGCAGCGCGCCGATTGCCTCGATATTGCTCTGGCCCACCGCCGCGACCGCACTGCCATCAGCGGTGCCCAGCGTAACGCCGCCCGCGCTGTATGCGCCCACACCCAGCATCAGTTCTGCCAGCAGGATTGCCGCGATCAGGATGCCGAGCGGGAAGTTGCGCACAAACCCTGCGCGCATCGCCGCAAAATCAATGTCGAGCATCATCACCACGAACAGGAACAGCACCGCGACCGCGCCGACATAGACGATGACCAGCAGCATCGCGATGAACTCCGCGCCCACCAGCACCATCAGGCCCGCCGCATTGAAGAACGCAAGGATCAGCCACAGCACGGAATGCACCGGATTGCGCGCCATGATGACCATCACGGCGCTGGCAATGACGATGCCTGCAAAGAGGTAGAAGGCGAGTGCCTGTATCATGATGTTCCTTGCCGCCCCCGTTGCCGCGGTGAAATCCGTGGCCCGATCATCGGCAGTGTGATCCCTGTTTACTGCCTGCGAATGATGCTCAGGACCGCTGCCGGCCCGTCGGATTCGCGTGTTGCATGTGTGTGTTGTGGAGCGCCCTAGCGATAGGGGGCGTCCGCTTCAAGATTGGCCGCGATGGCCCGTTCCCATTTGTCACCATTCGCGAGCAGTTTTGCCTTGTCGTATAGCAATTCCTCGCGCGTTTCGGTGGCGTATTCGAAGTTCGGTCCCTCGACGATGGCATCGACCGGGCAGGCTTCCTGACAGAACCCGCAATAGATGCACTTGGTCATGTCAATGTCATAACGCGTGGTGCGGCGGCTGCCGTCCTCGCGCGGTTCGCTCTCGATGGTAATCGCCTGAGCGGGGCACACAGCCTCGCACAGTTTGCATGCGATGCAGCGTTCCTCGCCATTGGGATAACGGCGCAGCGCATGCTCACCGCGGAAACGCGGCGACAGCGGCGACTTCTCGAACGGATAGTTGATCGTCACCTTGGGCTTGAAGAAATACTTCAAGGTCAGCGCATGCGCCTTGAGAAATTCCCACAGGGTGAAGGATTTGAGGAGCTGGGTTGCGGTGGTCATGTTTGTCCTGCGTTTCACTGAACAACGCGCGCGCATTTTCGACGAATTCACTGCCCGAAGCAGTCTCCGTCACGACAATGCTGATCGAATTCATGGGCAACACTCCGCCGATAATGAAGCGCATTTCGGAATCGCCGAGAGCTGCTCAGGTGCTCCTATGGTCACGTTCCAGAAAATCGATGCCACAGAAGCATTTACTGACCTCCGCGGATATAACAAGGCGTGTCCCTCGACCTGTCCAGCACGGATTTGGCTTCGCGGATGCCGTAAGCAACTCGGAACATCTGAGCATCGCCTCTCGGCGCATCAATCGCCTCCACGTCAGCGTCGCTGCCATCAATGCGATTAGCCCGACAGTCGAACTGGTTCGCTTCACTGGAGACAAAGCTATTATTGCCGTGCTTCTCGAAATGCCCCGTTGCCATCAGCCACCCGCTGATCAGCGCGACAAACATCAGGCTCATCGGCAGGAAGACTTTCCACCCGAGCCGCATCAGCTGGTCATAGCGGTAGCGCGGCACCGTCGCCCAGATCCAGCTGAAGCAGAAGAAGAACATGAAGGTCTTGAGCAGAAACCACACGATCCCCGGCACCCAGTACAGCGGCGCCCACTCTACCGGGGGCAGCCATCCGCCGACGAACAACAGCGTGCACAGCGAGCACATCAGCAGGATATTGGCATACTCGCCCAGCCAGAACAGCGCGAAGGCCATGCTCGAATATTCGGTCTGATACCCGGCGACGAGCTCGCTCTCCGCCTCGGTCAGGTCGAACGGAGCGCGCGCGGTTTCGGCCAGCGCGCTGATGAAGAACACCACGAACATCGGGAACAGCAGCGGGTGGACGAAATGCGCGTTGATGAAGCCCAGTCCAAAACCCTTTTGCGCCATCACGATCCCGCTCATGTTGAACGTGCCGGTGAACAGCACCACGCACACCAGAATGAACCCGATCGACACTTCGTAAGAAATCATCTGCGCCGCCGCGCGCATAGCCGAGAAAAACGGGTATTTCGAGTTACTTGCCCACCCGCTCATCACCACGCCGTAAACGCCCAGAGAACTGATCGCGAGGATATACAGCAGGCCGACATTGATATCCGCCATCACCACGCCCGCGCTGAACGGGATCACCGCCCACGCGGCGAGCGCCACGGTAAAGGTGATGATCGGCGCAAGCAGGAAGATGCCCTTGTTCGCGGCCGAGGGGATGATGGTTTCCTGCAGGAACACCTTCAGTCCATCGGCAAAACTTTGCAGCAATCCGAACGGCCCCACCACATTGGGGCCGCGCCGCAACATGATCGCACCCAGCACCTTGCGGTCGACATAAATCACCATCGCGACCGAGAACATCACGAGCAGCGAAATCAGCACGATCCCGCCGATTGTCGCGATGGCCCACGCCCATTCGTAGGACATGCCAATGGATTGGAAGAAGGTGGTCACTCCGCCGCCTCCTTCATCTCATCGGCGTGCAGCAGTTCTGCCGAGCATTGCTGCATCACTGCGCTTGCGCGAGCGATGGGGTTGGTGAGGTAGAAATCCTTGATCGGATAGGCGTTTATCGCGCCTTCCGCCTTGGCTTTGTTGTCCGGCTTGGGCAGCGCGCCGTAATCGGCGAGGCCCTCCTGGCCCAGCGCCGGAACCGCCGCAATCATCGCGCCCTGCAGTTGCGCAAAGCTGTCGAACCCGACATTCACGCCCAGCGCATCGGCCAGCGCGCGCAGGATAGTCCAGTCCTCGCGCGCGTCACCCGGCGCAAACACGGCCTTCTCGGCATATTGCACGCGGCCTTCGGTGTTGACGTAGGTGCCGTCTTTCTCGGCATAGGATGCTGCCGGCAGGATGATGTCCGCCGCATGCGCGCCCTTGTCGCCGTGGTGGCCGATATAAACCTTGAGGCTGTCTGCGAATGGTTCGAAGTCCATCTCGTCCGCGCCAAGGCTGAGAACTACCTTTGGCTTGGCCGCGGCGAGGTCGGCCATGCCGCCCGGCACCGTAAAGCCCAGCATCAGCGAACCCATCCGCGCCGCACTCATGTGGAGTACGTTGAACCCGTTCCATCCGTCTTTGACGAGGCCAAACTTGTCCACCAGTTTGAGCGCCGCGCCAAGGGCGCCCGCCGCGAGAGCCGCGCCGCCCAGGATCACTGCCGGCCGCTCAGCCGCCTTCATCGCATCGCCCAAAGCCTTTGGCACACGGTTCAGAACCTTCAGATCCTCGCCGAGGAAAGTCGCGGGATAGGTCGTTTCCCATGCCGGGCCGATCACATAGACCTTGGCCCCGTGCTTTGCCGCCTTGCGCAGGCGCGCGTTCACCAGCGCCGCTTCCCAGCGGATGTGGCTGCCGATGATGAGGATGCAATCGGCGGTTTCGATCCCGCCAAGCGTCGAGTTGAAATTGACCGCAGCGACGTTGCTGACGTCATAGGTCATGCCCGTCTGGCGCGCTTCGACCAGAGTGCTGCCGCATGCCTTGAGCAGCGTTTTGGCGGCGAACATTGTCTCGCAATCAACCAGATCGCCCGCGACTGCCGCGATTGAGGATGTGTCTGCGCCAAGACGCGACGCGATGACGTCAAACGCCTCACCCCAGTTCGATGCAGCCAATTTGCCGGATTTGCGCACGAAAACCTTGTCGAGCCGCCGTTTAGACAGGCCATCGACCTGATAGCGGCCCTTGTCCGACAGCCATTCCTCGTTGACGTCATCGTTAATGCGCGGCAACGCGCGCATGACTTCGCGGCCCTTGGAATGCAGCGAGATGTTGGCGCCCACGGCGTCAGATACGTCAATGCTCAGCGTTCGCTTCAATTCCCACGGGCGCGCTTCGAAGGCATAGGGGCGTGACGTCAAAGCGCCCACCGGGCACAGGTCGATCACGTTGGCGCTGAGTTCGTGAGACGCGGCCTGCTCCAGATACGTCGTGATCTGCATGTCCTCGCCGCGGTACAGCGCGCCGATTTCGTCCACGCCCGCGATTTCCTCGGAAAAGCGCACGCAGCGGGTGCAATGGATGCAGCGGGTCATGATCGTCTTGATCAGCGGGCCCATGTATTTTTCGGTCACAGCGCGCTTGTTCTCGCGCTCGTAGCGCGAGCCGCCGCGGCCATAGGCGACCGCCTGATCCTGCAAATCGCACTCGCCGCCCTGATCGCAGATCGGGCAGTCGAGCGGATGATTGATGAGCAGGAACTCCATCACCCCTTCGCGCGCCTTTTTGACCATTGCAGTGTCGGTGCGGATTTCCTGACCCTCGGCAGCAGGAAGCGCGCAGGACGCCTGCGGCTTGGGCGGCCCCGGCTTCACTTCAACCAGACACATGCGGCAATTGCCCGCGATGCTGAGGCGTTCATGATAGCAGAAGCGCGGGATTTCCTTACCCGCCAGCTCGCACGCCTGCAGCACGGTGGCGCCTGCGGGGACTTCGATTTCCTGACCGTCTACGGTGACTTTAGGCATCGCTGTCTTCCTCGACTGCCACCAAAGCACCACTGCTGGCAATGACGAAGCATTTGCGTGATTTCGCAAGGTCTGCTGGCGGGACGGCACGTAGATCTTGGGGTAATTTCACCGGTTTACCCCCGTAGGTGGTGAAATACTGCCGATACACGATAGTGTCGCTTGCGGGAGTGCGCCGAACCGTTTCGTCGAGATAAAGCGAACCGTCTGCATAATTGCGACAAAAAATTGCTTCGGCGTCTGAACGGTTCTGTGAACCGTCCGCCGAGGCACGCTTAAGAGCGGACCGCAGTTTGCTCCATTTCGGCGCGCGATTGACCTTGATCGCGTCTGCGGGAGTATCGGAACATAGGGCAATCAGGCGCAAGCCGAGCAACAGCTCCGGCGCATCGGCGCCGGTCTGCCACTTTGGTTCCGCGCCAGCGAGCCACGCGTCGACGGAGGCGCGGTCACTAATCACTGCGCACGATGCCCATTCCTTGCTGCCGGGTTCCGCCGCGTTCGCTGATGCACTCATGAGGGTCATCGCCCAGGCAACATACAAAGCGTTCATTCCGCCGCCTCTCTCGTTTCTGGCGCAAACTGTGCGTTGTGCTCGTGAATCCGCCGCTCCAGCTCGGGCCGGAAATGCTTGATCAGCCCCTGGATCGGCCAAGCCGCTGCATCGCCCAGCGCGCAGATGGTGTGGCCTTCGACCTGCTTGGTCACTTCGTGCAGCATGTCGATCTCCTCGATTGCTGCATCGCCGGTGCGCAGGCGCTCCATCATGCGCCACATCCATCCCGTGCCCTCGCGACAGGGGGTGCACTGGCCGCAGGACTCGTGCTTGTAGAAATAGCTGAGGCGGCTGATCGCGCGGACGATGTCGGTCGACTTGTCCATGACGATGACCGCCGCCGTGCCAAGGCCGCTGCCCAATTCCTTCAACCCATCAAAATCCATCAGCGCGTGGCGGATCTGTTCGGCGGGCACCAGCGGGACCGAGGAACCGCCGGGTATCACCGCCAGCAGATTGTCCCATCCGCCTCGAATGCCGCCGCAGTGCTTTTCGATCAGCTCCTCGAACGGGATGCTCATCAACTCCTCGACCACGCAGGGCTTTTCGACATGGCCGCTGATCTGGAACAGCTTGGTGCCCTTGTTGTTATCTCGCCCAAAGCTGTTGAACCATGAGGCCCCGCGCCGCAGGATCGTCGGCGCGACTGCGATGCTCTCGACATTGTTGACCGTGGTCGGGCAACCATAAAGCCCCGCACCCGCCGGGAACGGAGGTTTGAGCCGTGGTTGGCCCTTCTTGCCCTCAAGGCTTTCAATCATCGCGGTTTCTTCGCCGCAGATGTATGCGCCCGCGCCGCGATGCATGAAGACGTCGAAATCGTAGCCCGAACCGCAGGCGTTCTTGCCGATCAGCCCGGCGTCGTACGCCTCATCGATTGCAGCCTGCAGCACCTCTGCCTCGCGGATGTATTCGCCGCGAATGTAGATGTAGGCGGCGCGCGCACGTATGGCGAACCCGGCGACCAGCGCGCCTTCGATCAGCTTGTGCGGATCGTGGCGCAGGATTTCGCGATCCTTGCAGCTGCCCGGCTCAGATTCGTCGGCGTTGATGACGAGAAAGCTGGGCCGACCATCGGCGGAGGATTTGGGCATGAACGACCATTTCAGCCCGGTGGGAAAGCCCGCCCCGCCCCGCCCGCGCAGACCGCTTGCCTTCATCTCCTCGATGATCGCGTCTTGCCCGCGTGCGAGAATTGCCTTGGTGTTGTCCCAATCGCCGCGCGCCTGCGCCGCCTTCAACCCAGCGGATTGGAAGCCATAAACGTTGGTAAAGATGCGGTCCTTATCGGCCAGCATTGTTCTGTTCCTCGTTAATCCGGCTCTTGTTCTTCAACTTCCTTATCCGCGCGAGCGAGAACACCTGCAGCGCCAGACCTGCCGCCATGAAGGCGATGCCAAGCGGCGCCTCTCCGGTAGCGGACAGAAATGCGCCGACCGCGAAATTGATGAGACCGCCCATCGCCATGAAGATCACGAGCCTGTCCATCAGCCGAGCGCCCCCTGCTGCCACATACCTGCCAGCACTGCGATGATGAGGATGATGACGCCCACGCGCACGAACCCCATCAGCAGCTTGTAGGCGATGAAGGCGATCACGAGCGCGATGATGATGGAGACGATTTCCATGGCCTACCACTCACTTCGATAGTCGTGGTTGGCGTCGACCATTTCTTTCAGCGTCGTCGGCCCACCGCTGGGTTCGGAGGTGTGACGCCCCGGCTCCTGCGTGCCCGCCGTGGGAGTTTCGCCCGCCGCGAGCGCATCCAGCACTGCGTCGAGGCGTTCGGACGTCAGATCCTCGTAATTGTCATCGTTGATCTGGACCATCGGCGCGGTGGCGCAATTGCCCATGCATTCGACTTCGGTGAGGGTCCACAAGCCGTCTGCCGAGACTTCGCCCTTGGCCATCCCGCGCGCCTTGCAGGCGGCGATAATGTCGTCGCGAACCGCGCAGCATGCACGGCGTCGTGCCGCACACCTGCACGTGGAATTTTCCGACCGGCTTCATGTTGTACATGAAATAGAACGTCGCGACTTCGAGCACGCGGATTGCGGGCATATCGAGATAGTCCGCGACATACTCAATCACCGGCATCGGCAGCCAGCCCTGCGTATCGGTCTCCGCACCAACCTGACGCTGGGCAAGATCGAGCAGCGCCATAACCGCCGATTTCTGGCGGCCATCGGGGTACTTGGCGATGTGCCGGTCAGCGGTCTTTCGGTTTTCCGACGTCCATGCGAAGGCGCTCCAACGGGCGCGGAGTTCGGGGGTGTCGGGTGCGGGGGTGCGATCAGCCATTATGCTTCCTCCGCAGCGAAATGAGTGAAGCCCACACCAGCCAAACCAAAGCAGCGGGCAGGAGATAGACAGCGACAGTGAAGGCGTAGTCCGTGAGGCGGAGCGGGCCTACCAGCCCTGCCCCAATGACATAAAGTGCGCTCATCAATAAGAAAACGCCCGTCGCGATGGCTGCTAGTACCTCGGCCGCTCCGAAAGCACTAGATCGCGCGCGCTTCGAAGAAAACAGTGGAAGCGTATAGATGGCGAGGATCGCGGCGACATAAGGCGCCCACTCGAGAAGATCTTCTTTGCTCACCGGTCACACTCCCCGAACACCACGTCGATCGCACCCAGAATGGCGGTCGCGTCGGGCAGCATGTGGCCCTTGCTCATGAATTCCATCGCTTGCAGGTGGCTGAAAGCTGTCGGGCGGATCTTGCAGCGGTATGGCTTGTTGGTGCCGTCGCTGACCAGATAGACGCCGAATTCGCCCTTGGGGCTTTCGGTCGCCACGTAAACCTCGCCCGCGGGCACGTGGAAGCCTTCGGTGTAGAGCTTGAAGTGGTGGATCAGGCTTTCCATCGACTGCTTCATCTCGCCGCGCTTTGGCGGGACGATCTTGTTGTCGCTGCTCGCAATCGGGCCGGTTGGCATATCGCGAAGGCACTGTTTGATGATCTTTGCGCTCTCGCGCACTTCGGCAACGCGGACCATGAAGCGGTCATAGCAATCCGAATTGGTGCCCACCGGAATGTCGAACTCCATGCGGTCATACACATCGTAGGGCTGCGATTTGCGCAGATCCCACGGCAGGCCCGCCGCGCGGATCATTGGCCCGGAAAAGCCCCAGGCAATCGCATCCTCGCGGCCCACCACCGCGATATCGACGTTGCGCTGTTTGAAAATGCGGTTGTCGATCACCAGGCTCATTGCGTCATCGAAAAGCTGGAAAAACCGGTTGTCGAGCCAGTCGCCGATATCGACCAACAGTTTTTCCGGCACATCCTGATGCACGCCGCCGGGGCGATACCATGCCGAGTGCATACGCGCGCCGCTCGCGCGTTCAAAGAAGGTCAGGCAATCCTCTCGCAGGTCCATGATCCACAGGTTCGGCGTGAACGCGCCCACGTCCAGAACGTGCGCGCCCATATTGAGCATGTGGTTGCAGATGCGCGTGAGTTCCGCGAACAGCACGCGCAGATATTGCGCGCGGATCGGCACTTCGAGATCGAGCAGTTTCTCAATCGCGAGCACATAGGAATGCTCCTGACACAGCGGCGAACAGTAATCGAGCCGGTCGAAATACGGCAGCGCCTGCAAATAGGTCTTCTGCTCGATCAGTTTCTCAGTGCCGCGATGCAGCAGGCCGACATGCGGATCGACGCGTTCGATCACTTCGCCGTCCAGCTCCATCACCATGCGCAAGACGCCGTGCGCCGCGGGATGTTGAGGCCCGAAATTGATCGTGTAATTGGTGATGACATTGCCATCGGTGGTGGGCGATTCTTCGATCTTCATGATTTGTCCCCGCCCCCATCTTCCTCGATTTCCACCTCGATCATATCGGGCGGGACGGCATCGGTGCCCTCGGCGGCCAAATCCTCGGCCAGAGCACCAGCGCCGGTATCGGCAGGCGTTTCGGTCACCTTGGGCTTGTCGACATGCGGTTCGCCGCGAGATTTTTCGTCTCCGGGCAGCACATAATCCGCGCCTTCCCATGGCGAGAGGAAGTCAAAGGTGCGCATGTCCTGCGCCAGTTCCACCGGCTCATAAACAACGCGCTTTTCCTCCTCGGAATAGCGCAGCTCTGTGTAGCCCGTCATCGGGAAGTCCTTGCGGAACGGATGCCCTTCAAACCCGTAATCGGTGAGGATGCGCCGCAGGTCCGGATTGCCGGCAAAGGTGACGCCAAACATGTCGAACACTTCGCGTTCAAGCCATCCGGCATTGGGCCACAGGGTCGTGACCGTGGGCACCGGCGTGTTCTCATCGGTGGAACACTTTACCATGACGCGGTGGTTCTTCGTCAGGCTGAGCAGCATGTAAACGCACTCGAACCGTTCCGCGCGATCCGGGTAATCCGCGCCCGCGATCTCCATCAATTGCTGATAGCCGTGATCGTCACGCAGCGTTTGCAGCACCTGCGCAATCATCTCGCGCTGGACGGTCAGTATGATCTCGCCGTGGCGTTCGTGAGACGACAGCAGCCATACGCTGATGCTCTCGCAAAGCGTATCGAGCACACCTTCGTTGGAAGCGTATCGGGGGGCGGAATGGACAGTCATGGAACGGCGTTTCGTTATCTCTCGATTGTGCCCACGCGGCGGATTTTGCGCTGCAATTGCATCACGCCGTACAGCAGCGCCTCGGCAGTTGGTGGGCATCCGGGTACGTAGATATCGACCGGCACGATCCGGTCGCAGCCGCGCACGACGCTGTAGGAATAGTGGTAATAACCGCCGCCATTGGCGCAGCTGCCCATGCTGATCACGTATTTGGGATCGGACATCTGATCATAGACCTTGCGCAGGGCAGGCGCCATCTTGTTGCACAGCGTGCCCGCCACGATCATCAGGTCCGACTGGCGCGGGGACGCGCGCGGGGCAGCGCCGAAACGCTCCATATCGTAACGCGGCATGTTGACGTGGATCATCTCGACCGCGCAACAGGCGAGACCAAATGTCATCCACCACAGCGATCCGGTACGCGCCCAGTTGAACACGTCTTCGGTGGAGGCGACGAGGAAGCCCTTGTCATTCACCTCGGTCTGAAGCGCGTTGAAATAGTCCGTATCGGGCTGCTTCACCTCGCCGCCCTTTGCAGTCGGCATCATCTGCGCCGCCTGAGCCGCATTCAGCGGAGCGGTGGGGGGCGTGATTATCGTCGAAGAATTGCTCATTCCCAGTCCAGCGCTCCCTTCTTCCATTCGTATGTCAGGCCAATCGCAAGGATACCGAGGAAGGTCATCATGCCGATCCAGCCAACCCAACCCGTCTCACCCAGGCTGACCGCCCAAGGGAACAGGAATGCCGCTTCGAGATCAAAGATGATGAAGCTGATCGCGACCAGATAGAACCGCACATCGAACTGGCTTCGCGCATCCTCGAACGCGGGAAAGCCGCATTCGTATTCCGAGAGCTTTTCCGCGTCAGGATTGTGCGTGCCCGTAAGGCGCGAGACGCCCATCGGCAGAAACACGAACAGCACCGACAGGCCAAGGGCGATGAAGATGAAGATCAGTATCGGCAGATACTGGCTGAGGTCGATCACAGCGAAATTTCCAAGTAGCTTTTTCCCAGTCGCCACCTAGGCGTCTCGCATCAGCGACGCAAGGGTGCGACTCGGGCAAAACTGCGTACGATTGTTGCAGGAAATCGAACGGAGCCTGCCAGCACCGATCTGTTGGCGCGGCAGGTTGGCGCTATTTCATCATCTGCGCCGCCGCCTTGCGCGTGGCCTTGCCGTAAGGCGGTTTGAACCCGCCCAGCTTTGCTACGTCGATCTTTGGCTGGTGATAGACGCTGCGCGCATGGCTGAATTCGCGGAACCCTTCGATTGCGTGATAGCTGCCGATGCCCGACGGGCCGACACCGCCAAACGGGAGTTCCTCCATCGACACGTGGAAAATTACATCGTTCGTCGTAACTCCGCCCGATATGGTGCGGCCCAGCACCCGTTCCTGCTCATCGGTGTCCTGCCCGAAGTAATACAGCGCCAGCGGGCGGTCATGTTCGTTTACGTAATCGACCGCCTGATCGACCGCCTTGTAGGTCTTGACCGGCAGCACCGGGCCAAAAATTTCCTCCTGCATCGCGGTCATATCGTCGGTGACGTTTTTGAGGATGGTCAATGGCATCTTGCGCTGGTTCGCATTGCCGAAATCCTCGTTCCCCGGATTGACCTCAATCACTTCGGCACCTTTGCCGCGCGCGTCTTCGACCAGACCTTGAAGCCGCTCGAAATGGCGATCGGAAATGATCGAGGCGTAGTCGTCGTTTTCCAGCAGCGTTGGGTACATGGCGGCGACGCCATCGGAGACGCCCGCAATTGCCTCGTCCTGTTTGTCCTCTGGCACGTACATGTAGTCGGGTGCGAGACAGATTTGCCCGGCATTCATCATCTTGCCCAACGCTATCCGCTCACCCGCTTTCGCGAAATCGGCGCTGCGACCCATGATGACCGGGGATTTGCCGCCTAGCTCGAGCGTTACCGGCACAAGATTTTCAGCCGCCGCCTGCATGACACGTCGCCCGGTCGCAGTTGATCCGGTGAAGACCAGATGGTCGAACGGCAGCGAGGAAAACGCGGCTGCGACCTCCGGTCCGCCTGTCACAACGGCTACTTCGTCCTGAGTGAAATACTTGTGTGTCAGTTCCGCCATCAACTCGCTGGTGCGTTCGGTAAATTCGCTCGGTTTGATCATCGCGCGATTGCCCGCGGCCAGCACCTGCATCAATGGCCCATAGGCGAGATTGAGCGGGAAGTTCCACGGGCTAAGGATGCCGACCACGCCCTTGGGTTCGTAGCGGACCTCGGCCTTGGCGCCCAGCAGACCGAGCGGAAACTGCACCGATCGCTTTTCCGTCTTCGACCACTTGTCGATGTTTTTCAGCGCATGTTTGCCCGCGCCCACGGTGGTGGCAATATCGGTAATCATGCTTTGCTCTTCGGAGCGCGTTCCAAAGTCGGCGCTCATCGCCTTGTTGAAAGCATCGGCATTTTCGCTGATCAACGCCATCGCGCGTTTGATCCGGTCCTTGCGCATGGCGATGCCCTCTGGCCGCGAGGCGGTGAAAGCGTCGCGTTGCAGCTTCAGCAGCGTTTCAAGATGTTCGCGGCGATCATCGGCCATTCTGGCTCTCCCGAAGAGTTGGTTTTGATTGGCTGCCTGTGTCGCGCAAACTGATGCTGCTGGCAAGCGCGGCTCTTCGCCTCGCTCCTGCGCCTTGATGATCCTGCATCCAATTGCAAACCCGGCCCCTGAACGTTACATCACCCGCCAACCCTCAATTCATAATTATCAGGGACACTCCCCCATGACCCAGTTCTCCGCCGCAGACCCCATTGTCATCCTTTCGTATGCCCGCACACCGATGGGCGGGATGCAGGGGGTGTTCGCGGATGTTTCCGCTACCGACCTTGGCGCAACGGCGGTCAAGGCAGCGGTAGAGCGTTCTGGCGTTTCCGGCGACAAGTTCGACCGCGCCTATATGGGCTGCGTGCTTCCCGCGGGGCTTGGTCAGGCACCCGCGCGTCAGGCCGTGATCAAGGCTGGCCTGCCCAAATCGGTGCAGGCTACCACCGTAAACAAGGTCTGCGGAAGCGGAATGCAGACCGTCATCATGGGCGCAGAGGCGCTTGCCAGTGGCAGCATCGACTACGTGATCGCCGGCGGGATGGAGAGCATGACCAACGCGCCGTATCTTCTGAAAAAGCACCGTTCCGGAGCGCGCATCGGACATGACACCGCCTATGATCACATGTTCCTCGATGGGCTGGAAGATGCGTATGAGGAAGGGCGCGCTATGGGCACTTTCGCGCAGGACACCGCTGACGAATACCAGCTGACGCGCGAGGACATGGACGCCTATTCCATCGAGTCGCTTTCACGCGCCAATGCCGCCATCGCGAGCGGCGCGTTCGCCGATGAAGTGGTCCCCGTGACGTTCTCCACGCGCAAGGGCGATGTGACCGTCGAGACCGACGAACAGCCCGGTCGCGGGATGCCGGACAAGATCCCGCAACTGCGCCCCGCCTTTGCCAAGGACGGGACGATCACAGCGGCAACCTCCAGCTCAATTTCCGACGGCGCAGCCGCAGTGGTACTCACCCGTGAAAGCGTCGCCAGCGCCAACGGCCAGTCCCCTGTTGCCCGCATCGTCGCCATGGCGGCCCATGCACGCGAGCCCAAGGACTTCACCGTCGCCCCGGTTGGTGCAATTGAAAAGGTGCTCGAAAAGGCCGGCTGGAGCGTCGATCAGGTCGATCTGTGGGAAGTCAACGAGGCGTTCGCTTGCGTCGCCATGTTCGCCATGCGCGACATCGGCATTGCGCATGATCGCATCAACGTGAACGGCGGCGCGACCGCATTGGGCCACCCGATCGGCGCAAGTGGCACGCGCATCCTTGTGACGCTGCTCAACGCGCTGAAACAGCAGGGCAAGACGCGCGGCGTTGCCAGTCTTTGCATCGGTGGCGGCGAGGCTACAGCAGTCGCTGTCGAAATCGTCTAGGCCCGATCGTCAAGGGGCGACGGAAGCCGAGAATTCGAACACTCGCGGGGAGATTGCATCGCAGGATGCAGCCCCGCGTGTTCGACCAAGGTTACTCGTCGGCGGCCAGTTCTTCATCGCCCCACAGCCGGGACGCCTCGATCCATCCTTTACGACCGGTGATGTTGATCTCGCACCAGCCATCGGTGCATTCGCCCAGTTCACCCACGACGCCGGGTTGTGCGCGCCACCGCACGCCGCCGCCCGCATCGGGAGTCTCGCGCAAGGTGGCGAGGCCTTCTCCGACGATCAGCACGCCTCTCGTCCGGATCAACTGGCTTTCCGCAATCCACCCTTGCGCCCCATCCGGATCGCGCACCAGCAGCCATCCCTCACGCGCGCGCAGCACCTGCATCGGCAGACCCTTGCGCCGGTAAACCCACTCGATCGGGTATTCGCGGCTTGGCCCCACGCGCATCCGCACCTCATCAAACCGGACCGTGACCCAGAATGGCGGATCATCGCCTGCGGCCAGCGCGGGACCATGCACAGCGAACGTCGCCATCATCGCGATGAGAATCGGCAGGAAAATGCGGCGCATCACAGTCATCGCGCTGTAATAGCGAGCGCCAGGCGCCGACAGCAAGAGCATGTTTGTCCAATCACGCTTGACCGCCCCGCCCCGCTGGCATTAGCGCATCTGTCATGGCCAATCCCACCGCAGCCCCGCACTTCTCCTCTGGCAAGCCCAAAGTCATCGTAACGCGCCACCTGATGCCCTCGGTCGAGGAGCGCATGACCGAGCTTTTCGATACCGTTCTCAACACTCAAGACGATCCGATGGGAGAGGCCGGGCTGAAGGCAGCGATGCAGGATTGCGATGTTCTGGTCCCCACAGTCACCGATCGGATCACCGCCTCACTGATAGAATCTGCCGGGGACAATCTGCGCCTGATCGCCAATTTTGGCGCGGGGACGGAGCATATCGACCTTGCCGCCGCCGCCGCGCGCAAAATCATCGTCACCAACACACCCGGCGTTTTCACCGATGACACCGCCGATATTGCCATGGCCGCGATTATCGGCGTTCCACGCCGCATACGCGAAGGGACCGCGCTGGTTCGCCGAGGCGAATGGACCGGTTGGGCGCCCTCGGGCCTGCTGGGGCGCAAGCTGGCGGGCAAGGTGCTGGGGATTGTCGGCATGGGCCGCATCGGGCAAGCCGTTGCCCATCGCGCCCGCGCATTCGGGCTGGAGGTCGCCTATTTTCACCGCAAACGCCTGCCCGAAGCCGCCGAGCGGATGCTGGGCGTGCGCTATGTCGGGACGCTGGATGAACTGGTGGGCGAGGCCGATATCCTCACCCTGCACTGCCCGCTGACAAAGGACACGCGCGGACTGATGGATACCCGCCGGTTCGCGCTGATGAAGCCGGGTTCCAGCATCATCAACACCGCTCGCGGAGAACTGGTCGATCAGGAGGCATTGATCGCGGCGCTGTATGACGGGACGCTCGCCGGAGCGGGGCTGGATGTCTATCCCGACGAGCCGCACGTGGACAGCCGTCTGATCGACCACCCCAACGTGATGACCCTGCCCCACATCGGCAGCGCCACCGCAGAAGGGCGCGAGGCATCAGGGCACAAGGTCATCGCCAACATCCGCATGTGGGCCGACGGCCACCGCCCGCCCGATCAGGTGCTTACGGCGTTGATCGGGTAATCAAATTGTGGGCGGAAGGAGAGCGGCGATCCTGCTCCATTCCTCCTCAATATCCTCGCCCATGAAGAACCGAATGGTGATCATCCATACTCTTGACCCGCGCTTTTCCAGCACGCGTTCGCGCACGTAATCCTCTGACCATCCGGCCCATTCACCGGCAACGCTCATGAGATTAGCGGCAAATGCCGGGGCAACATCCTCGCGATAAATCGTCTCTGCCTCCGCCGCGCTGTATCGTGCTTTCACTATCACGTCAGCGATGTGTCGGTATCCATCAGGCGTCAGCTCTGTGTCCAGAAACGTGTCAGCCAAAGCGGTCCACACCGGCAGTCGGCGCGCAATTTCCGCTCCGCTTAGCGCTTCGACTGCCAGCTTTAATCCCCCGTCAAAATCCGCTCCACCAGCTCGCCGACGCTCGGCGTGTAGCCGTTTGAATAGAACGGATCGGTCTTGAACCGGTAGGCGGAGTGCCCCGCGAACGCGAGGTTGTCCGCCGGATCATCGCCATGGGCAATTTCCTGCAAGGTTTTCTGAATGCAGAAACTGCGCGGATCGGCGAGCCTTCCGGTCGTGAAATCGTCGTGATCCTTCCAGCTGGAAAACCCGCAATGCGACAGGCAGCCCATGCATTCCTGCTGATCCTTGCGGATTTCGTCGCGTTTTTCAGGGGTCACGAAGACGATGGTGCCATCGGGCGTCTTGAGCGGTTCGGTGTGCCCGGCCCGCATCCACATTTCGGCGCGTCGCTTTTCCTCAGGCTTGACCCAGAAACTGCGCGCCTTGCCATCTTCGCCCAGTTGCACCGTGCTTTCTTCGGCGCCGCGCTTGAAAAACGGGATCTGCCGGTCGGATCGGTCCATCAGATCATACAGGAAAGGCGTCTTGACCGCGCTCGAGTAAAATCCTGTGGGCGAAAACTTGTGCAGCAGCACGTCACCTTCCTCAAGATCGCGCAGCATGTCTTTCCAGATATCGGGGATCGGGCTTTCACGGGTTAGCAAAGGTCGCGTGCCGAACTGGAACGCGATTTTGCCAAGCTCGGGATTGTCGATCCAGTCGTTCCATTCACGCAGGCACCACACCCCGCCCGCCATCACGATCGGGATGTCGTCCGAAACGCCCTCGGCGCGCATCATTTCGCGCAGAATCTTGACGCGCGGATAGGGGTCTTCGGGTTTGGTCGGATCTTCGGCGTTGGACAGGCCATTGTGCCCGCCCGCCAGCCACGGATCTTCATAAACCACTGCCGCCATCAAATCGGGCACATTCTTGTAACTGCGTTTCCACAGCGCGCGAAACGCCCGGCCCGAACTGACGATCGGAAGATAATAAACCTGATGCCGCTGGGCGATTTCGGCTAACTTGTAGGGCATCCCTGCCCCGCAGGTGACGCCCGTCACCATCCCCTTGGTCCGGCTGAGCACTCCTTCGAGCACTTCGGGAGCGCCGCCCATTTCCCACAACACGTTGATGTTGATCGCGCCCTTGCCGCCAGAAATTTCGTAAGCGCGTTCAACCTGGGCGACCGCGCCATCAATGGCGTAGGCGATCAGCTCCTGATGCCGTTCTTCGCGAGTAGCGCCGTGATAGACCTGGCGGATGACGTTGCCGTCTTCGTCGTAACTGTCGGCGTTGACCGCGCTGACAGTACCGATGCCGCCCGCAGCCGCCCATGCGCCGGAACTGGCATGGTTGGTCGCGGATACGCCTTTGCCGCCTTCGACCAGCGGCCACACTTCACGCCCGCCGTACATGATCGGGCTTAATCCCTTGAACAAATCTGTGCTCCCCATGCGTGATTAACCATCGCGCCTCTGTTACGAGATGACATAAGTTGGCCGCCGTCGCATCGCAATGCGTTGCAGATTAGTGTCACCTGCGAAAATCTCGCCTCACTTGCTGGCGCAGGCTTTGATATTGTCCAGCTCCGTGCGCGCCTTGCCCCTTTCAAAACGCGCAAAATAGCCGTTGATGTCCGGCTTCTCGCTAAACTCCAGCAGATGGTATCCGATAGCCTCAAACTCGCAAAACAGCTGTGTATGCGGGATGCCATGCTGCCCAAGCGGCCGCTCCACCTCGACCACGATGATTTGCCCGGTTTCCGCAAGCGCGGGCCACATGCGCCACAGGAACGCGTAAGGCTCCGTCACCTCGTGGTACATGTGTACCAGAAAAATGCGATCAAAACTATCGACGGGCAATTGCGGGTCGTCGGACTTTCCCAGCTTGATCGAGATGTTTTCAAGCTGATCACGCTCGACCCGGCGACCAAGCCGTTGCAGCGCGTCACGGTCGATGTCCTGCGCCAGAACGCGCCCGGATTCGCCAACCCGCTCTGCGAGGCGCACGGTGTAGTATCCCTCGCCCGCGCCGATATCCGCAACCGTCATGCCGGGCTGTATATCGGCCATATTCATGACCGTGACGGCCTCTCCGCGTTCGTCGCGGGCGTCCTCGTTGGAAAACTGGTTGGAGACCACATCGGCGACCGGACGATCCGGCCTCGGAAATTCGAGCGCGCTTTCAGGCCGTCCTGTGCCGCCAGCAACGCCATCGCATCCTGACATAGCCATCCCCGCCGCGATACAGGCGATCAGGCCAGACGCAGCGCGGAACATCACTCCACATCCTCCACATCGACCGCCTCACCTGTCACCCGCTGAGCGAGCGCGGCGGAGATGAACGCGTCAATCTCCCCATCGAGCACCTTGTCGGGCGAACTGGAGGTGACGCCGGTGCGCAAATCCTTCACCATCTGGTACGGTTGGAGCACATAGGACCGGATCTGGTGCCCCCATCCGATCTCGCTCTTCTCCTGATACTCTCCGCTGGCCACCGCTTCACGTTCTGCCATCTCGCGTTCGAACAGGCGCGCTTTCAGCATGTTCATCGCGGTTGCGCGGTTCTTGTGCTGGCTGCGGTCGTTTTGGCTCGCGACCACGATTCCGGAAGGCTGGTGGGTGATGCGCACGGCGGAATCGGTGGTGTTGACGTGCTGGCCGCCCGCGCCCGATGCGCGATAGGTGTCAATCTTGAGATCGCTGGGGTCGATCTCGATCTCGATGTCGTCATCGATAACGGGATAGACCCACACGCTTGAAAAGCTGGTGTGGCGCTTGGCCGCGCTATCATACGGGCTGATCCGCACAAGCCGGTGGACCCCACTTTCAGTCTTGGCATAGCCATAGGCGCCCTCGCCCTTCAACAGCAGGGTTGCCGACTTGATCCCGGCCTGATCGCCCGACTGGTATTCGACCGTTTCCACCTTGAAGCCGCGCCGTTCGGCCCAGCGGCCATACATGCGAAACAGCATCTCGGCCCAGTCCTGGCTTTCGGTCCCGCCTGCGCCTGCGTGGATTTCGACATAAGTGTCGTTGGCGTCCGCCTCGCCCGACAGCAGCGCCTGGACCTTGTCCGCATCGGCGCGGGCGGCCAGTCTCTCAAGGCTTTTTAGACCATCGTTGACGATGCCCTCTTCGCCCTCGGCCTCGCCCATTTCGATGAATTCGACGGCGTCGGACATTTCGGCGGAGATTTCGTTGACCGTGTTGACTGCGGTTTCGAGCGTCTTTTGCTCGCGGCTGATCGCCTGCGCTTCCTTGGGTTTGTCCCACAAGGTCGGGTCCTGAACGCGCGCATTCAGTTCGTCGAGACGGCGCAGCGCGCGATCCCAATCAAGCGACTGACGAACCAGATCGAGCGCTGCCTCGATCCGGTCGATATTGGCTTGGGCCTCGGCCCGCATGGCATGTCCTTACAAAGTCGATTTGGACGCTTCACCTAACGAGGCGCGTTAAATTGTAAAGCGCGCGCGCCGCAGCAGGGCTGTACAATCAACGCGCCAAGTTACTTCGAAAGCCGCTTTACCACGTCGAGCGTGCGCGAGACATGCTCGCGGTAATCGCCGCTGGAATAAACGGTGGCGATCCGGCCATCGCGGCCGATGACATAGGATGTGCGGCTTGCAAGACCGCTTGTTCCCGCGACGACATCGTAACTGGCGATGAGTTTCGCATCGGCCACGCCGACCGGAAAGGCATCGCGACATTCTTCACGGCTGAACCGCTTCAGAGTGACGATATCGTCTTTCGACATGCCGATTACGCTCGCCCCGGCCTTTTTGAAATCAGGCATGGCGGCGGCAAAGGCGTTCGCTTCCAGCGTGCAGCCTTGCGTGAACGCCTTGGGGTAGAAATACAGCACCACCGGCCCTTTCTTGAGGGCGGAGGCCAGCGAAAATCCAAACTCCTTGCCAGCGAGCGCGGCTCTGGTCGTGAATGCCGGTGCCTTCGCGCCCTTGGCCAATTCTGCTTGTGCTGGAGCCGCAAGACCGATTGCAAGCAGGGCGGCGGCAGCGATGGATCGGTGGACAATGTGCATGAGTGTCAGGCCTTTGATACGGGTGACGAGGTTGGCCGGCAGCTAGTAGATACCGCCCTGTTCTTCCACGAAGTCTGCCGGGCGGCTGGTTTCGCGTTTGCGCTGTTCTTCCTGCGCACCGCGCCTGCCTCTTGCGATAAGGGCTAGGATTTCGGCGCGTTTGGCTGCGATCTCGTCCTGACGAGTGGCGCGTGCCGGCTCGGTGTCGGGCTTGAACGCCTCCCAGATGATCGCGGACTGGGGATCATCGCTGGGCCAGCCATCGAACACACGCTTGCCCGAACGGCGGTCCACGCGGACCATGCGCACACCTGCCGGCGCAATGGCGGGCAATGACGACCAGCGATCCCGCGATTTCTCGATCAGGGATTTGATGATCGGCGCGGAAATAGTCCCGCCGAACGCGTAACCACCCATATTGCGCGGATTGTCAAAGCCGACATACGCGCCGGCGATCAGGCGCTGCGTTCCGCCCACAAACCACACATCCTTTGGTCCGGTTGTCGTGCCCGTCTTGCCGAACAGCGGCAATTCGAGATCGCGCAGCATCGTCGCTGTGCCGCGCGTGATGACACCTTCCAGCATGTGCATCGTCTGAAAAGCTGTGCGCGCATCCATCGCCTGACGGCCTTTCAACCCAAGGCGCGGCATGGACGACCCATCCCATTTCGGCATATTGCAGGTGTTGCAATTGCGAGTATCGGCGCGCCAGATCACCTTGCCGTAGCGATCCTGCACATAGTCGATGACGGTCGGTTTGTTGAAACGGCCATGATTGGCGAGTGCAGCGTAGGCGGCGACCATGCGCATGACCGTCGTCTCCTCGGATCCCAGCGCGGTCGCGGCATAGGGATCGGCATCGCCAAGCTCCAGCCCCTCGATGGTCTTGACGACATTTTCCATGCCCGCCTGCGTGCCGATCTGCACGGTCATGATGTTTTGCGACTGCTCAAGACCATAGCGCATGGGAAACTGGCCTGCACGCCCGCCGCGAATGCATTTTTCACCCAGGTTGGCACCCTGATAATAACAGAAACGCGAGTTATCGATCTGGGTCGACGGGGTCATTCCCTGATCCAGCCCGGTGGCATAGACAAACGGTTTGATGGTGGAGCCGGGTTGCCGCATGGCCTGCGTCGCGCGGTTGAAATCCCCCAGACGATCATCGAAGCCGCCCTGCATCGCATGAACCCGGCCATATTGCGCGTTCTGAACAACCAGTCCGCCCTGCGCCTCGGGCAGGTTGGCAATCCGCCAGGCATTGCCCGATGGTCTTGCCACGATCACGTCGCCCGCCTTCAGATTGCCGGGGGGGCTGGTCAGCGCGGCCTCGACCCCGTCGGAAAAGCCGATCTGCGCAGATGAGCCTGACCGGTCTGTCACCACCGCGACGCGCCAATCCTTGTAATTGATGCCGAGATAGGAGCTGGCGAGCTGGCCCTGCCAGTTGCCCTCATCCATGTTGATGGTCGCGACCGGGCCGTTCCATCCGCGTTGCCCATGATACCGCAGCAGCCCTTCACGCAGGGAATCGCGCGCGGCGTCCTGCAATTCGGTATCCAGCGAGGTTCGGACCCACAGCCCGCCAGCATAGACGCTGTTTTCGCCATCCTCGGCTGTCTCGCCAAAATCCTCGATCAACTGGCGGCGCACTTCTTCAAGGAAGTAGCCGGCATCCGCGCTCCGCACCGAACGCTGTGTCACCAGCCCCAGCGGTTTGGCCTGCGCCGCAGCGCGCTCGGTCGCAGTGATAAATCCGTTGTCTTCCATCTGCTGCAAGACGAATGCACGACGGCTCAGTGCAGCCTGTTGCTCTCCCTTGCGGCCATAACGCTCCGGCGCTTTGGGAAGAATGGCGAGGAATGCCATTTCATGCAGTTCAAGCTCGCCCACATCCTTGTCAAAATAGGCGCGCGCGGCAGCCTGCACACCGAATGATCTGCGGCCCAGCGGGATTTCGTTGAGGTACAGTTCGAGAATTTCCTGCTTGGTCAGGACGTCTTCGATCCGGCTGGCAAGGATCATTTCCTTGAGCTTGCGTGAGACGGAATACTCATCGCCCAGCAACAGCACCTTGGCCAATTGCTGAGTGATGGTCGAACCGCCCACCGCGCGTTCACCCGAACCCATTTTTGTCGCGTAATCGAACACGGCATTGGCCGTTCCGAAAAAGTCGACGCCGCCGTGGCTAAAGAACGTCTTGTCTTCGGCGGCGAGATACGCCTCGATCAGTTCTTCGGGAAAGTCGGCAAACTGCAGCTGCACGCGGCGCTCACGCGCGTAGGAATGGACGATCTCTCCGTCCGTTCCGCGCACCACGGTTGGCAAAGGGGTCTGGTAATCGAGCAGCTTTTCAGCGTCGGGCAGATCGCTTGCGAGCCAGAAAAACACCGCGACCCACAACGCCAGAAACGCGGCGATGGCAATTGCGACCAGTTTGTACCAGATGCTCGCGTGCCACTTCTCCAGCAGCCATGCGCCCGCCCCGCGCAGATCGCGGTTGAGACGATAGCGGGCGTATTCCAGCGAAGTCAGTTCGGTGTTCTCAGTCATGGCTGCGCTGCCGGTTACAACAGGCGGCGGGTGCGTTCCAGTGCTTTTGCGGTGAACGCAAAGTTTGCCGCAACCGGTGCGAAATGACAGTTCTGCCCGTCATCTTGACTGTGACCGCGGTGTGGGTGCCGCACGGTCGGACCGGCGCGCGAAATAGACCCGGATTGCGCGTGCAAGAACGGCCGCGTATTCATCGCGCCCTTCGCTGGTTGTAAGGCGCGCGCGATCGGCGCGGTTGGTGATAAATCCGCTTTCAAACAGCACGCCGGGCACATCGGGCGCGCGCAACACAGCCAGCGCGGCGGATCGGCGCGCGGAAGGATGAAATTCGATCCGCCCCTCGCCTTCGCGCTCAATCAACGCTGAAAATTCGGTCGCGGCCTCCTGCGTGCGGTCCTGGGATAGTTCGACCAGAATGGTGCTGACCTCCTCGCTGGTGCCTCCGATCATCACGCCGTTCAGCCGGTCAGCCTCGTTTTCGCGCGCGGCAAACCGCGCAGCTGCCTCGCTCGATGCCTCGTTCGACAGGGTGTAGATGCTGGCGCCCGACACGCTGCTTTCGTCACCGGCAGA
Source organism: uncultured Alphaproteobacteria bacterium (assembly GCA_963838365.1). Taxonomy (GTDB): domain Bacteria; phylum Pseudomonadota; class Alphaproteobacteria; order Sphingomonadales; family Sphingomonadaceae; genus Erythrobacter. The sequence goes on from CAWIQR010000007.1 coordinate 275,238, forward strand.
ATCGGCGTGAATAGAAAGGAACAGGTCGGCATCAAGCTGGCGGGCTATCTCTGGGCGATTGGCAAGACTGACGATGCGATCATCCTCGCGGGTCAATGCGACGCGCACACCGCCCTGCTCCAGCAGCAGTTCGCGCAGGCGCAGCGCAATCGCGAGCACCACGTCCTTTTCCTGAATGTCCTGCCCGACAGAACCGGGATCGCGTCCGCCATGCCCGGCATCAATCACTACCAGCGGGCGGTCCGGATCGCTTGGCCCTGAAATTTTCGGCAGATCGACCGGATCCACATCCTGGACGATGGCAAAGCGCAGCACATATTCGCGGCCCCAGACAGGGATGGGAATGTCGACACCGGTGGCCATAGCCGCCCCGATGATCAACGCAGGCAGCCCGACGACCAGCAGCAAAAGGGTTCGCAAGCTCATGTCTGAATTCGCTTAGGATGTCGCTGCATGGAAGCGCAATAGAGTTGCTTGCTGTAACCCACGGTGCTAGTCGACGGGAACTGGGGACATGAGGGTTGGCAGATGCGTCTGCACGGCAATCCCGTAAAGTTCCCTTCCGCACGGTCCTTCGCTCCACATGGTGCGATAACGGGACCACTTAACAGGTTGATGCAGTGACGAGACGCTTCTCCTCGCAGATGTGCTTACAGCGCCCCTTCGGTGTTGTTGGCGGTGCGAGCCGAAATGCGGAAGATTTCCGCGCGTCGCGCAACGCAGACACGAATATCGCGCTCCTTCCCGATACGGAAATTTCCATCGGTGGCCGCGCGATCAATCCATCCGGCGCTGTCGCAGATAGCGCCCTTTTCCACAAAAATACACGCCCGCCGCTCCGCGTAAACGGAGCACCGCCAGGCGTATGGAGACTTATACATGGCAACGCGCATGCTAATCGATGCGCGCCACTCGGAAGAAACCCGGGTGGCGGTTCTCAAAGGCAACCGGATTGAGGAATTCGACTTTGAATCTGCTGAACACAAGCAGATCAAGGGCAATATCTATCTTGCGAAGGTAACGCGGGTCGAACCCTCGTTGCAGGCTGCATTCGTCGACTTTGGCGGCAATCGTCACGGCTTCCTCGCCTTCAGCGAAATCCATCCGGACTACTACCAGATCCCGCAGTCTGACCGCGAACAATTGCTCGCCGAAGAAGCCGAGGCTGCCGAGGAAGAAGCGCGCCTGCGTGACGAGGAAGAAGAAGACGGCGTATCCCCCGGCGATGAATACGACGCCGAGGATGAGAGCGCCGAAGCTCTTGCCGAAGACCTCGCCGAAGACGGGCTGGAGGAAATCGACACGTCCGACAAGGACAAGGTCGCAACCATCGAAGACGGCGCATCGGATGACGATGACGACGATGATGATGGCGAAGATGACAGCGACGACGAAGACTCCGACGATAGCGACGATGGCGAAGATAGCGACAGCGAAAACGGCGATGGTGGCGACGGTTCACGTCGCGGTCGGCGGGGTCGTGGCCGTCGCCGCCAGGGCAACAAGGGCGCGAAGCCCAAGGGCCGCAGCCGCGCCAAGGAAGTTGACGAAGTACGCGCAAAGCGCATGGCGCTGCGCCGCCGTTACAAGATCCAGGACGTAATCCAGCGCCGCCAGGTTCTGCTCGTCCAGGTCGTGAAGGAAGAGCGCGGCAACAAGGGTGCAGCGCTCACCACCTATCTCAGCCTCGCGGGCCGTTACACCGTGCTGATGCCTAACAGCAGCCACGGCGGAGGTATCAGCCGCAAGATCAGCTCAAGCGGGGATCGCAAGCGCCTGAAGCAGGTCGTGTCCGATCTTTCACTACCAAAGAGCATGGGCCTGATCGTTCGCACCGCCGGGATTTCTCGCACCAAGACGGAGATCAAGCGCGATTTCGATTACCTCGCCCGCCTGTGGGACGAAATTCGCCAGACGACGCTGGCCTCGGTCGCACCCGCGCTGATCCATTCCGACAGCGACCTGATCAAACGCGCGATCCGCGATATCTACAACCGCGATATCGAGGAAGTGGTTGTCGAGGGCGAGGAAGGCTACAAATCGGCCAAGGCATTCATGAAGATGCTGATGCCCAGTCATGCGCGCCGGGTTAAGGCGTATTCCGATCCGGTCCCGCTGTTCCAGCGCTACGGCGCGGAGGATCAGCTGCGCGCGATGTACGATCCGATGGTGCAGCTCAAATCGGGCGGCTATCTGATCATCAATCCGACTGAAGCGCTGGTGTCGATCGATATCAACTCGGGCCGTTCCACCAAAGAGCACGGGATCGAACAGACCGCGCTGCACACCAACCTTGAAGCCGCGCGCGAGATCGCGCGCCAGCTTCGCCTGCGCGACATGGCCGGTCTGGTGGTGATCGACTTCATCGACATGGAATACAATTCCAACATCCGTAAAGTCGAAAAGACGATGAAAGATGCGCTGCGCAACGATCGCGCGCGCATTCAGGTGGGCCGCATTTCAGGCTTTGGCCTGATGGAGATGAGCCGCCAGCGTCTGCGCACCGGTGTGCTGGAAGCGACAACGCGCGAATGTCCGCATTGCGATGGGTCCGGTTTGGTCCGCACCGCATCGTCCGCCGGGCTGTCCGCGCTGCGCCTGATCGAAGATGAGGCCGCCAAGGGCAAGGGCACCATCATCCGTCTGGCCGCGAGCACGGAGGCGGCGATCTATCTTCTCAACGAGAAACGCCACGAGCTGGTCGAGATCGAGCAAAGGTATGGCGTCGTTGTCGAAGTTACGCCGGAAGGCGAGGACGAGGGCGCAAAGATGTCCACCTCCAGCCACGGCCCGCGCCCGGCGCAGGCACCCCGGTTTGAACCGATCATCGACGATGATGACGACGACGATCTGCCCGAGGATGACGAGGACGATACGGACGACGAGGACGAAGATGACCGCGACGACCGGGGCCGCAGTAACGCAAATCGTGGCGGAAACCGCGGCGGCAGTCGCGGCGACGATGACGTCGACGAAGACGGTCGCCCCAAGAAACGCCGTCGCAGGCGCGGCGGTCGTGGTCGCAACAAGAAGCGTTCGGAAGATGGCTCGGATAACGAGGATCAGTCGGACGAAAACTCCGACGATGGCGATGATACGAACGACAACGAGAGCAACACGGATACACGCGAAGATACCGGCGATGATGGTGACAAGCCCAAGCGTCGCCGTCGCCGCGGGGGCCGTGGACGTCGCCGTAAATCGGGGGATGAAGGCAGCGCGGACAATGCCGCTACCAATGACGATGCAACGCAGGACGTACCGGCAGCAGCCGAGCGCCTTGCCAAGCAGGTCAAGGAAGACATGACCGTCGTTTCCGGACCGGAAGACGCTCCGGAAACGGCAGCCGCAATGGCCGCGGCGCAGGATGATGCGACTGACGGTGCAACTGGCGATGCTCCTGCCGAAAAGCCCAAGCGCAAACGTGCACCGCGTAAACCCAAGGCCGAAGCTGCGCCCAAGGGGAGAGCAAAAGCCGCGCCAAAGGCGAAAGCGGAGACGGGAGAAGAAGCACCTGCCGCTGCGGAAAAGCCCAAGCGCACCCGCGCCCCGCGCAAAAAGAAAGCTGTAGAAGAGGCGTCTGACGATCAGGCTGGCTCCGACCAGCCTGGAGCCGATGCGCCCACTGCCGATGCCGGAGCGGCCGAGCCTGCACCCAAACCGGCACGCCGGGCTCCTCGCAAGGCGGCAGCAAAAACCGCTGCGGAAACGCCTTCCCAGGAAACCGCATCGGGGGATGCAGGTGATGCCACAGGCGAAAACGACAGCAAGCCGGGATCGCGCAAGCGGGGCTGGTGGCAACGTACTTTCGGCGAATAGTCGGACGAATTGATGTTTGATCCGGCGCGCCCCGGACCCGGCAACTAACCGGGTTCGGGGCGCGCTGCGTTTGCGCGTTTCGCCCGGTGTGCAATCGCACTAATTACGGCGCGCCACGCCCCATTCCATCCACCCGGCGAAACGCGGTGCCTTTGGCGTATAGCCCCGCCCAATTTCATTCACCTCGAACCCGGCATCGCGGATTGCTGCGCTGATCGGGCGGGTCAGATGACACCCCCCGGCAAGCGGTTTCCAAAGCGGTTCGATCCGGTCCTGCCAGCGCGCAACCGAAGCATCGGGCGCGCGGCCATGCTCCAGGAACAGCGCCTGACCACCGGGCCGCAAGATACGGCGAAATTCGGACAAAACCTGCGCGGGAGCGGTGACCGAGCACAGCGTGAACGTGCACACCACGGTGTCGAACGTGCTATCGTCAAACGGGATTTGCTCTCCCACGCCCTTGCGCAGATCGGCATTGAGGCCGGTTTGCATGGCGGCAGCGCGTGCCTGATCCAACAGACCTTCGTGCGGGTCGATCCCGGACAGCGAATTGACCGCAGCGCGATCGTAGAATTGCTGGTTGATCCCGCCGCCACAGCCCAGTTCAAACACATCGCCGCGCGCCAGTGGCACCACGGCAGCGCGGCGCTTCATCACCTGCCCCTGGCTGCACGCGCAGGTGATAAGGCGCGGCATAATCGTGTCTTCGTACCAGCGGCGAAACCCCATCAGATCACCCTTCCCTGAACGCCATCAAAGCGGCGGCATATCCAGCGCGACTGTGATAGCGCGCGCAATCTCCTGCATGTCACGCGCAAGTTCATCCTCGCAAAGCTCATCGTCAAGCCCCGCCCAGCGGATCATCTGCGGCATACTCAGGCCGATGCGAAGCGTCCCGCCCCACTGTCCGTTGGCCAGACGCACGCACTTGACCGGTTGACCCAGGCGGATGCCATCGAGCGCCAGACGCCGGTGCAGAACTTGCGCTTCGTCAAAAGTAGCGGCGCCGGGCAAGGCACTGATATCGACGGTTATCAATGTGCGCATCTCGATCGGACCGGCGCCTTGCGCATCTGCCCGTGGCAGAACGCGCCGCACGCCTAGCGTCGCAACGCAGTGAGTGTCCACCGCGTGCTCGAACATGTCGATCAGCCGTTCCACGCAGGTCATCTCAATCGCCTGAAACCGCTCTAATTCGAACAGCGCCGCCTCCAGCCTCAGCACCAGTGAGAGGTTGGCGCTGTCGGGCAGGCCATCGCGCCCCGGCCAGCCCTGCGGCCATTCCGCCCGGCGAAAGATTGCCTCAAACCCGCGCGGCAAGGGCGCAGCCGCATCCGCCAGCGCGGGCGGGATCAGGGCCCAGCCATTGAAAGGCGGCGCGCCGATGAACTTCGACCCGGTCATCAGCACGATGCACCCCCGTTCCAGATAGGCTGCGATGGCCGCGCTGGTAATGCGCGCCTGACAGGCATCGACCACCACCGTCATCGCGCCGCCAAACCGCGCCTGCAGCGCGTCAATGTCGGCAATATCGGGCAGCACAAGTCCGGTTTTCGATCCATGAATGCAGTGCACCAGCGCATGTTCGCCGCGGACCCGCGCCGCCTCCACTTCATGCGCCATGTCCGCGGCGATATCGGTGCTGCTGCGCGCCAGTCCATTGTCGCAGCGCACCGGGATATCGACCAGGCTCACCGGACCGCAGCCGGGCACAGGGGTGTTGGGTGTGGTGGCAATGCCCAGCGCGGTCTCCTCGGCAAAGAACCGTCCGCAGGCAGAGTACACGCACCCGCTGCCCGTCTCGTCCGCGCCCAGCAGGATGTTGTGCACACCACCAGCCCCTGCGCCCAGCCCCGGCACCGCTGCCAGCGCCACATATTCCAGGTCCGTGCCCGAGGCGCAAACACGATCTGCGCATCAGCTTTGGTTATCCCGACCGCCGCTGCTATCCGCGCGCGCAGGCCGTCCAGCACATCGGCATAGGAGCGCGCGGCGATGTCCTGCTGCACCGCCAGCAGATGCGCGAACGCTGGCGGGGAAATGTCGCTGATAGTCGAGGACGAATAGGCGATCACGTCACGCGGATACGGGCCGGAGAGATAGCGGTTCAGACCCGTCTCCGGGTCCAGGGCAATGCGCGCATCGCCGCCTGCCGCCAGCAATTCCACCATCGCAGCCGCTTGTGGTGAAAGCGGCGTTTCGAGCCGGGGACGATGCAAGCGCAGGGCCGCATCACGAACGGTCACGGTCATAGCGAAAATCGGTCCTATAGCGGGCAAGACTGCGCATCGTTGCAGCGCCCATTGCGCCGACTGAATCGCTCTTACTCGCCAATGGTCCTGCGGATCAATCCACAGGCCGCGCAATACCCCTTGAACAAGCGCTGGCGCGCGCCGCGTCGAGCGCCTAGGGGCGAGCTTTGCACCAACGATGCCGGAAACAGGCCCGCATGTCCCATACGCTCCAGCCCATGACCATCCCCGCAGAAGCGAAGGCGCGGCTTAATATCCTCTTCATCGCGAAGAACGCCTTGTGGGAGGGAGAAATTCATCCGACCGATGGCAATCACGCAATGTATCACCGCGAAATGCGTGAGGTGCTCGACGCACTGGGGCTGAAACTCACGATCTCGCAGACGCACGATATTCTGTTCGATCCGCCCAAGGACATCGACTTTGTGTTCCCGCTGCTGAACCGCGCCGGGTTCTTCAATTCGGAGATGCTGGTGCCGCTGCTGTGTGAGCGGGCGGGCATCCCCTATCTTGGGGCGAACCCGATCCTGCGCGGGCTTTCGGATGACAAGCATCTGGCAAAGCGCGCCGCGGTCGATGCCGGCATCCCCACCGCGCCATGGGCAGTCTATCGCAAGGGCGCACCCGTGCTGGAGGGCAAGTGCCCGAAGGCTGAGCGTTACGTGATAAAGCCCAACAATTCCTCCGCCAGCTGGGGCGTGGGCGATGCGCATGACTGGGCGGGCGTGGCAGAGGCGGTGCACCGCATCCACACTGATCCGGCTAACGGCGGACAGGATGCGATCGTCGAACCATTTATCGAAGGCAGCGATGTTGAAGTGCCCGTTATCACCATCGATGGCGAGCCGCAGATCCTGCCGATGCTGATCTTCCGCCAGTCGGACCCTTCGCACCTGCGCACCTATTACGAAAAGCGCGATCTGGTTGATCGCAGCCAGAAATACTCGCTCGACCCGTTCACCGATCCGGCGATGGTGGAAGCAGATTACGCGCTTTACCAAGGCGTGCTGGGAGGAATACCGCCCGTTCGACTATGGCCGCTTCGAATTCCGCGTGAACGAGGCGACCGGCGATGTCCAATTCCTTGAGCTGAACCTCAACTGCAATCTGTGGTCGCAAAAGGTGTTTGGCCGCGCGGCGACAATGGCCGGATGGACGCAGGCCCAATTGATCGAAACGCTGGTGGCCGAAGGGCTGCGGCGGCATGGGTTGATTTGAAAGGGGCGGGTTGAAAACGCGCAGATTGCCGGAAATATATGGCGTCGCTTGCCGAATGTCTGCTTTCAATGAAATGCACGAACGGACTGAATGACTGAT
>CAWIQR010000008.1:0-220380 GCA_963838365.1 uncultured Alphaproteobacteria bacterium
CCACCTGACTTTGATTTCAGCACCGCCTCCCGAGCGTGTTTCCAATAATTTGCCGATTGGCGCATTTGGATCGCGTATGAATTGGCTCTAGGCGAGTGGCGCCCGACTGTTAGAGTTCAGGTACCTTTATTCCGCTGCCTCGGACCTTGAATCGATTTCAGAGGGCATGGGAACGTCGTGGCGGTTCGAAATCGATTCCGCTGACAACATGCCTTCGGCCTTTGATTTGCCACCGATCATCTTGCGTACCTTGTCCTCGATCTGCTTGCCGATGCTGTCGTCGACATTGCGCCAGTATTCGAACGCTCTGACGAGCACCGGTTCGCTCACGCCGTCGGCAAGGTGTCCCGCTACATTGCCGACGAAACGTTTGCGCTGGGCGTCGTCCATGACATCCATGACCAATGCCCGCGCCTGCGACCAATCGTCATCGTCTTCGCGCAGTGTGTAAGCCTCGCGAACCATGTCGCCATCGCTGTGCCACGTGGCTTCCCCGCCAACTTCGGGCTGTGCATGAGGCCCTCCATACGAGTTGGGGGCATACACCGGATCTTCGCTCTTGAAGATCTGCATCTGGCCGCCCTGCGAGTACGAATTGACCGGAGATATGGGCCGGTTCACGGGGATCTGCTTGTAATTCGTACCCAGCCGAGCGCGGTGCGCGTCGGAATAGGAAAAGCCTCGTGCCAGCAGCATTTTGTCCGGCGACAGGCCAATACCCGGTACCATGTTGTTCGGTTCAAACGCCAGCTGTTCGATTTCCATGTGCCAGTCGGTCGGATTGCGATTGAGCGTCAATTTGCCCACTTCGATCAGCGGGTAATCCGCGTGTGGCCATGTCTTCGTAAGGTCAAACGGGTTGATGCGATACGTCTTCGCATCCTCGAACGGCATGATTTGCCATTTCAAGGTCCAGGTGGGGAAATCGCCCTTTGCGATTGCATTGAAAAGGTCACGGCGATGATAGTCGCTGTCCTTGCCCGCCATTTCCACCGCTTCATCTTGCGTGAAATGCGCGTTTCCGCTTTTGTCACCGACGTCTGTGTGGAAGTGGAACTTGACCCAGCATTTTTCTCCTTCCTCATTGATCAGCATGTAGGTGTGACTGCCGTAGCCATTCATTTCACGCCAGTTTTTCGGAACGCCGCGGTCGCCCATGAGGTAGGCAACCTGATGCGCGCTTTCAGGGGAAAGGGTCCAGAAATCCCACATCATGTCATGGTCGCGCAGGCCGTTGTCTGCACGCCTTTTCTGGCTGCGAATGAAATGCTGGAATTTCATCGGATCACGCACGAAGAAGACCGGCGTATTGTTGCCCGACATATCGAAATTGCCGTCTTCGGTATAGAATTTAACTGAAAAGCCGCGCGGATCACGCCATGTGTCCGGGCTGCCACGTTCGCCAGCGACCGTCGAAAAGCGCATCGCCACGTCCGTCTTTGCGCCGGGCTGAAACAGCTTCGCCTTGGTGTACTTTGACACATCCTTGGTCATCTCGAAATGACCGAAGGCACCGGACCCTTTCGCGTGAGGGCGTCGTTCCGCGATGTTGGTGCGGTTGAACTGAGCCATTTCTTCGAGAAGATGGTGATCGTTCAGCACAATCGGACCATTCGGGCCGATTGTGAGCGAATGTTCGTCGCTTTGAACCCGGATGCCAGCATCGGTCGTGGTGGGAGGAACGTTGCTCTTCGACATGGCGAGGCTCTTTCTGATTGAGTGCAGCCGAACTACGCCCATCAGCTTTCATAGTTCCAATCTTAACATACCGGTTCAGCCCGGATCCCTGTTGCATGAAGCGGCTATTTGGAAACGTCACATTCCTATAGTGCCGCTCAGCGTCTCGTGGTTCGCCGGACAAACTAATGGATGTTTCTTTGGAACCGTAATTGCTGATCCGTCGGTCTCGTTGCTGAAGCCCATTTCGCGGGAGCGACGAATTGCATATCCTATCAATAGCACTTGGTGGCTGCCTGCGCGGCGAGCCTGTATCTTACGGTATTACGGAAGATACAGGTGGGCATATCACATATATACTCGGCGAAATGCGCGCACTTGCGCTCCATCCCGAAGTCCGCTGCGCCGAAATCGTCACCCGACTGTTCGACGAACCCGAACTGGGCGCCATTCACAGCGTAAGGCGTGAGCAATTGGAGCCCGGCTGCTTCATCACGCGCATCGATAGTGGGAACCGCCGATACCTTGCCAAGGACGAATTGCGCGCAGACCGCACGGGATTTATCGAAGCATTGGTAGAAGAACTCAAATCGCGGGATCGATTGCCCGACCTCATCCATGCGCACTTTGCCGACGCAGCCGATGTTGCAGCGCACATTCAGCGTGTTCTGGGCATTCCGTATATCTACACCGCGCATTCGCTTGGGATGGATAAGATTGAGGCTATCGGAACGCCTTGCAAAGCTCTTACCAATCGTATTCGCGAAGAGGATCGGGCCATTGCCCACGCTGTGGCTGTAGTCGGATCATCGCGGGATGAATGCGAGCGGCAATTGCTGGCCTATCCATCGGCGAGGGTCGGAGACATCCATCGTGTGCTGCCCGGCATTTCCATCGCATCGCAAGCACAAGACGACGCGCACCTTGCCGAACGGTTGATCGCGCCATTCCTGCGAAACCTTTCAAAGCCCATGATCCTTGCCGTCGCGCGGCCCGTTCACAAAAAGAACCTTGCCAGTTTGGTCGAAGCGTTCGCGCCTTTGCGAGAGCGGGCAAACCTCGTCATCCTCGCGGGACAACGCAGCGCGAGCGATCAGGGGGAAGCCGAGCAGGTCGCAGTTGTTACCGAGCTGCTTCATCTCATCGACGCACACGATCTTTACGGTTCGGTCGCCTATCCGAAAACCCATACGAGCGCCGATGTGGCAGCACTGTATGCTTATGCTGCGCGATCAGGAGGTGTGTTTGCAAACACCGCGCTTGTCGAACCGTATGGCCTAACCCTGCTCGAAGCGGCAGCGTACGGCTTGCCAGTTGTAGCCACCAATGTGGGCGGTCCGGTGGATACCATTGGCGAACTTGAGCACGGGCTTTTAATCGATCCGCGCGATGTTACCGAAATCTCCAAAGCGCTTTCCACTCTGCTCGATGATGAAGCACTCTGGTCAGAATGCTCAGCGAACGGATTGCGCAACTCGCGCGACCTAAGCTGGACCCGATATGCGCAAAATTTCGTCGGCATAGCAAAGCAGGTGATCGCAAAATCTTCACCTGTCGCAGATCCGCGCAATGCGACGCCAAGTTCGCTATTCATCAGCGATCTCGACAACACCCTCACCGGATGCAGGGGCGGAGTAGAACAGTTGCGTGTGTTTCTGATCGAAAATCCGCACACCGCCTTCGTCATTGCCACCGGTCGCTCGCTTACCGAAGCTCGCCGTATCGCGAGAGAATGGGGTATTCCGCAGCCGGTTGCGTGGATCACCTCGGTTGGCAGCGAGATTTACTGGCCGACCCGCGACGGGATCGAGCGTGACCTGACTTTTCCTGACGCACCACGCGCTCATTGGCAGGTTGGCTCGGTTGATGCGATCATGGCCGGATTGCCGCAGGTGAAACCCCAGCCCCATTTCGACCAACGCGAGTACAAACGCAGCTATTTCTATTCCGAAGCTGCTGAGATTGACGCGGTCCGAAGGGCGTTTCTGTCCTCCGGTTTGCACGTCCGCGTCATCCCCAGTCATCAACGCCTGCTTGATATTTTGCCCGCCAGCGCCGGCAAAGCAGCGGCAATGCAGCACGTCGCCGCGGTTCTTGGCATCGACCCGAAACGGATCTTTGCTGCCGGTGACAGCGGCAATGACGAGGATATGCTGATGGCATGCGAAAATGCGATTATCGTGCGCAACCACTCGGACGAAATCACGAGCCTGACGAAACGCAGCAATGTGTATCTATCGCGGCGACCCCACGCATCCGGAGCAATTGAGGGGATCGAAGAGCACCGTATGCGCCAGTCGAGAATTTCCGTTGCCTGTGGTTCGGGTGCCAGAGTTTCCCATGCCAGCGTTGCGAATGCCTGTGTTCCGGGACAAGCGCGATGAACAGTCAGGCAGTGGGTTATTTTGTCCATCACCAGGGGCGCGGCCACGCGGAACGGGCGGCTGCAATCGCGAATGAACTGGTGGCACACCGCCCGGTCACTTTATTTTGCGCGAAGAAGGATATTTTCCCGCAGCTGGCGTCCGGGATCGAAATTATCCAATTGCCCTCGCTGTTTGAACCAATGGGCAACGAAGCGCCCATGATGGCATCTCTTCAGGCTCCCGGGATCGTGCATTGTTCGCCACTGGGCTGGCCGGGTATCCGGCAAGCCATGGGCGCTGTTGCGGGCTGGTTTGCAGATACCAATCCGGCCCTGTTCGTAACCGACGTATCGGCGGAACTTGGCCATCTGGCGCGTCTTTGTTCGGTGCCTCATGTGGCTGTTTTGCAACACGGGGACCGTTCGGATCCAGGCCATATGGCGGCGTATGAAAGCGCGGTCGGACTGCTCGCACCGTATTCCTGCAAGCTCGAACAGTCAGACCGTCCGCACTGGATGAGGAGCAAAACACATTACGCGCCCGCCGTAGGTGTCGATCACCCTTCGATTCCATCGAGGGATATGGCGCGCGCGGAACTGGGATTGCCGCTTGATCAGGATATCGTTTGCGTGGTGGCTGGTGGTGGCGGCACCGGCACTCCATCAGCGCCATTGACCATCGGCGCTCGCGACAACCCGGATAGCCTTTGGTTTACCATCGGCAACGTCATCACTGAATGGCACGAAACGACGCCCGGCAATCTGGTCCATAAAGGCTGGGTGGACAATCCGCTGCACTGGATCGCCGCCGCCGACCGTATCGTATCCTCATGCGGCAATACGACCGTTCACTCCATCCTCGCTGCTGGCAAACCGTGGGTAGTCATTCCCGAATGGCGATATTTCGAAGAACAGGTCTGCAAGGCGGAGGTGCTGGATCGCGAGGGACTTGCCGCGGTTTCCAAAACATGGCCCTCACATGCCGAGGGATGGCGTCGGCTGTGGGGTGCGGCAGAGCGTCTTGAAGCGGGTGAACACGCTCAGTTTGTCGATCCCGCCGCAGCGACGACCGCGGCCGACTGGCTGAACAGTCTCGCGGACAAATTATGGGCAAACGCCGACACCAGCAATCCGGTTCGAATCCTTCCAAATCTGAAAGTCGCATCATGACAATTTCGGTCTGCACCCTTGCACATGGGCGGCAACAGCATCTTGAAAATCTGGTACGTGGTCTTTCTCAATCCGACCTGTTGCCAGACGAACTTGTGATCGCAGTCATGCAGCCTGAGCGGTACGACCTCCCTTTCGCTCCGTTTCCAATACGTCAGCGCATGCTTGGCGGCAACGCTATTCCGCTGGCCGCTGCGAGGAATGCTGCGGCTGAAGCTGCGAAAGGCGATCTGTTCGTATTTCTCGATGTGGACTGCATCCCCAACCCCTCGCTTGTACGCGACTATGCGTTGGCAGCGAAATCGTGCGACGGTGTTTTCATGGGCGAGGTCGCCTATCTTCCCAAGGGCGCGACAACGGCGGGCATCGACTTTGCGAGGTTCGATCAGCAGGGCGTAAAGCATTCCGAACGGCCCGGTCCCGGATGTGACAGTATGCGCCAATGCGAGGATTACCGTTGTTTCTGGTCATTGAACTTTGCTCTCAGCAAGGTCGCATTTGAGCATATCGGCGGCTTCGACGAGGCATTCTGCGGCTATGGCGGGGAGGATACCGATTTTGGTCGCACTATCGTGGAAAGCGGTCTTGATCTGTGGTGGTTGCGCGGGGCGAAGGCGTATCACCAGTATCACCCCCATCACATGCCACCGGTGCATCACATCGACAGCGTGCTGACCAACGCGACGACATTTGCGCGCAAGTGGGGTCAGCCGACTATGCAGCACTGGCTGCGTGCGTTTGTGCTGATGGGTTTGCTGGAACGTACCCCGGAGGGATGGCGCAAGCTGCGCGAGCCTAATGAAAGTGATTTTGCGCTGACCCGCCAGCAGGAGGATCAACCCTATGCTAGCAGTGCGATCGTGCTCGACTGGCTGGAAAAGCAGGCCGAGGCCGTCTGATCGCGCACCGCTGCCATTACGCTTGCATATCGCGCTTCATATCCCTCGATCATGGAGCGTGTCGAAAACCGGGTGAGCGCCCGTTGCCGACACTGGAGGCGGCTGATTTCTCCAATCCGCGTCATGGCGCTTGCCAAGGCATTCACATCCTTGGAGGGAACGACAAAGCCGCAGTCACCGATCACCTCAGCCAGCGCTCCGTTGTCAAAAGCGCATACCGGCGTTCCACAGGACAGCGCCTCCGCCGCGACAAGACCGAAGGGTTCATCCCAAAGCGGGGTGACGAGTACCCCCCTCGCTTTGGCGATAATCGGAGCAAGCTGTGCGGCTGAACGATGGCCGTGATATTCGACACCATCGACAAGATGCGGCTCAACCTGCGAGGCGTAGTACCGCGCATCCTCTACTGGTCCGAAAATCCGCAAGGGAAGGCCTGCGATGCGCGCAGCACGCGCCGCTTCGGCAGTGCCTTTATTGGGAGTGATACGACCGACCCACGCGAAATAGCCCTCCGGTTGGTCGTCTGGCAGCCAGCGATCGCATCGCACCCCGTTATGGGCCACGTGCATGTTGTGTCGGGCTTCCTCGTCCCAGACCGCCAACTGAGTGTGCGAAGTTACGGTGGTGGCATGGCCGGGATTTACCGAGTTACGTATCACGGCATCGCGCATGTTTCCGAACGGCGGGACGTGTTGCGACGTGACGCACGGCACCGCGTCTCGCACTGCCCAATCGATGATGTCGGGAAACAGGGTGTTGTTGTGTAAGACATCGAAATCGCCATCCAGAATCCTCTCCCATGCGAAGAGAAACGCATTTCGCTGAAACGTGCCGAGTTCGGGTGATCCGCGCCACACCCTCCACGGCAGAACTTCATCATAGGGTGCCGGGCATATCGCAACCAGTTGCTCGTCCACTGATCTTGCCGCGGCAAACAGAGTGACGTCGTGCCCGCTCGACCGCAGTCCGTCGCACAGCATCCGGCAATGCGATTCCATTCCCCCCATGAACGGTTCGGCAATGGGGTGACGAATATGCGCAAGAACAGCGATCTTCATTGCGGTCAGCTTTCACAAAAGGATTTTATGTCGAACCCCCTCACGCGCCTTCTTCCTCCAAAACCAACATTCGTTCGCGCAGGAACCTGCGAATTGTTCGACGATTGTTGGACCGGGAGCTCGCAAGGCAGCAACCCATCTGAGCGAAAGTTGGATATTGCGCACCGCGAACCATCGATATGTCTTTGTCGCGGGCCTTCATCGGACCGGCAGCAGCCTGCTGGCCCGCACGCTGGGCTTACATGACGCGATATCCAGCATCTGCGGTGCCCCTGTCCCAGAGAACGAAGGGGCTTATCTCCAGGGCGCGATCCCCCATACCGCACGCCACGGCATTCCCGGCGAATTCGCCACCGATCCGCAGCAGCACCTTACTGAAATCCATCCACTCAACTCGCTGGAGACCAAGCTTCGCCTGGAGTACGAATGGGGCCAGTGGTTCGATGGCACAAAGCCTTGGCGGGTTGAAAAATCGCCGGTCAATCTCACACGAATGCGATTGCTGCAGGCGCTGTTCCCGCTCTCGCAATTTGTCATCATCACCCGCCATCCGCTGTTCATGGCGCACGCGCTTCGAAAATGGTCCGGCACCAGCGTCGACGAGTTGGCGCAATATGGTGTGGATGCTTACAGACAGGCGCTGCAGGACATTGCCTATCTCCACGCAGCGATGGTTGTCAGATACGAAGATCTTGTCGCCCATCCGACGCGTCAAATTTCTGCAGTCGAAGCTTTTCTTGACCTTCCGGCAAGCATCGCACCTGCGGGGATCAGGAACGGAAACGTCGATTACGACGTGCCGGATAATGAGATCGGTTCATTACCCGAACTGGGATACGGCGCAGGTGGCAGCGTTTTGGAATACGAACCGGTCTTCCAGCACCCCTTGCGAAACGTACGTAACAATATGACCGCGATCCTGTGCGCCGATTCGAAATAGGAACGATCCTGGCTTCTCGTCCTCTGGCCAGCCGACCCGTCCAACAATGAACAGTCAGTCAAAACGCATGCGCGACGGGACTTTACACGAGCCGCGAGAATAGTCCGCGGCTAATCCAGACCGTCCAGAAACCTCGCGATCTCGGTCATCATCACATCAAATGCAGGCTCGCCCGGATGCGGGAGGTGGTTGTTCGATGCGAGAGTTTGCAATTCGGCATTTGGCATTGATGCTGCCAACCGCGCGCCAACGCTGGCAGCGATGCGCATATCGTCGCGACTGTGCAACACCAGTGTAGGCACATCTATCTCGGCAAGCCGATGGCGGACATCGATATTGCCGAAGGTGTCGATGAACCGCGCCGCATTCCCGGCTGAGGTGGTCATACGCTGAAAATCGTTGAACTTGTCGATTGTCTTGCTGTCTGCATCGGGGAAGAAGGTGTGCGAGAAAATCTGGCGATAGGCCGGTGAATTGTCCCCCCAGCCGTGTTCGACCAATGTCATTTCCGCCGCGCGTCGCGCAACCATTTCCGGGTCGGCGTGAAAGCGCCAGCCCGCCGGATAACCGCCGATCAGGATTATGCCTGACACTTTTTGTGGGTGACGGGCCGCATATTCGATGCAAACCGAGGCACCCTGGCTGATGCCAATCAGCGGAAACCGTTCCAGTCCCAGCGCTTCGACCACGCATTCCAGATCGCTCACGAACGCGTCGAAGGACAGGTCTTCGACCGCCCAGTCGCTGAGGCCGTTGCCGCGTTCATCGTAACGGTACAGCCGATACTTTCGCGCCAGCTCGATGGTGAACCCGGACCATTCAGGAATTTCCAACTCGGCATCCAGATGCGTGAGCCAGTTTGCGGCCTTGAGCACCGGGCGTCCCTCTCCCATCGCGGCATAGGCAATACGGGTGCCATCGGTTGCGGTGGTGTAGCGGATGGTTTGCCGGGGCGCAGTCGCGATTGGCTGATGACCAGCTTTTTCGGGGACGTCGCGCGTGGCATACTCTTCGCGAACGGTAACCAGCCATGCGGCGTAGGCATCGTGCTGGCCGCTTTCGGTTGCCAGCAACAGGCGTTCAGGCTGGTCGGTTTCGACAGTAAGCGCTTCGGGCGGACAATCGAGCCGTATGGTCGCCGAATTCGCGATCAGCCAGTTGTCGTCGGGCCTCAGCACATTGCGCAGGCGGGTCAGCGCCCAGCGCAGGCCGCCGCGAGGGTCGGCAGCGCTCTCCCAGAACATTTCGCTGAGCCGGCTGCGATGGACCGGCTTGTCGGTCAACACCAGATAAGCGAGCAGCGCGCGGGCCTTGCGCGATTTGGGCATGTCGACCGTCTCGCCACCTCGGGTGACGACGATGTCTTCACCGATCTCGAAATGTGTCGTCACTTTACCGCCTAGCTGCCCCGCCTTGCTGCAATTCCACGCTATTACCACGCTTTTGCCGAAGAATACCACGCTGTCCAACCCGTTGATGGCCATGCGGGGAGTTCAGAACCGGAGCATCGAAATTCAAGGAACCAACAAATGTCCGATTATCTATTTGCTACGATCATTGCGACCTGGATGGTCGTTCAACTGACTTTTGCAGTGAGAGTCGATTTCGTCAATTCGATGACGTCCGCGCTCGCATAAATACTTCTGAAAAAGGAAAATTTACGATGTGCTTAGCCCATAGCCCCGTTGTCGATGCGTTCGCGAACGAAGCGGATCTTCCCCCCTTCGCCGCCGGTCTGATCGACACTGTCAACAAAGCCGCAACCGCGATGTCCCTGTCCATCGGGCACCGTCTGGGCCTGTTCGATGCGATGAGAACCGCAAGGGCAATGACCGCTCACGAGTGGGCAGGCGAACTCGGCCTCGATGCTCGTTACATCGCTGAATGGCTCGGTGCGATGACGACCGCCGGGGTCATAAATATCGACGAGAATGGCCGTTACAGCCTTCCTGCCGAACATGCCCTGTTCCTCGGCGAAGATGCACCTGAGGGCAGCATGTCCAGCATGATGCAATGGGTTGGCGTTCTCGCTCCCGTCGAAACCGATATCATCCACTGTTTCCGCAAGGGCGGCGGGGTTCCCTACAGCTCCTACCCGCGCTTTCATGACGTGATGGAGGAAGAGGGCAAGCTGACCTTCGATCCCGACGCCACACTTGGGCTGGTCGATGGATTGGTCGAGCGTCTGGAGGAAGGGATCGACGTGCTTGACGTGGGCTGCGGTCGCGGAAGGGCGCTGCGCATTTTTGCCGAACGCTTCCCGAACAGCCGGTTCGTCGGCTACGATCTTTCAGGAGAAGCAATCGCCACTGCGCAACAAAACGCCAGCGGGTTGCCAAACCTGCGCTTCGCCGTTCTCGATTGCATGAAGATGGCGGACCTCGACGCGTTCGATCTGATATTCACTTTCGATGCGATCCACGACCAGCCCCATCCGCTCAGGCTGCTGCAAAACATTCGGCGCGCGCTGCGCCGTGACGGGGTCTATGTGGGCCAGGATATCTGGGCTCACACTGCCATCGCGGACAATCGCGACCATCCGCTCGGCCCGTTCATCTACACCATCAGCTTGATGCATTGCATGACAGTCAGCCTGGCGCAGGGCGGCGAAGGCCTGGGCGCGGCGTGGGGCGAGGAAAAAGCCTTTGAGCTGTTTGCCGATGCGGGGTTCAGCCGTGTCGAGATGCACCGCCTCGATCACGATATGCAGAACGCGTACTACGTCTGCCGGCCCTGACCCGTCCGGCGACCGATCCGGGGGGCTGGATGCGTCCCCGAATTCCCGGCTCCCCGGATCATTCCAACATGGGAAGCCCCCTCGCACGGGCTTCCAACTCATCTCCACGAATGGTTTTGCGATGACTGTATCTGCCAATGCCCTGATCAATCCGCGCCAACTTGATTTTGGCGAAACGAACGACGTGATCCAAATCCTCGTGAACGCGTTCGCGAATGATCCGGTTATCCGCTGGATGTATCCCTCCAAGGCTACCTATCTATCCGCATTTCCGCAGTTCTTGCGCGCATTCGGCGGTCCCGCCTTCAGGGACGGAACGGTTGTGCTGGAGGGTCAGGCGCGCGCGGCTGCCATGTGGCTGGCCCCAGGGTCGGCCCCCGACGACGAGGCGATCGGGCGTTGCGCCATCGACACGGTGGCGAGCGGCCAGCACGAAGACCTGTTCGCCGTGTTCGCCGACATGGAAGCAGCTCACCCGGTTTTCGACCATTGGTATTTGCCATGGTTCGGCACAGATCCGGTATGGCAATCGCGCAGCGTCGGTAGCGCTCTATTGCAGCACTGCCTGAAGGCTGTCGATGCCGCTGGCCTTCCCGCCTATCTCGAGACGCCGAACCCTCGAAACATCGCGTTCTACCAACGACAGGGCTTTGAATTGGTGGGTCAAACGCAACGCGGAGGGTGCCCGCCGGTGACATTCATGCTGCGAACTGCACGGTAGACGATCATCATTACCTTGCCTTGCATGTGATATACGTCCCCCTCCCGCTACCCGCTGTTGCGCAGGGCGGTGGCGATGGCGTTGATCGACAGCTGAATACCTTCTGCGATGCGCTCGTCGCTTTCGCCACCGCGATGGCGGCGCAGCAATTCCAGCTGGAGCAGGTTCAGCGGCTCAATATAGGGCAGCCGCAATCGGATAGAGGCATCGAGCTTGGGCGATTTTTGCAGCAGGAACGATTGCTTTGTCACGTCCAGCAACGCGGTTTGCGTCATCTGCCAACCGCTTTCGATCGCGTCGAACACGCGGCTTGCCAGCGCGGGATCTTCGATCAGGCCGGAATATTCGCGCGCAATTGCCATGTCCGATTTGGCGAGCACCATCTCCAGATTGCCCAGCACATTGCGGAAGAACGGCCATTCCTGCGCCATCGCGCGCAGCAAACCCTTGTCTTCGAATGCAGAGAATGCGTGACCAACCCCGTACCATCCCGGCAGCATCACGCGCGCCTGACTCCATGAAAACACCCACGGAATTGCTCGCAAATCCTCGATCCTGTGGGAGGCCTTGCGACTGGCGGGGCGCGATCCGATCTTGAGCGTTGCGATTTCGGCAATCGGGGTCATCTGGCGGAACGCTTGGACAAAGCCTGACGTGCCATACACCAGATCGCGATACGCCTTGAACGCGGTTGCGGAGATTTCATCCATCGCGGCGGTAAAACGCTTGTGATCGGAGGAGTCGATCCGTTCGGGTTCGAGGGTGGCAAGCAGCGTCGCGCTCGCCATGGCTTCCAGATTGGTGGCGGCGGATTCGATGCTGCCGAACTTCGCCGCGATGACCTCGCCCTGTTCGGTGATGCGGATGCGGCCGTTGACCGTCCCGCGCGGTTGGCCGCGAATGGCATCGAACGCAGATCCGCCGCCCCGCCCCACCGATCCCCCGCGACCGTGAAACAGCTGCATCGTCACCCCCGCGCGCGCAAACACCGGGGCAAGCGCATCGCTGGCGCGTGCCAACATCCAGCTGGAGGTGAGATAGCCGCCATCCTTGTTCGAATCGGAATACCCGATCATCACCTCCTGATGTCCACGCTTGGTGGACAAGGCAGCGATTTCGGAAAGGTCAAAATAGGCGCGCATCACATCGGGCGCGTTTTCAAGATCGCCGATTGTCTCGAACAAGGGGACAGGCATGATCGGGCATTCGGGGCTTTCGCCGTGCCGGTACAGGCCGACTTCGCGCAGCAGGACGAACACTTCGAGCAGGTCGGACACCGTTTCCGCCATCGACACTACATATTGTGTGATACAATCAGGGCCGAACCGTGCGTGCGCGCTGGCCGCAGCCGCGACGATAGCCAGTTCCCGCTCGGTTTCTTCCGAATAGCTTTGCCACGGCGTACGCAGCGGACGCGCTCCGCGCAATTCGGCCCGCAGGATTTCGACGCGCGCGGCCTCATCCAAGGCAAGATAATCGGGATCAACCCCGGCGACATTCAGCAATTCAGCGATGACGCGTTCGTGCACGGCACTGTTCTGGCGCAGGTCGAGGGTCGCCAGATGAAAGCCGAAGGTCCGCACCGAGCGGATCAGGCGCGCCAGCGCTCCGCTGCTAGCAAATGTCTCCCCTCCCAAGGTCTCCAGTGACCGTGCGATAACACGCAGATCGTCCTGAAACTCGCTCGGCTGGGTATAGGGGGCCATCGCTGATAGCGCCGCTCGCGCCGGTTCCTTGCCCGTCAGTTCGCGATAGGTCGCCGCCACCCGGCCATAAAGTCCGATCAGCGCGCGGCGATAGGGCTCATCCTGCCGGTGCGGGGAGGTATCGCCGCTGGCCTCGGCTAAAGCATCTATCGCCGGGTCGATCGCGCCAAGCTCGCTGGATATGGAAAGTTCCGCGCCCAGATGGTGCAGGGTATCGAGATAGTGGCCCAGCACCACCTCTGCCCCGTGGCCAAGCGCGTATTCAAGCGAGGCATCGGTGACATACGGGTTGCCATCCCTGTCACCACCGATCCAGCTGCCCAAGCGCAGGAAGCTTGCCGGGCGCTGCCCCAGAGCCTTTTCCCATTGTTGATAGAGGGTTGGCAGGACCGGCAGGAACACGCTGCGCATGATGTCCAACGCGTTGTCGACCTCGTCGGTCACGTACAGCCGGTCACGTCGAAGGGTGCGGGTGCGCCACAACAGCGCGATCTGGCGCGCGATTGCCTCTTCGATATCGTCGCCCTGCTCGGTCGTCTTTGCGCCGGTGTCGCGCAGCTTCATCAGATCCGCGATGCGGGTGCGGTGGTCGATCACGCTTTTGCGGCGCACTTCGGTCGGATGCGCTGTGAGGACCGGCACGATCAACGCCTCGTCCAGTAGTTGCGCAATCGCGGCCTTGTCCACGCCATGCTCTTCGAGACGAGCAATCGCGCCGGCCAGATCGGTACCAGCGCTCATCATGATCCCATCGCGGTCCTCGGCCAGATTGGCGAGCATCGAAAACAGCCCGAACCCGCGCACAAAGGCGAGCGTTTCATCAAGCGACAGCGCATCCAGTTCCAGATCCACCAGTTCGCCGCCGCGATGCCGATTGATGCTGGCCTGCCGGATATGTTCTGTCCGTTCAAACAGACGATCGCCCCCCTGATCGCGGATCACATTGCCAAGCAGCCTCCCCAAAAAGCGGATATCTTCATTTTGCTGTACGGGGGGACGGGCGGCCACAGGGGACTCCTTTGCATAGGTCGGGACGGCACGATGCCAGTTTAAGGCGCAAATCGGTCGCGCCTAATAAAAACAACCGGGAATGATCGGAAGAACCATTGCTTCAAGCCGGGAGGCTGATGTGCTTGGATCCGAACACCGCCTGCCAGCCTTCGATTTCGCTAACCACGATCTGTTCCAGGATACGCACCAATTCGCTGGCCGCGCCATAGGTGAGGCGTTCGGGATCGCTCGCGAGAAGCAGTTCGACCCGCGTCTCGATAGCAGCGAGCTGCGATGCCGTGGCGTGCGAAATCGCGGCAAACCGGTCAAAGTCCCCGAAATATCGCAACCCGGCAAGGTTCGCGCCCAGCGTCGGGAAGGCCACGCCAAGAAAGGTAAAGGTCTTGGCTACCGAATATGGCAGGCCCGAGGGCACGATCCCGGTCACCGCGCCAAGCTCAAGCAGGAGATAGGCCGACACGGAAACGATTGCGGCGATGAAACACCCCTCTGCCGCGCGGTCGATACGGTGGTGGGCCGTTTGTAACTGCCTGGCTTTGGCCACATGATAGCTGCGCTGGCTTTTAACATGGGGCAGTATGACATCGCTCAGCACGGATCGGACATAAGACCGGTCAACGATCACATTGGGCAGACCAGCATCACGCAGCGCATCACGGGCAAACCGTTCGGGCCATTCGCCGCGTTCGCTGCGCGGCCAGCGGCCAATCGGGCGCGCAACTCCCATCAGCGACAACCCTTGCGATAATCGCAGATATTCCGCCAATCGCCGCGTCTCGAACCAGCGGCGGTGCCAGGCGCGGCGGTATCCGGCAAAGGTTATGACCAGGATCGCGAGCAGCAACAGGAATTCCAGCGAGGCAAAAACCCATTTGTACTGCGCCAGATCGAGCGGGAGATACGCCGCGCCTGCAATGATCGCCAGCGCCGACAGCAGGAAATTCAGCGACATGCCGCTGCGATAGGCATCGGCAAGGCGGCTCGACACCCCATCGGCCCATGCAAAGGTGGGCAAGATCCGCTCAACCAATGTGGTCAGGGTCCAGTCCGGGGCGTCCTGCCCGTCCGGACGTGCGGCATTGATTGCGACCCGCGCCGCTTCAAGGGCAGGAGCCGCGCTGCCTTGCGCAATTGCTTCGGGCGCTTCGTAACGGGCAGTGACAGTGCCGGATCGGGTCGACCGGCCCCCGAAAAACCGCTCAATCCGGCGATAGAAGCCAAGGCCGAAGCCGGCTTTCGGTCGCCATCTTTCGCGCTCTATCACCAGCCGATCCTGTTCCACCGACGCCAGAGCGGACTTTATCAGCGTGCCCAGCCGCTCCCGTGCCAGCCCCTGATCTGCACAAGGATCAATCCGGGCCAGTTCTTCGGGCAGAGTGCAGACAGTCCAGTCATCGGGGCAAGCCGGGTGCATGATCAGCACAGGCGTCCCCAGTTCGAGCGCTGTTTTGAGAGTGTGGCCGGTGCCTCCAGCAAGGTCGGTTGTCTCGCCATCCCACACCGCGATCAACAGATCGCTGCGTTCCAGCATCACCCGCCCGGCAAGCGCGGCGTTGATCGAACACAGCGCCGCCAGCCGCGCATTGACGCGATCGTCTGCCGGGTCCGCCAGCCGCGCCCGCACCAGTGCGCGAATGGCATCGTCGCGATCGGCAATGGCGAAGACGCTGGCTTTATCCTCCAGCGTGCGGATCGCCCTGGCGCGGGCATCCACCTGCGCATTGTTGGTAGCGCGTCCTTCGCATACCGCTTCAAAATCCTCGAGCGTGTCGGCGCCTGAATTAATTGCGCAGTTGAGGTCCGGCCCAAACGGCAGCGGCGCGACGAGCAACCAGCCGCGGTCGAGCGCTGCGTTCGCCGCGATCTCGTCCACCCCGTTGGCCAGCAGGTTGTGCAGACGCACGCGGGATCGATGATCGGCGCTGTCGTGGCCAAACTCACCGCTAGCTTCGTTGCACAATCGGTTGATAGTATCGAACAGCGCAGAGAGCGCATCCGTCACCGCTGCAACATTGCCGATGAAGGCGGCGTTATCGATCCGGTGGCCGGTAATCCCAAGCGCGAAATGCGGGCGCCAGTGCGTGGTGGGGCATGCGCTCATATCGCCGTGTCTTTCGCCCCCAACCACCTGTCACATGCGCGCTGTTGCCTGAGTAATAGCCGCTGCACACCCTACCCTTAATCACGTGGCGTCTTTCAGCACAAGGTGTAGCCGCGCAAACAAGCGCCGGCTTGACACTGTTGTACCGCGTAAGGCAGGCTCATTGCCGGGTCTTGTTGCGAGGGGATGACTGTGCGCATCGCGAGACTTTTTACCGTCTTATTTATGATTTTCGCCATTATCGGCGCCCTCGACGCAGGTCTGGACCCTGCCCGGGCACAGGAGCCGGGTGGACCGAGCCCGCATTGGCCCAACCCCGCCGATTATGATTACCGCGTATATTCTCCCATCCTGACTGTGCAGGCTTCACGCGATAAACCCGTCAAGCGGCAAGCAGAAGAAGTGCAGGCGGCTGACGCGGCGCAAGCCGGCTGTGACGTGGGCGACCTCGCCGCCTGTATTGCGCTGGGCGAGGCGTATGAATTGGGTGCCGGACGAGAGCAAGTCCGCCCTGTTGCGGCGGTTCTTTACACTCAGGCGTGCGATGGCGGGTTTGGCGATGGCTGCACCCGCCTCGGAATGCTTGCCAGAATTGGCATGGATGAAGCCAACGCGACAGATGCAAGGGCACTGTTTGACCGGGCCTGCCGTCTGGGTTCACTCGAAGGTTGCGCGCAATCGGCGGTCGCTATCGCCAGCGATCCCGTTGATCCCGCCGGACCGGGCCGCGCGGTGGCCCTGTTGCGCGATTTCTGCGCCAAAGGCGAAGGGTCTGCCTGCCGCGAGCTTGGCTCGCTTCTGCTGCTGAACGCTCGCAGCGGCGCCGATACGGGCGAGGCGCTGAGGCTGCTGGATGGCGAATGCAAGGCTGACGACGTAGAGGCGTGCGAGGCATTGCTCAACATCGATCCAGACGCCCCGGCGCATCCTGACCAGCCGCCGCGCGCGCAAACTCTCCGCAACGCCTGCAACGCTGCGCGGCATTACGGCGCTTGGTGGTGCGATGAAGTTGGCGAGATGGCGTTTGCGGGCAAGGGAGTGCCGCGCAACCTGGAATTTGCGCAAGCCGCATTCGACAAGGCCTGCGCGCTATCCACAGCGAACTGCGACAAGGCGAGCGCGCTGCGCGCAACTCCCGCGCTGGATCAGCGATGCCGGGAAGGCGTGCAAGCAGCCTGCGTGACGCTCGCCTTGAACAATCTTTACGGCCTCCCCTCGTTCATCGACTACGGCCGCGCCATACAATTGCTGCAAAACGCCTGCCTAACCGGTCAGGCGCAGGCGTGCGAGCCTGCAGCCAACAGTGTCCGAACCTCATTCGTTGAGCCTGAAGCAGGCGATGCATCATCCGCAATGCCGATCGACGTTACCCGATTTCAGCTGTTGGAGCGCGGTTGCGATCTGCGCGATCGAATGGCGTGCTACAGCCTCGCCCAGGAACTGGAAAACGGCGAAGCGACCGTTCTCGATCAGCCGCGCGCCAATGCGATTTACGTCGATCTGTGCAATCAGGATTGGGCGAGCGCATGCAGGAGAATTGATGAGATCGCTTTGGACGATCCCCATGTTCCGATCCCGACAGCGGGTTCACGGTTCACCCCACCAGTGGATGAGGAAACACGGTTGCCCGATCAAGAGCCTTCTGCCGATGCCGAACCGGTTAGAGCCTGCACGCCCGTGACCGTCATTTTCCGGGGCAAGAGCTTCACCGACTTTTTGTGCCCCCGACAGGCCCCACGCATGATCAATGGGGATCGGGTGTCCCCCAGTGATGCGCCGTGGCAGGCATTGCTGTGGCGGCCCGAGCGGATCGGCAACAAACAATTGCGCCCGGCGGACCGGGTGTTGTGCGGTGGTGCTTTGATTGAACAGGGCTGGATTCTCACCGCCGCGCATTGTCTGAACGACGAGGGGCGCGAGCTCAGGACTTTCCCCGGCTACCGCGTGCGGCTGGGCGTTTCCAACCCGCGCGAGGATGAGGGGACAAGCTATCCCATTCTCGAGGTGTTTGAGCACCCCTTTTATTCCCTGCGCGGTTATGTGTTCGATATCGCTCTGGTGCGCTACGACGCCAGCAGGCCGATACGAGCGGATAAAGCCTATCCGTTCCGCAAAATCGCGCTTGATCCCCTGTCAGTGAGCGAGCGCACAATTTCGGACGGGATGACCGCCTATGCATATGGCTGGGGCTGGACGGAGGCGAACAACAGCACATCCTCTGACCAGTTGTTGAGCGGGAAGTTGGCGCTGCAGGATCTGGATACCTGCACGCGCCTTACAAAGTTGCAAGGCGCGCTTCTGCATGCGCAATTGTGTGCAGTCGGCGTTAACGGCCAGCAGGCGTGCGACGGGGACAGTGGCGGGCCGTTGATCTATTATAGCGATGGAGACAAGCGGCCCAAGGTGATCGGTGTGGTCAGCGCCGGCCCCAAGGCCGCAGACCGCAAATGCGGGGGCAAAGGCGATCCCAGCCGATACACCCGCGTCGGGCGTGCGCGCGACTGGATCGACCGGACGATGCGGGCAAATCGCTGACAGGAAAAGAAAAACGCCGGCTTCGTCCCTTTAAGGCGAAACCGGCGTTTGTCCGAATTTCAGAGTGGTTTATTCGGCGACTTCTTCGGGCGCACTTGGCCTGATGGGGTTGCTGGTGCCGCCCAGTTCGTCCTCGGCTTCGGCTTCTGCCGCGTCAGCGGCTGCCTCGGGCATCATCGCGCCGTCTTCGCCTTCTTCGCCCATATCACCTGCAGACGGAGTTTCCATCGCTTCGACGGTTTCTTCCGATGCGGCCGGCTTTGGGTCGCCACACGCGGTCAGAGCCAGCGCTGCGCTGCTCATCATGATAATGGTTGCTGTGTTTTTCATCGGTAATTCCCCTTCAAACTCGGCAAGCCCGAAACAGGCCCCCCGCAAAAGAGCTATCATGACGCCAGCCGCAAAAGCAATCGGTCAAGCTCCGGATTGCCGCGCAGCGGATCGAGCAGCGGATCGTTCGGAGCCAGCAAAACTCCCGGATCGCCTTCGTTGAATGCGCGGGCCAGCAAAGTCAGCGCCTGTTCCGACTGTTTCCATTGTGCGTGGATTTGCGCCTGCTGATACAGGCTGGTTTCGCCAAATTCGCGCATGATAGCTTCCAGCGCAGCCTGCGCAGCGGCAGTGTCACCCAGCTTTTGCTGACAAATCGCGACCCCTACCAGACTGAAAATCCTGACCGGTTCCGCTTCGAACGATGCCAGCGCCCCTGTGGTGTTACCCTGCATCAATTGCGCCGTAGCAATCACGTAATGCGCACTGACCAGTTCCGCATTCAGCTTCAGCGCTTCCTGCATCCGGCCAATGGCGACGGCATAATCGCGCGCAAACAATGCGATGAAACCAGCCGTAAGATAGGCGCGTGCGTTAAGGGGATCGAGCCCCAGCACCTTGTTGATTATCTGCGTTCCCAGCGCCTGTTGTGCGCCATAAGCATAGAAGATCGCAATCGAGCGCAAGGTATCGGCATCGCCAGGGGCCAGCTGTTCGGCCTTTTTGTAATGGATGTAGGCCCCTGCCCGGTCGAACCGCCCGTTGTTCAATGCGAAACCCAACGCCATGTGCCCGCGCGCCAGATTGGGGGCCAGTGCAATTGCGCGCTCCGCAGATGCGATCGATTGGGTGTAGAAATCGGTAACCTCGGCCTTGTCTGATGTGGCGTTGGCAATTGCCGCCAGCATCGTGGCGCGCATGGCATGAGCTGCAGCATATTTGGGATCGGCCTTGATCGCAGCGTCGAATTGTCTCAGCGCGGCGCGGTCGCTGTCGAGCCCCGCGGCCAGATCATAGAAGGAAAAGCCGCGCAAATAGGCTTCATAAGCGAGGACATTGTCCGTTTCTCCGACGCCTTCCTGCGCCTCAAGGCTTTGGCGCACTTCGTTGTCGCCGACAATCTGCGAAACCAACGAGACCGCCACCTTCTCTGCGATCTCCGATTGCAACGCCAGAATGTCGGAAAATGTCCGGTCAAACTGCTCGAGCCAGGCGATAACCCCGCCGCTGATCTCCACCAGTTCTACCGAGATGCGCACCGTTTCAGCAGCCTTTTGCACGCTGCCGCGCAGGATATACCGCACCCCCAGCGTCCGTCCGATGCCGAAATCATCGTCCGCGTCCACCGCCCTGGACGATGTCGGGGCGCTGACCTGAAGTCGCGGATTGCGCGCCAGCGCGAGACGCACTTCGTTGGAGAGCCCATCGGAAAACCAGCCCTGCTCCGTGTCTCCGGTCAGGTTCGCGAACGGCAGGACCGCCATCGAAATGACATCGCCCGACTGGGATCCCAGGAGGCCTGCCTGCCACGAAGCGGCCAGTGCCGCTCCGCCCAGTACCGCGATCCCGCCAATCGCCAGCGAGCGACGCGAGATGCCTGCAATCGGAGGTGAGGCAACTGCGGTAACCACGCTTTGGACGGACACGGGCGTAGCCAATTCGGCACCGTTGGCACTTGCCTGCCTGCTTACGGCTGCAACAATGCGTTGCGCCTCCGGTGCGCCGGGCGTCCCGTTCCATCCACTGATATCAAGCAGTTGAATCTGCCGGAACCCTAGCGGCGCTATCGTCCCATCCAGCGAGAGCGGGACAAGGCAACCGCGTTCGCGTCCGCGCTGTGCCTCATCGCGAACCCATGCAGATTCAACAGAGGCCTTTGACCACAAAACTACTACGCAATCGGCGTTTTCCAACGCGGCTTCGGTAGTGGCGAGATAGTTGACCCCGCCATCCAGCAGGCCATCCCACCAAACATCGAACCCGGCGTTTTCCAGCAGGTCGATGACCCGCCGCGCGGGTTCGATTTCTGTACGAGTGTAGCTGAAGAAAAGCCGCGCACGCGCAATGTCATCTCCCGCGCCTAGATCCGTGTCTTCTGCCATAGCGAAATCACCACCGCTCCCTGAACAGTGCGACCAGAACAGTGCCTACCCGGCAATAGCCCACCTTACCAGTCTGTATGGATCTGCGGTCAGAACCGTACGCGCTCGCTGATCGAGCCCGATTTATATCGCATACGCGAACTCGCGCTGCCGGGAGGCAAACGCTTCACCCATGCTGATATATTTGCAACAATATACTACGGATTTGATCAGTTTCATTACAATGTGATGAAACCGGCTTGACACCATGTTGCATTGCAGCAAGCCAATAAGCCATGTCGCGTCATGGCTGGGTCGCTAAACGTTCCCGGATACCGTGCGCGCAAAACACATCTCAGGGGACGCACATGCGCACATACAGATTTTCTCGTCACGCCCTTTTGCTGGCAGCTGCCAGTACTTTCGCTACCGCTGCACACGCGCAAACCGCGCCTCAACAGGACAGTGCGCCCGAGGCAGAAGATCAGGAAATCATCATCGTGACGGGTTCGCGCATCGGCCGCGATCCCAATATCGGCGCGCCTGCTCCGGTCATTTCGGTCACTGCGGAAGAACTGAAACGGGCTGGCACGGTCGATGTGGTGGACACCCTGCGTGACATTCCGGCCCTGTCGACCTCAACTTCGACCGAGGGTTCGATTGACGGCATTTTTTCCGGATCGCTGGGTGTGGGTCAATCGACCTTGAACCTGCGCGGCCTTGGTGCCAACCGCACGCTGGTGCTCGTCAACGGTCGCCGTCACGTCTCGGGCGTACCCGGTGAGCAGGCAGTCGATATCAACTCGATCCCGACCGCGCTGATTGAACGCGTCGAAACCCTGACCGGCGGGGCGTCGTCAATCTATGGTGCGGACGCCGTCACCGGGGTTGTCAACTTCGTGCTGAAGGAGGACTTCGAGGGATTTGAGGGCAACATCCAGACCGGCATCAGCGCCGATGGCGACGCCTTCCGCATCAATGGCGACCTTACCTGGGGCACAAATTTTGCCGATGGACGCGGCAATTTCGTCGTCACCGGCGAATATGCGAAGGCTGACGAGATTCAGATCGGCGACCGCGCGTTTTCCCGCAACAACGGCAATTTCGACGATCAGCCCAACCCGGCGCTGCGGTTCCAGACTGGTGATCGCGGTCCCAACACTCCCAATTTCAACGGCCTGCCGCCCGGATCGCTGATTCCGACGGAGGGCTTTGCGTTCACTCCCACAGCGGCGGAACAGGCGCTGATAAACCGCGCAGCGAATGCGACCACACGCTTTTTCGCACCCGATCCGAGGTTCTCCCTTTCCTCGGCTGGCGGCGTCGTTGCCCCCGGCGATATCGGCCTCAGCGATGGTCCCGACATTAATAATAACGGAATTGCAGACTGCCTCGAAAGCTCGGTCGGATACAACTCCACCTTCAACGACGGCGCTTTTGGCCTTGCGGGCGGGTGCGCCGTTATCAACGCCGATGGCTCGCTCAGCGTATATCAGGACGGGCTTGTAACCGGCATATTCAACCAATTCGGCGGTGATGGCATTCCTAACGAATTCAACACCAATTCGCTGATCCCGGAAACCGAGCGTTGGTCGATCAACGCGAATTTTACCTACGAGTTTTCAAGCGAGGCGGAGTTCTTCTTCGAAGGTAAGTACGTATCAAGCTCGGCTGAATTCCAGGCCCAGCCCAACACGTTCTACGATCTGCTGACAATCCGTGCAGACAACCCCTTCATCACCGGCAATCTGCAAGAATTCGTCGCGCCGCTGTTCTTTGGCGACGGTGTGGAAGAGGGGCTTTACCTGACCCGCGACCCTGCCGATCTTGGCCCCAACCGTGACCGTGAAGAGTACGAAACCTATCGCTTTGTCGCCGGTCTGCGGGGCGACATCACGCCGCATTTCAACTATGAGATTTCGGCGAATTACGGCACTTCCAACCGTACCTCGATCGATAACAACAGCGTCATCACAGACCGCTTTTTTGCGGCCATCGACGCGGTGAGAGACCCAGCGACGGGCCAGACGATCTGCCGTTCGGATATTGACCCCACTGCACCAGCCACCACGCCGTTTGGCATCCCTGTGGGCGATCCGGGCTTCTTCAGCTTTAACCCCGGCGATGGCCAGTGCCGTCCTGCCAACGTCTTGGGCGGCGTGGGCGCGATCAGCCAGGAAGCGATTGACTTCATCACGGCCACCACAGTCGATCGGTTCGAGCTGGAACAGATGGTGTTTAGCGCGATCTTCGCAGGCGATACCGGCGCGTTTCTGGAATTGCCGGGCGGCCCCATCGGCTTTGTCACTGGTTTTGAATTCCGTGAAGAAATCAGCCGCTCCGCCTTCGACCCTCTCGTTTTGGGGATCATCCCGGTTACGACACCCGACGCCAATCAGGGCGACCTGATCCGCGATCTGCCGACAGCGGCCAACTCGCTGGTGTTCGACCCCGATCAGACAGTAAACAACGAAGGCGGCGAATTCACCGTTTATGAACTGTTCGGCGAAATCCGCCTGCCGCTGCTGGCAGACGTACCGTTTGCCAGAACGCTCGAATTGGAAGCTGCTGCGCGGTACTCCGATTACACTACTGTCGGTACGACCTTCACCTGGAACGTCGGCGGAATCTGGGCGCCCAGCGATGACATCCTTTTCCGTGGCACCTATGCCAGCGCCATTCGGGCTCCGAATATTTCCGAGCTGTTCAGCCCGGCGCAGGGGGCAACCTTCCGCCCGATCGATCCGTGCGATCGGTCAGAGGTTGCAACGGCGCAGGACCCGGCTCTGCGGCAGCGCAATTGCGAAGCGATTTTTGCTCAGCTTGGGGTCGATCCCACATTGGGCACCGGCAGCTATGCTTATGTTGATCCGCTGACCGCCCGGTTCTCCGGGTCGATCGGAGGCAACCCGAACCTGACGGAAGAAACCGCAACCACCTGGACGGTCGGCACACAGTTCACTCCAACCTTTTTCCCGGGGTTCGTGCTGAGCGTCGATTACTACAATATCGAGCTGGAAAACGCGATCAATCCGGTGGCTGCACAGGATATCGTCGACAATTGCGTCGATTCGGCCACGATCGACAACGTGTTCTGCAGCAATGTGGATCGCCGCACGGACAATGGCGGATTTCGCTTTCTGCGCCAGCGGTCGGAAAACTTCGCACGGCAGGAAACGTCGGGGATCGAGGCATCGGCTGCCTATCGGTTCGATCTGGGCGATCACCGCTTTACCCTGCAGGGCAGCGGCACCTGGGTTGAAAAGCTGAACGACTTCTTCGATCCGACAGACCTGACGCTGGTCGATCCGGAACTTGGCGAATTGCAGCGTCCCGAATGGGCCGGTCGCGGATCGCTGACCTGGGCATGGGAGGGGCTGAGCCTCACCTATGGCGTCACCTACCTTGACGCACAGGGTCTGCGTTCGGTTGAAATCGAGGCGGTGGGCGATGGTCCCACGTTCCAGTTCACCCGCGAAAACGGCATCGCCAGCGACGCCTTCATTCACGACATCTCGTTCAGTTATGAAGTGAATGACGCATTCAATGTCTATGGCGGGGTGAACAACATCTTCGACCGCCAGCCGTTTGTGACGGAGCAGGCCTATCCGGTGAGCCCGGTGGGTACCTATTTCTTCCTGGGTCTGACTGCGCGGATGTAATCGCTTCCCACTTTTGACAAGTGCAGAAAACAAGAGGCGCGAGGGGCACGATTGCCATCCTCGCGCCTCTTTTCATATGGGCCTGTGCTTCTCGGCGACGCCTGCGAAGTTCAGGCCGCCCTGCCCGCGCGGGCCTTAGCCGGGACCGACTCGCTTCTGGCATCCAGAACCGCTGCAAAATCTTCCCAAGCCATAGGTTTGCCGATGTGCCATCCTTGCGCATAGTCGCAGCCGAGTTTGGCGAGCACGGCCAGCGCCTCTTGCGTTTCGACGCCTTCGGCCACGATCTCAAATCCCAAAGCATGCGCAAGGTCAATGGTGGACTGGACCATGATCTGATCCTTGCGATCGCTGACCAGATCGCGAATGAAGCTTTGATCCAGCTTGATCTCCTGTGCGGGGAAGCCCTGAAGATAGTTCAGCGTCGCCTGCCCCGTGCCATAATCGTCGATGGAGATACGCGCGCCAACCTCGCGCATCCGCGTAAGCGCATCTCGTGCGGAGGTGGAGTCCTGCAACGGTGCGCTTTCGGTTACCTCCAGCGTGATACCGCCTGCATCGGGACGGCCAAACCGGACAAACTCGGCGACCAGAACGGCGACAAAGCTTTCATCGCTGAGCAATTGGGCCGAGATATTGACGGCAAGATTGATTGCGTGACCGGCATTGGCCGCCTCGCGCTGGCGGCGCATCGCCTCGCGCAGGACGAACAGCGTCAGATCGCTGATGCGGTTTTTTTCCTCCAGAATCGGGATGAAATCGGCAGGAGATATGACGCCCAGCCTCGGGCTGTTCCAGCGCACCAGACACTCGCCCCCGCCGATCGCGCCGCTCGCCATCGCCAACTTTGGCTGGAACACGACGGAGAGCGCGCCATTCTCCAGCGCATCGTCCAGTTCGCCCAGCAGGCGCTGGCGATATTGCGCATCCTCGTGCAACGCACCGGCATTGCCCGACCAGCCAAGCCCGCGTTTGCGCGCCAGTTCCGACGCATCGACGGCGTGCTCGATGTTGCCATGCGCGGTGCCGAAATGACTCGCGACGCGCAGCCGTTCCGCACTCACTTCAATCGGTGCATTGAACAGCGCACGCGCAGTGCCGAACACTTCGTCCGCGCGCTCGAACCCGTTCGCAGCCATCTCGTCGGTGACGAACCAGGCGAATACGCCGGCGCCGATGCGGTAAACCTCGCCGTCGCCCGCCAGGACCGATATCCGCCGGGCAATTGCTCTGTCCATTTCCGCCTGCTCTGCCACAGTCAGCATTGTGGTGAGTTCCGCAAAATCAGCGATCCGGGCAGCGGCAACATGCCTGTCCGACTTGCGCATCAGGGCTTTGTTCATGGCCCGAGCATTCGGAAGGCCCGATGCAGTATCCGTCAGTCTTTCTTCTTCGAGTTTGGCGATCATCTCAAGCGCACTGCACGCGATGACGAACAATCCGAGAAATACCAGTGGGCCACTCAATGGCAGATAAACCAGCGAAACCTGATCCAGTGCCAGCGCCACAGCAAGCAATAATCCCGCGCTTACACCTGCGACCATATAATGTTGCATCCACCAGCGCATCGCCGCGCTGCGGCCGCGGGCCAACAGGATACCGCCAAGCAAGATTGCGGCCAGCGCCAGCATCACCGGTCCAGGTGCATCAGCCCGAACCCGCGACTGGATCAGCGTCTCGGCGGCCTGGACGTGGACGATCACGCCGGGTTGCACCCCGAACAGAGCGGTGGGATAACGGTCCCCCAACTCAATCGCGGTGTTGCCGAACACCACTTGTTTACCCGCAATCTGTTCGCGCGTGACGCGCCCCTCGATCAAATCGACGAACGAAACGCGCGGTATGGTGGCAGGATCGATCGCAGGGTCAATGCGAAAGCTGGTGTCCACCTCCCCCCCGGTGTGAGCAAGCATGTTGGCAAGCGAGGGGCGCGGCGTGCCATTGGTGGTTTCGCCATAGAAATAGTGTTCGATCCGCCCATCAGGCGCGGCCTGCACGTTCACGGAGGCAAGGAACGCGTTCTCGCGAAACTGTTCGAGCGGAAGGGATTCGCTGATAACGACCTTGCCCCCGGCGCGGTTCTGCTGACGAAAGGTCGGCAGGATCGTGGGCTGGCCGATCTTCGCCAGCGCCGACGCCATGCGAGCATCCTCAACGGGATCGGAGCTTGCCGAAAACTCCACATCGAAGGCGATCTGAGCCGCCCCCAACTGATCGAGCCGGGTGATCGCATCGGCATAAAGCCCGCGTGGCCACGGCCATTGTGGCAACTCCTGAAGCGAGCGGCCGTCGATCTCCGCGATCACGATGTCGCCAGTGGCAGGCGCAATCCGGATTGTGTTGCGCGCGTCGCGCAACGCGTGTTCCAGACTGGCCGTCATTCCCGAAAGACTGAAAAGGATGGCAAGGGATACCGCGGCGAGAAAAGCAGCGCTGGCAATCTGCGTATCACGCGTGGCGCGAGAGACTTTCGTAAACCACACGGGCGCTGTTCCTCCTGCTTATCAGAGCCCGCGATTGCGGGCCGGCACCGCGACCATCAGCTCGCGAAGGCATGAGCGGTAACTGAAAACCCTTAATTCTGGGTTTGTTAGTGGCCTCGGTCTGGCGAGGGGGAAGGACAAGTGTTCAGGGAAGGAGGATCGGACCCCGGCCATTGCCTCGCATGGGGTTGGTTTCGTCGTCTCCGCTGTCGTCATTGCCGGGACCGTTGTTGCCATCGTCATCGCCACCACTCAGCTCGCCTAGAACGCCGCCGACGTCTATTTCCACATCACCTCCGGCTGCAACTTCAACTTCGACTTCTGTAAACTGAGCACCAACACCGCCATCGTCGCCAGTCAGATCTATTGAGTCTGGGGGCGTGGTGGGTTCGGCAGGGATGGCCGGTTCGGCGGTTGTCGCAGGCGAGCCGGAACCGGCAAGCATAGCAGGCGCAACTCCGCTACCCTGACCAACCATTCCTGTCAGACCCAGATCGGCGCCCACATTGATTCCTCCACCGTCGGTGGCTGATGGCGCCAATTCAACGCCAAGTGAGAGGCAGTTGCCGACCACACAAAGACCGTTGTTTTCGATTGTCAGCGGCGGTGCAGGTTCGGGCGTTCCGCCATCGTTGACTGGCAAAGCGATAATCGGATCGTTCATTACAGATACCGCGCCGCCCGGACCAACTTCTACACCGGCAATGCCGTCATCGCCGCCGGATTCGTTGTTGCCGGTTCCCTTGTCGCCCTTGCCCTTGTCCTTGTCATCGTCGTCCTTGTCGTCGTCGTCGTCGTCATCGCCTTCGCCGCCTTCGCCGCTTTCGCCGCCATCATCATCGTCGTCGTCGTCGCCCTTGCCGCCCTTATCTTTGTCGTCTTTGCCTTTGCCCTTGTCCTTGTCATCATCACTCGTCGTCACCGCCTTCGCCGCCGTCATCATCATCGTTGTCGTCGTCGCCCTTGCCGCCCTTATCTTTGTCGTCTTTGCCCTTGTCTTTGTCATCATCATTATCGTCGTCGTCACCGCCTTCGCCGCCTTCGCCGCCATCATCGTCATCGTCGCCCTTGCCGCCCTTATCTTTGTCGTCTTTGCCCTTGTCCTTGTCATCGTCGTCATTGCCGTCGTCGTCGTCGTCGTCACCGCCTTCGCCGCCATCATCGTCATCTTCGTCATCTTCGTCATCGTCGCCTGAGCCGCCACCTACATCGCCGCTGCCTTCGCCACTTTTGTCGCCTTCGTCGCCCTCTTCGTCCTCGTCACCTCCATCATCGTCGCCGTCGTCGTCATTGCCGTCGTCGTCATTGCCGTCGTCGTCACCACTACCCTCACCGCTCTCGCCGCCTTCCTCGTTGTTGTCATCGTTATCAGGCTCGGGTTCAGGCTGAGGCTCGGGTTCAGGCTGAGGCTCGGGCTGAGTGTCTTGATCGTCAGAGTCTTCTCCGGTCTCCCCGGACGAGGAGCCATTATTGCCCGATGAACCGCCGTTTGCATTGTTTTCGTTGCGGAATAGCGCTTCAATCACATTCGCGGCCGCGTTCGAATTGTCGAACACGCCGCCTTCACTGCCAGCCGCACCGCTTGTTCCGCCAACAACTTGGTCATCCAGGAAATTTATCGGCGTAATCGACGATACCTGCCCGGAGGCCGCCGCCGTCTTCCGAACCGCAGCGTTCGTCACGCCGCCGCCGGGTGCGGCGGAGCTGGCACCGGTGGTGCCGCCTTGCGAGAGATCGGGCGCAGTGGGTGTCGCAGATCCCGGCGCGGGCGCTTCCTTCATGAATTGCGGCGATCCGCGCACTACCGATGCCGAAAGATCCTGCGACGCGCCATCGGCAATGATCAACAGTTCATCGATCTGGCCCGCATCGACGATCCCGATCATGCCGGGGGTCAACAAGGCAGCTTCGAGATCGTCGCCAGTCGCAACCTCTACCGCGCCTTCAGTCACCTGAACGCTGGATCGTTCCTCTGTCACAGCAACATTGAAGGTGGTGCCCTTCACCACGGCTGCAAGGTAAGGCGTCTGGACGCCAAAGTGCGGCGTTGATTTCTTTTCGATCCGGAACAAGGCATTGCCGAGCGACTGGATGAACTGGATCACCCCGCCGGTTTCCTCCGGCCTCGCGATTGTCAGAATGGCCTTTGGTGAGACGACGACAAATTCCTTGCCGCGCACCAGCACGGCCCGAGCCTGATCGCCGGTGCGCACGATATCGCCCGGCAGCAGGTCCGTGTCCTTGCGCGCGGCGATGGTCCGCCCCTGACGTTCAACAGTCACAGCCCCACGTGCTTCGGAGATTTGCCAAGCGGGGGTCTGGGCAATCGCGCTCGTGGTTGCAAGCAACGCGGCCATCACAAGGCCCCGGCGTGCCATCGCAAAACGTGCATTCGGCATTGAAATAGTCCTGACAAATATAATTCGGTACACTTCCCCTCTGTCACAAGGCTTTCAATAAACGGTGAATCGCCATGCTTCTTAAATGCTTAACGTTCCAGTGATGGTAAGAGATTTTTAGTCCGCCCCGATTAGTCGGGTCGGGCAATGACTACTCGAACGAATCATCTTCGGCTTGCTCTGCTGTGCGGGCTCGCGCCTGCCGGGCTGTTGCTTGGGCCGTGCGGCCCGTTATCCGCGCAAGCTTCGGACACAGCTTCGGTGCCGGGCGCAAAACGGGCACCGCAAATCGCAT
Source organism: uncultured Alphaproteobacteria bacterium (assembly GCA_963838365.1). Taxonomy (GTDB): domain Bacteria; phylum Pseudomonadota; class Alphaproteobacteria; order Sphingomonadales; family Sphingomonadaceae; genus Erythrobacter. The sequence goes on from CAWIQR010000008.1 coordinate 30,111, forward strand.
TTAACGACGTTCTGGCAACCCAGCCGCAGTCCGGCGATGTCCCCGATGAAGGCGGCGACCGGAAAGGCGAGGACTTGCGGGGCACAAGCCAGATCGGCGCAATCGTGGTGCGCGGCAATGAGGCGGTGAGCGAAGATCGGTACCAAACCGCGGTTGAGGAATTTTTCGGGCAGCAGGCGACCGAAGAGACGATAGAGCGGCTGACCGATGAACTGGTCCAGATTGCGAAGGAAGAGGGATATTCCTATGCCCGCGTCGAGATTGACCGAAAGGCTGTCGACCTCGGAATCCTGCAGGCACAGATTGACGAGGGACGGATCGACTCGATCGAGATCGAAGGGACGGACAACGCGCTTGCCCGCCAAATTCTCGAAGGGCTTGTCGGACGGCCCGCCAGAAAGGCCGAACTGGAACGTGCGCTGTTGCTCGTCACCGATATTCCTGCGCTCCGCTTGAAAGGCGCGCGTTTCAGGCGCGATGGCACAGGGGATGCGCGGCGCGGCGTTCTGGTGGTGGAACTGATCGAACGCGGCCCATCATTCCGACTGGAAGCAGACAATTACGGCAGCGACAATTTTGGCCCCATCCGCGCTCGCGCCTCCGCCATAGCGAGGGATGTTTTCGATTCGGGCGATGAATTGCGCGGATCGGTGCGGGCCAATCCGCTGGAGCCCGATGAACTGGTGTTCGTTTCGGCGGCCTATACGTCGCTGATCGGAACGGGCGGAGCGGCGCTCAGCGTTGATGGCTCGATCGGCCGCACGTCACCCGGAGAGATACAGGGCGCTGGCGACATTACTGGGGACACCCGCCGCATTGGCGCCTCACTGACAGTCCCGATCAAGCGCACCCGCGATGGGAGCGCCTGGGTTGAGGCTGGCATCAGCTATATCTCCATCAGTCAGGATGATGTGAGAACGCTGCTGCGTGACGATACGGTCGTGACGGCCTCCGTCGGTCTACGAACCCGGTTTGCGCTGGCAGGCGGCACAGCCTCAACCGGCGTCACCATTGAACGCGGTCTGGGTATCCTCGATGCGACGCGGCTCAACGATCCGCTGGCTTCACGGTTCGATGGGGACGGGGTGTTCACAAAGGTGCGCTTCAGCACGGATTACCGGGCCAATCTGGCCAAACGGTTAAGCCTGTATATCGCCGCCACCGGACAGATCGCGGATCGCCCGCTGCTCGGCTCCGAGGAAATTGCGCTGGGCGGCGCCTATCGCGGGCGCGGTTATAACTTTGCCGAAGTGCTTGGCGATGAGGGTGTCTTTGGCCTTGCCGAACTGCGCTACAACGTTCCGACGGGAAAACTGCCTCTGCGCAGTTTGCAGCTCTACGGTTTTGTCGACGGGGGATATGTGTCTGACATCGACGCATCCGGCGATGAAGGATCGCTGTTTTCCGCAGGCCCAGGGTTCCGCACCCGATTGGGCCCGGTCGATCTGGAGGTCGAAGGCGGATTTCCGCTGGGCGGCAGCGGCGTACGCACGACCGATCCGCAGCCGCAGGTCAACATTCGCGCCGGGGTGAGTTTCTAGCGCGCCGGGTGCAGAAAACGGCTTCGCTATTTGAATGCGGGCTTATTTTTTCGCTATTGCTTCGCTACTTGAGCGCGGCATTTTGTCTGCGCTACCGCTTCGCTACTTGAGCGCGGGATTTTGTCTGCGCTACCGCTTCGCTACTTGAGCGCGGGCGATCTCATGCAACCAGTCGGCGTGGCGAGGCGCTTTTTTCGTCGCGCTCCATTCTTCCAGCATCAACGGCGCAACGCGAGCCAGTTCCGCATATTGTTCATCGGTGCCGATATCGGCAGCCAGTTCGACGCGGTGGCCGTTCGGATCGAAGAAATAGATCGACTTGAAAATGCCGTGATGCGTCGGGCCAAGCACGTCGATACCCTGCCCCTCGATATGGTCCTTCGCCGCCATAAGCGCGGCCTCGTCCGCCACGCGAAAGGCGAGGTGCTGTACCCATTGCGGCGTATTTTCGTCGCGGCCCATATCAGGCTGATTGGGCAATTCGAAAAACGCGAGGATATTGCCGTTACCTGCATCCAGAAAGACATGCATGTAAGGATCATAGGCGCCGGTTGAGGGTACATGATCCTCGGCAAAGGCGGTGGTGTAATCCATTCCCATCACACGGCCATACCATTCGACCGTCTCCTTCGCATCGCGGCAGCGATAGGCAACATGATGCACGCCAGCCAGATTGAAGGGATGCGAGTTTTCGGGAAGGTTTGCCGGATCGGTCATGCTCACTACACCTCCTCCACGCTCAACGCGCCGCGGCGGATCTGATCGCGTTCCATGCTTTCGAACAGCGCCTTGAAATTGCCCTCGCCAAAGCCGTCATCGCCCTTGCGCTGAATGAATTCAAAGAACAGCGGCCCGACCTTCGCCTCGGCAAAGATTTGCAGCAGCAAACGCGGTTCGCCGCCTTCGGTGGTGCCGTCCATCAGAATGCCGCGCTTCTGCAACTCACCAACATTCTCGCCATGGCCGGGCAGGCGCTCATCCAGCATCTCGTAATAGGTTGCAGGCGGCGCGGTCATGAACGGCACGCCAAGCGCCTTCAACCGATCCCAGCAGGCGTGCAGATCGTCACAGATCAAGGCGATGTGTTGGATGCCCTCACCATTGTAATGGCGCAGGAATTCCTCGATCTGGCCCTTGCCGCTTTCGCCTTCTTCATTCAGCGGGATGCGGATCTTGCCATCGGGCGCGGTCAGCGCCTTTGACGTGAGGCCTGTATATTCGCCCTTAATATCGAAGAAGCGGATTTCCCTGAAGTTGAACAGCCGCTCGTAATAATCGGCCCAATAGGCCATGCGCCCGGTGTAGACGTTGTGAGTCAGGTGGTCGATCGTGTGGAAGCCCGCGCCTTCGGGGTAGGGATCGACGCCGGTAAGGTAATCGAAATCGATGTCGTAAATTGTCAGGCTTTTATGCTCAGCCCCGGCATAGCGGTCGACCAGATACACGATCGCCCCGCCGATGCCGCGAATGGCCGGGATGCGCAGTTCCATCGGGCCGGGCTCATTGACGACCGGTTCCGCACCCTGCTCCAGAAGATAGTCGTAAGCCTTGGCCGCATCGCGCACACGAAACGCCATGCCGCATGCGCTCGGCCCATGTTCGCGCGCGAAATACCATGCCGCGCTGTGCGGTTCGTAATTGACGATCAGGTTGATGCCACCCTGCCGCCATAGATCGACATCCTTTGACCGGTGCTTTGCCACCTGGGTAAAGCCCATGGTTTCAAACACGGGTTCCAGCACGCCTTTTTCCGGCGCGCAGAATTCGACGAATTCGAAGCCGTCGAGCCCGGCAGGGTTGGCGAACAAATCGCCGGGATGGGTGGGAGCGTTGAGGGTGGAGTGCGTATTCATGAGCAAAGGGGCCTTATCGGGTCGCCGCGGGTTGGGTTTGCAAATGACAATTGCACCGTGCCGCGCCGACTGAAACTGGTTACCATTGAAACTATATAGGCAATGTTGGATTTTGGCAATGGCCGGAAAAGTGGTTGCCAGCGGATTGAACCGCCTGCGTGGCCTCGCATGCACTTGATCACCTAAGTCCCCCAGATTGCCCCCTCGTGACAATCGTGGGCCAACCCCGATGGGATGAGGGTATCAGGCGACGAACGAGAGCGGGGGAGGTTTAAGCGATCCGCCCTATCGTACGGCCCGATACATCGCGCGACAGGCAGAGCATCAGGCCGAACGGCTCCCCGTCCACGAATGCAGCGCGGGTGGCATCGTGGCTCAGATCAGCATTGCCGGACACGCGCGCGCCGGCCGGATCACGCGCCAGGAAGATCGCATCAGCACCCGCGTTGCCATGGTTGATTGTGTAGGTTTCAACCTCTGCGCGCTCGCAATCCGGTGCAGCTGCGGGGACTGGGTCGGTGCGGTCCGGCAGCTTGACGAAGCGTGTCTCGCCCGACCAGTCGGCAGCGGTGGTGGAATATATCCCGGTCGCATATTTGCTCATCCATCCGCCATTTGCGCCCACCAGGGCAAAGCTTCCGCGGTCGCTGCGCACCCGCTGCACGGCCTCGGCGATGGCATGGGCGGAATAATTGTTTCCGGCCCCGCCGAAAGAACGGCAGTCCGCCCGTCAGCGTCAGCCCGCGCGGATCATCCACCGGGATGCCGAAATGGTCGATCTGGTTGAACACCGGGATGGCGAAGCACGAATAGAAATCGAGATAGCGCATGCCCGCCATACCCTTTTGCGCGCGCGACAGAGCCGCCTCGACGCTGGCGATGCTGGCGGGATTGGCGGCAAGATCGGGGCGCTGCGACAGCGGCAGTTCCGTGGCGGCGGAAACCGCGTGGATATGCACCCACCTGTCTTCGGGCACGCCGAGTGTGCGCGCCGTTCCTGCGCTGGCGATTATGATCGCGGCGGACTGGTTAACCTGATCGCGCGCCACCGTCATGCGCGCATAGGGTTCCGCCACGATGCGGTTGCGGTCGGTGACGCGCGCCAATTCTTCGGCGGAGCGTTCCACCGGCGCGGCGGCGTGGGGATTGGCCGCAGCGATGCGGGTAAACGGCGCAAACAGTTCTCCAATATCGCGGCGATATTCGTTCAGGCTCTTCCCCAGCTTTGCGCGCCTGGCATTCTCAGCCAGCGCATAGAGCGGGATCGCGCCGGTCGCACCATGCGCGAACAGAGCGGGTTCCAACAACCCCTCCACGCCAAAGCCGCGATCCTCCACGTCGCCATCCACATCCTCGGACCAGTCAGGCGTTTCGCCTGTTGCGGTGAGCGCCAGCACGGTGGATATCGCCTCTGCCCCGACGATTGCCGCACACCGGCTATCCCCGGCGGCTATGGCAGCTGCAAACTCGCCCACCATCTGCTGATTGGTCTGCCCACCCGTAGGGCTCAGGATCGCGCGCGCCGGGTTCGCGCCAACCCGCGCTGCCATCGCGCGCGGAATATTACTCGCCGTGCCGAAGGGTGGAACCCTACCGGGCCGCGACATTTCGAATGCGCGGATCGTGGCGAGCGTATCGATGGCGCCAGCGACAGACCCGCTTGCACCCGAGTCCGCAATTGCGGCGGCCAGTGCCCGCCCGCCCAGATCCATGTAATTGAGTGCTTCGTAACCCGGCTCGCCCACCCGTTCGGAATATTGGCCTACGCCGATGATGATTGGCGTGTTGTCAGCGGTTTCAGAAGCCCTTTCAGTCAACGAAATCGTCCACTCGCTCCACGATGATGGCAGGAGCCATGCCGCCTGCTGCACACATTGTAACCAGCCCGGTTTTCAGGTCGCGCCGCTCCAGTTCATCGATAATGGTGCCGATCAGGATTGATCCGGTCGCACCGATGGGGTGCCCCAGCGCGATCGAGCCGCCGTTTACGTTCACCTTGTCCCAATCCAGCCCCAGATCGCGAACGAACTTGGCCGCCACCACGGCAAAGGCTTCGTTGATTTCGAACAGGTCGATATCGTCGAGGCTCATTTTTGCCTTCTCCAGCACCTTCTTCGCCGCCGGAACCGGTGCATTCAGCATCAACGTGGGATCATCGCCCATGTTCGCTGTCGCGACGATGCGCGCGCGCGGCTTGAGGCCATGCTTCTGCGCATATTCCTTGCTGCACACCAGCACCGCCGCCGCGCCATCGACCACGCCGGAACTGTTGCCCGCATGGTGGAAATGCTGAATGTCGAGGTCGGGATATTTCTGGTTGATGAGCCCGCGAAAGGTCGTGCCTTTCTGGTCCAGCGGCACGTCTGCGATGCGGGTAAAGGCTGGCTCCAGCTTGCCCAGATCCTCCATCGTCGTCTGCGGGCGGGGATATTCGTCTCGGTCGAGCACCACCGTCCCATCGTCCAGCGTAACCGGCACCAGCGACTTTTCGAACCGGCCCTCACCAATCGCTTCGGCGGCGCGCTGTTGCGAGCGATAGCCGACCGCATCCAGTTCTTCACGGGTGAAGCCTTCCATTGTCGCAATCGCATCCCCGCAAATGCCCTGATGGCTTTGCGGGTGAACGCTTTGCAGCCGCTCGTTATAGCTGCCCATCATCGCAGGCTTGATCCCGGCCTTCATCTTCTCGTTCATCATCGCGGAGGTCAGGCTCATCATCTCGGTCCCGCCCGCGACGACGCAATCTTCCATCCCGCTCATCACCTGCGCTGCGGCCAGGCTGACCGAGGTGATCCCACCGCCGCAGAACCGGTCCAGCGTGGTGCCTGACGACGTGATGTCATAACCCGCATCCAGCGCCGCCATGCGACCCAGATCGCCGGCCTGCATCCCATCCTGTGTCGAAACGGACCAGATCACATCGTCGATCGTGCTGGTATCCAGCTTGTTGCGCTCTGCAATTGCGCGGAGCACGGTCGCGGCCAAATGCTGTGGGTGTTGTTCTGCCAGCGCGCCCTTGCCCTGCTTGCCGATCCCGCGCGGGGTGCGGACTGCGTCGATGATGTAAGCTTCGGCCATCGGGGAATTCCTCTCTCGTTTTCGTGTTATTGCAGTTGACGCATTGGTAAAGCGCCTTCACCACTCGCACAAGAATTCAGTTGCGATTGAAAATGCTAATTCGGGAGAGAGCACCATGAGCGAGACGCAAGAAGTCCTGACGCAAGTCGACGGCAATGTCCTGATCGTCACCATTAACCGGCCAGAGGCCAAGAACGCCATGACCAAGGCTGCGGCGGAAGGCATTGCGGCGGCGATGGACCGGCTCGACAGCGAGGACGATCTGCGCGTCGGCATCATCACCGGCGCGGGCGGCACGTTCTGTTCGGGCATGGACCTTAAAGGTTTCCTGCGCGGTGAGACGCCTTCGGTCGAAGGGCGCGGGTTTGGCGGGGTGGTTCAGGCCCCTCCGGCCAAGCCCTTGATAGCTGCGGTAGAAGGATATGCGCTTGCAGGCGGGCTGGAACTGATGATCGCGTGCGATCTCGTGGTGGCGCACTCGGGCGCGAAATTCGGCATTCCAGAAGCCAAGCGCGGGCTGGTCGCCGCCGCGGGCGGCGTGATGATGCTGCCCGATCAAATTCCTGAACGCATCGCGATGGAGCTGGCCCTGACGGGTGATTTCATCGACGCTGCGCGCGCGTACGAGCTAGGCCTCATCAACACCGTGACGGAAGGGTCCGCGCTGGAGGCGGCAAAGGCGCTGGCGGCAAAGATCGCGGCGAACGGCCCGCTGGCGGTGAAGGTGTCGAAGCAGATCATCAAGCAATCGCGCGGCTGGGCGATGGAAGACCGATATGACAAAACAGGCGCAATTGATCGCGCCGGTGTTCGTATCGCAGGACGCCCGCGAAGGCGCCGCCGCCTTCGCCGAAAAGCGCGCGCCCAACTGGAAAGGCAAGTAAGATGCCCGTAATCAACATCCCCCAGCCCGAATTCATGAATGACGAGGAAATCTCGATCTTCGCCGATGCCGTGGGTAAATTCTATCAGGACAAGGCTCCGCAGAAACGGATCGAGAAATGGCGCGAGGACGGTCAGGTCGAACGCGAATTCTGGCGCGAGGCAGGCGCCGCCGGTCTGCTGGGAGTATCCGTGCCTGAAGAATATGGCGGCCACGGTGGCGATTTCCGGCACGACATGGTGGTGATCGACCAACAGTCCAAACACGGCGTCGATGGCTTTGCCGCCAGCCTGCACAACACCATCATCCTGCCCTATCTGGTGCGTCACGGGACCGAGGAGCAAAAGCAGAAATACCTGCCGCGCCTCGTCGCCGGCGATCTCGTCAGCGCTATCGCCATGAGCGAGCCTGATGTGGGTTCCGACCTTCAGGCGATCACCACCACTGCTCTCAAAGACGGCAACGGATATCGCCTCAACGGTTCGAAAACGTGGATCTCAAACGGTCAGATCGCCGATTTCATCATCGTCGTGGCCAAGACCGATCCCAAGGAGGGGCACAAGGGCATCTCGCTCCTGCTGCTGGAAACAGATGGCGCCGAGGGGTTCCAGCGCGGCAAGAAGCTCGACAAGATCGGGCTGGATGCGCAGGACACCTCGGAATTGTTCTTCGACAACGTGTTCATCCCCGGCGACAATGTGCTGGGCGGGGTCGAGGGCAAGGGCTTTTACCAGCTGATGGGCGAGCTGCCGCAGGAACGCCTTGTCATTGCGATGGGCGCGATGACCGGGATCGAGAAAGCGCTCGATGTGACGGTCGACTACGTCAAGGGTCGCAAAGCGTTCGGGCAGACGATCTGGGATTTCCAGAACACCCAGTTTACTCTCGCGGACCTGAAGGCGCGCGGCACGGCGGCACGGGTGTTTGTCAACGATTGCATTGCCAAACTGCTGAAAGGTGAACTGGACGTGGCGACCGCCAGCATGGCAAAATATTGGGTAACCGAGCTGCAAAGCGAAGTGGTCGACAAGTGCCTGCAATTCCACGGCGGGGCGGGCTACATCAACGATTACGCCATCGCCCGGATGTATCGCGACACCCGCATCGCACGCATATACGGTGGGTCGAACGAGATTATGAAGATGCTGATCGCCCGGTCCATGTAGAGATGTGAGGGTCAGAACAAAAAGGGCGGCCCGGTTTCCCGAGCCGCCTTTTTTTGTGCGTCCAGTTTCCGAAACGATCAGAACTTGGCGCGGACGACAACTCCGTAGGTGCGCGGCTGCAGCGAGAACGCCGAGCGCGAATTGGCTGCACCGCTGCCACGCAGAGTGGTGTTGAACGTAACCCCGCGAACCACGTTATCGGTCAGATTATTGACGAAGCCCTCGATTGAGTAGGCACCATCTGCAAACCGCAGACCGGCGCGCAGGTTAATAAATTCGTTGCCATCCTGCACGTCCGCGATGATCAGCGGGGCTGCATCGACAAGCGCCTGCACCTGCGCTTGCGTTGCACCCGGAGGTGCGGCCGGCGGAACAATCCCCTGGGTAGAGGTGCGCTGATCGCCTTCGATGCGGACCTGTCCCGATGCGAAGAACTCCATGCCGTTGCCGATCGGCTTGTCATAATTGGCTCCGAAAATGGCAACGAATTGCGGAGCGTTCGTCAGATCGAACCCGCACAGCGACACCACCTGCGGAGCTGTTTGATCGCCCGCGCAATCGTCTGGATATTCCGCCTCGAGGATTGTTGCCGCTACGTTGAACGACAGCTCGTCGGTGGGGCGGATCAAGGTTTCAATCTCGATCCCCTGAGAGATTGCTTTTGGCACGTTGAAGGTTTCGAACGCGGTCCCTGTAAATTCGAGAACCTGAAAATTCTTGAACTCCTCATAAAACAGCGCGAGGTTGAAGGTCACAGCATCATCGATAAGGCGGCTTTTCAAGCCAATTTCATACGCATCGACCTCTTCCGAAAGGAAGGTCGGGCTGCGGCCACCGACCGCCGCTGTCGTATCAAGGTTTATCCCGCCCGATTTGTAGCCGTGCGTGAAGCTGGCATAGACATTCACCGGGGCAGCAAAGCTGTAGGCGAGCTGTGCGGTGTAGATCAGTTCCTCATCGCTGAAATCGGCCTGGAATGTGCGCACCAGTGGGAGCACGGCCGCCTGCGGCAGGTCGGCCGGTGCGGTGAAGCCAAAGCAGCCAAGCGCAAACACCGGGTTTGCGAGCGGCGCGGGAATGGCATTGGCCGCGAGCGATCCGAGGATTGCAGGACAGATCTGATTCTGCGCATCGGTCTGTGTGAAGCCGCCCTCCTTCTCTTCCCAGGAATACCGCGCGCCCAGTGTCAGGTTCAACCCACTGACAATCTCGAACGTGTTGTTGGTGAAGATCGAATAGCTTTGTGCGCTCTGCTGGAACCGGTTGGTAACGTTTGTCCCCGCCGGATTGACGCCGCCGCTGAACAATTGCAGCGGAGCAGGGCCAGCAGCACCGCCGAACAGTGCGCCAACGTTCCTGTCGTAATCCGTGCCCAGCGCGAAATTCGCGCTCTGATCGATGCTCTCGTCGGAGAAATATCCACCAAGTACATAGTTCAGCTTGCCACCGAAAGCCTCGCCCTGAATGCGCAGTTCTGCAGTGTACGTCTCAAGTTCAAGATTGAGAGCCACATTGAAGAGGTCATTGGCGGTGAAATCGGAATCGTAATTTTCGACAGAATCGAATTTGCGGTAGGAACCGATGAAAATGATGTCGGCATTGTCGGACAGGGGGAATTCGACTTCGCCGGTAACGCCGTAGTTCTCGACATCGGCAGTCGGAGCAAAGTTGGCTGAAACGACGCGGTTATCAAGCGCTTCTGCGAATTCCGATTGGCCAAACGGGTTGTTCGACACAAATGGCTGACCATTGCCACCATTCGCGCCAAGACCAACCGCGGCAAAGGCACCAGCAGGCACCAACGGCGTCTGGTAAAGTTCAATTGCGCCGCAGCAGCTTGACGTGCTGTTCGAATAATCGACGATCAGCCGCCCACGAAGCCCACTTTCGGTATCCCAGCCCAATTGCCCGCGCACAAGGTATTGATCGACATCATTCGTATCGCCGATAACCGTGCCGGTTTCATCCACCACATCGAGAAAGCCATCACGTTGCCGATATGCACCGGTAACGCGCAGGCCCAAAGTGTCTTGGACAAGCGGAAGGTTAATCGCACCCTGAAGACTGATTTCGTCAAAATTGCCGTAACCAGCGTTCACGAAGCCGCCAAAATCATCCAAATCCGGACGATTGGTCGTGATATTGAGAGCGCCTGCGGATGTGTTGCGTCCAAACAACGTTCCTTGCGGACCGCGCAAAACCTCGACCCGCTCGATATCGACAAATTCATTCAGCGCGACGCCAGGGCGCGATTGGTACGCACCGTCAATGAAAATGCCGGTCGCGCTTTCGAACCCGATATTGTTGGATGTGGTGCCGACGCCGCGAATACGCAGCACGACCGATCCCGAAGCGATCTGCGCCTGGCTCGATGAAAAACTGGGCGCGACCGAAGTCACTTCCTGAATATTGTCAACACCTTGTGCCTCAAGCTGTGCGGGGGAAACCGCTGTAACCGCGATTGGAATGTCCTGCACATCCTGCGCGCGACGTGTCGCGGTAACGATGATGACATTGTCAGATGGTGCGCGCGGTTGCGCCGATTCCGCCTCGGCGTCCTGCGCGAAAACGGGGACTGTGAAAGAACTGCAGGCCATCAGACCAGCAGCGTAAGCTGCAAACTTGCGTGTCATTATTTTCCTCTCCACATTCCAGGTTGCCCGTTTTCGGACTTTTATCGTTTGGCAAGCCACAACCTATCAGCGCGCGGCGCACGAACAAGAGTCGCTAATTTATATTCCTGAAATGTAGTAAAAATGCCACAACTGTTGTTGCGACGCAGCATTGTTGCGCATGTGTAGCCGGAAGAGAATCTGCGTGACACCTCAAAAACCGAAGCGAACTCCCGCCCATACGGTGCGTGGAACGCCCAGATCCAGATCTCCGCCGGCGTTGCGGGTTACGATGCCTCATCCATCAGGTTTTCGGCCCGAAGGATAATGGAAATGCCATCTAGGATGCGGGCGCTGGCAAACAGGTCCAGCGTCGTAGCGGGGGGAAGCCGGTCGGTCTGTGCGTCATCCTCGAATTGCGCACCTGCATGCCGCAAGGTGCCTGACACCCGCCAGCCATCGGCGGGGCGCCACGTCAGCGTTGCTGAAGCGGAAAATTCGGGTGTTTGCGGCGGTCGATTTCCGTCCAGTGGCAAAGACGCTCCCTCGCCAGCAATCCGCGCATCGGTAAAAGCGAGCGAGGCATCCAGCGTGACATTGCCCAGCGCGACGATGCCGCTTGCCTCGATGCCCTGCGCCTTGATAGCGGGCAGGTTCTGGCGCTGGCGGAGATTGGGCGCGAGGGTCACGTTTGCGATGGCTTTTTCCACCCGGTTGTCGAATGCGGTCAGCGATAGCGCGACAGCGCTTGCCGGATACCAGTCCAGTCCGATCTCGAACCCTTCCAGCCGCTCGTTCTCGAGCGCGGCGTTGGCCTGTGTCACCACAGGAAACACCACGAACGGGCGATAAAGCTCGTTCAGGGTCGGCAGGCGCAGCCCCGTATACGCCGCCGCGCGAAGTTCCAGCCTGCGCGTAGCGTAGAACAGCGCCCCTCCGCGCCAATTGAGCGCCCAGTCTGAGCGGTCGGGCGCGATTGTCTCTTCCACCACTTGGCCGTCCGCGCCGCGCGCGCGGAAAAACCCGCCTACGATGCGGGTGTGATCGGCGCGCAGTCCGGCGGTCAGCAGCAGCGGGCCGATCTGCCAGTCATCCTCCACGAACAGGCCGAGGTTGGCGGTGCTACCCCCGGCGGCCCGGCTCTGCGTTAACAGGCCGGAAAATGCGCTGAACGCATCCTCGGCCAGCTCTCCGGAAGCCTCGCGATAGTCGATGCCGAGGCGCACATCGTGCGCCTCGCTGATAGGCGGGCGCAGTTCCAGTTTCCCGCCGGTGCCGGTCGCGGGCGTGTTGCGCTGATCAAGCACGGGCACGAAACGCGTGGAGGAGATCACCACATTGCTGAAATTGCGCGCCTGCACGTAAGCAACGGCATCGAACGCCCAATCCCCGCGCCCGACCACGCGCAGGCTTGCATCCTGCCCCTCAATCGCGGAATCCGCCCCATCGAAGCGGAGCGTTCGTGCGTCTTCGAACAGGGTGACGCGGGCTTGCACCTCTACATCCGGGCTGATGGGCGCAACGCCGCGCACACCCACCTGCCAGCTATCAAAGACGGCGCGCGCGGTTGCGGGCACGCGCTGGCTTTCAGGCGTCGTGAAAAACCCCTGTCCCCTGTCCCAGCGCCCACTGATAGTGGCGAACCCGCTGCCCAGCGTTTGTGTCAGCGCGCCGCTCGTCTCGGTTTCGGCACGGTCGTTCACGGCAAAGCTGGCGATCAGCGGATCGAGCGTGCCCGGTCCTGCACTTTCCAGTTCGATGGTACCGGCCAGCGCGCCTGCACCGAATGGCCCGGACCCTCCGCCACGTGTCACCCGGATGCGCTCAAGCGTTTCGGGCTGGAGCGATGACAGCGCGATATAGCCAAAGAATGGGTCTGCCACCGGCACCCCGTCGAGCAGCACCAGCGCCCTGCTGGTCGCGTTGCCGCCCAGCGCGCGCAGTGTCACACCTTGAGCAGTCGGATTGGAGGATCGGCTGTCCGACCGACGAAATTGCTGGAAACCGGCAACATTGCGAAGCACATCGTCAATCCGGCCCGATGCGCTGGAAATAATCTGGTCTCGCGGGAGGATGGTGGCGGCATAGACCCCGGTGGACAGCGCCGGCTCCAACCCCTCACCCGTAACCACGATTTCCGGCGTCTCGGCGGTTTCGGTCTCACCATCGGCCTCTGACTGAGCCTGCGCAAAGGCAGGAACGGAAAGGATCAAGGGGACGATAATAGCGGGCGTTGAAAGACTGATGCGCATGGATTGCGCGCCTAATCGGTCATGCCGCCTACGTCACCCCCTGCTGGTCTCTTACCAGAAACCAGTTTCAATTTGCCATCAAGACTCGCCATACCCGCGCGGTGCCTATACATTCCCGGTCAGAGAGATGAGAGAAGGCCACCCGAATATGCTTGCGAACCCTCCCGATTTTGACGTGTTGATAGTTGGCGCCGGTATCTCTGGCATTGGCATGGCAGCGCACATGGAGATGAAGGCGCCGCATCATTCCTATACCATCGTGGAACGGCGCGAAGATCTGGGCGGTACGTGGGATCTGTTCCGCTATCCCGGTATCAGGTCGGACAGCGACATGCACACGCTCGGCTTCGATTTCGAGCCCTGGCGCCATGAAAAGAGCATCGCGGATGCGCCTGCGATCCTCGACTACCTGAATACCATCGTCGATGAGCGCGGCATCCGCGATCACATCCGTTTCGGCCACAAGGTCGTCAGCGCCGATTTCCGTGCAGACGAGGCGCGCTGGCATGTCGAGATGGAGCTTGCCGACGGATCGATCACGCGGATGACCGCGAACTTCCTCTATCTCGGATCGGGCTATTACGATTACGATGAGCCTTACGACGCCGGTTTCGAACTCGGCGCGTTCAAGGGTCAGGTGCTGCATCCGCAATTCTGGCCCGAAGACCTCGACTATGCGGGCAAACGCATCGTGGTGATCGGCTCTGGTGCAACCGCAGTCACCATTGTTCCGGCGATGGCGGAAAAGGCTGCGCATGTCACCATGCTCCAGCGCACGCCCACATGGATGTGGGGCCGCCCGGCAAAGGATGGTTTCGCGAATTTCCTTCGCCGTTTCCTGCCCGACAAACTCGCCTACCGGATCACCCGGTTCAAGAATATCAAGATGCAGGATTTCTCCTTCAAGACGGCCCGCAACAAACCACAAAAGGTCAAGGATGCGCTGACCAAGGGCATTCAAAAGGCGCTGGGCGATACATTCGATCCTGAGACATTTACCCCCCCCTATGATCCGTGGGATCAGCGCGTTTGCCTGGTGCCCGACAACGATCTGTTCGCCGCGATGAAGGCGGGTGATGCCTCTATCGTCACCGGTCAGATCGCTGCGTTCGAGGCGGGCGGAATTCGCCTCAAGACCGGAGAATTGCTGGAGGCAGACATCATCGTCACGGCCACCGGACTGAAGATGGCGGTCGCGGGCAAGATCGCAATCACTCTGGGCGGCGAGCCGGTCGATTTTGCGCAGCGCTTCTATTACAAGGGCTGCATGTTCTCGAACCTGCCAAACCTGGCAGTTGTGTTCGGATATCTCAACGCCAGCTGGACGCTGCGTGCGGATATCAACTCCGACTATGTCTGCAGGGTGCTGAACCACATGCGCGCAGGGCGATACGACACCGCAATGCCGGTGCTTACACCAGAAGCCGAAGCGCGGATCGAGGAGGACGACGTCTTCGATTTTTCCAGCGGATACATCCAGCGAGCAAAGCACATCATGCCGCGCAACTCTGTCAGCTATCCCTGGCGGCTCAATCAGGAATATGTGGTTGATCGCAAACGGATGGCCAACGATCCTGTAAATGACGGATTGCTGACCTTCTCAACCGCTGAAGGTGGTGTCGGAAATGCCATTGGCAGCCAGTCGGGACAGCTTGAAGCGGCAGAATAATCTTACGCAAAAAGGCTTGGGGCCCAGTCGCTTTACCCCTAACTGATGGCAATGACATCTTCCGAAAAAATCTGGCCCGACAAAATCTGGACCGCCGGTCTCGTCATCATCGGAGATGAGATCCTCTCCGGCCGCACGCATGACAAGAATATTGCGCAGGTCGCCAGCTGGCTGCAGGTGCAGGGCATCCGCCTTGCCGAAGTGCGCGTGGTGCCCGATGTCGAGGCGCGCATTGTCGAAGCGGTGAACGCCTTGCGCGCGGCCAACGATTATCTGTTCACCACCGGCGGTATCGGCCCGACGCATGACGATATAACGGTCGACGCTGTGGCTGCGGCGCTGGGCGTTCCGGTCATCATCCATCCCGAAGCGCGCGCGCTGCTTGAAAGGTATTACGCCGACAAAGGCGGGATCAACGAGGGTCGTCTGCGCATGGCCCGTGTACCCGAAGGATCGCAGCTCATCCCAAATCGCATGTCCGGCGCGCCCGGTATCCGGCGAGACAATGTGTTCCTGATGGCAGGCGTTCCGCATATTACCGCAGGCATGCTGGACGCATTAACCGGTCAATTGGAAGGGGGCGCACCGCTCTTGTCCGAAACCGTCGGCGGATGGATCCCCGAAAGCGAAGTAGCAGAGCTGCTGCGCGAGGCTGAGGCTGCGCATGAAAACTGCCAGATCGGATCGTACCCGTTCTTTCGCGATGGACGCGTCGGAGCGAATTTCGTCATCCGCTCAACCAATGCAGAAGACCTTGCCAGCTGCGTCGACACCCTGTGCGATGGGCTGGCCACTCATGGCTTCAACTTCACCCCCGGCGGCATCTGAGAACGTCCGGCGCGGCGCGATAAGCCTTTGCCTTCCCATGCCGATACAGTCATGTTTGCGGACATGGGATCGGGGCGATCATGATTGAGCTGATTTGCATCGCGCTGATCGTGGCGGTTGCCGTCCTGTGGTCGCGACTGGGTCGCGCGGAGAAACAGATCGAGGCGCTGACGCAATGGGTCGATGCGCGGCTGTCCGCACTCGAAACCGGCGACTTTGTGGAAGCCGCAATCACTCGCGCCGACACTGGATTTGCCGCTGCCGCTGACTCTGACCCGCCCGAACGTGACCCGCTGCCGCTTTCGCCATCACAACCCGAAGCGGTGCGGCCTTCCCCCGAACAACCGGCGGTCGTGGCCTACAGCGCTCCGCCTGACCCCGTGCTTGCAGCAGCATCTGAGCCGGGACCGATGCCGGATATCTTTGAACCTGCCGAAGCCGAGGCATTGGTCGCACATCCAATAGGTATGGCGTTCGATTTTGAGGGGATTTTCGGACAGCGCCTGCCGATCTGGCTTGGCGGAATCGTGCTCGCCATCGCGGGTCTGTTCACAGTGCAATATTCGATCGAACAAGGGCTGGTGACGCCCGCCGTGCGCGTGCTCGTCAGCTTTGCGTTTGGATTTGGCCTAATTGCCGGGGCAGAGGCCGCATTCCGCTATGAACACCGCGTGCGCGATCCGCGAGTGCGTCAGGCACTGGCAGGGGCGGGCATCGCGACCCTCTTCGGCGCATTCTATCTGGCGGGGACAAGCTACGGTCTGATCGGGCCGACCTTTGCCTTCATCGGGCTTGCCGCCGTCACCGCAGGGGCGATTGCGCTCTCATTCCGGTTTGGTCTGCCCTGCGCGGTGCTTGGTCTGGTCGGAGGGTTCGCAGCCCCGATCATGGTTGAAAGCGACAGCGCCAATGTGCCGCTGCTTGCTCTTTATCTCGCGCTGGTTACCGGCGGGCTGGCGTGGACCGGGCAGAAACAGGGGCACCGCTGGCTTGGATATGTCGCGCTGGCAGTCGGACTTGGATGGGGCGTATTGTTGCAGGTGACGGGGCTTGGCGAAGGAGCAGAATGGCTGGCGGTGGGCGGTTATCTGATCGTTCTGGGCACCGTGCTACCCGCTTTCCTGTATGACCGCGAAGGACCGGGCGCGCTGCAAATCTTCGCCGCTGGAATTGCCACCCTGCAAATGGCGCTGCTGGTGGCAAATGCGGGATTTGCGCCGCTGACCTGGGGTTTGTACCTGCTGATCGCAGCGGCGCTGGCGGCGCTTGGCTGGCGGTTTGCTGGCCTGCGCTCAGGCAGCGCGATTGCAGCGTTTGTAGGCCTATGGCTGCTGTCGTTGTGGAGTGGCCCGGCTCCGGCACAATTGTTTGCGGTGGCTGGGGCGATGGCGGCAATCTTTGTTCTGGTCCCACTGATCCACCAATGGCGCGGGCTATCCCGGCTGGTCGATATCGGGCAGCTGGCGCTCAGCGCGCTTGGCCTCGGAATCGCGCTGGGTTATCAATTTGCGCTTGCTCCGATAGAGCGTGTGATCGGCGATCCCATGCTGGCGCTATGCCTTCTGGCGCTGGCACTGTTCCCGACTGCCAGCTTTGCCCTGCACTGGCGCAGCGACAACGAGCTGGACATGCGCCGGTCGCTTTTGCCGCTGGGGTCTGCCTATCTGCTTATCCTCGGCGGGATGCTGCTGCTTAGCCCGGCGTGGATTGCGCCCATAATGACCGCCGTGTTGGCAATGGTGGCGACAGGGTTGCTGTGGCGACGGGACGCAAAGCCGCTGTTCATTGCGGCATGGACAGCCATCGGCATGACCGCTCTCAGCCTGCTGGCGACGCCCGCCTTCGAAACCGAAGCGCTGCGGCTGGCGGATATTGGACTGGTCGAGCAGCCGCTACGCGCGGCGATCCGCTGGACGGCGATGCTGGCGGCGCTGATGTTCATGGCGCTGACCCGGCCTAACAGTGCCTCGCGGATAGTGGCGGATGGTCTGGCCGCTCTGGCCGCGTATGGTACGGTTGCGCAGTTTTTGCCGGGAGAGGCGCTGGCATGGGCTGCAGCGGCCGGCGGCGCGGCAATCGTGCTGTCGCGGCCCGACCGGGTTGCAGGTTGGGGCATGGCGCTGGCGATTGCATTCGCATGGGCGGCGATGCCGGTTCTGGAATGGATTGCGGCGGGTATTTTGGCCATTGGCGGCGATCCATTCTTTGCGAACGAGGCGCTCACCGCGCTCGACATGGCGTTGCGCCTTGCCCCGGCGGGTGCGCTAGCGGCGCTGATTGCGCTGCGCAGCGCGGATTTGCCGACACCAGCACGCGGCGCATTGGCGTCGGTTCTGGCAGGCTTTGCCCTGTTGGCGATCCATAGCGGGTACAAACACGTGTTTGCCCTCGTGTCCGTGCCCCAGTTTGAGGCGTTTGGCATGGCGGAGCGTACTGTGTGGCAGGCGCTTTTGGCGGGTGCGGGTCTTGCGCTTTTGCGGTTCGCGCACCCGCGCATCCCTGCCCGCATCGCCGCCGCCCTATCGACAAGCCTGATCTCCGCCAGCCTCGCGCATTTTGCATGGTTCACGCTGCTGCTTCACAATCCGCTGCTTACCGTGCAGAATGTTGGCCCGACCCCGATCGCAAACTGGCTGCCCGTCGCATATGGTTGCGCGATTGTCGCGATTGCTCATTTGCGCTCGCGCTTGACCTCGTTGTGGCAGCATGTCCGCATTGCCTGCGATGTGGCGACGATGGCGCTCATCAGCCTGCTCGCAGTATCACTTCTGAGGCAGGTTTTTGCCGGAGCCTTGCTGACTTCGACCGTGATCGGCTCGACCGAAAGCCTTCTCTTGTCGCTGCTGGGCATTGCGCTGGCGCTCGGCTTTCTCGCATGGGGTTCGCGCGGCGGCCAGCGCAGTTGGCGGATCGGGTCGCTTGTGCTGATGCTGATCGCGGTGGCCAAAGTATTCCTGATCGACGCCGCCGGATTGGAAGGCCTTTTGCGGATCGCCAGCTTCATGGTGCTGGGGTTCAGCCTGATCGGGATCGGCTGGGTTTACAGCCGCCAGTTGGCGCGCAGACCTGCCGAATTATCCGAATCGGGTTAAGCGCACGCGGATCATTTCTTCAGACGTTTGCGGTTGCGTGTAGCGGTTTCGCGGGCCTCCGCCGCGCGCCGGTTGCGGCCCAGGCTCAGAAACCGGCGGGACAGCACCGCGCGGCTGGCGCCCAACTGGTCCGGCTCGTACGAGAAACGCACCCGGATCCACAAATAGACGCCGCCGATAATCGCCAGTACAACGCCCGCCGCCAATCCCAGCTGCGCATCATAGCTCGCCGCGAGAGCGAAGACGCCCAGCGCGACAGCGATTACGGCCCATTTCGGGTCCAGCATGGTTTTGTCCTCAAAGAAATTCGCCGCCATCGCAGTTGATGGCAAAGCCGTGCGATACAGGGCAGGCATGTGAGACATGTGAACTCCGAAGGATCAAAACAAGGTGCATGATGGGCAATTCGCGTCACCCGTCAGTTTCTGCCTGATGTTCGTCGACAAACGCTGCGACGTTACAACGATAGCGGCCCTCGCTGGCCCGTCGCCACATGGAAAAGGGGCCGGAAGCATTACGCTCCCGACCCCTTTTGAATAATTACCGATCTGAAGAAGACCCGTTTTCAGTCAGGCCCTACCGATAGAAGCTTATGCTCCTTCGACCTCCGACAGATCAACCTTGAGGCCCGGACCCATGGTTGAGGTGAGCGAGATCTTCTGCACATACTTGCCCTTGGCACCCGTCGGGCGGGCCTTGACGATCGCCTGGGTAAGCGCCTCGAAATTGGCTTTCAGCGCATCGTCGGAGAACGACAGTTTGCCAATCCCGGTGTGAATGATGCCCTGCTTTTCCACGCGGAACTCAACCTGACCGCCCTTTGCGTCCTTGACTGCCTGCTCTACGTTAGGGGTCACCGTTCCCAGCTTGGGGTTCGGCATCAGACCCTTGGGGCCCAACGTTTTGCCCAACCGGCCGACCACACCCATCATATCGGGCGAAGCAATCACACGGTCATAGTCGAGGTTGCCGGCCAGCATATCTTCCATCAAATCTTCGGCACCGACCTTGTCAGCGCCTGCGGCCAAAGCCTTTTCGGCGTTGTCACCGCGCGCGAACACGGCAACCTTCACATCCTTGCCCGTGCCCGAAGGCAGCGAGACCATGCCGCGCACCATCTGATCGGCATGACGCGGATCGACGCCGAGGTTCAGAGCGACTTCGACGGTTTCGTCAAACTTGCTCTTGTGGGCGCGCAGCGTGGAGATTGCATCGTCGACGGTGTACAGCTTCTCGCGATCGAGTTCCGCAACTGCCTTCTGCTTTTTGGTCATCTTTGCCATTGGTTCAGCCCTCCACCACTTCGAGGCCCATCGAGCGCGCGGAGCCCTCGATGATCTTCATGGCCTGGTCGATATCGTTCGCGTTCAGGTCCGCCATCTTGGTTTCGGCGATTTCCTTGATCTGGCTCTGCTTGATCGTCCCGGCAGAAATCTTGCCCGGCTCTTTCGAACCCGACTTCAGCTTGGCCAGCTTTTTCAGCAGGAACGATGCCGGAGGCGTTTTCGTGACGAAGGTGAACGAACGGTCGGCATAGACGGTGATGGTCGTCGGAATCGGCATACCTTTTTCAAGGCTGTCGGTCGCGGCGTTGAACGCCTTGCAGAATTCCATGATGTTCACGCCGCGCTGGCCCAAAGCCGGACCGATCGGGGGTGACGGGTTTGCAGTGCCGGCGGGCACCTGCAATTTGATATAGCCTTCGATTTTCTTGGCCATGGGGCCTTTTCCTTTCGCACTGTCGGGCGCTCGCCTTTCGGCTCAGGCCCTCATGTTAAGCGGTCCGTCGACCTGCCATCTGGCAGACCTCCCGCGTGGATTCGCGTCGATGTGACGAGAGCGGCGCGATTAGTCGCAGTGTCGGGGAATTGCAACCCAAACCTGCCGTTGGCACCATGTGCCGATAAGATTCGACGCGAAAGCTTCGCAAAATTGATACGTTGGCAGGACGCACGGATATTTTCATATCTCGATGCGAATTTTCTGGATTGGGTTTTGTCGCATAGGCTGGGACTGTGACCCAATCGCGCGCGCGCCGAATAAACGTCCCAGCACAAACAGTTGTTAAACATCCCAAACTATTTCAAACCTGATTTATAGTCAGGGGAATACGAAAATGATGCGGGTAGCCATCCAGTTCAAGGAACTCATCTCCAGCAATGTGACAAGTGTTATGGACGGCGCATCCAACCCGGCCAAGCTGCTGCGCAACCTGCAACGCGAAATCGAAGAGGCGATCATAGTGCTTCATGGCGAACGCACATTGGCAACCCAGCGCAAGGCCCGGCTCGAAGGGCAGATGACGCAGACCGAATTGCGCGATGCGGACTGGAGCGACAAGGCCCGGACCGCGATGGAACATGGGCGCGAGGATCTTGCCCGGCAGGCATTGCTGGCGCGCGAGGACTGCCGCAGCGCCATTGTCACGATCAAGGATGATCTCGCCGCCACCAGCAACGACATCAAGGAAATTGCAGGAGCCATCGCCGATCTCGAAGCGAAGCGCGAAGAAACTCGCGACAGGGCACGGGAGCAGGCCGCTGCCGACGGTGAATACGCCCCGGCAGGCACGCGAGGCACAAGCAAAGCAGACCATTATCGCGGACGCATCGCCGAAATGGAAAAGCGCACCGATTTTGCGACCGAGGACACCGCGCCGCAAAGAGCGCACAGCAGCGTCGACATGGAAATTGAAGAGATGCGCCGCGCCAGAGCCATCGATGCGGAGTTGGCAGCGATGCGGCAGCCTTCCGCGAAGAAATCGCCTGCCGGAAAGGCGTCTAGCAAAAAGGGCTGAACTCGCAGCGGCGCGGGCGCGCCGGTTGATCGCCAGCCGCGCGCTTACTTGACCAGTTCGACCTGTTCGAAGTCCAGTTCCACCGGCGTTGCGCGGCCAAAGATCGAAACGCTGACCTTGACCTTCGCCTTGTCGAAATCGAGTTCCTCGACCACGCCATTGAAGCTGGCAAACGGTCCGTCGAGCACCTTGACCGAATCGCCGATTTCGTAATCGACGCTGAGCTGTGCCTTTGGTGCGGATTTGGCTTCGGCCACGCCGCCAAAATAGCGCGCAGCCTCTTTCTCGCTGATTGGCTGGGGCTTGTTGTTGTTACCCAGAAAACCCGTCACCTTCGGCGTGTTCTTGACGAGGTGATAGATATCATCGTTCATCCGCAGCTTCGCCAGAACGTAGCCGGGCATGAACTTGCGTTCAGTCTGCACTTTCTTGCCGCGCTTGATCTCGGTAATGGTCTCGGTCGGAACCTCGACTTCCTCCACGCCTTCGGACAGGCCCAGACGCTCCGCCTCGGCAAGGATCGCTTCCTTCACCTTGTTTTCAAAACCGGAATAGGCGTGGATGATATACCAGCGAGACATGCAGTATCCTTGAAAATCAGAAAGTTATAAGCCCGCTTCGCATCAGGCGAGCGTCAGCAGGAATTTGACCAGCGCATTGAACGCGCTGTCCACACCGAGGAAAAACAGCGAAAGCACGATCATCATGATGAAAACAAAGATCGACGTGCGCACGGTCTCTTCGCGGGATGGCCACACGACCTTGCGGGTTTCTGCACGGACCTGATTCACGAATTCGGGAACGGTCGTCTTGGGCTGTTTCTGCGGTTCGGCCATGATGCGCGGCGCTTTCGTGATTGCTTTGTGCCCGTTGCAATGGGCTTTGAACATCCCTGACAGGTAGGTTTCTTCGCCGTCCGGAACAAGGTCCCGGAGGGGCGAAGCGTGCTACCGATTTCGGAATGCGCTCGTTCTTAATCGCGCTCGGGCGCAAATGCAAGCGGCGCAATCGCCCCCCGCACGGCCCGGTCCGCAACGCGCCAATTGGGACTAGCCTTGGCGGGCAAGCGTCTCTAGCGTTCCTCGTCTTTCAGGGAATGAACAAGGGGAAATTCACCATGGCAACCAGCCAACCCGCAACGCTCGACGAGCAGCTGCTGGGTCCCGTTACCAATATCGCAGACTTCATCTGGGGCGGCACCTGGGACGGGGCACAGGTGATCCCCATCCCGCCGTTGGCCGTGCTGCTGCTGGGTGCGGGATTGTGGTTCATGGTGGGCCTCAGATTCTATCCGATCGTGAAACTCGGCAGCGCAATCAAGGGGCTGTTTGCCGGTCGCAAGGGCGAAGGCGCAGGCGAGATTTCTCCGTTTGCCGCACTTTCAACGGCGCTGTCCGGCCAGGTCGGCACCGGCAACCTTGCAGGCGTGGCGACCGCGATTGCACTGGGCGGACCCGGCGCGATCTTCTGGATGTGGATTACCGCCCTGTTCGGCATGGCGCTGGGCTTTGCCGAAGGGGCGCTGGCCATCAGGTTCCGTGAAACCACCAGCGACGGGACAAAGCGTGGCGGCCCGATGAGCTACATCATGCTCGGGCTCGGCCCCAAATGGACGTGGCTGGCGATCTTCTTTTGCGTCGGCACACTGATTTCGGCGCTGGTGACAGGCAACGGCATTCAGGCAAACGCGGTGGCTGACAGCTTCAACGAATTGTTCGGACTGGAAGAATCGGTGTCCGGCCTGATCGTGGCGGTGGCTGTGTTCATCGTCATCATCGGCGGGATCAAGTCGATCGGCAAGGTCGCAGAAAGCGTCGTGCCGTTCATGGCGGCGGCCTATATTGTGATGGCCGTGGTTGCCATCGCGCTCAACATTCAGGACATTCCCGAAACTTTCAGCCGCATCTTTGCAGGTGCCTTCAGCCCGCAGGCAGCAAGCGGTGGCTTTGTTGGCGCGGCGTTGATCCTGGCGATTCGTGCCGGCGTGGCGCGCGGGCTGTTCTCGAACGAGGCGGGTCAGGGTTCGACCCCGATTGCGCACGCAGTCGCGCAGACCGACGATCCTGAACAGCAGGGCCGCATGGCAATGCTGGGCACGTTCATCGATACCATTGTGATCTGCACCATGACGGCGCTGGTGATCCTGACGGTGGAGGGCCAATTCACCGGCGCAGGGCAAGCGGTGAAGCACGCCTGGCAATCCGATCTTCAGGGCTTTGCGATGACCAGCGGCGCATTTGCGGCGGCATTCCCGGTGACGATCGGATCAATCCCGCTGGGCACGCTGATCGCTTCGATCGCGCTGATCCTGTTCGTGTTCACCACCCTGCTCACCTGGAGCTATTACGGGGAGCGCGCGATCACCTTCATCTACGATCGCATTCCGGGCTCGACGCTGGGCGGGGAAAAGGCGCTGCACATGGCGTGGCGGGTGTTGTGGTGCATCGGCATCTATATCGGCGCCAGCCGCGAATCCGACCTGATCTGGCGGATGGGCGATATCGCCAATGCATTGATGGTGCTGCCAAACCTGCTGGCGCTGCTGCTGCTTTCCGGTGTGGTGTTCAAACTCGCACAGGGTGACCGGACGGCAGGCAAGAACTTCAAGGCCGACACTCCCGAAGAGCCAGAGGAATACTGATCGGCCAGATCAGTTCGCGACAAACCAAAACGCGCCCGACCGCAAGGCTGGGCGCGTTTTTCGTTATCAGGTTGTCAGTCGGTCGGCCCGGTGGGGCCTATCAATGATTGCCGAACCAGCGGGCCAGAAATCCCGGCTCTTCCATCGGACGTACGCGCCCATACTTGATCTGCCGGAGAGTAGCGTCGGTGTGAGGTCGCGGAAGTGTCCAGCTGTCTGGCGCGCTGGAATGAATTGGTGCGTGGCTCATGTCCCTGTTATCCTTAAACTTTAATTTTGCATGTTCTTGCAAATAGAACCGTCCGCCGCGCAATCGGTTCCATAGCCGGCCAAGTTCAGTGGCGCCCGAATATCCGCTCAAGCCATGTTGGCTCGTACATTGAACGCACGGGGCCATACGCCATCGCGCGCAGCGAAGGGTCAAGATTGGGACGCGGACTTACCCATTGATCAGGCCGGGAGCTGCGGAAAGTATAGTGGCTCATCATCGTGCTCCTTGAAATGGCGCCATGACCGGACCGGTCGGCGCGCCTCAATTCGTCGACGGTATTGCACGGTTCGTCTATCACGCACCTGACTGCGACGTTCTGCCTGTGTTCATCAGCCGGGGCGACGTGCTGCGCCGTTGCCAACTGGCTTGCATGGCGCAAACAGATTTTGGGTGAAAATGGCAGGGGTGTGCGGACTCGAACCGCAGGCCCTCGGTTTTGGAGACCGATGCTCTACCAACTGAGCTACACCCCTGCACGAGAAGGCCGCGCTTTATCGGAGGTCACTCGACTAGGCAACACAAGATTATCCGGCGAGGATCGACCGGTGTTTCCCCCAATCGTTGGCGGGATAATTCCCGCCACAAAAGGGAGCGACTTCGCGATGGGCTTTGGAACCTGACCGCACAGATGCTAGATTACGCGCTATGCACTCACCCTTGCGCAGCACAATTCCGGTCGAAACGCTGATGCTGGCCTATCGCAGCGGTATATTCCCGATGGCGGACACACGCGATGATGAGGACGTGTTCTGGGTGGAGCCGCGCGACCGAGCGATCCTGCCGCTGGATCAGTTTCACATGTCGAAATCGCTGCGCAAGGCGGTGCGCACAGACCGCTATGTAATCACTATCGACTCGGCATTCGAACAGGTGGTGCGCGCATGTGCCCAGCCGCGACCGGGGCATCCCGAAACATGGATCAGCGAGCGCATCGTGCGCAGCTACACCGGTTTGTTCGAGGCCGGACACGCGCATTCGATCGAATGCTGGCGGTCCGGGGAGGACGGGCCGGATGGGCCGCAACTGGTTGGCGGGCTGTACGGCGTATGTTTTGACCGGGTGTTCTGCGGGGAAAGCATGTTCGCCCGCGCCGACGACGCCAGCAAGGTGGCGCTGGCCTGGCTGGTGGCACTGATGCGGCGGGCGCGGTTTCAACTGCTCGATTGTCAGTTCATGACCGATCACCTCGCCACTATGGGCGCGATGGAAATGCCGCAGCGGATGTATTTGCAAGCGGTGGAGAGCGCCCGCGGCGCGCCCGCGATGACCCTGCCACAGGCCTATGCGACGTTCACCCACGACGCTGGGATCGGGGGCTATTCGGCGTCAGGTGTTGATGCAGGTGCGGGCGCGCGCGCGGCTGCTGGCGCAGATGAGGCCGCTGGCGCAGATGGGGCCGCGCTGTCTTCGTCTCCGGGAAAGCTCATCGCGCAGTCCTTGATCCAGACGTCGTAAATCGGGTGTTCGACCACATTCAGACTCGGCGATTCCTTGAACAGCCAACCTGAAAAGACGCGCGTGCGCTCTGACCGGCCACGCTCCAGCACATCGACCTGAACGAATGCACCGGTTTCCTGCGGCAATTCCCACGGCGCGGTGCGTTCACAAGCGGCGAGGCGGATGATTACCGGGCCTTCCTCATGCACTTCGCCGGGGCGCATTTCGATATCCTTGCTGACATTGTTGCGCTTGTTCAAAAGACCGATGGTCGCAACGCGCTCCTCCAGTGGGGTTGCCCCTTCGAGAGCGGCCAGCGTGTCGGCGTCTGCGGTGGTGTTCGCATCGGCGGGACGGGCACCATCGGTTTTAGCAGGGTTATCCAGACCGACTACGGTTTCGGCGCCGTCAGCAGGTCCGTCCGCATCGCTGCAGGCGGCAAGGGCAAACATGGCCAGTCCGGCACAGATTAAAGCACGGCTGCGCATCGCGTTGTCGATCAGCCTTCTGGCGACCAGGCTTCGTAATCGCCATCGGCGCGGGCCCGCTTGCCCCCGCGTTCCAGCGCGCCCTGCGGCAGATATGCCTGCGGAGTGCCGGTTGCGTTGGGGGTGTAATCCACTTCCCAGATCCGCGCGGGCGGAAGGTGGCTTTCGGGCACATCATCAAACGATCCGTGCAACCATCCGTGCCATTCAGGAGGTACGCGGCTGGCGTCGTTTACGCCATCATACATTACCCAACGCATTTCGCGCTGGGTGTAGGAACCAGTGGGTGCCGCGTTGCCGCCGCGCGCCTTGCGATAATATTTGTTGCCCTGCGCATCGGTGCCGACATGTTCGCCGCGCTGACGCCCGGCCCACAGCTGCGTGCCCAACGTTGGGCCATCCCACCACGTGAAGAGTTTTCCGAAGATTCCCATGGTGCGTGCCGTTAGCCCAATTGAACGCCGAGTGGAAGACGCGAGTGCCGGGTGGCGCGCGCAAATCAAGGTAACGTGTATTCCACCCTGTCGCCCGGCACGATACCCAGCTCCTTTGCCAGGCCGCCCCGAATTTCAAGCACCGCGCTGGCCGCACCCGCCGACGGAACCGAATCGAGAGAATATGGCACGGCGGTTTCGATATTGTTGATCCGGCCATCCACCCCGATGAAAATGATATCAAGGCTGATTGGCACATTCTTCATCCAGAAACTGCGCTGCGCTGGCACTTCGGATGGGAACAGCATCGCCTCGTCATCGGCCATTTCGGTGCGGAACATCATGCCGCGCGCCTGCGCCTGCGGTGTGTTGGCATGCTCGGTCTTGAACACGATCCGCCGGTCGCCGCGCAAAACCGCAACGTCGATAATCTCAAGCCCCGACGTGGGATGGCGCGCAACTTCGGTCGGCGCTTCCTGAATGGCGGTTTTTTCAGCGACCGAATTGGCCGAACAGCCCGCGCCCGTCAGCAGCACCAGCGCCGCTACCGGCGCGGAAAGCCAGAACCGTGCGCCACGCGAACGGTTCAGCGGATATTCGTTCATCCTACCAGTCATTGGCGCTCTCTTCATCTTCTGCCTCGATCACCCAGTCTTCCACCTCCTGCGCGTCTGCGGCGGCGAGGATGAACCGGGCGTGTTCGTACACGTGGCCTGCGCGCAGCATCGCGGCAACCTGTTTTTCATGGAGCTTGTGCGCCTGAGCGCGCGCATCGGGTGTTTCGACCCGCTGTTGAGGCCCTCCGTCGCCAAATGGCCCCAGCCTGCGCTTTTTTGCCAGCAACATTGCCGCTCGTCGGCTGGCACCCTCTCCCGGAGCGTGGCTGGCGCGCGTTTGCTCTTCCACGCCCGCCGCCCAAAGCGCCTGTTCGACCCGGCGTTTGCCGAATCCTCGCGCCGTCAGATCCCGCGAGCGGGTTCGCGCATAGGCATCGTCGTCGACATAGCCGAGTTCGATCAGCCGCGTGACCAAGCCGGTTACATCGAGATCGAGGGTACGGCCGTCGGCATCCTCAGCCACGCCGCGTTCACGAATCTTGCGCGCCAGATACCCTTGCACCTTCGCGGCGGTGGTGGAGAAACGCGCGGCATAGGACAGCGCCAGGTCGCGCAAGGTGGTTTCATCGAGCGGGCGGGCCTTCTTGCGCTCACCATTTCGCTCATGCGCGCCTCTACGCTTGCCTCCCGAAGGAGTGCCTTGGGAGGTGACCGCATCGTTACCACGCGATGACGTTTTGCTTTCCCGTGAAATCATTTCGCCTTATTCGTGCCACACTCATTATCAAATGGACAACATTGGGAGAGTTCCGACCACCTTCGGCCAGAGCTTTCATGGGTATCATAGCGCGCAACGAGCGTGCCATGCAAATGACGGGTATCGCGAGAAAATATGACCGACGCCGTATTGACGCCGACGCCGAACGATTGCGATTTGCCGCGCATCCGTGCGCAGTTTTCGACCTTCAACGAGGCCATCGATTACGCTGCGCGCAGCGAAAAAGGTCTTAATTTTCACGATATGCGTGGAAAACTCGAACGGGTTTATACCTTTCGGGAAATGCGCGACGATGCGCTTGGCATGGCCCGCCGACTGATCGCCGCCGGGATCAAACCGCAGGACCGGGTTGCTCTGATTGCAGAAACCGGACCAGATTTCGCGGCCCTGTTTTGCGCCTGTGTCTATACCGGCGCATGGCCAGTGCCGCTGCCCCTGCCCACCACATTTGGTGGCAAAGGCAGCTATATCGATCAGCTTGCCGTGCAATTGCAAAGTTCCGACCCGGTCCTCCTGCTCTATCCGGAGGAGATTGCGGAAATGGCGCAGTCCGCAGCCGAAATTCAGGGTTGCGAGGCACACAGCTGGCAGGATTTTGCTCTGCGCGATGCGCCCGAATGCGACTTGCCGCAAACGGAGCCGCAGGACATCTGCTATCTGCAATATTCCAGCGGATCGACGCGGTTTCCCACTGGCGTTGCGGTGACGCACAAGGCGTTGCTGCATAACCTGTATGGCCATTCCACCAGCATGCAGCTGCGGTCCAACGAACGCTGCGTCAGCTGGCTGCCGTGGTATCACGATATGGGGCTTGTCGGCTGTTTTCTGTCATTGATCGCCAATCAGGTGTCGGGCGATTATCTTAAGCCCGATGCGTTCGCCCGCCGCCCTCTGGCATGGCTGGACATGATCAGCGCGAACAAGGGAACCACGATCTCATATTCGCCGACGTTCGGATATGATATTTGTGCGCGGCGCATCTCCAGCCAGTCCAACGTGGCCGAACGGTTCGACCTTTCGCGCTGGCGTCTGGCGGGTAATGGCGCGGACATGATCCGTCCCGACGTCATGCAGCAATTCGTCAACGCCTTCGCCCCCGCCGGCTTCAAGGCGAGCGCTTTCACCCCGTCCTATGGTCTGGCCGAAGCGGTGCTGGGCGTAACCGTGATGCCACCGGGCGAAGGCATTCGCGTGGAACTGGTCGAGGAAGAGCGCCTGTCTGGCACACCGCGCGACATCCGCCGCCCTGCCCGCTATCGCGCGATTGTCAATTGCGGCAAGCCGATGCCCGATATGGTCGTCGAAATCCGCGGAGAGGATGGCCATTCGCGCGGCGATCACCAGATCGGCAAGGTATGGTGCAACGGTCCCAGCGTGATGCATTCGTATTTCCGCAACGAGGAAGCGACCGCCGAGGCTATCGTCGATGGCTGGCTAGACACCGGAGACATGGGCTACATGGCCGATGGCTATTTGTTCATCGTTGGCCGGGCGAAGGACATGATCATCATCAACGGAAAGAACCACTGGCCGCAGGATATCGAATGGGCGGTGGAACAGCTGCCCGGCTTCAATCACGGCGATATCGCAGCATTCGCGGTTGAAACCGAGGGTGGCGGTGAAGCGCCCGCCGTGCTGGTTCATTGCCGCGTTGCCGATCCCATCGAACGCATGAAACTGCGCGAACAGATCGCGGACAAGGTGCGTTCCGTCACCGGGATGAGCTGCGTGGTCGAGCTGGTCCCGCCGCGCACCCTGCCGCGCACAAGTTCTGGCAAATTGAGCCGGGCCAAGGCGCGCAAGATGTATCTGGCTGGCGAAATCGTGCCGCTGGAAATGGCGGCCTGAATTTCGCCCGCGCGAATTCAGCCGAACAGCAGCACGCCCAGCGCAAATATCAGCGCCAGAATGGAAACAGCCCAGATCAGGGTGCGTATCTTCTCGATTCCCGCCCAGTAGATCGGCAGATAGACAATCCGCGCGCCCAGCCAAACCGTGGCCGCGATTGCCGTCAGATCGCTGGTCTTGTCGGCCAGCGACAACCCTGCCAGCGCGACGATTGCGACGGGAAAGCTTTCCTTGAAGTTTTCCGACGCACGATCCAGCCGGCCAGCGACATCGTTCAACTCGCCAGTGTCGCCATCACGCGCGCCCATGTTCCATTCAACGCCGAATTGTTTGGTCTTGTAATGGATCGCGAGCAGCACGTGCACGATCAGCAGCACAGCCCCGAGGCCAAGGATGTAAAGTTCGGTCGTCATGTAAATTTTTCCCTATTGCCCCGCCGGTGCCCATTGCGCGCGCAGCGGGCCAGGACCGTTGCGCGTCGTCACTTTCACACCGCGTTTTGCCAGAATATTTGCGGCCAAGGTAGCCTGCTCCGGAGGGCCGACCAACACGATCGGCACATCGATGCGAGCCGCGGCCCATTCGATTACCGCAAGAGCTCGCGCGCCTTCGCTGTTGGGAACGGGCGCTGCGGCCTCACCTTCGCTCTCCACATTGCTGTCGCTGCCACTTCCGAACATGATCACGCTCGGCAAATCGGCGAGCGGTGGCAGTAGTTCGACCGTCCATTCCGGCTCGGTTGCGGCGATACGCCGTTCCAGCGCGGCGTAGGTTGCGATAGTCGCCCCCTCCAGCCGCTCGGCCCGCACCGTCGCCCGGCGCCGAGTGCGGTCTACCGTCACGTCAGCCTCCAGCACGCCCGCTGCCAGCGCCAGACGGCTCGCCAGATCATCGGCGCGCGCGACGGCGTTTTGTTCTTCACTCGCTCGCGTGGCGGAAAGTTGCGCCTGCTCGGCTGCGCTCGATCCCGTGGCGACCTGATATTGCAGCAACGACAGCTCCACCGGCTCGCCCAGCCGATCGGCAAGCGCGCGTTCGATCTCGGTCTCTGCCAAGGGCCGGGGTTCTGGCGTCCAGACGGTTGCGCTGACGATTACAGGACTTGTCCCGAAATCGATCTCAAGCCCGTCGATCTGCGACAGCGCATCGAATTTCTCAGTTATTTCAGAGCGAACAATCCGCTGGGCGTTGGTTTCCCACGCGATCTGTTGAAGCGAATAGCCAAGCGGTAGCGCGAGCGCGACGAAAACGACTGCCACGGCGATGTTCTGGAATTGTGTGTTGCGCGCGCTCAGCGAGGTTTTGAAGCCGTATAGCCGTGCCATCGCCCACGCTGTCAGCGCGATGGTGATGAGGTTGGTGACATACAGGAGCAGCGCGCCCGAAAACACTGTCCAGTTCCACGTCGCCAGGCCAAATCCCACGGTCGCCAGCGGCGGCATCAGGGCGGTGGCTATGGCCACGCCCACAATCGTACCCTCGCGCCCACGGATCATCGCATACGCGCCCGCAAGAGCGGAAAACAGCGCGACAAAAAGGTCAAACAGATTGGGCTGCGTGCGCGAGGCGATTTCCGGTGTGATCGTCTGGATCGGTGAGAGGTAGACCAACAGACTGGTCAGGGCGACCGCCATGATCGTGCCCCACGCCAGCGAGCGCGCCGATTGTTTCAGCCATTGATAGTCGCCGATCGCCAGCGCAAAGCCCAGTCCCATGATCGGGTCCATCAGCGGCGACAGCAGCATCGCCCCAATCACCACCGCTGGGGACGATAAAAGCAGGC
This sequence comes from uncultured Alphaproteobacteria bacterium, assembly GCA_963838365.1. Taxonomy (GTDB): domain Bacteria; phylum Pseudomonadota; class Alphaproteobacteria; order Sphingomonadales; family Sphingomonadaceae; genus Erythrobacter. The sequence goes on from CAWIQR010000008.1 coordinate 62,119, forward strand.
CCAGCACCGCGATCCCGCCGCTCATCGCGGTCATGAACAGATAGCGTTCAGAGATCGAGCATTCCGCCCGGCGTTTCTCTATGACTTCAGGCTGGTTGACCGTGCCGACAACGTCCTGCCGCCAGTATCGCCGGAAACTAAGCAGGATGCGCGCGAAAGGCTGCGAGGAAACGCCCTGCGAAGCCCCCGCCCCCGTCATTGGCTGGGCCGCCGCCCCCGCTGGTGCACCATCCAGTGCATTTGCGTTAATTGTGTCAGTCAAACCGGTTCCTCCAACAGCCAGCCCGGTTACAGCCAATGCCCGGCAAGTGAAAGTGCGATTGAGTGGCGCGAACTTCCTTTCCCTCTCTCCAACCATTCACTCTTCAGGCGTAATATCGTGGACGCCAGCGCGATGATCGGGCATTCTTGAAATCTGTGTTTTATATGCCTAATACAGTAGAGAATTGAGTGAGCGCGCAAACCCTGTCCCGCGCGGCTCGCAAAAGGGAGCCAGACCGCCGCATGAGCACCGAACAACAGGCCGATATCAAGATCGCAACCGCGACAAAGACCGCTGCTGCGTTCGAACTGACGCCGCCCGATCCTGTCCCCGTGGTCGAACCGGCGGACGCCGCCGGGCTGGTCCCGGTCTCGACTGAAAAGAAATCAAAGCTGGAAAGCAAGGTCGACGCGTTCGTCGCGGACCTCGTAGCGGCGGATTCCAATTCGCCCGCTTTCGGTGAAAAGGTCGATCAGATTACGCGCATGGGTCAGGAACAGATCCGTGCAGCAGCGGGGCATTCCAACAGGTTTCTGGATCGCCCGGTGCGTGCCATGGACGCCGATAGCAGCGTTGGCAGCGATCTTGCCGAATTGCGCCGCACCGTCGAGGAACTCGATCCAGGTCGCAAGGGTAAGTTGCTGGAGCCACGCAAGCTGTTCGGCATCATCCCGTTCGGCAGCAAATTGCAGAACTATTTTGACAGCTACACATCTTCGCAGGGGCACATTCAGTCGATCCTTACGCGGCTCGAAAGCGGCAAGAAGGAACTGCACCTCGATAATGCTGCGATCGATCAGGAACGGCAAAAGCTGTGGGAGGCGATGGGCGAACTGGAACAGATGATTCACATCGCCAAGGCGCTGGATGAAAAGCTGGAGGCAAAGGCGCTGGAGATGGACTCCTCCGATCCGGCCAAGGCCAAGGCATTGCGCGAATCCGCGCTGTTTTATGTCCGCCAGCGTACGCAGGATCTGCTCACCCAGATGGCGGTCAGCGTGCAAGGGTATCTCGCGCTCGATCTGGTGAAGAAGAACAACGTCGAACTGGTGAAGGGCGTGGACCGCGCCAGCACCACCACGGTAGGCGCGCTGCGCACGGCTGTAACGGTGGCGCAGGCCATGACCAACCAGAAACTGGTGCTGCAACAGATCACCTCGCTGAACAAGACGACCGCCGACATCATCGATTCCACCAGCACTCTGCTGCGCGAACAGACCGGCCAGATCCACGAACAGGCCGCCGCCAGCACGATCCCGCTCGAAACGCTGCAACGAGCCTTCCAGAATATCTATGATACGATGGACGAAGTGGACGAGTTCAAGGTGCGCGCGCTCGCCAGCATGAAACAGACCGTGGGTGTGCTGACGCAGGAGGTCGAGAAGTCAAAAGGCTATATCGCCCGTGCCGAAGGGCAGGCGCAGGCACAAGCCAAGGTGGCGGCGAGTGCGCCGTCGCTGCTGTCGCTCGATAGCTGAGCGCCATGAACCTGAGCCAGGACACAGACCGGACACTTGCCGACGGCAAGAGGTTGCTGGTCGATAACCGGAATGGCGGGCGGCACCGCTCGGCGCGCAGCATCGGACAGGGATCGGCTCGTGAAAAGGCTAAGGTCTGGAAAGACCGGGCCAAGCTGTTCGCGGCGGCGGTGGTAGCCATTCTTGTGACTGCCGGCGTGGCTGGCGTGATCCTCAATGGCATTGGCTTTATCGGAGTGATGATGGCCGCGCTGACGGTAATGGCCGCGGCTTTCGTGTTTGCGAACTACCCCAAGGTCAAGGTGCCCAAGCGCGCCGAGCTGAAAAAGGGCAACCCGCAGCAGATGGTCGCCCAGACCGAACTGTGGCTGGAGGCGCAACGCCCCGCGCTGCCCCCGCCCGCTGTGCAGGTGGTGGAGCAGCTGGGCGTGCAACTGGATGCGCTGGGGCTGCAACTGGCCACGATTGACGCCGCTCACCCCGCGATGAACGAAGTGCGCGAACTGGTGGGCGAATACATCCCCGAAACCATCGACAATTATCGCAAGATCCCCGCGCATATGCGGCAGGAGGCGCACACCGGCAAAACCGCCGACGAACGCCTGACCCACAGCCTTGGCAAACTGTCGGGTGAGATCGACCGCGTTACCCGGCAACTGGCCGAAGGCGCGCTCGATGAACTCGCGATCAAGGACCGCTACCTGGAATACCGCTATGGCGGCGCCGAAGCTCTTGAAGACAAGCGTGAAGACAGGCGCGAAGGATAAACGAAGATTATGCGCGTTACCCTGCCACATAACCATGACAAGGCCGAAGTCCGCCGCCGCCTGCAGGAACGCAGTGGCGAAATCGTCAACTACTTCCCCGCAGGAATGGCGAAGCTCGACACCACTTGGCGCGAAGATGACCGGATGGACTTTACCGTCGCAATCGCTGGTCAAAGCGTTGGCGGCGTAGTCGATATTGCCGATGATCATGTGGTGATCGAGGTGAAATTGCCGCTGATCCTCAGCTTCCTCAATCCGACGATAGAGGCGTCAGTGCGCAAGGAAGGCACGCGCCTGCTGGCCTGACGGCCCATGGGTTCGCAACACCGTTTGCCCCGTCATTTGTTATAGACAGTCTGCCTGCCAACTTGTCATGACAAGCTGGGTTGGACGGGGTCGCTTCAGTCCATACTGGAGGATTGGGATCATCTCACTGTCGCATACAAGCGAAAGCCTGCGCGCGAGCTTGCGCAGCGCAACCGCGCGCGCGCACGATCTGCTCGACGGCTCGATGCGGGCTGCGACCGGCTGGACGACGAGTGCCGATTATGCCCGCTTTCTCAGCCTGCAATACGCCGCGCGATTGCCGGTGGAGGCATGGTTGACGCAGAATTCGGCACGCGACATGTGCCCGCCCGCACAATGCGCGCTGATCGCCGCCGATCTGGTGGCAATGGGAAAGCAACTGCCGCAAACTGCTGCTCCGTTCGGAATCAACAGCGCTGGCGATGCTGCGTATTCGACAGATTTTGGGGCGTTGGGCGCGGCGTGGGTGCTGGCAGGCTCCTCGCTCGGCAATCGTGCGATCCGCGCCGAAATGCACCGCGCGGCAAAGACCGAGGGTGGCGCGCCATGGCCTGACAGCTTCCTTGGCGATGAGCGGATGCTGGCGTTCTGGAAACACCTGCGCGACCGAATAGAAACCCCCGCAGACGATGTTGCCACCCAATCCGCCTGCCGCGCCGCTGAGGCGGTGTTCGACCATTTCATCGCGATTACAATGACTGAGACGACGCCCGCATGAATACGCCGCACTCCCAACCAGACCTGACACAGTGCGATCGCGAACCGATCCACACTATTCCGTTTGTGCAGCCGTTTGGCGGTCTGATCGAACTGAATGCCGACTGGATGGTCGCCCACCGCTCGGCCAATTGTGCTGCTTTGCTTGGGCTTGCAGGTGATCTTGCGGTTGGCGCGCGTCTTGCCGATGTCTTCAGTCCGCGCGCGTGCGAGATGCTGCAGCAATGCGTGCGAAAGGGCATCGCACCCGACCGCACTGAGCGGATTTTCGGTCTGCGCCTGACTGCAGACAGCGGCCTGTTCGATTGTGCCCTGCATTTGGTGGGGGAACGGATCGTCATGGAATTCGAGCCTCACGCGGGCAACGAATACGCGCAGCATGTAGCGATGATCGCCCCGATGCTGGCACGGCTCGAACCAATTACACAGCTGAACGAATTGTGCGCGCAAACCGCCGCGCTGGTGCGTGAAAATCTCGGCTATGACCGGGTGATGATTTACCGCTTTCACCCCGACGGCAGCGGCGAGGTAATCGCCGAAGACAGGGGTGACGCAACTGACGGGTTTCTGGGCTTGCGCTATCCGCGCACAGATATCCCGCAGCAAGCCCGCGATCTGTTTCGGCGCAACCGATTTCGGGTAATCGCCGATGTCGATCAGGAACCCTCCCCCATCGAACCGCCCGTCGCGATGGGAGGTCGCCCGCTCGACCTTTCCTTGAGCGTGCTGCGCGCATCATCGGACATCCACCTGCAATATCTGCGCAATATGGGCGTGCGTGCTTCCCTGACGATTGCGATCGTGTGCCGTGGACAGCTGTGGGGGCTGATTGCATGCCACCACAACACTCCCCGTTTGCCGCCCTACTCGCTGCGCACCGTCGCGGAAACGCTGAGCCAGATGTTCTCGCTTGTGCTGGACCGGATGCTGATTAACCGGTCAGAGAAATTGCGCAGCCAGGGACGCGAATTGCACGATCAGCTGATGCAACGCCTTGCCGGGGGGACGCAATTGGCGGAGAGCCTGCCGATGCTGGAAGGGTTGCTGCACGATGTCATCGCGCACGACGGAGCCTCCATTCTCATCAATGGTGAATACTCCTCGCGCGGGGTCGCCCCGACGCATAAGGAATTCATGGCGCTGGCGCCCGCGCTGGGCGGCGCGCCGGTCAGCACCATCATCGCCGAAAGCGCGCTGGCACAGCTGATGCCCGCCGCGCAGGCTTTTTCCGACCGAGCGGCAGGTGCGCTGATCCTGCCGATCTCTCGCTCTCCGCGCGATTACCTCGTGCTGTGGCGGCAGCCGTTGAAACGGACTGTTACATGGGCGGGCAATCCAGAAAAGGCAGTAATCAATGCGTCGGATCGCCTGCAGCCACGCCGCAGCTTCGCCGCGTGGGAACAGCAGGTCGAAGGCCACAGCGAGGACTGGACGGCGGACGAGATCGAATTGGCAGAGACGCTGCGCGTCACCCTGCTCGAAGTGGTCCTGCGCATGTCGGAAGAGGTCACGCGCGAACGCAACCGCTCTGCGGAGCAACAGGGCCTTCTGATTGCAGAACTGAACCACCGCGTGCGCAACATCCTGAACCTGATCCGTAGCCTGGTGGCACAGTCGCAGCACGATGCGCTGGATGTGGAGAGTTTTTCGACGATTATTGGCGGCAGAATTACCGCCCTTGCATCTGCGCATGATAATATCACGCGCAAGAACTGGACGCCTGCACCCTTGGCCTTGCTGTTCGAAACCGAGCTCGCGGCGTATCTCAATGAAAAGCGCGACCGCTTTACACTGACCGGGGAGGAGGTGCTGGTAACGCCGGAGGCCTACACGGTGCTGGCGCTGGTTGTGCACGAACTCGTCACGAATTCCGCCAAGTACGGCAGCCTGTGCGACCGGTCAGGCAGTCTTGACGTAAATGTGTCGCGCGATGCGTTTGGCGATGTAAAGATTGCCTGGCGCGAAAGCGGCGGTCCGCCGGTAAAGCCGCCCACCCGTCGTGGTTTCGGATCAACGATCATCGAACGTTCGATCCCGTTTGAATTGAAGGGCGAGGCCAGCCTGCGCTTCAATCTTGGCGGGCTGGAGGCGGATTTCGTGATCCCTGCACAATATGTAACGTCCCCCGGTGCCGGGTCCGATGCGCCAAACCAAAACACGCGAAATACTAGGAGCGATGGTATGAGCAGCGATGAGAGTGGCGGAGGCGACAACGCACCGGCACAGGATGAACCCGATGTCGCTCCCTCCTTGCCTCGCACAGTGCTCGTGGTGGAAGACAGCATGATTATCGCGCTTGATACCGAAGACAGTCTGAAGGCGCTGGGTATCGCCAATGTCCAACTTGCCGGCAGCGTAGCCGGGGCGCTCAACATAATCGCCACGGGCAAGCCGGATTTTGCCATCGTCGATTACAATCTGGGCGACGAAACGAGCGCGGCGGTAACAAAAGAACTGGCACGGCGCGGTGTGCCGTTCGTGCTGGCAACAGGCTATTCCGAAATGAACGAACAGTCGGACGGGATCGGCGCGATGGCGGTGTTGCGAAAGCCATATGGCCGCACCGAGATCGCGCAGGTTTTGGCCGAACTCACCGCGCGAGGCGGGGAAGCGAGCGCATCCTGACGGGGATTAATGGACGCGCCGGACGCGCAGCCGGGATCAGCGCGAACTGGTGAGCAGCGCAATCTTCGACGCGGAGAAGTCAAGTGCATCGAGCATCGGCGCGAACAGGCACTCCCCCGGTCCGGCAGTCACAGCGGAGTGGGAGCGGGAAGACGTTGTGCCTACCACACCGTCCAGCGGCAGCACTATCACGCCGCCCATATAGACCTCGCGCAGGTGTTCGCCCGGCAGGCCTTCGACCCTGTCCAACCGGAAATATTCCCCGTCGATCAAAGTTTCGCCGCGCTGCGCCACATTACCCGCATGGTGCGCGCCATATGGCCCGGTGTCGGCCACCGCCATCGCCCGATCCAGATGCAGTTCGCGCGGGCGACCGTAATCATACAGGCGGAACGTCGTGTCGCTGTTCTGCTGCACCTCGACCAGTGAAAGGCCCGGCCCAATAGCGTGAACGGTGCCCGCGGGCAGATAGAAAACGTCCCCGGCAGCGACATCGTGCCATGTAAGCAATTGCTCGATCGAGCCGTCGCGCGCAGCCGCTGCGATCTTTTCGACGGGCAATGTCTCGTTAAAACCAACTGCCAGTTTCGCCCCCGGCTCCGCGTTGAGGACCAGCCAGCACTCTTCCTTGCCCGCTTCCTCCGGCAATGCGCTGGTATCAGAGGGATGGACCTGAACCGACAATTTTTCACTCGTGAACAGATACTTCACGAGCAGTCCGGCCATTTCAGCCGGCGGCTCGAACCAGATTTCACCGATCCGCGCGCCTGGCGGGGCCGCAAATGGAGCCGGCAGCGCGTCACGCCCCCACACCTTTTCCACCAGGCGGGTAGTCAATCGGCGCGGGCCATCGGGTGCCGCCGATGTGCTCATTGATTGGCGGCTCCCGGCAGTTTGCCCACCGCCTGCGCACCGTCACGCGTTGTCACCAGCACCTCATCGCCCGACACCACGATGCACACATCCTCCAGCCCGATGGCAGAGATGCGCGGTCCGTCACTTATCGCCAGTACATTATGGCATCGGTCGAGATCGGCACGCCCGCGCGAGACATTGCCCGCTGCATCGCCAGACCCCGCCCCCGCATCCAGCGCATCCAGCGCATCGTGGAGAGCAGCCCAGTTGCCGATATCCGACCAGCCCATATCAACCGGCACCATCGCAGCGCGGCGGGTGTTTTCCATAACCGCATAGTCGATGGAATCGCCCTCGATCTCAGCGAAGGCATCGGCCTGCGGATGGAAGCGCGCGCCGTCAGTGCGACCAGCGGCAACCGCAACCGCGACTGCCTGCGCCATGGCGGGGCGGTGCGTATTCAGCTCGTTCAGCAAGGCCCCCGCCCGAAATGCGAAAATTCCGCCATTCCAGCTGTACTCGCCGGTGTCGAGATAACCTTGCGCAGTTGCCAGATCGGGTTTTTCAACGAATTTTGCGATTCGGTATCCGCCGGGCAGTGGCTCACCGCGATGGAGGTATCCGTATCCGGTTTCCGGCCCCTCCGGTGCGATGCCGAACGATACGAACCAATCTTCGCGCGCAAGGTCTGCTGCGCTGAGGGCGGCAGCGCGAAACGCGTCCGCGTCCGCGATATGGTGATCGCTCGGGCACACCAGCATTATGGCATCAGAAGGCAGCGTCGCTGCGGCAAGCGCAATCGCAGGCGCGGTGTTGCGGCCCATCGGTTCAACAATCACGCGATGCTGACCATCCGCTGAAAACCCGCGCAATTGCTCCTCGATCAGGTCGCAATGCTGTGCACCCGCAACAATTATGGGCGGTGCAAAGCCGTGCTCGCCAGAAACGCGGTCCACAGCCTGTTCGAACAGGGTCGTATTCCCGATCAGCGGCAGGAAAGGCTTTGGTTTTTCCTTGCGGCTAACCGGCCAAAGACGGGTACCGCTCCCTCCGCACAGGATGACGGGATGGATGGGTGCAACGCTGATCATATCGTCCGATCTATAGCAGTCGGCCGTAGCGATGCCAGTGAGATTTGGGGCGGCAATACCGCTTTCCTGCTTGCAACAGGCCCGGTCAGAACCAGCGCTGTCGCCAATAAAATGGCGCGGCGACCGGGTTGCCATCGGCATCGCGCGCGGGGCGGAAACCCAGACGGTTTTCAATCAGTTGGCAAGTAAGCCGGTCCGCCTGCGGATCGGGACTTGCGCGAAAAACCGAACAATCGCGCGCTCGCCCGTCTGCGCCCACGGTGACGCGCACGATCACCTCTGTCCCGCGCCGCGCCTGTCGCCCGCCCTCGGGCACGGGATAGTCCCGCGCATTGTCGATCGAGCCTGAGATGTGTTCCGGCTTCGACACCGCGATGCCGCCGCGCCCGCTGCCGGAATTGCCGCTGCCAGTGCCCAGACCCGTTCCGGCAGCGCCCGTGCCATCGCCAGCCTCGCGCGCGCCCGACCGGTCCTGCGTGCCGGTGGAGGAGACGCGCGGTGCAGCCTGCGGCCTTGGCAAGATGGCAGGCGGAGCGGCTACAGGCTTTGGGACGGCCTGCTTGCCCGGATCACCTTGCGCACCCTGATCAGGTTCTGGCCGATTTTGCGGGGGCGGCGGACTGGGTGTGGGCGGCGGCGGTGCAACATCGAACGCAGCGATCACATCACGCTCTATTGATCGGGTAAAGTCCGGCGCCAGCGCCAGAGCCAACCCGTAAAGCACCGCCAGATGCAGCACGGCGATAAGAAAGATGACCGGCCAGCGCACACGCCGCGGACGCGCGGAATAACGGGCCATGGGACCAGTCTGCGCCTTTGCCAAATCTGCCATATCCCCCGGTAGCATCGCGTTTTCTTTCCCTCTGCTCCATTTCGGACCGGATTGATCCCCCGCGATCGGGAATCGGCTCTCTATACCAAAGAGATACCGATTTTTACGATGGAGCGCACCATCCCCAGCTTTGGCTTATCTTTCAAAAGTCCGCCACACGACCGCGGAACTGAAATCCATGACGTCTTCACCAGGCGCGCAGGCGATGCTGTCCGCAATGCTCGCAATGCCCGCGGTGCTCGCAGAGCTTCGCAAAAAACTGCGAAACTCATTGCCATCGGCCCCGTTGATATGCGCAGCATCATCGGCGGGCTGTTGGGTGCAACGTTGTATTTCACGCTTGCATACCTGTGCATCACGCTATCCCGGTTTGACAGCACGCTTGCGGCGATATGGTTCCCAAGTGCGGGGGCGGTGGCAGTCCTTCTGAAAGCCCGCCTCAGCAACGAACTTCCATTTTACGCCGCCGCCTTTTGCGCCAGCATGCTCGCCAATATGACTGGAGGCACCGCATTCGATGTATCTGCGGTGTTCTCTATTGCGAACATGACCAATGTGTTCATCGTCACCTGGTTGACGCGCCGGACCTGCGGAATTTACCCGGATATGACCGATCTCTCCAGTCTCACGCGGTTCGTGGGCGCTGGCGGGATTGTAGGACCGCTGATTGCCGCCTCGATAGCGGCGATTGCAATGGGGTTGGGCAGCTTGCCCGGTGATGTCGGCTCATTCGGAACCGGGGCGGGGATCGACGCGGTCGACTGGACGGTGGTCTGGTCTGGCGCCTTCGCCTGGTTCCTGACCGACAGTATGGGCATGATCCTGATCGTGCCGACGGTGTTGCTGGCCAGCGATTCCATCGCACGGTGGCGGGCACCCAGTCCTGCTCAGGTCGTTGAGGGGCTGGCGCTGATTGTAACCAGCATCTCATGCGTTTTCGCGGTGTTCATCCAAAGCTCCTATCCGTTGCTGTTCCTGATCCCGCCAATCACGATGCTGCACGCCTTCAGGCAGGGCAGCATGGGGACCGCTTTGCACGTTGCGTTGGTTGCGGTCGTGGCGACCATCCTGACGTTTCAAGGCAATGGCCCGATTTCGCTTGCGAATGTCTCCACCGAAGGGCGCTTGCATATCTTGCAGGCATTTATCGCAGCCAATTTCCTGACCGGACTGCCTGTCTCAGCGGTTCTGGCCGGGCGGGATCGGTTGACGGTGGAACTGGCTGTCGGCCGCCGCGAACTGGCGCTGCTGGCGTCGAACATTACTGACGCCGTCCTGAAACTGGATGCCAGTGGTATCTGCACTTACGCCTCACCCTCAGTGCGAGATGTGCTGGGGCGCGAACCGGCGGAGTTTATCGGTCATCCCATCACGCGCCGCACGCATGAAGATGCCAGCGATCGTATTGCCGACGTGCTCGACCAGCTTCAATCGGGCGCATCGGAAAAGGAACGGCTGACCTATCGTCGCCTGCTGGACGATGAGAAGTCAAATCCCGTTTATATCGAAGCGGATTGCGCCATCGCGCTTGATCCGGTTTCCGGCGAGCGAGAGGGGATCATCATCTCGGCGCGCGATGTTACCGAACGCGTTGAACTGGAATTGCTGCTAACCCGCGCTCGGCGACACGCCGAAAACGCCGCCAATGCCAAATCGGTGTTTCTTGCCAATATGAGCCACGAAATCCGCACTCCGATGAACGGGGTGCTGGGTTTTGCCGAACTGATGCTGCAAGGCGATCTGGAGCCGGAACAGCGGCGCCATACCGAAATGATTGTCCAGTCCGGGCGATCCATGATGCTGCTGCTGAACGACGTGCTGGACCTCTCCAAGATCGAGGCCGGCCAAATCTCCATCAACAAAGGCCCGGTGGACCTGCACACCACTCTGGATCAGTGCGTCACGCTGCATCTGGCCAACGCCCAGAGCAAGGGGCTGAAACTAACGCTGGAACGCGCCGATCCTGTGGACGCCGCCAGCACCAGTCCAGTGATCATCACCGATGGTCTGAGGCTGCGCCAGATCGTGCTCAATCTGGTTGGCAATGCCGTGAAATTCACCGAAAGTGGGGGGATTCGGGTCGACTATCGCCTTGATCAGGACCAGTTGACCGTGCGCATTCACGATAGCGGGATCGGCATCGGCATGTCCCGGCTGGAAAAGATTTTCTGGCCATTTACACAAGGTGAAAGCAACACGGCGCGCCGGTTCGGCGGCACCGGACTGGGCCTGTCGATCAGCCGCCAGCTTGCCGAATTGCTGGGCGGGATAATCACGGTCGAAAGCGAACCCGGCGTCGGATCAACCTTTACTCTGGAATTGCCGACGCAGGTATTGTCGGATGAAGAGGTAAATGCCTGGCAACCAGCACCGGACTCAGTCTCTCTCCCGACGCAAAGCAAGCCTGCCAACCGATCGCCACATACGACGGCCAGTTTGCCTAAACAGCCTCGTATCCTGCTGGCAGAAGACCACGATATCAACCGGATGCTGGTTACTGAAATGCTCAAACGGTGCGGGCAAAGCGTGGCGATCGCGCATGATGGGAACGAGGCAATCTCGATGGTCTTCGACCGGATGGTGCGTGGCGAGCCCTATGATCTGGTGCTTATGGACATTCAGATGCCCGGTTGCGATGGCTACGCGGCCACCCTTGCCATCCGCGAGGAAGGGATCGGGCCAGACACTCTCCCGATAATTGCGCTGACGGCCAACGCCTATCCCGAAGATGTGGCCGCGGCACGCAAGGCCGGGATGCAGGCGCATCTCGCGAAACCGCTCGTGTTTGCCGACCTCGCAAAAGTGCTGCAACGATGGTTGCCAACCCAGATCGTTGAATCCCCGATGGATTGCAATTTGCAGCATGGAACGGAACGATCGGGGGCCGATACTGCGGACGAGGTGCAGGCTGATACCCTCGCCAAATTCAGCGATGATGGCAAAGGCGATGGCGATGCCGCTGCCGCTGCCGCTGCCGAAGCTGACGGGATGGAAACTGACCCCCTGCCAGCTGTCAAGACGCCTTCACGCAAAGCTGGCGCAGACAGTTCAGCGCTGTCGCGCAACCTGCTGGACCGCTGGTTGACGAGACGCAGCGAAACCGTGGAAGCGGTACGCAACGCGTTGGCAAAGGGCGCACTTGGCGATGGCGCGGCGGACCAGTCCGTGCGCGGCGAACTGATCACGCTGGTCCACAAACTGGCAGGCACAGCGGCGACTTTTGGCGAACCGGAACTGGGCGATCAGGCGCACCTGCTTGAGCGTGGACTTCGCAGCCAACTTGACGCGCGCGAGTGCGAGGCGCTCGCCTTCGACCTGTTGACGCTTGCGGATGAGCCGTCAGGTGTGATCGCCCAAGCCCTGCCCAACCTTCGATAGGGCGCCGGCCGGCGTGGAGCGATGCGGCGCGAGCCAATTGACAACGCGCGAACAAAAACGGCGAAGCCCGGAGGCCCCGCCGCTTTGTGTCAGTTGGATCGGTTATGCGAGCCTTAGAACTCGTAGCGCGCACCAACCTGGATACGCCATGCCGACGTTCCGATGTTGGTGAACTGCTGATCGTCCGGGTTGAAGCCCGTGATGATGTAGCGACCCTGATTGTCAACGCCGCCATCAACCAAATCGACGAACTCCGAACGAGCGCGCGAGAAGATTCCATCCGCTGTCGAGCAGGTTGAGGAAGTTGGCGAAGTCAGCAAAGATTTCGAGGCGGTCTTCCTTGATCCCGGTCAGGCTGCCGATGAAGGGCAGTTCCTGACTGAGGCGCAAATCAAGATCGAGAGCCCAATCGTTGTTGCAGGTGTTGCGAGCAATCGAGGTGCCGGGAGTGAACGAGCATTCTTCACCTACCGCGCTGTTTGCAAGGTAATTCACCAACGCTGCCACAGCGGCCGGGTCAGAAGACGGCGAAACATTGGGATCGCCCACACCGGTCGGGATGTACAGCAGAGCGTTGTCGGTACCCGATGCGGAGTCGTTGAAGACTGCGCCGCCATCGAACGTCAGGCTGTAGGGCAGGCCCGAACGCGCGCGGAAGAACAGGCCGATGCCGGTATCGAACCCATCGAGGAACTGCTCGCGGAAATTGACTGCTGCGGTGATGTTGTGCTGCACTTCGAAGTTGGACGTCGAAACAGCCGGGTTCTGACGGTTGAACGCCGAGGTCACATCATATGACGATGTCGCGGTGCTGCTGCCATTGTTGCGACTGTTCTGCGAATCGGTGAAGGCATAGCCGAACGTCAGGTTGACCCCACCGCCATCTGTGAACAGTCCGGACTGGAAGTTCTTGGATAGGACGATTGATGCAACATGGCTTTCATAGCTCGGCCCGTTGGTTAGCTGAATTTCATCATCGCGGCCCGTTGCAAAGCATGCTGCGGTGACGTTGTCGAAAATCGGCGGAGTGCCGCCCGTTCCCTGAAGCGTTGCGTTGCAACCGGCATTGTTCGGATCGATCGCGCGGAAGATTGGACGACCATCGACGGTGAAACCGCCATCTGCACGTCTAATGTCCGGGGTCTGCGAAAGATCGACGAAGTTCAGAGTGTCGTTGAACCGCGAGTAAATGTAATCGAGGTTCAGACGCCAGTTGCTGAAAAAGCCGCCCTGTGTACCGAATTCCGTTTGGAAGCCGACATTTGCACGCACCACAGTGGGGGCGTCAAATTCCGGATCGGTCGACTGGATATCGCCAAGACCATTGGCAGCCTGCGCCGAACCCGCCGCAGTGATGCAGCCCGGCAGTCCGGTAAACTGGCCACCCGTCACAACGTCGATTTGCCCGGTATTGGGGTCGCGTGTTGCAGCGCCCACCGCGCAATTATTCGTCGTGCCAAGACCAGTCGAAAAACCGTTGTTGGAAAACGCGTTGGAGAAATACACCACCGGATCGCCGCCCGAAAAGATGCCGACGCCGCCGGTCAACTGGCTGTTGGAAAGGAAGCCGTTATTGTCGAATTCATACGTTGCCGAAAGACGCGGCAGGATCAGCGGGTCAAGACGACCGAACGAGGTCGCATTGGTGAAGCCGTAGCGGTTCAGGAATTGCGGGTTGGCGCGCGGGGCATCGCCATCGAACAACTGGACGCGAACGCCAGCATTGATCGCGAGTTGATCTGTGGCCTGCCATTCATCCTGCACGAATGCGGAATAAATGCGTCGGCTGAACAACGCTCCGGCTTCATTGATGTCGCCAGTCGGCGTCGCGTTGATGTCGCCACCAATCGCCGCGCCACTGCACGATCTCATCCTGCATCGGGGAAGATATTGGATCCGCCCGAAAGCAAACCTGCCTGGAAATCGGCAAAGTTGTGGAAGTAGAGCGATCCGGTCGCATTGACAGCGAACAGGTTGAACACTTCCAGATCGTTGATTTCCGCACCGAACTTGAGGAAGTGACCGTTGCCGCCATCGACGTTCAGGATAAAGCGTGCCTGGTCGATCTTGGTATCGAGCTGGTTAGCTGAACGGAAGATGCCGGGACCGGTGCTGAGGATGCCATTCTGACCGCCTGGGATAAGGCCGCTGGTTTCGTTGGGAACACCAACCACCAGACGCACGATCGGGTTTTCCGACTGGGCTTCGCCGCCGCCGACCGGGCCCTGAACATCGCCAACTTCGGCGCGACTTACGCGCAGTTCGGTCGAGATGGAGTCGCTCCACTGCGAATACAGGCGGACCGAGTAGTAGTTCGAGATCGTGCCTTCATCTTCGAAGGAGTTCAGACCCGTCAGGTTCTGCGCGCCGAAATCGCTTTCGATATTGGTTTCTTCAAGACGCTGATATGTCCCTTCGAGACGGTGATCGTCGGTAATTTGCGCATCGAGACGGCCGAAATAGCGCACTGCGCTTTCCGGCAGAGTGGCCGGATATCCGCCCACGTCCTGACCGTACACGTCCTGAGCAATCCGGGCGAACTCGTCGAACTGGGTCTGAGTTACGAAATCCGCTTCATCGGCGAAATCCGCCGCCGAACGGACCGAAATCGTTGCCATCAGCAAGATCGGTTTCTTCGTAGCCGACCGAGAAGAACAGGCGATCGGGAATAATCGGGCCGGACAGGGTCGCGCCCCAGCGGCGTTCTTCGTTGCCCTGCAGCGGACGACCTTCAAGCTCGTTGGCGAACAGGCCACCATCGAAATATGTGATGAAGGCCGAGCCGCTGAATTCGTTGGTACCCGCTTTCGTCACGACGTTGACGAGGCAGCCGGTGAAATCGGTGTATTCGACGTCGAACGGTGCGAACTCAACCGAGACCTGGTCGATCACATCGAACGGCAACGGCAGCGAGTTACGGGCAGCAAACGGCGTGCCGTTGAGGCCGAAGACGTCCGCCTGGGTGATGCCGTCGACAGTGAAGGTGTTCGACCGGTCGTTGCCGCCAAGGCAGGAAATACGGTCAACGTCGTTCGCCTGATCGATAGCAACGCGAGGGTCGATGCGGATTATGTCGCGGATGTCGCGCGTGATCGACGGGAAAGCTGCCAGCGTTTCGGTGCCGAATGCGGTGCCGGGGCCAACTGCGACCTGGCTGACGCGGGCGCGCGAACCGCTGACGATGATGGTGTTGTCCGAACCGCCCGAAGCCGTGGAAGTCAGCGCAAAATCGAAAGTAGTGTTGCCCGAAATGTTGGTGCGGACATCTTCAACCGTCTGACCTTCATAGCCCGGCGCGGTGACGGTAACCGTGTAGGGTCCACCGGGAGGAAGCGACTGGACGCGAAAATCGCCGTTCGCGCCAGCCGTGGCGGTGCGTTCGGAATTCGTACGCGTGTCGGTGATGACAACAACCGCGCCGGGAAGCGCATTGCCGTCGGCATCGGTTACAGTACCCTCAATACCCGAGGTGATCTGCTGCGCGTGAACTGGCGCGCTGAAGGTTGCTGCAGCAGAAAGGCTGACAACGCTCGCGGCGAGGAGATATTTGAGCTTCATGTTTGTGGCCCCTGGTCACAGTGGTTTTTATCGGAAATCGAAAATCGGCGTGGAATAACGTGGCATCTAGGGCCCTTGCGCGTCCGCAAAGCGACGATTTTGTGACAGTTTCGTGAAACTAAACGGCCGGTTAATGCCCATGGGCATGTGCTGGCGGGCAATTCAGTCCCTTAATGCCGCGCAAAAGCAGGGTTTCCAAAGCCGGTGTTGCTGCGATGCAACGACGTAGGATTTTGCACCTGCGAAGGCGATTTGACCTCGCGCGCCTTACGCCAGATTGATCTCGCGCAGGCGCTGCATCAGAAAATCATGCGCGGTTATGGGCGACTCGGCCTTTGCCGCACCCATCTGGGCAACGCATGATTCAAGCGGCTCGATCACGTAATCCGGGCGGAAATGCAGGAAGAACGGCATCGAATACCGTGACCGCCGGGCTGCGTCGCCCGCCGGATTCACGACGCGGTGTTTTGTAGACACCAGTTGACCTGCCGTCAGCCGTTCCAACATATCGCCGACATTGATAACCAGCGCCCCCTTTTGCGCCGGGATCGGGTGCCAGGTGCCTGCTTTGGTCAACAGTTCCAACCCGGCCTCTTCTGCGCCGAGCAACAGGGTAATCGTATTGATATCCCCATGCGCAGCCGCCCGGATCGCCTCCTCGGGTGCGCCGGGGCCGAGCGGGGGGTAATGCAACAGTCGCATGACGGAATTGCCATAGGCCACGGTCGGGGCGAAAAACGTGCGCTCCAGCCCCAGATGCAGGGCAATCGCTTCAAGAATGCGCCCGCCCGCCTGTTCGAACGCGGTGAACAATTGCGCGAAGGTTTTCTCGAAATCGGGGACTTCGTCGGGCCATATATTGGGGGCCATATATTCGCTCAGCTCGTGACCTTCGGGCAGGGTCCGGCCAACATGCCAAAATTCCTTAAGGTCGAAGACTTCTGCATCCTTGGCTTTTTCCGTGCCGAACGGAGTGTAGCCGCGCGCACCGCCCGAGCCCGGTTTGTGATAGGCGCGCTTGGCCTCTTCAGGGAGGGCGAAGAATGCTTTCGACGCGGCATCGGCGCGATCAATCAGATCTTGCGGGATGCCGTGATCTCGAACCACTGCGAAACCGTTTTCCGCAAAGCTGCGGCCCAGCTCATCGGCAATATCCTCCAGCGGAAGCGCCAGCGAAACAGAGGCGATATCGACACTCGTATCAGTCATGCGTGCACCCTTACACGGCTTGGAACGGCAAAAACAGACGTTTCCGAACGCCGGGAAACAGGTCAGAACGGCAAAAACAGGCTGGCGAGCGCGGCGCTCATCAGATTTGCGAGGCTGCCCGCCGCCAGCGCTTTCAAGCCCAGCCGGGCGATAACCGGGCGTTGATTGGGAGCCAGCCCGCCCGTTACCGCCATCTGAATCGCGATGGAGGAGAAGTTGGCAAATCCGCACAGCGCAAAAGTCACGATAGCGCGGCTGCGTTCAGTCAACTCGCCGCCCGTCATCGCGCCGAGTTCAATGAAGGCGATGAATTCGTTGAGCACGATCTTGGTTCCGAACAGGCTGCCCGCGATCTGCGCCTGCTGCCAGTCGGGAATGCCGATGAGAAACATTACCGGCGCAAAGATATATCCGAGCAATCGCTGAAAGCTGAGCGTTTCGAGCCATAGCGTTGTCGCTGCATCGAACGGGGCGCCAATCCATTCCGCTGCATTGGCGATGCCGCTGCCAACACCGCCCAGCAGCCCGTTGGCAAGCGCGACCAGCGCAACGAACACCATCACCATCGCGCCCACCGCGACCGCCAGTTTCACGCCAGTCTGCGTACCTTGCGCCGCGGCTTCGATGATGTTGGCGGGGCGCTGCCCTTCCTCAAAGGTTTCGGCCAATTCAACCTCGGCCAGTTCACCTTCGGCGGGTCCGACGCGTTTAACAGTCGGAGCCGTGCCGCCGTAACCGATCCGCGATTGCGGCAGTTCGACCTCTTCGCCGTTGCGGTCAATCATCGTTACCCGCGCCGCATCGGTTGAGATCGGACCGCCCCGTGCCACGCGCTGCGCGGCGGCTTGCGCGACACTGACCGGCGTAACACTGTGCGCGTGATCGGCTGCGGGATCATCGGGCATGATAATCTTCGCCATCAGAATACCGCCGGGCGCAGACATAAACGCCGCAGCCAGCAGGAACGGCACCCGCTCCTCTCCAATAAAGCTGGCATAGGCGGCCAGAATTGTGCCTGCGACCCCCGCCATGCCGACCACCATCAGCGTAAACAGGCGCGAAGGCGTAAGTGCGGCCAGATAGGGGCGAACCACCAGCGGGCTTTCGGACTGGCCGACAAAAACGTTGGCCGCCGCTCCCAGCGCTTCGACCTTGCTGATGCCGGTGATCCAGCCAATCGCACCGCCAACCGATCGCACCAGTCGCTGCATGACGCCAAGATGGTAAAGGATCGACACTATCGCGGCAAAGAACACGATCACCGGCAATGCGGCGATGACAAAGGTGTTGGCGAACGGGTTGTTCTCCATATTGCCGAATACGCTGATGATGCCAGCCCTGGAATATCCCAGCAGAGCGACCACGCCATCGGCGAGAAAGCCGATCAGCAGCACTCCGAATTCGGTTCGCAAGACCAGCAGCGCCATGAAGGCCTGCAAGGCGAATGCAGCGCCCACGACGCGCAGATTGATCAGCCGCTTACCCGAAGACAGCGCGTAAGCCACCGCGAGAATAGCGAGAATACCCAGCAGGCTGGATGCGATAGACGCGAAACTTTCACTCACAGCAGCAGATATATCCCGATAGATGCCCCGAAGGGCGCAGTGTTGACCATGCCCGCCGTGCGTGTTGGCAGGACGCGCGCGGCTTCGCAACCGGCAAGCGCATTGTGTCTCACGCTGCCTACTGGCCTACGTTCCGGATAGCCTGAGCAGGGCCGCTTCCCTTTTCGCCGACTGCGCTTTACCCCTCGCCTGCATGACTGAACCCGAACTGTTCCCGCAGGCGACCGCCGCGACCCCACCTTCCCCCGCCGCGATCAACATGCCGCTGGGACTGTTCGTCTTTACCCTACTCTATGGCGGGATGACGGTGCTGGCGGGTGTGCTGGCCTTCAAACAGGTGCAATTGTGGCCAACCGATCTGGCGGTTGAGGCAGGCATCTTCGCATTTTTGCTGCTGGTGGTGATTTCCAGCACGATCTCGCAGCTTTATGGGCGCGAACTGGCGACGCGCATCGTGTGGTGGGGGTTCCTGCCGCTATTGATGGCGTCTCTGCTGATGCAACTGGTGCTGAATCTGCCAGCCTCGACCGAGATGCTGACGGGACGCGCAGATGATCTAGCCGGGTTTGAACGGGTGCATGGGACGGTCTGGCGCGTGTGGGCGGCGGGTCCGGCGGCCTATATTGTCTCGCTGTTGCTGAACGTGTGGATATTCGACCGGCTGAAAGGTGCGGGCGAGGAAAGCTCCACTTTCAGTCTGATGGCGCGCGGCGCAATCGCATCGGCGCTTAGCCAAGCGCTCGATTCGGTGATCTTCATTACGCTGGCGTTTTATGGTCTGTTCCCGATTACCAATCTGATGATCGGCCAGATTATCGCCAAGGTCACGCTGAGCATTGTGCTGGTACCGTTCCTGATAACGTTCGGCGTGCGCGCCGCCCGGTGGCTGGACGCAAAGCGCGGTTGATTGCGTGCGACATAGCAGTGCGGATGGGCCGCATTGGTGCCGCCGACCGGGCGCAAAGTGGAGTTGTTGTTGGTCAGCGTTTGACAGACTTCGCCATTGGCCGGGATGACCGCGGCCCATTCCGGACAATTCTTTGGCGTTGCGCCCAGTGCATCGGCGGCCAGACGCGCATCGATGGGGATATCGGCCTGATTGGCGAACGCGTATTCGGGCGTCGTCCCGACCGCCGGACAGTTGGGGACCTGACCGAACACCAGCGGCAGCCAGATCCCTGATCCATCGGCGTTGAAACGCGCGACATAAAGCGTGCGGATATCGAGATACTTGTCACCTACGCCCAGCCGGTCAGCCTGTCAGCCGACTGTGCATCAATGACCACCCAGTTGGAGTTGGAGACGTACATGTAAAGTTATTCGCCGCGCGAATCTTCCCCCAAATAGACAGCGACCTTCTGCGCGGTGATTAGTCGGCCAACCCACGCTCCTTCATGCCCGAACCGGCCCAAAGGGCCGCGTTTGCGCGGGGTCGAGCTGGGATCGCAGGGGTCGATTTCGACCATCCGACCAACTGGTTGGGTTCATTGTGGAAATCGGCGGCCGCATTGGCGCCTTTGACGCGTGCATCTCAGCGCTCGAACAACGGTCCGGTAGGCTGCGCCGAGGCCCAGCCGTAATTGCCCGTGCTGCTGCGCACGCCATTACGACGCAATGATGTGAGTTTGCGCGCACTGCGCATCGCGTTGTCGGTCCCCGATCCACTGTCATCGCGGCGGAAATAACCCACCCAGTTTTCCTCGCAGGTGAGCAGCGTGCCTCACCGCGCTTAGCCATTGGCGCAATTGTTGATGTTGCAGCGCCCGTCCGTGCTTGCAGGCGAAAACGCCGTTATCATCGTATCAGAACCGCGCGGGACTGCGGAGCGACATCGGCGTATTTGGCGTGACCCGGCGATTGAGCGCGCTGTTTTGTGCAAAGAACCATGTGCGGTTGCCGGTCGTGTCCTGCACCTCGATAAAGCTGACGCCGTGCGCTTCGATCTCCTTGGTCGCTTTGGATGCGGGGCGAGCGCCGGTTGCAGCGACGCCCGGCCCGTTGGACGAGCAGATACTGTACGTTGAGGTTTTCATGGTTCTGCACCAGCACCCCGCGCACGAAACTGGTGTCATCGCGCAGGCCGTAGGCAGGCCCGTGCCCAGGAACGCCACCGCGCTGGCACGCAGCCCGCCCACCATCGTCATACAACGCAAAAAGCGTTCCGCCACAATCTGGTTGAGCGAAATATTGCCGCTCCGATTGGTTTCGACATCCCCGTCTGCGTACATCCATCAAGCAGTTTCATGAAAGCCCTCCTCGCCGAATCTGGGTGACGAGAAAGTAGTCAGCTTGAGTGACACGGCAGGGCAAGATTCAGTAACCCTTCGACGTCGTTTCAGCGTCAGGAATTGGACGATCATTGCAACGTGATGACACGCGCCATGGGCACACCGCAGCGCGCGATGAACTGATCGGAAAAAGACCAGAATATGGTGAGTCCTGCTGGGTTCGAACCAGCGACCTACTGATTAAAAGTCAGTTGCTCTACCGACTGAGCTAAGGACCCCCACGGGCACGGCGGGCCGCGTTGCTGACGCGAGCCGGAGCGCTCCGATAGAAAGGGTGCTGGCCTTGGTCAAGGCTGTGATGCCCTTCGCAGCAAATTCGATTGCGCTGGGCGCCAGCAAGATTTGCCGGATCTGTTCACGATGGAGGGCTTAATTGCCTGCGTGCGCGGTGGTCCAGTGCTGCGCAATTTCTGCGTTTCCAGGGGCCGCATCGCGTGCTTTTGTCAAAAGGACGCGCGCCTCTGCGGTGTTTTCGCCTTCTTTCCACAATGCCCAGCCAAGCGTATCCAGAATTTGGGGGCTTTGCGGGGCCTGCATGTGGGCGCGCCGGGCCAATGCGACAGCAGCGGAATGCTTGCCCAGCCGGGTTTTCACGGCTGCGGCATTGTTCAGCAGGCGCGCATCGGTCTTGCCAGACCCCTTTGTCAAAGGAGTGTAGATCGCATCCGCCTTTGCCCAGTCGCCCGCCCGGATAGCGACCCCGGCTGCGCGCATCTGTTCACTGATATCGGGTGCGGTTTTGCGCTGCGCGATCAACTGGCGGATCGCGGCGGGATCGCCGCTTCCGGTTTTCTCGGACAGTTGCAGCGCAAGCACCAGCGCGCCGCCATCGACCTGCGGATCGCGCAGGACCGGTTCCATCGTCGTCCACGCATTGTCGAATTCACCCGTGGCGGCATAGCTTTCGGCAAGGACGCGGCGGGCCAGATAATCCTCACCCGATTGCGCGACATAGGATTTGAGCGGCAGGATCGCTGCGCCATGTTGCCCGCGTGCTGCGTCGATAAAGCCGCGCAGGCGGGCAAAGCTGGGATCGGCAGCCAGAGTAGGCGGCACCCCTTCGATGAGGGCAAAAGCGCGGTCGATCTCGCCCGCATCATACGCCATTTGCGCTGCGAACAGCAGCCCGATGGGATGCGGAGGTCCGGCCTGATTGGCTTTGTTGATCCAGTTGGCCGCTTCCGCCTCATCCCCGCTGTCACGCGAAATTGCCGCCATGGCCAGCATCGCCGTCTGATCGTTGGGCCGCGCTTTCAACACCGTGCCAAAACTTGCTCTCGCGCCAGCAATATCCCTGCGCGCCAGGGCCATCTGGCCTGCGACCATATGCGCCTGCGCGACGGCGGGCGTGATCTTGAGCACCGGCGCGAGGCGCTGTGCAGCCTCTTCAGGCTGCGCGTTTTGCAACAACCGTTCTGCATCAATCGTGACAAGACGCGGATCGGTCGGGAATTTGGCCAGCCCTTCTGTCAGGCGCGTCGAAGCGGCATCATAATCCCCCTTGGCCAGCGCCAGCCCAATCGCAGCAGTGTAGGCGAGCGGGATGTCGAATGTGAGGGTCTCGACCGTCTCTTCTGCCGCGCCCATGTTGTTGGCCATCACGTTGGCCTCTGCCAGCTTGGCCTTGGCAAGACTGGAGGGGGCAGGACCATCGACAATGCGCTTGTATTCAGTGACCGCGCGGTCGGCATTGCCGAGTGCCATCGCGATATCGCCAGCCAGCATCTGCACTTCTGGATCATCGGGACGCTGCGATAATGCATCGGAGATATGTTCCATCGCGGTGCGCGGCGCGTCTTGCGCCATCGCCTCCTGCGCGGCCAGAAATGGATCGGACGGACCGGTATCGCATCCGGATAGGACAGGAGCAATGAACAGCGCTGCAGCCAGTATCGGGCAACTCGCGATTCGCGAAAAGGTTTGATGGCGGGTCATGGGAAGGACAATTAGCGCAAGATACTTAACACCCGGTTCGCGCGATCGAAGCCGCGTATTCGTGTCGATCTGCTTTACAATCCGCCCTTCAGGCTCCGTGGCGTTAACCACTTACACCAGTGCAACTTCGGGTTTCCCGGGTTTCTGGCACGCAAATTGCTACACTCTTGTTTACCACCGCCAGCGCACACCTTGGCGGGACGCAATAATCTGGACGACATAAGGGGAATGAACATGGCTAACTGGACGAAAAAGGCTGCCATTGCGCTTGCCGCGTCGAGCATGATCGTCGCAGCTCCGGCTTCCGCGACCATCTTTGAATACACGATGACGAACGGCGATGTCCTGACGATCAACACCGCCGCTGGCGCGGGCACGTGGAAGGGTTCGAAGATCGACACCAGCTTCACCGGGGATTTCAGCGCATTTCAAGGTGGCGCGACCCCCAGCTTCATGGGCGAGCTGGCGACGCTGACCGGCACCCGAATTATCAATGGCGGCACATTCACGCCGACCACCCAGAACGGCAACCGCACCCATCCTTTCATGCTAAAAACGCAGGACAGCCACAAATTCAACCTGTGGGCATGGTGGGGCAATCCGGTTGTATCGGGCGACTACATTCAGAAGATCAAATCGTTCAAGGTCGTGCCGCCCGTTGACGTGCCCGCTCCGGGTGCGCTGGGCCTGTTCGGTCTTGCTTTGGTTGCGCTTGGCTTTGGTCGCCGCCGCCGCAACAAGGCGGCCGTTGCCTAAACACATAAGAGTTCGTCGCGCAGAAAATGGGCGCTCAACCTCTGGTCCGGTTGAGCGTCCTTTTCTTTGCGTACGAAATTTACCTTGCGCGCCTGAGCCTTGCGCCAAGCTGGCGGATAGTCAGCCCGCTGATTGGATCGCGCCAGTCTCCGGCAATCACGCTCGCCGGGCCAAGTACGAAATCTCGGTCGCGTATTTCCTGATGTGGAATGGTGAGCACCGGGCTGTTCCACACCCCACCGCTCCACAACACGATATCGAGATCAAGCACGCGGTCGCCCCAGCGCCGACCGGGACGCCTTCCAAACTCGCGCTCCAGCCGTTTCAGCCCGGCAAGCATGGCGGACGGATCATATTCGCTTTCCATCGCGCAGGCCGCGTTTGCAAAGCGCCGCTGCGCTGCGCCCATCGGGGCGGTGGCGATCACCGGCGAACGCGCAATGACCGTACCCAGCGCGGCGCATTCCTCCATCGCGGCACCCACGATTTCGCGAGGCTTGCCATAGAGGTGGTGCCGCCGGTTGGAGCCGACCGCGATAAGATACAGCGCGCTCAAATGTCCTGCGCGATCCGGCCGTAAAGCTGTGGGCGGCGATCCCGGAAGAAACCCATGCCCGCCCGGTGCGTGGCCGCACGCGCCAGATCGAGCGTCGCGATCAGTACGCCTTCCTCGCTTGCGCCGAATTCCTCGATGAAATCGCCCCATTCGTCGGCAATGAAGGAATGACCATAGAATTTCTGTGCACGGTCCGGCGGCCCTTCATGCCCGATTCGATTGCTGGCGATCACGGGCATACAATTCGCCACCGCGTGCCCGATCATCGCGCGCCGCCACATCCGGCTGGTATCGAGATCGGCGTCGTACGGCTCCGAGCCGATAGCGGTGGGATACAGCAGCACCTGCGCGCCCATCAGCGCCATCACGCGCGCGCATTCGGGATACCACTGGTCCCAGCATATGCCGACCCCGATGCGCACCGTGCTGCCGTCCTCGCCAAACGAGTCTGCCGGCACGTCCCACACCTTGAAACCGTCATTGCCGGGACGGAAATAGTACTTTTCCTCGTATCCCGGTCCATCGGGAATGTGGCTTTTGCGGTAGGTGCCCATGATCGCCCCATCTTGCCCGATCATGGCGAGCGAGTTGTAATAATGGTGCCCGTCACGCTCAAAGAAACTGGTCGGGATGGCAACTTTCAGCCGCGCCGCCAGAGCCTGCATCGCGATGACGCTGGGATGCTGCGCGGTCGGCCGGGCGAGGGCGAACAGCGCCTCATCCTCTTCGCGGCAAAAATACGGGCCGGAAAACAGCTCTGGCGGCAGGATAAGCCGTGCGCCCTTCGACGCGGCCTCCTCCACCAGAGCCGAAACGGCTGCGATATTGGTGGCTTCTTCGGATGAGGCGAGGGCAAGCTGAAGGGCGGCGACAGTGATCTGGGTCATGCCTTTCGGATTACTTCTCCCGCAGCGCGAAGTCCACTTGCACGGTGACCGAACTGGTCGTCTGGCCGGGCATGATGCTGACGGGTTGTGGCGGTGGCGGAGCTACCTGCTCGGGCCGGGGCATCATTGCCTCTGATGCGTCCATCGCGGTTGCTTGGGCGCCGGCGAAGTACCGGTTACCCTGCATCCCCCCTGCATCGCGGATATAGAGCACGCGCGACACCTCCATTCCGGCGGCCTCGGCATAGGCTTCGGCGCGTTTGCGGGCGTTGGCATAGGCTGCGGCATAGGCTGTATTGGCGGCGGCTTCGGGATCGGACATGCGCAGTTCGGGGCCGCTCATGATGTTCGCGCCTGCCTTTGTCGCGGCGGTGATGGCAGCGTCAGCCTTGCCGATATCGCGCACCGTCACGGCAACGGTGTTGGTGGCCTGATACTGCCCCTTGCGATCGCCCCATTCGATCCGCGAAATGTTGACCGCGCGGGTCTGGATGTCGCCTTCGGGCAGACCCGCAGCCTTCAGCGCGGCAAGCAATTCCGCGATATCCGCGCGATTGCCAGCGCTGGCCGCTTCGCCGTTACGACCGAAATTTTCGACCCCCACCTGAAAGAATGCCTCGTCAGGGCGGGCATCGGCCTCTCCACTGGCACTGACCGAGAGCAGCGTTTCGGCCCGGTCAACCCCGCGCGGATCGTCCGCCCCGCCACCGCATGCAATAAGTGCGAGCGGGGCGGAAGCGGCAAAAAGGATGGCGGAAATGCGTGACATACGGGCTCTCCTTCGCGGGACCGGCCTGGCCCCGCTCAAGATGGCCTTATTTATGCCACAAAGTGAATGCGGAGTGAATGATACGTTGTATCACTCACTCCGTTCAGTCAGCCTTTTTGAACAGCAGCGTCATCCGGTCGCTCTCGCCGATGGCAAGATATTCCGAGCGCTTCGAATCCGCGTCACCCGTGGCCAGCACCGGCGGCAGGGTCCACACGCCGTTTTCCCAATTTGCGGGGTCTTTCGGATTGGCGTTGATTTCGCTCTCGCCCGCCAGTTCAAAGCCGTTGGCCTCGAAGATCGCGACCACGTCCTGTTTGCGCATATAGCCGCGCTGGCGCGCGCCGTAATCGTCATAGCTGGCGCCTTCGGGCGCGCGGTGCTGTACCACGCCGACCATGCCATCATCCTTCAGCATCATGCGCGCAGCTTTCAGAACCTCGTCAGCCGAATTGCCGATGTTCAGCCCGTGCATCGAGCGGAAGATCAGGACGCGGTCGACCGTCCCGGCCATGCCTTCAGGCATTTCGTCTACTTCAAAGGCAATGACGTCTGCGGGCTTCACGCCCATATCGGTGGCGAGTTCGGTCTTGATCGCTTCGGTCCAGCCTTTTGCGCGGACTTCCTGCGCGCGGTCGCGATAGGTGCGACCGCTGCTGTCGGCGTTGAAGGCGATGTAGGTGCCCTGGCCCATCATCCACGGCGCCAGCACGCGCGTGTACCAGCCGCCGCCGGGGCTGAATTCCGCCACGGTCATGGTCGGTTCGACCTGAAAGAATGCCAGCGTTTCAGCCGGGTGACGGTATTGATCGCGCGCACGATCCTCTGCGCGTCGTTCATGCGCCAACACTTCGGTTAGCGTGGGCGCGGCGGTCTCTTTGTGGTTATCAGCAAACACGGGCGAGGCGAATGCAACGCCGGCAGCCAGCGCGGCAAGCGGAGCGAGCAGGTGCAATTTCTTCATGGGGATGGTCCTCTCTCAACGGTAAATCGGGTCAACGATAATGGCGTGTCCTGACGCAGTGCCGCCGCAATGACAAGTGTCGCGCACGATCCGCCCTAGCCTTGGCGGCAACAATACCTATTTCCCATCCCAAAGGAGAACAGGAATATGGAACAGGCCATCATTGCAGGGGGATGCTTCTGGTGCACCGAAGCGGTCTTTCGTGACGTCGTAGGGGTCACTGAGGTCGAGAGCGGGTATATTGGCGGGGAAAAGGCGAACCCGACCTACAAGGAAGTGTGCTCGGGCAATACTGGCCACGCGGAAGCGATCCGCGTCACCTTCGATCCCGCCAAAATCACCCTGCCCGAAATCTACGACGTCTTTCTTGGCACGCATAATCCGACCGAGTTGAACCGGCAGGGCAATGACGTTGGGACGCAATACCGCAGCGCCATCTTCCCGCTGTCCGCCGATCAGGGTGAGGAAGCGCAGGCTGCAATCGGGCGCTGGAACGCCGAAAACGGCGCCATGGCTGTGACCACGATCGAAGGGCTGGACGGCGGAGCCCAGATCAAGGAATGGTTTCCGGCAGAAGACTACCATCAGGAATACTGGGAAGGCGAAGGCCAGCGAAACCCTTATTGCCTCGCCACGATCCCGCCCAAACTGATGAAGCTGCGAAAGAGCTTTCAAGCCAAGGTAAAGGCTTAAACCTTCCTCCAGCGCGCCACAAAAAACCCGTCCAGCCCGCCCGCCTCGGGCAATTGGCCGGGGTGGGTGCGCAACCAGCCCTCGGAGGTGGGAGACAAGCCCGCTGGCAATTCGTCAGGCGTGATCGGCATCCGTTCAAGAGCGAACGTTTGCTCGATCCAAGCCGCCTGATCCTCGCCCTCTTCGCGCTCCAGCGAGCACACTGCATAGACCAGCACAGTCCCCGCGCTCATCCATTCGACCGCGCGCTGGATCAGCGATTGCTGCACCTCGGTCATCTCACCAATCTGGCGCTGGCCGATACGGTGTAGCACGTCGGGGTGGCGGCGGCAGGTGCCCGTTGCAGTGCAAGGCGCATCCAGCAGAATCGCGTCAAACTGCTTTGCCGGGGTGTAGGTCAGGGCGTTTGCCTGCACGATCTCCGCCTCCAGCCCGGTGCGCGCGAGATTTTCGCGCAATCGTTCCAGCCGCTTTTCGCTGATGTCGAGCGCCGTCACCTGCCAGCCGCGCGCCGCCAGCGCCAGCGTCTTGCCACCGGGCGCAGCGCACAGATCGAGCGCGCGCCTACCCTCGCCGGAACCCAGCAGACTGGCGGGGATCTGCGCGGCGAGATCCTGCACCCACCACGCCCCTTCGGCAAAGCTGGGCAATTGGTCAATCGGCGTGCCGCGCGGCAGGCGGATATGGCCGGGCGCCAGGCTGACCCCGCCCATCGCGGTGGTCCGCACTACTGTTTCGGATGTTTCCTTCAGCGCCAGATCGACCTCAGGCGGGTCAATCAGGCCGGGCGCGATTGCTGCGGCCATATCCTCCCATCGATCCGCAACCTCGGCGGGCAATGTCGGCACTTCGGGCAGCGCGGCGTCGCGCTTCATCAGCGTTGAGAACACCCCATGAGCCAGCCGGCGCGGTCCGCCGGCCAGCAGCGGCAGGCAGGTGGCGATGACCGCATGGGGCGGCGTGCCCAGCCGCAGCGCCTGTGCCAGCATCATCCGGAGGACGCCGCGAACCTTTGCATCATCGGCCACCGGTTTCTTCATCGCGCTGTCGATCAGCGCGTCGAGATCGGTCAACCAACGCAAGGTCTCCCCTGCAATCGCACGCGCCAGCGCTTGATCGGCGGGACCGCCCACCCCTCTCAGCGCGCCAGCGGCCGCCTGTTCCAGCGTTTCCCCGCGGCGCAATACGGCGTCGAGCAATTTGAGCGCAGCGCGGCGCGATTGCGTGCCGGTTGTGGAATCCTTAGGGGTGTCATTCATGGGCTCACGCCCTAGCGCGCCCGGAAACCAAGCGCCAGCGCGCGCGTTCGAGGAACATGACCAAACAGAAATCCGAAGCCGCGCGCAATTTCAAGAAGCCTGCGCACTGGACCAACGATCCGCCGCCCCGGCCCAGGGCGGTCGATCCCTTGAAGGATGAACCGCGCGAACTTTCCCCCACCCGCTATGGCGATTGGGAGCGCGAGGGGATTGCTTGGGATTTTTGAGCGAGCGACTATGCTCGCGAAGCCCGGTCACAGCTTTTTGAATTCCACTTTCAACCCATCCTTGGGCTGAGGAATCGGCCAAGCCTGCCAGTCCGGCGAATAGCCCGGCGCAGCCTCGATCCGGTATTGCTGCAACACCTGCGCCAACAGCACCTTCACCTGCATATAGGCAAAGTGCAGGCCCAGGCACATGTGTGCGCCGCCACCAAACGGCACCCATGCATATTTGTGCCGCGCCTTCAGCTTGTCGGGCGTGAAGCGCATCGGATCGAAGGTTTGGGGATCGTCCCAGTAATCGCTCGAATGGTGCGTCCAGTGAATATTTATGCCCACCATCTGGCCCGCCGGGATATGATAGCCGCCATACTCGAACGCCTTGAGCGCGCGACGCGGCATTGATGGCACAGGCGGCATCATCCGCAGCGCTTCCTTGAACGCCATTTCAGTAAGTTCCAGCTTGCCCAGATCATCGTAATCCAGCGCACGCGGCTGGCCGGAACCGTCGACGCCGCCCGTGACCGCTATAATCTCATCGCGCACCTTGTCCTGCCAATGCCGGTTGGTTGCGAGGTAATAGATCAGCGCCGTTGCGGACGATGTGATGGTGTCATGTGCAGCCATCATCAGAAAATTCATGTGATCGGCAACCTGATCGACCGGCAGCAGCGATCCATCCTCGCGCGTGGCGGTGGCGAACTGGCTGAACATATCCTGCCCGCCCCCTTCGTCACGGCGGCGCTGGGTTTCCTTGCTGAAATAGTCGATCAGGAACGCGCGGCCATCGACGCCCTTTTTCATCTTGGTAAAGGGCAGCGGCTTGCGCACGGGCGCGACCGACGCCTGCACCATGTCAACGAACGCCGTGTTGATCTGGTCCGCTTCCGGCCCCCACGGAATACCGATGAAACTCTCCGCCGCCAGATCCAGCGTCAGTTTCTTGATCGCGGGATAGAACGTCAGCGGGCCTTCCCAATTGGCCACTTCACGCGCGATGCCGGTGTTGAGAGCGCCCGAATAATGGCGCATCGGTCCCGGCTTGAACGCGATGGAAAGCGCGCGTCGGTCAATCCGGTGATGGTCGAAATCCAGCAGCATCAATCCGCGCGGAAACAATTGATCCAGCACCGGACCCCAGCCCTGCTCGCTTGAAAAAATCTTTTCCTTGTTGAACATCAACAGTTCATTTGCGTCCGCCCCGATTAGTGCAACCTGCCAACCGCCAAAAGCGAAGTTTTTGTAAACGCGCCCATAGGTTTCAATCATTCGTGCGGCAAACGCGTGGGGGTCGGCCAGCATTTTGAAAGTGTTGCCGACAAACGGCAGCCCCTTTTCGCCGGGGATATGCGTGATAGCATCTGCGTCGGGAACACCTTGGCTCCAGTGGTTAAATTCCTGCTCAATCGCCGCGTCACTGGTTGCAAGACCGGATTTGGATTCGGGTTGGGCTAGGGTGGCCATGATCTTCACGCCTTCATTTTAGGTTCGATAATGCAACTTATATTGGTGTAGATAGTTTCACACGTCAAATCCATCCGGAAAGTTCGCGCCGGATCATCGCTTCGAGCATGGTGACACCGCTTTTGCCAACATTCAGGCAATCGAGCACCGCGTATTGCTCCCCACCCGCCTCTACGAACTCGTCGCGGCCCTCCAGCGCAAGTTCTTCCAGTGTCTCGACACAATCGGCGGCAAAGCCGGGCGCGGCCACGACCAGGCGTTTCGTGCCCTTCTGCCCCTCTGCGACAAGCGTATCGTCCGTCGCTGGTTCGAGCCATTTGGCCGGGCCAAAACGCGACTGGAACGTCGTTTCGAACCGGACACCGGCAAATTCGGGACGCTCCATCAGTCGCTCGCGCAACAGGCGCGCGGTCTTGTGGCAATGGCAGTGATAGGGATCGCCCTTTTCCAGTGTGCGCTCTGGCATACCGTGGAAAGAGTGCAGCATGACTTCGGGCCGGAAATCCAGCGCACCGACCTGTCGCGAAAGATCATCGGCCAGCGCATCCAGATACAGCGCATCGTCGTGATAGGGGGGCAGGAACCGCAGCGCGGGTTGCCAGCGCATCATTCCCATCACGCGCGCCACCTCGTCGAACACGGTCGCGGTCGTCGCCGCGCAGTATTGCGGGTACAGGGGCGCGATCAGGATGCGATCGCACCCTTTTGCCGTCAGTTCGACCAGCCGTTGTTCAATCGAGGGCGAGCCATATCGCATGGCATAATCGACCACGATTTCCTCGCCCAGTTCCGCCGCGATGGCTTCTGCCTGGCTGGCAGTGATGTCCGCCAGTGGAGAACCGCGCTTGGTCCAGATCTTCGTATAGGCCTTTGAGCTTTTCTGGGGCCGGGTGTTCAGGATGATGCCGCGCAGGATCGGCTGCCACGCAATCGGTGGTATTTCAATCACGCGCCGGTCCGACAGGAATTGCTTGAGATAGCGCTTTACCGACCCTGGATCGGGCCCATCAGGCGTGCCAAGATTGATCAGGATTACACCCACACTTCCGCTTTTCACCGGAGGATGATCGTTGGGCAGGTGCTGTTTTTGCCAGGTCATTGAGGCTCCAACGCATGGGTGAGGGTGTGTTTCCGTTCGCGATGCGACGGGGCAGTTGCAATGATCCCGCGCGGCATATGGGCAGCAGTGCTGTGGTTTACAATCCGTCTGACAGCAATGGCAAACGGCGCAGCCGCAACCCGGTAGCCGAAAACAGCGCGTTAGCTATCGCTGGCGGAGCAATGACCGCGCCCAGTTCGCCCGGATCGACGGGAGGGGCTTCGCTCGGCATGAATTCGACATCGATCTCAGGACAGTCGGACATGGCAGGAAGTCCCAGCGATGCGTAATCAAAGCTTGCAGGCAATCCGGCGCGCCAGCGCGGCGCATTGCCCAGAGCGGTGCCGAGGCCGAAAATCAGCCCGCCTTCGATCTGCTGGCGTGCAATATCCAAATTGACGATGCGTCCAATATCGACCGCAACCGACAGGCGCGTTACTCGCACCCCTCCCTCGCCCGCGCGCGCGGTGGCGACGCAGGCGATCCGCCCGCCGGTCTGCGCATCGCCGATGCGGTGACAAGCCAGCCCTTGACCGCTCTGATCGACACCGCCATTCCACTGCGCCAGTTGCGCCGCGCGCTGAAGGCAGGCGGCAAGGCGGATATCATCACCCAGCATGGTGATACGATAGGACAGCGGTTCGCGACCGGTCGTCGACGCGATTTCATCGACGAAACTCTCGATTGCAAAGGCAGTGTAGCTGTGCGCGTTGCCGCGCACCCGGCCAGTGGGCAGGCTGATTTCTACCGGTACATGATCCACCGCCACGTTGGGAATGGCATACGGCGGCGTCGCCCCTTCGCACGCGAGTTCATCCTTGCGCCCGGCGCTTTCGCGGATCGCGGCCCAACTGGTGCGGTCGCGAAACAATCGCTCGCCAAACTCCAGCGACGTCGACGGACAGGCAATGCGCACCTGCATCGCTTCGATAGTGCCGGGTACGCCGCCGCGCCCCGGCTGCGCCAGTTGCGCGCCCAACAGCATGTAGGCTGGCGGGCGCGGGCGGCCACGCGTAATCTCGTCACGCCGCGACCATGTGAGCTGCACGGGCACGTTCAATTCACGCGCGACCTGCGCGATTTCGATTGCGTGATCGTGCTCCAGCCGGGCATCGAAACTTCCGCCCGCCGTCATCGGATACAGCACCACGTCATCGGTTGCGATGCCAGCCGCGCGCGCCGCCGCGATGCGCGCCTGTTCGGGCGCCTGCGCCGCAATCCACAGCTCCAGCCGACCATCCTTGAACCGGGCCGCCGCGCTGGCGGTTTCCAGCGGCGCGGCAAAGGCAGGCTCAACCTCGTACCGGCGCGCGATATCGACGCGCTGCATGCCCTCCGCGCCCAAGCCCGTTTCGGCGATACGATGCGATTCTCCGCCGCGCAGATACGTGTCGAGCCGCGCCGCAATATCGTCGCTTTCCACTGGATAGCTGACAGTGAATTTCGGCTGCATGGCTTCCAGTGCCTGCTGCGCGGTCCACCATGTCGTCGCGGCGACACATAGCCAGCGTCTGGATTTGACGATGCCTTTTATCCCGGCGATCCCGGCGATTGGTTCCGAATCGAAATCGGTCAGCTCAGACCCGTCGTTCGGGCCGTGCCAGATTGCGGCATACACCATACCGGGCAGGCGGATGTCGCTGGCGAACTGGTGACTTCCATCGACCTTTGACGGCAAGTCGATGCGCGGGAATGCGGGCGGGAGACGGTCGGCCTGCAGCCCCGCGCCAAGCACGGAGGGCAGGTCTTCGGCAATCGGTTCGGGCCGCACGGGCGCAGGGTCGGGCGGGGATCGCAACGCTGCACCGGCCGCCAACTCGCCAAAACTCGCGCGTTCTTTCCCCAGCGAGACGAACCCGGCTGCGACCTGGCATTCCTCCCACGTCGCGCCCCAGCGATCGGCAGCTTCCATCGCCAACATCGCGCGCGCTGCGGCAGCCGCGATGCGGCACGGTTCCTCATATGCGGCAAGCGATGTGCCATCGGCGGTGGCGGTAAAGCGCTGACCTTGTGCAAAGCGGCGGGCCAGACTGTCATCGAGTTCGTCGGACAACCCGGGGGCGATTGGCTCCCACAATTGCGACCAGCGATTGGCCAGCGGGATGTTGGCATAGGCGCCCGATATCGGCGCGGGCTCAACCGCGATCTGCCGCCAGTCCGCGCCCAGTTCCTGCGCAACGATCTGCGGCAGCAGGCTGGAGATACCCTGCCCCATTTCAAGCTGTGGTACGGCAACGGTGACTATGCCATCCTCGCCGACTTTTAGCCAGGCGTCGAATACATGTTCGCCCGATGCCGCGGTCAGCGGATTGGGAAACGTGCGCGGCAACCACCACCACGCGACCAGCAATCCCCCTCCCAAAGCAGCCCCTGCAGCCAGCCCACGCCGAGTGATCTGCATCGCTCAGACCGCTCCTGTATCGAGCCAACGGCCGAGTTTCGCCGCGATATCGTGAAACGGCGCGGCGATCGCATCGTCGCCAGCCGCCGGGGGTTTGCCCGCGTCCCCGGCAATGCGCGTTTCCAGCGTCAGTGGGATGCGGCCAAGGAACGGGATTTCGAGCGCGGTCGCAAATTTCTCTACACCGCCCTGGCCAAACGGATCGCTGACTTCCCCGCAATGGGGACAGGCATAGCCCGCCATATTCTCGATCAGGCCGATAATCGTCACTTCCCCCTGCTCGAACAATTGACCGGCGCGCGCGGCATCCAGCAGGGCCAGATCCTGCGGCGTGGATACCAGAATGGCTCCATCCGGCTTGCTATCAGCCATCATCGACAATTGCACATCGCCCGTGCCCGGCGGCAGGTCGATAAGCAGCAGATCGGTGTCGTCCCATTCGGCATCGACCAGTTGGCCCAGCGCCTTTCCGGCCATCGGACCGCGCCATGCCAGCGCCTTTCCAGGAGCGACGACATGGCCCATCGACAGCACCTTTACCCCGTGAGGACTGTCGATCGGGACCAGCTTGTCACCTTGCGTCGCGGGCCTTTGTCCTTCCGTCGCCAGCAATTTGGGCTGAGAAGGCCCGTAAATATCTCCGTCGATCACGCCGACTTTGCGCCCCGCTCTTGCCAATGCGACCGCCAAATTGGTGGTCAGCGTGGATTTGCCGACCCCGCCCTTGCCCGATCCTATCGCGATGATCCGGCGGCGGCGGCGTTCTGCGGTCAGCGCGACATGCACTTGCGTCACAGATTGGAGGCGCGTCACCGCCAGCTTGATCGCGGCTTCCAGTTCGACCCGCGCGCCTGCCGAAAGATCGCCTGCCTCCGCAACGATTATCGCGCGTCCATCCGTAATCCGGGCAGAACGGACCCGATGCGCCATTTCGGGCGAAAGGCATGTCCGGACCAGCGCCTCTGCCTCTGCCGGGCTGGGCGGTTTATCATCGCTGGGTATCGAAGAGTTCGTCATCGCGCTTTGCCCCTAACATCAAATTCCCGCGACCTCGCCTGCAAAATTCACTTCGCGCCCCCTGTTTTTCCAACATTTGCGTCCCTATAAGGGTAGAATGCGAACTATGGACGGATTTCGGAAATGGCTGGGCGGGTTCTCTGGAGGATTTGCCATGGCCGGTAAAAAGAACCCCTGGGGAACCGGCGGCGGATCGGGCGATGACAGCTCCCCGACCGGAGACAAGCCCGGTGGCGGCGACAATGGCGGCAGAGGCGATACCGGCAAAGATGGGCCGCGCAATCCGTGGCTTCCGGGTGGCGGCGTCGGTGGAAAGCGTTCCGCCAACATCGAGGACATCTTCAAGAACCGCGGCCCCGAAGGCCCGCGTCGCGGTGGTGGTCCGGGCGGACCCGGTTTTCGCCTGCCCGAACGGCCCGGTGGCAAAAGCTGGTTGCCGATTATTGGCGTTGGTATCGTCATCGCTTGGCTGCTCGCCACCAGCTTTCATTTCGTACAAGCGCGCGAACAGGCGGTCGTCACATGGTTCGGTGGCAAATATTACAGTACCTTGAATCCTGGCACCAACATCACGCTGCCCTGGCCAATCCAGCAGGTCACCGCGACGGACGTGCGCGAAATCCGGTCCGAGGATGTCGGCAAGAAGCTAATCCTGACCGGCGATCAGAACCTGGTCGATCTGGGATACCTAATTCGCTGGAACATCAAGGATCTGACGCTGTTCCAATTCCAGCTGGCAGACCCCGGCGAGACGATTTTGGAAGTGGCGGAAACCGCCATGCGCTCTTCCGTCGCGGAAAAGACGCTCGACAACGTGATCTCGGGCGAAGGGCGCGCCGACATCGAACAGAACGTGATTACGCGGATGCAGACCATCCTCGATGCCTATGGTTCGGGAATTGCGGTGCAGGGGATCGAGATTGATAAATCCGATCCGCCCGAAGAGGTGATCGAGGCCTTCAACGATGTGCTTGCCGCGCAGCAGAACGCTGAACAGACGATCAATCAGGCACGTCGTTATGCGCAGCAACGCCAGGCCAAGGCCGAGGGCGAGGCTGCCGCGTTCAACCAGATCTACGGCGAATACCGGCTGGCTCCCGAAGTGACCCGGCGACGCATGTATTACGAAACAATGGAACAGGTGTTGAGCAAGACCGACAAGACCGTGATCGAAGCAGACGGGGTGACGCCTTACCTGCCGCTTTCCGAAGTGCAACGTCGCAGCGGACAGCGCGCCACGACCACGCCCACACCCACGCAGCAGGGAGGGCAATAGGATGGACACTGTCTGGAACACCTTTCGCTATCCGATTATCGCGGTCGGCATCCTGTTGATCGTGCTGGCATCCACGCTGTTTGTGGTGCCGGAAACGAAACAGGCGGTCATTATCCGCGCGGGTCAGCCCCAGCTCATCGTCAACCGCTACAATCCCGATCAACCTTTCGGCCAGACCGGGGCAGGCTTTTACTGGCGCATTCCCGTGGTTGACCGGGTTCAGATGGTAGAGCGCCGGGTGCTGGATCTGGACATGGAAAACCAGCAGGTTCTCACCAGCGATCAACAGCGGCTGAAGGTCAACGCCTACGCGCGCTTCCGCATCATCCAGCCAGTCGCGATGGTGGAACGCGCCGGCGATGAAACGCGGTTGCGGTCGCAATTGTCGCCGATCCTGACCTCCGTTCTGCGGCAGGAACTTGGCCGCCGGACATTCGCCAGCCTGCTCACCGCTGAACGCGGCAGCGCGATGACCAACATCCGCAATGAACTCGATCAGGAAGCGCGCCAGTACGGGGTGCAGATCATCGATGTGCGGATCAAGGCTGCTGACCTTCCGGAAGGCACGCCGTTGCAGGCAGCCTTTACCCGGATGCAGTCCGAACGTCAGGAAGAAGCGGAAACGATCCGCGCACAAGGGCGCAAGAATGCCGAGATCATTCGCGCAGAGGCCGACGCGAGCGCTGCCAATGTTTATGCCGATGCGTATGGTAAGGATCCCGACTTTTACGATTTCTACCGCGCCATGGAGAGCTATCGCACAACCTTCCTGCAGGGAGAGGGCGACAGTTCGCTGGTGCTGGATAATGACAATGAATATTTCCGCCAGTTTCGGGGGAACCGATAACACCACGTGTCGATTGCGGCAGACCGACGAACCGCTGATAATGCCTGCTCAACGGCGGTTGTGTTCAATCAGCGTTCAGTGCCATCCGGTGCATTGTGACCCGAAGAAATCGAGCAACCGTATCCGCGATACGGCGCTGAAAACATCTGAGGCGCTTTGGCTAACGAGCGCCCGGCCCTGCTTTCAGGGCGATGCCAAGAAGGAACGAGAGGACGTGAAGAACGTGCGGTATGTTTATGGACTGACAAGTGTGCTTCTGGTGGGAGGCGCGGCTATTTCACTCGTTACTGGCCAGCCGGTCGGTGCGCAGGTCGCTCAGAACGATGACGCGGCGATGAGCCGGATTGTCCCGCAATCGGGCGCTCCGGCCAGCTTTGCCGACCTGACAGAGCAGCTTCAACCGGCGGTGGTCAACATCGCAACCCGGCAGCGGGTCGAGGTGAATCGCAATCCGTTCGCCGGAACACCCTTTGCCGAATTGTTCAACCGCCGCCGAGGCGGCGAAGCGCAGCCGCAAACGCGCGAGGCGCAGTCGCTGGGATCAGGCTTCATTATTTCGGCGGACGGCTTTGTCGTGACGAACAATCACGTGGTCGCGCCCAATGCCCGCGCTACTCTCGAAGAAATCACTGTCACCTTGCCCGATGGCACCGAATACGAAGCCGAGCTGGTGGGCGCCGATGCAGCGTCGGATCTTGCAGTGCTCAAGATCAAAGCCAACCGCACCTTTCCGTTCGTGACCTTCGGAGATTCCAGCAAATCACGCGTCGGCGAATGGGTGGTGGCCATCGGCAACCCGTTCGGCCTTGGCGGAACGGTGACATCCGGCATCATCTCGGCTGTCTATCGAAACACTGGTCAGGGCGGCGCATACGATCGCTATATCCAGACCGATGCCAGCATCAACCGCGGCAATTCTGGCGGCCCGCTGTTCGACATGCGCGGTAATGTGATCGGCATCAACAACGCGATCTTTTCGCCTTCGGGTGGCAGTGTCGGCATCGGCTTTGCAATTCCGGCAGAAACCGCGGCGCCGATTGTTGACAAGCTGTTGGCGGGTCAGGAAATTGAGCGCGGTTTCCTTGGTGTTAGCCTGGCTCCCGTTAGCGACGATATCGCAAATTCGCTGGGCCTGCCGACCAAGCGGGGCGAGATCGTCCAGACGGTGCAGGATGACAGTGCGGCTGCGAAAGCCGGATTGCAGCCAGGCGACATCATTACTCGCATCAACGGGCAGGAAGTGACGGCGGATCAGACCGTCATTTAT
The DNA here is from genome assembly GCA_963838365.1 of uncultured Alphaproteobacteria bacterium. Lineage (GTDB taxonomy): Bacteria > Pseudomonadota > Alphaproteobacteria > Sphingomonadales > Sphingomonadaceae > Erythrobacter. Next base: position 100,461 of record CAWIQR010000008.1, read on the forward strand.
CTCATCGCCAACATTCAGCCCGGCCAGACCGTCCCACTCGAAGTGTTGCGCAATGGCCAGACGGTATCGACGCGCGCTACCCTTGCCAAACGTCCAAGCGAACAGGAACTGCAGGAACAGGCGCAGACCTTTGATCCGGATTCCGAAGAACCGATGAACCCGGATGAGATGGACGACGTGGTCGCAGAAAGCCTTGGGCTTCAGGTCGTGGAGCTGACACCTCAGATCGCGCGCACCCTCGGCGCGGAAGAGGGTACGACGGGCGTTGTCGTGGGCGCGGTCGATCCCGGTTCGGACGCCGGTCAAAAGGGCCTGCGCAGAGGAGACATCATCCTTTCGGCCAACTACGTCCAGACAGGTACGATTGCTGTGCTGCGCGAACAGATCGACGCGGCCAAGGCGGAAGGACGCAAGTCACTGCTGCTGCGCATTCAGCGGCGCGGTATTCCGCCCCGCTTCATCGCTGTTCGCATCAACTAATACACAGTCTTTCGGCGGTGTGACGCCGAACAGTAAAAAGGGCGCCGAAGCATCTAGCTTCGGCGCCCTTTTTTGTGCCGGTCCGGCATGGGCGGGAATGGTCCGCGTACTTGACGCGCCGTTACGTCAATTCTGCGGAGGGCTGTTCGTAGGCGCCGGTTCCGGCCGCGCTCTGGGCCCGGCATCACGTGGCGGTGGTGTCGCTGTTGGTGCGCGCGGCCGTGGTGGAGGGTTATCGGGCGGCAACCGCTGACCGGTCGCGCGTTCAAGGAAATCCTGACTGGCGGCGGGCGGAGGTTCCGGCTGGCGCACGCTTCCCGCGCCATCGGGACGCTCACCATCCGGATCAAAGTCCGGCCCCGGATCGCGCCGGCCCGGTTCGATCAGATTCCCCTGTTCATCGATGAAGTAATAATCGTCAGGGTCGCCATAGAGGAACTCCTCGTCCGGCTCCAATTGCCAGTCTGGCAGGTTCAATTCGGTGTCGAACTGCTCGATAGGGCGGTCCTTCACGGCAAAACGCATGTAGGCCGCAAACGCCTGCGCGGGCGCACGTCCACCCTGTAGCCCCGGCACCGCCTTTGCATCATCGCGCCCCATCCACACGCCGGTGGTGATGCCCGATGAAAAGCCGACAAACCAGCCGTCCTTGTTGGAACTGGTTGTGCCGGTCTTGCCCGCAACCGGCCTGCCGATCTGTGCGGCCTTGCCCGTGCCGGTGTTGACCGCAGTTTGCAGAAGATCGGTTATACCCGCTGCCACGTAATCGGGAACAAGCGAGCGATCCACCGCCTTGCGATGTTCATACAACAATTCGCCCTCGGCAGTTGTGACCCTCGTAATGCCGTACGGCTCCACGCCCTGCCCCTTGGCCGAGACGATGGCGAAGGCGCGCGTCATCTCGATCAGACGCACTTCGGATGAACCGAGTACCATCGAAGGGTAGGTGGAAATTGGCGAGGTGATGCCAAACCGCTTTGCCATGGATGCAACCGTACCAAAGCCCACCTCGTTGCCAAGCTGGGCGGCGACCGTGTTGATCGAATAGGCAAAGGCGGTGCGCAGATTGGTTTCGCCCACATTGCGGCCACTGGAATTGCGCGGGCTCCACCCCTCGAACTGGACGGGCACGTCCTTTACCGTGCTGTCCGGCTTGTATCCCGCCTCCAGCGCGGCAAGATAGACGAACAATTTCCATGAAGAGCCCGGTTGGCGCAGCGCGTTGGTCGCACGGTTGAAATTCGTCTCGACATAATCGGTGCCGCCCACCAGCGCGAGGATCGCGCCGTCCCGGTCCAGACTGACGAGCGCGCCCTGCGATCCTGCGGGAACATTGGAGGCAATCGCCGCGGTGGCCGCGCGTTGCATCCCAACGTCCAGCGTGGTCCACACCTCGATCGGGGCAAACGTTTCGGGCAAAAGAATGTCGAGCTGCGGCAGAGCCCAATCGGTGAAGTATCGCACAGAATTCTGCCCTGCTTGTTCCTTCAGTTCGACCGTATTGACATCGACATTTGCCTCGCTGGCAGAGATATAGCCCTGCTCGCGCATCAGCCGCAGCACCACCCTGGCGCGGTCGACGGCCGCCTGCACATCGGCAGTCGGCGAATAGCGACTGGGCGCCTTGACCAACCCGGCAATGATGGATGCTTCGGCAACGCTCAGTTCGTTTGCTGGGTGGCTGAAGAATTTGCGGCTGGCGCTGTCGATCCCGTAAGCGCCGCCGCCGAAATACACCTTGTTGAGATACAGCTCCAGGATTTGCTCCTTGGAGAATTTCCATTCCAGCGCCATCGCCAGCACCGCCTCGCGCGCCTTGCGATCGAAGGTCCGATTGGAATTTAGGAAAATGTTGCGCGCCAGCTGCTGCGTGATCGTGGATGTGCCGCCGACCCGTTCGCGATCGCCGTTTATCCCTTCGACAATAGCGCCCGTAAGACGGATCGGATCGACGCCATAGTGATCGTAAAACCGCTTGTCCTCGACCGCGATCATGGCGTTTTTCATCGTCTCGGGAATTTCACTGTGGTCGATCCACTCGCCAAAGCTGGGGCCGAGTTCCACGATTTCCGTGCCATCGCGCGCGCGCACCAGAATGGTCTGCGCGTTTTGCGTGGCCTTGAGCTGGTAAAAGCTTGGAATTTCGCGCGCGGCAAATCCCACCGCAAACCCAAGAAAAATCACGCCGAGCACGCCGACCGCCAGCCCCGCCAGCAATATGCGCTTGAGCCATCGCCAGATTGCCGATGGCGGCTTGTCACCGTCCCGCTTCAGCTTCGCAGGCTGCTCCGAGCGCGCACGTTCACTGGCCGCGCGTCGGCTTCCGCGCGCGTCCCTGTTCGACATTTGCCTACCGCGTTTGGACATTGCGCGCGCGTCGCCTGATCGTTTTGAGCCTGATCGTTCTGGTCATCGAGTGGGGCCTGCATAGGGGAGTTGTAACGCGGAGTGAACACAGTGCGAGGGCTGCGTCCCCGATAACCGTGATGACGGCTTGATCAGGCGGCGCCCTCACCGCCATCTTCATTCCCACCCACACTCTCGTCTTCGGGCGCAAAATCGAGCGCAGCAGAATTGATGCAATAGCGCAATCCGCCCTGATCGCGCGGTCCGTCCGGGAACACATGCCCCAGGTGCCCGCCGCAATTGGAACAGGTGACTTCCGTGCGGACCATGCCGAAAGAGGTATCGCGGTGTTCGTCCACGTTCTCACCGTCGGCGGGCCGCGTGAAGGCAGGCCAGCCGCAACCGCTGTTGTATTTCGCATCGCTGGCGAACAGCACCGTCCCGCATCCCGCGCAGGTGTATTCGCCCTCGTCGTAATGCTTGTCATACTGGCCGGTAAAGGCGCGCTCCGTGCCCGCTTCGCGCAACACGTGATACTGCTCGGTCGAAAGTTTGCGGCGCCATTCATCGGCAGTCAGGGTCTTGGGATCTTCGGACATTTCGCTCTCCACTGGCACCGTCGGGCGGCAAGGCCCTACATATGGGATGCAATTTGTGGAAAATCACCCATCGACCTTGGCATAGTGCTCGGGCGGCCTGATGCCGTCCATGCGCTCCGTCAGCAGCGGTTGAAAGCTGGGTCGGCTTTTGAACACGGCATACCAACCGCGCGTCTGTTCGTGATCGCGCCAGTCGATCCCGCCAAGGTAGTCCGCGACACTGATCTGCGCGGCGGCGGCAAGATCGGCCATGCTCATCGTCGACCCGGCCAGCCAGGGACGGTTGTCGATCAACCAATCCATGTAATCGAGGTGACCGTGCGCCATCCGCATCGCCTCGGAAAGAACGGTGCTGTCGGGCGGCTGTTTCAGGATCAGCCGCTTCTTCATCCGCTCATTCAGCAGCGGCTCGGTCACGTCGTGAAAGAAATTCTCGTCGAACAGGGCCGTCAGGCGGCGGATTTCCGCACGCCCGGCGGCAGTGCCGCTAATCATGGGCACGCGATCCACAGTCTCTTCGAGATATTCGCCGATTGCACGGCTATCAGATAGCGCGATCCCGCGTTCCTCATCCACCAGCACCGGCGTTCGACCTGCGGGGTTGAGGTTGTAGAACGTGTCCGACGCGTTCCACGGATCTTCACGCTGCGGATCGTAGGGGATGTTCTTCTCCCCCATGAGCAGGCGAATCTTGCGGCTGAACGGGCACAGCGGAAATTGATAGAGTGACCACATATTGCGGTGGACCCTTAGCGTGCGAATCCGCGCGGTGCCAGCGTGGTAAAGGGTTTTAGCGGCGGAGAACTAAACCCCGGATGTTTCAAGCATCAGCAGGCACGCCGGCATGATGGATTCGACCTCTGCCGTTTGGGTCAATCGCACAGCCTCTGCGCGGACGAGGCCAGTGATTTCCTCGCGGCCAAGACTGTGTTCGTCCATAATCCCTGCCAGCGCGACGACGAAGAATTCGCGCCCGCGCGCATTCAGTTCGGGCCATGCGCTTTTGCCGCCATCGCGCGTCTGCTGCGCGCCGACGATCGCGAACGCTGCCGAACAACGGATAACCGCGCGGTTTTCCGACGTAAGAGCCGGGGGCGCAGTGGGCGGCAGAGGGACCGGCGCCTGCGCGATCATCGACATGGCGGCGAGGAAAAGACTTATCATCATAACAAACCCGCTATACCACGCTGCCTGAACCCCCGGCTACGGTGCCGGGTCCCATTCGAGAGGAGATTGGCAGCCATGCTGAACCACGTAATGATCGGAAGCAACGATATCGAGAAGTCGAAGGCATTCTATACCGCTGTGCTGGGCGTACTGGGTGCAAGCGAGCCGATGGTGCATGTGAATGACACAGGGCAAACACGACTGTTCTACATGCACGACGGCAATACGTTTTCAATCAGCGAACCGATCAACGGAGAACCCGCCAATTGCGCCAACGGCTTCACCATCGGGTTCAAGTGCAATTCGCTTGAGCAAGTAAAGGAACTGCATGATGTGGCAGTCGCCAATGGCGGCACCACGGCAGAAGACCCTCCCGGCCCGCGCACCGGCAGCATGGGCGTGATGAACCTGTCGTATTTTCTGGATCCCGATGGGCACAAACTGTGCGGCATTCACCGTCCGGGTTGATGGGCGCTATCGACTAAGTTCGAACATCGCGAATTCGGCGCGCCAGTTTGCTCCTGGCGTGCCGATTTCCAACCCATTGGCAAAGAACCAGCGGCGCTCTATTCGGGCGCCCTTCTCTTTTGCCAGCGCGCGGAAATCCTCAACCGTTACGTGGTGGATATTCTGTGTCGCATACCAGCTGATCGGGAGCGCCTGCGTTACCGGCATCCGTCCTCCAAGCAACAGCGCGGTGCGCGTGCGCCAGTGCGCGAAATTGGGGAAGCTGACAAAGGCGCGCGCGCTCACTCGCAGCAATTCCTCCAGCGTCCGGTCCGGGACGCGCGCTGGTTTGCAGCGTCTGACCCAGCACGGTGTAATCGAAGGCGTTATCGGGATAATCGGCCAGGTCTCGATTGGCATCGCCCTGCACCACAGAAAGCCCACGCGAGACACATTTTTCGACCAGCTCCGGGTCAATCTCGATCCCGCGCGCATCGATCCCGCAATCATCGCGCAGCGCCGCCATCAGCGCCCCGTCGCCGCAACCGACATCCAGCACACGCGCATCGCGCTGACCGCGCAGTTCGCGCGCGATCACTGCAAGGTCAAATCGCAGGGGTGCATGTGCCTCAGCCATTCAGAAACCCCCGCACCACGCGATCGAGCTGTTCGTGCGGCAACAGGAAACTGTCATGCCCTGCGCTTGCGCTGAGCTCGACAAAACTGACCTTGGCCCGCGTTGAATTAAGAGCGTGGACGACATGTCGGCTTTCGGCGGTGGGATACAGCCAGTCGCTGTCGAAACTGACGAGGCAGAACCGCGCAGTCGATGCTGCAAACGCGTCGGCCAGTTTGCCGCCATGTTCTTCGGACAGGTCGAAATAATCCATCGCCCGAGTGATATAGAGGTAACTGTTCGCGTCGAACCGCTGGGTAAAGCCCGTGCCCTGATACCGCAGATAACTCTCGATCTGGAAATCGGCGTCAAAGCCGAAGCTTTTCGCACCCTTGGTTCCGTCGGGCCTATCCTGAAGCCTGCGCCCGAATTTCTGCGTCAGCCCTTCTTCGGAAAGGTAAGTGATGTGCGCTGCCATCCGCGCAACCGCGAGCCCGGCCTCGGGACCGTTGCCCTCTGACGCATAGTAATCGCCTCGCTCCCACGCCGGGTCGGCCATGATCGCCTGCCGCCCGACCTCGTGGAACGCAATGTTCTGCGCCGAATGCCGTGCAGTCGATGCAATCACCAGCACGCGTTCCGCCCGGTCCGGCCAGTTGGCCGCGAGGCTCAATGCCTGCATCCCGCCCATCGACCCGCCGATAACGCCATGAAGTCGCGCAATGTCCAGTCCATCGAGCAGCGCGACCAGACCGCGCACCATGTCGCGAATGGTAATCACGGGAAAGCGCATGGCGTAGGGCTGCCCATCGGGCGCGAGGCATTTGGGGCCGGTCGACCCCATGCAGCTGCCGATGACATTGGCGCAGATGACGTAGAACCGGTCGGTGTCAATCGGTTTGCCCGGTCCGACCATCCCTTCCCACCAGCCTGGCTTTCCTGTTACGGGATGCGGGCTTGCGACATATTGATCGCCGGTCAGCGCGTGGCAAATCAAGATCGCATTGGATCGCGCGGCGTTCAGCGTGCCATACGCTTCATACGCGATTTCGACGCCTGAAAGCACCTCTCCGCTGTCGAGCGGCAGGGGGTGGGGGACGGCGTAAATGGAAGAGGGGTTCGACAATCGTGCGCCTGACCAAAGAAAGAACAGTGCTTCGACACGCTCAGCACGAACGGAAATTTTCGACGACGGCCCCCTTAACCGTTCGCCCCGAGCTTGTCGAAGGGCTGTTTTTCTTTCAAGCGGTTTCGCGATGATATCCAGACCCGAACCGAAACCGTGGATTGCGCAGATCCACGCCTATGTCCCCGGCAAATCAACTGCTGCGGATGGCCGCGCGCTGATCAAGCTGTCCGCAAATGAAAATCCGCTGGGCACCAGTCCAGCCGCGCTCTTCGCACTGGAAGCAGCGCGGGGGGAAGCCGCGAGCTATCCCGATCCAGATGCGAAGGCGTTGCGCCAGACCATTGCGGATGTACACGGGCTTGATCCCGCGCGCATCGTGTGCGGCACCGGTTCGGGCGAGATCCTGAACTGTGTGGTGCAGGCGCTGGCGGGACCGGGCGACGAGGTGTCTTTTTTCGCGCTATTCGTTCTCGCTCTACCCACTGCTCGCACACAAGGTTGGGGCGACGCCGGTGTTTGCAGAAGACGCCGATCTCGGCGCATCGGTCGATGCGCTGCTGGCGGCGGTAACGCCTGCGACGAAGGTCGTTCTGCTCGATAATCCGAACAATCCCATCGGCACCTTCCTGCCCGAAGGCGAAGTCCGGCGCCTACACGCAGGATTGCCGGATCATGTGCTGCTGGTGGTCGATCAGGCCTATGCCGAATACCTCGATCCGGGCGTAGACGATGGCGGATTCGCGCTGGCGCTGGAGTTTGAGAACGTGCTGGTCAGCCGCACCTTCTCAAAAGCGTATGGGCTGGCTGCCGAAAGGATTGGCTGGGCGACGGGATCGCCGCATCTGGTTGATTTAATCAACCGGCTGCGCGGCCCCTTTAATGTCACCGCCAGCGGACAGACTGCGGCCATTGCTGCGCTGAGCGATCAGGCGTTTGTCGAGGCAAGCCGCGCGCACAACAGCGCGACACGCGCCGACTTTGCGCGGGCGATTGCGGCGCTTGGCAATCACGGCTTGCGCGCTTTGCCGAGCGAGGCGAATTTCCTGCTGGTTCTGTTCGAGGGCGCAATCACCGCGCAATCCGCGCTCACGGCGCTGGGCGAGGCCGGATACGCGGTGCGCCATCTTCCGGGACAAGGCCTGCCGAATGCGCTGCGCATCACCATCGGCACCGCCGCCGATATGGAGCGAGTTGCAGCCACTCTGCGCAGCTTATGTGGAAAGGGCGCATGACGATCCGTTCCGTTGCCGTCATTGGCCTTGGCCTGCTCGGTGGCTCCATCGGCCTCGCCATCCGCGAAAGCGCGCCGAATATCGCCACCACCGGCTTCGATGCCGATCCAGCCGTACGCGACGCGGCACGCAAACGCGCTCTGGTCGGTTCGGTGTGCGACACCGCCTCGCAAGCGGTCGGCAACGCCGATCTGGTCATTTTGTGTGTCCCCGTGGGCGCGATGGAGACAGCGGCGCGCGATATGGCCAGCGCTTTGCCAGCGCACGCCATCATCAGCGATGTCGGATCTTCCAAGCAAAGCGTGCTCGACGCGCTGACCGTCGCGCTGCCGGGCCGTACTGTGATCCCCGCGCATCCCGTCGCCGGGACCGAACAGAGCGGCCCAGAGGCAGGCTTTGCCACGCTGTTCACCGGGCGCTGGTGCATCCTGACCCCGCCCGCCGATGCCGATCCCGATGCGATCCACGCACTGACCGATTTCTGGACGCGGCTGGGGGCCAAGGTCGAATTGATGGAACCCGCCCATCATGATCTGGTGCTGGCCGTAACCAGCCACATCCCGCACCTCATCGCCTATACGATAGTGGGCACCGCATCCGATCTGGAGGAAGTCACCCGCAGCGAGGTGATCAAGTATTCCGCCGGGGGTTTCCGCGATTTTACCCGCATTGCAGCGAGCGATCCAGTGATGTGGCGCGACGTGTTCCTCAATAACAAGGGGGCCGTGTTGGAGATGCTGGGGCGCTTCACCGAGGATCTTACTGCGATGCAGCGCGCGATCCGTTCAAGCGATGGCGAGGCGCTGTACGAATTGTTCAGCCGTACCCGCGCAATCCGCCGCGAAGTGATCGACCAGGGGCAGGATGACGAGAAGCCCGACTTCGGCCGCGAGCACTGATATGGTACGCAGTTCATCATGGCTGCGGACGCGCGGTCGCGGTTGCGGGCCTCTGACCCGTTCCTCACACGAAATTGTGGTCTAGTCGTTCAGCGCGTTGATCGCCGAGTGGACGCGAGCTTCAATTTCGGCGCGTCCCAGACCCGCGGGGATCGTCTCGCCCACCTTGTAAGTAATCGTTCCGGGCCGTTTCACAATCCGGTGATAGATCGGACCGCTGTTCACCGCGATTGGCACCACCGGCAGCCCCAGCAGCTTGTACATTCCGGCAAAGCCCGATTGCAGCGGCGGCTGCATGCCATGCTTTACCCGCGTACCTTCGGGAAAGATAACCAGCGGACGGCCTTCTGCCACCCTCAGTTTAGCCGTGCGCACCATCTCGCGCAGGGCCCGTGCGCCCCGGTCGCGGGCCACGGGTATCAGGCCATAGACCCGCGCAGACATGCCCCAACCAGGAATCCAGAACAGCTCCCTCTTGGCAAACACCGTGGGGAAGGCGAACAGGCGCGGCATGTCGATCGCCTCGAAATAACTTTCGTGCTTCGCCGCGATCAGCACAGGCTCCTGCGGCAGTGCGCCGCTGACTTCGACATGAATACCCAACAGTGCCCGTAGGCACCATCGGTGCCAGCGCCCCCAGGTCGCGACAACACCGCGCAACGCGTCTCGCCCAAGCGGGATGGCGATCACCGACGCGATCACCAGCACGACGCTGAAGCCGTAGAAAACCGGATAAAACAGAAGGCTGCGCAGGATCGCCATCGGGTCGGCCAACCACTCCCTAAAGGTCGGTCAGGCCAGCGAGGTGGCTGGCGATCAGTTTGTGATATTCAAGGAACAGTGTCGCCAGACTGGGCGATGAAGGTACCGCATCGCGCAACACGCGCACGTTGTCAGGCAATTGCCGGTCCAGTTCCGCCGCTGCGCGCCGCATATGCCAATCGGTTGTCACCAGCCGCAGCGATCGGACCTTGTTCTGCGCCACCCATTCCACCGTTTCGAAAGCATTGCTGCGCGTATCGACCGCCATGAAACCGAGCGTTACACAGCAGTCCATCTGTTCAACCGGAACATTGAATTCTACCGCGAATTCGCCGGGGCGTACTTCGGGATCGACACCGGTAACCAGCATCTTTTCCGCAAGTCCGCCGTCCAGCACTTCCAGACCACGCGCGATCCGCCCGGCGGCCCCAGTAGGAACGATGACGGCGTCGGTCTCCAACCGGTCCGCCGGCTGCGGCAATGCAACAGCGAACCAGAGGAAGCCCAGCGTCCAGAGGAGAAAGGCAGCCGAGAAAATATAGCGGATCATGGACTATGCATCTTCACAGCATGGCCTTTAACGCAAGTGAAATGGTGATCCGGCCTGTCACCATGGCGAGCAAAACGCCCGCTAGCGGGATTGCGGCGATTATCAGCCAATCGCTCCAGCCAAGCTGCGCGCCGCCGACCATGCCGCTGTCTAACGCCGCGAACTGCTGACCCAGCAGCAACACCGCCGCCACGCCCAACACAATACCGACCAGCCCGCCAAACGCCGCATCGCGCATGACCGATCGCTGAAAAATCCGCGTTATCTGTTCATCCGTGCCGCCCAACAGGTGAATGATCTTCACCGTGTCGCTGTGATTTGCGAACGCGCTGCGGGCCGCCAGCCATACTGCTGCCGCCGTGGCAAACGCCACCAGCCCGATCAACGTAAGCGCCAGCCATTGCAGCGCGGCAAGTGCGTCATACACCGGGCGTAGCCAGGACGACTGCGCATCGACCTTGGTTCCCGGCGCAGCTTTGTCGAGCGCGGCCTGCAGTTGGACGACCTGCCGCGGTCCGGCGCTGTTATCCAGTTCGACATCGATCAGCGCCGGAATCGGAATATCGTCGCTCCCCGCACTTGCACCCAGCCACGGTTCAAGCAGCGCGGATAATTCCTGTTCGGGCACGATCCGCACCGATGTCACACTTGGCTGGCTGGCAAGCGCGGACGCGGCGGCCTCTGTCAGAATTGCGCGGGTTTCAGGGTTGGCTTCGATGATTTGGACCGTCACTGCGCCGGACAGGTCGGCACGGGCGTTTCGGGCAAGATTGCTTAGCGCAAGGCCGCCCGCCGCCGCGATCACGACCAACGTGATGAGGATGGCGATCACCCACGGGATCGGCCCGCCGAACCGGGTGTGCGGCAACAATCGAGCCGCCTGTTTACCATCAATCGCGGCCACACCCTGATCTTCCGGCGTGCTGGTCATACCGCGCCTTTTTCGGGAAATGGCTTGCGCGGGGATGCTGGGGTCGATGTGCGGCTGCGCGCTGGCGGATAGCGCAACGCGCCAGTCGGGTCTGATAGCCGTCCATTCCTCAGCTGCATAATCAGCGAATCTGGCACCTTTTGCAGCAATTGCAGATCGTGGGTCGCCACCACCACGGTTGTTCCCACACGGTTGTTCAACGCTTCGAACAGGCGCAGCAACTTTAGTGCCATTTCAGGATCGACGTTCCCGGTCGGCTCATCCGCGATCAGCAATTGTGGGCGCGCTATAACCGCGCGCGCAATGGCCACGCGCTGTTGTTCGCCACCGGAGAGCGTCGCGGGGATTGCGGCTGCACGGTCTGCCAGCCCGACCCATTCGAGCATATCCGTCACCGCCTTTTGCACCTTTGCCTCCGGCGTTCCGGAAAGCCGCAGCGGCAGCGCGACATTATCGAACGCGGAAAGGTGCTGGACCAGACGGAAGTCCTGAAACACCACACCCAGCCTGCGGCGGAAATCGGGCAAATCGCCGCGCGGCAGGGTGATCATGTCGCGACCGAACATACGGATACCGCCGCGCGAGGGACGCTGCGCCAGGTAAAGCAATTTGAGCAGGCTGGTCTTACCCGCACCGCTGGCCCCGGTAAGAAAGTAAAAACTGCCCGGAAAAAGGGTGAAGCTGAGATCGCTCAGCACCTCTTGATCGGTGCCATAGCGCAGCCCGACATTGTCGAATTTCACGATTTCACTCGCGCGCTCAGTCATCGCGCGGCCCTAACAGCGCGTCCGGCATGGGGGAAGCCCAACAACGCCCCGATTTTAGCTAACCTGTGCGGTTAACCCGGCAAACTTGGCGATCAATGTGGAAAAAGCCGCCAATTCGGCACTGCAAGCGCCCTATACCCTTGTGCGTGTGAAGCTCGCGCGTATTGCGTTAAGCACAATGATTATCTCATGCCCTGATTGCGGGACGCGGTATGCGGTCCCCGATGCGGCCATCGGCAATGAAGGGCGCACCGTGCGCTGCGCAAAGTGCAAGCGCAGCTGGTTTCAGTCGGCTCCTTCATCCGGCGCATCGGATCAGGCTGCGCCTGCTGCACCGCGCCGCGAACCTGCTCACTCTGAAGAGGTCCGGACCGAAAGGGAACCATCCGCCACCGCCGATACGTCCACTCGGCAAGAGGAAAGGAGCACCACCCGCCCTGCTCCCCCTCGAGTGCCCAGCGCAAGATCAGAGGGTCCGTCCGACGGGAACCGGAGCGCCACCGGTCCTTCGATCAATCATTGGAAGAGCGACGATGCACGGCGGGAATCGCTAGCTGCGCGCGCGCTCGGGCTCGCTACAGGTGCAAGTTCATCCGCCGCTCGAACCGGGCAGGAGCGCCGGACAGCTTCCGATCCCCTGCCGGACCGCGATGATAGTGACGCGGCTCGCAACACTCGCCAAGACGCGCAAAATAAATCACCAACACCGCCTCCCGCGCAAGCACTGGTTGACGATGAAGTCGCGGTAGATGCTACTGCAACGCGCGCCGAAGACTATCCCGGCGAAGACGCGCTGTTTGATGATGATTATGGCGATGCCTTCACCAACGATCCTGCCGATGACGATGAGGTTTCCCAATTCGAATACCGAGCGCCGTTTACGGCCCGGCGCAATCCGGGCAAGATGTGGACGGCCGCAGCCGCGATCTTCGCATTGCTTGCAACCGGAACGGTGGTCGCGGTCAATTATTATGGCCTGCCGGACTGGCTGCCGTTCAGCCGTCCCAGTTTTGGCCTTGAAAAGCCGGGGCTGGAGCTTGATCTCCCCGCCGCAGAAAACCGGATGGAAACGCTGGAGAACGGCGAGAAATATTTCCAGGTTCGCGGGGTAATCAACAACGTCTCTTCCGAAAATCGACGCGTGCCCGATCTGGTAGCAGTGTTTGTGGATGAACGCGACCGCGAGGTTTATATCAAGCCCATCACTCCTGCGAAAAGGGAGCTGGCACCGGGTGAGAGCCTGAAAGTGACCGAGGCGATTTCGGATATCCCCGCCAACGCGAACGAAGCGCGACTGGGCTGGGCGCCGGACTGATGGTTCTCAGCTGAATTCGATCCAAAGCGTGCCCGTTTCATCGCGGGCGCTTTGCGGCTTCTGGTCGGGCGCCGCGTCGATCACCACTTCGCGCGCCTCCTTGTCAAACCTGATCCTGACAGGCTGCACCACGCGCGCGGTCGCATTTGCCGAAGCGATTGCCTGTGGGGCAGGAGAAACGCCGGACTGGCGCGGTTCGCCAGGAGTGCTGCCCGCTGCAATCTGGGCGATGACAAAGGAAACAGGACCAAAACTCATGCACAAAGGTTGACGTGTGTTTAACCATGCTTGCAAGCAGTATGGTAAGGTGGTCCCGCGCTGAAACAATTGCCGGCCAATGTTAACCCTCGCCTGGACAAACCCCTCGTGTCAAAACGCTTGCACGCCACCGGGCCGCTTGCTATCGGCCCGCTCCTACCACGGGGCGGCAAGAGCTTGCTCCGGTTTGCGAGTGCGGTCGTGGCGGAACTGGTAGACGCGCAACGTTGAGGTCGTTGTGGGCTAACGCCCGTGGAAGTTCGAGTCTTCTCGACCGCACCACACAGTCCAAATCACCAAACAAATCCGTGCGCGACATTGATGTACTATCCTCGACGCAACCTTACAATCGCTGGCGGCCCGAAGCGACTATGAAGGTTGAACAGGGGGAATTTGCATCATGCAGGCCAATCCATTCAATCCTTTTATTGCTGCAATCTGGAGCAAGTTGGCGGAGACCTTGTTCGTCCAGCCTCGCGACATGGCGGTAAGCCCGCGCCAAGTGGTCGACAACCTGCAATACATGTTTGGCAATATTACGGGTAGAACCCCGGCGAGCACTGCGGTTTCGGTTTTGGCGACCTGGGTCGTGCTGGGCGGGCCCATTTGGCATTTCGCTCCCCGCCGCTTCCGCATTTGGCGGATCGAGCGGCGACTTAAGAATAGCCGGATCGATATCTTTCAGGACATGGCCCGGATTAGGGGCATCGTCTATGCAGGCTATTATGGGCACTGGAGAAAGCTGGAAGACGCCAACGGCGGACAGGAGGCGGAGGAGAACGCCAACCGCGCCAACCCGGTGCTTGAGTCCATCGGCTTTACCCTGCCGCGTCACCGCGTTCGCACCGGCATACCGGACGATCCGCCAATCGAGGGACACACGGCGAGTGACCTGCCGGATACGGTGTTTGTCGGCGAAGATGCGATCCCCGATAGCGTCGAGGTAATCGTCATTGGGTCTGGCGCAGGGGGCGCGGTGGCCGCTTCGAACCTGACGGATCAGGGTTACGAAGTACTGATAGTTGAGGCTGGCCCGTATCTGCCAAGCAGCGAGATATCGCCCCATGAAGCGCGAATGACGTCAAGCCTTTACAAGGATGGTGCGCTTCAGACCACTCGCGATCGTGATATCGTCGTATTTCAGGGGCGCACGGTGGGCGGATCGACTGTTATCAACAACGGCATTTGCCTGCGACTGGCGCGCGAGGGCGAAACTCATCCCGACGCCAACGACGTGCTGTCCACGTGGCGGGATTTGGGAGCAGCCATCGCGTCAAACGTACTGGAGACATCCTATGCGCGGGTAGAGGCGCGGCTGGGTGTGAGTGAGATCGACCGCCGACTTGGTCGCCATAACGGCACACGGATGCTCAGCGGCTGGAATGCCTATCAGGCACGCTCAAGCGATCCCCTGGACCACCGCGCGACCTCCGGCTGGTTCCGCAAAAACTGGGGTGCAAGGACCGATGAGAACCGCTGCGTATCCTGTGGCTACTGCAACACCGGCTGCCCCTATGGCCGCAAGCGCGCAATGCCTGAAACGTTCCTGCGTCACGCCACTCTTACCGCGCCTCGCAAGGCACGTATTCTTGCGAAGGCGGAGGTTTTGCAGATTGGCTGGGGTACGCCTGCCCCCGACGGTCGGCGAATGGCGACGTCGGTGCAAGTGCTGCTGCCTGATGGCCGCGCCAAGTCGGTTCGCGTGACCAAAGGCGTAGTTGTGGCGGCGGGCACCATCGCATCCAGCAACATTCTTTCGGCCAGCGGCATCGCGGGAACCGGCACGGGCATTTCACTCAACATCGCCTGCCCCGTCCCCGCATTGATGCCCGATCCGGTACTGGCCTGGGACGAGGACCAGATGGCGACGTACATCGATCGAGGCGATTTCCTGATCGAGAGCCATTTCCAGCCACCGATGAGCATGGCTACGCTGGTGCCGGGCTGGTTCGAAGAGCATTTCCGGCGCATGCTCAATTATAACCGATTGGCTTCGGCGGGAGCGTTGTTTCCTGCGGACAGGGTGGGCGAGATCAAGGGCGGCAAACTGAGCTTCAAGCTTGGGGAAGCGGACCTTGCGGTCCTGCGCCGTGCGCTGACGGTTTTGACAAAGGTGCAATTTTCCGGCGGCGCACTGGAGGTCTATCCTGCGCTGCTGCACGGCGAAACCCTGCACGCCGGGATCAGCGACGTTGAAATCGAGCAATTCTATCGGGACCATATTCAGGAACCCGACGATGTTGTGCTGTCTTCCAGCCATCCGCATGGTGGCAATGCAATCAACGCTGATCCGGGTAAGGGCGTGGTCGATCTGGACCAGAAGGTTCATGGCACCGCCAATGTGCTGGTCGCGGACGCCAGCGTGATGCCCAGTTGCATCAGGGTCAACGCGCAGCTGACCACCATGGCGATGGCGGACCGCGTAACCTTTGGTCGCAGGGTGTTCACTTAGGTCGAGCGCGGCGCCAGATGATGTGAGTGACATGCAGCGCCGATCATGCCGCGCGCGGGACCTTGACGTGTGTTGCACGTGGGAGCTTTGCCAAGCGTATCATGGGTACTCCGGCGGACGATCGGGTCGCTAAATCGCCCGCCGAAGTTCAGGCCGGGGGCGCCGCCGCCGCGAATGTTCGCGATACAGGCGCCGTCCCCGAAAATTGTCTTTGACAAACGCGTATCGCCGAATGTCCCTATCGCCCAAAAGTGGACATACGTCCGGCGAATTCCCTGTAATTCCTGGCGTTTTCTTGCAATTGTTAATGCGGCGCAGCGGCTCGGCCGTCAACCGGGGCAACCGTCAAAAAAACGTCAATTCGCCTCTTTTGGCGCGGTTACGGGGTTGAACTCCGACATGGCGCGAGAGGATCAGGCGGCACCCGCGGCCATCAGCCTGCGCACCTGCGCGCGCAATTCTGCAGGATAGGCAGCGGCGATTCGAGCATACTCCTCGTCGCCGTACATCCGGCTGAGCGTAGGTCCGGACACCGAGAAATATTCAATCGCAGATAGCATCTGATAGACGCAGGAGAATTTCTTGGAAAAGCTCATGCCAGCCAGCCCATCGACCTTATCCAGAACGGCCACCACTTCATCCAGGAATGATTTCAGGTGGGACTCTTCCGGACTGACATCGCTGCGCTGGTTGTCCATCAATTCCCGCATCAGCACCTTGGTCACCATCGGGTTGCACTGGGCTGCGGCATGGATGCCAAGGATCATGTCCTCGAACTGAGTCGCCGGGTCTTTCGCCGGATCTGCGCCAGAACGCATGGCCGCGATCAGTCTGTCAGAAATGCGTTTCAGTACTTCGCTGTAGAGGTCTTCCTTGCGACGGAAATAGTACAGCAACGCCTGTTTTGTGAGCCCCAGATCACCGGCGATGCGGGCGATGCTGGCACCGTGAAAGCCGCGATCAGCGAATTGGCGCACTGCCGCATTCAACAGGTTCTCGCGCGTGTCGTCAGTCAACGTATGGGGATTATCCATAAACACCTCAGTTGCTCACCCGGCAAAATTCACCGCCGAAAAAGCCGAACGGTCGCGCGCCTGTGGCCTGGTCAATCTCGAAAACCTTACCGGAAATGATGGCAAGATCTCCGCCGGTTAGGGTGACGATTGTCGGCATTCGGAACACTCCATTGCGCCTGAAATTACTGGAGGGCCAGCGGGCGGGCGGGCGAAAAGGTTTACGTATCTGGTCAACGTGCCACCGTCGGTTATGATGGCATTTGTAATACTGCCGGTTCGGCTATCGGTACGCATTATTCAAACCAACGGACGAACCGGCCTGCAGTGCCCGTATCGCTGAATTATCAGCACTTATCCTTGCCCGCGACGACAAAAGAGGGTCTGAGCCGAAAAACCTGCAAATCGCGCAAATTAAGGCCCACAGACCCGATTTGCACGCTAAGGTCGATCGCACAGACAAGGGTCAGAAGACAGGACGAATGAATGATTGATCGGGTTGGTGGCGCGCTGAAGGACTTCCTGAAACAGGAAAGCGCAGGCGGTATTGTTCTTATCGGCTCTGCCGTCCTGGCTCTGATTATTGCCAACAGTCCGGCAGCGCCCGCCTATTTCGGAACGCTGGAGACAAAGCTCAACGTATCGTTCGGGTCTTTTGCCATCAACAAAGCACTGCTTTTGTGGATCAATGACGGGCTGATGGCGGTGTTCTTCTTCCTCATCGGACTGGAGGTCAAACGCGAGATTATCGACGGGCAATTGTCGAGCTGGGACAAGGCATCCCTTCCATTGATGGCCGCGATTGGCGGCATGGCTGTGCCAGCGCTGGTGTTCGTCGCGTTCAACCTTAATGAACCCGCTAATATCGACGGTTGGGCGATCCCTGCGGCTACCGACATCGCCTTTGCACTTGGCATCCTCTCGCTGCTTGGCCCACGCGTGCCGGTGGCGATGAAGGCGCTGCTGCTGGCGATTGCCGTGATCGACGATATCGGCGCGATCACAGTTATTGCGCTGTTTTATTCGGGCGAGATCGACACGAACATGCTGATCGGCGCGGCGGTATGCCTTGCCGGGTTAGTCGGGATCAACCGGCTGCGGATCGCTTCGGGAATGCCGTATGTGATCCTGACGGTCATCATGTGGGTCTTCGTGTTGAAATCGGGAGTTCACGCGACGCTGGCAGGGGTGGCGGCAGGTATGACGATCCCGATGGTTGCTCGCGATGGTACGCATCTGCTTCACGATATGGAGCACACGCTGCACAAATGGGTGGCGTTTCTGATTATCCCGATCTTCGGTTTTGCCAATGCGGGCGTGACCCTGATCGGCCTGTCGCCCACCGATCTGTTCGCGCCGTTACCACTGGGCATCGCGCTGGGACTGTTGATCGGCAAGCAGGTAGGCATCCTTGGCATGGCGTGGATCGGCGTAAAATCAGGCATCGCCACCCTTCCCGAAGGCGTGGGCTGGCGTAAAATCCACGGTCTGTCCCTGCTCGCCGCGATCGGCTTCACCATGAGCCTGTTCATCGGAAACCTTGCCTTTGCCGACGCAGCGCAGGTCGATGCGGTCAAGCTGGGCGTGCTTGCAGGATCGCTGGTCGCAGCTTTTGCAGGGTTCTTCATGCTGAAATCAGCTCTTCCCGACGAGGCGCCCGCCGAGGAGGTGGAAGATAACCGTGCAACCCTGCCGGGCTTCAATGATGGCGTCGAAGGGTTCGACTGAACCGATGCAGCCCATTTCCCATCGCGCCGACTTGAACGGTGTGACGCTGTCCTGGTGGGAATGGCGCGGTGATCTTGCCAATGACGAGGCTCCGCTGTTCTTCGCCCATGCGACAGGCTTTCACGCGCGGGTCTTCGATGCGGTAATCGAGCATTTCCCGGACCGCCGCGTTATCAGCGTCGATCTGCGCGGTCATGGCCGGTCCGAAGGCGAACCGGTCGACGACTGGCGCGCGGTGATTGGCGACGTCGCCGCGCTGCTGCGCACACTGGAATTGCACGGCGCGGTTGGCATTGGGCATTCAATGGGCGCGCATGTGCTGGCGCAGTGCGCTGCCGACATGCAGCATGTTTTCAGCGACCTCATCCTGTTCGATCCGGTAATCCTCGCCCCCGAGTATTACGCCGTCGACGCCCCGCTTTTCACCCCTGACAATCCCCACCCCTCAATCCGGCGAAAGCGCGAGTTTCCCACTGTCGAAGCGATGATGGAACGGTTTGGCTCGCGTGATCCCTATGCCCTGTTCGACCGCCGCGTATTCGCTGATTATTGCCGCTATGGCCTCGTCGCAAACCCGGCGGGTGATGGCATGGTGCTGGCCTGCTCGCCCGATATGGAGGCCAGCATCTATGGCTCCAGCCGCAGCAATTCAGGCATTCACGAAGCGGTAAAGCGGATTGCGATTCCGACGCTGGTGGTGCGGGCAAAGCAGACCGGGCTCAATGATTTCAAGGGATCGCCAACCTGGCCATTGCTGGCGCAGCAAATACCCAAAGGGACGGACATGCCGCGCCCGGACCGCACGCATTTCCACCCTTTCGAAGATCCGGCGGATGCAGCGGCGATTATAATGGGCGCAATCGAGCGATAATTCGCTGTTATCCGCGTTGCGCTGCGGCCAACAGATCAGCCAGATCGTCACGCGCCTGCCGGATATCAACAAAGCGCGCGACGCGCATGTTGCGCCCGATCACCGCCGCCTGTCCTCCGTAAAATTGCATCATCGCAGATCGCATCGGGTTTTCCGGCGCAATTGACCGGGCGAGATAGAGGGAAATGCCATGCGCGCGCGATAGCGCCTCTCGCGGGGGCTTTTCCGGCGCTCGCTCCAGCGCGATCAACGCCTGCGACAGTGCGGCGACTGCCTCTTCCAGGCAGATCACCGTAAGGTCGACGCTGGCCGATGCCTCGATCCGCGCGTCGAGATCCACTCTGCGATAGGCGGCGGACGGGTTGGTGGATAGCATCTGCATCAATTGTCCGAATTATCGAATTGCTGACGGATAAAGTTGAGCGTCGATTGCGACGTTGCAATCCGGCTCTCGGCTGCGGAAAGGTTGCGGGTGAGGCGCTGGCGCAGGCTTTCCTGCTGTTCCGCGACGCGTTGCAACCGTTCGTCATTGCGAGCTACCTGCGCCTGCGCGCGCCGAACCGATGCGCTGAGCGAGCCCGGATCGCCGACCGCGCTGGCCGACCGTGCGAGGCTGTCCATGGTTGCAAACACGCCGCGAACGCCGGTGGTGAACATCGCGGCGGCGGCCTGGGGATTGTCGGTCAACGTGCGGGTCAGCCGCGCGGAATCCAGCCGGAACGTGCCTTCGCGCGTCAGTGACAGCCCCAGATCGGCAAGCGTGCGCGGCGCGCCATCGGCAGCATTGGGCATCACGATCTCATTGGTAAGCCGCGCCAGATCGCGACGCAATTCGCGCGCGCCGGAATCGTTGGAAAGCGAAGTTTCGCCGTCCTCCCCGCCGTTCAGCAAGGCAACCACATCATTCAGCGCAGCGGTGAAATCGGTCATCACCGTGCTGATTGCGGTCGTATCCTGCGAGAACGAAATCGTCGTTGGCGCACCCTGATTGGTGCCGGTAAGATCCAGCGTGATACCCTCTGGCAAGCCGGTGACACGGTTGCTGACACTGCTCATTGCAACGGTATCGAGGGAAAACAGCGCATCCTGCGCGGCGCTGCGCAATTGTCCGCTGTCGGTGGTGGGCGACCAGCTGAGATAGCTGAGATTGCCCTGAGTGGCTGTAGGCAACAGCGCGTTGCTCTGCCCTTCCAGTACGAAACCGTTAACCGCTCCGTCGCGGCCCTTTACCACCAGCTGCGCACCAGAGGCGCCTTGCGCGACATAAGCGGTGAGCGCGCCATTGCTCTGGCTGGTGATCCTGGCAGCGATATCGGCGATAGTGTCAGTATCGCTCACTGCGATGTCGAGCGCGCTTTGGGCGGTATCCTCGGTAAAGTTCGCGCCGGACACCGTGCCAAATCGGATGCGCAAATTGCCTTCGCCGACCAGCGCATCGCGATTTGCATAGGCTGGCGAAACCAGCGTCTGTGCATCGGCTAACTGCGTAACTTCGAGCGAATAGGTGCCGCGCGGCGCAGTGCCAGGCACGGTGGTGGCGCGCGCAACGGATGTATTGCCGATGGTCGCACGCGGAGCGAGGTCGCCGCCGCGAATACGGTCGCCCAGCGCGCTGGCAAGACCGGTGAGTGTGCTGCGCAGCACCGAAGCCGCGGAAATGCGCGCTTCGAGGGCGGAATTGCGCGCTTCGAGCGTTTCACGTTGAAAACCGAAGCTGGCTTCGGAAAGATTGCGCGCCAGCGCGGCAAAATCAATGCCGGAACCAGCGCCAAGCGCGGAGATGATAGACGAGCCGGGATTTTCCATATCAGTCAGAACGGGCCGGCGCCGGGGTGTTTAAGGGGGAATCCTATTTCTGGCTGGCACGTTTATCCGGGTGGCCGTCGCCATCGAAACGCAGCGCTTCCGGCACTTCCACGCGCGGACGGTTCGGACGCTCGCCGCGCTTCAGGGAAAGGATGAAGGCGACCAGCGCGGCGATCGCCACGTACAATTCCTCGCGAACCATCTGGTTGGCTTGCGTGGTGAAATACACCGCGCGCGCCAGCGCCGGATATTCGAGCACCGGCACGCCTTCTTCCCCGGCAATATCGCGCATGGCCAATGCAGTCTCGCCGCGCCCTTTGACCAGCAGGATCGGCGCGGGCGCAAGGTCGGGATCGTATTTCAGCGCGACCGCAAAATGCATCGGGTTAACGATCACGAATTGCGCTTCCTGCATCGCCTTGGCCACTCCGCCGCGCGCCAGATCACGCTGACGCTGACGCCGTGCACCCTTCATTTCGGGTGAACCTTCGGATTGCCGCGATTCGTCGCGCAGATCCTTGAGGCTCATCTTCAGCCGTTTGTCGCGCTGGAATTTCTGGAGCGGATAGTCGATCAGCGCGATGATCGCGAGGCCAAGGACAAGCATCCAGACCAGCGCCAGCCCCGCATCCCACGCATAGGCCAGCTGCGCCTCCAGTGTGCCGCGCCCCAGCCCCAGCAGCGCAGTCATATTGTCTTCGGCCCACCACCAGGCAATGCCGACCATCAGTACCAGTTTGAGCACGCTTTTGCCCAGCTCAATCAGTCCCTGCATCCCGAAAATGCGCTTCAGCCCACTTAGCGGATTGATCTTCGACCCCTTGAACCCCATCGCGCCGGGATTAAACCGCGCGCCTTCGCCCAGCAGCAATTGCGATATCAGCGTCATGACGATCACCGCCGCCCCGATGACAAAGATCGGCGGCATCACCGCGCTCATCGCGTTGCCGATGGCCGCGCCCGGTTCGGCATGTTCCAGATCGCCCGCATCGAAGCGGAAACTGGTGAGCGCGATGCTTTCCAGACCCCCGAACAGCCACGGGCCGACCATGCCCAGCACCGCCACTCCGGTCGCGACCCCGGCCAGCGTTCCCAGCTCCTTTGACCGCAGGACATCACCTTTTTTTGCGGCGTCCTGCTTCTTTTTCGGCGTTGCATCGAAATTCTTTTCGCCCGTGTCGTCGCTCATCCGGCAACTCCTCCGCCAATTCCCGCAGTTTCGACCACCAGCGCTGCCTGACTGAGCGCCGCTTCGAGCAGGCCGACAAACTGCTCCATCAGGATCGGCAGCACTATGATCAGCGCGACGATGCCCGCCAGTGTGCCCGCAGGCAGGCCAAGCGCGAACAGATTAAGTGCGGGCGCAGAGCGGGAGATGACGCCGGTGACGATCTGCACCAGCAACAGCACCAGCACCACGGGCAAGGCAATGGCGGCGGCGGTGGCAAGGCCATATCCCATGAACAGCACGATGCCCTGCGCGGTTTGCGGGCCAAAGGCAAATGAGCCCGCGGGCAGCACGCGATAGCTTTCGATCAGCAGTTCAAACCATAAAAGATGCGCGCCGATGGCATAGAACAACAGCGTCAGCAGCAGGCCGAAATACGTGCCCAGCGCGCCCGACTGCGTACCGCTGGCCGGGTCGATCGAGGTTGCGATGGCGAGGCCCATTGTGCCCGATATCTGCTCTGCGGCGATCAGCGGGACGGCAAAGGCGATTTGCAACACCATGCCCAGCGCCGCGCCAATCACCACTTCCTGCACCACCGCAAGGATCGCGGCGAAACTCATCATGTCGGGCAGGTTTGCAGGCGGCAGCCAGATTGCGATGAACACCGCGAACACAATCGCCAGCAGCGCGCGCAAGGTGGGCGGGACGGACATCACACCCACCATCGGCGCGGCCAGCAAAGCTGCGCCCACGCGCACCGACAGGAACAACAACTGCCACAATTGCTGATCGAGCGGGCCGAAACCGAAATCGAGAACGTTCATGGCCCGCGCTCGCCGAGCGTCAGGCCGAGATCGCGGCGACCTGCGCGAAAATTTCGCGCAGGAAATCCGCAAGCAGGCCCATCATCGCCCCGCCAAGGATCACGAACACTACCGCCACAACCGCCAGTTTCGGGACAAACGTGAGCGTCTGTTCGTTAACGGAGGTTGCCGCCTGAATGATGCCCACGACCAACCCGACCAGCAGCGCCGCCACCAGCACCGGACCAACGATCAACGCGGTGACCCATAACGTCTGATCGGCCAGCGCCAGCAGCGCGGAATCAGCCTGGGATGCCCCTGCCCCGCTCATGAAAAGCTCATCGCAAGACTGCCCATCAGCAGCGCCCAGCCATCGACCAGCACGAACAGCAACAGCTTGAATGGCAGGGAGATAATCGTCGGGGACAGCATCATCATGCCAAGGCTCATCAGCACGCTGGCCACGACCAGATCGATTACCAGAAACGGCAAGAATATCATGAAGCCAATTTGAAACGCTGTCTCCAGTTCGCTGGTGACAAAGGCGGGCAGCAGGATCGAGAACGGCACCTCGGTCTGGCTGGCAAACGCGCCGACGCCGGCAATGTCGGAGAACATCAGCAGATTGGTCTCGCGCGTCTGGCGGATCATGAAGGCGTGAAACGCCTCGCCTGCGCTGGCAATCGCCACATCGGCGTCCATCGTGCCCGCTGCATAGGGCTCTATCGCGGCGGTGTTCACCGCATCGATTGTCGGGGCCATGACGAACATCGAAAGGAACAGCGACAGCCCGATCAGCACCTGTGTCGGCGGCGATCCTTGTAGGCCCAGCGCCTGGCGCAGGATCGACAAGACCACCAGAATGCGCAGGAAACTCGTCATCATCAGCACCAGCGCGGGCAAGATGGTGAGCAAGCCCATCACGATCAGCAGCTGGATAGATGTGCTCAACGGCGTGTTGCCGGTGGCATCGGCATCCGCACCCAGAGCCCGTTCCAGCGCAGCGCCAATTCCGGCCGTATCAGAAGTGGCGGGCAGAGAAGGCGTCGCGGCCAATGCCACGTCGGGCGGGACAAACATGGTTAACGCAGCGAGGCACAGTACGCCTGCAATCAGGGGAACGCGGGGCATCAGATGTCGCCCGTTGCAGGCTGGCTGGCGGTTGTGCCTCCGCGTGCAACGCAAGGTGCCTCACCCAGCCGGACCAGCCCATTGCGCGAACATCCCAGCAGGATTTCGCGGTCGTGGAAACGCACCACGGCAAGCTTCATTCCCGGCGACACGAGACTGGTTTCGACCAGTTCCAGATGTCGGCCCGAACCGCCGCCCATGCCGATGACACGGGTCTGGAGATAGCGCGTCAGTTTCAGACTGCCCCAGATCATCAGGCCCAGCAGGGGCAGCAGCAGCGCCAGCCGTGCGAAGTATTCAAGCATCATGACGGTAGATCCGCATCGGGCGCAGGCGCATCTGCCGGAGCGCGTGAAGCATCCATCATCGCATCGGATGCGTCGCCCTCTTCACCCGCAAGGCTCACGATCCTGAGCGCGAAACGGCCATTTTCCGCGATCACCTCGCCGCGCGCCACGATCTTGCCGTTGGCTGTCACGTCCAGCAGTTCATCGGTCAGGCGGTTGAGGCTGACAACGCTGCCCTCACCCAGCGCGAGCACATCGCGCAAGGGCATATCGGTGCGGCCCAATTCGACCGAAAGGCGAACGGACACATCGCCAAAACGGTGGAGGGCAGGACTGAACGCGCTCATGCCGGATGCCCCTCTTTAAAAGTGGGGTTGGCGCAGATGTCAGTCAGGCGCAGGGCCATGCGATCCTCCATCGTGCCGAGGTTTCCGCGCGCAACGGTCTGCGTGCCGATGCGCAACGGGATGTCGCGCGCAACTGACAGCGCAATGCAGTCACCCGGCGCAAGCCGTTCCAGCCGGGCCAGCGGCAGATCGAATTCTGCCAGCACCGCCTCCAGCTCCAGCGGGATCGTGCCGAACGCGGCGTCTCTCGCCTGCGCTGACATGGAGCGAGAAGAAGCGGTAGTGCGCGCGCCAAAGCCGGGCAACAGGCCATCCAGCAGCGAGGTGGACATGGCCAGCTTCGCGGCCCAGTGGACACCATCCGGGGCGCCGAATTCGATCGTCATTATCGCGCAATCGGTGGCTGGCGAAAACGGTTTGAGCCGCGATGCACTCTCGCTGCGGATAATAACGTCTGCTTTTGCGGCACTATCCGCAACGCCATCCGTATCGCTTCCGTCCGCACTGACGCGGGCGATAGCTCGCGCGATTGTGCGCGCGGCCTGTTCCACCAGCAGCCCGGCAGAGCGCGGCAGACTGCCGACATCGGCAGGCACCGGCTCGCCCGTTCCGCCAAAACTGCGGTCGGTCAGCGCGATCGCGGTGGCAATGTCAAAGCTCAACAGCATGCACCGGTCATCGCCGCCGCAGCGCAACAGGCAATTGGCCGCGACTGCACCGATGTGCTCAAACACGGCCTTGCCGGTCATCGCTTCGGGTTCGGAGATTTGCGCTTCCAGCTTTGTGCCGGAAAGCAGATCGGCCAGATCGCGGGCGACTTCGCGGGCGACTTCACGCCGCCAGGTCGAAAGGTGCTGCGCGCGTTCCTCGGGCCGGGGGCCGCGCCGCGTCAGTTCCTCGCAATGCTGCGCCACAGCGCGAGCGGGAATAAAGGTCTGTGCGAGGTTCATTGGACCAGAAATCCCTTGAAGTGGACTGCGTCGATTCCGCCAAAGCCCTCTTTTTCCTCCAGCACCGCGTTGATCGCTCTGGTCAGCCGCTCATTCAGCCGCTCGCGCCCGGCAGGGTCGAACACGTCGCCCTCTGGCGTTGCGGAAAGCTGCACCAGAATGGCGGAACGGATCGCAAGCTCATGGTTCTTCACCCAGCCCAGCACCCGCCCGTCGCGCTGTGTCGAGACAGCCAGTTCAACCTGGATCAGGGAGGGGGAATCGGAGAGGTTGGAGGTGAAACTCTCCTCGAAACTGTAATAGGCGGTGCGGTATTCGCTGCCGCCCTCGCCATAGACGGAATCGCCCGCATCGTCCTTATCCTTGGTCGGCACGGCGTAGGGATCGGTATCACCTTTCAGCACCAGTTTGGGAGTGTCAGGTTCACCGGCATGTCCGCCGCCGCCCAGCAACCCTGCGGCAAACGCGCCATATGCGCCGCCTGCGCCAACGCCCAGAAGCAGCAAGGCGCCTACAGCGATTTTGAGGAAGATGCTCTTGGGCTTCTTTTCTACAGATTGTTCAGCGTCCTTGGCCATTGCGGCTCAGCTCCTGATTGATCGAATTGGTTCAGCGCGGGACGATCAGGCGAACAGCGATCCGTCGCGTGGAATTGGTGCGCCGGGATCGGCCTGATCCGTTGAGGTTCCGGTTGAACCGCCATCGCCTTCATCGCCCAGGTATGGTTTCCCGTTTGCGTGACCCGACCCTGGGGAAGACCCGTAGCGTGCGTCTCCGCCCCCGGCCCCAGCAGCCGATCCGCCGTGGGAATTCTGCGCGAAGGATTGCGATTGCTGGTCCAGTCCGCGCTGCGAAGAATTGTTCTGCGCGGCCGCGCTTTCACCCGCAGCGGCGACAATCCGCTCGCCGAGCGCGGCGTTGACCGCCGGAACGAAGCCGGGATCGCGCGCGGTCAGCGTGGCGCGCCAATCGGCACCGCCACGCCAGCCCGCCGCAATCGGCTCCAGCCGCATTGCGACCGCGCCAAACTCGCTGTGACGCACAGTCATTTCGGGGCGCAAGGCGCGTCCGGCCTCGCGCGCTTCGGCGACTTGTTCGATCACCTGTTCGATAGCGGCGGATGCGATCGTTGGAGCCACGGCAGGCTGCATCAAAGGGGGCGGAGCCGAGGGAGGCGGGGCCGACAGTGCGGGTGCAACGCCAACCGAGGGGGAGGATAGCACAATCGCACCGAATGACGACGTGGGGGAGGCACTGGCAGATGCAGGAGCTAGCCCTGGAAGGACAGTGTCTGACGCTGCAACGGCAAGCGGTTCTGCCTCCAGCGTAAGTGTGCCAGGCGGCTGTATGGTGACAGCGGTTGCGGCGCGGTGAGGCAGGTTGCCAAACGATCTGGAGCGGGTGGATACTTCCGGCGCTTTCGCTGCGGCAACCAAGGGAATTTCAAAGGTGGGCGCTGATCCGCCCGCGATAGCTGGCACAATGATTGATGGAGGGGGCGTTGGTGGGCGTAGGGGCACGGGTTCCGATTGCAATGGCTCCGACCCGATATTATTCGCTGGTTCCGGTGCGCCAGCCACATTTTCCACGTCGACTTTCGACAGGCCTGCAATCGGCGCAGGCTGCGATGCGTCATTCAGAACGGACGCGGCAATTGGATACACATCTTCGACGGGTTGATCGCTGTGCAGGTTATCCGGCGAAGCGAGAGGTTCGGGGGCGGCAGTGACAGCGGCCTCGGCACCAAACAGTTGTTCACGCAGCGACGGCAGATTGATGCCGGCAGGAGGCAAGGCATTGCCGGTCGGCGGTGACGCCAAATCGGGCGCGGCGACATGCGGCGACAGCGCCTCTGGCGGCGCACCATCGGAAACTACCGCGTCGCTCAGCGAAGCTTCGGACTCCCGCAACGCTTGTCCCAGCGAATGCGCCAGTACATCCGAGAAAGCCTGCGCACTGCCCGACGGGACAGCGGCATCGCTGGGCGTAGAGGCGCCGGACGCAATCGGGCTATTTGCGCCGATGATCGCAAGGGGCGATGGGGCGGGAAACATTCGGACTATCCTTCGTCATTCGGGAGGGTGGAACGCGGTTTCGCTTCACCCTGCACCTTGCGTGCCAAGCGCGCGTCGTGGCCCCGCTCTTTCCTGAGCCCGGCATTTCCCTTCGTCCTGGACTTCACGTCCATTTCACGTTCGCGCTGCGCCTTGGCCGCTTGAAGTTCGGCATAGGCAGCCTCGACGCGTTCGCGCTGACGGTCTGCGCGGGTGCTCGCCTGACCGAGGGCATCGGCTTGCCACTGCGCCTGCTGCGCGGCATCCGCGCGGGCCTGCTCAGCCTGCGCCTTCAGAGTGCCCAGCGCAGCTGCAAACTGGCCCTTATGCGTCAGATCCGCGCCATCGCGCACCTCGCTTGCCTCACCATAATGGCGCGCGAGATCAAGGCTGCGTTTCGCCAGAGCGTCGCTGCGGGCCTCTTCGGACAGGGCATCGGCCAACGCACGCATCGCGCTGCGCTGACCCACCTGCGCAATCAGGTTCTGGCGCCGGGCGAGGCGCAGGCGGCGTTGTTCACGCTTCATGCAAGCCCCCGCAATTGCGCAAGACTATCGGCCAAGGGCACGCCCTCGCCGCGTCGCTGCCGCAGGAATGTGTCTAGCACCGCTGATTTTTCGAGCGCTTCGTCCAGCGCCGGGTCCGATCCTGCGCGATAGGCGCCCATCAGCACGAGATCGCGGTTTTCCTCGCGCGCGGCGATCAGGGCGCGCACATGGCGGGCCGCCTCGATCATATCGGGCGCGACCAGATCGTCCATCACCCGGCTGAGCGAGGCGGGCACGTCGATCGCGGGATAATGCCCGCGCTGGGCCAGATCGCGCGACAAGACGATATGCCCGTCAAGGATGGCGCGCGCAGTGTCGACCACCGGATCATTGGCGTCGTCGCCATCGGCCAACACGGTGTAAAGACCCGTCACCGCCCCGCCAGTGCGTGTGGAATTGCCCGCGCGCTCCACCAGTTTCGTCACTGCCGCAAGCGCGCTCGGCGGATAACCGCGCGCCGCGCCCGGCTCGCCCAGCACCAGCGCCAGTTCGCGCGCTGCGTGGGCCACACGGGTCAGACTGTCCAGGATCAGCAGCACGCGCTTTCCCCGAGCGCGGAAATATTCCGCCATCGCGGTTGCATATTGCGCCGCGCGCAGCCGCAGATTGGGCGCGTGATCGGCAGGCACGGCGACAATCACCATGCGCCCGCGCCGTGGCCCCTGCATGTGTCGTGCGACGAAATCGGAGACTTCTCGCGCGCGCTCTCCGATTAGCGCCACGATGGTCACATCGGCGCTGGAATGTTCGGCCATCGTATCGATCAGCACCGATTTGCCGACGCCCGATCCCGCGATCACGCCTAGCCTTTGCCCGACGCCCATCGTCGCGAGCGAGTTGATCGCGCGCACCCCGCAATCGAACGGCTCACGCACTGGCGCGCGTTCCAGCGCGCCCTCGCGCCGTCCGGCCAGCGGCCAACTTTGCGTGAGGCTCAGCGGCGGGCCGCCATCGATCGGAGCGCCCAGTCCATCGACCGCGCGCCCCAGCACCGCGTCGCCCACCCGCACCTCGCCCGGCTGTCCGCAAGCGCGCACGCAGGCATCGGGACGCAGCAGGACGGTATCGCCCAGCAGCATCATCAGCGAATGCCCGGCGCGAAATCCAATCACTTCGGCAAGGCTGCCGTCGTTGTCGTGCTCGCCGGCTTCACGCTCGATCACGCCCAGCGACCCGATGGGCAGCGGCAATCCCGCAACCTCCACCAAGCCGCCGTCGCAGGCGACTACGCGCCCGGTCAGCACAGGTCCCGCCTCCACCCGCGCCGCGCGCATCCGCACCAGATCAAGCTGCATTTCGGCAAGCACGGCCTAACTCCCCAACGCTTGCGCAATGGCGCGTGACCAATCATCGGGCCCTTCGCGCACCGATCCGTCCGGGCCGGTTAGCCGCAATGCACCGGGTAACAGGGTCGTGTCTTCGGTGATCGTCCAGTCTGCCAGCGTGCTATCATTCAGCAGCGCGCGCGTTTCGGGATGCAGGGTAAGTGTGAGCGCCGCAGGGCCGCTGCCCAGCCGCGCCGCCGCCGCATGGCAGCGCGCGATCAACGCATCATGGTCCAGCGCGTAATCGCCCAGAACCTGCATGCAGAGCGCCAGAACGGTCGCGTTGAGATCACCCGCGAGAGCATCGCGCGCGCACGTGTCAAGCGTCTGAAAACCCAGACGCAATTGTTTGAATCGCTCCCGGCTTTCCGCCAGCGCCTGTTCGGCAGCGTGCGACGCCTTCGCCTGCCCATCGGCAAACCCGCGGTGATAGTCTTGCGCCTGCGCATCTTCGTTCTCACTGCCCTCGTCCAATGAGGGAGCGGGCGGTTGCGCACCGGGCGGCGCAAATGGCGAGATATCGCGGAACCCACCTGACTGGGCAGCGTCCAGCGTCAGCGCGGCGATCCAGCCGTTACTCGCGACAGCATCGGCTTGCCTATCAACCTGGGCGATCCAGTCAGACGAATTCGCCATCGTCCGCCCCCATCACGATCTCGCCCTGCTCCGAAAGCGCTTTTGCGACCTCGACGATCTTTTTCTGAGCCAGCAGCATATCGCTTTTGGCGAGGCGTCCGCGCAGTTCGATCTCGTCGCGAATGCCATCGGCGGCGCGGCTCGACATGGCGGCGAAGAACGGCGCGCGCTGGGCATCGGGCAGGCCTTTCAGCGCGTCGATCAGCGCTTCGTTTTCGACATCGCGCAGCAGGCGTCCCATCGCTTGCGGATCGAGTTCCAGCAACATTTCAAAGGTGAACAGTTCATCCGCGATGGCTTCGGCCAGCGGACCGTCAACCTTTGCGATGGCGGGCAGAACGGTGTTGCGCAGATCGCCTTGCGCCAGATTGATAAGGTTCGCCGCATCACGCGGACCACCCAGCATCAGCACGCTTGCGCCGAACGTCGCGCCAATGCGCTGCGACAACAGATTGTCGATCATGTCCATCGCCTGCGTGGAGACCGCGCCCATCTTCGCCACGCGCGCCACCACCTGCGACTGCGCCTGCTCGGGAAGCGCAGACAGCACTTCGGCGGCGGGTTCAGGTTCGAGCATCAACAACAGCGCGGCGATCACCTGCGGATGCTCATCCTCAATCAGCTTGAACACCACCGCCGGGGCGAGCCAACGTGCCATTTCGATGCTGCGAGGCCGGACCTCCGGCTCTATCCGCAGCATCATGCTGGCCGCCTTGGTTTCACCAAGGGAGCGTTCCAGCAGGGTGCGCACACGCAAGGGACGGTCGCGCGCGGGCAGAATTTCGCGGCCAGCTTCGGTCACAAAATCGCTCAGCGCTTCGGCGATATGCGGTGGCTCGATATCGCCGAGCCGGCACATCGCCGCGCCGAGTTTCTCCAGTTCGACCGGCTCCATCCGGCCAATAAGCAGCGCCGCCTCCTCATCGCTCAGCAGCGATAGGAATACCGCAGCGCGTTCGACCCG
This sequence comes from uncultured Alphaproteobacteria bacterium, assembly GCA_963838365.1. Taxonomy (GTDB): domain Bacteria; phylum Pseudomonadota; class Alphaproteobacteria; order Sphingomonadales; family Sphingomonadaceae; genus Erythrobacter. Next base: position 132,045 of record CAWIQR010000008.1, read on the forward strand.
GCTCATCAGCGGCTCGGCTGCGGCAGCGGGTGCATCGTTGGGCAACTGGGGTGCCAGTGCGGTCGCGGCCATTACACAGATGCCTTTCCGATGTCGGGCGCAGGCGGTTCCAGCATCCGTTGCAACGCCTGCAGCGCGCGATCGGGTTGCTGGTTTGTCAGCGTGCGGGCCAGCGTCACCTGTCCGCTAAGGTCCGTTGCAGGACCGGCGAGGGCAGCGTTGGCCATCACCGAACCGTCCGCCGCGATCTGGTGCGGATCGCCGGTGGCCGGGTCTGCCCCGCCCTCCCCGCCCTTGCGCGTACGCGCGATCAACGGGCGCACCGCCAGCATCAAGACCAGCAGCACCGCGATCAGCGCGGTGCCATAACGCAGCACCTGCCCAAACCACGATTGTTCGTAAAACGCAGGCTCGGCAATCTCGGTGACGCCAAACGCGCTGACGGCGACTTCAACTGTATCACCGCGCGCATTGTCCGCCCCTACGGCAGCGCTCACCAGCGCTTCCAGCTGCGCAGGCGTGAGAGGTGCTGCGGCAGCCATCGCTTCCTTGCTGACGGCGACCGCAACCGAAAGTCTGGTCAGTCCGCCCGCGCGCGTTGCGGTAACGGCGACTTCGCGATCAAGTTCGAAATTGCGCTGGACTGCGGTTTCGGTATCGCCGGGCACCGCGGGATTGGCACCCGCTGCGCCATCTTCTTCCGGTTTGGGCGGACCATCGACAAGCGTTGCATCGGGCGGCGGTGTGTTGGCCGTAACGCCGGGTACGCCGCCGGGCGTGCTGCCAGCGGCACGCGTGGCGCTGCGGTCGCTTTCGGATCGCACTGCGCCATCCTTGTCATAGGTTTCGCGCGCGCTGGTGACTTCGCTGTGATCGAGTTCGGCCTGCACCTGACTGGAAAAATTGCCTTCGCCCAGCAGCGGTGTCAGCAGCGCGGCAAGCTGGCTTTGCAGCTTGGATTCAAATTCGCGCTGCATCACGAGGCCTTCCATGTCGGCATCGCGCGCGGAACTGAGCAATTGCCCGTTCTGATCGACCACGCGGACGGTATCCGCGGTCATACCGGGCACCGATCCGGAAACGAGATTCACGATCGCCTCTACCTGCGACTGACTGAGAGAGCGCCCGCTGACCAGCCGCACCATCACCGAAGCGCTGGGCGGGTTGCTGTCGCGCACGAACACGGATCGTTCGGGCGTGGCCAGATGCACACGCACCGCCTCGATCCCGTCGATCTCGCTGATAGTCAGCATCAGTTCGCGCTCGCGCGCCAGCCGCAACCGTTCGCCTTCGAGCGTGCGGCTGGAACCAAGCGGGATTGCATCGAGCATCTCGCTCGCCCCTTGCGGTGCCGCAAGTCCGGCATCACTGGCAACCAGCATCCGCGCGCGATAGACATCGCCTTCGCCCACGCTGATTGCGCCGGTCGCATTGTCGATCGAATAGCTGATGCCGCCGGTCTCCAGCGCCTCAACCACTTCGGCGCGTTCACCGTCGGAAAGGCTGGAATACAGCAGGCGTTGCGAGTCTCCGGCAATCGCCAGATACAGCATCGCAGTCACTGCCACCGCACCGACACCTGCAATCGCGGGAAGCGCGCGGCGGAAAGCGGGATCGGCGGCAAAGCCGGAAAGCCGGGCGCGCCAGTCGGCAGCGCCCATCGGCCCGGTTTGTACAAGTGTCGGTTCAGCGGACACGGGAAGTGTTGTCTCGACCACGGATTACGCCCCCATCCGCATGATTTCCTGATACGCATTCAGCAGCTTGTTGCGCACCTGCAAGGTGGCCTCGAATGCGACGCCCGCTTCCTGCCGCGCCAGCATGACCTGCGCGATATCGGTAACCTCGCCGCGCTCGTAACCAGTCTGCATATCGGCGGAGCGATGCTGCACCGCGCTAACTTTTTGCAGCGCACCGTTCAGCGTCTGCGCAAAATCGACAGATGGCGTGCCGGGGCCATTTGCGCCGCCGATCCCTGCCACCGGATTGGTTTCGCTGGCAGTACGCACATCGCGCAATGTCTGACTGCGCGCGAGCAGATCGCGGCGCAGGGCCATGACTTCGGAAATACCGCTCATGACGGCGCACCCGCTGCGATGCGGCTTTCTTCGATCAGGCCGGACTCGCGCATGGATGCGAGGCGATATCGCAGCGTGCGTTCGGATATGCCGAGCGCATGCGCTGTGCGCGAACGATGCCCACCATGGGTGTCAAGCGCGCGCAGTATTGCCCGCGCTTCGGATTGAAACGCAATGTCTGACAATGAGGAAGCGTCGGCCGAAGATGCGCCGATATGAGGTTTCGGCAGTTCTTGCAGCACAGCGCGGACCGGCTGATCGAAGACGATGTGTTCCGATCCAATCCGTGGCTCATCGCCTGCCAGCAGGATAGCGCGGCGGATGACATTTTCCAGCTCGCGCACATTGCCCGGCCACGTATGCGTTTCCAGCAGGGCCAGCGCCTGACCCGATAGCCAGCGTGGGCCTGAACAAGCGCGCTTCTCTCCCATTGCGGGGCGGCACGCATGACGCAGCAACATTCCGAAAGCGAGCGGGGCGATATCGCCAGTTCGATCGCGCAAAGCGGATATTTCCAGAGGGAAGACGTTTAGACGATACAGCAGATCCTCGCGGAACCGCCCGGCCTCGACCTCGGCAGACAGCGTGCGGTTGGTGCAGGCGATCACGCGCACGTCAACCTCAACCGGGCTGGTCGCCCCTAGCGGCAGAACTTCGCCTTCCTGCAGCGCGCGCAGCAGCTTCGCCTGCAGCGGCAGGGGCAATTCCCCGATCTCGTCAAGCAATAGCGTGCCGCCATGCGCCGCGCGGAACAGCCCTTCGCGGGTTTCGCCTGCGCCGGTGAACGCGCCCTTGCGGTGGCCAAACAACAGCCCTTCCAGCATGGCTTCGGGCATGGCGGCGCAGTTAACGGCGACAAACGGCCCGGCGGCCCGGGTCGAACGGCGGTGTATAAAGCGCGCCAGCACCTCCTTGCCCGTGCCGGTCGGCCCTTCGAGCAACACGGGGATCTGTGCGCCCGCGATCCGCTCAGCCAGCGTCAGCAGCGCAAGGCTGCGTTCGTCGCGCGCAATCGGCCAGCCGGTTTTGGGTGCCGAACCATGCGCAGCAAGCGCCGAAAGCGCAGCGCGAGCAGCATCCAGTGTGGCGGCGTTGTAAGTCAGGGCAAGGCGTTTGGCGCCGAGCATCTGGATCGAGGCCACATCGCCGTGACGCAGATCGAGTTCCAGCCGGTCTTCGGGGCGGCATCCAGGCGGATTGGCGAAAACGCCATCCTCCCCCACGGAAAGTCGCGCGCGCTGCCAATGCGTGCCCAGAAGGGGCAGCACCGGATCGAGCAGAGCTGCATGGCGGGCAAACACTTCCGCGCTGGCGCCGCAGCGATTTTGGTCGGTAATTGCCAGTGCGGGATCGATCGTGCGCGATGCAATCGGGTTTGTCATACACTCTGCTCGATCTTTCTCATCGCCTGGGTTCGGCTGGGTTTTGCGGACCGCTGCGCAAAGGCAGCACGGTTCCGCGTGCGGCCAACATTTGCCGCCCGGACGTGCAACATGTCGCAAATTTAAGCCCTCGTAAGTTCACTTAGGTTGGGGGTTGCGGGGCGTTTGCCATGAACCTCGAAATGGCCGGGTTCCGTAACGTTCCACTATAGAGGAGCCACATTGGGCACTCTGGATGCTTAATCTTCGGAAGTGAAAATTTATGGCTTAAACTTCCCGTACGCCGGTCGCTCTTAGCTTCAGCAGCGGTGGACCCAAATCGCAGCTGAACCTGACCATCACGGGAACAAGACCCCCAAGGGAGTAAGACCAAATGTCCGTTATCAACACCAACACCTCTGCCCTGCGCGCCCAGACTTCGAGCCTGCAGGCCAACAAAATGCTCGGCGATGCCATGGAGCGTCTGTCGACCGGTCGCCGGATCAACAGCGCCGCCGATGACGCCGCAGGCCTCTCGATCGCAACCGGCTTCACCAGCGACATCCGCGCCCTGAACCAGGGTGTTCGCAACGCCAATGACGGCATCGCCCTCGCACAGACCGCAGAAGGCGCGCTGGAAGAAGTGACCAACATGCTTCAACGTGTCCGTGAACTGGCGATCCAGTCGCAGAATGGCACGCTGGACGATACCGACCGCGGATTTCTGAACACCGAAGTGACCGAACTCGCGGCACAGATCGACGACATCCTTACCAACACCACCTTTAACGATGTCGCCCTGTTCAGCACCACCGCTGGCACCCCGGTGACCGTCAGCATCCAGATCGACGCAGGTCGTTCGGTTGACCTCACCAGCACCGGGATCGATGGCACTGTTGTCACCGCTGCCGCCCTCGCAGTCGACACGGCAGCCAACGCTGCAACTGCTGTTGGCAATGTCGACACCGCGCTGCTTTCCGTGAACACGGCGCGTTCTTCGCTGGGTGCCGGGCAGAACCGCCTCGAATCCGCGATCAACAACCTGACGACGACTTCGACCAACCTTGCCGAAGCCCGCTCGCGGATCCAGGATACGGATTTCTCCGCGGAATCGACCGCTCTCGCCAAAGCGCAGATCCTGGGTCAGGCATCCACAGCGATGCTGGCGCAGGCCAACCAGTCGCAACAGAACGTGCTGTCGCTGCTGCGTTAATTCCGCGACATCGTAATACGCTCCCGCTGGGGGCGGAAGAGGAACCCGGAGCTGCAAGGCTCCGGGTTTTTCGCGTTGTTGTCTGGGGCACGCCATCCGGCGCGCCATTTCCTCGCTCACCGCGATCAGAGATCGCATCGCTGCGGACGCGCAGTCGCGCTTGCAACGCTTGCGCGTCGGTCTCTGGGGACTTGTCTGGGGCACGCCATCCGGCGCGCCGTATCCTCGCTCACCGCGATCAGAGATCGCATCGCTGTGGACGCGCAGTCGCGCTTGCGACCTGGCGCGTCGTGGAGTGTGCGCGGTGCGCGGGCCAGAAAGCCGTTCAACGCCGCAGCCTTGTACCCGTCGCGCGGGTAACGGAGTGCGTGTGCAAGGCTCGCACAACACCGATCGTGGGTCCGGTTCAGCGATCGCCACAGGCCAACCGGGCCGTTCCTCTGGGGACAGCCCGGCGCAATGCGGTTGGATGACGGTGCGCCCGGCTGAGCGCACGCGAAATCAGGGGGTTGGAGACGGGCCCCGCGCAACGCGATCTGTCTGCGCAGGTTCGCTAGCCGTTTCGACCGGCCTCGGTGCGGTCCGGGCTCTGCCGCCGCCCTCCAGCAGCAGCAGCGAGATGCGGCGGTTGCGCGGATCGGCGGGATCATCGGCGATCAGAGGCTCGCGGTCTGCCACCCCTTCGATCCGGGCAAAGCGATCGGCGGCGATGCCGTTCAGGATCAGCGCCTGGCGCGTCGCCTCGGCCCGGCCTGCAGACAGCGACCAGTTGTTCGCGACGATGCCAGACCGCCACGGAAGCGAGTCGGTATGACCGCGCAGAATCAACGGATTTGGCCCATCGCTCAACGTCTCACCCATCACATCGAGCAATTGGCGCGCTTCGGATGTCAGCACCGTGGTGCCGAGCGCAAACATGGAGAAATCGGCATCGTCCATAAGGTCGATCCGGATGCCTTCGGGTGTGCGCATCACGCGCACCTGCCGCGCCAGCTTTGCCAGATTGGGGTTCTTGCTCAGCTTTACGTCGATCTTCGCGCGCAGTTCGCGCATCTTCTGTCTGATCTCCTCATCGCCCTTGCCGCCCTCCATCGGCCCGCCTTTTGCGCCGCGCGGAACGGTAATGGAAAGCGTGCCGGTCTGGCCCTGCGAATTGGGATAATTGTCGGCATCGGTAATCGAACTTCCGCCCAGCAATCCGTCAGATCCGGCGCCTTCCTGACGCAATTTGACGAGGGTAGGCGCGAAGTAATCGGCGATCCCCTTGCGCTGGGTTTCCTCGGTCGCGCCGAGCAGCCACAGCAGCAGGAAGAACGCCATCATCGCGGTGACGAAGTCGGCATAGGCCACTTTCCACGCGCCGCCGTGATGTCCGGCGGCCTCGATCGTGACCCGTTTAACGATGATGGGAGCCGGGATTGCTGCTGCGGCGGCAGGTGTATCGGACATGCCTTTATCGTCCCCGCATCTGATCCAGCAAATCGGTCAGCTTGGGCCGGTGCGCAGGCGGCAGGCCGGAACGCGCCGCCTCCAGCACCATGGGCTGTGGATAGCCGTGCAGGCTGGCGATGATAACTTGCTTGATCGAGTGAAATATCTGGCTGTCATGCGCGTTGATCTGTTTCAGACGGGTCGCCATCGGTCCGGCAAAGCCATAGGCCAGCAGCACGCCCAGAAACGTGCCGACCAGCGCGCTGCCAATCATCTTGCCCAGCACTTCTGGCGGCTGGTCGATGGAGCCCATGGTCTTGATCACGCCGAGCACTGCGGCGACGATGCCAAGTGCGGGCAACGCATCGGCAAGGCTCTGGATCGCGTGTTCGGGCTCCTGCAATTCGTGCAGCTGGGTCTTTATCGCGTTGTCGATCACGTCCTCCACCGCATGCGTATCGAGCGTGCCGGATGATACCACCATCAGCGTCAACGGATCGCAGATGAGGTTCACCACCACCGGGTCCGCCTGAAGCCGGGGATACTCGCTGAAAATGGCGGAGGTGCCCGGTTCAGTCACATGGCTTTCCAATGCGACTGCGCCTTCGGATCGCAGCAATTTCATTAGCTTGCTGGTAAGCGCGATAGCGTCAATATGATCGGTATCAGTGAATTTGGGCCCTTGAAGACCTTTCGCAATCCCGCCGCCCAGCAGCTTTACCTCGTGCATGGAATTGCCCAGCAGTGTGGCGCCCAGCGCCGCCCCGCCGATCATCATGAATTCGAGCGGCAGTGCGGCAAGGATCGGCCCCATAGCGCCGCCCGCCAGCATGAAACCGCCAAACACCATGACGATAAGGACAATTATGCCGATGGCGGCAAACATAACGCGGTAACTCCGGTGGGCTTCTCAGCGTCAGATGACGTTGAAGAGGGTAAGATTGCTGACGCGGGTAAAGCTGGCCTGGCTGGCCTCCAGCGCGGTCAGCGTTTGTTGCAGGCGCGCGATTGCCTCGCCCAGATCGGTATCGCCAATCTGGGATTTATGCTCCGCCACGGTCAGCGCGCGCTGCGTCTGGTTGTCCTGAATCACTTCAACCCATGCGAGCCGCGTGCCCAGCACGGTCTGGCCGCGGGTTGCGGTGTCAAACGCTGCGTCCAGCCCTTCGATCGCGGCACGCGCGGCGGCGGCAGGATCTGCCGCGCCGCCTTGCAACGCGGCTGTCAGTCCGGACAGGACGGCAAAGGCACTGCTAGGCGATCCATTGAGGTCGAACTGAAAAATCTGCGCGCCGGTCAATCCGCGCTCAACCTCGGTACCGGGCGCGACGGGGACGCTCGCAATTTCGCCATTGCCGTTATAGGTAACGGTGCCATCTGCGGCGCGGATAAAGGCGGGTCCGGCGGCGGTCCCGGCAAACAGCGGTTCTCCGGAAAGGGTCAGCGCGTTGGCGCGGTCAAACAGTTCCAGTTCAAGTTGCGCGAGTTCCTCTGCGATGGCCGCACGGCCACTGGCGCCGGTCGGAGAGTTCGCCGCGGCAATCGCCAGTTCGCGCGCACGGGCAAGCAGGTTGGCGACACCCAGCACTTCATCACCGGCTTCGTCGAGGTCGCGCGCCAACTTGTCTGCATTGTCGGACTGCACCTCGGATAGCCGCTCCGTGCGGGTCAGCGTGCGCAGGCGCGATGCGGCGGCGGGATCGTCCGAACCGCGCGTAATGCGCACCCCGGATGAGATCTGCGTCTGGAGACGCTCTAGCGAACCGCGCAGGTTCCCATCTGCTCCAGCGAGCGATTGTAGAACGCGCTGGTTGCGTTGCTGACAAAATTCATCGGATCATCCTTTCATCGCCAACAGACGCAGCGCCCGGTTCACCGCAGGCCCAGCAGCGTATCGAAGATATCGGCGGCGACCTGCAACACGCGGCCATTCGCCTCAAACGCCTGTTGCAGACGGATGAGATTTGCCGCTTCGGTATCGAGATCGACCCCGGTTTGCGAAAGCAGCGTAGCCTGCGCGTTCCCGGCGATTACCGCCAATCCGGACCGAGTGATGGCTTGCGAAGCGATCCGGCTCGACAGGCGAAGCAGCAATTGATCGGCGCCAGCAATCGGCCCGTCGACCGCGCCAATTGACGCCACGAAAGCGGCAAGATTGGTGGTGTTGGTGCTGCCTGCGGGCGATCCCGCGGGCGCGGTTGCCAATTGTCCTGCCGATGTCAGCGCCAGCGCGATGTCTCCCGCATTGCTGCCGCTGAACAGCGGTTGCCCCGGCGATCCGTCCGCCGCCGCACCGCTGGATTGCGCCGCGTTGGAGCGGGCGATAGTGGATGCGGCAATCGCATCCAGCTGCGTTTTGTAATCGGCCTGCAATTCCAGCGCCGCCGCGTGTCCGGCCAACGCGCCGCTGGCAGGCGCTACCGCAACCGCGCCAACCGCAAATTCAAGTGTTCCGCCCGCCGTGTTGGTGGAGGTGATCGCGGTCGCATTTATGCCGGAGACCAACAAGGGGCCACTGCCAGCGCCGCCTGATCCGGCCAGCCGCACCTCCACCGCGCCGGTCGCGGCAAATCTGGTTTCGATCCCGACCTCAGCGGCCAGATCGCGCAGCGCTGCGTCGCGTGCGTCCAGCAGGGCGGCCTGCCCCGGCGTGCCATCCTGCGCGCTTGCAAGGCTCAGGTTGATCCGCGCCAATTCCTGCGTCTGCAGGTTCGCCTCGGTAATGCTGAACCCCGCAGCTTCGCGCACTTGCGCACGCGCCGTGTTCAGCACGTTGTCAGCAAACCCGAACGTCGTCGCCAGCTGGCGCGCCGCCTCCAGCGCATTGGTGCGCAGCGCGGGCTCCAGCGGGTTTCCTTCAAGCTGGGTCAACGCCGCTTCGAATTCGACCAACCCTTCGAACAGCTGTGATTGTTCCAGCGCCAGTTCGGTCTCGCGCAGGGCCGACAATTCAGCATCGGCGCGGGCGAGCGATCCTGCACTGCTGCGGGCCTGTTGCTGGATCAGCGCGCTGTCGTTGCGGCTGATGGAATCGATCCGCACACCGCTCAACGTGCCGCGCGTGCCCGGCAACTGCCCCACCACTTCGCTGGTGATGAGCGAGCGGCGAGCGTAATCGGGGTTCGATACGTTGGCGATGTTCTGCGCGGTCAGTTCGATACTGGCCCGCGCTGCGGCTGCGCCTGTTCGCGCGATCTGGAAGATGGAGCCTGGCATGACTTAACCCTTGTGCCCTGAAAGGTGTTGGGAAAGCTGATCCTCGATACTCCGTGCAAACCCGAAGGCGCCCGTTTTTGCAGCGATGTCGGCGAAGTGTTCGTCGCGCATCTGAGTGAACTGCTTCATCCCGCCGCCGGTCAGCGGGGTATCCTCGGCAAAGCTGGCGGCGCGAGCGGTTTCCAGGATCTTGCGAATCATGATCGCCTCAAACCCCTGTGCCGCTTCGCGCAGGCGCAGGGTCTCACGGTCGGGCGTGGCCGGGGCGGCAATCGGAGAAACGGGCGAGGCCGCGGTCATCACAGCACCACCATTTCGGCCTGCAACGCGCCCGCCTGCTTCAGGCTTTCAAGGATCACGACGAGATCGGCCGCCCCCACGCCCAGCAGGTTCAGCGCGTCGACAATTTCGGAAAGGTTCGCCGCGCCCGGCATCAGCGCGACCCGGTCGGAGCGTTCTTCTATAGAGATGTCGCTCGATTGCTCCACCGCGGTCACGCCCCGCCCGAATGGTTCGGGCTGGACCACGCGCGGGGCTTCATCGATGCGGATCACCAGTTTCCCGTGGCTGATCGCAGCGGGGCTGAGGCGAACCGACTGATTGATGACCACGGTGCCGGTGCGGCTGTTGACGATGACCCTCGCCGCGACCGCCGCTGGGGTCACCGGCAGCATCTCTATCTGCGCAAGCTGGGCGGAACGTTCATCATTGCCGAACGGCAGGGTCAGTTCGATGCTGACCCCATCGGCGACCTGCGCCATGCCGGGATAGGCGGCATTTATCGCGTCACGCACGCGCGATGCGGTAAGGAAATCGGCCTGATGCAGGTTGAAACGCAGCGTCGACTGCTGATCGAACCCGGTGGCGACCGCGCGTTCGACGCTCGCGCCATCGGCGATCCGGCCCACAGTTGCGATGTTGACGGTCAATTGCGACCCGTCGCGCCCGGAAACGCCCAGTCCGCCAACCGCGACATTGCCTTGCGCCATCGCGTAAATCTGCCCGTCTGCTCCGTAGAGGGGCGCAAGGATCAGCGCCCCTCCACGAAGACTGCGGGCCTGGCCCAGCGTCGACACGGTGATGTCGATCCGCTGACCGGGCTTGGCAAAAGGCGGCAATTCGGCGGTGATGATGACGGCAGCGGCATTGCGCAGATTGGGGTTTATCCCGGCGGGCAATTGCAGCCCCAGCCGTCCGGAAATGCCGCGCATCGCCTCTGTCACGTATTGCAAATTGTCATCGCCGGTCCCTTGCAGGCCGACCACGACGCCATATCCGGTCAGCTGGTTGGCGCGCAGCCCTTCGAACTGGCCAAGGTCACGGATGCGCTCGGCTGCCACGCCTGCGGGGGCAAGCAAGGCGAGCAGCGCGAGCGCAAGCGGAAAGATGCGAAAGAGTTTCATTGGTCTGGACCCCGATCAGAACGGCGAGACAAGGTTGAAAAACCGCGAAAGCCACCCCGGCTTGCTCGCCTGCTGGACGGCGCCCTTGCCCGAATAGATGATCCGCGCATTGGCGACTTGCGATGATCGCAGCCGGTTTTCGACGTCGATATCGACCAGCCGGACGCGGCCTGCAAACTGCACCCATTCATCGCCCTGGCTCAGGTTCATCAGCTTTTCTCCAACGACTTCAGCGGTTCCGTTGGGGTAGAGCGCGGCGATGGTCACCGCGATCTGTCCGTTCAGCTGGCTTTGCTGGGCGGCATTGCCCCCTCCATTGAACGACCCTTCGGCGCCGGCATTAAGGGCGTTGGGATTGAGAAAGCCGAATGGGCCGGAGGTTGGCGGGGTGATGCCAAAGCTGCCCGAACGGTCAGTCTGGCCGGTCGTGCTCTTGGTGGTGGAGGTATTTTCCGTCAGCACGATGGTGACCATGTCGCCCAGCCGGCGTGCGCGTGTTCCGGTGACAAGGCCAGCATAACCCTGGCTCGCCTGAAAGATCGACCCCGCGCTTTCCCGCGGCGTGGAATAAGCATTGGCGACCTGTTCGGACAGCTGCACGGGCACTGTGCCTGCGACCTGCACGGGGCCGGGCGGCGGCGGTGCGGCAAAGCCGGGCAGGACGTTCGCCTCCGGCCATGCAGGCGGAGAGAGACAGCGCGAGCGGGACGGTCAGCAGAGTGCGGATAATGGTCATCGCCTCCCTCACAACGTCTGGTTGGCGTTGCGCAGCATTTCATCCACCGCACTCACCATCTTGGAATTGATTTCATAGGCGCGCTGCGCCTCGATCATCTCGACCAGCTCTTCGACCACATTGACGTTCGATCCCTCGAGCATCCCCTGTCGGATCTGCCCGCGCCCGAATTGTCCGGCGATGCCCAGCTCAACCGGACCACTGGCGGCTGTTTCGACCAGGAAGTTGTCGCCAATCGCGCGCAGCCCTGCCGGGTTGACGAAGTGAGCAATCTGCAATTGCCCCAATTGCACCGGCGCGGCCTGTCCCGGCTGCACCGCGCTGACTGTGCCATCGGGCGAGATCGTGATGCTTTGCGACCCTTGCGGAATCTGGATCGGCGGGGTCACGGCAAAGCCTTGCCCCGTGATAAGGTTGCCCTGCGGCGACAAGGTGAAGTTGCCCGCGCGAGTGAACGCGATCTGGCCGCCGGGCGGCAGTTCGATCTGGAAAAAGCCGGGGCCATCCAGGGCAATGTCGAACGTGTTGCCGGTCTGGTTGAGCGTCCCTTGCGTTTCGATTCGGCTGGTGCCCGTTACCTGCACGCCGGTCCCCAGGTTCAGACCCACGGCATAGGCGGTCTGGTTGGTCGATTGCTGACCGGCGACGCGCTGTTCCTGATAGGCCAGCGTTGCGAAATCGGCGCGGTCGCGCTTGAAACCGGTGGTGCCGATGTTGGCAAGGTTGTTGGCAATTACGCGCATACGCGCATCCTGCGCCTCCAGCCCGGTGCGGGCGACGTGCAGTGCGGAATTTGGCATTGTTGGTGTGTCCTTTTAGCTCATGCCCATCAGGCGGCTGGATGCTTCGTCCAGTTCGCCTGCGGTCTTGATAATGCGCGCGCGCTGTTCAAAGGCGCGCTGGGCTTCGATCATGTCGACAAGTGTTTGCGCGGTTTCGACGTTCGATCCCTCCAGCGCGCCGCTGGTGACGCGCGCTGTCGGGTCGGGCGGCAAAACCCCGTTTGTGCCATTGGGTCCGGGCACTTTCAGAAAACTGTCGATCCCCTTGACCAGCCGCGATCCCTCAGGCGAAACCAGCTTGATCTGATCCACTTGCTGCGCGGGCACGCCGGGCGCTGCCGGATCGGTGGCCAGCACCGATCCATCCTCAGCAATGGCGATGGCAAAGCCCTGAGGCACTGTGATCGGCCCGCCGCCTGCGCCCAGCACAGCCAGCCCTTCGCCATTTTCCAGCACGCCCGATGCACCGACGCGCAAATCGCCCCGGCGCGAATACAGTTCCCCGCCAGCCGGGTTCTGATACGCAATCAGCGCCTTGCCCTGCACCGCCAGATCCAGTGGCTGCCCGGTCGGGGTCACGCGCCCAGTCGTCATATCGGCTCCGCGCACGTTCCCGCGTGCCATGGCGCGCGCTTCGATATTGCCGTCCTTCAGCGTGGCTGCCGTTACCGCGAACACCTCTTCCCGAAAGCCGGGGGTGGAGGCATTGGCGAGATTGTTTGCGACCGCGCGCTGGCGGTCCATCGCTGCGTTCATGCTGGTGAGCGCGGTATAGATCAGCCGGTCCATTGGTCAGCCGCCCTCACGAACGCAGGTTGATGACGGTCTGGGAAATCTGCGTCGCAGTGTCGATGGCGCGGGCGTTGGCCTGGAAATTGCGCTGTGCGGTGAGCAGCGAGACCATTTCCTCTGCCAGATCGACATTGGAGCGTTCCAGCGCCCCGCTGAAGATCGAGCCAAACGCGCCCACACCCGGATTGCCGTAGCGCGGAGCGCCCGAATCACCGGTCGCAACCCACTTCGTCTGGCCGATGGAACGCAGCCCGTCATTCGCGGCAAAGGTGGCGAGCGACAGCTGCGATACCGGCTCAACCGAGCCATCGGCATAGGATGCGCTGACAACACCGCGCCGGTCGATCGAAAGATTGGTCAGCGTCGCGCCGCCTGCATTGGTCGTCGCGACTACGATATTGGAGGGGGTGGTCGATGTGGGCGTGCCCGTCGCATCGACGGCAAAGCCCTGAACGATATCGCCGCGTGCATCCTGCAATTGTCCGTTGGCAACAACGCGCAAGTTCCCGTTGCGGGTGAAGCTGATGTCGCCCGAAACCGGATTGCTGGTGGCGAGGAAGCCATCGCCGTTGATCGCGACATCCAGTCCGCGCCCGGTCTGTTCGAAAGTACCCAGCGCAAAATCCTGCGTGATCCCGGCCAGTGCAGAGCCGATACCGGGCGTCAGGCGCGGATCGGTGCCAGTGCCGCTGGCTACCAGATCGAAAAAGGTCGCGTTGCTCTTTTTAAAGCCAATGCTTTCGGCGTTGGCGATGTTTTGCGAAATGACGCGCAAATCGGTTTCAGCGTTGCGCATACCGGACAGGGAAGTGAAGAAAGACATGGGCAATCCTTTGTGTGTTCAACCAGAGAAATCAGTTCAGACAGGGTCAGACGGGTAAGGGAGCACTTGCGCGCTCGGCTGCATCGGCGGCGCGGGCGGCGGCCTCGGCAGCGGCCTGTGCGGCGGCCACGGCGGCTTCCTGCGTGGCGGTTAGCGCATCCAGCTTTTGCGAGATTTCGCGCAGCGTCAGACTGGAATTGGTGTTCGCCTCCAGCGAGGAAAACTGCGCCAGTTGCGCCAGCATCTGTTCGTTATTGGTCGGCTCCAGCGGATCCTGATTGGCCAGCTGCGTTGTCAGCAGCCGCAGGAAATCCGCCTGATCCAGCGATCCCACCCCACCTTCGCGCGACAGCACGGAAGGGGTGTTGAGCCGGTCCAGCGTCTGTTCGACGTTACTTGTGGGGATACCGATAGGGATGGTCATGGTCACTTGCTCCTCAGCGTTTCGAGCATCAATTGCTTGGCCGTCTGCAGCGCCTGCACCATGTTCTGATACTGGCGCGCGCTCTCCATGATCTCGACCATTTCGGCGCTTTCATCGACGGGGGCTTCCCATACGTTGCCGTCCGCATCGGCGAGCGGGTGGCCGGGTTCGTACCGTTTGGTCGCGGCGATATCGGACCGCACCAGACCATCGCTGCGCACGCTGGAAAGGCCGGTTGCGCGGTCAAGCTCGGCGGTGAAAACCGCGCGGATCGGGCGATAGACATCGGCCTCGCTCGCCGCGACCGACCCGGCATTGGCAAGGTTGGAGGTTGCCGCATTCATTCGCACCATCTGCGCGGACATCGCGCGTTCAGTCATGGAAAACAGGGTCATCGGGCGGTTGTCGGGCATAATTATTCTCCCGTCAGCGCGCGGGTGATGGTGTTGACCTTGCCCTGCACGAAACTGAGCGTGGCGCTGTAGGCGAGCGCGTTCTCGGCAAAGGCAATCTGTTCGCGGCCCAGTTCTACGGTGTTGCCGTCAAGGCTGGGCATGGTTGGCACACGATAAACCATTGCGGCATCGCCTTCGCCCGGCATACCGCCATCGCGACCACGTTCGAGCCGGGCGTCGAGCGCAGAGTTGAAATCAATGTCGCGCGCCTTGAAACCGGGCGTGGCGGCGTTCGCGATGTTGGACGCCAGCACGCCCATGCGCTTTGATCGCAATTCCAGCGCAGCGCCGTGAATGCCAAAAAGGGGTTCGCTCATGGGTCAGGCTTCCTTGGTGAAAACAGATTGCCTGTGTGTATGCAGGGGCCGTGCCAAACCGCGATGAATGCCGCCGCCCTGCGCATTTTGCGGAGGATTGGCGCGAGCGCGGCAAGCATCTGCCGGGGTGCGGCAAGTGACTGCCACGCTGTTGGGTGGACTTAATCTGCAGGTGCGCGGTCCGTTCTGCGGCTTATGCTGACTGACCCCGCTTCGCTGTTCGATCCTTCCGCGCTTGCCATCGTGCTGGCTGGCACAACACTGGCGACGGTGGCGCGGGCTGGCTGGCGCAATATGGGCGCTGCAATCGGGGCTGCGCTGAGCCTTGCCCGACGCGATTTCAACACCGATGCGAACCGGGCCGCGCTGGCGCGCACGCTGGGTGCGGTGCGCCGCCACGGAATGCTGGGCGCAGAAGTAACCGTTCCGCCCGATCCCGCGTTGGCAAGTGCAATCGATACGCTGATCCGCACCGGATCGACCGGGGCGATGCGTGCAGCATACGCCGCCGCTCGCGAGGCCCGCACCATCGCCTGTGCGCGCGCTGCAACCGTGTTTGAACAGGCGGGTGAACTTGCCCCGGCATTTGGTCTTGTCGGTACGTTGTATTCGATGACCCAGCTCGCCCCGGTGGCAGGCGCGGATGCAGGTGCTGCGACATTCGGAGCGATTGCGACAGCAGTCCTGTCCACGCTTTATGGCGTGCTGGCTGCCCACCTGGTGTGTCTGCCGCTGGCCGAAGCGATCGCACGGAATGGCGAGCGCGCGGAGGAGGCGCGCGATGCCCTGATCGAATGGCTTGGCACCGAAGTGGCCGGGGCGCTGCCTCAACCGCGCGTGACTCTCAGAACCGTGGCCTGATCCGTGCCCGCCCCGATCCGTAGTGCGACAAGCTGGCACCTGATTCTTGCCGATCTGGCGCTGATCGTGTTTCTGGTGACTGCCGCTGCACTTGAGAATGACGACGATGCTGCGTCCACGGTGCGAGCGGACATTGCCCCTCCGATTGAAGCTTCGCAGGCGCTCTATCGCGCCGGGCCGGGCCTTGTTCCGCTGGCGCAATGGCTGGACCAGCAGCCGCGCGATCCGCGCGCCGCGCTGACCATCATGGCGCAACACGTACCCGGCGATGAAAATCGTATCTGGACCGAAGCACGCGCGATGGAACAGGTTGCCACAGCGCAAGGCGTAAGGGTGCGGGTAATCATCCGGCCAGCTGCGCAAAGTGACCTTTACGCCAGCCTCGCTTTCGATCAGCCAGAGTGAATATCCCAGACCATATTCACACCGCGAGAATGCGATTTCGGCCTTCCTGCTTGGCCTGATACAGCGCGGCATCGGCGCGGGACAGCGCGCTGCGCGGATCGTCCTGTTCGGTGACTTCGGCCACTCCGCCCGAAAACGTGATCTTGCCGAACGGGCGCCCGGTTTCGCGGTTCGTCAGCGCCTTGACCGCCATGGCGCGGCGAATGCTGTCCAGTTTTGCCAGGGCAGCGTCCTTTGCAAGGCCATAGAACAGCAAAACAAATTCCTCGCCGCCGTGGCGCGCGATGAAGCAATCGTCGCTGGCAATATCGTTCAGCGTGCCCGCCACCGCGCACAGCACGCGGTCGCCCGCATCATGGCCGTGGGTATCGTTGACCGATTTGAAGTGGTCGATATCGCAGAATGCCACGCATAAATGTTCGCCCTTGGCGCGCGCTTCGATGTTGGCGGAAGCGAGCCGACGCTCGAACGCGCGGCGATTGGGCAGGCCGGTCAGGTGATCGATATCAGCTTCCATCCGCGCCTTGGCCAGGTTTTTGCGCAGCGACAGCGTTTCGTTCTGGCTGCGCTCCATCGCGCTTTCGATCTGGGTCACCCGTTCGAGCATGGCGCGTGACAGCCCGATAACGCGATCAACTTCGCCGCCGCCTGCTGCGCCCAGCGCGGTCACCTGCGCATCGATCGCGCCGCGATGTTCGCTGGTTTCGTCGGCGGCGAGCTTGGCCGTCTGGGCAAATCGGATCAGCGAATATTCGAGCTGATCCATCAGCCTTTCCAATTCGGACATGCGGCCGCCCGTTTCCGGGTCCAGCCGCACCAGCGTATCGAGCCAGCGCTGATCTATCGGATCACCGCTGATCTCGCGCGCCGCGAAAGCCTTTGCCAGCGGCACGTTGGAACCGGAAAGCGCGCCGCAAATGGTCGCGAGATTGACGCCATTGACCTCCAGCGAATGCCTGAGCGCGAACGTTGAAATGCGCTCCAGCAGATCCCGCCGCGCCTCGAACACGCGCGGGGAAGCGACGCTGACCGGATGGAGAGCGGGAGCGACGCAAGCGTCCTGCAATGGGGGATTGCCGGGTGCGGTACGGGTCAGGAATGACATGCGGATGTCCTGTTCAGATTGTCCCGCCAGCTATCCTATCGCGTGTTAGGCAAGACCTGTGCGTCGCCACCGCAAAACCCCTTAAGATGCGCGGTCGATCAGGTACGTCGACCCTCGTCGCGGTTGGTTTGGCACGCCCTTTGCAGCGTTCACGACACACCTGTTCCCGGATTTAAGCGGCAAGGAAACCCTCGACCATGCACCCCTCCTTCAAACCTGTCCGAGCCAAACGCCGTGCATCGCGCTGCCTTGCACCGATTGCGGCGCTGTTGCTCTTCCCGCTCCATGCGCCGGTGCTGGCATCGGGCACGCAATCTTCCGCCGGCATTACGGACCCGCTTGAGATCGACCGGGTGGTGGCCGATTTCACCGGCGCTGCACCGGGCGACATCGGCGGCGCGCGAACGCCCGCCGATCCGCGCCTGCGCCTTGCATCATGCGCTGGTCCGCTGCTGGCGGGATGGCACGGCACTACCCGCGCGGCTGTCCGCGTTGAATGCCCGTCAACAAATTCAGGCAGCGCGCCGTGGGCGATCTTTGTCGCCACCCGGCCCGCTTCTGGCCCGACCGGGCATGCGCCGGGCGCAGCAGGCCCAGCGGTCAAACGCGGCGACCCTGTTACGGTAATCGTGCGCGGCCGCGGGTTTAGCGTGCAGCAAGCGGGCGAGGCGATGGAGAACGGGCAGCAAGGCGACTGGATCGCAATTCGCACCAATCGCAACGCGGAGCCGGTGCGCGCCCGGATTGAGCGCCCCGGCCTTGCCATCATTCCAGCGGAATAGCTGAACTGCATGTGGTGCCGAAGAATTCGCTGCCCTGCGCTTAAACTCGCAATCCCTTCGCCGTTCTGCTGAATTGTAATCCATCGGAGTAGCTTCAATGCCGTCATTCGAACTGAGCAAATTGCAGGGGGTCACCGCGCCGCGCGCGCTGTCCGAAAGCGACCGCGCGCAGATCGACGCGCGCCCCGGTCAAGCCGACACGCGCAGCGTTTCTGGCGCGGCGCGCCCCGGAGTCGCGCTGGAAATCGGCGCTACCTTTGATGCCGCCACACCGCCGGTCGACACCGACCGGGTCCAGCAAATCCGCAAGGCGTTGCAGGACGGCACCTACCCGCTCGTCCCTGCAAAAATCGCCGATGCGATCATCGCGGCGCGCGTCAGCTTTGGCGTTGAACAGCCATGAACCACGACCTCGCTGCGATCAGCCTGAGCGGCAACCTGCGGCAAATGATTGCCGTGCTGGAACAGGAACGGCAAGCGCTTGCCACGCTCGACGCCGATAGTCTGTTCGAGGCGTCGCGCGCCAAAGAGGCGCTGTGCGATGCGCTGTCGCCCGCCACAATCGCTATGCTGGATGCCGAGGCGCGTCCGCTGGTCGAAACCGCACGCCAATTGAACGAGGTGAACCGCCGAGTGCGCAACCTGCTGGCGGCGAACGTCGCCGCTCGGCTGGAAGCGCTGGGTGCGCCCCGCGCCGCCTACAAAGCAGGGCAGTTCGCCCACGGCTGATCCTCCGGCGCTAAACCCTAAGTAACACCCCTGATCCCAAAGCGGCCCGGCCCACACGCGCCAATTTGGCACACACTTTGCACTGACATCTGCCGAGACATCACCTTGCCCGTGGCACCGATCCAGACATCGGCGCGCAGGCAGGGGAGACTGGAAAGGCAGACCTCGTGAACGACCCCGCGTCGACATTTTCCGACACCGCTCGCGCACCGCGCGCCGTGCTCGCGCAACCCGCCGTTGCAACAGCGGAGCGACCGCGCACCGGCGTTGAACAGGCCATCGCCACCGCCGCGCGATCCACCAGCGTCGACTTCAACTATCTGGTTGCGCAGGCGCAGGTCGAAAGCGCGATGAATCCCGATGCCCGCGCGCGCACATCGTCTGCCAGCGGGCTGTTCCAGTTCATCGACAGCACATGGCTGGGCGCGGTGAAGCGTCACGGTGGCCGGTTCGGCCTTGGCGATGTCGCCGCGCAGATCCGGGTGGGCGGCAATGGCAGCGCTTATGTTTCCGACCCGGCGCAGCGCGATGCTATCCTTGCGCTGCGATACGATCCGCAGATTGCCTCCTTCATGGCGGCGGGTCTGGCGGAGGATAACCGCAGCGCCCTGATGCCGATCCTTGGCCGCCAGCCCGACCACAGCGAGCTGTATCTGGCGCACTTCCTTGGCGCAGGCGGGGCTGGTCGGTTCCTGTCGGCAATGCAGGCGGACCCCAACCAAAGCGCCGCTGACCTTTTCCGTCGCCCGGCCGCGGCCAATCGCGCGGTGTTTTATGAACGCGATGGCTCCGCCCGTTCGCTGGCAGGTGTGATGGATTTCCTCAGCGCGAAAATGGCGCGCGCAGGCGCCGGTGCATCGACCAATCTTCCCGACAGCAATGCATCGTTTCGCATCGCTGGTGGAGGCAGTTCTGCGTCCGTTACCATGGGGGGCCAGTCCTTTGGCCTTGCACTGGGTCGCCCTTCCCCGATGCCCACGCTCGCCGCCGCGCGCGCGCCGCGCAGCATGTCGAGCCTGCTGGGCAACAGCATTGCGGCAACCGGGGCAAGCGAGCGATCCAGCCCACAAGGCACGCAGGCGATCCGCCGGGCCTACACCCAGTTGCGCGCGCTTGGACTTTAAGGGGACCGCCAGATGACCACTGCCGCCAACAAAACCGTGTTCGATCACCTGCGTGCCGCGCCCGCCGCCATGGCGCTGCCAGTCGGCATCTTTGCGCTGTTCGCGCTGATGGTGTTGCCGATCCCCACGCTGTTGCTGGACATGTTCTTCGTCCTCAACATCGCCATTTCGGTGGCGGTGCTGATGGTTGCGCTGAATGTCCGCACGCCGCTCGATTTCTCGTCGTTTCCCAGCGTCCTGCTGTTTGCAACGCTGCTGCGGCTTGCGCTTAACGTGGCCTCTACCCGCGTGGTGCTGGTCAGCGGGCATGAAGGCAGCGCGGCGGCGGGCGAAATTATCGAGGCGTTCGGTGAATTTCTGGTCGGCGGCAATTTCGCGGTCGGCCTGTTCGTGTTCTGCATTCTGCTGATCATCAACATGATCGTCATCACCAAGGGGGCAGGCCGCGTGTCGGAAGTTTCCGCACGGTTCGTGCTGGATGCGCTGCCGGGCAAGCAGATGGCGATCGACGCAGACATCGCCGCCGGTCTGATCACCGCCGACGAAGCGCGCGAGCGCCGTTCAACCGTCACGATCGAGGCCGATTTCTACGGCTCGATGGATGGTGCGTCCAAGTTCGTGAAGGGCGATGCGATTGCCGCGCTGCTGATCTTGGCGGTCAACGTCATCGCCGGGCTGGCGCTGGGGATGATCAGTCACGGGATGAGCGCTGCCGAAGCAGGCTCGCAATATATCACGCTGGCTGTGGGCGACGCGCTGGTGGCGCAGGTACCCGCGCTGCTGCTGTCGATTGCCGCCGCAGCCATCGTCACCCGCGTCACGGACAAGCGCGATCTTTCGGGCCAGATCGGCGGGCAGTTCGCCGATACCCGCACTTGGGCGCCCGTCGCAATAATCCTGCTGACCATCGGCATGGTGCCCGCCATGCCGCAGATGATATTCTTCCCTGCCGCCGCGATTGCGGGCGCGATCTGGTGGAAGGTGCGACAGAACGCCGCACGCCCGCCCGCACCCGTGGCCACGCCGGAAGAGGACAAATCGCCCGACCGCATCGACCTGGCCGATGTCTCGGATCAGACGCTGGTGACTATCGAGCTGGGCTATTCGCTCATCAATCTGGTGGACAAGGACGCGGGCGCGCCGCTGCTGACCCGGATCACCGGCATCCGCAAGCAACTGAGCCGGGAGCTGGGCTTCGTCCTCCCACAATTCCGCATCCGCGATTCGCTGGAGGCGGGCGCCCAGGATTATGCCGTGCTGATGGGCGGCGTTGCGATTGCCAGCGGATCGGTGCGTCCGGGCAAACTGCTCGCGATAGACACCGGCGATGTGCGTAGCCCCTCCCCGTGGCGCGATCTGGGCCTTTCGGGCGAGGTGACGCGCGATCCCAGCTTCGATTGTCCGGCGATCTGGATCGACCCGGCGGCGCGCGATCACGCCATTGCAGAAGGGTTCATGGCGGTCGATCCCAGCACCGTCATCGCCACGCACGCCAATCAGGCGCTGCTGGCGCAGGCGCATGAATTGTTGGGACCGGAGGAAGTGCGCGAACTGCTGGATGCGCTTAAGGAAAGTGCGCCCAGCCTGGTGGAGGCAGTGCATCCCGATCCGCTGTCGTTGGCGGCGCTCACCCGGATATTCCGCGCGCTGATTGCCGATGGAATTGGCCTTGCTCACCCCCATCCGCTGTTCACCAGCCTCGCCATGGCGTTACAGAAATCGCAGGATTTCGATGTGCTGATCGACGCCGTGCGCGCCGATCTGGGTGCGCGGCTGGTGGCGCGGGTCTGTCTGCCGGGCGGCACGCTGAAAGTCGTGACGCTGGATGCGGGGCTGGAATCCGCAATCCTTGGCGGGATGAGCGATCCGGCCACCGGGCAGCCTTTGATAGAGCCTGATTGCGGCGCGATGATTGTCGAGCGGGTCAACGCGATTATTGCCGAGACCGATGGCGCAATTGCGCTGATCGTGCAGCCGCCCGCGCGCCGTGCGCTGGCCCGGCTGCTCAAACACCGCGCCAGCCGCTGCGCCGTGCTGTCGATCAATGAACTGCCCGCCAGCCAGTCGGTCGAGGTTGTCGGCCTGAT
Organism: uncultured Alphaproteobacteria bacterium; assembly: GCA_963838365.1. Classification (GTDB taxonomy): domain Bacteria; phylum Pseudomonadota; class Alphaproteobacteria; order Sphingomonadales; family Sphingomonadaceae; genus Erythrobacter. Next base: position 154,169 of record CAWIQR010000008.1, read on the forward strand.
CGGCGGAGAGACCGCAATCGCCCCGGCTCTTTCTGCCCCGCTCGCCGCATGAAGCACGATCATTCCGCGTTTGCGTCCGCCAGCGGATATGGCGCCGCCTCGCGCGAGGTGGTGGAGGACCGCGTGCGCCGCTTCCTTCCGCTGGTGCGCCGATCCGCCTGGCACATCTATGGCCACGGCCACGGCGACTCGCAGCAAGGGCTGGAGATCGAGGATCTGATCCAGTGCGGTATCGTGGCGCTGACCGAATGCGCGCAGAAGCACACCGGCCCGACAGAAGACGGGTTCGCCGCCTATGCCAAGATCCGCGTGCGCGGCGCGATGCTGGATCAGATCCGCCGGATGCTGAACGACACCCGCAGTGCGCGGAAACGTCGCGCCGCCTATCACCGCACAATCGACAAGCTGCGCAACCAGACCGGCGCAGAACCAACCCGAGCGCAAATTGCCATCGCCATGGGCATCGACGATACGCAATTGCTGGAGATCGAAAGCAGCGCGATCAGCGTCACCTCTATCGCCGATGAATATGACGAAAGCAGCACCGTCTTTGCCGCCGACGATCCCGATCCGTTCGAGGTGTTGTCCCAGATGGAGGACCGTGAACTTCTGGTCACGGCGATGCAGCAATTGCCGCAGCGCGCGATGCTGGTGCTGCAATTGTTCTATGTCGAGGAGTTGAACCTCACCGAAATTGCCGTCGTGCTGGAGGTCAGCGTGCCGCGCGTCCACCAATTGCGCGCGAAGGCCCTGAAAGACCTTCGCGCGCTGATGGAAGCCCGATAGCGCACGCGCTTATTGTGCCGATGCAGACTGGGCGGCAGACTGGGAGGCAGACCCGCTGGTAGTTTCCGATCCGGTTGCGTTGCCGGGCGCGTCCGCTTCCCACCAATAGGCGCGGCGAGTGGAGGTGCCGGTAGCAACCTCGTTCAGCGTTTTGGCGTCATACATCCGCCCTCCCAGCATCACGCTTTCGATGCTGTCGGTGTTGCGGATATTGCCGGTGGGATCATTGGCAAGGACGACCAGATCGGCCAGCTTGCCGACCTCAAGACTACCGATATCCTTGTCCATCCCCAGCGATTGCGCAGACGAGATGGTGGCGGTCTTCAATGCTTCGACCGGGCTCATCCCGCCGCGAGCAAAGCTCCAGATTTCCCAGTGCGCGCCGATCCCGGCCTGCTGGCCATGCGCGCCGATGGAAACCTTGACCCCGCGTTGCGCCAGCTTCCTTGCTTCACGCGCGGCATCGTCATCCACGAACGCCCAGTCGGGCGCTTTGGTGCGGCGGGCATTGTCAGCCAGCAATTGCCGGGGCGGGGTGTGGATCATCAACGGATGGTCGAACACGTCCATTGCCTGACGCCAATAGGGATCGCCCGCCAGCCCACCGTAGGTGACGACCAGGGTGGGCGTGTAGTTGGAATTGGACTGGCCGAAGAATTGCAGCACGTCCTCGTAAAACACATCGCCGGGCACGTTGTGTTCGATGGTGGAATTGCCGTCCGCGATCAGATTCATATCCATCCCGAACAGCGATCCGCCCTCGGCCACGACCAGCATGTTTTCCGCAGCGGCGGCCCGCGCCACCATCTGGCGCTGCTCGCGCCGGGGCTGGTTATAGTTCTTTATCGAGATGCCGCCCTGCGCCTTGATCCGGCGGACATGCGCCAGCGCATCCTCATAGGTGTCGATCCGGGCATACACACTCGGAGCCTTTGCGCCGTAAACGATCTCCCCGGTGGAGAAAATGCGCGGGCCAAGCAACAGCCCGGCGCGCTGTCGTTCCGCTGCGGCAAAAACCTGGCTCGCCTGGCTTGACGGGTTGTGGACCGTGGTGACGCCCAGCGCGAGGTCCTGCAACAATGTCCAGTTCTGCTGCGGGATCAGGTCGCCGGTGCCATAAGGGCCGTGGGCGTGCGCATCGACGATGCCGGGCATGATCGTCTTGCCACTGGCGTCGATGAAGCGCGTGCCGTCGGGGAAAGCGATCTTCACCACAGTCGCATCGTGAACCCCGGTGATCCGGTCGCCCTCGATCACGATCATGCCGTTTTCGATCACCCCGGCATTGTCCGCTGCCAGACCCGCCTTCATGGTCAGCACCCGCGCGCCGGTGATGACGGTGGTGCCGGTCGGTTTATCCGCTGTCACCGTCAGCGCCATCGAAATGCCGGTTTCGGGCGGAGTGTAGGACTTGGCCTTCTTCCCATCCGCATCGTCATCCGCACTTGGCGCGGCGGCGAAGAATTCAGCGACCTGCGCGCTCTGCAATTGCGGGCCGATGGACCAGAACAGGGTTTCGCCGCCATTTGCCCAGCCGAGATATTCCGCGCCGCCATTGCTCACCTTGGTTACGGGCAAGGCTCCGCCTTTCTCGCTCACATCCACCGGTTTCCCACCGGGAATAAACGGCATCGCGAAAACCTCGTAATTCTGGCGGAATGCGACATTGCGGCCATCGGGCGAGACGTGGAAATCGGTGGCGAGGCTGCCGCGCGCATGGGTGCGCTGCTTCTCACCGTCGAGGTCCGCCGAAACAAGTTCCAGATTATCGCCATCCCCCTTCACCATGAAGATGCGGTCATTGTCTGCGCCAAAGTGCGGGGTGGACCCGCTGCGCGCCACCATCACCGGCTCACCACCGCCGATTGCCTGTACATAAATGCCGGGGTTTTCGGAGTATTCGGGTGCGGTCAGATAGCCGCCGGAGCGCTTTTCATAAGCGACCTGCGAGCCATCGGGCGAAAACGCGAGCGCGGCGTAATGCCCCCGCACGCGAGAGATAACGCGGCCATTGGCGCCATTGGCATCGGCCAGCACGATCTCGCCCAGCCCCTCATCGCTCCAGCGCACAAAAGCCATTTGCGTGCCATCGCGGCTGAATGCGGGGAACGCCTCGAGTGTATCGCTGGTGTCACCCGTCAACGGGCGCGGCGCATCGCGGCCGCGCGCGGACTTGGTGTAGAGCTTGCCCAGGCTTTCAAACACCACTCGCGCGCCATCGGGAGAAAGCCGCCCGAACTTGGGCATCGCCGTGGTGAACCGATCGGGCGAAACCTCGATCATCGGGTGCGGCGCATCGGCAATGCCGCGCGTGTCGGCAATGCGGAACGGGATGGTGGTAAAATTCGCCCCGTCACGGTCGATCCGGTTCAGTTTGCCCCCGGCCCAGAACACGATGCTACCGCTATCGGGCGTCCAGTCCATGTTGGGGTAGACCCCGGTAACGGCCCATGTCTCCTGCACGTCCTTGTCGAGCTTGTCATAGATCATGCGCTCGCGACCACTGGAGATATCCTTCACCCACAGCTGGCTCTGATCCTTGTCGCGGCGAACGAAGGCGATTTCGCGGCCATCGGGCGAAGGGGTCGGGCGGACCGCGCCGCCATAGCCATCGACCGCCGTGGTCACTTCGCCCGTCGTCAGATCATGGCGCTCAATCGCAAATATTCCGGCGTTGGAATCCTGCGCATAGATGAAGGTGTTTCCGCCGGTCGTGTTGCGGGTGTAATAGATCGCGCTGCCATCAGGCGCGAAGATCGGCTCGCCCAGTTCCTTTTGCAGCGCCTCGTTCGCGCGCTCCACCACCTGCACGCCGCCGCCGCCCGAGACATGATACAGCCAGATTTCCCCTGTGCCGAGCGAACGTTGCGTGGTGAAATGCTTTTTCGCCGCGATAAAGCGCCCGTCGGGTGACCATGTCGGCTGGTTGAGCAGACGGAAGTCTTCCTTCGTTACCTGCCGTTTGTCCGAGCCATCGGCGTTCATCACCCAGATATTGTCCCCGCCGCCCCGGTCGGAGGTAAACGCGATGCGCGCGCCATCGGGCGAGAAACGCGGATGCACCTCCCACGCCAGCCCATCGGCAATACGCTTTGGCGTGCCGCCGGTGATTGGCATGGTGTAGATATCGCCGAGCATGGTGAAGGCGATGGTGCGCCCGTCGGGAGAGACATCCACGTCCATCCACGTGCCCTCTTCCGTCTGGATCGGCACCTGTTTGATGGTCGCACCCTTGGGAGCCTCGATGTCCCACTTATCATCCTTGCTCTTGTCCTGAGCGACGAGCGGCGCGGCAGTGATGAAGGCGGCCCCGGCGAGCAGGGTGGCGGTAATGTGGCGCATGAAAGTGTCTCCTGTGTTGGAGCGGGAGACTAGCGGCGCGCAAGGATATTGCCAGAGCGCCGCTGTAGCGGTTAGTCGAATTGTCCCCGCTTCGGGCCCAGATAGCCGAACAGATACGCCGCCACCTTGCGCATCTGGATCTCCTCGGACCCTTCCGTGATGCGATACCGGCGGTGGTGGCGGTAGATGTGCTCGAACGGGGTGTGGCGGGAATAGCCGATGCCGCCGTGGACCTGCATTGCCCGGTCCGCCGCCTCGCACACCAGCCGGTTCGCCCAATAATTGCACATCGAGACCTTGTCCGAGATCGTCCGTTCGATCTGTTCGTGGGGCATGTTGTCCATCTCCCACGCGGTCTTGAAGATCAGCAGCCGCAGCATTTCCGCCTGCGTCGCCAGCTCCACCAACGGGAACTGGATCGCCTGATTGCGCGCCAGCTCCTCGCCAAACGGTTTGCGCGTCCGGGCATATTTCACGCTTTCATCAATGCAGAACATCGCCGCGCCACAGCTTGATGCGGCCTGCCGGATGCGGTTCTGGTGAACGAAGCTCTGCGCCAGTGCGAGGCCGCGCCCCCGTTCCCCCAGCATCGCGCTGTCGGGCACCCAGACATTGGTGAGACTAAGGCGCGGATGGTCGGTGGGCATATTGAAGGTCCACAGCCATTCCTCGATTTTCAGTCCGGGCGTGGGATTGGGAACCAGCAGGCAGGTGATCCCGTTGGCATCGCCCGCCGCGCCTTCGGTCCGGGCGAAGACCGCGCAATGAGTGGCGTGGTGCATCCCGGTGATCCACATTTTCTCGCCGTCGATCCGGTATCCGGGGATGCCATCGCGCGTTTCAGGCACGGCGCGGGTTTCCATGTGGGTCGCGTCGGAACCGTGGTCGGGTTCGGTGAGGCCGAAGGCGACGCGGCGTTCCCGGTTAAACCCGCCGGTGATGAATTCCGCCTTCTGTTCCTCGGTCCCGAAATGGTCGAACATGGCGACGAAGGGGAAATTGCCGACGATGGAGTGTTCGTTTTGCAAATCGTTGTGGAGGCCAAGGCCCGTTCGCGCGAAATGCTCGCGGATGACCGCCATCCAGAGGTTGCTGCCGTTCTTACCGCCGTATCTTTTGGGCGCGGAGAAGCGCCAATGACCTGCCGCGTCGGCGCGCCGGGTGGCTTCGCTGCAGCAATTCCTCCCACTCGTCCCGCGGCAGCCCACCCGCCTCGAAATCGGTCCGCGCATATTCGCGGCGATGGTCGAAAAAGCGGATATTGTCGTCCTGCTGCTCCAAGGGCTTGATCTCGGCGGCGATGAAGGCGTCGAGTTCGTCGAGATAGGCAGCCAAGTCGGCGGGGATGGCGAAGTCCATTAGTTGATTCCTCTTCCTCGGCTTCTCCATGGCCCGGCCACGTTTGCGCGCGGCTCGAGCGCCGGATATTTGGGGACATCAGCAGCGAGTTTTGTCGAACGCCTCGTCTAGCGCGCTATTGCGAGCAGACGCTCGTCATCGAACGTACGCTTCACCGGCGAGGAATCTTCCGCGAGGTCCCGGTCCGAGACACTCGGACAGGAAGCATATTGGCGCAGCTACCATGCCGAGTGCATTGCGCGCCACTGCGAGCTGAAAGCGATCGTGACCTTCCATCCAAGCCTTGATTGTTTCGAGCCACTCGACGACAGCCTGCGCAAGCTCTCCTTTGCTGGCCTCGCCCTCCTCGTCGATACCTTCAACGAGACGCAATCGTGGGCACCCGCTCCTTTGGCGGATGCCGTCCGGCGCATCCTCCTCCAGCAGCAGCAGCAGGTCGAGTTCCTGCTCGCTGGTCCGGCGCGAGATTACCACGCGCTCCAGCATCCGGTCCGCGCCCGAGCGCCATTGCGCCGCCATCTTGAGACAGCCGAGCGCCCACCACACGGTGCGGTAGATCGTCCAGAAGCGGAAGCGGGCGGGGTCAATCGTGACACCCGCCTCGGCCTCATAGGCCGCGAAGTAATCCGCGAGGCTCCCCAGCCCCAGTGCGGGGCGATCATACCGGCCGAAACGCCACACCGCCATGCAGCCGAAGGCCAAGTCCTCGTGCGGGTCACCGAAATGGGCGATTTCCCAATCGAGCACGCCGGTGAGGGTCGAGACTTCGACCAGCAGATTGCCCATCCGGTAGTCGCCGTGGTTGAGCGCGGGTTCGACTTCGGACGGGCAATTGTCCTCCAACCACTTCAACCCGAGAGCGATGATCGGCCGGTCGCCGCCTGCCTCCATGAACTGCGCTTTCAGGTCGGCAATGGCCTCGCGGTAGTCCATCACAGGTATGCCGTCTGGCACATCCGCCTGCCGCAGCGAATGGATGCGCGCCAGATCGCGCGCCGCCTCGCGCAGCAAGCCTGCCGGATCGTCGCATTCGAGGATCACCTTCGGGTCCGCCGTCCCGGGCAAAGCGCGCATCACGAAACCGGAGCCGATGCCGTCCTCCGGCACCAATTCCACCACCACTTGCGGCGCTGTCACCCCGGCGGCGCGTGCGGCACGGATAATCGCCGCCTCAATATCATGCCCGAACGGGCGGCCTTCCATGAATTCAAGGCTCGGCGCGCGGCGCAGCACAAATGCAGTCATCGTCGGCTTCAAACCGCCAGCTTTCCATCGTCGCCCCGCCGGTAAGCCGCGCCAGCCCCACAGGTGTTCCCAGACCTGCTCGCGCCATTGCGCGGGACAGCCCTTCAGCCAATGTGTCGGTTTCGATCATTCCCTGCGGGCGGGGGACACTCAGCCGCCGATCTGCTTGCGCATCCGTTTTGCTCGGCTTGCGGGGTCGGGGTGGGTTTGCAGCAGTTTGATGCCACCGCTGGCGCTTTTCGCGGCGAGTTTGTCCATCGCCGTGGCGCAGGCTGCCTGATCGTAGCTGTTGGCGGACATGAATTGCAGCGCATAATCATCGGACTGCGTTTCCGCCTTCTGTGAATGCTGAGCGTACAGCACGTTCTCAATAAGGCCGCCCAACTCGGAGTTGGCGATCTGCCGCACCCCGCTGCTTGCGGTGCTCGCTACGCTCAAGGCGGCATCCTGTTGCAACGCGCGTTTCATGCGCTTTCTGTCCGTGCTCCAGCTTCACATGGCCGATTTCGTGCCCGATGACGCAGCGCACTTCATCATCGTTGAACTCGTCCATCAGCCCGGCCATGACCCGCACCGTGCCATCGCCCATGGCAAAGGCGTTCACATCCTTCACCAGATACGCCTTGATATCGAGATCTAGGCCATCGTAGCTGTCCAGCCCCTGCGTCAGCGCTGCCAGACGCGCGCCATAGGGATCATCCGGAGTGGCGACGGGGTTCTCGCTGTCCATCTGCTCCGCCATCTGGCCGTAATAGGCAACCAGCTGTTCATCGGAGACGCTGGCTGCCTCCGCCACTTTCTTGACCGATTTCACGATATTTCCAAGGCTTTGCGACTGGGCCGGAACGGCCGACACCGTCATCGCGGCCCCAACAAGCCCGCAAACGGCCACAGCGGATAAGAATTTGATCCGATCAAGCATTAAAATCCTCCAGAAAAGCCTATCCCGCCAGCCATCAGGCGACAACCGCATCCTTCTTGACCGTGATAACCTGCGGATAGGTGAATTCTTTCAGCCCTTCCTTGCCGTATTCCGCGCCAAAGCCTGATTGCTTGTGCCCGCCAAACGGCGCGAAGGGCGACAGGTGGAGGTATTCGTTGACCCACACGGTGCCCGTCTCCAGCTGTTCTGCAATCTCCACGCCCTTGTCCGGGTTGCCGGTCCACACCGCGCCCGCCAGCCCGTATTCCGAAGCGTTGGCGCGCGCGATAACCTCTTCCTCGGTCGAGAATTTCATCAGCGGCATGACCGGGCCAAACTGCTCCTCGGCCACAATCCGCGCGTCTTCGGGCGGGTTATCGAGGATGGTCAGCGGCACGAAATAGCCGGTGCCCGAGGGGTCGGTATCGCCACCGGTCAGGAACTTGTAGCCATTGTCCTTGGCATCCTGGATCAGTTCCAGCACGCGCTCATACTGCTTTTTGTTCTGGATCGGGCCGACGCCGGTGCCCTGCTGCGCGCCATCGCCGACGGTCACGGTCTTGGCATATTCGGCGAGCGCCTGACTCAGTTCGTCATAGATATCCTCGTGAATATACACCCGCTTTGCCGCGACGCAGATCTGGCCTGCGTTGGAGAAACTGGACCAGAACAGGTGTTCGGCAACCTTCTTGGGATCGGCATCTGGCATAACGATGGAGGCATCGTTACCGCCCAGTTCCAGCGTGATGCGTTTGAGATCAGCGCTGGCGCCTTCCATGATTTTCTTGCCGGTCGCGGTGGAGCCGGTGAAGGTGATCTTGTCGATATCGGGATGCTGCGTGATCATCGGTCCCAGATCGTCTGTCCCGGTGATGATATTGACTACGCCCGCGGGCACTAACGGCGCGATCAGTTCGGCAATGCGCAGCGTGGTCAGCGGGGTAAAAGGCGAGGGTTTGAGAATGATGGTGCAGCCGGAAAGTATGGCGGGCACGATCTTCTGGATCGCCATCATCACCGGAAAATTCCATGGCACGATCCCGCCGACGACGCCCACCGGCACGCGGCGCGTGCGGCTGAGGCGCTGTTCGGAATCCTCGGTAATCTCGTCCGCCAGTTCCAGCGTCGATTGCGCGGCGGCCATTCCGGCGGCGCCATAAATTTCGCCCTTGGCCTGCGCGTGCGGTTTGCCCTGCTCGCTGGTCAACAGACGGTAGAGTTCATCGGCATTGGCCTTGATCGCGCCAGAGATTGCCATGATCGCAGCGCGGCGTTCCTCAAGCGAGGTTGCCTTCCACGTCTTGAACGCGGCACGCGCGGCGGCGACTGCGCGGTCCAGTTCGCCCTTGCCGCTGGCTGGTACCTGCCCGATCACTTCCTCGGTGGCGGGATTGATCACATCGAGCCAATCGCCGGTCTCGACCAGTTCGCCATTGATGAGGTTCTTGTACTGCGTGACCATGGGAATGTCCTCTCTGCTTGCATGTAGTCCCGCCGTCTTTTGACATGGCGGGCTTTGTCTGGAGCCGATCCTAACCGGTGTATGTTGCATTTCAAAACGCAAAAGCAAACGTACCCTTCGCCGCGCCTCGCGCCTTCACCGGTTGCACTGCGGGACGGTGGCCTTATGGCTATTACACGTTCGAATAAGGAAAGCGCGCCCGATGACCGATACCCCCAACGACCTTCTTATCTATGGCAGCCCCGTCAGCCCCTTCGTTCGCAAGGCGATGGCGGTGGCAGGCGAAAAGGGCGTTGGGCTGGATACCGAGGCAGTCAACATAATGGACCTGCCCGATTGGTTTGTGGAAATCTCCCCGATGAAGCGGATACCGGTCCTGCGTGACCGCTCCATTGCCACCGAAGGTGCGCACGGCACCATCGCGGATTCGAGCGCGATCTGCGGCTATCTCGAGAAAAAGCATCCTAGCCCCGCGCTGTATCCGGACGCAGCCTTTGCGTATGGTCACGCGCTGTTTATCGAAGAATATGCCGACACAGTTCTGGCCCCGGCGGGCGGCCTTGGCATCTTTCGTCCGATCTTCTTTGCGCTGATGCAGGGCAAGGAACCTGATGTTGAAGGCGCGCGCGCCGCGTGGGCGGAAAAACTGCCGCCGGTGCTCGATTATCTGGAACGCACTTTGGGCGATGGCGAGTGGTTTGCCGGCGAGGCAATGAGCATTGCGGATATTTCGGTGACCTGCTGCTTCATGCAGATAGAGCTGGTGGCGCACGCACCGCTGGATCGCTGGCCCGCATTGCAGGCGCATCACGCGCGCACGACGCAGCGCGAATCTATCGCGGCACCCTTCGCCGCCGCAGACCGGTTCATTCGCAAAGGCTTGCCCGACCGGTTCGACCTGACATAAGGCGGCTGCGGGCGAGGCGGATTGCTGTAATCATGGGCACGAATTGAATGGCCAGCGAATGGTGCATCGGGATCATCGGGGGATCGGGGCTCTATGAGATAGAGGGCCTTGAGGATGCCCAATGGATCGCGATAGACACGCCGTGGGGCGAACCCTCGGACGAAGTGCTGTGCGGGACGCTGGCCGGGGTAAAAGTGCGGTTCCTGCCGCGCCATGGCCGGGGCCATCCGATCAGCCCGTCGGACCTCAACGCGCGCGCCAATATCGATGCGCTGAAGCGCGCAGGCTGCACCGATCTGATTGCCATTTCCGCCGTGGGTTCTTTGCGTGAGGAGATCGAGCCGGGCCGCTTTGTTGTCGTCGAACAGTTCATCGACCGCACCGTTCACCGCCCCTCCACCTTCTTTACCAGCGGGTTCGTGGCGCATGTCTCCATGGCCGATCCGACCTGCCCGCGCCTTTCGGAAATGGCAGCGCAGGCGCTGACCGCGTGCAAGGGTAAGGTGGCCGTTGGCGCGACCTATCTGGCGATGGAAGGGCCACAATTCTCGACCCGCGCGGAAAGCCGGATGTACCGCCAGTGGGGCGCGGACATCATCGGGATGACCGCCATGCCGGAGGCGAAACTCGCCCGCGAGGCGGAACTGCCCTATGCGTTGGTTGGCATGGCAACCGATTACGATTGCTGGAGAGATGGCGATGCGGTGGACGTTGCCGAAGTGGTCGAGCAAATGAAAGCCAACGGCGCGCTTGCCCGCAAAATGGTGGTGAAACTGATCGAGAGTCTGCCAAAAAAGCGAAAGGCATCGCCCATCGACACGGTGCTCGACACGGCCGTAATCACCGCGCCAGAAGAACACGATCCGGCGGTCATGGCAAAACTGGATGTGGTGGCCGGCAGGTTGTTCGCGAAGGGGTGAACGGCGCGTATGAGTGGTCTGGTCTGCGGTTTGTCCGGACATCTTTTCAAGCAGGCTCGCATAATCTATTCTGCGCGCCATGCTCAGATTGCTCGCCGCTCCGCTCGCTCTTCTTTCCGCAGCGGTGGCTGGGCAAGAGACGCTGCCGCCGGGCATCTGGACTAATAACGAAGACGCCTATTTTGCCGAAGAAGAGGGCCGCGACGAGGTCAAATGGCAGGGGATCGAAGTGCGCACCGATGGCGCATGGCGCGCGATCGACGCGTATGGCGCACCGCTTGGCCTATTTCATACCTCGCCCATTCCCGGCCTCGCGGCGCGAGAAGGCGGATCGGGCTGGCAGATCGGCACGAGCGAACTGCGCCGCGCGCGCGAGTTTTCCTGTTGGCTCTCCGTGCGCAGGACACAGGCAAAGGCTGATGGAACACCCGACTGGACCTTTGCAAACAACCTCAAGATATTCGATCAGGGCGGGCGTGTGTTCGTGGTGGGCGAAGGGGCCGCGCCCGCTGTCACGATCCGGATGCGCAACGTGACTTGGGCCAGCGGCAGCCGCAACAAACCGTCGCTGGTGCTGTATGTCCACACTGACGATCCCGAACGTGCGGAAAGCTACAGCTGGGCTGATCCAGATGCGGCGCTGGTGGGGATAAATCTGCGCTGGATGCAGGGCAGTTGCGCCCGCGCGGATGCAGCAGTCGCGCCTGAACAACGCAAAGCTAGCCTGGCCGCGCAGGGAGAACGCTGGCTCGCATTTCATCAGTCCGGCAACTGGACAGCACTGCGCACGCTTTATGCCGACGATGCGGTTTTGATGACGCAAGGGCAGGAACGCATTGTCGGCGCGGATGCGATTATCGCTTTTCTGCGGCGGGTGGCCGATACCGGAGGCCGCGCACAATTCGTCTTCGAGAATGAGGACGTCTCGCACAATGGCGACATCGGTTTTATCACGGCGAAATATCGCATGACGATCACCTTGCCCCAGCGCGAACCCATCACCGTCGCCGGGCGATCCTTTCTCGTTTACAAATGGCACGACGGGCAGTGGAAACTGTGGCGCGATATGGACAATCTCGCGCCCGATGTGACGCCCGAAAACTTTGGCGACTGAAGCGCGAGCCTATTTCCAGGTCACTCCGCCAACCCAGTCACCCGCTACAGCCATGAACGGCGCGGTGTTGATCGACTGCCACACGCCTGCGGTGAAGTAGGGATCGGCTTCGAACCGGGCGCGCGCGGCAGCCTCGTCATTCGCCTTGATCACCAGCAGCGATCCGATGGTCGCATCGCCCTGTTTCAGCGGCCCGGCGACGGCGTATTCTTCAATATGCGCCTCGATATGAGCGAGGTGTTCGTGGAGGAACCTAGCCCGCAATTGCGGCCCCGCTTCGCCATCGCGGCAGTAAAATGCAAACAGCGCCATCAACCAATCTCCACCACTTCAACCAGTTCGCCGCCCGCGCCGATAGCCGTTGCCGCGCGGCGCCCTTCGTAAAGGACGCCCTCACGCGGCGCGGGCGATGTTATCCATTGCGCGCTGCACGCATCAAGGCTTTGCACAGCTAGCGTGACAAGCGCGTTGCCCGGCGGCAAATGCCCCGCATGGCGAGCGCGCTGCGTTGCAGCGGGCGGATAATCATCGACCTCGACAATTGGCATTCGCCGGTGACTGACCATCGAAATCGTCGTCTGCGTTTCGGGCGGCAGGCCGAACGCGTCGTTGATCATCGAATAGGGCAGTGTGTAGTCGGCCCCGCGCATCAGCCTCAGGTTCCGGGTGTACCACTCAATCGAGGCGTTGCGGTCGGGCGTTGCCAGCACAACGATGAATATCTTGTCCACGGCGCTGCCCGCGCGCGGCAGATCGGTGTCGGGCAGGTCGCCCAGCACCTGATTGAGGTAGATCATCTCGCGCCCCGGCCCCAGCGCCTGCATCGGGATAAAGGCGGGCTCCATGTTCTCCAGCAGTTTGGGCTGGCCCACAATCTGGAACAGGCCGGCGGGCAGCGCCTCTGGCCAGTGCCACACATCCTCCACCGTGGTTTCGAACGCGGCCCAGCCATAGGTGCGCGTGGGCATGAAGTCGGGATGATCGGGCTGTTCGACCAACCGGAACCAGCACGGCGCGCCGCTTTTGGGGCGCAGCACGGCGTAAGGCGATCCGTTATTCGCGGGCGTGCCCCAGCTTGCTGCAAGGTCGGCGGGCAGCGTCCCTTGCTCCAACAATTCCAAGCCCAAAGCATCGCAGTAGGCGTTCAGCCCTGTGGCAAGATCGGGCAGCGTCGATAGTCCGCCAAGGATGGTGCCATGGGGTACCGTCATGGCCTCAGGTCTCCGGTCCGAAAGAGGGTTTGCGCTTTTCGACAAAGGCGGCGGTGCCCTCGTCGAAATCCTCGCGGGTGAAGGCGGCGGCAAACACGCGCAGCGTCTCTGCATCGTCCTCGCTCTGGCCATCGAGAACGCGGCGGATAAACCGCTTGGTATGGCAGGCCGAATAGGAAGACGCGGCGAGCAATTGGTCGATCAGGAAATCGCTGTCTCGCGCGATGAATTCCACAAGTCCGATCCGCTGCGCCTCGGTCGCGTCCAGCAATTCGCCGGTGTACAGCATCCGCTTTGCCTGCCCCGGCCCGACCAGATCGACCAGCAGCTTCACATCGTGCAGCGGGTAAACAAGTCCCAGCTTTGCAGGCGTGATGCCAAACCGTGCGTCCGGTGTCGCCACACGGATGTCGCACGCCATCGCGATCCCGCAGCCCCCGCCCACGCAATCCCCTTCGACAAAGGCGATGGTCGGCAGATTAGCGCGCGCAAGGTCATGCTGCACCCGGTTGATCTCCGCCTGATTTGCCGCCCGCCAATGGGAGTCATCCTTGTTTGCGAGCAGCTCCCGTATGTCCGCGCCTGCGCAAAACGCAGTGCCCGCCACGGCGGATCGCACCTCAAGCACGCGGATCGCGGGATCATCCACCGCATCCGCGAGCAGCGCGGGAAACGCCTCCCACATCGCCATGTTGAAGGCGTTGCGTTTGTCCGTCCGGTCGATCAGCAGGCGCGCAACCGGCCCGTCTTTTTGCAGCCGCAGGTTGGGCGTCGTTGCTGTCATGCCGGATGCCCTTTCATGAAGTGATCAGCGATGCCCTTGCGAGTAGTCACCCATATACCCTGATGCGCGCGCACATGGCGGAAAAATTCCTCAAGCGCCCAAATTCGTCCCGGCCTGCCAATGATGCGCAGATGCAGGCCAAGGCTCATCATCTTGGGGTTGCCCTCCTCCCCTTCGCGATACAGCTGATCGAAGTTGGCGCGTGCGTAATCGAGCCATTGATCCGGAGTAAGCGCGGGATCGGTCCACATTTTCATATCGTTGCTGTCGAGCTGATAGGGCACGATGCACATTGGGGAACCGGAGACCGTATCCCGATCCCAGAACGGCACGTCGCCCGAATAATCGTCCATGTGATAGGTGTAGCCTTCCTCGGACAGCAGGCGGCGGGTGTTGTCGGTGAGGAGGTAGCGGCTCAGCCAGCCATACGGTCGCACGCCGCAGGTTTTCTGAATGCTGGCGGTTGCCTTGCGGATGAATTCGCGTTCCTCATCCTCGTCCATCTTGAATTGGTGGATCCAGCGCCAGCCGTGGCTGATCGGTTCATGCCCCAGATCGACGATCGCCTGCGCGATCTCCGGATGGTTCTCAAGACTTAGCGCCGCGACCGTCCAGCTGGCGGTGATATCATAGCGTTTGAGCAGTTTGACGATGCGCGGCGCACCCGCCTTTATACCGTAGAGATAATTGCTTTCATTGGAATAATTACGCATTTTCGACTTCACGAACACGCCCAGCTCGTCCACCGGCTCCATCCCGCGATCGCCGCGCGCGATGGTCATCTCGCTGCCTTCCTCAACGTTGACGACGACGCTCAATGCGAGTTTGGCGCCATCGGGCCAGTCGATCCGTTCTTCGGTAAGCGGCATCAGTGCATCTCCTCCCCGCCCGACACGTTCAGCGCCTCGCCGGTCACATAGAACGCCGCCTCACTGGCAAGCCACAGGCATGCCGCGGCGGTATCGGAAGGCAGGCCAGGGCGGCCCATCGGGTTCTTGGCGGCCATATTGGCGAGGTAATCCTCAACCGTGTCAAAGCCGAGCAGCTTGCTGAAATACGCATTCTGCTGCGCGCCAAGGCCGGTGGTTACATGGTTGGGGCAAACCGCGTTCACCGTAATGCCGTGCGCCCCCAGTTCGACTGCGCTCGCGCGGGTCAGGCCGATCATGCCGTGTTTGGAACTGACATAGGCGGGCAAATGCGGAAAGCCGGTTTTGGCGGCCTGGCTCGCGATATTGATTATCCGGCCACCATTGCCAGCCCCCACCATCGCGCGTGCAGCAGCCTGCGTACAGTAGAATGCGCCCGACAGATTGACCGCGATCACCTGATCCCACTCACTCGCGGTTTCGACTTCCAGCAGCGGCTTCATCTTGAACCCGATACCTGCATTGTTGACGAAAATATCAACCCCGCCGAACCGCTCGACCGTTTGCGCCACCAGCGCGGAGCAGTCCTCGGCCTTCGAAACATCGCAGGCGATGGTCGCGACGTCGGCTCCTCGCCCGCGTAAGTCCTGCGCCACGCCCTCAGCCTCGGCGTCGATCACCCTGTCGGATACCACGCAATTCGCGCCTTCATCAGCAAAGGCTTGCAATATGCCCTGCCCCAGCCCCTTTTGCTTGCCCGATCCGGTCACGATTATGGTTTTGCCCGCAAAAGCGCCCATCGCTTAAAGATCCTGCGTCAGGATGAATTGCGGCGCGTCGGCATAATTCTGAAACGGCGCGGCTTTGGCTTGAAAATCCGGATCGGAAACATCGGCGATGAAGGCGTCCATATCGGTAATGTCGAGCACTTCGAAATAGGCATAGGGCGGTGCTGCATCGGGATCGCCAAACAGGCCGGTCGCCTTGTGCACGGTAAAGCTTTTGACCGAGGGCAGCGCGCTGGCGGTGGGTATGTCCTTTTCCTTCGCCCACGCCTCATATTCCGCGATATCGGTTCCCGGTTTGAGATTAAACGGCACGATTATACGCATGGCTCAGGCTCCTTTGTGTGGCGCGCGATAGGCGCAAAGTTTGGCATCAAGCTGGCGAGCGAGCGCGAACAGGCTGGCTTCCGCGCCGGCTGCGCCGACGATCTGCACGCCCACGGGCAAACCGTCGCCGGTCCACCCGGCGGGCAGGCTTATCGCGGGCAGTCCGGCAATATTGGCAAGGCAGGTGAAATCGGCCTGTGCGGCTGGCTCCCGATCACTATGCGCAAAGGCTGCATTGGGCACTGTGGGCATGATGAGGAAACCGTGGCTATTGATGATCTGCCGCACCGCATCACGCGTTTCGGCAAGTATCGCCTGATCCTGCGCCAGATCGGTCATGGCGCGTTTTGGCCCATAGGTGAGCAGTTTCGCCAAATGGTCCGACATAGGTACACCGCGCAGATGCCCTGCCATTTCGCGGCTTACCTGAATGAAACCGGCAAAGCGGATGCGGCTTTGCGCATGGCCGATGCGGACGGTGGCAGGTGGCGTCGGCAGTGCAGCCACAGCCTGGTCAAACGCTGCCGACACCGGGGCAGCAATGTCCACGCCGTGATCGATAAGCACAGCGCCCGCCCCGTTCATCGGATCATCGCCAAACCCCGAAATCACGCGGGTTACCCGCTCCAGCAAATTGAGGTCGCGCGCCATCGGCCCGATCGCATCCAGTGTCAGATCGGCAGGCTCCAGCCCGTTTTGCGAGATGCTGGCGGTCGCTGGTTTGAATCCGTAAACCCCGCAATGCGCCGCCGGGATGCGGACCGATCCCATCGTGTCGGTCCCCAGCGCCACATCGCACAATCCCGCCGCCACCGCTGCGCCGCTGCCGCCGGAAGAGCCTCCGGGCGAATATCCAATCCGATGTGGATTATGGGTCGGCCCGAAATGCGGGTTGTCGGTCTTTGCCCCCAGCGCGCCCTCTTCCATGTTGAGTACACCGATGATCGCCGCGCCCGCCTGCCGCAGCAGCGCCACGACGTCCGCGTCCTGCTCGGCGATTCGGGTTTCGAACGCGGCGAGCCCGGCGTGCCACGGCATCCCGGCGACCGCGATGTTGGCCTTCACGCCGACGGTGACGCCCGCCAGCGGACCTTCGCCAAAACGCGCCTTGCGATCGAAATCGGTAAACGCGTTCAGGGCCTCGTTGCGCGCTTCGAGACTGTCGAAATCTATCATGTGCCGATCATACCCCGCGCTCGTCGATCAGGCGCAGCGGTTTCTGGCGGGTGTCAATCTCGGTTGCCTGCGCCGTATCGCCCGGCCCGACCAGCTTCACCTCAACCTCGACCCCCAGCCCCTGCTTCAGCATCTCTACCATGGCGCCCGCGTCGGTCCCGCCGCGGCTTTCCAGCGTTACCGTCATGGTATCCCTCTGGGCATCGTCGCGGCGCAGGTGGCACACATATTCGCCGGTCAGATCGCTGCGGTTCTCGATGATCGCGCCGATGGCGTGAGGGAAAACGTTGATCCCGCGCAACTTCACCATGTTGTCGCTGCGGCCCTTAAAGCCAGCGATCCGTTTGAACACGATTTCGCCGCGCCCATCCAGTTCATGGGTGATGTCATGTGTGTTGAAGCGGATGCACGGCGCAATATCGTCCTTGTACAGGCAGGTGACGACCATGTCGCCAGTCTCGCCCTGAGCGACGGGCGCGCCGGTGTCGATGTCCAGCAGTTCAAGGTATTGCGCGTCTTCCCACACATACATGCCGTCGCGTTCCGGCCCCTCGCCCGCGATCGTGCCGGTGTCGCCGACGCCGTACCAGTCATACGCCTTGGCCCCGTGCCAGGCAGCCTCGGTGCTGGCACGATCCTCCGTGCCCAGATGGCCGATGATCATGCGGATATTGATCTGATCAAACAGCCCTTCCGCCTCGGCGGTTTCGGCCAGTTTGCGGATGTAGTCGACGAAGCCGACCACAGTCGTCACGCCGAAATCGGCCATCAGGCGCACCTGATTGATGCTGCGCGTCTCGATGCCAGTGCCTGCCGAAAGAAACACGCTGTTGGTAAAGTGGGTCACGGCTTCGCGGATATAATGCCCGCCGTTTATCATGCCGTGGCCATAGACCGAATGGACGACGTCCTCGCTGCCCAGACCCATCCAGCGGTACATCCGCCCCACCAGCAAATTGCCGACCTCGCGCCCCTTTGGCCCGAACATCAGCGTCTGCGGTTTGCCTGTGGTGCCGCTGGTGGTGTGAAAGATGGTGGGCGGCCGCGTTGCGGGCGTGCCCATGCCGTGAAAATCGCCATAGGGCGGGTGTTCTGCAATGGAGGCCATGAGGTCCGTCTTGTCATAGACGGGCAGTCTGGTGATGTCCGCCAGTCCGCGAATATCGCCCGGCTCGATACCCTCCTCGCCCCATAGCTTGCGGTAAAACGGCACCTGCCAGCCGCGCATCATCAGCCGTTTGAATTGCTCATCCTGAATTGCGAACAATTCATCCCGGCTCATCGCGGTATAGCGGCGCGTAAAGGCATCGCCAATGGGATAGTCGGCCAGCATCTGCCGGTGATCGAGCGCTTCGAAATAGGTCGGATAAGTCATGGCGCTTCCGTGAGATAGGCAAGGGGATCGGTGAACAGGCGCGGATCGTGACCGGGCGGGGCAAGTTCGCGCGCAAGGTTTGTCTTGGCGTCGACTTGCGCCGCTGAGAGAGGATTGCCGGGGCTGCCGAGCGTCGCGGTAATATTGTAAGTTTGCGGCTGGCCGCCGGTCAGGGTGACGCTCAGCGCCTGCGGGAACAGCGCATTGGGATCGTCATTTCCATCGGGCACCAGCGTGACGCGCTGCGCCAGCGACGCCAGCGCGGGGTCGGCCATGTTTTCGGCCGTGAACCGGCGCGGGTCGATGCGGCCATCGCTCAACATCAGCGCGATGAGGAACGGCAGGCACAGCCGGGCATAGGCAGGGGTCATATCGGGCGTGCAGGGCCGCGCGACCAGCATTCGGATAAGCGGCGGGCAAGCGAGTTCGATTGCCTCCACTTGTTCCGCATAGAGATTAAGCTCCTGCAATTTGCCCAAGGCCGCATGGCTTGCCCGCCCGCTGGGGAAAGGCTTCACGCTCACCTCGCTGATGCGCCAGATATCGCCGAGATGATCGGTGTAGCGCGACAGGTCGCCGGTATCGAACAGCGGGAAGTATCCGAATTGCCCTTCCAGCGGGTCTTTGGGTCCGGGAAAGCCCGCGCGCGCCAGATCGCTGGCGATGATGGCGGCGCGAGCGGCGTTGGCAATCTGGAACGGCAGCGTCGCCAGCCCCTCGACATGCGCCTGCATCGTGCCCGCCGCGCTCGCACAGGCGAGGCCAAGCGTATCGTCCAGCGGCGAACCGTCAAGGCGGGCCACCGCCAGCGCCGCTCCGATCACCCCGGCGGTGGCGGGGCGGAAGAATGTCAGCGGGCTGTCCGCCGCCAGGCCGAGCCCCGAGGCGATATCAACGCCGATTGCGAGCGCTGTCAGGGCCGCTTCCGGGTCGCACCCGCCCTCGCGGTCGATCGCTGCGCCGAGCGCCGCGATCACCGTGCTCAGCGCGTGGACCACCGCAGGTTCGTGCACCGCATCCCATTCGAGGCAATGTACGCGGTAGCCGTTGACGAAAGCGGCGCCGGGCGCGGGAAGGCGGTGTTGTGTTCCGATCAGTCGCGCCTGTGTGCCTGTTCCCATAGCCTGCGCGGCAGCCAATATTGCATCGGCCCCCGGCGCGCTCGCGCCGGCAGCGCCCACCGCCAGCGTATCGCCCAGCAACCGCAGCGCATCGGCGCGCACGGTTTCGGGCAGCGTGTGAGAGCCTCCTGCAAAATCCAGCAACGCGCGGGTGGCGGGGGACGCTGCAATCACCGGATCCAGTCCTCCAGCAGCGCGTCAATCGCCTCCGCATCGTCCCCTTCCAGCGCCAGCTTCACCGCGCGATCAGCCTCGCTGGCGGGCAGTTTGCCCCACCGTGCAAGGCTGTGCATCTTCGAGATGATATCATTCTCGCCAATCGGTCGTTCGGGGTCGCCCAGCGTATCGACCAGTTCCAGCCCATTTACCCGCGCGCCAAAATGCGCCGGATAACGCGCGGTGATCGCCGGGTTTTCGCCGACCGTCACCTGCGCACGAAGGGGGGCGAGCGCGGCGATGGCCTCGGGCGTGAAATCTTCCGGCTCGGCATTGCGCCCGTCAACCACCACCGCGACCGCGTGTTGAAGCGAGAACTTCGCCTCAAGCTCCGTCGTGGGATCAGGCCGGTCGCAGAATGTCAGCGCATCGGCGAAGGTTTCGACCACAAAGGGTGCCTCCAGCCTGCCCGCCTTGCGCAGCTCCATCGCTGCGTCGATCGTCGGGTGGGCATGACGGCAGGCGGCGAAAGGTTTGAAGCTGACCGTGTCGATCAGCCAGCCCGACCCGTTATCCGCCAGCGCGCCCGGTTCCCGCGTCATCGCGGCGAACAGGCCCTGCGGTCCCTCGAGCAAGCCCATCGGCCCGGTCGCCCCGTAATGCACGTGCAGCGCGGCATCGCGGCCCGTGCGAACGGCGTGATAGATGTGCCACTGCTTTGTCAGCACGTCGCCAGCATGGCGCATGTGCCACAGACCGCCCGCGACCGATCCGGCATTGCCCAGCGCGTTGGCATATTCCACCGGCGCAAACCCGATCACCGATCCAAATGCCGCGCACGCGCCGAACACGCCCATCGTCGCGGTCGGGTGCCAGTGCGCGTAATGATACGCATCGAAAGCCGCGCCGATCGCGATCATCGCCTCATATCCGCGCACCCCTGCATCCAGCCGCGCTTCCATGTCTGCGCTCGCCATGCTCATCGCGGCGGGCCAGATTACCGGGCCTGGGTGCAGCAGCGACGTGCGGTGGACATCGTCCATCTCCAGCACATTGCCGCAATAGGTCGCCCGTTCCCAGCCACGCAAAGCAATCGCCCCGCCCATCGCGCCCGCCTCGCTGGTGCGCGCGCCGGCCACACAGGCGAGCCAATCGAGCAAATGCAGCCGCGCACGTCGGCGCTCGCTTTTTCCGGGGGGCCGCGCTAGTCTCTTGGCCAATCCGGCCAGCAGCGGTTCGCTCATGCGCCCCGCTCCGATTTGTCCGCGAATTTCAGGAGTGCGCTTTGGCCGTTAAAGCCAGTCAAGAGAAGGCCAGTGAGACGAGGGCCGGTGATACCAAAACGGGCAATGCCGGGCGCGCCAAGGATTCCGCGCTACCTGCAATTGGCGGGTGCGCTGCGCGAGGGGATTCTTTCGGGCAAATACAAACGCGGCGTGCAGTTTCCCACCGAAACGCAGCTTTGCGGCGAATTCGACGTGTCGCGCTACACCGTGCGCGAGGCGTTGCGCAGGCTTGAAAATGAAGGGCTGATTGCGCGCAAGCGTGGGTCCGGAACCACCGTTCAACCCGCCGCAGCGCGCGGGGGGGCGCTGCATCAGCCGCTGTCGAACGTGGGTGAGCTTCTGCAATATGCGCAGGGCAGCAAGGTAACCTATGCGCCGCGCGGCATGTGCGAATTGCCGGGCAGCGTCGCAGAACAGATCGCCGCTCCGATTGAGGGAAAGTGGAGCTGTTATTACGGGGTGCGCCGCCATGCGGACGATGCCTTGCCGATTGCGGTCACTCACGCCTATTTTCATGAACGGCTTGGCAGCGCGCTCGACGCGCTCGATCTCGCAAAGGGTACGCTGTTCAGCCAGATCGAGCAGCTTGCCGGGGTACAGATCGGCACGATCACGCAGGACATTCAGGCGCTGGCCGCTCAGGCTGACATTGCCGAGGCGCTGGAGATCGAGGAGGGCACACCCGTTTTGCGGATCCTGCGCTGTTATTACGATCCGGCGGGCGCGATTTTCGAGATTTCGGTCAGCTACCATCCAGGCGACCGCTTTGCCTACGCGATGCATATCGACGTTTAGTGCAATGTGTAGGCCGGCGGAGTGTGCGGGGCTTATCATCCCTCATCCAGACCCGGAACGCGGCCCGGCGTCCAGTCCTGCCCGGCAAAGCGGATAGCGGGCGCGATATGGTGCCCGCCGCCAGACGCCTCCACCAACAGGCCGCGTGTCGCAATATGCGGCTGGTCCAGCGCCTCGCGAAAATCGAGCACGGGAGCGAACGCCACGTCCTTGTCCGCGAACCATTGCACCCATTCATCGCGGGTTCGCGCGGCGAAGGTGGAACGCAGGAAACCGATGAGCTCGCCCTGCTCGCCTGCCGGAGCCTGTGACAGCGGTATCAGGTCTTCACGGCCCAGCGCGCCCAGCAGGTTCTGCGCAAACTTCATCTCGCGCCCGCCCAGAACGATGTGGCGAGCATCGCTCGTTGCATAGACCTGATAGAACGCTGCGCCGCCCAACGATCGCTGCGATGCGCTGACCGGGGCAGGCCCGCCCGCAATCGCGCTGCCCGCCGTATGCGCGCACCACGGCAGCAGGCTGTCAAACATCGCGCAGTCGATATACGCGCCCTCGCCCGACCGTTCCCGCCCCACCAGCGCCATCAGCACAGCGGATAATGCGGTAAGCCCGGCGGCAAGATCCGCGCTCGGCGCGCCGGGGACAACGGGCGTGCCATCGGCCCCGTCATTGACCGACAGGAACCCCGCCATTGCCTGTACCGCCATATCGTGGGCGGGGTGAGTGCTGAGCGCGCCCTCCTGCCCGAAAGCGGAAATCGAGCAATAGACGATGTCGGGTCGGATCGCCGTCACACTCTCATAATCGAAGCCAAGCCGCGCCATGACGCCGGGGCGAAACCCCTCGACCAACACGTCAGCCCGCGCGATCAGATCGCGCAAGGCCGCCTTTCCATCATCGCTTTTCAGGTCGAGCACGACCGAACGCTTGCCGCGGTTGAGGTTGGCGAACCACACCGAGTGATCGTGTCCGCCATATGTGTCGAACGGAGCCTGATCGCGCGCGGGATCGCCCGCCGCCGGTTCCACCTTGATCACTTCTGCGCCCTGATCAGCCATCATCACCGTCAGCATCGGCCCCGGCAGAAACAGCGACAGGTCGACAACCGTGATGCCAGACAGTTTACCCATGCGTCTTGTTTCCCCGGCTTGCGACATTCAGACGATGCCGCTGGCACGCATGGCAGCGATCGCTTGCCGATCATAGCCAAGGTCGGCAAGGATTGCGTCGCTGTCAGCACCCAGCAAAGGCGCCGCGCGGCTGGGCGGGCGCTGGCCATCGAATTTGAGCGGGCTGGCAAGGATTTTGAGATCCGGCTTGTCAGGATGTGCCACCTCGTCGCGCATACCGATTGTCTCCAGCCACGGATTGTCGAGCGCCGCGCCCAATTCATAGACGGGTGCAACCGGCACATGCCCACCCAGCAAATCCTGCCAGTGCGCCATGGGAGCCTGCGAAAACTCCGCGTCCAGCAGCGCGGTCAGTTCATCGCGGTGCGCCAGCCGGTCGGCATTCGTGGCAAAGCGCGGATCGTTCTTCAAACCGTCGCGGCCCATGCGCGTTACCATGATGTCCCAGAACTTTGGCAGCTGGCACATTACGAACATCCAGCCATCCGCCGCCCTGAACATCTGGCTGGGCGTGGCGGTGGGATGCGCGCTGCGCGGTGTGCGCTGCGTCTCGTCATCATTGTTCATGTACCACAGCGCGGGATAGCTGGTCTGGTGGATCGCGGCCGAGAGCAGATCGGTGTCGACATCGCGCCCCTCGCCGGTGCGCTGCGCATCCACCAGAGCGGCCAGCAGCCCGATGCAAAAGATCGTGCCGGTGATGAAGTCCACCATTGAAAGGCCCATGCGCTGGGGATCGCCGCCGGGTTCGCCCGTCATCTGGCAATACCCCGCCTCGGCCTGCATCAGATAGTCGTAGCCCGGCCACTTTGCACGTTCATTGTCGCGGCCATAGGCGGACAGATGCGCGCACACGAGCGCGGGGTTGGTGTCTTTCAGCGACGCGTAATCCAGCCCCAGTCGCGCAGGCAGATCGCCGCGCATGTTGTTGGCGACAACATGACTGCTCGCTGCCAGCTTTCGCAGCACCTCCTGTCCTTCATCGGTGCGCAAATCGAGCGTAAGCGACCGTTTGTTGAGGTTGAAGGCGTTAAAATACACGCTTTCATTCTCGCTCAGGAAATGGGGGCCGACCATGCGCGCGGTGTCGCCCCCACCGCGCCGTTTGCCATCCTCCCCCACCGTGCCCGGTGGTTCGATCTTGATCACATCCGCGCCCATCTGCGCCAGGAACATCGTGCCGTACGGGCCAGCGCCGTATTGTTCGGCGCTGATAACCCGGAAACCCTTGAGGGGAAGGTGCATGTTCGCTCGCCCTCCGGGGCTCAGATCTGGTTTTCTTTAAGGTGCTGTTTTGCGATGATCATGCGCTGCATTTCATTGGTGCCCTCACCAATGCACATCAGCATGGAATCGCGATAATACCGCTCGATGTCGTATTCCTTGGAATAGGAATATCCGCCGTAAATGCGCATCGCTTCCTGGCTGTTTTCAACGGCGGCCTCGGATGCGAAATATTTGGCGATGCCCGCTTCCTTGTCGCAGCGGTCGCCCTTGTCATAGGCTTCGGACGCATCCAGCGTCAGGAGGCGGGCCGCGCGGGCACGCGTGACCATGTCGCCGAGCTTCAGCTGGATCGCCTGATGCTGCGCGATGGGTTTGCCCATAGTCTCGCGTTGCTGAGCATATTCGGTGGCAAGGCGCAAAGCACCCTCGGCCAGTCCAACCCCGCGCGCGGCAACGTTGATGCGGCCCAGTTCCAGCCCGCCGGTCGCCTGAAAGAAACCCTGGCCCTCTACCCCGCCGATCAACTGGTCAGCGGGGATGACGTAATCCTCCATGACCAGTTCGGCGCTGTCGATCGCCTTATAACCGAGTTTGTCGAACTTCTTGCCCGTGGTCAGACCCTCCCGCTTGTCCGCGATGAACAGGCTCATCCCCTTGTAGCGGGGATCAGCGCCAGGATCGGTTTTCACCAGCATCGCAAAGCAGTGGCCATTCACCGCATTGGAAATCCATGTCTTCGTGCCGTTCAGCACATAGTTCCCGTCTGCGTTTTTTGTGGCGATAGTGCGGATCGCCTGAAGATCGGTTCCGGCGTTTGGTTCCGTCAGGGCCAGCCCGCCGCGAAGCTCCCCGCTCGCCAGTTTGGGCAACCAGCGCATTTTCTGCTCGGGTGTGCCGAACCGTTCCACCGCAGCGGCCATGATGAGGTGCGAGTTGAAAATGCCGGTGATCGCCATCCAGTAACTGGAAATGTGCATCACGATCTTGGCATAGGTGGTCGCGGGCAGGCCCAGACCGCCATATTCCTGACCGATTGTGGCCCCAAACAGCCCCATCTCGGCCATCTGTTCCACCAGTTTTTCAGGCCAGATATCGCCGTGATCGTGATACTTGACCACCGGGATCACCTCGCGTTCCAGCCACCGGTCGATGGCGTCCATGAAGGCGCGCTCTTCATCGGGTTCGATAGTGCGGATCTGGTTTTCGATTGCTGCGGCGGTGGCCATGGTAGTTGTCCCTTGAGGTGAAGTCTTGTCGGTGACGTTATTGATCGAGCCCGCCAAAGCCGCGCTTCCACACGAGCACGGTGCGCTTGTAATGGGCGACGATCTCGCCATGCTGGTTTTTGGCGATGGTCTTGAACGTGACGATGCCCTGTTCCGGGCGGCTTTTGCTTTCGCGCTTTTCCAGAATTTCGCTTTCACAATACAATGTGTCGCCAACGAACAGCGGCTTTACCATGCGGACCTCGTCCCAGCCCAGATTGGCAATCGCCTTGCCGCTGGTGTCGGATACGCTCATTCCGGTCATCAGGGCGATGGTGAACGGGCTGACGACCAGCGGCTTGCCGAATTCGGTGTCCTTGGACAGCTCGTAATCGAAATGCGCCGGGTGGGTGTTCATCGTCAGCAGGGTGAACCACACATTGTCCGCATCGGTGATAGTGCGTCCGGGCCGGTGTTCATAGACATGGCCGACAACGAAATCCTCGAAATACCGGCCCTGCACCTCGCGAAAGCGTCCGGGTGCGACTTCGATGACGCCATCACGCATGTGTCTGCTCCTGAGCCTGCGCCATGATCGCGCGGTATTTCTTGACGAAGGGTGCCTCCAGCATCCGCCCCTTGAAGCGAATTGCGCGGCCTCCGCCCGCCTCATACGCGGCCAAAGCCTCGCGTGCTTCCGCGACTTCTGCCTCGCTGGGCGCAAAGGCGGCTCTGATCACAGGCACTTGCCGGGGGTGGATCGCAGCTTTCGCAGCAAAACCGATGGAGCGGGCCTGCGCGCATTCAGCCATCAGGCCAGCCTCGTTTTCAAGCTGAATGAACGGCACGTCGATTGCGGGTTTCTTTGCCTCTGCACAAGCAAGGATGGTCTGCTGGCGCGCGGTCAGGAGCGGTTCCCATGCCAGCTCAACGCCCAGCTCGCCCGAAAAATCGCCGCCGCCGAACATCAGCGCAGTCACCGCGTCACGGCTGGCAATCTCCAGCGCATGGCGAAGCCCGCGCGGCGTCTCGATCAGCGGGATCAGCGCAGGGCAGTGGTCCCCCAACGCTCCGGTGATAACGTCGATCTCGGTCGCGGTTTCCACCATCGGTACGAGCAAAGTTTCCGGCAGAATGTCGGCATCGACCAACGCGGCAAGATCGCGAATACCCGCCGCCGTTGTCACCGCGTTGATACGGATTGCCCAGCCCGCGCTGCTTTGCGCGATCTGGTCAAACGCGGCGTCGCGCGCCGTAATCTTGTCTTCAGCAGCGACCGCATCCTCAAGGTCGATCACCGTCAGATCCGCGCCGCCCGCCATGGCCTTGGCAAACCGGTCCTGCCGGGATCCGGGGACGAACAAAAGGCTGGTGGCTGAAAACAAGGCTGGTCCTTTGGCTCTGGCCTGAAGCGTCGCGGCGATTGCCGATGGGTACGTTTGGCCCTTCACAATTTGTCCGGACAAATATAAAGTCAAGGACGAAATGCGGATGAGTTCGGGCGGTTTGCCCGATTTCCGCGATAATGGGAGGGAAATTGATGAAAGCTGCAAAATCGGTTCGTTGTCTCACAGTCCTGATCGGGGCAAGTCTGATGGTCGCAGGCGGAGCTTCGGCGCAGATGCTTGATCCGGCCAAGCCCGAAGACGCGCTCGAAATCTCCAAGCGACTGCAATGCGGCGTGTCAGCGGAAAAACCTGCGGTTTATCACTGGTCGGGCAATATCTACGGTCGCAGCCCAGGTGTGCGCGACAAATTGCTGTTTCGCGGTGAGGGCATGAATATCCGCCGCTGTGTCGAGGTGGAAGACCCGGTGCGCGGCAAGGGCTGGCGCCTTATCAGCCGCGAGATCATGTTGATGCTGGACCCGGAAACCGGCGAGGTCGTGGATAATTGGGAAAACCCCTATACCGGCGAGACGGTGGAGGTGATGCAGATTCACAACGATCCGGTGAACGGCCGCCCGAACTTCGCGAAAAACGCTGATGGATCGCCGCTGGAACTCACGACACTGCGCGAG
Source organism: uncultured Alphaproteobacteria bacterium (assembly GCA_963838365.1). Classification (GTDB taxonomy): domain Bacteria; phylum Pseudomonadota; class Alphaproteobacteria; order Sphingomonadales; family Sphingomonadaceae; genus Erythrobacter. Next base: position 181,693 of record CAWIQR010000008.1, read on the forward strand.
GCTGGACCGTATGTTTTCATCCCATACGAAGTGCCGCTGTTCTATCCCAATCCGCTGGCGGGCGAGTATCAGGAGTTTGTCGGCAACATGTACCACGCGATGGAAATCTTTGATTTTGCCGCGCTGAAATCCGACCTTTACGATGCTGCCCAGCCAACCGCCTATCCGATGATCAGCTGGGTGCGGATATCGCCATGGGCGCCTTGGATGAAGATGGGCGGGCGGCCCGGTGAAATGGTGTTCAATGCGATGGGTCGCAAGCTTCCGGGCGGGTTTGAGGAACTTCCGCAGGTCCTCAAGGACGAGATCCGGGAGAATTACCCGATCTATGAAAGCGCCCCGCCAGCCGACGATAGCCGCCCCAACGAGACAACATGGACCAAGTTCAAACTGCTCACCGATGAAGCGCGCGTCAAGCGGCGCGAGAATGCGACGATGGAAGGCACAAAGTAGCAGCGCAGATCGCTCGACGCACGGTAAAGGGGCGGGTGGCACATTGCCTCCCGCCCCTTTTTTGTGCTGCATTCACACGATCAGCATTCAGGCGATCAGAACGTCGAAACCACCAGCAGGCCGATGCGCCGTCCAGGCCGCAATCCGCCGACAAAACTGCGGCGGAAGTCAGCGTTGCCATCGGCAAACCGCAGCACCTGCTGAACCGAATCCTCGCTGAACAGGTTGTCGGCATATAGCTGGATGCGGAAATTGGCGTTCTGCAGGCCCAGTCGCGCGTCCACTTCGGTCGCGTCGCCTGTGCGGATCAGGTTGTGAACCTGAGCAAAGCTGCTGGTGGTGTGCGTGATGTTGGCTCCGGCAAAGAAATCCCAGTCATCGCCGGTGCCGATCCCGGTGGGTGTCAGATACGCGACATCGGCAAAGATACGATGGCGCGGCGCGCGCGGAATGGCGCGCCCCTCAATCGATCCGAACAGGCTCTGGCACCCGGCGACGGCCGGGAATTGATCCCCGGTCGAACAATTGACCAGCCGATCATCGGCCACATCGTTGAGCACGCCCTGATTTTCATCAACGCCGCTGGTGAAGTTCGTATCGGCCAACGCATAATTGGCTGTGAGCGTCACATCGCCCATGCGCCCGACCAATTCCGCCTCGATCCCGAAAATCTCGGCATTGCCGGCATTGGTGACGACGCTGATCTGGTTCGGCGGAACCGCCACGTTCTGGGTCAGCTGATACCCTTCGATGTCGGTGTAGAACGCGGCGAGGTTGAACGTCACCGCGCCATTGGCGAACACGTTCTTGATGCCGATTTCGTAGGAGGTGTTTTCCTCTTCTGCGAAGGTTTCGATATCCAGATTGGGGTCAATCGTGTTCGCGGTGATCGCCAGCGGGCCATTGAAACCGCCCGGTTTCAACCCTTCGGCATAAATCGCATACAGCAGGTTGTCCGGCGTGAACTGCCAATCCAGCGTCACGCGCGGCGTGAATGCGGTAAACTTTGCGCGCGCGGTCAGCGGCGCGGGACGGGCAGCCCCTTCGGCAAAGCTGAACGCGGTCTGCTCGATCGTTTCCTCGGCATAGCGCCCCTCAATGCCGAGATTGACCGTCGGTGTTATGTGCCAGTTGACCGCGCCGAACACAGCGATGTTCTCGATATCGAGCAGATTTTCGCTGCGATCGTTTGGTGTCGCGACTGCGAACAGCGGTGCGGTGGTGAAACAGATCGGATTGGCAGCGCAGATCGCCGTACGCCGTGCTGTCAGGTTTGCGGTTGCGCGGGTCAGCGAATCCGCCGGTACTTCGCGGATCGAAAAGCTGTCCTGACTCTGATCGAAGTAATACCCGCCGATCAGAAGATCGACTGCGTCGCTTTCGTAGGAAAGCCGGAGTTCCTGCGACCAGTCTGAGGTTTCCAGCCGATTGGCGAATGAAAAGTCGACGATGGTACCGACCAGTCCGATCACGCGATTGCGCGGCGGCGCAGCCGGGGGAAATGGCACCGGTGCGCCCAGCGGGAACGATGCGAACACTGCCGTCTGAAAGCTGCCCGGACTGTAATCGCCATCGGTCAGCTGTGTTTCGGTGCGGTCGTTGTAACCCGTGAGCGAGGTCAGCGTGAGATTGTCGCTCAGTTCGTATTCCATCCGCAGCGACGTGTTGTATGTGTCTGCCTCAAGCCCGACATCGCCTACATTGGTGAACTGGCGCGAGAAGTCGGTGTCGATCTGGCCGGGTTGCAGGACGCCGCAGAAATAGCGCCCAGCACCGCGATACAGCGCGCCGTTATCGAACAGGCAATTGTTCTGATCCGCCCCTTGGGAAAACAGCGCGGGCTGGCCATCGTCGGTGCGGTTGTAATAACCGCGCACAGTCGCGGTAAAGGGTCCGCCATTGTCCCAATCGAGCATGCCCGATGCTGACCATGAGGATTGCTGGCCGACCTTGTTCCCGTCAAAGGCGTTGGTGAACTCGCCGCCGAAATCGTAAAACCGTCCGTTGACGCCCAAAGACAGGCCTTCGCTGATCGGGCCGCGGATACCGGCGGTCACTTCGTAACGGTCGTTCTCACCCACATCTATGGCCAGCCGGCCTTCCCACGTGTCGGTCGGCAGTTTGGAAATGATGTTGATCGCGCCCGAGTAGGTGTTGCGCCCATACAACGCGCTTTGCGGACCTTTGACGACTTCCAGCCGCTCGATCGTGTCGACATCGTAGTCAGCGAGCGAGCCTGTATAATAGATGCCGTCGATGAAAAATGCGACGCCCGAGTCGCCCAGAATGTTGGCCTGCCCGCGGATCACCGGACGGTTGGAGTTGCGCCCGAAGCTCTCATCGAAGAACAGGCCGGGCGTCAGATTCGCAATCTCCTCGAAACTGTCGAGGCCAAGATTGGTAATCGTCTCGGACGTCACCACCGCAACCGATGTCGGCACCTCCTGCACATCTTCAGAGCGTTTGCGCGCCGTCACCAGAATGCGGTTCTCGGTCCGCTCGTCCTCGGATGCTACCGAGACCTGATCGTCATCGGCACTCTGCGCCAGAAGCGCGCCCGGCGCCAGCAATGCCGGTGTCATGACGGTCGCTGCAAGCAGTGCGCGACGCATAAGAATGTTCATCTGTTTTGCCTCCCAAAGCAACCGCCTCCCACAGCGGTTTTCATTCGTCCCTGCCCTTAATACTGGCGGCGGCGAGAAATTTGTCCAGACAAATTTTCAGGCCTTTTCCCATTGCCCAATGCAAAGTGCGGCGTTCCTGCAACATCGCATGGCGAACACGTTGAATTTGTTCGGTTCATTCGCACTAGCCGGGTTTTACGTTGCCGAGAAATGCGGTGATCATCAACAGGATGTATACCGCCCACACCCAAAGCCGGGTGCGGTCCATGGTGCGGCGCAGGGGGATTTCGGTCGCATCGCTCGACCCTTCCGCCAGTACCGCGCCAAGCTGCGCACCGACCGGTTTGAACGTTACGTCAATCATGATTGCGGCGACGAAGATAAGGCCGAACATGAACGCTTTCCACGCCAGCCAGTCCGGCCCAAGCGGGGCACCGATCAACAGGCTTTGCCCGCCCAGCCACAGGTAAAATCCACCGATGATCCAGCGTAACCAGCCTTCGATCCGGCGGTTGCGCGCGGCACGCGGCGTCTGATCGTGCCAGTGCGCATCCCACACCAGAGCCAGCCAGAACAGGCCGATCACCCACGCCCCGACAATTAGCCAGGTGGGCACATCCCACCATCCGCCAAGATCGACCACGCTGAGCGACAGCGGCACCATCAGCGCCCATGCGGTGCGCGGGACCATATCGATTTCCACCAGCAGGGTCAGCAGCGCGATGCGCTGATCGAGCGACCATTTCTGCCGCTTGCGGAAATGCTGGCCCAGCACGAACACCCCGACATCCGCGCCAAGCCACAGCACGAACATCAACAGATGCACGTAAACCAGCGCGGGATAGGCGTAGGCCGAGAAATCCATAATCACCCCTTTTGCAAAAGTGTTGCGCGCGCACCACGCTGCGCGACATTATCCTTCACTTTGTCCGGACAATTTGCATTTCTGCGCTTGACAAGCAAGTGTTTGTCCGGACAACTTTGTGAACGAGCAAAGTTCGCCGTTTCGCCGAGCATGGCGGGAATGATATGGTCGAAGGAGGACAATCCAATGAAAGCCACTCTACTCGCTAAACCGGCCTCGATGCGACTGGTGTTGGGCGGAATGACATCGGCGATCGCTCTGGCGGCGATGCCATCAATGGCGGCGGCACAGGATTCAGAAGTCGATGAGGCAAAGCGGGAAAATGTCATCGTCGTCACCGCCCAGCGGCGGGCCGAAAACCTGCAGGATGTTCCCGCGTCCGTCAGCGCGCTCAGCGCGGCCGACATCGAAACGCGTCAGATAAACGATGCCAATGACCTGACATCGCAAATCCCCGGTGTCGTCATCACCACTGGCACCGGGACGGCCTCATCAGCGCGCATCTTTTTTCGAGGCGTCGGCGAGGATGAATCGCGCGGCGCAATCGATCCTGCGGTCGGCATCTACATCGACAACGTATATCTGGGACGCACCGTCGGTTCGCTTATTGACCTGGTCGATATCGAACAGGTCGAGGTGTTGCGTGGACCGCAAGGCACGCTTTATGGTCGCAACACCAATGGCGGTGCGATAAAATTTCGGTCCGTCCGTCCGCAGCTGGGCGAAACGTCGGTGTCGGCGGATTTTGGTTACGGTAATTTCGACAGGCTTCAGGCGCGCGGCACGGTCAACGCGTCTCTCGCAGATAGCTTCGCCATGCGCGTGACCGGCCTCTACAAGGAGCGTGATGGCTTTTTCACGATCAATCCGAACGGCGCTTTTTCCGATTTCGCAGGATCGGAAGTGGGCAAGGAACAGGTCTTTGCCATCCGCGGCAGTCTGTATGGAGAGATGAACGAGAACTGGAATGTGCTCGCGATTTTCGATTACACAAAGGATGACAGCGACCCGGTGCCATCCTCGCTTGCTGCGCGCAGCTCGAACCCGGCTATCAACACCGATGTCGATCAGGATATCTTCACGATCGAACCGCAAGCGGGCGTCACCTGTTCGGCTGCGACACCTGTGAATTTTCGGCCCATCGGCTGCATCACCAATTTCAACAGCGAAGTGGAATCCTACGGCGCCTCGATCGAGCTGAACGGCGAATACGACAATTTCTCCATCACTTCGATCACCGCGCTGCGGGCTTTGACGGATGACCTTTCCAGCTTCATCAGCTTTCCGTTTTTCCAGCAGACGGAGCAGGATCAGTTCAGCCAGGAACTGATCCTCAACACTCTTCTGGATGGTCCGTTCAACGTGACCGCGGGCGCGTATTATTACACTGAGTCGGTCAATCTGGATTACACCTTCGTCTTCCCGTTCCAGAACGATGTGGAAACCGAGAGTTTCTCGCTGTTCGGGCAGGCAACCTTTGATGTTACCGATGCGTTCACCCTGACTGGCGGTTTACGCTGGACCAGCGAGGATCGCGAATTCGTCGGCAATGCTGGGGGGCCTCTGGCAGGCTTCGGCAGCAATATTACAGGGGATGTGGACGTCGATAACATCACGTGGACTGCAAAAGCAGACTATTCCCTGACCGACGATATTCTGATCTATGCCTCCTACGCCACCGGCTTCAAGTCGCCCGGCTTTTCGCCCGACTGTTTCAGCCCGGTCGCGTGTTTCCGCGCGGTGGAAGAGGAACAGCTGGACAGCATCGAGGCAGGCATCAGGACGCAGTTCTGGGACGATCGCATCACTTTGAACGCGACCTATTTTTATAACGATTATCAGGATTTGCAGATCAGCGGGACGCTGCCGACAGGCGGCTTCACGCGGATCAACGCTGGCGAGGCCCGTATCCAGGGCGCGGAAATCGAAGGCAGCATCGAACCGGTCGATGGCCTGAAACTCTATGGCAATGCCAGCTTTCTGGATGCGGAATATCAAAGCGTCAATTTTGCGCAGGCAGGCCTGCTGACCGCAAGTTCGACGACGGTTCCGGGACCGGCCTGTGTTAATGCAACCGCTGCCCCCGGCACGCCGGATTATCAACAGCAGATCATCGACTGCGCGCTCGGCCTCGATCTCAAGAACGCGCCCGAATTCAAGGCACTCGTGGGATTTGTCTATGAATTTCCCGTCGGCAATGGCGAGGTTTTCTTTGGCAGTGATGCAGCATGGGAAGATGATACGTTCGGTCTGGTCGCCAATGTGCCCGGCACCCAGCAGGAGCCGGGCCTGCGCGTGGATGCCCGCATCGGCTATCGCACCGACCGTTGGCGCCTGACGGTGTGGGGCAAGAACCTGACCGACCGTGAATACTTCCGCGCCAACACTTTCAACGCGCCAACATTTCAAAATCAGGTGTTTGCCGCACCTCCGCTGACCTTTGGCTTCGATATCGGCTTTACGTTTGACTGATACTGGCGCCTGATACCGGCAACCAGACCTCCGACCGGAGAGTGCCGGCTCTGCAAACGAGTATGACTATGGAGCGCACGCATTGCTGAATTCTTTTCTGCTGCGCCTTGTGGTTACGTTGGCTGCGCCCGTCTGTTTCGGCGGAATTGGGAGCCCTGCGCTCGCTGCGCAAAGCACGGTACGCGATTTTGGCGTGGCTGCCTGGACCGAAGCGGTTGTGAGCGTTGCCGATCTTGATGAAAGCGCAGCGTGGCTGATCGAGGATGGCGGCTGGCGCGTGGTCGCAGGCGGTGCGCTGAGCCGGGAGGAGCTGGAATACTGGCGCCTGCCCTCCAGCGTATCGGGCATTTTCCGCAAGGTCTGCGCGGCGCAGGCCGACACCGGCTGCATCCGCTTTGTGCGGTTTGACGGCGCGCAAAACCAGCGTCCAATCCGTCTCGCGGCGCGGCCATGGGACACTGGTGGCATATTCTCGATCATGCTGCGCACCCAGGATGCGCAGGCGATGTTTGACGCGGCGATTGCGCGCGGGTGGTGGGCGGAAAGCCAGCCCTATGCCTTCAGCTTTGGCGGATCGGACCTCATCAACGTAGTCATTCGCGGCCCGCACGGGGTCAATTACGCGCTGTATGAACGACGCGCGCCGCCCTTCACCGGCTTTCCCGTGGGGTCGCTTAGCCAGGCGTTCAACACGATGCGAATGGTGCGCGATCAGCCTGCCAGCCTTGCATGGTATCGCGATATGCTGGGGATGAGGACGCTGTTCGATGCGCCCTTCACGGATCCGGAGCCGCGCGCCAACAATTTCTCGGTCCCCGCCAATCTGGCAATGAAGCTGGTGCGCCGCGCGGCGGTGGTACAGCCGGTGTTGCCAGATGAGAGTGGCCGCATCGAATTGATGCAGTTTGAAGGGTTTGCCGGGCGCGATTATTCCGCGCATGCCTCTGCGCCCAATTTCGGGATATTATCGGTGCGCTATCCGGTGCGCGATCTGGCCGGGTATCGCGCGATGCTGGCGGGCAAGGGACTGGAACCCGAGTACGAGGCGCGCGGCGTGCCGATTGCGGCGTTGAACGAACAGAGTGACACCGGCGACATGATTGCGGTGCGTGACGTCGACGGCAGCCTGACCGAATTTTACGATGTCGACTGACCCTGCACTCGATCACGCCCAGCGGGGTGTGGCTGTGGCTGGCATTCCCGGGGCTGGCATTCCCGGGGCTGGCATTCCAGTGGCGGGCAATCCAGTGGCGGGTTGGGCAGGCTTACCCGCGTATGCTCAGGCGGCCATGCAGCTTCGCCGCCGCAAAGTAACGCGTCGCATGGGCGCGCCATGATGGCTATGATCGCACCGGACCCCTCGGACGATACATCGGGAGAAACGCATTGAGCACCGCAGCAGGCCAGCCGGCAAAGCTGAGCGGGGAGTTTTCCAAAGGCTGGAAAGTCTTGCTCGCTGCCATGCTGGGTGTGATGTGCGGAGCCTCGCCCATTCCTTTCAACGTCATCGGCTTCACACCCGGTCCCCTGCGCGCCGAGTTTGGCTGGACCCAAACGCAGATTTTGCTGCCGATCACCATTTTCGGTATCATTGCCAGCCTGCTTGCGCCTGTATTCGGCTGGCTGGCAGACCGGTATGGCGTGCGCCCAGTCGCGCTGTGGTCGCTTTTTGCTTTCGGAATTTCGTTCGCGGCGATTTCGCTGACGCCGACCGCGAACGAGGCATCGACGCTATATATCTATTACGCGCTGTGGGTGGTGGTCGGCATAGTCGGCATCGGTTCCACCCCGGTCACGTGGAGCCGGGCGGTCAATCTCTGGTTCTTCAGGAACCGGGGTCTTGCGCTGGGTATATTGCTGCTCGGCACCAGCTTTGCAGCGATTGTCGTGCCAAAGGTCGCCGTGTGGGTTATCGCGAATTACGGCTGGCGCACGATGTTCGCCAGCGTTGGACTCTTCCCCTTCGTCGCGCTGACCCTCGCCTATTTCCTGTTCCGCGAACCGCGCCCTGACGAACGGCCAAGCGGCATCGAGGGGGAAAGTGGCAATCTGACCGGCAAGACCCTGCGCGAGGCTCTGACTGATTACCGGTTTTACGTCATCTGGCTTAGCATCGCACTCATCGCGGGCGCATTTGGCGGCGCGTTTATCAATATGCCTACCATGCTGGGCCTGCGCGGAATCGACAGCGAAACCGCCGCCAGTGTCATGGGGATTTTGGGGATCGGTATCTTTACGGGGCGACTGGTCACGGGCGCGCTGCTTGATCGTTTCTGGCAGGGCTTCGTCGCATTTCCGCTGTTGTGTCTTCCCGCAATTTCCGCCTGGCTGTTGCTTGGTGAAAGTCTTGCCTTCCCGGTTGCCGCACTTGCCGGGTTTCTGCTGGGGTTCGCCGCCGGTGCAGAAAGCGATCTGATCGCCTATCTCACTGGCCGGTATTTCGGAATGGCGCATTATGGCAAGATCTACGGCATGTTGTACATGCCGTTCGGTCTGTTTTCCGCCGCATCGCCGGTCATCTATGCGCAGGTTTTCGACAGGACGGGCAGCTACGATGCAATTCTCGAAGTCGCGATCTTCGCCTTTATCATTGGCGGCGCGCTGTTGTTGTTTCTGGGCCGATATCCCGACACTTTTCCCGAAGCCGCCTCTCCAACCCCCGAATTGGAGTTCGCGTGATGGCCACTCTCGTTTCCAATAACCCGCTGGCCGCAGTGCGCAGTGCGGTTGCAACTACCTCGCTGTTGACCGACGCCGATAGCCTCGCGCTGTTCAGCCATGACGTGCTGCAATCGGGTGCGCTGCCGCTGGCGGTGTTTCAGCCAGTCAGTGTCGATGAACTCGCTGCCGGCATCCGCGCCGCAACCGGGGCGGGCATCGCCATCGTCCCACGCGGTGGAGGGATGAGTTACACCGGCGGATACCTGTATGATGGCGGGCCGCACCTGCTTATCGACACGCGCTCGCTCGACCGCGTGCTGGACATCAACGAAACCGACATGACCGTGACGGTGGAAGCGGGATGCAGTTGGGAAAAGCTGCTGCGCGAGCTGAAACCGCGCGGCCTGCGTGCGCTGGCATGGGGCACCTTGTCGGGCCTGCGCGCCAGCATTGGCGGCGGGATGAGCCAGAACGGCATTTTCTGGGGGGCGCGCAATGGCAGCGCGGTGGACAGCGCGCTCAGTTTCGATGTGGTGCTGGCCGATGGCAGCGTGGTGTCCACCGGATCGCAATTCTTCCGCCCGTTCGGCCCCGACCTCACCGGGCTGTTTGCTGCCGATTGCGGCGCATTTGGCGTCAAGGCGCGCGTGACGCTGAAACTGGTGCGCGAGGCCACCGCCTTCGCCTATGGATCGTTCAGCTTTGCCGGTCACGATCAATTGCTGACCGCGATGAGCGCGATTGCGCGCGCGGAATTGGCGGCGGAAAGTTTTGCTTTCGATCCGTTCCTGCAAGCGCAGCGAATGAAGCGTGACAGCCTTGTCAAAGACGCAAAACAGTTTGGCAACATGGTGCGGGAGCAGGCGAAGACGGGCGGCGTGTTCAGGGCGTTGAAAGAAGGCGCGAAGGTCGCGATGGCGGGGCGCGGTTTCCTGGATGGTGTGCCCTTCAGCCTGCACTGCATCGCCGAAGGACGCCATCAGGGCGCGGTTGACGCCGACATGAAGGCGATTGAGGCAATTGTGCGCGATGCAGGCGGCAGCGTGGTCGAAAACTCGATCCCGAAAATCCTGCGCGCCAACCCGTTTCCGCCCCCCAATTCGATGCTGGGGCCAGACGGTGAGCGCTGGGTGCCGGTCCACGGTTTTCTGCCGCATTCAAAACTGATCGCGGCGTGGGATGCGTTGCAGGCACTGTTTGCGCGCAATGCCGATGAAATGGCGCGGCTGAAGGTCGAAACCGGGGCACTGATCGCGGCGACAGGGCGGTCTTCGTGCCTGATAGAGCCGGTGTTCTTCTGGCCGGGGCAGCACAACCCGCTGCACCGCGCTTCGGTGGAGGCGGACCATCTCGCGAAATTGCAGAGCCAACCCGACAGCCCAGAGGCGACCGCGCTGGTCATGAAACTGCGCGAGGGCGTGATCGCCATCTTCGCCGGGATGGACGCTATCCATTTGCAGATAGCGCGCTCCTACCCGTTGAAGGCCAGCCACAGCGCAGCCGGGTGGGAGATCCTCACCGCGCTCAAACGCCAGGTCGATCCGCGCGGTCTGATGAATCCGGGATCGCTGGAGCTGTAGCGCCGCCGTGCCGGACCTTGACCGAAGGCGCGCTCTTGCTGTCTGCGCAATCGCGGCGGCGGCCCCCCATGCGCCGATCCTTGCATCCGAAGGGAATGATGTGACTGACACCTCTAGCTACTCCGCCATCGCCATGCAGCTTACCGCGCGGTCGCTGGAGCGCCTGCCCGATGCAGCCGCCGCGCGCGCCGCCATGCTGGAACACATCGCCGCGATCGAAGGGCAGATCAAAACGTCCGCGATCTTCGTCATGCAATATTCGGGCAAGCCGGTGAAGCTGGTGGTGCTGCCCGAATATCTCTTCACCTCGTATCCGGGGCGCGTCTCCATCCCCGATTTCGCAGCCCGCGTCGGCTGGGCGGCGGATGGTCCGGAATACGAGGCACTGGGCGGCGTCGCGCAGCGGCTGGGCACGTTCATCGCGGGCAACGCCTATGAAACCGACGCGGCGTTTCCCGATTTCTATTTCCAGACCTGTTTCATCATCGCACCGGGTGGCGATGTGGTGCTGCGATACCGGCGGCTGCTGTCGATGTTTGCCCCATCCCCGCACGATGTGTGGGAGGCGTATCTGGACAAGTATGGCCTCGAAGGGGTTTTCCCCGTCGCCCGGACCGAGATCGGCAATCTGGCCGCCATTGCATCGGAGGAAGTGCTGTATCCCGAAATCGCGCGCGCGCTGGCGCTGCGCGGGGCGGAGGTGTTCTGCCATTCCTCCAGCGAAGTCGGATCGCCCATCGCCACCAACAAGGATATCGCCAAACAGGCGCGCGCATTCGAGAACCTCGCCTATGTCGTTTCGTCCAACACAGCGGGGATTTCGGGCACCGCGATGCCGCTGGCCAGCGCGGAGGGGAACAGCCAGGTGGTCGACTGGAAAGGCCGCGTGATCGCGCAGTCGGGCGATGGCGAGACCTTCACCGCGTTTGCCGGAATTGACCTTGGCGCCCTGCGCGAGGCGCGCCGCACCCCGGCCATGACCAATTACCTCGCCCGCCAGCGGCCGGCCCTGTTTGCCGCCGCCTACGCCGCCGCCGCGCAGCCTTTCCATGGGGCCGACGGGATGATGCAAGGCGGCAAGCCCGTCATCCCCGACCGCGATTACTTCGCCCGCGCACAGGCCGAAGTGATTGAGCGGCTCGATAAGGCAGGGGTGATCTGATGAAGCACCGCAATGTCCGGGGCCGCATCAGCTACACTTCGACCAAGGCAGAATGGAAGGGGCGCGAGCGGGGGCGCGAATGGTTCAACTTTTCGCACCACGCGGACGGTTCCGTCATCATGAGCGCGCAGTGCGAGATCGAGGAGCCGGCGCCGACCGTTCTGCGCAACGTCACCTGCCATATCGGCCCCGACCGTCGCCCGCGCAATCTGCTGGTCCACCTGACGCTGGGCGATGAATTTCTGGGATCGGGCTGGATGGCGTTTAACCCAAAGGACGATACGATCCTGTGCGAAAGCCACGGGCCTTCGATAGGGCGCAATTCCGAACTGCGCGAGAATGTCGGCGATTTCGACGGGTTCGGCACGCACCCGATTGTGGGCGACGGGTTCCTGACGCGGATCATGGACACCTCCAAGGGTCCGCACAAACGCAAGCTTCGCGTCTTCCTCCCTTCCCCCGATCACCGCGGCGCAACTCCGCCGCAAATCGCCGAAGTGTTCATCACGCTCGAATATGTTGGCGAGGCGGAAAAGACCGTCGCAGCGGGCACGTTTGCGTGCCGCCACTTCCGCTTCATCGACGACAGCAGCGATGCGGGGATGGGCGGCAAGACGCACCCCGATTACGATATGTGGGTGACCGCCGATGAAGACCACATCTTCGTTTACGGCGCGATCGACGGGTATATGCAGAACCGTTACGAACTGGTCCAACTGGACCGCTGAAGATCAGCTGCGCGGGGTCGCCCGGCGATCCTGCACCTGAATCCTGACCTTGCCCATATGGTCCCCGCTTTCGAGGTGGGCATAAGCGGCCTTCGCCTCGTCAAAGGCAAAGGTGCGGTCGATCAGCGTTTCCACGCTCTTTTCCGCCATCACCGCTATCGCATCGGCGAGCATACCGCGATGCCCGCTGGTGATACCCTTGATCGTGATGTTCTTGCCCAATATCGCGCCAAGGCCAAGGTCTCCCGATTCCCGCGCCGCGCCGGACAGCGCGCCGATTGTGCCGATCCGCCCCTCTGGCCCTGTCGCAGCGATGGTCTGCGCAAAGTCGCCAAATCCGATCGTGTCGATCACCACATCCGCGCCGCGCCCGCCGGTCGCCTCCAGCAGCGCCGCCGCCCAATCGGGTCGGGTGCGGTAATTGACGGTGTAATCCGCGCCCATCTGCCGCGCCTTTGCCAGTTTTTCATCGCTGGAGGATGTGATCGCAAATTGTGCGCCCATCGCCTTTGCCAGTTGCAGCGCGAACACCGCGACCCCGCCCGTGCCCTGCGCCAGCACCAGTTTGCCCGACAAATCCGAACTTCCCGCCCCGCCGAACACGACCATTGCGTGCCAGACGGTGCAGGCCGCAACCGCAAGCGTTGAAGCGGTGGCATCGCTCATGGCGTCAGTGACCTTGACCGCAGACTTGGCGGGCAGGACGATTTTCTCGGCCAGCCAGCCGTCCATCGACACCCCGATGTCGCGGCCGAATATGTGATAGCCAAATCCGCTTTCTTCATCCCAGTCGACGAAGTTTGCCGCCACTACTCGGTCGCCTACAGCAAGCCCGGTCACGCCCTCCCCCAGCCCCTCGATCACGCCGACACCATCGGTCAACGGGATGCGCGTTTCGGGCAGGTCGGTGCCGTAGGTGCCGCGCAGGATCATCAGATCGCGGTAATTCAGGCCGGCCGCGGTCACTTCAACCAACACCTCGCCCGGTCCGGCTACGGGATCGGGGCGTTCCACCTGTCGCAAACTTTCAAGGCCCCCTCTGGGGCCAATTTCCCACGCTTTCATACGCTTCGCACCTCTCTGTTGGGTGCAGGCACCCGGTCGATCAATTCCTTTACTTTCGCGTCACGACTCATCGCGCCGCGGCAATTCGTGCACCGCGCGGTCAGCCGCCTTCCTCTTTGATATCGGGTCCGACGACAGGCGGGCTAACCTGCGGGATGTCAGGCTCTGCAAAGTCGAACACGAACCGGGCATCGCCCACGCGTCCTGTCATATCCTCGCGCAAGGGAGCCTCGGCATAGACCGTCACGCGGTAATCGCCCGCGCTGGGATTGAGGCGGATCGGGCGGATCTGCTCCTGATAGACGCGGCTGTTCCAGAATATCCGCGCGTTCTCGATGCAGGGAAACCGCACAGTGAGATTGACGTAATCGGGCGCAACCTCGCCCTCGAACACTTCGATGGGGCGCGGCATGGTGACGTAATAGCCGCCCAGTTTCTGATACAGCTCGCTGTCTGCAATGGCCTTGGCATATTGGCCCATGCGCGCGCGGTCCAGCGTGCGGCCTTCCACCACCATGTACACCGGCGCATCGCAAGTGGAGGTGGGCGGCGGGGGCGGGGATGCGCCGGGGGTGGGGCGGGTGCGGGGGCGGCACCCTGAAGCATCATCGCAAGAGCGGCGGAAATCATGGTCCCTCGATCCTGTATTCATCGCACAAGGTGCGTTTCCACGGGCTGCCATCCCTGAACCATTGCCAGGTCCGCATCCGGCTTTGCCCGTCTGGCGCAAGATTGATCATCTCGACATAATAAGCACCCGGTTCATCCACCCGGTCAAGTTTCAGCATCAGCGTCGCCTCGCTGGTCTGCCAGCAATATCCGCTGAACCGCTCGGTATCCCAGAACAGCCGATCACCCTTGAGCGTACCGCCAAATTCGTAGGACGCGGTGCGTCCATCGTCCCAGCTCAGCCAGTTGTGCTGGATATAGTGCCAATCGCCGGCGTCAGGGAATTCGCAATGGGTTTTGACCCGGTGCGCGTCGATCTGCTGGCCCTCGCAATCGTAATGGCGATACCACCCGTCCCACCAGCCATCATGCGCCAGCATGGCGGGCATCGCAGCGGCAAGGGCGGCACGATTGTTCATACGACCTTGCTCATCCCGTTTGCCCTTCGCGGTACGCGTCGATAGGCAGCGCGGCGCCGGTCTGGCGAATATGCGCCTGTTCGCGCAGGAAACGCAGCATTCCGGTGTCGCCCATGCGGCTGGGGCCAAGCCCGCTGCCCTTGCGCGACTGGTTGGCCGCATCGCCGACCATGCTGGTGAGCGCACCGTCCTGCAAGCTGATCGCGCCTGCATCCAGCACGGTTTGCAATCCCCGCCGCTTCTTCCAGCGAACCCGCAAGCACGGCGGCGGACAGGCCGTATTCGGTGTCATTCGCCGCAGCGATGGCATTTTCCAGCTCGTCATAGACGGTAACCGGCAGGACCGGGCCAAACGTCTCCTCTCGCATCACAGCCATGTCTGGCGTCACATGGGTGAGAATCGTCGGGCGCAGATACTGCCCACCGTCCAGCTCCTCGACCTTGCCCCCCGATCGCACTTGCGCGCCCATTGCCACCGCCTCGTCGATCTGCTGCTGCACCTTTGCGGCCTGCGGGGGGAAGATGAAGGGGCCGATATGGCCAGCATTGGCGTCGGGCCAGGTAAGTTCGACCGTCTGCGCGCCCGCGACGAGCGCGTCGATAAAGGGTTCGGCGATGTCGCTGGAGACGTATATCCGCTCAATCGACTGGCACGCCTGCCCGGTCGCGACGATGGAGGATCGCAGCGCCACGCCCGCCGCCCATTCAGGATCGGCGCTGGCGGTGATGATCATCGGATCCTTGCCCCCCAGTTCAAGATTGGCCGGGATCAACTGGCGCGCGGCGGCCTCTGCGACCTTGCGGCCCGTCGCGGTGGAGCCGGTGAAGCAGACATAGTCGACCTCCGCAATCAGGGCCTGCCCCACATCGGGGCCGCCCATCACATAGCCAAGCGGCAATTCGGGCACCTGCGCCAACACGTCGCGCATCGGTTCAACAAAGCGCGGGGTAACCTCGGATGGTTTCACCAGCGCGGCGCACCCTGCCATCAGCGCGGGCACGGCGTCGATATGGCTGAGGATGACGGGGAAGTTCCACGGCGCAATCGCTCCAAACAGCGGAAAGGCAGAATACTGGGTGACGATCTCGATCCCCGGCGTCGCGGATGGTTTCGGTCCGCGATCCAGCGCGGCGAACAGTTCCGGCCCGCGCGCCGCCCAGCGGCGGATATTGCCCGCCGCGCTCTGCACCTCGATCCACGAAATCGCGCCGCGCCCGGTGTCGATGGTCAGCGCGGCGGCGATGGCGGGGGCGTGCGCGTCGATTGCGTCGGCAAAGCGGATGAGCACGGCGGCGCGGCCCTTTGGCCCCAGCGCCTCCCACGCGGGTTGCGCGGCGCGCAGACGCGCGGCCTCCGCAGCGATATCTTCGCGCGTGCTGGCGGCAAATTCATAATCCAGCGCGCCGGTGCGCGGGTTGCGGGCTTTCATCACGGTCATTGCTGACGCTTCCATTGATCGACGATATCCGCGCCGGGCGCGAACCATGCGTCCTCGCGCGTTGATAGGTCTGCCAGCAATTCCTCCAGCGCACCAATGCGATAGGGCAGGCCCATGATATAGGGCGTCAGATGGATCGGCAGCATCCGCCCACCACCTTGCGTATAGGCTGTTCCCGCCGCCTCCACCGCCAGCCAGTCGAACGCATCGCGCATCATCTGCGCCCATCCTTGCGCCGAATGCTGCTGCGTGGCGACGATCATCCGGTCGGACAATTCGGTGTTCAGCGGCAGGTTCACCACGCCATTCGCCATGCGATAGGGCAGTTCATCGTTCACCCAGTCGCAGGTGTAGGCGATGCCGTGTTCAGCCAGCAGATCAAGCGTGCGCCAGCTTTGCGAGCGCGCAATCGAAAGCCAGCCCTTGGGCTTCACCCCGGTTGCCGCCTCCAGCCGGGCAAGGCTTTCTGCGATGAGGGTGCGCTCTTCGGATATTGGGAGGTCGGACGTAATAGTGCCGTTCATATCGGTCGAATGGGCAATGATTTCATGCCCGTCTGCCAGCACCGCCTCGATCAGTTGCGGATACCGCTCTGCAATGGCCGCGTTGGTGGCAAAGCTCGCGCGCACGCCCGCCGCTTTGAACGCATCGAGCATTCGCCACACGCCCACCCGGCTGCCATAGTCGCGCACCGTGTAGTGGCGATAATCGGGATAGGGTGTGACCATGTGGCCGGGCGCGCGAAACGGTTTATCATCGGGCGTAATCGGAAACCATTCGAGGCTGACGCACAGCCACACCGCCACCGATTTGCCATCGGGCCAGATCACGGGTTCGCGGTCATGCATGTTGGACCACGCATACAGATCGTGATCGTATCCCTCGCGGCGGTGGGGATAGGTGGTGTAGTCTGATGGAAGGGTCATCCCTGCGCCCTCCCCACCTGATCTCGCCACGCGTCCACGATTTCACCCGCGCGCGCTTTCCAACAGCGCGGGTCCGCGGCGATGTGCGCCAGCGCTTCGCTCAAACGGGCCGATGCGGTGCGGCTGCCCGATCAGATAGGCGTGCAGCGGAATGCACATCACGGTGCCGGAACCAGTACGCTCGCCCTCATGCGCCAGCCGTTCGTATTGCTGAATCAGGCAATCGGCATATTCGCGGCCCGACATGCCATAGACGTTAAAGCCATAGTGATCGTTCACCTCAAGACTGTAGGGGATCGAGGCAAGGCTGCCTGATGCGACCTTCACCGCCTGCACCTGATCATCGTGATACAGGTCGCACGTATAGGCGAAATCGTATTCCGCCAGCAGATCGAGCGTGCGCGGTGTGTGCGTTAATGCAGGCGCGAGCCAGCCGCGAATACGCTGACCGGTGGCACGCTGAACTGTGGCAATCGAATCCTCGATGATCGCGCGCTCCTGTTCCTCGGTCATGCCATAGGAATAGCGCGTGTTGTAAATCCCGTGGCTGAAGAACTCCCACCCGCGCGCGACCCCGTCCGCGACGACTTCAGGGTGATGATCGCACAGCGCGACCGACAGGCTGACCGATCCGGGAAAGCCGTGTTTCGACATGACATCGGCCATGCGCCAGTGGCTTACGCGGTTGGAATGATCGCGATAGGAAAAGCTTGCGACATCGGGGTGCGGCTTTGCCCACGGCTTGCGATAGGGGCCGATTGGCGGGTCGATCTCGTAATATTCCAGATTGGGCGCGACCCACACCGCGCACGATTTGCCACCGGGCCAGACCAGCGGTGGGCGGCCGCGATAGGGATCGTAATCGTAAAGCCCCGGATCGGGAGCGCCTTCGTGCATGGCCTATCGCGCCTCCAGCCAGTCGATCACGGTCTGCACCGGCTCCACATCGGCGTATTTCAGTTGCAGGTCGGTGAGGTTGGCGAAGTGATAGCTTTCATGCTTGTCCGCGCAGGTTTCTATCGGCACGATGGCGCGGTATCCGTGGGAAAGCGCATCGACCGCCGTTGCCCGCACACAGCCCGATGTGCTGCCCCCCGTGACCACCACTGTATCGACGCGGTGGAACGTCAGGTAACTTGCCAGCGGCGTTTCAAAGAACACGCTGGGCATCCGTTTGGTGAATTGCAGATCATCGGGCTGAATGTCGCAGCGCGGATCAAAGGCGTGACGTTCGCTGCCGTATTTAATGTTTTGCAGACTGTCTTCGGTATCGGTGCGCGTGCCCCACACGCCGGCATCGCCCGCATCATCCTTGTACGCGACGCGGCTCCAGATCACCGGCATCCCCTTGGCCCGCGCCAGTGCGCTGATTGTGTTGATGTATTCGATCTGGCGCGGATCGGTTTCATACGCGGTCCTGAACAGATCGGTGCGGGTATAGGCCTGCTGCACATCGACATTCACAATGGCAAGCTTTTCACCAAAGCCGAATTTGCGGCGTTCGGGATTGGCCATGACCGCCTCGAACAACTGGCGCGCAGTCTTGCCGTCCTCGACCATTTTTGTGCCAATCCAGTCGCTCATTGCGCCCCTCATTCTTCAAGCTCTTTGACAACACACTAAGCTGCGGGGTAGAGGCTTGTCGAGCATAATTTGTCCGGACAACTTGAGGCTGCCTTGACCCGCATGATCACCCGGCACGTTGTTACCATCCCCGCGACGGACGCACAGCCCGCGCGCAAGGTCCACTATCGCCGCTGCGGCGCAGGTCCGATGCTGTTGATGGTGCATCAAAGCCCGCGCTCCAGCGCCGAATACGCCGCGCTGATGCAGCAATGGGGCGAACACTTCACCTGCATTGCGCCCGATACCCCTGGGTTCGGTCAAAGTGATCCGTTGAGCGATCCTGCGCCATCGATTGAAGCGTTTGCGGATGGCCTTTGCGATTTTCTGGATGCGCTCGGGGTGGAGGCATGCGCGGCCTATGGCTTCCATTCGGGCGGGATCATCCTCGTCACCGCCCTCAAACGCCACCCGCACCGCTTTCAACGCCTTGCCATCGGCGGCTATGCAATCTGGACGCCGGAAGAGATGCGCATCTTCGGGGAGCAATATCTGCCCGAATTCCTGCCCTCCGGTTACGGCGAACACCTCACATGGCTGTGGAACCGGATGCTGGAACAAAGCTGGGTGTTCCCGTGGTTCGACACGCGCGAAGAGGCGCGGCTCAGCGTCGCCCACGCCGATGTGCCGCGCGTGGCGCAGGCGGTGGCGGAAATGCTGGATGCGGGCAATGCCTATCGCGCGGGCTATGGCGCGGTGCTGCGCGCGCCGCGCGACATTCCGCCGCCGGGGCCAGATGTGCCGCCGTGCCTTATCAGCGCGTATGACGGCGATCCCTTGCAGGCGCACATAGATCGGCTGGGGGCAATGCCCGAAGGCTGGCGCGCGCAGAAAGTCGCGACCCCCGCCGATCATCAGGCGGCAAGCCTTGCGTTTCTGCTGGAGGGCGCGACTGGCAATGCACCGACCCTGCCAGAGGACGAGGGCGAAGGCTGGCTGGCGCTCGATAGCGGCCTGATCCACTGGAAGGGCGAGCATGGCGGCACGCTGGTATTGCATGGCCCCGCTGGCGAAATGGCGCAGCCCGCGCCCGGCACCATCGCCATCGACGTGCCGGGCCACGGCCAGTCGGACCCAAGCGCGGACTTTGCCGCCACCATCGCCGCCACCGCAAAGGCGTTGGGCGCCAGCGACATCCGCTGGCCCATTATTCCCAGAGGCGCACCCCCACTCGCGCATCCCGACATGACGCCCGACCGGTTTGGCCTATATCTCCAGCGCGCATGGGCCGTCGCCCGCGCGGAAGTATTCTTCGATCCGTGGTATGAAGCGAGCGCGGCCAACGCTGTCCCGCTCGATCCGGCGCGGCTCGATCCCGCTGCCCTTCACGCCCGCGCCCGCGCCCGCATCCGTGCAGGCGATGCCGCGCGGCGCTGGCACCAATTCCTGATTGACCGAAAGCGAGATACCCCATGACGACCTTTGCCGAATTTTCCGAAAGAATGCCGCTGCTGGCGCGGCACGAAGGGGTGTGGGATGGCACCTACAGCTATTTCAATGCTCAGAACGAAAAGATCGACGAGCACGCCAGCCGCCTGCTGTGCCGGATGACGGGCAAGGATGACATCCCCTATCACCAGACCAATCATTACACCTGGCCCGATGGCAAGACCGAAGTGCGCGATTTCCCCGCCACCTATCGCGACGGGCGCATCTGGTGGGATAACGATCTGATCCAGGGTTGGGCCGCCGAAGTGCCGCTGGACGAATACAACCGCACGATGATGCTGTACTGGCAGCGCACCGGCGACCCTTCGCTGTATCTTTACGAGCAGATCCAGATTTCCGATGACGGGAAAAACCGTTGCCGCACGTGGCACTGGATCCGCAACGGAATGCTGGAAACGCGCACCGCGATCCAGGAAACCTTCGTGACGAAGGACTGGCGCGCGATTGATGCGGAGATGGCGGCAAACACCTGAGGGCACGCGAAGGCATGGGACACACGCTATTTGATCGGATCTGGAACGCGCATGAGGTCTGCAAGACCCCCGGCGGCGCTTCCCTGATCGCGATTGACCGGGTGTTCCTGCATGAACGCACCGGCGCATCGGCATTGAAACGGATGTCCGAAATGGGCCGCCCGGTGCACGATCCGGCGCGCGTGTTCGCGGTGATGGATCACATCGTCGACACCCGGATCGGGCGCAGTGACGGCACGTTGATGCCAGGCGGCGAAGGCTTCATCACGCAAACGCGCGCCGCGTGCGCCGCTGCCGGGATCACCTTGTTCGATGTGAATGATCGCGATCAGGGCATCGTCCACGTGATCTCTCCGGAACAGGGCATCGTCCTGCCCGGTATCACGCTGGTTGCGCCCGACAGCCACACCTGCACGCAGGGGGCGTTCGGCGCGCTGGCATGGGGAATTGGCAGCAGCGAGGCCGAACACGCAATGGTAACGGGCACGCTGCGGATGGAGCGGCCCCGCACCATGCGCGTGCACTTTACCGGCAGGCTGGCGGCGGGGGTAAGCGCCAAGGACATGATCCTGACGCTGATCGCGCGCCACGGCGCGGGCGGCGGAGCGGGTTACGTTGTCGAATTCGCCGGAGAGGCCGTGCGCGCGCTCGACATGGAAGCGCGCATGACGCTGTGCAACATGGCGACAGAATTCAGCGCGCTGACCGGCCTGATCGCGCCCGATCAAAAAACCTTCGAATATCTGCGCGGTCGCCCCTATGCGCCCGCCGATTTTTCCGATCCCCACTGGGCAAGCCTGCGATCCGACAAGGATGCGGCGTTCGACCGCGAGATAGAGATCGACGCCCGTACCGTCGCGCCGATGGTCAGCTGGGGAACCAGCCCGGAACACACCATTGCCATCGATGCCGCCGTTCCGCGCGGCCCGGCGCGCGCGCACGAATACATCGGCCTTGCGCCTGGCACGCGGATTGCTGGCACGCCGATCGACGCCGCGTTCATTGGCAGCTGCACCAACAGCCGCATTTCCGACCTGCGCCGCGCCGCGAGCATTCTGGACGGGCGGCGCATCGCGCCCACCGTGCGAAAGGCTCTGGTGGTGCCCGGTTCGATGGCGGTCAAACGGCAGGCCGAGGCAGAGGGGCTGGACCGCATCTTCGAGGCCGCCGGGTTCGAATGGCGGATGAGCGGGTGCTCCTTGTGCTTTTACGCAGGCGGAGAGGGCTTTGCCGAGGGATCGCGCACAATCTCCAGCACCAATCGCAATTTCGAAGGGCGGCAAGGCCCCGGCATCCGCACCCACATCGCCTCACCCGAAACGGTCGCTGCCAGCGCGATTGCGGGCGTCATAGCCGACCCGCGTGAGTTCATGCGCGCCGATACAGAGGCGGCGGCATGATCGCCTTTCCCGCCACCCTCACCGCGCGCGCGGCTCCGATCATGATCGACAATATCGACACCGATACGATCATTCCCAGCCGCGAAATGCGCTCCACCGGGCGCGACGGGCTGGCGGACGGGATGTTTGCCCCTTGGCGCTATAACGATGCGGACGCGCGGATCGAGAACCCCGATTTCGCACTTAACCAGCCGCAATTCCGGGGCACGCAGATCATCGCGGGCGGGGCCAATTTCGGCTGCGGGTCCAGCCGTGAACACGCCGTTTGGGCGCTCGCCGAATACGGCATAAAAGCGATCATCGCAGAAAGCTTCGCACCGATTTTCTACGGCAATTGCATCCGCAATTTCGTGCTGCCGATCACGCTGGACCGTGCCGTGGTGGAACGCCTCGCCGGACAGGAAGTGATCGTCAGCCTTGCCGCGCAGACCGTCAGCCATGCGGGCACCGCGCACCCCTTTACCATCGACCCGGAGGCCAAACAGATGCTGGCCGAAGGGCTGGACGCAATCGACCTTACCCTGACACAGAGCGACGCGATCGCGGCGTGGACTGCCGCCGACCGCGCAGCTCGTCCGTGGGTGTATCTGGAGCATTCCGCATGACACAAATCCTGGTTTCCGAAGTCGGCCCGCGCGACGGGCTGCAATCCATCAAGGCGGTGATGCCGCTCGACGCGAAAAAGCGCTGGATCGCGGCAGAGGCCGCAGCGGGCGTGCGCGAGATCGAGGTCGGCAGCTTTGTTCCGCCTGCGCTGCTGCCGCAAATGGCGGACACGCCCGAACTGGTCGCCTTTGCCAAGGGGATAGCGGGCCTGAACGTCGTCGCGCTGGTGCCCAATGCCAAGGGCGCGCAGTTGGCGGCTAACGCAGGCGTTCACGCATGTCATTCCATTCTCGATGAGCGAGACGCACTCGATCAAGAATGTGCGCAAGGATCACCCCGCCATGCTTATCGAAATCGCGCGGCGGCGGATATCGCACGCGGCGCGGGTATTCATTTTGCGGTCGGCCTCTCCACCGCGTTCGGCTGTACGATGGAAGGCGCGGTGGCCGAAGATCAGGTCGTGCGCCTCGCGGTGGCGGCGGCGGAGGCGGGCGCGCAGGAATTCAGCCTGTCCGACACCACCGGCTATGCGGACCCCGCGCAAGTGCGACGTCTGGTGCGCAAGGTGCGCGGCGCGGTGGGCGCAGACATGCTGACGACCCTGCACCTGCACAACACGCGCGGGCTGGGCCTCGCCAACGTCGTTGCGGGACTGGAGGAGGGGATCACCACCTTCGATGCCTCGCTGGGAGGTCTGGGGGGATGCCCGTTTGCACCCGGAGCGAGTGGTAATCTGGTGACCGAAGACCTTGTCCTGATGCTCAACGCCATGGGGTACGACACCGGGATCGACCTCGAAAAGCTGCTGGAGGTGCGCACAATCCTCGCCGAGGCGCTGCCGGATGAGCCACTGTATGGTTTCACCCCCGATGCCGGGCCGATGCTCGATTACGCCCAACGTGTGAATAGGCAGCGGGTGGCGGCATGACGTCCCCCTCTCCTCTCGCCGGGATCAGGATCGTCGAATTTACCCACATGGTTATGGGACCGACCGTGGGGCACATTCTCGCGGGGCTGGGTGCCGAAGTGGTGCGGGTCGAGCCCATTGGCGGAGACGCGACGCGGCGGCTGCGGGGATCGGGATCGGGGTATTTTCCGATGTACAATCGCGGCAAGCAGTCGATCTGCCTCGATCTGAAAGACCCGGCTGGGCTGGCAGTTGCCAAAGACCTGATCGCGGGCGCAGACATCCTCGTTGAAAATTTCCGCCCCGGCGCGCTCGATCGGCTGGGGCTGGATTACGAAAGCTGCGCCGCTGCCAATCCGGGCCTCATCTATTGCAGCGAAAAAGGCTTCATGCCCGGCCCGTATGAACAGCGCACCGCGCTGGATGAGGTCGCACAGATGATGGGCGGGCTGGCGTATATGACCGGCCCACCCGGCCAGCCTTTGCGCGCCGGGGCCAGCGTGATCGACGTGACCGGCGGCATGTTCGGGGTGATCGGCATCCTCGCCGCATTGCAGGAACGCCACGTCACCGGGCGCGGGCAGAAAGTGACCGCCAGCCTGTTTGAGACCACGATCTACCTCGTCGGGCAGCACATGGCGCAATACGCCGTCACCGGCACCCCCGCCGCGCCGATGCCCGCGCGCGTTTCCGCCTGGGCGATCTATGACGTATTCCAGACGGCCGACGATCCCGTGTTCATCGGCGTGGTGACCGATGCCCTGTGGGAAAAGTTCTGCAAACTGTTCGGCCTTGACGATCTGTGGGCGGACGAGGGCTTGCGCGAGAACAACGCTCGCGTGGCGGCGCGCGACCGCATTCTACCTCCGATCCGCGCGCTGATCGCGCAGATGACGGCGGCTGAGGTGATCGGCAAGCTGGACGGGACCGGCCTGCCGTTTGCACCCATCGGAAAGCCGCAGGATATGTTCGATGATCCCCACCTCAACGAAGGCGGGTTGGAGGATGTGACGCTGGATAACGGCACGCAGGTGCGCCTGCCCACCATCCCGCTGGAAATGGGGGGCAAGCGGGTCGGATCGCCGCAAACCTTGCCCAAACCGGGCGACGATGCGCGCGCGGTGTTGAACGCGCTGGGATACGATGCGGACAAGGCCGACGCACTGATTGCGAGCGGCGCAGTGGGAGCAGGTGAATGAGAATACTGGCAATGATCGCCGCCGCGCTGATGCTGAGCGGGTGCGTGGTCGCGGTCGGCAATGAAGCGCCCGCTCCATCCCCTGCCCCTGCCGCCGCTGGTGTAACCGCTCCAAAGGATCGCCTGCCCACCGATGTCCGCCGCACCACCATCATCGTGCGCGACATCGCAAAATCGCTGGCGCTGTATCGCGACGTGATCGGGCTGGAGGTCAATTACGACACCAACGTCACCACATCGGGCGTCGCCCTGCCAGCCGGTGAGCCGGGGGCGACCGCGCGGCTGGTGCTGCTGAATGCGAATGATAGCTGGGTCGGCTGGATCGGGCTGATGGAATGGATCGACCCCGCCATACCCGCAGGCGATTACCCAAAACGGTTGGGGCCGGGCGATATCGTGATCGTGTTGAACACCGATGATGTCGAAGGGCGCTGCGCCGCCGCCAAGGCGGTGCCGGGCGTTACTTTCACCGCAGAGCCGCGATTACAGATTTATCCGGGGCGCGATGGTGGAGCAGACATCAGGGTGATGGGTTGCAATTTCTTTGACCCCGATGGCATTCTGATCGAGCTTAATCAGATACTGGACTGATATCCGGCCCGTCGATCAGCAACACCTGCACATCGGCCAGACCTTCGCGCAGTTTCTTGACCTCGGCGTATTCGGCGCTGTTCCAGAATGCCTTTGCCGCATCGCGCGTAGGCCATTTGGAGATCACCATGCCTGCACCATCGCCAAAATCGCCCTCCAGCAATTCGGCGCCGGGGCCGCGCAGCAGGTATTCCCCGCCAAACTTGCCGATCAGTTCCGCCGCCGCCGGGCCGTATCCGGTGATGAAGGCATCGCGATCATGGATCACGGCGGTAACGATCATATAGGCGGGCATGGTGTCGGGTTCCTTGAAATGGGGCGCGGAAGCGGATGCGGGACTATTCCTTTGAAAGCCGCTCCACCACATCCATGATTGGCGCGTCATCCGCCTCCATCGCCTCAACCTCCTGCTGAAACCCGCGCATGATCCTGGCGATATAGGCGCGGGTGGAAAGCCCGCGCTCCTCAGCCGCGGCCCGGTCCGGTTCGAAGGCCTCAATATCGGCGCGGCTCACCGTGCCTTTTTCGTCGAGCAGCCGTTCAAGCGTGTCCTGCCGGTCGCGCAGGGTGGAGATTTCCGCCGCCATCGCCAGCACAGTGGAGTACAATCGGTCGAGCGCGGGATCGGCGAAATATTCGGGCCGTTTTCCCTTCGCCCGCTTTCCCGAACGCGCCACCCAGTCGAAGTCCTCACTCACGCTGCAAGTGCTGCTTGCGCAGGTTTCCAAGCGCCGTAGGCATTCCAGATCGCGGCGCGGCCAAAATCCTCTGCATCGTCATCGGGCGAAGGCGGGAAAATTTCGGGATCGACCACCGCGCGCACCCCGGCGGTGAACTGATGCTCCTTTGCGAACCCGGCAGCGGCCATCACCTGCTTCAGATCCTGCCCGTGCATCGCGCTCCAGAACGGCTCGTTATTGTTGAACGCATCCCAATCGCGCATGAACTGTTCGAACAGCGGCATTTCATCGGAATATTGCGGCTGTTCAACATGCAGGATCAGCCCGCCCGGTGCGAGCACGCGGTGCGCCTCTTGCAACAGGCGCGGCATCGCTTTTGACGAAAGCTCGTGCAGGAACATCGTCGTCTGCACCCAGTCGAAATGCCCATCGGCCCACCGCGACAGATCCTCACCCGATGCTTGCACGAATTTGATGTTGGTCACCCCCATCGACGCCGCGCGCGCCGCGGCATAGCGCAGGCACGCGCCCGCGGTATCGATCGCGATCACCTCTGCATCCGGATATGCCTGCGCGATCGGCACCGCATTGTGCCCCACGGTGCAACCGATATCGAGGATGCGCCGGGGCTGCCAGTCGGGCCGCTCAGCCTTGGCCCAGTTGACCACCGCCTGCCCGCCGCCATCGTTCAGGCCGCCCAGCGCGCCGCCAACGGTCGCGAACAGGCCGACATCGTAATTCGCGCCCGCCGTCACATCGCCGGGGCGTTCCTCTGTATGGTATCCGCCCGGCTGGCAGTGAATATCGACCGCGGTCTGATAATGCGGCTGCTCAATCGCCGGGTCCAGCTCCAGCATCCCGGAATGTTCGTTATACTGGCGCGCCTGCCCGTCCAGCTCATCCAGTTGGCGCAGCACCACCTGCCGCCCGAAATGCTGGCGCATCTCCATCGAATTGCGTTTCAGCGCCGACCAGACCTGATGCCACGGTTCGCGGTTCATCGCAGCGCGGATTTCATACCGGTGTTCCGGATCGCGCCCGTGTTCAGCGCGGAAGGCTGGCAGGACGCGCCTTTCATAAGCAACCTTGTTGCCCGCGCCGATGCTGCCCGAAAGATAGCGATTGAAATGCGTAAGGAAATTGAAGCGCGCAGCCTCATCATGCGTGGTGCGCGGCGACATGCCGTGGCGGGTCAGCGCGGTGTAGGGCGGAGGCAGATCGGAGGCCATGGCGGGTTCCTTGGTATTTGTCCGGACAAATTTGACACGCGGTGCGGGTTTGTCAACCGCACACACTCTAAAACTGGCCGCTAGACTCCAACCCCTTGATAGCAGAGCGCCCTGAGTGCAAATCGGCTGATAATCCAACTCACCCCCAATATAAGTGATACTGCCCCTGTGACCAACCACGTGACCAACCGCGTGACCACGCCTGCGACCACGTCCAGCGTGCCCGGCAATTCCTCCGCCGTTCTCGACCGCAGCGATCTGCGCCGCGCCTATCGCGAAGCGGAAGAGGCGTGCATCGCCGCGCGGCTGGAACAGGCCACCCCGGCACGGCGCGTGCACGGCGAAGCAGCGGCGCTGGCGATTGATCTCATCACCGGCGCGCGGCGGCACAAGGCCAGCGGAATCGACGCATTCCTCCAGCAGTTCGGGCTGGACACCGAAGAAGGCATCGCGCTGATGTGCCTTGCCGAGGCGCTGTTGCGCGTGCCCGATAACGACACCGCCGATGCGCTGATCAAGGACAAGATCGGCACCATCGACTGGAGCGAGCATCTGGGCGAAAGTTCCTCCACCTTCGTCAACGCGGCAACATTTTCGCTGATGCTGACGGGCGAGGTGCTGGACCAGCCCGAGGCGCATCAAAAGGGCATGGGATCGACGCTGAAGCGGACCATGAACCGGCTGGGCGAACCCGTGATTCGCAAGGCAACGTTGCAGGCGATGCGGATCATGGGCGGGCAGTTCGTCTTCGGTCGCACCATCGACGAAGCGCTGAAACGCGCCGCGCCTGAACGCGCAAAAGGGATGACGCATTCTTTCGACATGCTGGGCGAGGCGGCGATGACCTTTGCCGATGCCGAGAAATACCGGCAGGCCTACGCGGGCGCGCTTGACCGGTTGGCGGCGGAGGCTGACGGCGGCGTGAGCGCATCGCCGGGCATTTCGGTGAAGCTGTCGGCGCTGCATCCCAAATACTCGTTTCTGCACGCAGCGCAGGCGCATGACGATATCGTGCCCATCGTGCGCGAACTCGCGATCAGGGCGCGCGATGCGGACATTCACTTCACCATCGACGCAGAAGAGGCCGACCGGCTGGAATTGAGCCTCGACATAATCGAGACGCTGGCGGCGGACGACGCGCTGTTCGTGCGGCCTGATGGCTCTCGCTGGGAAGGATTCGGTCTGGCGATTCAGGCCTATCAGAAGCGCGCGGTGCCCCTGTGCGACTGGATTGCCAAACTGGCGCGGCGGCACGGTCGGCGGATGTTCGTGCGGCTGGTGAAGGGTGCGTATTGGGACAGCGAGATCAAGCTATCGCAGGTTGGCGGCTACACCGATTACCCCGTTTTCACGCGCAAGCTGGCGACCGATGTATCCTACCTCGCCTGCGCTGCCCGGCTGTTTGAGCACGCGGACGTCATTTATCCGGCGTTTGCGACGCACAACGCGCTGACGGTCGCCTCGATCAAGCAGATGAGCGAAGTCCCGGCCTCAAGTAGCGAAGCGGTAGGCCAGAAAAGACACCGTCCTTTCGAATACCAGCGGCTGCACGGCATGGGCGAGGAGGTTTACGAAACCCTGCGCAAGCTGGAGGGCAACGATCCCACTCCCGTCCGCATCTATGCGCCGGTTGGCGGGCACAAGGAATTGCTCGCCTATCTGGTGCGCCGCCTGCTGGAAAACGGGGCCAACACCAGCTTTGTCAATCGCATGGGCGATGCCGATATTGCCGCTGCGGAACTGGTGGGCGATCCGGTGGCGGAACTCGCCGCGCTCTCATCACGCCGCAATCCGGCGATACCCTTGCCGCGCGATATTCTGGGCCGCCGGATGAACAGCGCCGGGGTAGACCTGTCCGATCCGCTGGTGCTTGACCCGTTGCAGGCGCGGCTGGCGCAGTTGGAAAGCGTGCGCTGGAGCGCGGAGCCGACCTTCCCCGACAATGATCCCGGCGAAATCGCGCCCATCACCATGCCGCACGATCTGGCGCGCGAAGTCGGCACCCGCCGCGACACCACGCAGGCCGAGGTGGATGATGCCTTTGCCAGAGCCTCCGCGATACAGCCGGGCTGGGATGCGCTGGGCGGGGACGCGCGCGCGCTGCTGCTCGAAGAAGCCGCCGACCTGTTCGAGGCGCACACTGACGAATTCCTCTCGCTGTGCACGCGCGAGGCGGGCAAGACCCTGCCCGATGGCGTTGCCGAACTGCGTGAGGCGGTGGATTTTCTGCGCTATTACGCCAGCGAAGCGCGGCGCCAGTTTGCCGCGCCTATCGCGCTCCCCGGCCCAACGGGAGAGGAAAACACGCTCTCGATGCACGGACGCGGGGTGTTCGCGACGATATCCCCGTGGAATTTCCCGCTCGCGATCTTCATCGGCATGGCATCGGCCGCGCTCGCTGCGGGCAACTCAGTGATTGCCAAGCCGGCCGAACAAACCCCGCTCATCGCCGCCCTTGCAGTAAAGCTGTGCCATCAGGCCGGCATTCCGGCGGAGGCGCTGCAATTGCTGCCGGGCGCGGGCGATGTGGGCCAGATGATTACCGCGCACCCTCTGCTGGCGGGGGTCGCCTTCACCGGATCGACCCAGACCGCGCAGGCGATCAACCGCACGCTGGCCGCGCGCGACGGGCCGATTGCGACGCTGATAGCTGAAACCGGCGGGCAGAACGCGATGATCGTCGACAGCTCCGCCCTGCCCGAGCAGGTGGTGCGCGATGTGCTGGCCAGTGCGTTTCAGAGCGCAGGCCAACGCTGTTCGGCCCTGCGCGTGCTGTATCTGCAGGACGATGTGGCGGACGCCATGCTGGATATGATCCGTGGCGGGTTCGAGGCGCTGCACGTCGGCGATCCCGCGCAGCTTTCGACCGATGTCGGCCCGGTGATTGATCCCGATGCGCAGGCTGCGCTGGAACGTCACGTCGCCCGCCGCCAGCAGAACAATCGCACCGTCTGGCGTCTGGCATTGCACCCGCATACCGCGCAGGGCTGCTTCGTTGCGCCGACCATCATTGAGCTCAATTCGATCCTTGACCTGAAACGCGAGAACTTCGGCCCGGTGCTCCACGTCTGCCGCTTTGCCGCCGGAGAACTGGGGCAGGTGGTCGAGGACATCAACGCAACCGGATACGGACTGACGCTGGGCCTGCACAGCCGTATCGCTGCGACGCGTCGGTTTGTGCAGGCGCGCGCGCGGGTCGGCAACTTCTACGTCAACCGCAACCAGATCGGCGCGATCGTGGAAAGCCAGCCGTTTGGCGGCGAGGGGCTCTCGGGCACCGGACCCAAGGCAGGCGGCCCGCATTACCTCGCCCGGTTTGCGACCGAGCGCGTGACCTGCATCGACACCACGGCGGCGGGAGGAAATGCCAGCCTGCTGGCGTCATGATCGTTCCTCATTTGCCCCCTTGCGATCCCGCCAACATCACGCAATAAACCGCGACTATGACCCGATTCATCAAGCACTTCGTCCTGCTCTTCGCCCTCTTATGGACCGGACCCGCGCTGGCCGAGGTGCAGATCCACTTCCACAGCTTTAACGGCAACGTTTTCTGGGGGCGGTATCCGCACACCTTCATTGTGCTGGACGGGACGCTGGAGGAAACCGGCGAGCGCGTGAGCGAAAATTACGGCTTTTCCGCCCGCAGCGCGACACCCGCAGTGCTGGCCGGCCCGGTGGAGCACAAGGTGCTGGCCGAAAGCGAAAAGAACGTGCGCAACACCAACCGCCATTTCTCGATGACGCTGACCGACGCGCAATATCGCCTGATC
Organism: uncultured Alphaproteobacteria bacterium; assembly: GCA_963838365.1. Lineage (GTDB taxonomy): Bacteria > Pseudomonadota > Alphaproteobacteria > Sphingomonadales > Sphingomonadaceae > Erythrobacter. The sequence goes on from CAWIQR010000008.1 coordinate 212,682, forward strand.
GTGGCCGAGGTAAAGAAATGGCAGACTGCGCCGGGCAAGTATTACGATCTGGAAACGCGCAATTGCATCCACTTCGTGGGCCGCATGGCGCAATTGCTCGGCGTGAAGGTGGAATATCCCAAAGACATGCTGCGCAAGCCCAAGGCCTGGCTCAACCACGTCACCGCAATGAACCCGCAACTGGGTGCAAAGGCGATCAAGTAAGCGGCAGAGCGCTGTAACGCGAGCCGGGAGGTGGACCTTGCAAAACCCCGCCTCAGTTCCGAAATTCACTGAATGACACTTCAACGATCAGGCAAACTCTGATGGCTGGCGGCTGGACTCGCGATGGAGCGGTGCAGGACCAGATCGACGATACGATCGCCGATGCAGTAAAGCGCGCGCGCAACGACATGCCCGTGGGCGAGGCGGCTCGATACTGCGCGGAATGCGGCGAGCCTATCCCCGAGGCGCGCCGCGCCGCCCTGCCCGGCACGAAAACCTGCGTCGCGTGTCAGGCAAGCCGCGACAACACGCGCCGAAACGTCGGCTTCAATCGCCGCGGAAGCAAGGACAGCCAGCTGCGGTAAGGCGGAGGGGCGGCGGTTGTTGGCAATGCATTGACCTCGGCCCCAACTCTCCCACACCTAAAAACCGCCCCATGCTTGCCGCTCCCGTCGCAATCGGGAATCACCCATATATGGCCATACTCTCAGACAAGTGGATTCGCGAACAGGCGCAAACGCACGGCATGATTGAGCCGTTTGTGGAGGCGCAGCGGCGCGAGGGGTGCATTTCCTATGGCCTCAGTTCCTATGGATACGACGCGCGCGTGGCGCCCGAATTCAAGATTTTCACCAATGTCGATAGCGCGGTGGTCGATCCCAAGCACTTCGATCCCAGCAGCTTTGTCGACCGGGAAACCGATGTCTGCATCATCCCGCCCAATTCCTTCGCACTGGCGCGCACCGTCGAATATTTCCGCGTGCCCGAGGATGTGCTGGTGATCTGCCTTGGCAAAAGCACCTATGCGCGCTGCGGGATCATCGTGAACGTCACCCCGCTGGAGCCGGGTTGGGAGGGGCATGTGACGCTTGAATTTTCCAACACGACACCCTTGCCCGCCAAGATCTACGCCAACGAAGGCGCATGCCAGTTCCTGTTCCTGCAGGGCAACGAACGCTGCGAGACCAGTTACAAGGACCGCGCGGGCAAATATATGGGCCAGCGCGGAGTGACGCTGCCGCGACTGTAGGATCTTTCCAGAGCTACCATCGGTAACTGTCCGAGGTTTCAGAATTGATTAGCAATTCACCCCTATTCCCTTCCACCAGCACCAACATGCGTGCTCAGAGGAGGTGGTGGTGTTCTATCTGATAGATGTCGTCCTTGACGCGCTGGCTTTGGCCAAGACACCGAATTCGGAGCGGGGAGTATACTGGGTCATTTTCGGCATTTCCGTCACTGCCTTCATTTGCACCTTTGCGCTCTACGGCTTCAACTGAGGCCAATAGCTTCTCATCGCGATACGTAATCCCGACGTAAGCTGGAATCTCAGACGGCAAGAGATCACTCTGAGGCCGGTTTAGGCAGTGGCGGCCCTGCCGCGGCTGTAAGGGCGGGATAGCAGGGACTTTAATGACGGCTTTCGCTCAGCTGCGGAAAATAGCGGACGTTCGGCTTACGACCCAATTGCGGCCATAAAGTCTTCAGTGAAAGATTCCGAAAAGCAGCCGTCGGACTTAGCTGCTCTATGTAACTCTTCGCTTTATTCGGTTTCGCTTGACAAGTTGACAATGTAGTTTGCTCTATCAGCGGTCTCGCGCAACCGTCTAATACGAGTTGCAGTGAATCTTCGTCACCGTCGATGCCATTCCAACATGCCGCGCGTCACGGAAGGTGGGAAAGCTCTCAAGTTCGCTAGCGCGCCTTTTCGGCTTGCGACATCTCCAACGCAGCTCATCGATGGCTACAGGGTGAAGCTCGACAGTTCAGACATATCTAAGCATCCATTCTGGCGCGCGAGTGCAGCCTGGCATTCCATCTTTTGACAAGATCGGATGTCAGAACCTCGACCGTCTGCAGCTTGCTGAAGCGGCAGTCAAATCACTGCTTCGTATTCAGCGTGACTATCAGTCGACGATCCGTGGATCTCGATCGGACGTTGCTGCGCACATCGTCGTCGAGTCAACGGCACCTTGGCAAATGCACGTAGCGACGATTCGATGCACCTCAAAATATCGAGGCGATGTCTCCTCAGGTGCGTATGCTGAGCCAGTGCCGAACTTGCAAAGCTGTCGGCTGTTTGCATCATTCGACACTGAAAGCCGACCATTCCGCTTCCCACCCAATCCGCGACATAGCAGCCGGGTGCGGCAGATGCTAAAAGCAGACGGGCAGCTAACGAACTCAAGGCGGTCATCGCTCTGGCCTACCCCCAACCCCTCCCGCAGGCGGGAGGGGAGCGAGACTTACTGAGCCGCAGGCGAAGTTGGTCGCAGCGGGGTTGGCACGGAGCAACTCCGAAAAAAAACACCGCAATCCCGGCCCTGCCTGTGGCACCTGCGCTTACCCAAGAGCTGACGCGCCTGCTGGAAGGCGGTCCGGCGATGGTGAGGGAGTGCGATCATTCGGGCGCCGCACAGCCACCGGCAACTCTTCCCTCCAAGAACGAAAGCAGTGTGCGCTACGCGGCAGAATCACGACACCGGCGGCCGATCACCTGCCGCTCCCCCTCCCGCTCCTGCCGCAAGTCCATTTTCCTACTCGCCGCTCGGCTGCTAAATCCTGTGCACAATGATCCCGCACCCTCGCCCCACCCGCCTGCCACAGCGCCCGTTTACGCAAGGCTTCCTGGCAGAGCGGTTTTCCTCCCCTGTACAGTGTGTCAGGTGTGTCAGGCGTGCCCGCAATCGTGCCTTCAACCGGGGAACGAATGGTGCTTTGACACGGCAGCCGCGGTCGCTCATTGCAGGGGCAAAGGAGAGAACCCATGGCTGAACCCGAATTTGATATCATCGTCTATGGCGCCACCGGTTACACCGGGCGGCTGGTCGCGGAATATCTGAACAATCACTACGGCGCTTCTACGAATGCGCCCAAATGGGCGATGGCGGGACGCAATCTTGAAAAGCTGGAGGAGGTGCGCGACGAAATCGGCGCGCCCGGCACCACCCCGCTGGTCGTTGCAAATGCCGATGATCTTGGTGAGCTGGAGGCAATGTGCCGCCGCACCAAGGTCGTGATCACCACTGTCGGTCCATATCAGCTTTACGGGGACAAGCTCGTCGCCGCATGTGTCGCCACCGGCACCGACTATGCCGATCTGTGCGGCGAACCGGCGTGGATGGCGGAAAAGATTGCCGAACATCACGACAATGCCCGCACCAGCGGGGCGCGCATCTGCTTTTCCAGCGGGTTCGATTCGATCCCGTTCGATCTGGGTGTGATGATGACGCAAAAGGCGGCGAAGGAACGCTTCGGCAAACCGGCAAAGCGTATCCGGGGCCGCGTGCGCGCGATGGCGGGCACGTTCTCGGGCGGGACCGCAGCCAGCCTTGGCGCGACGATGAAGGCGGCGGCGAAGAAGCCGGCCATCATCAACATCCTGCGCGATCCGTTTGCGCTCGCCCCCGGCTTTGACGGGCCAAGCCAACCTTCGGGCATGATCCCGACCTATGAGAGCGATCTGGGCAAGTGGGCCGCGCCGTTCATCATGGCGCCGATCAACACGAAGAACGTGCATCGCACCAACTTCCTGCTCGGCCATCCTTACGGCGAGGATTTCAAGTACGATGAAATGATGCTGACCAGCCCCGGCGAAGCGGGCAAGGCGGCGGCCAATGCGGTGGCAGAAATGATGAAAAATCCGTTCGGTGCCAAGGCTCCCAAGCCGGGCGAAGGCCCGACGAAGGAAGAGCGCGAGAACGGCTTTTACGACGTGCTGTTCGTGGCCGAAGCGCCCGACGGCGAGGGCGAGGCGCTGCACTACAGCGTCAAGGGCAAGTATGATCCGGGATATGGCTCAACCAGCCGGATGATCACCGAAACCGCAATGGGTCTGTTGCACAGCGATGCGCCGGGCGGTGTGGGCACTCCGGGATCGTTCCTGGGCGAAACGCTGGTCGACCGGCTTCAGGAACACGCCGAACTGACGTTTACGTTGGAGAAATAGAGGACAAGCAGTCGAGGCGAACCCCCGCCCGCATGTGGTTTGGCGCGGGGGCTCGCTATCGGGTCAGAAGCTGACCCGCACGCTGGCGCGGACGTTGCGCCCCGCCAGCGGCACGAAATCCTTGGTAAAGCTGGCGTGGCGGCGGCCCGACACATCAAACAGGTTTTCACCCGCCACCTGGAAAGTGACCGTCCGGTTGTTTGCAAACGGGTGCCACGATGCGATCAGATTGACGAGCGCGAAATCATCGGTCGGGGTTTCGAAACGGGCAATCTCGTTCTGCTGGGCAAACCACTGCACCTCGCCGCGCAGCTCGAACACCTCGGTCTGCGCTTCCAGTGCGCCGTACAATTGCAGCGGCGGGATGCGCGGGACATTGGTATCGTCCGCCAGTTCCGCCCGGACATAGGAGGCGCGCAGATCGGCGGTTATGCCAAAACTGCCGGTGTCGTAGATCGGAAAAGTGACCTCTCCCTCGGCACCGATATAGCGTGCGTCCTGCTGGAGATAGACGAAAACGGGCAGCCCATCTTCCTCTGCGCCCGTGTCGGTGAGGAAGATGTAATCGTCGAACCATTGCGTAAAAACTGCGGCGCTGAATTGCGCAGTGCCGATCCGGCCACGAGCGAACGCCTCGATACCCCACGCGCTTTCGACGGCAAGGTCGGGATTGCCGATCTCGAAGGCCTGCGTGGCGATATGCGGGCCGTTGGAGAACAGCTCTTCTGCGCTTGGCGCGCGTTCGGCGCGGCTGAAGTTAAGCCCGGTGCGAAAGGCATCGTCGCCTTCGTAGATCAGGCCAAGCGCGGCGGAGAACGTGTCGAAATCGCGCTCCACAAGGTTAGTGAGGTCGCGGGTGTTGGTCATCTCGAACCGGCCGGCGACCTCGACCTGAAACGGACCCCTGCCAAATTCTTGCAGGGCAAACAGGGCAAGCTGGTCGGTGAGGTTGGGCGGGACGTAGGCTTCGGCCCCCTCGGCGAAGAAATCGCGGTGCATGAACTGCACACCGATGGACCCGCGCGACGGGCCCCTGCCGCTCTGGATCAGTTCGGCGCGTGCCTCGATGCTTTGGCTTTCGAAAACGGTGCCGACTTCGGCGCCTTCGAACTCAGTGTGCGTGTAGTCCGAAAAGCCTGCGCGCAGCTTCAGCCGCTCGAAAAAGCCTCCACCCAGAGCGATATCGCCGCGCAGATCGGCACGGAATTGTTCAAGGTCGATGGAGACGATTTCCTCGCCCTCTTCCTCTTCGACGCCGCCCTCTTCCTCGCCGTGCGCATGTTCGGTGCCGGGGCGCGCGGGCACGCCATAGCGGGTGTCGTAATAGCCGATCGATGCGCCAAGCGCGCTTTCGCCGAGGATGACTCCGAAACCGCCATTGACGGTCCAGGTCCGGGTGGCGCTATTCGGAATTACGCCGCGCTGGTTCGCAGCCTCGCGCAATTCGGCGGCTTCATCTATCTCGCCCTCGGCCTCTTCCTCGGTAGCCAGCGCAAGGATTTCGGAACGCAGCGCAGGTGCGACCTGAAAGCCTGCGATCTCAAGATCGTCAGTCTCGCGGAACGAACCATCGAGGTGCAGCACCAGATTGGACGTCACCGGAATATCGACCGATGCGCCGCCGGTGCGCAGATTGCTGGCGGTGTCGACCGCCGCCAGTGCATCGACGTGGATCGGTTCATCAGGAACGCGGATCGGTATACGCTTGTCGATAACGTTGACGGCACCACCGATCGCCTGACTGCCAAACAGCAGCACCGCCGGCCCGCGCAGAACTTCGATCCGCTCGGCGGTCAGCGGGTCAATCGTGGTCGCGTGATCTACCGATGTGTTGGAGACATCGGAGGTGCCAATACCGTCGATCAGTACCCGCACCCGCTCCCCCTGAAAGCCGCGCAGCACCGGACGCGAGGCACCCGGCGAAAAGCCGCTGGCAGAAACACCGGGCAGCTTTGCGAGCACATCGCCAAGCTGCCCGGCAAGATTGCGCTGAATATCATCCGCTTCGAAAACGCTGGTTCCCGCGAGCAGATCCAGTTGTTCAAGCCCCTGCGCGCTGACGATGATATTTCCCTGGTAATCAATCTGGCGGGTGTGCAGATCGTCCTCGGGTTTCTCCGACGGAGGACTGGATGCGGACGCGTTCTGCCCTTGGTCGATCTGCGCTTCATCAGCGGTCTGGGCCAGAACCGGCTGTGCGGTGGCAGCAGCCAGAAGCGCCATTGCGAGCGCCGCGCGCGAGATTTGAGGGTTCGGGGTATACATAAGGTCAATGTCCAGTTTGCGGCTTTGCAGCCATCGCATAGCGATGATGTTATAATGTATCGTCCACCTAGACAACAATTCCGCCAACGCAACACCAGAACCGCGATTTTCCGATCAACCCACCCGCACTATCGACGTTCGGTTGCGGGTGCGGCAATCTCCACACACTTCCGCGACACGCTACGCAAACGCACGCCGCCACCCCCGGGGGTGTGGTTTTGATGATATGACACGCGAACTGGAGCGGGCGAGGCGATTCGAACGCCCGACCCCAACCTTGGCAAGGTTGTGCTCTACCCCTGAGCTACGCCCGCTCACTGACGCCTTGCAAGAGACCACGCGATCGCGCTTCTCTGCCGGGGAGGCGGGGCAATTAACAGCGCGACTGCCCCTCTGCAAGCGGAAAATCCGCTAAAAATCGCTTGATCCCGCGATCAATGCGCGCCAGCCACAACCGGCGCTTCACATCGCGCGCCTCGCCCCCCACATGGGACGAGGCGTGAGCAGCCAAAGCATGGCAAGCGCCCACATTTCTACGCGTCGCGTCCTTCGCGCCGTGTCGCACGCAACGAATCAAGCAACAGGAGCACTCCCTTGGCCAGCATGGGTCTGAACATCGACGAACAAAAAGCCGTAGAACGGTTTCGCAAGGACGTGGTCGAGCCTTCCCAGACGAAAATCGTGATTCTCGATTTCTGGGCGGAATGGTGCGGGCCGTGCAAGGCGTTGACCCCGATGCTGGAAAAGGTCGCCGCCGAATACGCTGACAAGGGCGTGATCCTGGCGAAGCTCAATGTTGATGAAGAACAATTTATCGCGGGCCAGTTCCAGGTCAAATCGATCCCTACCGTCTATGCGATGTTTCAGGGCCAGCCGGTTGCCGATCTGACCAGCGCGCGTAGCGAATCCCAGTTCAAACAGGCTCTTGACCAGTTGCTTGGCCAGTTGCCGGTGCAGGCAGGCGGCGACGAAGCGGCGGCGCCACAAGGCCCATCTCCTCAAGAAATCGAGCAATTCGTCAAACTGGGCGAAGAAGCGCTGGCGGGCGGAGATGCGCAACGTGCAGCGGGCATTTTCGGTCAAGTGGTCGAATTTGCGAGCGATAGCGCCCCGGCCCATGCCGGGCTGATCCGGGCCCTGATCGCGATGGGCCAGACAGACGAGGCGAGCCAGGTCATGGCCGCGGTTGACGTCGATCCCCGTCTTGCAACCGATCCGGCAATTGCTGCGGCAAGGTCCGCGCTGGAATTGGCGGGCACGCAGGTTGACGAGGGCGAACTC
>CAWIQR010000009.1:0-248558 GCA_963838365.1 uncultured Alphaproteobacteria bacterium
ACGGCGGTGTGCAAGGCGTCTATCGCCACGCGTCCGAGGCAACTGGCACCGACATGACGTTTGCGGTGTTCGTGCCCGATCATGCGCCGGATGAGAAACTGCCGGTGCTCACCTTCCTTTCGGGCCTCACCTGCACCCATGCCAATGTGATGGAGAAGGGCGAATACCGCGGGTCTTGCGCACAGCATGGGATCATCCTTGTCGCGCCCGATACCAGTCCGCGCGGGGACGATGTGCCCGATGCGGAGGACGATTACGACTTTGGCAAAGGCGCGGGATTTTATGTTGATGCCACGCGGGATCCGTGGTCGAAACACTACCGGATGCGCGCCTACATCGAGGAAGAGCTTCCCGCGCTGATTGCCGCCAATTTCCCGGTTGATTTGGATCGCCAATCGATCACGGGTCATTCGATGGGCGGACACGGCGCGCTCACCATAGCCTTGCGCAATCCCGACCGGTTCCGCTCGGTCAGCGCCTTTGCCCCGATCGTCGCACCGATGCAGGTGCCGTGGGGTGAGAAGGCGCTGACCCGCTATCTGGGCGACAACCGCGATGCTTGGCGCGAATACGATGCGGTCGCGCTGATCGAAGACGGAGCACTGCTGCCTGAATTGCTGGTAGATCAGGGCTTTGCGGACAATTTCCTTGTGGAGCAATTGCAGACCCATCGGCTCGCGGCTGCGTGTTCAACCGCCGGTATTCCCGCCGAAATCCGGATGCAGCCGGGGTATGACCACTCGTATTTCTTCATCTCCACCTTCATGGCCGAGCACGTCGCGTGGCACGCCGAGCGGCTGAAAGGTTAGGCCTCCACAACCGTCTGCTCGATCGCGCCGAAGATCGAGTGATTGTTGCCGTCGCGCATTTCCACCTTCACAGTGTCGCCCGGTTGCATGAAGCGGGTCTTAGCCTCGCCATCGCGGATCGTTTCGATCATGCGGATCTCCGCGATGCAGGAATAGCCCGCGCCGCCCTCGGCCACCGGCTTGCCCGGTCCGCCGTCTGCGCCCTTGTTTGAGACCGTCCCCGAACCGATGATCGTGCCTGCACCCAGCGCCCGCGTCTTGGCCGCATGGGCGACCAGTTGCGCCATGGAGAAGGTCGCATCCTGCCCAGCGTGTGCGCGCCCGAACGGCTCTCCGTTGTAATCCACCATCAGCGGCAGATGGACGAGGCTGTTCTTCCACGCATCGCCCAGCTCTTCGGGCGTGACTGCGACGGGGGAGAAGGCACTGGCGGGTTTTGACTGAAAGAAGCCGAACCCCTTGGCCAGTTCGCCGGGGATCAGGCCGCGCAGGCTCACATCGTTCACCAGCATGATGAGCTTGATGTGGCTCGCGGCGTCGTCCACTGAAACGCCCATCGGCACATCGTCGACGATTACCGCAATCTCGCCCTCCATGTCGCAGCCCCATGCAACATCGCCCAGCGGGATATCGGCGCGCGGCGGCAGGAAACCGTCGCTGCCGCCCTGATACATCAGCGGATCGTGGTAGAAACTGTCCGGCACCTCGGCACCGCGCGCCTGCCGCACCAGCTCCACATGGTTGATATAGGCGCTGCCATCGGCCCATTGATAGGCGCGCGGTAGCGGCGAATGCGCCTGGCGTTCGTGAAAGCGCTCGCACGGCACCGTCTCATGTTCGACATCACGCGCCAGCACCTCAAGCTCGGGTCCGATCCGTTCCCAATCGTCCAGTGCGGCCTGCATGGTCGGCGCGATGTACCCGGCGGCGCAGCAGCGGGTGAGGTCTTTGGACACCACCACCAGCTTGCCATCGCGCGTGCCGTTGTTGAGCGTTGCGAGTTTCATTGTGTTTCCCTCTCCCGGCCCACTACGGGGCGTCTGTCTGATTGTCTGGATATGCGCGCTGAAACGCCGGCAGGGCAAGGCACGCGGCCTCGATCCGGGTCATGTGCGGGCTGGCACTGAAATCGTAGTCGAACCGGCGCGCATTGTAGATCTGCGGCAGCAGCACGACCTCAAACAGGCCGGGCGCATCCATCAGGAAATCGCCCGTTTTCAGCTGCGTCAGCCGCGCCTCCACCGGATCGAGCGTGCGCTTGAGCCAATGGCGATACCAAGTGACGATTTCATCCTCGATCAGCCCGATTTCGTTCTTCAGGTATTTCAGCACCGGCAGGTTCAGCGGCGCGTGCAGTTCTGTGGCGATGGCATAGGTCAGTTCGCGCACGGTGTATCGCGCTTCAAGGTCGGCGGGCAACAGGGACGGGGTAGGGTACGCCTCCTCCAGCCATTCCAGCAGCGCCATGGATTGCGCGCGGTCGCGGCCATCGGCCTCCAGCATGGGGACAGAGCCGAACGGGTTGCGGCTGGTGAAGCCCTCTTCGCGCTGCTCCGATGTGAGCAGGTTTACCGGCACGTTCTCATATGCCAGCCCCTTCAGTTCCAGCGCGATGCGCAGGCGATAGGATGTGGAGCTGCGGTAGTAGCCATAGAGCTTCATCGCGGTTCTTCCCCGCGGGGGCGTGACACACCTGACACACTGTCCAGGGGCCAAACTTTCCGCCGCTCCATTCGCGTGGCAAACAGGGGTGCAGCAAGGTGGGAATTGCGGATCATGGACCCGTCATACCGCGCGCCGGCCATGTAGGACAGCGACGCCTTGCAGCATTGCCATGCGATCATCAAAACGCCGGAATACCCGTAATTGCACGGCCCAGGATCAGCGCGTGGACATCGTGCGTGCCCTCGTATGTGTTGACCGTTTCGAGGTTCACCGCGTGGCGGATCACCTGATATTCCTCGGAAATGCCGTTGCCGCCGTGCATGTCGCGCGCGGCCCGCGCGATATCCAGCGCCTTGCCAACATTATTGCGTTTGACGATGGAGATCATGTCCGGGCTGAACCGCCCTTCGTCCATCAGCCGCCCGACGCGCAGGGATGCCTGCAAGGAAAGCGCGATGTCGCTCATCATGTCGGCAAGTTTCTTCTGAAACAGTTGCGTGCCTGCCAGCGGCCGGCCGAATTGCTTGCGATCAAGTCCATACTGGCGCGCGGCGTGGAGGCAGAATTCCGCCGCGCCCATCGCGCCCCAGCTGATGCCGTATCGTGCACGGTTGAGGCAGCCAAACGGCCCCTTCAATCCCTGCACATTGGGCAGCAGCGCGTCTGCGGGCAGTTTCACCTCGTCCATCATGATCATGCCGGTGGTGGAGGCGCGCAGACTGATCTTGCCTTCGATCTTGGGTGCGGAAAGCCCGGCCATCCCTTTTTCGAGGATGAAGCCGCGGATGCCGCCGCCGTGCTCTTCGGACTTGGCCCAGACCACGAACACATCGGCAAAGGGCGAATTGGAAATCCACGTTTTCGAGCCGGAGATCGAATATCCGTCACCGTCGCGCTTGGCGTAGGTTTTCATCCCTGCCGGGTCTGATCCGGCGTCGGGTTCGGTCAGGCCAAAGCACCCGATCAGCTCTCCGCTGGAGAGGCCGGGAAGGTATTTTGCGCGCTGTTCCTCGGAGCCGTAGGCGTAGATCGGATGCATCACGAGGCTGGACTGGACGCTCGCCATGGAGCGGTATCCGCTGTCCACCCGCTCAATCTCGCGCGCAATCAGGCCATAGGCGACATAGGATGCACCAACGCCGCCATATTCTTCCGGAATGGTCGCGCCCAAGAGGCCCGCTGCACCCATCAGCGGGAACAGTTCGGGGGCGGAAACCTCGTTGCGAAACGCCTCGATCACGCGCGGTTGCAGCTCGCTTTGCGCAAATGCGTGTGCGGTGTCGCGGATCATCCGCTCGTCTTCGGTAAGTTGCCCTTCGAGGTCGAACGGGTCTTCCCAGTTGAACGGGACTATTCCCGCGTTTGGGTCTTTTGCGGGCTCATTTGCGGAGGCGGTTCCGTGCACTGATTGCTCCTGAAATCGATTGGCCCCACCATTCGCAGAGATACCCGCGCCCATCAAGGGTTGAGAGCGCGAGGCACAGCTTAAATGTCTCGCCCCGCGCGCAGTTCCAGCGCACAGTTGACCGCTTCGATCATTTCGGCGGGCGGGCACGGTTTCAACAGGGTGGTGGCATCGGGAAATTGTGCGCGCACTTCTTCGCTGCGGTCGAGGCCCGAATGGAAGATGATCGGCACGTTTTCGTCCGTCAGCTTCTGCGCCAGCCCAAACACGACACCGTCGGCCAGCGTTATGTCGAGGATTGCGAGGTCGGGTTTCTGTTTTTGAAAGGCGAGCATGGCCGATGAAATACCACTGTGCGGCCCCTCGATGCTGAAGCCCGCCTCCGCCATGGTCTCGCACAGGTCGAAGGCAATGATCGGTTCGTCTTCAGCAACCAGGATACGCAAGGCCATCTCCACCTTCCTTACTTTGCGGTAAGGAGCATATCACATTCTGGACGCTGGCGAGGGTAAACTTATCCGTTTTGGCCAAACTTCGCTGCATAGGCCGTTTTGTCGTTGGATATCAGCAACGTTGCTTGTTCGACCCACTGGTCGCGGGTGATGCGACCTTTGAACCGGCCCAGCTGATCGTCCACCTTTGCGATGTCCGATTCGGTCCAGGCGGCGATCTGGGCAAAGCTGGTGATGCCCTGTTCGTTCAGCAGGGTGACAAGCTTGGGCCCCACTCCCTTGAGCTTGGCAAGGTCATCGCTCATCACGCCATCGGTGACGATTTTCGGAACGGCTGGCTCATGCGGCGCATCGGCGGTCGGCGCGGGGCTGGCGGGTGCCTCTGCCATGTCGGATTCGGGCACGACCAAAGCTCCCGCCTCGGCGTCAGCGACTTCCGATGCAGCGGCGACATTGCGGGTGTTGGCCACTGCGCTGGTCGCGCCGAAATTGTTGGCCACCGCTGCCGGGGCATCGATCAGCGCCTGATTGCGCTGGGCCGGGGCGGCGCCTTCGTCCAGCACATCGCGCTTTTCGCTTGCGTCGACAATTGTGGTTGTCGCGTTGAGGCGCATCAGCAGCCACACCGCGACCGCGAGCATGACTATGCCGATGATGATAAAAGGAAGTGCTGTGGCAAGGGAACCGGACATGCGAGAGGGCCTTTTCAGATTGCGAGGTCGCGCCGCGCTTTAGCAGCGCATTACGTCCCTGCAAACCGCCTCAATCGCTTGCCCGTAGTTCCCTTGAAACCGTTTCAGCCGCCCTTCATGCCTGCCGCCAGCGCGTTCAATTGCAGGAATTCCTGCCGCCAGAAATCCTGCTGACCCCCGGCCAGTTCGCCCACCTCGTCAAAGCCGAAATTCTGCATCAACTCGTCCCCGCGCAGGATCTGCCCGAATGCCGCGACCGATGCGGCAAAGGCAAAGTCCCCCGTCGGCGCGCGTGCGTTGCTGAATGCATCACTCATTACGACCGTATCGATCAGGCGCGAAGTGTCACCATCGGGCAGTTTGAACCGCAATTTGACATGCGCAGCCTCTGCCATGCGGCGCGTTGCCTCGGTCCGGGGGGTGTCCTCATACCGGCGCGGCGCGATCCAGCCTTTTCCGCCCGCAGGCACGACCTCGTAAATGGCGGTTACCTGATGCCCGGCGCCGATATCGCCTGCATCGACCTTGTCATTGTTGAAATCCTCTTCACGAAGCGCGCGGTTTTCATACCCGACGAGGCGATATTGGCCGATCACGGCAGGGTTGAATTCGACCTGGATCTTCACGTCCTTGGCGATGGTGAACAGCGTGCTCGACATCTCATCGCCCAGCACCTTTTTCGCCTCCATCGCGCTGTCGATATAGGCGTAATTGCCGTTACCCTTGTTGGCGATCTGCTCCATCATCGCTTCGTTGTAATTGCCCTGGCCAAAGCCGAGCGTAGTCAGCGTGATGCCCCGGTCGCGGTTTTTCTCGACCATTTCGACCAGCGCATCGTTGTTGGACACGCCGACGTTGAAATCGCCATCTGTGGCAAGGATCACACGGTTGACGCCGCCTTCGATGAAGTTGTCCTCGGCAATGTTGTAGGCAAGCTGGATGCCTGCGCCCCCGGCAGTGGAGCCACCGGCTGTCAGCTCATCGAGCGCGCGGCGGATCTTGCCGACATCGTTGGTCGGCTCCAGCACCATGCCAGCGGCGCCCGCATAGACGACGATAGAAACGCGGTCCTGCGGCAACAGCTCCCCGGCAAGGCCCGCGAGCGCGGTCTTGACCAGCGGCAGCTTGTCGGGGGAGGCCATGGACCCCGACACATCCATCAGGAATACGAGGTTGGCGGGCGGGCGTTCATCGCGGTCAATATCGTATCCGCGCAGGCCAATCCGCATCAGATATGTACCTTCGTTCCACGGTGTCTTCGCCACGTCGGTCGTCACGCTGAAGGGCTGCGAACGGTCTGTTGGCCGGGCATAATCATACCGGAAATAATTGATCATCTCCTCGGTTCGCACAGCGGCCTGCGGAGGCATCTGCCCCTGGTTCAGGAACCGGCGGGTGTTGGTGTAGGCGCCCGTATCGACATCGACGGAGAAGGTGGAGACCGGCTCTGTCGCGGCGAGCCTTACCGGGGAGACTTCCTCGCCATCATACTGCTCGCGCCCCGGATCGGTGGCGACGGCGACAGGGGGTACGTAGACGCCTGGTGGCGGATAGGGCGCTGTCCGACTGACGCCATTGACCGCCTGATCAGCCGTGACAGACGCGACGGCAGATGACGCCTCCTGATTGTTGCGCGTAATCTTGCTGCCGGTAACAATGATTGTCTCGCGGCCAGCGCTCGTGCCGGGAGCAGGGGGAGGCGGCGGAGGCGGCGGTATCGCGGCGACCCGTTCGCCATCGGGTGTGGGCGAACTTGCCAGATTTCCTTCGGTCTGCGCCGCGCATCCGGCCAGCACCAATCCCAAGGCAAACACGCCTGTCAGCTTCATTCCACGCATCGCAACACTCCCCTTCTTTGAACCGGGGCCAGCATCGTCTTTCGCCGTGAATAGCGACTGAATGCCTTGCAGGGACGATGAAGCGTGGTGCGATTGGGTCTCTTCAGCCCGCCTCGCCTGCGGGCAGATCGGGCGTGACATTCTTGCGGAACAGCACCCGGTCCTCCTCGCCAAAGCCGCGATGCCACAACACCACGCCATAGACGGCGAGGATTGCAGGGATGCCGAATAGCAGCTCGATCCATTCGGGCAGCAGGGTGAAGCCAAAGCCGACGACGACGGCCGGGGCGGTTGCCCATACAAGCCCCCAGCGCCAGTTGCTGACCGGCGCTTTCAGCAGGGTTTTGAGAACCAGCGCCTTTATCAGGCTGGACACGCTCAGCGCGAAGAACAGCGCCAGCGCAGGTGCGGCGGTCGCCCAGCCATCGACATCCAGATCGTAATCAGTCGCCAGTTTCTCAAGCCCCACGATCAGCGCGATGGTCAGCGCCGCCTGCAGCGCCAGCACGCCAACAGAGATCATCAGATTGCGTTTGCGCGCGATGTACACCAGCACGCTTTCCGACACGACCGCCATCGATGCGGCCACTTCTGCGGCCAGCAGAAAACCGAGCGCGGCGGTGCCCGCGACGTAATCCGGCCCCCACAGGCCCATCACCGCCTCACCCGGTATCGCCAGTGCGAGCGCAATCGCCAGCTGCACCGCGATGATCCAGAACCCCACCTGCCGCACCTGCGCGGCGATGGCGGCAAAATCGCCGATCTTCAGATTTTTCGTGATAACCGGCGACAGGATCGGCTCGAAACTGGTTTTGAGCTTTTGCGGCAGGCTGGCGATCTGTTGTGCAGCGTAATAGATGCCGACCGCGACGGGCGATGCGAACAGGCCCAGAATAAACAGGTCGAGCAGGCGCGTGCCCCTTTCAATTGCGTCGGCCCCGATCAGCGGCAGCGCGCGGCTGGACTGGGCGAGCATGGCGCGCGGGCGCGGGCGCCAGTCACGCGGCAAGCCATAGGTCCGCAGGAACGGTACTGCAGCCGTGGCGAGTCCAGCAAAGATCGACACGATGAAAGCCAGCGCCAGACCAAATTCGCGCAAGGGTTCGATGTAGAAAAACACGCCCGCAGCAATGCTGATCGTCCACGGCTCCACGATGGCGCGGGTGCGAACCGTGGTCGCAATGTCATAGCGATAGGCCTGCGCTGCCAACATGATCTCGGTCAGGGCAAAGGCCGGGATCGTCGCGATCAGCCACAGGTCGTAAGGGCTGTTCATCCCGCTCGGAAACATCGGCGCGGGAAAGGCGAGCAGGAACAGGCAGGCTGGCGCAGACCACACCAGCGCCAGCAGCAGCCCGTCGAACACAAGGTTGGTTTCCGGCTGGCCATCGGGGTTGCCATGTTCGGTCCCGCCTTCGGTCAGGCGTTGTGCCAGCCCACGCTTTTCGCCGAGCGAGCAGACCAGCGCAATCACCTCGATCAGGACAAGCGCCGATGCGAACCGGCCCAGCGCCTCTGCGCCATACAGGCGGGTGGCGATCAGGATAAAGGGAATGCGCGCAATCAGCCTGATGCCAAAACCCAGCGTATTGGTGCGACCGCCCTTCGCCAGCGTCGCCATATCATCGCTGCCGGTGGCAGGTTGCGGTTGGTCGGATGCTGAGGTCAAGCGTCTGGCTCGTTCTCAGGCGGCTCGTTCTCGGACTTAAGCGGACGGGCGAGCAATTGCGCGACCACTTCGCGCGGATCTGCGCCTTGCAGGATTGCCTCGACCCCGGCGACGATCGGCATGGCGATGCCACGTGTCCGCGCCAGTTCGGCGAGGACCGGAGCAGTGTAGGCGCCCTCTGCCACGGTGCGTCGGTCTGCCATCAGGTCTGCGGCGGTTTGGCCTTCGCCTAATGCCTTGCCAAGCGAGAAATTGCGGCTGGAGGTGGAGGTGCAGGTAAGCACCAGATCGCCCATGCCGCACAGCCCCGATAAAGTCTCTGCGCGAGCGCCCAGCGCCATGCCGAACCGCAGCATCTCGGCCATGCCGCGCGCGATCAGCGCGGCGCGCGCATTTTGGCCCAGCGCCAGCCCGTCAACCAGCCCGCAGGCAATCGCCAGCACATTCTTGATCGCACCGCCCACTTCCGCGCCGGTCACGTCGTCGGAGTAATAGGGGCGGAAGGTGGGCCGCGCGACGGCGGCGGAAAGTCGCTCCCACTGGTCCTCGCCGCCAGCGCAGGCGAGGGTCACGGCGGTGGGGAGGCCAGCGGCGACCTCATGCGCGAATGTCGGGCCGGAAAGAACTGCGATTTCGCTGTCGGGGCAAGCGGCGCGTGCGACCTCGTTCATCAGGCGCCCGCTGCCCGCCTCGATCCCCTTGGAGCACAACACCAGATCGCGCGGGGGCGATTGCAGACCGCTCAGCACCTTGCCCAGCACCTGCGCCGGGGTCACGCCCAGCACAATGTCGAGCGATGCAAACTCGGCCAGATCGCCGGTAGCGCGGATTGCGGGGTTCAGCGCCGCGTCGGGCAGATAAAGCGGATTGCGATGATCGGCATTGATCGCGTCGACCAGTTCGCCCTCATACGCCCACAGGATGACATCGCGCCCGTCGCTGCTGAGCATCTGGGCAAGCGCGGTGCCCCATGCGCCCGCGCCGATGACGCCGATGGTGGAGTCGCTCATGCCTTAACTCCCGCACCGCGCACGGTTTCTGCGTCGGGATCGAGCGGCCAGCGCGGGCGCGCGCGAAAATCGAGGGGATCGTTCTGGCCGCTTGGCAGGCGCTCACACCCCGCCCACGCGATCATGGCCGCGTTATCGGTGCATAGCCGCAGCGGCGGCGCGGTGAAGCGCATGGCGTGCTGCGCGGCGAGCGTCTCCAGCGCCTCCCGCACGGCCAGATTGGCCGCAACGCCGCCTGCCACGACCAGCGCGGGCGGGGTGTCGATAGCGTTGAGCGCGTGGCCCAGCCGGTCAATCAGGCAATCAATCGCCGCCTGCTGGAAGCTTGCGGCAATGTCCGCATCGGCGTGCGCGCCGCTCTCCTTCGCACGCATCACCGCGCTTTTCAGCCCGGCAAAGCTGAAATGCGGCTCTTTCGATCCCTTCAGCGGGCGGGGCAGGGATACAGCGCCCGCATTGCCTTCGCGCGCAAGCCGTTCCACCGCGGGGCCGCCGGGATAGCCCAGGCCGAGGATCTTGGCGGTCTTGTCAAACGCCTCGCCCAGCGCATCGTCGATCGTGGTGGCGAGGCGGCGATATTCGCCCACGCCCTCCACCAGCAATATCTGGCAATGCCCGCCCGATACCAGCAGCAACAGATAGGGAAAACCAAGCGCAGGATCGGCCAGACGCGGCGACAAGGCGTGCCCTTCAAGATGGTTGATCGCCATCAGCGGCGTGTCCGAAGCCATCGCCAGCGCCTTGGCACTGACCAGCCCCACCATCACCCCGCCGATCAGGCCGGGGCCAGCGGTGGCGGCGATTGCGTCGACCTCGGCCAAGGTCATGCCGGCATCGTCCAGCACGGCTGCGATCATCGGGGCAAGCCGTTCGGCATGGGCGCGCGCCGCGATCTCTGGCACTACACCGCCATAGGGTGCGTGCTCCGCTTCCTGACTGGCGATGCGTTCGGCCAGGATCGTGCGGTCCGTCGCGACCAGTGCCACGGCGGTTTCATCGCAGCTGGATTCGATCCCCAGCACGATCTTGTAATCGCCCGGCTTGCGATCGATTGTTGTGTGTGCTTCGGCTCCCATCGCGCTTCCATCTAAACCTTGCGCGGGCTAGGGCAAGGGTGACGAGAGGGATTGTGAATGAGTGAGAATTCGGGCGGGGCCAATTCCGCCGGTGTGAAAATCCGGCTGGGCACCCGCAATTCGCCGCTGGCAATGGCGCAGGCGTATGAGACGCGCGCACGGCTGTGCGCGGCGCATGGCTGGGCGGAAGACGCGGTTGAACTGGTGCCGGTGCTGGCAAGCGGGGACAAGGTGCTCGACCGCCCGCTGGCCGAGATCGGCGGCAAGGCGCTGTGGACCAAGGAACTGGACGTCTGGCTGCACGAAGGGCGCATTGATGTCGCCGTTCACTCGGCCAAGGATGTCGAAACGGTGCGTCCGCAAGCGTTCGCCTTTGGCGGGGTGCTGCCGCGCGCGGACCGGCGGGACAGTCTGGTTGGCGCGGACAGTATCGCGGCGATCCCGGCGGGCGCGGTCGTCGGCACCAGCGCCCCTCGGCGCGCCGCGCAATTGCTCAACCTGCGCCCCGATTGCAAGGTCGTGATGTTTCGCGGCAATGTCGCCACGCGGCTGGGCAAGCTGGCGGCGGGCGAGGCGGACGTGACCTTCCTTGCCGCTGCCGGGCTGGAGCGGCTGGGCCAGAGCGAGGCTGGCGCACCGCTTGCGACAGACGAATGGATACCCGCCGCCGCACAAGGTGCCATCGCGCTCGAATGTCGCCGCGATGATGCCGCGACCATGGCCGCGCTGGCCGCGATCGACCACGGCGAAACCCGCGCAGAACTGGAGGCGGAGCGTGCGCTGCTCGCTGCGCTGGGCGGCACATGCCATTCGCCCGTCGCTGTGTTGTGCGAGCATGGCGCGCGCGGCCTGGAGATGCACGCCGCGCTGTTCTCTCCCGATGGCCGTGACCGGGTGGAGGGGGAGGCGCATTTCGCGCCCGGCAACCATGCGGCCGTGGGTGCGCTTGCCCGCGATCTGCTGACCCGCGCCACGCCCGCGATTGCGGAGCATTTCGACGGCCCGAAATGAGCGCAAAGGTGCTGATATTGCGGCCAGAGCCCGGCCTTTCCGCTTCGGTGGAGGCAGCGCGGGCAGTGGGATTGGAGCCGCTCGCGCATCCCTTGTCGCAGATCCGCTCCGTCGCGTGGACTTGCCCCGATCCCGCAGCGTTAGACGCGCTGCTGATCGGGAGCGCCAATGCGATCCGCCACGGGGGCGAGGGGCTGGCGGCGCTGATCGACAAACCAGTCCATGCCGTGGGCACAGCCACCGCCGATGCCGCGCGCGAGGCAGGCTTCACCATCGCGGCGTGCGGTACTGGAGGGCTTCAAAATGTCCTCGATGCGATTGCGCCGCCTTCGCGCCTGCTGCGCATTTCGGGGGCGGAACATGTCCCGCTCAGCGTGCCCTCCGGTATCCTGATCGACACCGTGATCGCCTATGAAAGCGTCGACCTGCCGCTCAACCGCGCAATTTTTCTCGTTGATGAGCCCCCGCCGACAGTGCTCCTTCATTCCGCCGCCACGGCGCAGCATTTCGCCCGCGAATGCGACCGGATGGGGCTGGATCGGGCGCAATTCACGCTCGCCGCGCTCGGCCCGCGCATCGCGGCGGCGGCGGGCGATGGCTGGGCCGCTATCCACACCCCGACCCGGCCAAGCGACAACGCTTTGCTGGCAATGGTACGAAAGCTGTGCGTATAAAGGCTCAAAGGAACCATCTCACGTGCGGGTATGTTCGTCGCAGACATGCCCTTGGTGCCAGATCGCTTGCGCCCAGATCGTTGTCGAATTGAGAGACAAAGAAACGCATGGAATCAAAATACGGAAGCCGTCGCAAACCCACGTCATCGAAAGGCGTGATGGTCGCTGCGGCAATTTCCTTCATCGTCGGCGCGGTGCTGGCGGGGTATATCGTCTGGTACAATGTCACCGGGCCGGGTTTCGGGAATGAAGCGATGGAAGAGCCTTCGCTCGCCGTTGCATCGCCCACGCCGATTGCGCCGCCCAGCGCGGTGATTTCCCCCACACCCACGCCGCTGGCGCAGGCGCTGGAATCCGAAATGCCCGAGGAGGCGGTTGAGGCGGTAACGCGCGTGGCTGCGCAACAGGGCGGGCTGGATCAACGCCTCGCCGCCGCCGAACAGCGGCTCACCCGGCTCGATCTGCAAACGCAGGCCGCAGCGGGCAATGCCGCGCGGGCAGAGGCGCTGCTGATCGCGTTCGCCACCCGCCGCCTGATCGAACGCGGAGACGAACTTGGCTATCTGGCGGACCAGTTGCGGCTGAGGTTTGGCGATGAACGTCCCAATGCGGTCAACACGATCATTACCTTTTCGCGCAGCGATCCGCCGATCCGGCTGGATACGCTGCTGGCGCGGCTGGACGGTCTGGGGCCGCAATTGCAGGAAACCAGCAAGGGCCCCTCGCTCGACGCGTTTCGACGCGAATTGAGCGATCTCTTCGTGATCCGGCGCGAAAGCACGCCTTCGGGTCAGCCGCAGCGCAGGTTGGATCGGGCGCGGTTCGCGCTGGAACAGGGCCGTTATCGCAGCGCCATCGAAGAGGTGCGCGCCATGCCCGGCGCGGCCAAGGCCGAAAGCTGGATTGCCGATGCGGAACGATTTGCCGCGGTGATGGATGCGCTTGAAAATATCGAAGCAGCCGCCGTGCTCGATCAGCGCGGGCTTCGCGATGGATCGGGTAATCGCGTGGATCAGGTCAGCCCGGTAGAGGCGAACTGAGCCCTAACCCTTCAGCAATTCGGGCAGGTTACCAGATACGCCGCGCGCCTCGTCCATGAAAAATCCCTTCAGCATGGGCGTGCGCTGCACCGCCGACATGCCCAGCCGCCGCACCGCCGATGCCGCCTTGCCCGGAACGCCAAACAGGCGCGTCAGCCCATCGGTCGCCAGCGCGACCATGAAACTGTCCAGCCCGCGCCAATTTTCATAGCGTTTGAGCAATTGGGCATCGCCCGGATCGAGACCCAGCCTTGCGCCATCGGCCAGCACCTCGACCAGGGCGGCGGCATCGCGCAGCCCCAGATTGAGGCCCTGTCCCGCGATCGGGTGGATACCGTGCGCGGCATCCCCGATCAGCGCCAACCGTTCGTCGGTGATTTTGGCGGTGTGGTGGAAGCCCAGCGGCCAGCTTGACCGCGCGCCGACGCTTTGCACCCGGCCAAGCACGCCTCCCATGCGCTTTTCAATCTCGGCAAGAAACGCCCTGTCGCCCAGCTTCATCACCGCGCGGCCATCGGCCTCGGATACGGTCCACACCAGAGAGGACCGGTGCGTGCCATCGGCATCGTCGTTGAGCGGCAGCAGTGCGAAAGGTCCGGCGGGGTAGAATATCTCCCACGCCACATTGTTGTGCGGCTTTTCGTGCGTCAGCCCGGCGATGATCGCGCTGTGGTGGTAATCCCACTTGGCAATCGTGATCCCCGCCTCATCGCGCGTGGGCGAACCGCGCCCCTCTGCGGCGACCATCAGGCGGCCTTTCAGTTTTTGCCCGTCTGCCAGCACGGCGGCGACGCCATATTCGCTGCGCTGGCGTTCCTTCACCTCGGCTTTGGAGATCCAGTTGATCAGCGGCTCAGCCGCAGCGGCTTCAAACAAAGCGAGGCGCAGGCGGCGGTTGGGAAACATACGGCCCAATGTGCCTTCGTGCGGTTCGGGCTGGAAATCCAGCCGACCGGGCTTGTTCTGATCGGTGACGGCGATGCTGGCGATGTCGCAGGCGAATTGCTCAAGCCCCTCCGCAATGCCGATATTCCCGAACAGGTGCCAACTGGCGGTGGAGATGGCGGTGGCGCGGTCATCGAACCCCTCGGCGGTCAGATCGGCAGGGTCGGCGCGGTCGATCACGTGGCTCGACATGCCTTTTCTCGCGGCGGCCAGCGCCAGCGTCATGCCCACCAGCCCTCCACCAAGGATCAGCAGGTCGCGGGTTTCGGTGTGGGCGCTGTCAGTCATTGTGCTCATGTAATCTTGCTCGCAGAATTTGCGAATACCATGTGCCAGTCCTAAGGGCAGTGACGTGATCGAGGCAAGGATGTTCCACCGCAAATCCCGGCAATTCGCCGCATGGGTGCTTGCAATGATTGCAAGCGCGCTGCTGGCGGTGGGCGTGGCCGCGCAGGCTCCGGCTGACAAAGCTCCGAAAGAGGCATTGTTTGGCGATGCCAATATCTCGGTTGAATTGCTGGCGGATGGCCTGCCGCGCGCGGGCGAGGAATGGATGCTGGCGCTCCGATTCAAGCCGTCCGCGCCCGAATGGCACGGATATTGGTCCAACCCCGGTGATGCAGGGCAGGGGATGCGGCTGATGCTCGATCTGCCGCCCGGCTGGGTGATGGGCGATGCGCTGTATCCGGTGCCGGAACGTTTGTTGATCGGCGATCTGATGAACCACGTCTACGAAGGCGAATACACCGTGCTTGTCCCGGTGCGAGTGCCCGAAGATGCGGTGATTACGGGCGTACCGGGCCTTTCCGGCTATGTTGATTTCCTCGCCTGCACAGACCGGGTTTGTGTGCCGCAGGATGCCGTTCTGACCGCGAGCGTCGGGCTGGGCGATTTCGCCAAGTGGCGTGCGCAAGTGGCCCCGCCATTGAGTGCGGCGACCGCGTTTGGGGTGAAGGGCACCACGCTGCGCCTTGCAATTCCGCTGCCTGCATCGGTGTCGCTATCGTCCCCGCACGTGTTCGTCGCCAACGAAAATCTGGTCAATTACGCGGCGGCCCAAACATTCCGCCGCGATGGCGACATGCTGATCGTGGAGATCCCGCTGGCCGAATATCGCGGCGATCAACCCAGCGCGGTCGGTGGTATTCTGTCGTTTGGCGGGGAGGCGGGCGCGGGCGTGAAATTTGACGCAATTCCGGGCGATGTTCCCACCGGCGGTACATTGCTAGCAGGGCCAGCCGCGCCCAAAACACCGCCGCTGTGGACGCTGATCCTTGGCGCGCTGGCCGGCGGGCTGATCCTCAACATAATGCCATGCGTGTTCCCGATCCTGAGCCTGAAGGCGCTGTCGCTGGCGCGCGCGGGCGAGAGCGAGGGGAAGGCGCGCGCAGAGGGCATTGCATACACCGCAGGCGTGGTGCTGGCTTGCGTGGGGCTTGGCGCAGTGATGCTGGCCCTGCGTGCGGCGGGGGAACAGGTCGGCTGGGCGTTCCAGTTACAGGAACCGTCGTCGTGATCGTTTTGCTGGTGCTGGCCGCCGCAATCACCGCGAATTTCGCTGGCGTGTTTGAATTGCCCTCGATCAGCGTGACGCAAGGCGGCAAACCGGCCGGAGCGTTCGCCACTGGATTGCTGGCGGCCTTCGTCGCCACCCCGTGTACCGGCCCCTTCATGGCCGCGGCGCTGGGCGCGGCATTGTTGCTGCCAACGCCGCTGGCGCTGTTGCTGTTCGCGATGCTGGGGCTGGGGCTGGCGCTGCCGTTCCTCGCGCTCGGTTTTGTCCCCGCACTGCGCCGCCGCCTGCCAAAGCCGGGCGCGTGGATGAACACTTTCCGCCACATCATGGCGATCCCGATGGGGCTGACCGCGATTGCGCTCGTCTGGCTGACCGCGCAACTGGGCGGGCGCGGCTTTGCCCTGCTGGCGCTGCTGGTTGTGTTTGGCGTGGTGCTGGCCCTGTGGATCGTGGGCCGCTTGCAGCGCGCGGGCAAGCTGGCGTGGCCCGCATTCGGGCTTGTCGCTGCGCCGTTCGTGCTGTTCGGCGCGGTCGCCTTGCCCGCCAGCTTTGCCGCGCCTTCCAGCGACCTGTCGCAATCGCTGCTTTCCCCTAAAGCGTTTTCCGCCGAGGCGCTGGCGGAGGCGCGGGCTTCGGGCAAGCCGGTGTTCGTATGGTTCACCGCCGACTGGTGCGTCACCTGCAAGGTGAATGAAAGCATCGCCTTGGAACGCGAGACAACCGCCGCGGCCTTTGCCGATGCGGGCGTTATCGCGATGGTGGGCGACTGGACGGCGCGCGATGAGGCGATCACCGCCTTTCTGACGAAGCAAGGCGTCGCCGGAGTGCCGCTGTATCTGTGGTACGAACCGGGCGCGGAAGCGGAACAATTGCCGCAGGTTTTGACCGCAGACATGCTGACACAGCGCGCGAACAGACCGCGCTAACGCCCCGGCAATCCTCAAGCAGGGTCATCGGCAATTCGCTGGCATTGAGCGTTACAAGGCCCGCCCCCGGTATCGTCGCGGTCAACTGACGCGGTCCGGCCAAAGGCTCAAGCGCGCTGTCGGCGGCCAGCACCTCACCCTGCCAGATGAACTTGCCTGAAACCTCCACCGCATCGACCGGCAGCCGCCCGATATGGCCATTGCCGACCAGCGCCAGCAATGCGCCCGCGCCTTCGTCAGCCGGGCTCATCCGGGTGATGCGCAGACGCGGCAGGCCTTCGCCATCGCGGCAAGACATCGCCATGATCGCAGGCTCGCCCGGAACGCCATAGATGATGCGGTCCGCCACCTTTGGACTGGGGGCCCATACCGCGCCTTTGACGTCGGGGGATGGCAATGGTTCGCTGGCAAAGGTCGGCGCATCCTGCGGCATGACGCGGTCCAGCCCGGCATCGGTGGGCGGAGGCTTGCACGCGGCGGTGATGGCAGCAGGCCGCGATGATCGTAAGTGTGGTTCTCATCGCGCGCGGATGAAATCGCGCAGATCGGCGCTCAGTTTTGCGCGATCCTCATCACGGATATACATCATGTGGCCCGCATCGTAGTATTTGTACGTCATCCGGTCCTGAGGAATGCCCATCCGGTTGAGCGAGAACTCCGCCCCGAAAAACGGCGTCGCGAAATCATACCAGCCTTGCGCGTTGAACACGCGAAGCTGCGAATTTTGTCGCATCGCCTGCCCGATGAAGGGCGCGACGTTGAGATAGGCATTGCGCCCCTGATCCGGCAGGCTCCAGTCCCAATTGCTGCCCGGATCGCGCCCGATGGAATTGTATGCGCGGTCGGTCTGGAACCCCAGCCCCTCGCGCGCCCATTCGTTGATCGCGGCGGTGTAGCCTGCGTCAATACCGTAGAAACTGGGGTCGCTGTCTGGAGTTTCGCCCGCATTGTCATAATCGCTGCCGGTGTACCGCGCGTCCAGCCGCCCGATGGTCAACCCCCGGTCGCGCAGCAATTCCTTGTAGAACCGTTCGCTGGTGACGCGCAGGTTCGCCTGATCGAGATAGGTTTCGGACAATCCCGTCAACTGCGCCAGCCGCGCGCGCACCGCGGCGCGTTCGTCAGCGGGAAGATCCTGCCCTTTCAGCAACGCAGTGGCAAACGGGCCGATGGCGAATGCGCGCGCCTCCTGCGCAATCGCCTCCACCGAAGCGGCCTCGACTTTGCCGTGATAATACGCCGCCGCCGCCATATTGGGCAGGGTAACGATATAGGCCATTTCATTGCCCGGCGTCGGCTCGCGCGCGGCGAAATCGAGAATGGTCGAAATCAGGATCAGCCCGTTCAGCCCGACATCGTTATAGGTGCCGCCCTCCAGCTCATCGACGACCATCGCTGTGCGGCTGGTGCCATAGCTTTCCCCGCCGAGATATTTGGGACTGTTCCAGCGGCCATTGTCGTTGGTCCAGCGGCGGATCACCTCAGCCACGGCGCGTGCGTCCTGCCGCAGGCCGTAGTATTTCTTGGGATCGGTGCCCTTGGTCAGGTAACTGAAGCCGGTACCTGGCGGGTCGATGAACACAAGGTCCGCCACATCGAGCAGGCTGTCAGGGTTGTCCACCAGCGGGTAGGGCGGCGCACCATCGTCGCGCGCGTCAGATGGGATCGCGACCCGCTTTGGCCCCCACGCGCCCATTTGCAACCACACAGAGCCGGACCCCGGCCCGCCATTGTAGATGAAGAAAACGGGGCGCGAGGTATCGCGCGGCGATTTGACGTAGGATGTGGTGACGATCACCGCCTCCTGCATGCCCGCGTCATCGGTCAGGATCGTCTCGCTGATCGTGGCGGTGTAGGGCACACGCTGGCCGCCGAATGTGCCGCTGAGATCGCGGGTGCGGACCTGCGGGGTGATAGTCTCAGCCGAAGAGTCCGCCTTGTCGACATGCGCATCAGCAAGGGCGGGAACGGCGGAAATCGCAAGGGCGGCAGCGCTGATCGCACAGAATAGGCGGATGGTCATTCCCGCTGATTGGCAGGACGCGGGTCCGCGTTCAAGAGGGAGTATCAAGGCTTCCCACCCATCCGTTTTGCTCGCATCTTTCCGTAGCGCGTCTTTCGCGTCCCCGGTTTGCCCTCGTTCGACCGCCCCACTATCGGCGCGCGTTTCTGGCCGTCGGGTAAACCAAGCTCGTCGTTTTCCAGTCGGCGGATTTCGTCGCGCAGCCGGCCTGCTTCCTCGAATTCGAGATTCGCGGCGGCGTTGCGCATCCGCTTTTCGAGGTCTTCGATGTAGCCCCGCAGATTGTGGCCGACGAGGTTGTTGACCCCGTCCTCAATCGGAACCGTAACCCCGTCCTGCGCGGCGGAATGGGCGACGATATCGTGAATGTTGCGCTTGATCGTGGTCGGCGTGATGCCGTGTTCTTCGTTGTAGGCCTCCTGCCGGGCGCGGCGACGGTCGGTCTCGGCCATCGCGCGCTCCATGCTGCCGGTAATCCGGTCGGCATAGAGGATAACGCGGCCATCGACATTGCGCGCTGCGCGTCCGATGGTCTGCACCAGTGACGTTTCGGAGCGCAGGAAGCCTTCCTTGTCCGCGTCCAGGATCGCGACCAGCCCGCATTCGGGAATGTCCAGCCCCTCGCGCAGCAGGTTGATGCCGATCAGCACGTCATACACGCCCATGCGCAGATCGCGGATCAGCTCGATACGCTCCAGCGTCTCCACATCGGAGTGCATATAACGGACGCGCACGCCCGCCTCGTGCATGAATTCGGTGAGGTCTTCGGCCATCCGCTTGGTCAGCGTGGTAACGAGCGTGCGGTATCCCTGCTTTGCGGTGGCGAGGCATTCCTGGATGCAATCCTGCACCTGATCCTCCACCGGGCGGATTTCCACCGGGGGGTCGATCAGGCCGGTGGGGCGGATCACCTGTTCGGCAAACACGCCGCCGGTCTGCTCCAGTTCCCAAGAGCCGGGCGTCGCCGAAACGCACACGGTCTGTGGGCGCATCGCGTCCCATTCGTTGAAGCGAAGCGGGCGATTGTCGATGCAGGATGGCAGGCGAAAGCCGTATTCTGCCAGCGTGATCTTTCGCCGGTGGTCCCCGCGCGCCATCGCGCCGATCTGCGGCACGGTCTGGTGGCTTTCATCGACGAACAGCAGCGCGTTTTCGGGCAAGGTATTCGAACAGGGTAGGCGGCGGTTCACCCGGCAGACGCCCGGTGAGGAAGCGCGAGTAATTCTCGATCCCGTTGCAGCTGCCGGTCGCCGCGATCATCTCAAGGTCGAAATGGGTGCGCTGTTCCAGCCGCTGATGCTCCAGCAGCTTGCCCTCTTCCTCCAGCTCTTTCAGGCGTTCGGTCAGCTCGAACTTGATCGCGTTGGCGGCCTGCTTCATCGTCGGGCCGGGGGTGACGTAATGCGAATTGGCGTAGACGCGCACCTTTTCCAGCGCCGCCCCGCTTTTGCCCGTCAGCGGATCGAATTCGACAATCCCCTCAATCTCGTCGCCAAAGAAACTGACGCGCCATGCCATGTCTTCGTAATGGCTGGGGAAGATTTCCAGATTGTCCCCGCGCACCCGGAAACAGCCGCGCGTAAAGCCCATGTCGTTGCGCTTGTACTGCAGCGCGACAAGCTTGCGGATCAGTTCGCGCTGGTCGACCGTTTCGCCCGATTTGATGTCAAAGATCATGGCCGAATAGGTCTCGACCGAACCGATGCCGTACAGACACGATACCGAGGCGACGATAATCACATCATCGCGTTCCAGCAGCGCGCGCGTGGCGGAATGGCGCATCCGGTCGATCGCCTCGTTCACGCTCAACTCTTTTTCGATATAGGTGTCGGAGCGCGGCACATAGGCTTCGGGCTGGTAATAGTCGTAATAGCTGACGAAATACTCGACCGCGTTGTTCGGGAAAGAAGCTCTTGAATTCGCCGTACAATTGCGCGGCCAGAATCTTGTTGGGCGCAAGGATCAGGGCCGGGCGCTGCAATGCCTCGATCACCTTGGCCATGGTGAAGGTCTTGCCCGATCCGGTCACACCCAGCAGTGTCTGGGTCTTCTCATCCTCGCGCATACCCGCGACCAGTTCCGCGATGGCGGTGGGCTGATCGCCGGCGGGTTCATAGTCCGATACCAGTTCGAACCGTTTGCCGGGCATGGATTTTTCGGGGCGGGCAGGGCGGTGCGGGACAAAATCCTCACCGGTTTCGGGTTCGTCCAGTCCGCGTCTGATAATGAGTTCTGCCATGCGCGCGAATATGGTGTCGCGATTGCTGTTTGTCGCCCCTTCAATTGCAGCCTTTTCACCGGGTGCAGCCTGCGCGTCGATTACCGGTTGTTATCGACCCGGTCCGGCATTAGCCTTGGGTTCTGTTTTAGGGAGGGACCATTATGAAATCTGGAATGAACACAAAGGGTGTAATGCTGGGCCTTGCCATGCTGGCGCTGGCAGGCTGCGGCGGGACGACCGATGCCGATGCCGATGGCGATGGCGAGATCACCGGTGCAGAGGCGCAGGCCGCGGTCGATGCCGCGGGCGGTGCCCTGAAACCGCAACCGGGCAAGTACAAGGCGACCATGACCTTCCTCGACGCCAACATCCCCGGCGCGCCGCCCGAGATAAAGAAGATGATCGGCAGCTCGATGAGCAACACTTTCGAACTGTGCCTGACCCCGGAAGAGGCAGAGCGCGGTTTTGAAAACGCGATGACCGAAGGGCGCGAAGGTTGCAAAATCAACACGTTCGTCATCAATGGCAATGATCTGGACATGACGATGTCCTGCGATGATCCCGCCTCTGGCAAGATGGAAGTCGCGATGGCCGGCACCGTCTCGCCAACCAAATCGGACATGAAGATGACGATGAACGGCAATATGCCCGAACTCGGCGCGATGGAAATGCAGATGCAGTTTGTGCAGGAACGCATCGGCGAATGCGATGGCTCGGAAACCGTCAAGGGCTGATAGGTTCGGGTTCGGCTCCCCGCGCCCCGGAAACGGGGAACCGCAAACTTCACCGCTCATTCACGTCGGTGGAGTATGACAATTCGATGGCACCGCGGTTCTCCCTTGCAGAATTCAAATCGAACGGCTTTTCCGGTCTGGCAGTGCCAGGCTGGAACGGGTCCGAAATGGCGCGCCGGTTTGCGCTGGCTCGCGAGGACCGAACCGAGGAGGAGTGGGGCAAGCCGCAGGCGCACCGCCTGCTGGGGGAGCTCGACTATTTTGCAGAGCCTGCGCGCCGCGTCTTTCGCCGTACCGACATCGATGTTGCTGCCAATCCGCGCACCATCATGATCCTGCCCGGCTTTGCCGCCCACCCGCGCAAATTGGGGTATTTCGCCCGCGAGATAGAGCGCGCCGGTCACACCGCGAAACGCTGGGGTCAGGGCCGCAACTGGGGGCCGACGCCGGAACGGTTCGAAGCGGTCGAGGCACGCCTGCTGGACCTGCATGAACGCGCTGGCGAGCAGGTGGTACTGATCGGGTGGAGCCTTGGCGGACTGTTCGCGCGGGAACTGGCAAAGCGCCATTCCCATGCCGTGGCGCGCGTCATCACGATGGGATCGCCGTTTTCGGGCAGTCCGCGCGCCAACAATGCGTGGCGTGCCTATCAGTTCATTACCGGCCACAGCGTCGATACTCCGCCGGTCGAATCCGATATCGCAGTCAAACCGCCGGTCGATACGGTCGCCATGTGGAGCCCCAATGACGGGGTGATTGGCGCCCGCAGCGCCGCCGGAAGGCCCGGCGAACGTGACCGGGCCATCGCCCTTCGTTGCACGCATCTGGGTTTCATCTACGCACCCGAAGCGATCCGCACGGTGCTGTCGGAACTTGATCGCCCACTTTAACGACTGAAATTAGCCCGATAGAGGCCTTTCATTCCGGGAAGATGTTGTTACACCTTGCCCATATGCAACAAAGCCAGACGGGATCATTTGCCACACAGGCACAGAGCAATTCGCCTAATTTTGATGAAATGTTCGACGGCGTTGGGAATATCCGACCCGGCTACGACGATTATTGCGGCTGGCTGGGCGAACAGGACGCCGGCTGGTTAAGGCGCAAGGATAAAGAGGCGGACGACAGTTTCCGCCGCACCGGCATTACCTTCAACGTATACGGAGAGGATGAGGCGGAAGAACGCCTGATCCCGTTCGACATGGTGCCACGCATCATCACCGCGAGCGAATGGCGCCGCCTGACCCGCGGCATCGAACAGCGCGTGCGGGCGCTCAATTCCTTTCTTTACGACATGTATCACCGGCAGGAGATCATCCGTGCAGGCCGCGTGCCCGAACGGTTGTTCCACCAGAACGAGGCGTGGTTGCAGCACATGGTCGGGTTTACCCCGCCCGGCGGCATATATACCCACATTGTCGGGATCGATCTGGTGCGCACCGGGCCGGATGAATGGTTCGTGCTGGAAGACAATGCGCGCACGCCTTCCGGCGTCTCGTACATGCTGGAAAATCGCGAGACGATGATGGCGATGTTCCCCGATCTGTTCAGCCGGGTGCCGGTGGAGCAGGTGTCGGATTATCCCCGCCGCCTTGCCCGCAGCCTTGCCGCCTGCGCGCCGCCCGCATTCGAGACTTCGGGCGCGGCCAAGCCAACAGTGGCGGTGCTGACGCCGGGCATCTACAATTCCGCCTATTACGAACACGCCTTCCTTGCCGATCAAATGGGCGCGGAACTGGTCGAGGGCAGCGATTTGCGCGTGGTCGATGGCCGGGTGCAGATGCGCTGCACCAGCGGCTACACCCCGATTGACGTGCTGTATCGCCGCGTCGACGACGATTACCTCGATCCGATGACGTTCCAGCCAGACAGCGTGCTGGGCGTGCCGGGCATAATGGACGTGTACCGCGCGGGCGGCATCACCATCGCCAACGCGCCGGGCACAGGCATCTGCGATGACAAGGCGATTTACAGCTTCATGCCCGAAATCGTCGAATTCTATACCGGCGAAAAACCGCTGCTGCCCAATGTCCAGACCTGGCGCTGCGCCGATACGGACAGCCTCGCCTATGTGCTCGACAATCTGCACGAACTGGTGGTGAAGGAAGTCCACGGTTCGGGCGGATACGGAATGCTGATCGGCCCGGCGGCGAACAAGAAGGAACTGCGCGCCTTCCGCGAAAAGCTGGAGGCGAACCCGCAGAATTACATCGCACAGCCCACGCTGTCGCTGTCCACTTGCCCGATCTACACCAAGAAAGGTCTGGCCCCGCGCCATGTCGACCTGCGGCCCTATGTGCTGGTTTCACCGGGCGGAGTGGACATCACGCCGGGGGGGCTGACGCGGGTTGCGCTCAAGCAAGGTTCGCTGGTGGTCAATTCCAGTCAGGGCGGCGGGACCAAGGATACATGGGTGCTGAAGGATTAGCTTTTCAGGACAGCGGGCAATCCGCCAATCAATCGAGACACCAGACGCAAATCGGGAACAGGGAATAAACAGGATCAGCAGGGAAAGAATGCTCGGACGTACGGCCAACGGACTGTTCTGGATGTTCCGCTATCTTGAGCGGGCCGAGAACACTGCGCGTCTGCTTGAGGCGGCCTTGCGGATGGCCATAACGCGCGATCTGGCCACGGCGGAGGATGAATGGCGGTCGGTTATCGCCACGCTGGGCCAGCGCAAACTTTATGAGGCGACGCACGACAATTACGAAGGGCCAACGGTCTGGAATTTCGTGTTGAGCGACAAGACCAACCCTTACAGCATCCGCGAAATGTTCAGCGCGGTGCGCAGCAATGCGCGGGTCGCGCGCACCAATATCTCCGATGAGGTGTGGACGGCGGTTAATGAAAGCTATTTGAAACTCGATCCGATGCTGTCGCGCGCCGTCAATCAGGGTGCCGTGGGCGAAGCTGTTTCCACGATCCGCCGCGCCGGTACTCGGGTGCACGGCGCGCTGGACGGGTCGATGCTGCGCAATGAAGGCTATCACTTCGCGCGCGCCGGCACCTTCAGTGAACGCGCGGAAAGCACGGCGCGCATTCTGGACATGAAGTATTTTCTGCTGCTCCCCTCGCTTTCCTATGTCGGCTCCAGCCTCGATACTGTGCAGTGGGATCAGGTGCTGAGATCGGTTGCAGGTGCACGCGCCTACACCTGGATCAACGCCGGACAGATCGACGCGCGCGGCATCGTGGAATTTCTCGTGCTGGATGACCGGTTCCCCCGCAGCCTGGCGTTCTGCCGGTCCGCGCTGCGTGACCAATTGGCCGCACTCGCCCGAATCCATGGCGTAGAGGGGACCAGCAATGCCCTGATGCGCGAGGCTGACATGCTCGTCAGCGAAATGAACGTGGAGCACATATTCGAGAACGGCCTGCACGAATTCCTCGTTGATTTTCGTGCTCGCAACGCTGCGATCGCCAATGCCATCGCCGAAGATTACCGCTTTCTCGCCTAGGACATCCGACCATGCGCCTCTCCATCCGCCACACCACGCGATATGCCTTTTCCGAGCCCGTGATCCACGCGCTTCAACGGTTGCGCCTGACACCAAAGGAAACGCAGGGGCAGCGCATTATCGACTGGGAAATGATCTACGAAAATGCGCATCCCGAAATTCAGTACGATGACCAGAACTTCAACACCGTAACGCTGGTTGGAGTGGAGCCGGGCGCGAGCGAGGTCGTGGTGACGTGTCAGGGAACGGTCCAGACAGAGGATAATGCGGGCGTCATCGGCCAGCATTCGGGCGATCTGCCGCTGTGGAGCTTCCTTGGCCAGACCAGATTGACGCGACCCGGAGCAAAGATGCGCGCAATGATGCGCGACGTTCCTTCCATGAAGGACGACGCAAAGCTGGATTACCTGCACACCCTGTCATCGCAGATTGGTGAAGCGGTGGCATATGAAACGGGCACGACCGGGGTAAAGACCACCGCAGAGGAGGCTGTCGCCAAAGGGACGGGCGTGTGTCAGGATCATGCGCACATCTTCATCGGGGCGTGCCGGTCTGCGGGCATCCCGGCGCGCTATGTCAGCGGATATCTGATGATGAACGACCGGATCGATCAGGAAGCGACCCATGCCTGGGCCGAGGCGCATATCGATGGGCTGGGCTGGATCGGTTTCGATATTTCCAACGGGATATGCCCCGATCCGCGCTATGTGCGCGTGGCCACGGGCCGCGATTACCGCGACGCCGCGCCCGTCACCGGCATCAGCTTTGGTCAGGCAGAACAATTGCTTACCGTCGATGTTGCGGTGGAACAGCAGCGGCAGGATCAGGAAATGCAATAATTTCATCGCTGCCCATCCGGGCTGCGAAATCCTCGATCATGTGACCTGTGACGCGCGTTGCTGCGGCCGGTCATGCATGAAACGAACATCCAGAATAAAGATTTCAGCGCGCCCTCCAATCCTGTTAGCGGCGCGCCAACCAATTCGGAGAATGATAGAATGACCTATTGCGTCGGAATGATACTCGAAAAGGGTATTGTGCTCATGAGCGACACTCGCACCAATTCGGGCGTCGATAACATCTCGGTGTTTCGCAAGATGTTCTCGTGGCAAGTGCCCGGAGAGCGCATGATTGCAATCATGACTGCGGGCAATCTGGCAACAACGCAGGCGGTTGTCAGCATGCTGGACGAACGCACGAAAGAACCGGATGAGCGCAACAACACGCTGCTCAAAGCCCCGACGATGTTCAGTGTCGCAACCGAGGTGGGGCGATTGCTGCGCTCGACCGTTCAGGTTCGGCAATCGGCCAACAATGAAAGCGGATCGGGCCGCTTTACCGCCTCCATAATTCTCGCGGGTCAGATTGCAGGCATGGAGCCGCGCCTGTTCATGATCTATCCCGAGGGCAATTTTATCGAAGCCAGCTGGGACACGCCGTTCTTCCAGATCGGAGAAACCAAATATGGCCGCCCGATCCTGATCCGCGGCTATGACCGCTCGATGAGTTTCGAGGACGCGGCAAAGCTGGTGATGGTATCGTTCGATTCGACGCTGAAAGCGAACCTTTCGGTGGGCCTGCCGCTGGATCTGATGGTGATCGGAAAGGATGATTTCGCGGCCACCCATTCGCATCGGATCACGCACGACGATCCCTTTTTCAGTGCCATTTCATCAAGCTGGGGGGACGCGTTGCGATCTGCATTCAATGCCTTGCCCGATTACCACTTTGAAAAGCCCGATTTGAACGAAAATTGATCACAACCCCGTAGTAGTCACCGGGCTATACGCGCTAATACTGGTTTTCAGGTTCATTATGGAGATATGTAACATGCGGTTATGTAAAGACTATTGACAATCCTAACAAGACATTGCTCCGTATTGGAAGCGGTCTCGCGTGATAATACGGAGTCAATGGCGCAACACGCTGGCATGACCAGAAAAGCCACACTTCATTTTATCGACTCCGAAAGCCGTCACCGTGCCGAACTCGCGCAGATCGGATTTGCGCTGGGCCACCATTCAGAGGTCTATGGCGACCTTTCCGAACTGGCCGTCCATCCGCCGCGAGAGGGCATAATCATCGCCCGCGACGCTGCGCTGGAAGGCGGGGTATCCATGATCCTCGATCGGCTGAGCCGACTGGGTATCTGGCTGCCGCTGATCGCATTCGAAACGCAGCCAAGGCCGGGCCGCATTGTCGACGCTATCAAGGCGGGCGCGCTCGATTACCTGTCGCTGCCGCTTGATCCGAACCGGTTTGCCCGGTGTCTGGAACGGATCGAAAAGGAAGCCGAGGAATTTGGCGAAGCGCGCCGCCGCATGATCGAGGCGCGCGACCGGATTGCCAGTCTCTCCACCCGCGAACGTGAAGTGCTGGAGTGGCTTTCCGAAGGCAGCAGCAACAAGGTGATCGCGCGCGAGCTGGAGATCAGCCCGCGCACGGTCGAAATTCACCGTGCCAACATGATGACGAAGCTGGGCGCGCGGCACGCGGCTGAGGCTGTCAGACTTAAGTTGGAAGCCAAGCTGGAACCCCGGATGCAGGCCTGATCGCGTCCCATTTACCGATTACCCGTGGCCCCGCTTCTCCGCCTGTCTCAGCAGTGCCGGGAATGCGGGGCTTTCACGTTATGGCGCCGTGAAGGTGGATGACCCAGCGGCGGTTCAGCGGCAAAAACTGGTTTCGCTGCCTTCGAGATGAAAGTGGTCTTCGTGCGCGGCATTGTATTGCGGGCCGAGCACCGTGCCGAACCGCTTGCACGCGCTTTTCTGGACAACACGCAGGAATTCGCGCTCGGCTGCAGTGCCGGCGTTCCAGTCATCCTTCAGACTGATGCGGCGACCGTCTTCAAGCACAAAGCCCGATACGTCGATCGCGCTTCCAGTGGCGTGAGCAGAGCGTCTGTCCGATCCCGCGACGTTACGGCATGAATAGCTGCCCATCGTTTCTATCCGGGCGAGCGGGCTTTTGAGGATTTCACGCGCGGCGCGGTCCACTCCAAATCGTGCCCATCCGCTGAATGTTCTGGCAGTCTTGCACTGGACCGGGCCAAGGTTGCTGATCCCGAACTGGGAGCCATCGCCGGTCAACGCGGACAATTGCACCGTACCAAGTTTGTTGCAGCCGGGCGCGGCATAGGTATCGGGGATCGGATCAAAGCGCGCGCCGGTGGCGTCGAGGTCTGCCAGACACGACAGATCGCGCGAACTGGGCGCGCGGCTGATTGGAGCGGACGCCATGCGCACCGGCTGGCGCGTCGTGGTTGCACCCGAAGGCGGGCGATAGGCTGGCGGGTAATCGCGTGCCGTTCCACCCTGCACGCGCTGATCGCCTGTTCCATGGGACGCAGGCGCCTCCCCAGCGGGTATGATCCCGCCGCAACCGGCCAGCATTGCCGCAAACGCAGAACCCAAAATGATCCGGCCTGCACGAACAGAGGGTCTTGGGCGTTTCATACCGACAGCCAAATGCCTCATTTAGGTTAACAACAGGGTAAGGGTTAGCGTTAACCAAACCTTGATTGCATCCTAAGTGTTTACAATTAGCGAAGGGTTAACGTGTGATTTACTCTGTCACGAGCATTGGCAAGTCTTTGTGATCGCTACGTTATGGCAGTTCTTCGGCCACTTGCTCCCACAACTCGATCTTCACATTATCGGGGTCAAGCAGCCACGCAAATTTACCATACCCTTCATCGGCTGTGCCGAGAATTTCGACGCCGATCCCCTCCAGCCGCGCGATAAACCCATCGAGGTCATTCACCCGCAGATTGATCATGAAACCGCCTTTGCCGGGCAGCACATACTCGTCGGTCGCGAAATGGCTGATAAGCGAATAGGGGTTGCCCATCGGCTCGTCCGCCCATGCCATTTGCGGCCCGTACGGCCCATCAATGCCCAGTGTTTCGCGATACCAGGCGCGGGTCGCCTCGGGATCCTTCACCACATAGAATATCCCGCCAAGCCCGGTGACGCGCGGTTCGTTACCCTGTGTCATTTCCTGCATCCTCCTTTCCAATGCAATTCTGCGCGCCAGTGTGCGCGTTCAGATGGCAGTAGGAAAGGGGGGCGGAACGTCTGACACACCTGACACACTGTTCAGGGGCCAAAAATCTGGCTCTTCCGAACGGGATGATTGAAAGCGCAAAGTGGAGGGTAGAGCGGAGGGGCATTCGCAACCCCTATCGCAGCCGTCGGAAGTAGGAAAACTACTCTGCCGGGACCACAGAAACGCGCGGCTGCGTCATCCGGCTGACCACCACAATCGCGATCCACGCCGCGACAAATCCGGGGACGATCTCGTACAATCCCTCTCCGCCCATAAAGCTCGCATTCCAGCCCAGCGCGATCCACAGCGCGACCACGATCGCGCCCGTCACCAGCCCTGCGACAGCGCCCGCGCCCGTCATCCGGTCCCATGTCAGCGCCAGCACGATCAGCGGCCCGAACGCCGCGCCAAACCCGGCCCATGCATTTGCGACGAGGCCCAGCACCTGACTGCCCGGATCGCTCGCAATCACCATGGCGGCAATCGCGACCAGCGCCACGCAAACGCGCCCGACATTCACCGCCTCGCGCTCGCTCGCCCGCTTGCGCAGGAACAGGCGGTAAAAATCTTCGGTGAGGGAACTGGAGCTGACCAGCAATTGCGAGGATATCGTGCTCATTATCGCAGCCAGCAGGGCGGCGAACAGGAACCCGGTAACGGCGGGGTGGAACAACAGATCGGCAAGGATGATGAAAATCGTTTCGGGATCGTCCACCACCATGCCGTTGCGGTTGGCATAGGCTCGGCCGGTCAGCCCGATGCCGACCGCACCAATCAG
The DNA here is from genome assembly GCA_963838365.1 of uncultured Alphaproteobacteria bacterium. Classification (GTDB taxonomy): domain Bacteria; phylum Pseudomonadota; class Alphaproteobacteria; order Sphingomonadales; family Sphingomonadaceae; genus Erythrobacter. Next base: position 29,996 of record CAWIQR010000009.1, read on the forward strand.
CGAGACCGCCATCCAGCCCAGCCCGATATTGCGCGCCTTGGGCACGTTGGCGACCGTATCGATTGCCATGAACCGCACGATGATGTGCGGCTGCCCGAAATAGCCGAGGCCCCATGTCACCGCGCTGATCCAGCCGATCATCGTCACGCCTTGTGTCAGGCTCAGGAAGCCCTCCACCGGCACCTCTGCAACAGAGCGCCCGGCCTCTCCGCCGGGGCCGAACATGACCACCATCGGCATCACGATCAGCGCCAGCATCATGATCAGCCCTTGCACGAAATCGGTGAGGCTGACGGCCAGAAACCCGCCGACCATGGTGTAGGCGAGCACAATCCCGGCGGTAATCAGGATGCCGAGCATGTAATCGCTCAAACCCGTATCGGGCAGCACCCCGGCAAAGGCGGTCTCGAACAGCTTGCCCCCCGCGACCAGCCCCGATGCGGTGTAAACGGTGAAGAACACCACGATCACGATCCCGGCGATGACCCGCAGATTGACCGCCTGATCGGGGAAGCGGTTGGCGAGGAATTGCGGGATCGTCAGCGCGTTGCCGATCCGCTCCGTTTGTTCGCGCAGGCGCGGGGCGACCACGATCCAGTTGACCGCCGCGCCTACGAACAATCCGATACCGATCCACGCGGCGGAAAGCCCGGTAAGATACAGCGCGCCGGGCAGACCCAGCAGCAGCCAGCCGCTCATATCCGATGCCCCGGCAGAAAGGGCCGCGACTGCGGGCGAAAGATTGCGCCCGGCCAGCAGATACCCGGCGGAATCCGCGGTCGATTTGCGCCAGGCATAAAGGCCAATGGCGATCATCACGACGAAATACAGGGCGAGCGTGGTGAGAGTGGCTGCGTTCATGGTGTTGGCGCGATTAACAGGTGGCCCTTCGACTAGCCAGAGGGGTTTCCAAAAGGGCACAAATGACCGATCACCGCGTAAGATAACTGCAATCATCAAAAGGACACCCCCATGACCCAATCCACCCGCTTTGCAGGCAAGACAATCATCGTCACCGGCTCATCGTCCGGTATCGGGGAGGGGATTGCGCGCCGCTTTGCCGCGGAGGGCGCGAATGTCATCATCAACGCCCGCAACGAGGAAAAGTGCAATTCTGTGGCCGAAACGCTCGATCCCGCGCGCACGCTGGTTGTCGCAGGCGATGTCAGCAAGGCATCCTTTGCGAGCGAGATCGTGGCAGCCGCGGTGGAGAAATTCGGCGGGCTCGATACGCTGGTCAACAATGCCGGGGTGGCGGCATCGGGAATGCTGCACAAGGCGAGCGATGAGGACATCGACCGTGTGATCGATATCAACGTGAAGGGCGTGCTGTACATGTGCCGCGCCGCCATTCCCGAATTGAAGAAAACCGGCGGGTCGATCGTCAACATCTCCAGCGTTTCCGGGATTGGCGGAGATTCCACTCTGCCGATCTATAACGCATCAAAGGGCGCGGTCACGAACCTGACGCGCGGGCTGGCCTTGCAGGTCGGGATGCTGGGCATCCGGGTGAACACGATCTGCCCGTCGGTCACGCGCTCCGATATGGTGGAGGGCATCCTCGAAAACGAGGAAGCGGTGAAGGCCTTCATGAAACGCGTCGCGATCCAGCGCATTGGCGAGCCTGAGGATATCGCTGCCGCCGCAGCCTTCCTGGCGAGCGCGGATGCCAGCTTCATAACCGGCGTGAACCTGCCGGTAGATGGCGGCGTCAGCGCATCGAATGGGCAGCCCAACTTCATGGCATTGTGAAAGCGGGAAGATGAGGGTGCCTCGGGACGAAAAAAGCAGACTGGTGAAAGCCACGATTTCTCACGTTTTTCGACTGCAGAGCGCGCTGATTCAGGGCGCAGCGCAAGAAACCGTTGCAGCCACGCAACACCTGAAAATCTGTACAGGGAACCTTCATGTAAAAGCGCGCTTTAACATGGCTCTACTATAGAAAATACAGGATCGCATTCACATGACCAGAACAATTTTTGCCACTTCTGCGGCAGGCATCGCCATGCTCGTTTCCGCGCCAGCCTTTGCGCAGGATGCCCCCGCCACCTATGACGGTTTTTATGTCGGTGGCTCTGTCAGTCTCGACACGTTCGGGGACAATGACGGCCAGGGCATCTCCTTCGATACGGATCAGGACGGCCAGTTTGGCGATGTCGTGACCACAACCACGCGCGCCAACGCATTCAGCCCCGGTTTCTGCACCGGCGCCGCAACTGGACCGCTGGCCTCGCAGCCCTGCACCAATGACGATGACGACATCGGTTACGCCGTGCGCATCGGTTATGACAAGCGTATCGGCAACGTCGCAGTTGCAGGCGTCCTGATCGAAGGCAGCACTTCCAATGCGCGCGAATTCTCTTCCGGTTTCAGCACAACTCCGGCCAGCTACACCACCATTCGCGAACTGGATTACGCCATTTCCGCGCGTGGTCGCCTCGGTATCTCGCCCGGTGATGGCCGCGGCCTGATCTACGCTACGGGCGGCGTCAGCTATGCTCGCATCGACCATGATTTCGTGACCACCAATGGCGCCAATTCGTTCGATGTGATCAACAACGATGATATGGTGTTCGGCGGCCAGGTCGGTGGCGGCGCTGAAGTGATCGTTGCCGGTGGCCTGACGATCGGCGTGGAATACCTGTATTCGCGTTACGATGATGACAAGTCGTTCGTGGCGGTCGGTCCGGGCACTGCTGGGCCAACCAATCCGTTCCTGCTGACTTCGGGCGGGACCAATCTGCGCCCCGGCGACACCGATTTCGCAACCTCCTCGTTCCGTGCAACTGTCGGCTATCGTTTCTGATCGTCCGATAATTGGCCAAAGAAAAAGGGCGGCACCGCGAGGTGTCGCCCTTTTTTGTGTGCGTTATCGGCTGGGTTCAGCTTTTGGGTTCAGCCCTTCCGGCGGGCCTTCTTTCGCTCGTGCGGATCGAGCAACGTCTTGCGCAGGCGGATCGAAAGCGGCGTCACCTCAACCATCTCATCGTCGTCGATATAAGCGATGGATTGCTCCAGGCTCATCCGGCGCGGCGGGGTCAGGCGGATCGCATCGTCCTTGCCCGACGAACGCACGTTGGATAGCTGCTTGGCCTTCATCGGGTTGACTTCCAGATCGTCCGGCTTGGCGTTCTCGCCGATGACCATGCCTTCATAGACCTTCATCTGCGGACCGACGAACATTTCGCCGCGTTCTTCGAGCATGTTGAGCGCGTAGGCGTTGCTTTCGCCGTCGCCGTTGGAGATCAGCACGCCGTTGTTGCGCCCTTCGATCGTGCCTTTGTAGGGCCCGTATTTCTCGAACAGACGGTTCATGATGCCGGTGCCGCGCGTGTCGGACAGGAATTCCCCGTGATACCCGATCAGCCCGCGCGACGGAGCGGAGAAGGTGATGCGGGTCTTGCCCACGCCCGACGGGCGCATGTCGCTGAGGTCGGCTTTGCGCTTCTGCATCTTTTCGACGACGGTGCCCGAATGCTCTTCGTCCACGTCGATGACGACGGTTTCGTATGGCTCCATGCGCTTGCCTTCTTCCTCGCGGAACAGCACCTTGGGCCGGCTGATGCCCAGTTCAAAGCCTTCGCGGCGCATTGTCTCGATCAGCACGCCCAGCTGCAATTCACCGCGCCCGGCGACTTCGAAGGCGTCCTTGTCCTCGGCCTCGGTCACGCGGATGGCGACGTTGGTTTCGGCCTCGCGCAGCAGGCGGTCGCGGATCATGCGGCTGGTGACCTTGGTGCCCTCGCGCCCGGCGAGCGGGCTGTCGTTCACCGAAAAGCGCATGGCCAGCGTGGGCGGATCGATTGGCTGCGCGGTTATGGGATCGGTCACGGACGGATCGCAGATGGTGTTGGCGACGGTCGCTTTTTCAAGGCCCGCCAGCGCGATGATATCGCCCGCCTGCGCGGTTTCCACGGGCACGCGCTCCAGCCCGTCAAAGCTCATCAGCTTCGTCGCGCGGCCCACTTCGACGACCTTGCCGTTCATGTCGATGGCGTGGATCGGATCGTTCAGCTTGATCCGGCCCGACTGGACGCGGCCGGTCAGCACGCGGCCCATGAAATTGTCACGATCCAGCAGCGTCGCGAGGAAGCTGAACTTGCCATCCACATCGAGACCCGGAGGCGGCACATGATCGACGATCAGCTTGAACAGCGGATCAAGCGTGCCTTCGCGCGCGTTTTCATCGTCGCTGGCGTAGCCATCGCGGCCCGAAGCCCAAAGCGAGGGAAACTCGAGCTGTTCGTCATTCGCATCGAGGCTGGCGAACAGATCGAACACTTCGTCCAGCACTTCCTGCGGGCGTCCGTCAGTACGGTCGATCTTGTTGACGACGACGATGGGTTTCAGACCCAGCGCCAGCGCCTTGCCGGTGACGAACTTGGTCTGCGGCATCGCGCCTTCGGCACTGTCGACCAGCAGGATGACGCCATCGACCATGGAGAGGATGCGTTCCACCTCGGCGCCGAAATCGGCGTGTCCGGGGGTGTCGACTATGTTGATGCGCGTGGTTTCGCCATCATGCTCCCATTCGACGCTGGTGCATTTGGCAAGGATGGTGATGCCGCGCTCTTTTTCCAGATCGCCCGAATCCATTGCGCGTTCTTCAATCCGCTGGTTTTCGCGGAACGTGCCGGACTGGCGGAAAAGCTGGTCGACCAGCGTGGTTTTGCCGTGGTCAACGTGCGCGATGATCGCGACATTGCGGAGGGAGGTGGCGTTGGACATGGTAGAACGGGCTTTCGGTCGATGGCGGGCGCTGAACGCCCGGCTGGGTGCGCACAATCGCGGGCGCGGATGCAAATGGGTAATGCTGCACTGCAACAGGCAGGCTGCGGGGTCGCCGCGCGCTTAGCCGAGGGGCGGCTATGCGGCAAGCCCCGTCCTATGTGCCATCGACGTGGATCATTGTGTCAAACATGCAACATTTACGCAACTATGTGTGGGCAATCGGTTGGATGAGTTGTGTTACCCGCTTGTCGCCCCCCGGACGCTGGCCTATCAGCGCAGCCAATCGAATTGGGAGAGAAGGGCACACAAGTGCCCATGGTGTTTGCTGCTAGGCCCTGCAAAAAGGGCTGCGACGCTGCCTCTTCCGCGTATCGATCGGATAGAGGAGAGGAAACTTCATGCGTTCAAATGCCACCGGTAATTCCGGCAAAATCCGCTTCACCCTGCTTGCAGGTGTGACCGCTTTCGCAATCGCTACCCCTGGCATTGTCTCTGCTCAGGAAGTCGATTCCGATGACGCGGACGAGGCCGTGCTCGAAGCGCCGGACAGCGGCAACCAGATTATCGTGACCGCGTCGAAGCGCGAACAGACGCTTCAGGAAACCCCGATTTCGGTCTCGGTGACCACCGGCGCCACGCTGGAGCAGGCGCAAATCCGCGACGTACTCGACCTTCAGACCGTTACGCCTTCGCTGCGTGTCAGCCAGCTGCAAACCTCGTCCGCCTCGACATTCATCATTCGCGGCTTTGGCAACGGCGACAACAACTTCGGTATTGAGCCTTCGGTTGGCGTTTTCATCGACGGTGTGTTTCGTTCGCGTTCTGCCGCAGCTCTTGGCGATCTGCCCAACGTGCAGCGCATCGAAGTGCTGAATGGCCCGCAATCGACCCTGTTCGGCAAGAACGCATCTGCCGGCGTCATCTCGGTCATCACGCGTGAGCCGCAGTTCGAATTCGGCGGTTCTGTCGAAGCGGTCTATGGCAACTTCAACACCGTCTTTCTGAAAGGCGACATCACCGGCCCGATCACGGAGAACATCGCATTCTCGCTCGACGGCAATTATCAGCGCCGCGACGGATACTCGACCATCGTCAATCTGGATGAAGAGCAGAACGATCGCAACCGCTGGTCCACCCGTGGTCAGCTGCTGATCGAACCGACGCCCGATTTCAAGATCCGCGCAATCGCCGATTACTCGGAAATTGACGAAGTTTGCTGCCAGGTCGGAACGCTTGTTTCTGGCCCCGTTTCAAACGCAATCCGGGCTGTCGGTGGCCAGATCGGCGCTCCGGCTGACTTCTTTGAATACGAAGCCTTCCTGAACTTTGTACCGACAAACGAGGTCAAGAACTACGGTGGCTCGGTCCAGATGGATTACGACGCTGGCCCGCTCTCGTTTACTTCGATTACGGCCTATCGTGAGCTGAAGAACTTCTTCCTCTCGGATATCGATTACACGAGCGCGTCTATCGCAACGGAAACGCGCGATCAGGCGGTCGAAACCTTCACTCAGGAATTCCGCATCACGTCCGATTTCGACGGACCGATCAACTTCCTGCTTGGCGGATACTATTTCGACGAGTCGATCTCGCAGGACAGCGCGATCCAGAACGGCACGCAGATTCGTGACGTTTTCGAACTTCTGGCAGGCGGCAACCCGGCCGATGTGTTGTCCGGCAGGCCCAGCGTTTTCAATGGTGTCGAGGCCGCTCTTGGTCTGCCTCAGGAAAGCATCTTCCGCACGCCCTTGCTCTCGCAAGAGGCATTCGCGATGGACAATACATCCTACTCGATCTTCGGCACGGTTGATTTTGAGCCGCTGGACGGCCTCGTCTTCACCGGCGGTTTCAACTACACCGATGACAAGAAGGATTTTTCGCTTAGCTCCGTCAACCCTGATCCGCTGGGTCAGGTCAATCTGGTCGATGCGTTCATAACCCTGGCGAGCGGTGGGACAATCAGAACCCGCGATCAGTTCCAGGCTTTGCCAACGGCAAACCAGAACGCACTGCTGGCTGCTGCGACAAACCCGGCCGTCAACACGCTGCTGCCTTTGAGCGGTTTCCAGTTCCAGCCGCCATTCCTCAGCATCCCGAACGCAATCGAAGATGGCAAGACGCGCGATGACAAGCTGACTTACCTGTTCCGTGCAGCGTATCAGGTGTCGAACGAAGTCAACGTTTACGCCAGCTACTCAACCGGCTTCAAGGCTTCCTCGGTCAACCTGTCACGTGACAGCCGCCCGTCGAACACAGACTATATCGCAGGGCCGGGTCGTTCGACCTTTGCTGCCCCGTCTTCGCCAATTCTCGACGCCGGGTTGAACGTTCCGAACCTCAGCACGGGTTCGCGGTTTGCCGGACCGGAAAATGCTGAAGTTTATGAAGTCGGCCTGAAGGCGCAATGGGAAGGCTTTGGCTTCAATGTTGCGTTGTTCGACCAGACGATCGAGGGTTTCCAGAGCCTCGCCTTCACCGGCACCGGCTTTGCGCTCCAGAATGCTGGTCAGCAGTCGGTCAAGGGCTTTGAATTCGATTCGACCATTAATCCGACTGACGGTTTCGTCCTGACATTTGCGATGACCTATCTGGATCCGCTGTTTGATGATTTCCCCGGCAGCGTTCTGGGTGATCTGTCTGGCGTAACGCCGGCGGGTATCCCTCAGATCGCAATCGCAACCAGCGCGACTTACACCCATGAGTTCAACAGCGGCAGCCGGATCATCAGCCGCATCGATTACAATCATGAAAGCAACACGCCGATCAACAACGGCCTGCCGACTTTCAATGCGGCTCTGGGCAATACCCAGATATTCAACCGCGAAGTCAATCTGGTGAACACTTCGATCACGCTGGCGCTGAACAACGGTTTTGAAATCGGGGCGTTTGCTCGCAACCTGCTTGACGACCAGTTCATCACCACAGTGTTCGATGGTGTTGCGCAGGCCGGTACGGTTTCCGGCTATCCCAGCGCGCCGCGCACCTATGGCGGTGTGGTTCGCTTCAAGTTCTGATCGCCAAACGATCAGCTGAACAAAAATGGCCCTGTGCGAGAAAATCGCGCGGGGCCATTTTTCATGCGCAACACCTGTCAAATTGGCATTTGAATTACGGTGCCCTTTCGCCATGATGGCGACGCAGGTGCTTAGACCTGCAAACAGGGGACAATTCGCCGATGAATTATGCAGGGTTCTGGGTCCGCGTGCTCGCCTATCTGATCGACACGATCATCCTTATCGTTGCGCAGGTGGTGCTGGCCTTCTTTACGGGCGAATCGCTCATCGATGCCGACGCGCAGCAAACCTTTGGCATCATTGACGGGCTGGGACTTATTATCACGCTCGCCTATTTCATCGGGTTCGAAGGGTCGGCGAAACAGGCTACTCCGGGCAAGATCGCGCTCGGTCTGATCGTCACGAATGCGCAAGGTGGGCGGATCAGTTACGGACAGGCGACCGGGCGGTATTTCGGGAAAATCCTGTCTTCCATCATTCTGGGCATCGGGTTCATCATGGTGGCCTTTACCGAGCGCAAGCAGGGTCTGCACGATATCATGGCCAGCACTTTTGTGGTCAAGGGTGCGCCGGGTATGGTCGGATACGATACCGACGTCTTTGCCTGACTGGATGGAGCGCCGGTGCGGTCAGCGGACCGGCGCGCCGACGCCCGTGTCGCCCTACGGGCGTTACAACTCCCTCAGCGCCTGGGCAGGCTTTGCACGCAGCAGCGGCAGCGATCCGCCCAGCGCAAAGGCGAGCACCATCGCAAGGCCGAGGCCGAGCACGGCGAGCACGCGGCCCCAATCGGGCAGCCACTCGAAATCGAACAGCTGGGTAATGACCACCCATGCGAGCCCCGATCCCAGACCCAGCGCAACCAGCGCCAGCGCGAGTGCGATGAGACCATATTCGGCCAGTTGCATCATCAGCACCTGACGCCTGCTTGCCCCCAGCACGCGCAGCATAACGGTGTCATACATGCGCGAAGCACGCGCCGCCGCAATTGCGCCCATCAACACCGCCAGCCCGGCCAGCACCGCGACGGCGGCCGCTGCCAAGGTGGCCAGCGCCACCTGTTCCAGCAGGGTGCGCGCCTCAACCAGCACTTCGCCGACATCCACGACCGAGCTTGAGGGGAAAGCACCCACCATCGCGCGCAGCACCTGCCCGCGTTTCTCGGTGATGTCGGCGGCGCTGCCGCGCTCGTTCAGCTCGATCGAGGCGGCAAGATTGTGCGGCACATCGTCCAACGTGTTAGGTGAGAATACGAGCGTGAAATTGAAGCCCAGGCTCTCCCAGTCGATTTCGCGAAGGTTCGCCACGCGCACTTGCCGTTCGGTGCCCAGCACACCCAGAGTGATGTAATCGCCCACTTCCAGCCCCAGCGCGCGTGCGCCATCGGCGTTGATCGACACCAGCATTTCGCCGGTGTGATCTGGCTCCCACCATTCGCCCTCGACCAGGGTGTTGCCCACGGGGAGTTCATCAGAATAGGTCAGCCCGCGCTCACCGCTCAGGAAGAACGCGCCTTCGGGAATGTCCTCCAGATCGGCCACTCGCTGCATGTCGTCTTTCGGGCCATAGGCCAGCACCGACCCGCGCAATGTGGGCACGGTCCGGATCGCGGCGTCGGGGAAGGTCTGGCGCACCAGACCCTTGAAATCGACCTCGGCATCGCGCGGCACGTCGATCACGAAGTAATCGGGCGCTTCGTCGGGCACGCGCGACTGGATGTTGCCATCGATTGCAGTCTGCACCGCCGCCAGCAGGACGAATGCGGCGAGGCCAAAGCCCAGCGCGGTGACCAGCGATCCCGTTGGCGCGCCGGGCCTATGGATATTTGCGAGCGCGGATCGCAGGATCGGGTTTGAGGGGCGGGGCAGGCGCCGCGCAATCGCCTGAATGCCAAAGCCAATGCCCGCCAGCAGCACCAGCGCCGCGCCTGCACCTGCCAGGAAGCTCGCGGAAAGCACAAAGCGGTCGGTCGTCACCAGCGCCAGCGCACAGATCGCGGCAATGCCCAGCGCGGTCGCGATCAACGCGCGGCGGTCGCGCGACAGGGGGTCGATGCGGCTGCGCATCAGCGCCATCGCGGGAAACGTGCGCGCGCGCAGCAACGGCGCAGCTGCAAAGGCAAAAGCAACCAACAAGCCATAAGCCGCCGCCAGCATCAGCGGCGCTGGCTCAATCACGAAGCCGCCTTCAACCGGCAGCAGGCCTTGCAATGCGCTGCTCAGCAGGGGGGTGACGAGTACACCTACCGCCAGCCCGGCTGCGGTGCCGACCAGCGCGGCGGCGGCGATCTGAAGCGCGTAGATGCGCACAATATCGCGGCTGGATGCGCCCAGCACCTTCAGCGTCGCGATGCTGGCGCGGCGTTGATCGAGGTAAGAGGAAACGCCGCCCGCAATCCCGATACCCGCGATAACCAGCGCGGCAAGGCCCACCAGCGTCAGAAAATCGCTCATCTGCTGTACGAACCGGTCCGCGCCGGGGGAAGCGCGGTCGCGGGTGCGAAAATCAAACCCGGCATTGGGAAACGCCTGTTCCAGCGTCTCTGTCGCAGCTTCGGGTGCCTTTCCGACATCATCGAACGCGACGCGATACTTGCTCTGATATAGCGCGCCCGGTTGGAGTAACCCGGCACGCTTCGGTACATCTTCGGCCACGATAATCGTCGGGCCAAGCTGGAATCCCTCGGACAGGCGATCCGGCTCCTTGTCGATAATTCCACCAGCCAACAGCGTCACCGTGCCGATGCGGAAGCGGTCGCCCACGGCAATGTCCAGCCGGTCAATCGCGCCCTGCGATAGCCACGCGGTGTCGCCACTGGGCGCGGCCACTGTGCGGCCATCGGTCAGCGTAAGCGCGCCATAAAGCGGCCATGCGTCGTCTACCGCTTTCAGTTCGATCGGCGCGGCATTGCCTTCGCCAGCGGCTCCCGTGGCTGCATCGCTGATCGCCATCGCCTGCAACCGCGTGCCTCCAGACAGAGCGCCGTATTCGCCAAGCGCAGCCAGTTCCTCTGGCGAAAGATCGCGTTGCCACACCTCCACTTCGATATCGCCGCCCAGCAATTCCTGCCCGCTTGCGGCGAGTTCACGCTCAATCGAAGCGGTCAGCGTGCCGATTGCGGCTAGCGCGGCGGTGCCCAGAAAGATGCAGATGACAAGCAGGCGCAGCCCTTTGAACCGAGCGTTGAGATCGCGCCGCGCCATGCGCCACGCATCGCCCCACGACAGGCCGCCCGCAGCCGCGTTCATTGCGCGGCGTCCATCCGCGCGGTGTCTGTCCAGTTCGCGCCCGCACGGTCGGACACGATGACACCATCCGCCATCGTCAGCACCCGCTCGCACCGTTCGGCAAGCGCGGGGTCGTGGGTGATGATGAGCAGCGTTGCGCCGGTTTCTGCGCGGCGGGCGAACAGCAGGTCGACAATTTCCTCGCCGGTATGCACGTCCAGATTGCCGGTCGGCTCATCGGCAAAGATCAGGTCCGGGCGCGGCGCGGTGGCGCGCGCAATGGCGACGCGCTGTTGTTCCCCGCCCGATAATTGCGTGGGATAATGCCCGGTTCGGTGGCCAAGTCCGACTGCGACGAGTTCGGCCTCGGCACGCTCGCTCGCATCCTTGGCTCCGGCAAGTTCCATTGGGGTCGCGACGTTTTCCGCCGCGGTCATGGTCGGCAACAGGTGAAACGCTTGCAACACAATCCCGATGCGCCCGCGCCGCGCATGTGCCAGCCCGTCCTCATTGAGCGTTGTAAAATCCTGCCCGGCAACGGTAAGAGCGCCGCCGCTCGCGCGTTCCAGGCCCGACAGCACCGCCATCAGCGAGCTTTTGCCCGAACCCGATGGACCAAGCAGCGCAACCACCTCCCCGCGCCTGATTTCCAGGTCTATCCCGCGCAGGATATCCACCGGCGCAGCATTGCTTCCGAGAGTGAGGGTGAGGTTGCGCGCCGCAATTGCGGGCTGGACGGTTGGGAAAGCAGGGTTTGTCACTGGCACCAGATGGGATAGGGGCGCGTTATAGGCAAGGTTCTTTGGGAAACAGATATATGCCAATGCGATATTCGGACTGCAGAATGATAGCTCTTACGGTGGTTGCGGCGGCGGCTCTGGCCCTTTCGGCGTGTGGCGAGAGCCCCGCAGAAACGCGCGCGGTTTCCGCAACGGACGGCTCTGCCGGTACGGACAGCGCGCTGCCGGCGGTCCCGATCATGGGCGAGGAGGTGCGCATCCTTGCCTTTGGCGACAGCCTGTTTGCCGGATATGGATTTTCGGAGCCTGCGCAAGACAGCTACCCCGCAAAGCTCGAATCCGCCTTGCGCGCGCGCGGCATAAATGCGCGCGTCACCAATGCGGGTGTTTCGGGTGACACCAGCGGGGCGGGGTTGGGGCGGCTGAAGTTCACCTTGGATGGGCTGGACGAGACACCCGATCTGTTCATTCTGGAACTGGGCGGCAACGATCTGCTGCGCGGCCTTTCACCCGATCAGACCCGCGCCAATTTCCGCGCCATGCTGAATGAACTGAAGGCGCGCGGCATCCCCGTGCTCATCATGGGAATGCGCGCTCCCCCCAATTACGGGCCGGAATATCAGGCCGATTTCGACGCGCTGTATGGCGATCTGGCGCGCGAATACGATGCGGCGCTGATCCCGTTCTGGCTGGAGGATATCTATCAGAAGCCGATGCTGTTTCAGGATGATCGCATCCATCCCACGGTTGAGGGGATAGAGGAACTGGTCGGAGCTACGGTTGAAGATGTGGCCGGGGCGCTGCCTGACGACAAGGTCAAGGCGGTTACAGCCGCTCCAGCGAACCCGCGCTGACGCGCCAGATCGCCGCCTCGCCCTCAATCTCGGTGAATGGGGCCAGTTCCGTGCCGGTCAGCCACACTTGCGCCTTGCCCGCGCGCAGGCGGCGAAACAGCTCTGCGCGGCGCACCGGATCGAGATGCGCAGCGACCTCGTCCAGCAGCAACACGCTGGGCCGCCCCTCGCTCGCCAGCACGCCCTGCGCCAGCGTGATCGCGATCAGCATCGCTTTTTGCTCGCCGGTGGAACACAGCGCGGCGGGTACGCGGGTGGTGGCCATCAGCACGTCCAGCTCATCGCGGTGGGGGCCGGTCAGCGCGCGGCCCGCCGCGGCATCGCGCCTGCGCTCGCGCGCGAAACTGGCGAGCAGGCCGGGCGCGTCGGTCGGACCGCCGGGGCGATAGGTCAGGGCGGGGCGGGCAAACGGTTCGGGCGGCAGGGCGGAGAGTTCATCCGCCAGCATCGCAATCAGCCGCGCACGTGCCTCTGCAATGCGCGCGCCAGATTGCGCCGCCTGCGCCTCTATCGCGTCAAGCCAGCGGGCATCGCCGCGCACTTCGAGCAGGCGGTTGCGCTCTCGCAAAGCAGTCTCATATTGCGAGACGCAGCGCGCGTGGCTCGGCTCCACCGCCAGCGCCATCCGGTCAACGAACCGCCGCCGTGCGCCTGCGCTATCGGTGAACAGCCCGTCCATCGCCGGGGTGAGCCAGCTGACCGCGTGCCATTCGGACAGCGCGGTCGCACTTGCCTCCGCGCCGTTGATCCGCACCTGCCGCCGACCGGGACGCGCGTTTTCAGCATAGGTGCCGATCCGGGCGGATACCTGACCCTGTTCCATCAGGCTTGCCCCGATGGCCCAGGCGTGCCCCTCTGTGTCCCCTTCGCGAGAGCCATGCCGCGCAAGCTGGGGCAGGGCGGCGCGGCGCAAACCCCGGCCCGGACTGAGCAACGACAACGCTTCGAGCACGTTGGTTTTGCCCGCGCCATTCTCCCCCACCAGCAGATTGAAATCGGCGGTCTGGTCAAGCGTGGTGCGCGCGTGATTGCGGAAGTTTTCAAGAGTGATTTTTGCGAGCGACATGGGCGGCAATCGCGTTAGCACGGCGCGGAGAGAAGGCCAGTATCTCGCGTGCCAAAACATCGATCCCAAGACATGGCGAAATCCCCCAACCTTTCGGATTGATGAACGAAGCGCCAGTTTACAATTTGATACAAAACCGCGGAAGTCTGCGGTTTTTCGAGTTTGGCACACCTCCTGCAACATGTTTTTCGTCCCCAGGGATCAGCCCGAACGGACAAAACGAACCACAAAGGAGACCATAAAATGACACTCAGCAATGCCAGCCGCTTCGCCGCAGCCGCCTATTCGGCCATCATTTCAGCGGCTCTGTTCGCCTATGCGATCATCCCCGCCAGCCCGACCGTTATGGTCTGAGCCAGCGCAATTCACGAACCCCCGACAAAAGGTAATTCCGCCATGTTCAATTCCGACTTCAGCAACCGCTTTTTCGCTGCCGCATTTTCGGTGGTGCTGACGGCAGGTCTTATGGCCTACGCCATTGTTCCCGCCACTCCGGCCTTTGCCTGAAGCGATCGGCACCAGACACCGCCACCACTTATAACAAAGGAATACACACAATCATGTTCGCCCCGTCCGATTTTCCCGCCAACGCCCGCACCAACGGTTCGGATCGCATGCTCGCTGCCGCTGCGGCGCTTGTAATCACCGGTATCCTGCTGGCCACCGCCATCGTCCCGGCCAGCCCCGCGCTTGCCTACAGCGCCCTCACCATCGGAGTCCTCGCATGAACAACGTCACGAAAAGCTCCGGCAACGGATCGCCGCAAAAGCAGTTTCAACTCGATAGGGCCGATGCCAAGCTGGCGGGTGTCTGCGGCGGGATCGCCAACTATTTCAACATCGATCCGATGATCGTGCGCCTCGGCTTTGTAGTCGGAACGCTGGTTGGATTTGGCAGCCTGCTTATCGTCTATATCGCGATTGCGCTGATCGCGGATTGAGCCAGCCGCATCGTTAAGCTGAACCCGGTTTTCGGGCAGCTGCGCTCAATATCGAGAGAACCGGGAGGGGCCATCTGGCCCCTCTCTTTTTGCCCGATCTACCCCATCACATCGCGGAAATTCCGCCATCCAGTTTGATCTCTGCGCCGGTCATGAACCGGCTTTCATCGCTGGCCAGATACACCACAGCATTGGCGATATCGTTCGGCTCGCCAACGAACCGGAGCGGGATCTGCCGTGCCAGCTTATCCAGCAGCACCTGTTTTTCGAGGTTGTGCGCCTTTGCCGTGCCGTCCAAAATCGGCGTATCGACAAAGGTCGGATGCACCGAATTGCAGCGGATCTGCATATTCTTTTTCGCACAATGCAGCGCGATGGATTTGGACAGCATCCACACCGCCGCTTTTGAAGCGTTGTAGGCGGGCATGGTGTCGCTCGCGATCAGCCCCGCAATGCTCGATATGTTGATGATGGAGCCGGGCGCATGTTCGCGCATCAGCGGCAGCGCCTTTTGGCAGCCGTGGAAGATCGAGTTGACGTTGATGTCGAAACAGCGGTTCCAGTCCTCAAAAGCGCATTCTTCGATATTGCCGGCAACCCCGATCCCGGCATTGTTGACCAGCACGTTCAGCCCGCCCAGATGATCGCGCGCGGCATCGACTGCGGCTTCCCATGCAGCCGGATCAGTCACGTCATGCTGGATCGAGAACGCGGTGCCTTCCCCCATTTCTGCGTTCACGATATCAGCGGTTTCAGTCGCCCCTTCGCCATTGATATCGGTGGCGAGCACACGCGCGCCCTCTTGCGCCAGCCGGATGCAGTGCGCGCGGCCCAATCCCTGTGCGGCGCCGGTGACCAGCGCAAGTTTGCCTTCGCAACGGTTTGACATGATTTATTTCTCTCCCAGATATCCCATGAATAGTCCGATCCGCACGTCGACCGCGTGGCCTGCCGCGCGCCATTGCTGCGCGAAATCGGCGACCCCGTCCACGGGCACGCGGTGAACGGTGATGTTTTCACCCGGCAATCCTCCGCCTTCGCCAATGCGGGTCAGGTCGGTCGCTTTCAGCAGGGTAAAGCATTCGGAGATCATGCCGGGAGAGGAATAGAATTCGCCCAGCACCTCCAGCTTTCCCGCTTTGTATCCCGTTTCCTCTTCCAGCTCGCGTGCGGCGGCTTCAATGGCAGGTTCGCCCTCTTCGCCCTCGGTATCGCCGACCAGACCGGCGGGAATTTCGAGACAAAAGCGCGACAGGGGCACGCGATACTGGCTGACGAGAATTGCGTGGCGCGTGCCGTCCGCGTCCTCGTCAATCGCGATGATAGCAGCGGCGCGGATGCCGCGCGAACGCCCGACATATTCCCACCGCCCGCGCGTTTTTGCGGTGATGAAGCGGCCTTCCCAGCGCGTTTCCTCAGGCTTGTCCGCGTCGGTATCGCGGATCAGGTCAAACTCTTTCATGCCCTGCTTTCGTGTCGGCCCTTCGTGTTGGCCTTTCGTGATGGAACGGTGGGCCTAGACTTCGATCAGGCGGTCGGGAAGCTCGTTCACGTCACCTTCGCCGCGCGGGAAGTGCTGCGCCAGCACGAACCCGACGTCGCGCACGCCGACCGCCAGCCCTTCGGCAATGCGCCCGGCTTTGATTTCATCCAGCATATCGGCCATCGCCTCGCCCCACACCTCGGCAGGGACGAGGGTGGCAATGGCGTCATCGGCGACGATTTCGGCCCGGTGTTCGCTCATGGAAAGGTAGATCAGCACCCCGGTATGCCCGGTCGTGCGGCGTTCCGCGCCGACTTTGAAATGGCGCACCGCGGCGTCATGGACGCGCGCAAACTCTACCGGGTCGGGCACCAGCAACCACTTGACCGGTTGCCACAATTGCACCGCCCAGCTCAGCACGAAGGTAAGGAGGCCCAGCGCAATCGTCATGCTGGCGATTTCGCCATTGGTCCATTCGTGACCCCAGCCGCCCGCCAGCCCATCCCACAGATCGAGGAACGGGCGCGGCACGGCGGCAAACAGGCTCATCGCAGTAAAGGAGAGCGCGGCGGACCACAGCAGTGCGATATCGGTATAACCATCGGACCGGTCGGCCAGCACGGTGACGATTTCGCCTGAAGTCGCCGCCTCTGCCTCGCGCACGGCTTCGGACACGATCCGGTGCTGCACTGCATCAAGATAGGCCATCGTTCACCATCCCCCCGAAGCGCCGCCGCCCCCGAATGAGCCGCCGCCTCCGCCAAAGCCGCCGCCTCCAAAGCCTCCGCCGCCAAAGCCGCCACCGCCGCCGCCCCAATCGTCGCCATCGGAGAGCGCACCCCGCACGATCGCCGAGCCCACTTCCCACAGCACGATATCGCGCGCGGTGCGGCCAAAACCGCCGCCGCCGTGATCGTCGTCATCATCGCGCGTGCCCCATGGACCCTTGCCCTTGGAGCGATATTTGCGGCGTTTGCCACCGCGGATCAGCGGCAGGACGAAGAACAGGAACAGCACGATCATCCAGACCAAACCGCCGATCGGGAAACCGCCCTTCTCATCGCTCGCGGTGCGTCTCGCGCCAGCTTCCTGAGCGATTTTCGCCGCTTCCTCTGGCGCAAGCTGCAATTGCGCAATGATCGCGGCGGCGCCCGCGTTGATACCACCGGGAAAGTCACCCTCGCGAAAACGCGGCAGGATCTGGTTCTGGATAATCAGCGAAGACAGCGCATCGGTGAGGTATCCTTCCAACCCATACCCGACCTCAATCCGCACCTTGCGGTCATTCGGCGCGATCAGCAGCAAAGCACCGTCGTTGCGCTCGGCATCGCCAAGCCCCCATTCGCGGCCGAGCTGATAGCCGTAATCGCTGATGTCATAGCCTTGCAGATCGGGCACTGTCGCAATCACGAGCTGGCGCTGGGACTGGGTTTCCAGCGCCTCCAGCGCCGCGGTCAGTTCTGCCTCCTGATCTGCCGGAATAATATTGGCCTGATCGACCACGCGGCCGGTCAGTTCAGGAAACGCAGGCTGCGCCGAAAGGGGGGCTGCGAAAAACGCCAGCAGGGCGGCAAGCAGAGCCAGCAACAGTGTGGAGAGGTATCTCATGAAACGAGCATCAATTCATCAATGTCCGGGTCGAACAGGGTTGCTGCGTCGACCATCCACCCTGCCAGCCCGAAACCGGGGCCAGAAATCTCGGACCCCGAACCATGCGCTTCCGCCGCGCGCCCTATGAAGAGCGGCGCTGCGAAAGCGGCATGGATTGGTCGGGGCACCGGGCTTGGTTTCCGGCTTAGTTCGATGTCAGATCAAGCTCGGGCGCAGCCTCGGCACCTTCGGTGACGGAGGTGTAGGGCACCAGCGGTTCCGCGCCATGGATGATGTTTGCGCCGATTGTATCGGGGAAGGTGCGGATCGTGGTGTTATACTTGCGCACCGCCTCGTTATAATCGCGGATCGCCACGGCGATGCGGTTTTCGGTCCCTTCGAGCTGGCTTTGCAGCGTGAGAAAGTTCTGGTTGGACTGGATCGTGGGATAGGCTTCAAAGCTGGCGAGCAGGCGACCAAGACCCTGGCTCAACTGACCCTGAGCTGCGGCGAATTCCTGCACCTTTGCCGGATCGTTCAGATCATCCGCGCTGACGGTGATGCTGGTTGCGCGGGCGCGCGCCTCGGTCACTTCCGTGAGGATGCCGCGTTCGTTCTCGGCCGCGCCCTTGGCGACTTCGGCAAGGTTGGGAATAAGGTTTGCGCGCCGCTGAAACTGGGCCTCGACATCGGCCCATTTGGCTTTTGCCTCTTCCTCCGCCGCGGGAACCGAATTGATCCCGCATGCAGCAAGGCTGAGCGCGGCAAGCGCGGCCAAACCGGCGCGCAACATGGTATTGAATTGCATCTGAATCCCTCCGTGAAAACGTACGCCGCAAGGCCCGGTGATGGCCCGGATGCGGGGTGCGTGTGGCTTCCTGTATTGTGGATATAGCACACCGCCGCGGCGGTTCAACGGTAGAACGGTCGATGCGTCACATGGGACGTAAGTTCCTGTATCACCTCTTGGCAACGGACAGGGGCGCTGGCAAACCGCGGCCAACACCAATTGACCGGAATGAACGCAAGGGGATCGTTATGTTGTCGGAGTTCAGGGATTTCATCGCCAAGGGCAACGTCATGGAACTGGCGGTTGCAGTTATCATCGGCGGGGCGTTCGGCACGATTGTCACCTCGCTGACGGATGATGTCATCATGCCGCTGGTCGGCGCGATTTTCGGGGGTGCGGATTTCTCGTCCTATTTCATTCTCCTGTCGACGCCTGCCGGGTACGAAGGATCGCCAACCGATTACGCCGCCCTGAAAGAGGCGGGCGCTGCGATGATCGGGTACGGCGCGTTCATCACCGCAATCATCAACTTCCTGATCCTCGCATTCATCATTTTCATGCTGGTGCGATACACCACGCGCGTGATGAAGCAGTTCGAAGAAGAGGCCGAGACACCCGCGACAGGCCCGACCGAAATCGAATTGCTGACCGAGATTCGGGATGCGTTGCGGAAATGAGCGACTGCCCCTGCCGCGCGCGGCAGGGGACCAAGTCACTTCCCATTCAGCAATTGCGCGCTATATAGGTCGTGTCGGGCAACCGACTATGGTGATAAAGTGCAGCGTGTAATACGCACAACGGACCCGGGGGCAGTACCCGGCGGCTCCACCACCTCTCCCGGTTTTCGCGGGGGAAATGACGGGGCCGAACTAGGATCGACGTGGGCTGAAAAGCGTTGTTTTTGCCCGGGCTGAGTAACCCGTAAAACTGTTCAAAACCCATAGGTGCAAACGATAACGAAGCACTCGCAATCGCTGCGTAATGTGACGGCTTAACGGCCTGAATTTACAAAGCTAAAGCGCGGTTGGACCCACCGGGCAACAGAAGCGGATTCCGGGGCTCCGGGGGTAGCTAGCAACAGAAACCCCCACTCTTGCGCCAGCTTGAGAGAGCCAAGCGTGCCATTCGTGTGGCGGTCCTCCCCCAGCCAAAAGTGAGCGCGGGGGCCTAGCAACAGAACCCCCCACTCTTGCGCCAGCTTGAGAGAGCCGAGCGTGCGGCCAGCGCGGCGGTCCTTCCCCGGTCGATATGATTTGGCGGCTTGACCATCGAACCTCTCCACCCAATCTCAATCCATGCGCGCCGCTCGCCTTGATGCGGTAACACGGCTCTGGCAAATACACATTGTGGCACTTGGAAGGCGGAGCGGGCTATGCGTTTTGTGGGTTTGGCGTTTTCATCCAGCTTTGCTGTCCTGTTTGGCGCAATCGCGCCGGTCTCTGCGGAAACACGCGAGGATTATCTCGCCCGGCTCAAGCAGATTTGCGAGGTCGAATGCCTGGAGCCGCGCCAATTGCTCAACGCCGCGCGCAAGCGGGGATCGGGCGATGAGGTCGACATCGCCGGAATATTCGATGTCCGGTTTGTAAGCCGCGTGGGTGACAAGTTCCGGCTCCACACTCAAGCCCCCAGACAGGCGGATTTCTGGGATATGCAGCAGCTCTCCTTCGGGATGCCTGAATTTGATGGGCGCACCGTCACCAACGCGAACGACATCGTTATCGAGATGGACGTGGCGACGCTGGCCGATCTTTTACGGCTACCGGTATCGGGCGCAAACGCAGTGTCGGGCGCGGCCCCGGATGGGGACATCGTGGTAGAGGCGGACCGCGATATCAAGCTCGACAAGCCGACCCTGATTGCGCTGAGCGCTCTGTTGAACGACCGCAGGATTGCCGTGCGGGGCAAGCCGCGACTGGTCCCCGCGCTTGTCGGTGCGCGCCGGGATTTCCGGAAGAAACACCTCACCATCGTTCTCGACAATGCTGACGATCTGGCGATGCTTCCGCGATACGACAAGGCTGGCAATCCGCTGCCTGAAGACCTGCCGTGGCTCAAGGGTCCGGCGCAGGCCATCGAAAACTGACAGCTGCCGCAGACTTGTAAAGTTAGCCGCCGAATGACGCGCCGTGCTGCGGCGCGAATCACGTCGAAGTTGTATCAAACCGATAAGGAAGGTTCTTTGCAGTCCACGCTGAGCCTACAATCGTGTCGATACTCGACTTGACCGGGAATCGGCGCGTCGCGTCTTTTCCAGGCGACAGGCGCGCGTTCGATGGTCCGGTTTGGAGTATGATCGAGATAAGCCGACGCGAGAATCGCGCAGGAGCAATCTGCCATGTCGTTAACTACCGTAACTTCCGAAATTACTCGCAAACCCTATACCAAGCCGGTGTTGACGGAGTACGGCGGGCTCGCCCATCTCACCGCGTCGGGCAGTGGACCGCTCGTCGAGAACAACCGAGGCAGAGGCCAACCGCGGCGCCGACCCTGAATCTAACCGGGTTCAAGCGGGATCGGAAGGCGGGCAAGCCGGCTGAGATGCCGCAAGTGTGATGCGTGCCAGTTCCTGCTTGGCTTTCAACCCATCCAATATTGCCGCGCCTGCCAAAAACACGGCGCCGGTCGTCGCCAGAAACAGCAATTGGCCGCCAAGGCCGGGGTATTCCTGCAAATATGTTGCGCCGCGCGATGTCGATCCCAGCGCCAGAGCGTAAATGATCGCGAACGCTTCAAAGCAATTCTTGATCACGAACAATCTGCCAATTTTTTGCAGCACGGCGCTTCCCTTTTTTAACACTCACCCCTGCAATGCGTGTGCCAACGGCGGCGGGGTGCGGGGCGCGGTGGTTAATGTTTCACGAGATGTAAACGCATCCGACGCACCCGCGCAATTGCCTTAACCAAGTTGAGCGAGGTCCAGCGCGTTGAGCAGTGCAAAACGTGCGGCGCGCACCGTTTCTGCCAGTTTTTCAGAGCCGATATCCGCCGGGTCGATCTGTTCGGGCCAGGTCTGCGCGATGACCTGTTCGATACGGTCGGCCTTGCTGTCATCCAGCAGGAAGCGCGGGTCGACATTCGCCGGATCGCACACGACGCGCAGGCGCAGACAGGCCGGGCCGCCGCCATTGGCCATTGACTGGCGCACATCGACGGGAATGACTTCGCGGATCGGCCCGTTGGACGCCATCAACCCCTCGCAATAGGCCCAGACAGAAGGGCTTTCGCGGCATTCCTCGGGCACGATCAGCGCCATGCTTCCATCAGGCAGGGTTAGCAGCTGCGCGTTGAACAGATAGGTGCGTATCGCCTCTGCCAAGCGATACCGACTTGCCCGGCACCTCGACCACTTCAAGCGCCGGAAAGGCGGCGCGGATCGCC
This sequence comes from uncultured Alphaproteobacteria bacterium, assembly GCA_963838365.1. Taxonomy (GTDB): domain Bacteria; phylum Pseudomonadota; class Alphaproteobacteria; order Sphingomonadales; family Sphingomonadaceae; genus Erythrobacter. Next base: position 51,812 of record CAWIQR010000009.1, read on the forward strand.
TCATAGGCAGCAGCCTGATCGGCAAACGCCTCTGCGTGGGTGAACAGCACGCGCTCATTGGCAACCGAGACGACATCGTTGTGAAACGCGCCCGCCTCAATTGCGGCGGGGTTCTGTTCGATGAACACGCACCGTGCCGGGTCGAGGCCATGCGCGCGGGCGACCAGACGGCTGGCCTGTTCGTGCTGGCGGGCGGGGAATGCGCCGCCGGGCTTGCCGTAAACGAACACCTCCACACCGGCGCTGCCATGCCCTTCGCACAGGCGCATGTGATTCGCCGCGCCCTCATCGCCAAAGGACATCGGCACGATATCGTGCACGGTGAAATGATCGCGGTTGCCAAAGGCCAGTTCGAGCATCCGCTTCGTATCGGGCCATTCCTGCGCGCGGTGCAGCATGGTGACGAGGTTGGCGGGGGTGAGGTGGCATTTGCCATCGGCGGTATCGGGAGCGGGGCTGACGGTCGCAGCGTTGGCGGTCCACATGCTGGACGCCGACCACGGCGCTGCGTGCAATTGCGGCGGCGCGGCGTCATTCAGCGCGAGTTGCTGTGTCAGCGCGGTGTTGGGGCGGGGCAGGGGTAACAGAAATCCCTGCATCCCTAGCCGCGCCAGATTGCCGCGCATCTTTGCCACCCCCTGCAACGCGGCGGCGCGCGGATAGGATGGATCGCCCTTGTGACTGGCGCTGGCAATATTGCCGAGGCTGAGGCCGGCGTAATTGTGGCTGGGACCGACGATCCCGTCGAAGTTGATCTCGATCAGGTTCACCGCCCGACACTCCACACCGTGTCACCCGCACACACATCCAGCGTATCTGCCGCCGCTGCGTCGATCGCAATGCCGCCCTCAGCGTCAAAGCTGCGCGCGCCGTAACAGGCGCGGAAACTGTCGAGCGTGCCGGTGGCGAGGATCGCGCGTTCGCCCTCTGCCAGATCCATCGCGGTCAACTTTGCCGCTGCGCTATTTTTCACGCTCGCGACCTGATCGGTCTGCGCCACCATGGTTGGCCCACCGTCGAAGATGTCGACATAGCCATCGTAGCTGAACCCTTCGTTCTCCAGCATCCGCATGGCTGCACGGCCCGTGGGGTGCGGCACGCCGATCACACTGCGCGCCTCTTCGCGCAGCATCGCGACATAGACCGGATGTTTGGGCATCAGATCGGCAATGAACTGGTTGCCATTGATGGCGTTGAAATAGTCCGCTTCCTGAAAGCCCATGCCGAAAAAGCGCCCTGCGACGCCGTCCCAGAACGGCGATCCGCCGCGTTCGTCGATGATCCCGCGCAGCTCTGCGATAATCTTGTCGGCGAAGCGTTTGCGGTGCATCGCCACGAACAGATAGCGCGACCGGGCGAGCAGCAGACCCAGTCCGCCTGCGCGCTCATTGGGATGCAGGAACAGCCCGCCAACCTCGCTGGTGCCCTCCAGATCAGTGACAAGGCTGAGCATTTCGGCGCGCACCGTGCGATCCAGCTCTTGCGAATACTGGGTCAGCGTGTTGAGCCGGTAGGAATAGAACGGCCATTGTTGCCCCACCCGGCTCATCAGCTGGCAGGTGCCACGCACCGCGCCGCTGGCCGGGTCTTCCAGCACGAGCACGAATTGTTCATCGCCAATCGTTTCATCGGTGCGGGCAAAGGCATCGGCGGCGCGCCCCAGCTTTGCCGACAAGGCTTTGCGATCGGCGGGCAGATTGGTGAACCCGCCGCCGGTCAATTTGGCCATTTCATACAGCGCTTCCAGATCGGCAGGGCGCGCGGCGCGCAGGCGCATGGTCATGTGAAATCTCCAGCAAGCGCACCCTGCGCAAGGCGTTTGAGAACGAGTGCGGAAAGACTGGCACGCTCGGTCAGGCTCGGCACGATGAGGAACTCCTGCGGGGAATGGATGGAGCCTCCGCGAACGCCCATCGTATCGACCACGGGCACTCCGCAGGCGGCGATGTTGTTGCCATCGCACACGCCGCCGGTCGATTTCCAGCGAATGTCCTGCCCCAGCTGCGCGCCGCATTCGCGCACCAGATCGAACAGCGCCTGCGCGCGCTCATCCACGTGCTTTGGCGGGCGGGTGACGCCGCCGTGGCGGTTGCAGCGCACTTCGTGCGTCGCCTCAATCTGCGCCAGCAAGGTGTTGAGATCGCTGTCGAAGCTTTCCATCGCCGCGGTCGATTTGGGGCGTATGTTGAACCGCAGCAGCGCGTGATCGGGCACCACGTTGTTGGCAGCGCCGCCCTCCAGCTTGGCCGGGTTGATGGTGATATCCTCGCGCTCCATCGCCTTCAGCCGCAGGATCAGATCGGCGGCTGCGACGATGGCGTTGCGGCCTTCCTCCGGATTGCGGCCTGCATGGGCGGACTGGCCGGAAATGGTGATCGAATAATTGCCCGTCCCCCCGCGCGCATGGGCCAGAGTACCATCGGGCAGGGCGGCGGGTTCATAGGTGAGCGCCGCCAGCTTGCCCTGCGCCATCCGCGCGATCAGATCCGCGCTGGCGAGCGATCCGGTTTCCTCATCGGCATTGATCAGCACATCATAACCGAGCGAGGAAGCCTCTGCGCTATCTTCAAACGCCAAAAGAGCGTGCACGATCACCGCGATGCCGCCCTTCATATCGGCGACGCCGGGGCCGTTCAGCACGTCGTCTTCCGACCAGGTGGTCGACTGGAACGGGTGATCGACCGGGAAAACGGTGTCCATGTGCCCCGTCAGCAGGATGCGCCGGTTGGCGGTGGGGCGCACGCGCACGATCAGGTGCTGGCCATTTGGCTTGGCAAATTCGCTGCCATCCGCCGCAATCGCGGTTACGGGCGCGGGATCGACCAGCTCGACCGTTCCGGGAAGGGCCGAAAAGGCCGCCGCGAGCAGGTCTGCCTGCCGCGCCAGCCCTTCCAGATTGCCGGTGCCGGTGTTGATCGCGCACCACGTCTGGACCTGATCCAGCATGGTCTGCGCATCGAATTGTGGGAGAGTATCGGGTTTCATCGCGCACATCTGTAGCCGGGCAATCCACTTGTTCCAACCCGTTGCAATCCGCCGTCCACTTGGCCATAGCGCGATCCGTCCTCCTCCCCAGGACCAACCCCCATTGGAACCCAAGAGGACAATGATGACCAATATGACAATCGCGCCGGGCTGAGCATTGATGCGCGGCTGGCAGGCTTCCTCGAAAACGAAGTACTGAGCGCCGCTGGGCCGCGATGTTAGCGATTTCTGGGCCGGATTTGCCGCGCTGCTGGCGCAGTTCGCGCCGCGCAATGCCGCGCTGCTGGCAAAGCGTGAGGATTTGCAGGCGCAGATCGACGCATGGCATGTCGAGCGGCGCGGCAAGCCGCATGATGCGGCCCAATACCGCGCGTTTCTTGAAAGCATCGGCTATCTTGTGCCCGAGCCGGATGCCTTCACTATCGGCACAAACAACGTCGACCCGGAAATAGCGACATGGCCGGGCCGCAGCTGGTGGTGCCAATCCTGAACGCTCGTTTTCTGCTGAACGCCGCCAACGCGCGCTGGGGGAGCCTCTACGATGCATTCTACGGCACCGATGCACTCGATGCGCCCCCGGCACGGCCCGGTGGTTATGATGAGGCGCGCGGCGCGGCGGTGATTGCGCGCGGGCGCCAGTTTCTGGATCAGGCGCTGCCGCTGGTGGATCAGAGCTGGGCCGATATTGTCGATGAACATGACGGCAAGTTGCAGGACGAAAGCCAGTATGTCGGGAAAACCGAAAAGGGCCTGCTGTTCGTCAACAACGGCCTGCATATCGAGGTCGTATTCGACCGCAGCACTCCGGTGGGCGCGCAGGACAAGGCCGGGATTGCCGATATCGTTATCGAATCCGCGCTGACCACCATCGCCGATTGTGAGGACTCCGTCGCAGCGGTCGATGCCGAGGACAAGCTGCTGGCCTACACCAACTGGCTCGGCATTATTCGCGGGGATCTGTCGGAAAGTTTCAAGAAGGGCGGGCGCACGCTCACCCGCAAGCTGGAGGGTGACAAGACCTATACCGATCAAGACGGCGCGGCGCACACCCTGCCGGGCCGTAGCCTGATGTTCGTGCGCAATGTCGGCCACCTGATGACCAACCCCGCGATCCGGCTCGCGGACGGCGGCGAAATTCCCGAAGGCATCATGGACGCGGTTTTCACCTCGCCATCAGCACCTTCGACGTTGAAGGGCACGCCAAATACGGCAATTCGCGCCACGGCAGCATCTACATCGTGAAGCCCAAGATGCACGGGCCGCAAGAATGCGCCTTTACCAACGACCTGTTCGATGCGGTTGAGGATCTGCTGGGCCTGCCGCGCCACACGATCAAGGTCGGCGTGATGGACGAGGAACGGCGCACCAGCGCCAACCTTTCCGCTTGTATCCATGCGGTGCGCGACCGGATCGTGTTCATCAACACCGGCTTTCTGGATCGCACCGGCGATGAAATCCACACCTCGATGCAGGCCGGTCCGATGCAGCGCAAAGGCGCGATGAAGGGCTCTGACTGGCTGCGGCCTACGAGGCGCGCAACGTCGCCATCGGGCTCAAACACGGCCTTTCGGGCAAGGCGCAGATCGGCAAGGGCATGTGGGCCGCGCCCGATCTGATGGGGCAGATGATGGTCGAGAAAATCGGCCATTTGCGTGCAGGCGCCAACACGGCATGGGTGCCGTCCCCCACCGCCGCGACGCTGCATGCGCTGCATTACCACGCCGAAAACGTGTTCGAAATCCAGAAGTCGCTGCCCGAACCGGCTGGGCTTGATGCATTGCTGACGATCCCGCTGGCAGAGGGCGCGAACTGGTCCGAGGATGAATTGCGCGACGAACTCGATAACAACGCGCAAGGGTTACTGGGCTACGTGGTGCGCTGGATCGACGCGGGCGTGGGCTGTTCCAAGGTGCCGGACATCAACGATGTGGGCCTGATGGAAGACCGCGCGACCTTGCGCATCTCTTCGCAACATATCGCCAACTGGCTGCTGCACGGCGTAGTGAGCGAAGCGCAGGTAATGGACAGCCTCACCCGCATGGCCGCCAAGGTCGACGCGCAGAACGCGGGCGATCCCGATTACGTGCCGCTGATCGGCAATGAAGATGGCGCGGCATTCAGCGCGGCGAAGGACCTGATATTCAAGGGCGTGGAGCAGCCAAGCGGCTACACCGAACCGCTGCTTCACGCATGGCGATTGCGAAAGAAGGCGGGGTAGCGGCGGGGCGGCACCCTTATTGATGCTCCATTCAGGCCAGCGGCTTTGTAATGTCGCGGGACGTACACAGGATTGAGACGACTGGCCCTGCGCGCGCCACAAGGGGTTTCAGATTGACTGACCAGCGGCGCGCGGAGCCTTTGGCTGTGGGGCAATCGGCCACGAAAACCCGGATACTCCCGGCTGCTGCAAGCTTAAACTCTTCGCAAATCCGTTCCCGGGACTGCGCAGGCCACAAATCCCACCATAATTTGCCGATGAACTGCGTTGGACTGTCGATTTCCATCGCTCGCAAACCGGCGCAATTCATAAACTCCAGATGCCCCGCAACACCCAGAATCTTGATGCAATCGTCGCTTTGTTCCAGCAGCGCGACTGCAAGGTCCTGCGCCCCCAGCCCGACGGCATTGGAGACAGCGATGGCTGCCGTGTCTGTTGAAACTGATACCGATGACATTTGCATGAGAGGTCTATTCGCTATGGGCTAATGACGGGTTCAATGCGATACATGGCAATGGCTATGGCAAGGCTGTAGTCGCCACTCCGTGATTCTACGCAGTCCATAATCCTAGCCGAACACGCGCTCTCGCGCCGGGCGTTGGTAGCGACGAAACAGGGCCGGGGGGCGGATCGACCGTCGTGGCTGCGCTGCAACCCATCACCCGCCCATCACCCGCGCCACCGCCACAAACTCCGCCACGCTCACAGTCTCCGCCCGGCGCGTTTCGTCAATGCCGACGCTCGCCAGCGCTTCCAGCGCCCCTTGCACGCCTTTCAGGCTTTGGCGCAGCATCTTGCGGCGCTGGCCAAAAGCGGCTTCGGTCAGGCGTTCGAGCGTGCGCGGGGAGACGCCTTCGGGCGCATTGCCGGGGGTCACGTGGACGATCGCGCTCATCACCTTGGGCGGGGGGGTAAAGGCGCTGCGGTGGACCTTCATCGCCAGCCGTGCCTCGCTGCGCCACTGCGCCAGCACCGCCAGACGTCCATAGGCGCTGCCACCGGCGTCTGCCACGATCCGCTCAGCCACTTCGCGCTGGAACATCAGGGTCAGCGATTGCCATTGCGGAGGCCAAACATCCTGCCCCTTTGACCCCGAAAGCCACTTCACAAACAGCGCGGTGCCGACATTATAGGGCAGGTTTGACAGGATGTGGTAAGGCTCACCGTGCATGATTTCGCCGTGATCCAGCTTCATTGCATCGCCCTCGATCACGGTCAATTGTCCGGGAAATGCCTCGCCCAGTTCCTCCAGAGCGGGCAGGCAGCGGCGGTCCATCTCGATCGCGGTGACGCGCGCGCCGGCCCGCAACAGCGCGCGGGTCAATCCGCCGGGGCCGGGGCCGACTTCGAGCACGCGATTGCCCGCCAGATCGCCCGGCAATGCGGCGATGCGGCCCAGCAATTGTTCGTCGAGCAGGAAATTCTGGCCCAGCGCCTTTGACGCGGACAGGCCGTGGCGCGCGATCACTTCGCGAATGGGGGGCAGCGTGGGCGTTTCAGCCATGTGCGGGGATGGCCGCGCGTTGCGATGCGCACTCGCTGGCCATGCGTATCGCCGCAATCATCGCGCCCGGATCGGCGATGCGTCTCCCGGCAATGTCGAACGCAGTGCCGTGATCGGGCGATGTGCGGATGATTGGCAGGCCCAACGTCACGTTGACCCCTTCGTCCACCTCCAGCGCCTTTAGCGGGATCAGCGCCTGATCGTGGTACATGCACAGCGCCACATCGTAGCCAGCACGCGCACGCGGCATGAACAGCGCATCGCCGGGAACGGGGCCAGAGACATTCAGCCCCTCTGCGCGCAAGGCCTTGATGGCGGGCGCGATGATGCGCGCTTCCTCATCGCCGAACTGCCCGTTCTCGCCCGCATGCGGGTTGAGCGCCGCAACTGCGATGCGCGGGGCAGCAAGGCCGAAATCGCGTTTGAGCGCGACGTGCGTCACCACCGCCTTGTGAATAATCAGCTCTGTCGAAAGGCGTTTGGGCACTTCGCTCAGCGCGCAATGGACCGTGATGGGCACGGTGCGCAGCGAGGGTCCGGCCAGCATCATCACCGCTTCGTGAGGCGCGCATCCGCATGCGGCGGCGAGAAATTCGGTCTGGCCGGGATGGGCAAAGCCGATGGCGGTCAATTCCGACTTGGCGACTGGAGCTGTGACAATCCCGGCAACATCGCCGCGCAGCGCCAGATCGGTTGCCCATTGCAGCGATGAAAGCGCCACCTGAGCGCCATCGGGAGACGGCGTGCCAGGGGTGTAGGGAGCATCGAGTCCGGCCAATACCGGCAGTCCAGCGTGCCATGCGTGCGCGGCTTCTGCAGCATCGGCGATAGGGACGAGCGGGCAGTCGATTCCGCGGGCCTGTGCCGCGGCGCGCAAAATTTCGATACCGCCAGCAACGCAGAACGGATGCGCCAGCCCCGCGCCCCTGCCTGACAAGTGCGACCATGCCGCAACGATCAGCTCTGGCCCGATGCCCGCCGGATCGCCAAGCGCAATCGCGAGCGGCGCATCGGGCGCAAGCGGTATCGGAGAGGCTGGCGAGACGCGCAGGCTCAATTGTATTCGATGAAGGCGTCGTTACGCAGATCGCGCAGGTAACGCTGGGCCCGCTTGCCGATGCGGTCTTCCTCGATATCGTTCATCACCGTTTCAAAGGTCGGCTTGCCCGAATCTTCAGCTTCATCACGCCCGCACAGCATCAGGACGCGCACGCCTTCCTCAGGGCTTCCAAACGCCGGCGTGGTCTGGCCAATTTGCAGGTTGAGAACCAGATTCTGCAACGCTTCGGGCAGCGAACGCGCGCGGATTTGATCGTTGGTGACAACGGTCGCGCCGACTGCCTGCGTCGCGCTTTGCGCGTCGGCGCAACCGCGCAAGCCCCCGACAAAGGCGGTGAATTGCTGGATTTTCGCGTCTGCTTGTTCTTGCGAAACGCCTTGGGGAAAGCCGATGGAAATCTGTTTGAGGCTCAGCACGGCGTCGCGCGGATCGGCGGTCAGCACCTGGCGCCGATCAATCAGGTATAGAATTGAAAAGCCGCCCGGAATCTCGATCGGGCCAATGAGTTGGCCCGGCTGCATACCACGCGCGGCGGTAGCAAGCTGGGGCGGCAATTGTGCCAGTCGCAGCCAGCCAAGGTCACCCCCGACCGCCGCAGTTGAAGCTTCGGAAAACTGCCGGGCATAGGCGACAAAGCTGCCGCCGCCCTGTAATTGTTGCACGATGCGCTGTGCATTCTGCTGCACCGCTTCACGGTTTTCATTGGTGGCCGACAGAAAAATCTCTCCCAACCTGTGCTCTTCGGTACCGCGCGACTTTTCGAGCCGTTCCAGCACCTCGTTCACTTCCTCGGCGGCAACACTGACGAACGGGTTTACGTTGCGGCGCAACAAATTGTCCCACGCCATCTCGCCTTCGATCTGGCGTTTCAGCGCAATGGGCGATGATCCGATGGAGATGAGGTATTCGTCCATCTTTTCAGGGTTCTGACCGAAATTCTGCGCGGCGAGCTGGTTGTAGGTCTGTTCTATCTGTTCGCGCTCTACCTTCATCTCCAGCGCCTCTGCGGCCTGCACTTTCAGCGTTTCGTCGATCAGGTTGCGCAGCACCTGAATGCGCAGTCGTCCCATTTCCTCTTCGGAAACTTCCGCTTGCGATGCCGACGTGACCAGCGCCACGCGATGATCGACATCGGTGCCGGTGATGACAAACCCGTTCACAACCGCCGTGGCGGTGCGCAGGTTGGGATTGCTATCACCGATGATGTTGATTGTTTCTGGCAGTCCCAGCGGGTTATCCGCGGTAGGCGTGCCCACGGTTTGCGCATGCGTGGCCAATGGCATCGCGGCAAGGCCGATGAGCCCGGCTGCCCCCAAGGCACTGATAGATTTCAAGGTGGCTTTGATTGTCACGTTCAAGTTCCGAATTTCCCGTCAAAAGTGCCAGCGCCCCCGGATATGAGGATGAATTCCAACGCTGCCGATCCCGTGCTAAACGCCCCGACTACCCGGCCCGCCATCTGCTTTGCGGGTAGTCACAGCGCTGCTTTACCGTCGCGGAAATAGCGCCGCCGATCTGAACGGGCGCTGTCCATTCCCGGCTCCGCGCAGGCTCCGCAAGACGCTATAATAACCCCAAACCATCATCCTGCCAACGCTGGCGCAGTGACCAATCACCGCGAAATTATCGAAAGCCGAAATTGCGCAGCGCAAAGAACACCTGAAATGAATTGCCGCGCCCCGCATCGCCGGCTGTGATGAAGTCGCGCCGCCAGGTAAATCCCAGTTCGATGCAATCATCGGCATAGGCAATTCCCAGCCGGGTGCGGATCGGTTCGAAACCGTCGGGCGAGAAAATCGGGTCTTCATCGGAATTGGTAAGGTTGAACACGCCCGATCCGAACACCGACCAATACCGCCGGAATGCAATGCGACCGGCCGCGCGCACTTCCTCGCGGTCGAGCAAATCCTCCACCGTCTGGATGTCACGGTTTAGCCGCAAATAGCCGATTTCAAGATATGTGCGCTGCGATCCGATGGTGGCGTCAATTTCGTTGCGACGCACCGCCAGATTGTCCTTGTCCAGCCGAAACCGGTGCGTGAAGGCAAGGTTGTTGCGAAATCGCACTTCGGTCCGTCCGACGAAATCGGACACCCGTTCCGACAGGCCGGTGCCATCGGGGAAAACCTGCCGATCCGCATCGAAACGGTAGGACTGGCCGATATTCGTCTTCACGCGCCAGCCCGGTTTGGTCAGTTCCCAATCCACACCCCAGGTCACGCGCGCGCCATCCTCCACCCGGTCGTAGCCAGGAAAGCGGTTTAGCGCGAACAGGTTTGAATCCTCCAGATCGATTGCGCGCGCGTCTTCATTGGGGACGGCGAGATTGCGGATCGAGGGGGAGGCGACGAATTGCACGCGCGGTGTCAGCACCTGCGTTCCTCCAAACGCCTCGCCTGCAAACGGCCATTCCACGTCGATTGCACCCAGCGCGATGGCGCGCCCGGTCCAGCCTTCGTTTCCGCGGTAGATTTCCGTCAGCGTCGAAAGCGTGTCTTGCGTGTGATACACATCACCGCGAGCCAGAGCGGTGAAGGTCACGACCTGTCCCAGGTCTGTCAGCGTGCGCAAATCCCACCGCGCCCCGGCAAAGGCACGCTGCGTGTCCTGCCCCTCATCCCGGATCAGGCTGAGCGTATTTGCCTGCAACTGGATATTTCCGCCGAGCAGCGGATCGGCGATGTTGCGGCGGTAATCCAGCGCCGGGAGAGCGATCGGGATCTGACCCTGATCGGCGGTAATGCGCAGGGTCTGCGTCGCCCAACCGGCGAGGCTGAAATAGGATGTAGCGTCAATCCGCTCCAGATTGACGGTGGAGCGCAGGCGATCATCACGACTGAGGTCGTACCGGCGCAGAAATGTGCGGTCGCTTGCCAGCCGGATCGAACCTGTCAGGCTCCATTCCGGCGTAAACTGGAACTGGCCATTGGCGAACAGATAGCCGCGCGGGTCGCTTTGCCGGGTAGGGATGCCGGTCAGATCGGAAAGGCGGCTGCTGGCGGTGGCATATCCGGTGATTTGATACGCGCCTTTTTCGGTGAGGTGACGCCATTGCGCCGACACCATCGGGGCAACTTCCGAAAACACGAAAGCGCCCAGCGTCAGATCCTTGTTTTCAGCCAATTGCCACAGATACTCGGCTGATAATTCCACCCCATTGACCTGCGTAACGCGGATATTCGGGTTGATGAACCCGCTTTGCGCGCCGCCATCGGTGCGGAGCGATAAGCCGGGCAGCGGCAGGATGCGCTGGCCGAACAATTCGAGCATGGCACCGGAAAACGACACCCGGTTGCGTTCCTGATCGAATTCGACACGCCGGGCGGTGATGCGCCAGCTGGGATCCTTGGGACAGCCATTGGTATCGGTCACGGCGCAGGCGGTGTATGCCGCATCGGTCAGCAGCACGACGCCATCCGCGCCGCGCTCTGCCGATTGTGCAGCGAGCCGTCCGCCCGCCCTCAACGCAAGCAACAGGCGGCCCATTGCCCCTGCCTCGAACGTGTCGGTCAGCTCCAGTTTATCAGTGAACAGCTCGTTCCCGCTGTCATCGACCAGGCGGATATTGCCCGCGGCAAAGATGCGGCCTTCGGCGCGTTTCCACACGACTTCATCAGCGCGGACCGACCGATCATCGCTGCGCAGGATCACATCGCCGCGCGCGCTGACGGTATCGGTCTCGCTGTCATAGGAAAGCTGTTCGGCCTCGAAATCAATCGTATCGCCCGCAAATTGCTCTTCGAGCGAGACGTCGTCCTTCTCCTCGGTCTGCACCGGGAGCTGTTCAGGAGCAGGTTGGGGCGGTTGCGCAGCATCCTGCGCGAGCAGTGGGGCGGGCAGCACCATCAAAGAAATTGTGAGCGCACAATTCATCAGCGCAGCATTCATCGCCAGCCGGGAGACGCCCCCTTCGTTCGCGCGCAGCGGCAATAGCGGCGTGTGCGCAACCAGCTTGGATCGTCCCGACATGCCTTGCCTATTGCACCGCTCGCGCCTAATCGCAATCGCCAACAATCACGCTTGTCCCCTGCTTGTCACATGCCTTGAAATCGGCTCCGTTTTCGTTTTTCGAGCCATGTTTGCAGTGACCAGTTCGCAATCTGAAGAGCGCCGCGCGGCACCGCCACGGCCTTCACACACCGGAGAACCCATGCAAATTCATTTCGCCGACAAGCCCTCTGCCAGCGTCCGACTGATCGCGCGGATCGTCAATCAGAACGGCACGCCTTCCGATCTGGATACCGCCATCGTCGATGGCGCCACCGCCGCTCGGTTCAAGGGCAGTGCCGGACAGGTGTTTGAAGGATTCACTTCGAACGATGGTGCGCTGCGCCGGATCGCGCTGGCCGGAGCGGGGGAAGTCGATGCTGAAACGCGGAAGCTCAACGTGGAAAAGGCTGGCGCGGCTCTAACGGCCAAGTACCTGGTGTCGGGCGAGACGGAAATGGTGCTGGATCTGGGCCACGCCGATCTTTCCGGAGAGGAAGCGGCGGGCGCGCTGCTGGGTGTGCGGCTGCGGGCATGGCGGTTCGACGAATACCGCACGAAACTGGCGGCGGACAAGCGCCCGACCCTCGATACCGTGCATGTGGTGAATGCGCCGGAGGGGACGGAGGCCGCATGGGAGCGCGCCTCGGCCACGGCAGACGGGGTGGAATTCACCCGCCAACTGGTGACGCTGCCTGCCAACATCCTCTACCCGGAAAGCTTCGTCGCCAAATGCGAAGAGGCGTTTGCGGATACCGGGGCTGAGATAACCGTGCTGGACGATGCGGCGATGGAAAAGCTGGGCATGGGCGCGCTGCTGGGCGTGGGGATGGGGTCTGAACGGCCTTCCCGAATGCTCGCAATCCGCTGGAACGGTGGCAAGCCGGATGACAAGCCGACGGTTTTCGTGGGCAAGGGTGTGACGTTCGACACCGGCGGTATCTCGCTGAAGCCGCCTCCCGGCATGGAAGACATGAAGTGGGACATGGGCGGCGCAGGTGCGGTCGCGGGCGGGATGCTGGCGCTGGTAAAGCGCAAGGCGAAAGCGAATGTCGTCGCCGTCATGGGTCTGGTCGAAAACATGCCCGATGGCCGCGCGCAGCGACCCGGCGACGTCGTCACCACGATGAGCGGGCAGACAGTCGAAGTGCTGAACACCGATGCCGAAGGGCGGCTGGTGCTGTGCGATGCGCTGCACTGGGCGCAGGAGGAATTCGACCCCGAACGGATCGTCGATTTCGCCACGCTCACGGGCGCCATGATTATCGCGCTGGGCAATGAACATGGCGGCGTCTTCGCCAATGACGATGATCTTGCGGAACAGTTGATCGCGGCGGGCAAGGCGACCGGGGACAAGCTGTGGCGGATGCCCATCGGCCCCGCCTATGACAAGCTGATCGATTCGCCGATTGCGGACATCAAGAATGTCGGCCCGCGCGAGGCAGGTTCGATCACCGCCGCGCAATTCCTCGCCCGCTTCATCCGCAAGGGCACCGCATGGGCGCATTGCGACATTGCGGGCATGGTCTGGTCGAACAAGCCGGGACATAGCTGGGACAAGGGCGCAACCGGATACGGCGCGCGTCTGATCGACCGGATGGTCGCGGATAATTTCGAGGGATAGGAGCCGATCTCATCCCCAAGATGCGCAAGAAATCCGATCTTCCCTCGAAGATTTGCGAAACCTGCGGCTTGCCCTTCAACTGGCGCAAGAAATGGGAACGCGACTGGGATAATGTGCGCTATTGTTCGGACCGTTGCAGGCGGGGCAAGGGCGGCGCTTCATGAAGATCGACTTCTGGCAATTGTCGCGCGATCCCGTTGAGAAGGTGACTGCGCTCATCGCTCAACGTGTGGTGGGCGCAGGCGAGCGCTTGCTGGTGGTCAGCGCGGATGCCGATCAGCGCGCGGCACTATCGCGTGGGTTGTGGGAGGCTGGGCCAACCAGCTTTCTTGCCAATGGCCCTGCCGACGGACCCGCGCCGGAACGCCAGCCGATCCTGCTGTCTGACACGTGCGAGGCCGCAAACGGGGCAAGCCACGCAATCTTTGCCGACGGAACTTTCCGCGACGCACCCGGTTTTGATCGCACGTTCCTGCTGTTCGACGAGGCGAGCCTCGAACATGCGCGCCAGACATGGAAGGCGCTGTCCGAGCGCGAGGGGCTGGAGCGCTCGTTCTTTCGGCAGGACGGCGGCAAGTGGGTCAAGGTGGCATAGGCGCGGGTTTTATCGGTTTGGGGGGTATCAATGCGAACGATCCGGTCAGTCGGAACCGCTGCGTGCGGGTGTGCGGCGCTGCTGGCCCTGTCAGCCTGCGGCACTGAGGCGGCGCAGGAAAGCTCATACACCATCGACAGCGAAACCGGCGAAATCAGCGCCAGTGCCAGCACCGCCGATGGCGCCACCACGGTCCGTTCTGGCGCGCAGGTGCCGCTCGATCTGCCCGCGGGTTTCACGCTTTATCCCGGAGCAAAAGTCATCGGCAACACGGTGTTCGATCAGGGGGATGGCCGGGGCGCGTTCGTGACCATGGAAAGCGCCGATACGCCCGAACAGATCGCAGCGTTCTATATCGGCCAGGCCCGCGCGGCGGGCGTGAACATCGAAATGCAGATGCCGATCAACGAGGGGCGGATGGCGGGCGGCGAAAGCCCTGATGGCCTCACATTCTCTCTGATGGCAGTTCCGATCGCGGGCGGCACACAGGCCCAGCTTTCGGTCGGTATGATGCAGGATGGTCCGCCCGCCGATTGATCCCACTTCACGCAACGCTTGAAGTAATGTGCCGCCCCCGTTAAGGGCGCGCGCAATCCAGACCCCTGCGCAGGTCGCGCTTTTATCTAGCAAGGAATACCAATCATGGCGGTTACCCGCACCTTTTCGATCATCAAGCCCGATGCCACGCGTCGCAATCTGACCGGCGCAGTCACGCAAATGCTGGAAGAAGCCGGCCTGCGCGTCGTCGCGTCCAAGCGTATCCACATGAGCCGCGAACAGGCCGAAGGTTTTTATGCGGTTCACTCAGAGCGCCCGTTCTTTGGTGAACTGGTCGAATTCATGATGAGCGAGCCGGTGGTGGTTCAGGTGCTCGAAGGCGAAGACGCCGTGACCCGCAACCGCGACATCATGGGCGCAACCAACCCCGCCGACGCCGCCGAAGGCACGATCCGCAAGGTCCACGCGCTGTCGATCGGTGAAAACACCGTCCACGGTTCCGACAGCGAAGAGAACGCCGCGACTGAGATCGCCTATTTCTTCAAGCCCGAAGAAATCGTCGGCTGATTTTTCTGCCGCGTGAAACGCAAAAGGGCCGTCCCGATGGGGCGGCCCTTTTTGTTTGCCCTCATGCGTGCTTTGCGAATTGCTCAAGCTGCCGCGCGTGATCGTGATGGTGGCCCTTGTCCTGCGCGGCCATCATCGTGCGCATTGCGGCGAGCGCCTCTGGTGACAGGGTGAGATCAAGTTCGGCGTAACAGCGGCGCATTGCACCTTCCCAATCCACATTCATTTCATCAAAGGTCAAGCGCGAAACTGGCCCCTGCCACCCGGCCAGCGCCGATGCCATGCGCGCTTCCCGCAACGCAATCTTGTGCTGCCAGCGCGCCGTGATCGCTTCCAGATCGCAGGTATCGGACTGCACCGCCATCTGGTTTGCTGCGAGTGAAACCGCGCTGCGCAGCACCGCATCGTGGTCGCGATGAGCAATGACGAGCCGCGCGTCGGGAAACTGGGCGAGCAATTCGGGCAGGTTCTCGCAGAACACCGGCACTTTCAGCACGCGAGGCTTCCCCGCCAGCCCGCGATGGGCTGCATCGGTGCGCAGCACGCGGGCAAACTCGCGATAGACCGGGGTGGCATCGCGCGCCTCGCTCCACGCGGAAAAGGTCGGGATGTGCCATTGCGATTCGTAAATCGAATGGTTGAGTGCGCCCGCCAGCCAGCCCAGCTCCTCCTCCACGCCTCCACTGGCGACGGGATGAATCGATTGCAGCCAGGGATTGAGCGCGGTGAGAAACGCGATTTCGCCCGCGCCTTTCATCAGGCGCAGATCGGGCCGGGTGGGGACTAGGGTGGTAGGCATCGCAATACCGCGTGTGCGAATGCGCCGGATCCGCTGACAGCAATTTGTGAATGCGCGTGGTCCCGCTGCGCATGTGGCCGACGATGATGATTGGCGGGGCGAGCGGGGTCCGTGCGAGTTCGGGCCGATCCCGCCACAATGCGCCAAACGTCAGCCGGTTCTTTACCACGCGTTCCAGTTGCCCATGCGCCATGACCCGGCCCAGCGGATTGAGATCCGCCTCATCGCGCACGGCGGCGACCAGCCGGTCCAGCCGCTCGCGAAAGTCGGCGATATCTTCAGGGTTGCGTGCGGCGGCTTCGGCCTCCCCGGCGTCGAAGCCCATCGGCCACGCCACCTTTTGCCACAGGGCATCCGCATCCAGCAGTGGCGGCGGCAGCCAGCCCTTTTCCCACGCCTTCGCGAAAAAGCGGTTGGCCCGGTCCACCCGCGGCGAACGGGCGAGCGGGTGCGGGCGGGGCGGCGGGGCGTTGCGTTTCATGGGCGGGCCAAGCTCAGAACATGTCGGCCGCATCGTGCAGCCGCGTCAGCCGCGCCGGAGCGACCGCGCGCCAGCTGCGACCCAGCCATTCCTCGACGTGCGTCCAGTCGCAATCGGGGCGGTTGAGGATCAGTCCTACCCACCCGCTTGCGCCGTAATAGGCGGGCTTGAAATAGACCGCCGGCTGGGCCTCCACCAGATCGAGCAATTCGTCGAGGCCGCTGGTCTTGACCAGCACGGCGACATGCTCGCTGCCATGATGCTGATCGTTGAAATGCGCGAAAAATCGCCCCGATTTGTCCGTCCCCACGCGAAAACCCGGCGAACCGTGGCTGTCGCGCTCGCTCGTTTCGGGCAATGCCAGCGCCAGATCGCGCACCCGGTTATACAGATAATCGGGATCGGACCCGCGCGACACGTAATCGGCCACCGCTCGCGGATACAATTGGTGCTCGGCAATCTTTACCCGCGCGGCGAGCGTTTCGGGTGTGTCATCGGGGGCGATGGCCACGCGCGCCTGCGCCAGCACCGCGCCTGCATCCAGTTCCGGCGTCACCAGATGCACGCTCGCGCCCGCGTGGCTGTCCCCCGCCGCAATCGCGCGTGCGAAGGTGTCCAGCCCCTTGTATCTGGGCAGCAGCGAGGGGTGGATGTTAAGGATCCGTCCCGCCCACCGATCAACAAAGGCATCGGAGAGAATGCGCATGTATCCCGCCAGCACGATGTATTGCGCGCCCGCCGCACTGGTTGCGGCTTCCATTGCGGCGTCGTGTTCGGCGCGGCTGTGGCCCAAATGCGGGTGGGTGAACGTGGCGATACCCTCCAGCGCCGCCAGCGCCAGTCCGTCTGCATCGGTAACATTGGAGGCAACCAGCACGATTTCGAACGGCGCATCGGCCAGGCGGCTGGCATATAGCAGCGCGGCCATATTGGTGCCGGTGCCGGAGATGAAAATGGCGATCCTGGCCCGTTCAGCCATGGTGGACGGCTTCCCAGTCCCCCCGTGCGCCCCAGGTTTCCAGCGATCCGCGCACCGTGCAGCCGCGCTGGCCTTCGCGAATTTCGCCCACGCGCAATACGGTTTCGCCCGCTGCCTCCAGCCGCTGCGTGACCGCTTCGACATTGCCTGCCGCCACGCTCAGCACCATGCCGACGCCGCAATTGAACGTACGCGCCATTTCCTCCGGCTCAATCGCGCCCTGCGCCTGCAGGAACGCCATCAACCGGGGCTGTGGCCACAGATCGGCATCGACGTGCGCGTGTGCGCCTTCGGGGAGGATGCGCGGGATGTTTTCCAGCAGGCCGCCGCCGGTGATGTGGGCGAGGCCATGGATCAGCCCCTCCCGGATCAGCGGCAGCAGGCTGGCGACGTAGATGCGCGTCGGCTCTATCAGCGCGTCGATCAGAAGACGGTCGGGATCGAACAGGGCAGGGCGGTTCAGTTTCCAGCCCTTATCCTGCGCCAACCGCCGCACGAGGGAATATCCGTTGGAATGAACCCCTGACGACGCCAACCCGATCAGCACATCGCCCGGCGCAACACGCTCGCCCGTCAATTGTTCGCCGCGCTCCACCGCACCGACGCAGAAGCCCGCGAGATCATAGTCGCCGCTCGCATACATACCCGGCATTTCGGCGGTTTCTCCGCCAATCAGCGCGCAACCCGCCTGCTTGCACCCGTTCGCAATCCCGGCGACGACACGGGTGGCGACGCCGTTTTCCAGCTTTCCAGTGGCGAAGTAATCGAGGAAGAACAGCGGCTCTGCCCCCTGCACGATCAGATCGTTGACGCACATGGCGACCAGATCAATGCCGACCGTGTCATGCCGGTCATGCTCGATTGCCAGTTTCAGCTTGGTCCCGACGCCATCATTGGCCGCGACCAGCAGCGGATCGGTGTAGCCCGCTGCCTTCGGATCGAAGAACCCACCAAATCCGCCCAGCTCGCTCGTCGCGCCGGGGCGCGCAGTCGCCTTGGCAAGGGGCGCAATCGCCTTGACCAGAGCGTTGCCCGCTTCGATGGAAACGCCTGCTTGCGCGTAGGTGTAGGGGGAGTTTGTGCCGGTCATGCCCGGTCTTTAACCTTTCGCGCTTGGAATTCCACTCACCTTTGGGCAAAGGGAAGCCGATTTCCCCGATGGCGACACGTGCAAACCCCTCCAGCCCGGTATCCGAGGCATTCTGGCCCGCCCGCTTTACCATGCGAGCGGGGGCGGCGGTGGTTGCGTTTGTGCTGTTGGCAGGGGTCTATGGACTGGTGCTGGCGCAGGTCAGCGGGGATCGCGGCATCGCTCCCACCGCGTCCAGCGC
Organism: uncultured Alphaproteobacteria bacterium; assembly: GCA_963838365.1. Taxonomy (GTDB): domain Bacteria; phylum Pseudomonadota; class Alphaproteobacteria; order Sphingomonadales; family Sphingomonadaceae; genus Erythrobacter. Next base: position 70,440 of record CAWIQR010000009.1, read on the forward strand.
CGATATCGAAGTGCGCGGGATCAAGGTTGATGTGACCGGCGACAATCCGGAGGATGCGCGCCAAAAAGGCTGGCAGCAGGCGCAGCGCGATGCGTGGGAGAAGGCCGGGGGCCCCGCGATTGCCGACGGTCAGCTCAATTCGCTCGTCTCCGCCATCGTGATCCAGCGAGAGCGGGTGGGGCCAAAACGCTACATCGCGACGCTGGGGGTCATCTTTGATCGCCAGCGCGCGGGCCGGTATTTGGGCGGCGGGGGCGAGGCACGCAGCTCCGCGCCGATGCTGCTGCTGCCAATTACCGCCAGCGCGGGCACGTATACGACATTCGAGGTGCGCAATCCGTGGCAGCGCGCCTGGGCAGACTTCAATCCGGGCAGCAGCCGGATCGATTATATTCGGCCAAGCGGTGCGGGCGGCGATTCGCTGCTACTGAACTATGGGCAGACCGGCAGACGCAGTCGCGCATGGTGGCGCAGCACGCTGGACCAGTACGGCGCAGCCGATGCGATCATACCGATTGCGCGGCTGGAACATCAGTTCCCCGGTGGCCCGATCACCGGCAGCTTCACCGCGCGATACGGCCCTGACAGCCGCGTGCTTGATACCTTCACGATGACGGCAGACAGTCCCGAAGCGCTGGATGCGATGCTGGGACAGGCGGTGGAACGGATGGACAAGGTGTTTGAACAGGCACTGGCCGATGGTAAGCTGCAACCCGATCCCACACTGCGGCTGGGGGGAAGCGGCACGATCGATCCTGCGATACAGCGCCTGATTGAAATCGGGCAGGCGATCAGCGCGCGCGATGCCGCCGCGGCGCAAGCACGCAGGGCAGCAGAGCGTGGGGACGCAGGCACAGCGCCCGCCGCCGGCACCGATCCAGCCGCCGCCGCCCCCGATCCCGCAGCCGCTGCGCGCAATGTTGTGGTGCAATTTGCCACGCCCGATGCGGCGGCCTTCGATGCGGCGTTGTCGGGTGTGAGGGGCGCTGCCGGAGTGCGCGGCGTGGCGGTAACCAGCACGGCAATGGGCGGAACTTCGGTGATGAACGTCAGCTTTGGCGGCACCGTCGATGAATTGGCTGCGGCCCTGCGCGCGCGCGGATTTACCGTGCGCCAGGGCGGCGGCACCATCGCCATCAGCCGTTAAGCGCGCAGGGTGCGCGTGCGTGATGCCGAGCATGTGACTATGGTTGTTGCTCCCACTTCCCAGATCGCCCTTCCGCTGGAACGGGCAACACGGGGCGATCCTGCCCGCATCGTTATCGGCAATGCCAACGCCGCTGCGATAGAGGCTTTGCGCGCGCCGCAGGGCTGGCCGTTTCACACCGCCGTTCTCACCGGTCCGCCGCGTTCGGGCAAATCGCTGCTGGCCCGCTGGGCGTCGACACAGGGTATCGACGTGATCGACGATGCGGAGGGCGTGGATGAGACCGCGCTTTTCCACCGCTGGAATGCCAGCCAGGATGGCGGATCGCGCAGCGGTGAGCCGCTTCTGCTGATCGTCAACGCTCAGCCGTGGCAGATCGCCTTGCCCGATCTCAAATCTCGGCTTGGCGGATCGTTGCAACTCGAACTGGTGGAGCCTGACGATGCGATGGCCGCGCTTTTGATAGAGGCATTGGCAGAGGAGCGCGGACTATCATTGGCAGACGGCGCAGCGGAATATCTGGTGCCGCGCGCGGGGCGCAGCTTTGCCGAACTGGAACAATTGGTGCTGACCATCGACCGGATCAGCCTTGAACGGCAGGTGCCCGCCACCATGTCGGTATGGCGCGCCGCGATAGAGGCGTTGCAGGGGCCGGAACAGGCCACCCTGCTTTAGGCATAGCGGCCGCGCCAGTTGATTTTGTGCGCCATTGGTGGAAGGCTTCGCGGCCAAGGAGTGGACGATGTTCGAGCGGCTGAATGCCTATCTGGATTCAATTAGGGCCCGCGATCCCGCGCCGCGTTCGCGTTGGGAAATCCTGCTGTATCCCGGTGTTCTGGCACTGGGAATGCATCGCATCGCGCACTGGCTGTTCGAGGCCAAGCTGTTTTTCCTCGCCCGGTTCGTCAACCATCTGTCGCGCGCGCTGACCGCAATCGATATTCATCCGGGCGCGATCATTGGCAAGAATTTCTTTATCGATCATGGCTTTACCGTGATCGGGGAAACCGCCGAAATCGGTGATAACGTCACCATCTATCAATGCGTGACGCTGGGTGGCACCAATCCGACCAATGGTCAGGGCGGCAAACGCCATCCGACATTGTGCGACAACGTGATCATCGGATCGGGGGCGCAGATCATCGGGCCTATCACCCTTGGCGAGCGTGCGCGCGTGGGCGCAAGCGCGGTGGTGATGGAGGATGTGCCCGCAGGCGCGACGATGGTGGGTTTCAAGGCGCGCTCCACGCTGGTTCCGGCGGAGGACTGGATCAAGGAATTCATCCCCTATGCCGTCACCCCCGATTGCGAGGATGGCGAAGGCAACCGCATCGACTGCATTGAGAAACTGGAGCGCGATCTTGCCGCGTTGCGCGCCGATTTGGCAAAACTGAGACAGGCGCAAGCGGCACAGGGACAGACAGAGGCGGGCCGGCCAGATCTCGATCTCGACCGTGATCGTGAAGCAAAGAATGGGACGGGCGATTGATGAAGTCGGGCGCAGGCGCAGCGATGGGCCAGATTGTTGCGTTTCCCGGTCGTGCGCCCTCGCAGGTGGGGTTTGAGCGCGACGAATTGCAGCGCATCCTCGATCTGTATGGCCGCATGGTCGCCGCAGGACAGTGGCGCGATTACGCGATGGATTTCGACCGACAGGCTGCCAGCTTTTCCGCCTTCCGCCGCGCCGCAGAACGGCCGCAGGCGCGGATCGAGAAACGCCCGTCCTTGCGCGGCAAGCAGGGCATGTGGACGCTGTTTGGAGAACATGGGCAGGTGCTCAAACGCGGGCATGAACTTGCAGGCGTGCTGGCCCCGATGGAACGCCGCCTTCTGAAGGCGGTCGACCCTGATTAGCCTCAGACTGCGCTGGGTGTTGCGGCTGGCGCGCTTGTATACCCGGTTGCCGGAAGCATGTCTTGCAGGCCGCGGGGCAACATGCCGACCACACCGCTGCGGATCGGTTGCCAGAAAGCCGAGAGGCTGAGCAGCGCCGATCCGATCACCAGTGCGGTGAGCGCGAACGAGATTTCCACCGCACCAAATTCGCGAAACAGGAATGTCAGCGCGAACAGCACATAGGCGAGCGCCGACACCAGCAACGCGCGCCGGTCAATCGCCAGCGCGATCAGGCCGAATGCTATGTACACCGCCACCACCCCAAACGCCGCGCCCATGCCTATATCGTCGCCATCGGTCACGCCGATCAGCGCAAAGATCGGGTGCGCAATCGCGGGCGCCGCGGTGAGGTGGAGCCAGAACGCGACATCGCTGCGGCGCGTGGTCCGATCCCGGTCGGAAATATCCCACCACATCGCGAAAGCGAACACGCAGAGGCCCGCGATGAAGACCAGTGCGAGGACGAAATCCTGGGCAATGGTCTGCGGCCCTATGGCGGCGACTACCAGCGCCACCACCGTCCCTGCAATCGCAGCTGAGCCAGCCGCGACCGTGATGGGCACCATAAAGCGCTTCCAGTGCAGGAAAGCAGCCCCCGCCGCGACCAGCGCCGCGCCGGAAATCATGAGCGCTGCAACCGGCGAATTGCCATCCGCACCCAGCGCAAGGCCTGCGCCGAAAACGGCGAAAAACGAGCCCCCGACAAACGCCAGCAGCAGCAGGATCGAAGGCAGCGCCATGCGCCTCCTGCGGGTGAAGAATTCGGATAACGGCCACGCAGCAGCGGCAACGAACAGTCCGGAAAGGCACGCCTCAAGGCCGTCGCGCAGCACGCGCGCTGCGTTCCATGCGTCAAGCTCTGCCTTCGTCGGATCGGCACGACCGCTGAAAACCTCGAAATATTGCTCGACCGGCACCAGCAAACCCGCCAGCGCCTGCCCGATGGCTCCTACTGCGACCAGCAGGATTACCACCCCGATGGCGACGAAAATGTCGTTGAAGCTGTTGATGAGGCGGAAGTTTTCTTCCGATCCACGCGGCAATTCACGCACCTGCGACATATAGGCGCGGAAGCCCGCAGCGGATTGCGCGCTGAGCGCGCCCGCAGCCACAGCTGAGTTGATATCGTCTTCGGAATACATCGCGCCCACGCTCCCCGCTTTGTCGGGACTGAGCGTAGGCGCGGTGTGTTATAGTGTCAACACAGCTTGTGCGTTGACCAGAGCCACGTCGTGACGTCTTAGCCCCGCGCGCTGCTCGGTCCGGTGCCGGTGACTTTCTGCATCGCGGTCAGGATTGCGCCCGACTGTTCGGAGCCGGACTGCGGGGCCTTGAGGTTGGTGAAGGAGTTGATGTCCTCCCACCGCGCGGCAAAACCTTCGACGGTGCGGTCCTCATCTTTCAGCCACACCGCGTCGTTCATCACCACCCAGCTGGAGTGGAAACCCCCTGCGCCCGCGCCGACGATGGCATTGGTGGGTCCGTCTTCGCTGACGAGGAAGAGCGCGGCGGGAACTACGTTTTCGGGCGCGAACAGCTTGAACGCTTCTTCGGGGAACAGGTCTTCGGTCATGCGCGTGCCCGCCACCGGCGACAGCGAGTTGACGCGGATGTTGTACTTCGCGCCTTCAAGCTGGAGCGTCTTGGTCAGGCCGGCGAGGCCCAGTTTTGCCGCGCCGTAATTAGCCTGGCCAAAATTGCCGAACAGGCCCGTGGATGAAGCCGTCATCAGGATGCGACCATAGGACTGTTCGCGGAAGGTTTCCCAGCACGCCTTGGTGACAAAGGCCGATCCGGTCAGGTGCACCTTCAGCACGAACTCGAAATCGTCCGGGGTCATCTTGGCGAAGGTCTTGTCACGCAGGACGCCCGCATTGTTGATGAGGACGTGCACGCCGCCCCACTTCTGCTTGGCATCGGCGACCATCTTTTCCATCTGGTCGTATTCGGTGACGGAGCCGCCATTGGGCATCGCCTCGCCGCCCATCGCCTCGATCTCGGCGACGACTTCGGCGGCCGCGTCAGATGTGCCGGTGCCATCGCGCGATCCGCCCAGATCGTTGACGACAACCTTGGCGCCGCGCCGGGCGAGTTCCAGCGCGTAAGCCTTGCCCAGGCCTCCGCCTGCACCGGTGACGATGGCGACCTTGTCCTTGAAGGAGATGCTCATGGGGGAATTCCTTTTCCTGCTATGATGATCGCGCGGGCAGTTGACGCGCGCGTAAACTGTTAATGGCCGCTCGGTGGCACTTTTGCGGCGCTGTTGCAACCGGTCGCTGGACCAAATGCGATGCCGTAACGGCAATTTCGCGCAAGCTACAGCGCGTGCAGGGCCGGGATCAGTTCGTCCAGCGAATCGATCACTGCGTCCGCGCCCATATCCACAGGGGCGACATCGCAGTACCCATAGGCCGCGGCGATCACCGGCACGCCCGCGCCGCGCGCCGCCCGCACGTCATACGTACTATCACCGACAAACGCGAAGCTGCCGCCGCCGCAGCGACTGCGCGCCTCAATGAGCGGATCGGGGTGCGGTTTCGACAGGAACGCGCCATCAGCGCCCTTGCCCATGGTATCTCCACCGATCACGGCTCCGAATGGCTCGATGAAATCAAGCTGGGTCAGGATCGACCGGGCGAAGCTTTCGAATTTGTTGGTCACAACCGCTACCTTCACGCCGCTGTCCACCAGCTGCGCCACCACTTCGCGGGCGTGGGGATAGGGAGCGGAATGGACCGCGTTGTTGTCTGCATAGAACCGCAGCATCGCCTTGTAGAGCGCGCGAAAATCATCGCCCTCCACCCCGCCTGCCAGGCCGCCCTGATCGTTCACTGCCTTGAGCAGCATCAGCTTTGCCCCGCCGCCGATCAGATCGCGGGAACTTTCCACCGGGACGCGTGTAAACCCGCCCAATCCCAGCGCATAATTCACCGCGGCACCCAGATCGCGATACGTGTCGAGCAGAGTGCCGTCGAGATCAAAGCCGACGATTTCAAAGGGAATATCCGTCATGGACGCGATGGGTGATGCAATCGACTTCAAATCGCAAGCAATTGCTGGCAGGCGCCCGGCACACTATGGGATGCACACTATGGAGAGACCATGACCGATTTTGCCGCCATCATCCTTGCCGCGGGCAAGGGCACCCGCATGAAGAGCGACCTGCACAAGGTGCTGCACCCGATTGCTGGGCGCCCGATGCTCGATCATCTGATGGCCTCGGTTGAGGAGCTTGGCCCCGTGCGCCAGATCGTGGTGGTGGGGGCGGGCCGCGACCAGATCGAAGCGGCGGTCGAAGGGCGCGCCGATACCTGCCTGCAGGAACCACAATTGGGCACCGGGCACGCGGTGCAACAGGCACAAAGCCTGCTGGACGGGTTCGAGGGCGATGTGCTGGTGCTGTATGGCGATGTGCCGTTCGTGCGGCCCGCCACGATGCGCGCGATGCTGGATGCGCTAAACGCAGACGACGCTGCGCGCGTGGTGGTGCTGGGATTCGAGCCGGACGATGCCGGCCATTATGGCCGCGTGATCGCGGATGACGACGGGCGCATCCTCAAAATGGTCGAATACAAGGATGCGGACGCGGGTGAGCGAGCCTGCCACCTTTGCAATTCCGGCCTGATGGCAGCCAGCGCAACAGACCTGTTTGCCCTGCTTGACCGGGTCGGGAATGACAACGCGCAGGGCGAGTATTACCTTCCCGATATTGTCAACATCGCGATTGCTGACGGGGGCAAATGCACGGTCGTCGTAACAGACAGCCCGGACGAGGTTGCCGGGATCAATTCGCGCTCGGAACTCGCCGCAGCCGAAGGTCGCTGGCAGGTCGCCCGCCGCGAACAGGCGATGGCCGATGGCGCATCCTTGCGCGCACCTGAAACGGTTTTCTTCAGCCATGACACGGTGTTGGGCCGTGATGTTACCGTGGAACCTCATGTTGTGTTCGGTCCCGGCGTGCGCGTGGCTGACGGCGTTCATATCAAGGCCTACAGTCACCTTGAAGGTGCGCAAATTGCAGGCGGTGCGCAGATTGGCCCCTTCGCACGTCTCCGCCCCGGTGCGGTGATCGAGGAAGGCAGCTTTGTCGGTAACTTCGTCGAGATCAAGAACGCCGTTCTGGGCAAGGGGGCCAAGGCCAGCCACCTTAGCTATATCGGCGATGCTACCGTGGGCGCGAATGCCAATATCGGCGCGGGCACTATTACCTGCAATTACGATGGATATTTCAAATATCATACCGTCATTGGGGAGCGTGCCTTTATCGGATCGAACAGCGCTCTGATCGCACCTATCAGCATTGGCGCGGATGCAATCGTCGCGGCAGGCAGCACTGTCAGCCGCGATGTGGGCGATGGCGAACTGCGCATGGTGCGCGCCGAACAGATGGTCAAGCAGGGCTGGGCCGACCGCTTTCATGACACGATGAAGAAGAAGAAAGCGGCGGCGAAGAGGGGGTAAGTCGACGTTTGCATCCCCATATGGCCACCGTGTTTGTGGTTCCTATGCCTTTGACGGCACACATGATCCGGGAACGATTCCTTCGCGTAACTGCTGGTAGAGCATACAATCAGGAGTGGATGGAATGGGCTGGGTTAAACGAATCGGTGTCGGCGCAGGCGTAGTCGCGGGGGCGGCTGCGCTGGGCAGCGTGGCCTATGCACAATATCGTGAGCGCGGCCAACAGCCTGCCTATACCGTGGTGCTGTCGGACGAACCGTTCGAGTTGCGCGACTATGCGCCGATGGTGGTTGCAGAGGTAACGCATTCGGGCGACCGCCGCAGCGCGAGTGGTCGCAGTTTCCGCCGGCTGGCCGCCTATATCTTTGCGCAGGATCGCCCCGATGGTGGCGAGAAAATCGACATGACCTCACCGGTTATCCAGGACCGCGTGGACGAGGACGAAAAGATCGCGATGACATCGCCCGTCATCCAGGATGAAACTGGCGAAGGCCGCTGGCGGATGCGGTTCATCATGCCGGACAAATACACACTGGATACCCTGCCGGTACCGCCAACAGACATTGCGCTGGTGCAATTACAGCCGCGCCGGGTCGCCACCGTGCGCTTCAGCGGCAATGGCAGTGCAAGCGATCTGGCCGCGATGGAAGCGAAGCTGATCGGCTGGATTGCCAATCGCGGCCTGACCCCTGTGGGCGATGCGGAATATGCGTTTTACGACGCACCGATGGTTCCCGGCCCGATGCGTCGCAACGAAGTTTTGATCGAAATCAAACCCTAAAACCCAATTGCTCAGGCGTTTTCGCGGTTGCGGATCGTCGTTCTGGCGTGTGCATCGCGGCGATCGGCGGCGCTTGATGGTGCGTCTGGTGCCCGCCTTTTTCCGGCATATTCACGCTCCCACTGCTCGAACTCGCTGCGGCTCAGCAGGTAACGCGTGCGGGCTTCATGAAAGGTAATCACGTCATCATGGACAGCGCGGACCACTTCGGCCTTGCGCGCACTGGACCAATGCACGCGATGGCTTTTGGGCAAACCATACTGCTTGATCGCATCGGCGATGGAAATGTTCGGATCGTAAGCCATTCGATGTCTCCTCGGGGCCCTGAAATCAGGGTGTTGCATTCAATTCGCCCCCGAACTGTGAGACTGACTTTTGACCCCGAGACTTAACGCGGACCTGACAAATATGGTTAATTTCGCGTTAACCCCGAGCGACGTGCTGTACGTGCGACGAGCGGAGGTAAAAGTGTCGGACGAGTTTACAATCGCCAGTTTGCACCCGTAAAAAAGGCCCCGGCACATTGCTGTACCGGGGCCTGATTCTGTTCGATTGTCCGATGGTCAGCCGCCGTTTGCAGCGTCCGTCCGATCATCCATCAGCCGCTGCATCAGATACACATATTGAAGCGCCTGCAGCTTTGCGCGCTGCTCGTTGTCAACGCCCCCAGAATGGCCGCCGGTCGTATCCTCGAAATAGAGGTAATCCTGACCCAGCTCTTTCAGCCGCGCAGCACCCTTGCGCGCGTGAGCGGGATGGGTGCGATCATCGGCTGTGGATGCCCACAGGAACGGCGCAGGATATTCCACGCCTTCCACGATCTTTTGATAGGGCGAGTACCCCTCGATCCATTCGCGCTGTTCGGGAATGCGCGGGTCGCCATATTCGCCGATCCACGATGCTCCGCGCCCGATCAGGTGATAGCGCAGCATGTCGAACAACGGGATCTGCACTATTGCTGCGCCAAACAGGTCAGGCCGCTGGGTAAAGGCTGTGCCGACCAGCAGGCCGCCCTGCGATCCGCCCTGAATCCCCAGATGCTGCGGGCTGGTGAACTCGCGCGCCACCAGATCCTCGCCCACGGCGATGAAATCATCCCATGTGCGCTGCTTGTTCTCGCGGATGGCAGTCTGGTGCCAGCCCGGACCAAATTCGCCTCCGCCGCGCAGGTTGGCGAGCACATACGCCCCGCCACGCTCCAGCCAGAGCTTCCCGGTGCTGCCGAGATAACCCGGCAGGCGCGGCACCTGAAACCCGCCATATCCGGTCATCAGCGTTGCGGTTTCGCCGGTCATTTTCATGCCCGCAGGCTTGACGATGAAATAGGGGATCTTGGTCCCGTCCTTGCTTGTCGCCTCGTGCTGTTCGACCTCCATACCCGCCGGGTCGAAATACGCCGGCGAGGTCTTGAGCACGCTCGGCACATCGCCATTGTCCGAGTAATACAGCGTCGTCGGGTTCAGGAAATCAGTGACAGTGAACATGATCTGTTCGGTCTTTTCCGAACTGGCCGCGATGCCGACCGTCGCGTTGTCGGGAAGCTCGATCGGCTCGCTCGACCAGTACGCCATCGGCGAAATTGAAGCGCAGCACTTTGCCCACGACATTGTCGAGCAACCCGACATACAGCCCGGCAGCGGTGATCGCTCCGCCCTGTTTGGTCTGGCGGTCTTCCGGTGCCCAGACGAGCGTTTTGGCCGCGCCATTTGGGTTGGCCTTCCATTCCTCCAGATCGACCGCGATCAGACTGTCGGCGGCAAAGTTCTGTCCGTCAACGGCCCAATCCACATCGGTTGAGAACAGCAATTGACCATCGACAATGCCATAGGGGCCGGCTTTTTTGGGTAGGTCCAGTTTCAGCCACTCGCCGTCCTTTTTCACGAAGTATTCGCGTTCATGGAAGGTCACTCCGCGATAGCCGATTTGCGCGTGGACCACATCATCGGCATCGCGCAGCAGATACGCTCCGGCCGAGACATCGGAGGACTCGCCGCGAAAAATCTCGGGCGCGTCGGCAATGTTGGTGCCGCGCTTCCATTCGCGCGTGGTGAAAGGGTATTCGCTGTCCGTCAGCGTGCCTTCGCCAAAATCGCGGCTGACCCACAGCGTGTCTTCATCAACCCAGCTTGCGCCGCCCTGACTCTTTTCGGACAGGGTAAAGCCGCCCTCGACAAAGCTTTTCGTCGCGGTGTCGAATTCGCGCAGGATGGTCGCATCCTCACCGCCATCGGACAGCGCAATCATGCACTTGTTGAGGTCGGGCGGCAGGCAGGACGATCCCTGATACACCCATTCCTTGCCCTCTGCGGCGGCCAGCGCATCGACATCTAGGATGATCTCCCATTCGGGATCATCGGTGCGATAGCTTTCCAGCGTGGTGCGGCGCAGCAGCCCCTTGGGGTTCGCCTTGTCCTGCCAGAAATTGTAGAGCCCATCGGGGCGGAAACTGACATAGGGAATGCGATCTTCGCTGTCGAATATCTCCAGCGCCTCTGCCTTGAGATCGGCAAAGCGCGGGTCGGTCTCCAGCACGCCCAGCGTGCGTTTGTTTTCCGTTTCGACCCATTCAAGCGCCTTTTCAGAGCGTGCTTCTTCCAGCCAGATATACGGATCCTGTTCGGGGCCGGGGATGCCATCGGCGGGCGCGGCGGCGGTGTGATCATCGGCCTGTGCGGCGGTGGAGATGCCGACTGTCATGGCGCCAGCCAGTACAGCGGAAATTGCGACTCTGGAAACAAGCTTCAAATGTCCTCTCCTTGGGGAAAATGCTGATGCACTTGTGCCGGGGAACGCGCGGCTTGTGAAGGGGGCAGCGCAACGAAAAAGGGCGGACCAGATGGCCCGCCCCTTCATTGTCTTCGTTTGAAGTAGGCTTATGCCTCGACATGCTCCGCAAGCACCGTCAGCCCGTTCGCGCCGACTTCGGCAAACCCGCCGCGCACTTCGATCACCTCGGGCGCAGCGCCGGGGGTCTTGATAACCTGCACCGCACCATCGCGGATCGTTGACATGAACGGCGCATGGCCTTCCAGCACGCCAAATTCGCCATCGGTGCCGGGGACGACGACCATGTGGACTTCTTCGCTGCGGACCAGTTTGGCCGGGGTCACGAGTTCAAAGTGCAATGCCATTTTCTTACCTTTTTCCTCCCGTTCGCGGGACGGGCAGTGAGACTTGCGAGCTTGCTCGCTAGTCGCAGCGGGGTGGGCTCTTGCGAGCCCATTCCCACCCCCGACCCCTCCCGCAGGCGGGAGGGGAGTTCTATTACGCCTCGTCAGCCATCTTGGCGGCTTTTTCGACCACCATGTCGATGCCGCCGACCATGTAGAATGCCTGTTCGGGCAGGTGATCGTATTCGCCGTCGACCACCGCCTTGAAGCTTTTGACGGTGTCTTCGAGCTGTACGAACAGCCCGGCGATCCCGGTGAAGACCTCTGCAACGTGGAACGGCTGGCTGAGGAACTTCTGAATCTTGCGCGCACGGGCCACGATTAGCTTATCTTCCTCTGAAAGCTCATCCATGCCCAGAATGGCGATGATGTCCTGCAAGCACTTGTACTTCTGCAGCGTTTCCTGAACGCGGCGGGCGGTCTCGTAATGCTCCTGACCCACGACGCGCGGTTCCAGCACGCGGCTGGTCGAATCGAGCGGATCGACCGCCGGATAGATACCCAGCTCCGAAATCGCGCGGTTCAGCGTGGTGGTCGCGTCAAGGTGCGCAAACGAGGTGGCAGGCGCCGGGTCGGTAAGGTCATCGGCGGGCACGTAAATCGCCTGCACCGAGGTGATCGAACCCTTGTTGGTGGAGGTGATGCGTTCCTGCAGGTTGCCCATGTCGGTGGACAGGGTCGGCTGATAGCCCACGGCGCTCGGAATACGGCCCAGCAGCGCGGACACTTCGGAACCGGCCTGCGTGAAGCGGAAGATGTTGTCGACGAAGAACAGCACGTCCTGCCCTTCGACGTCGCGGAAGTATTCCGCCATCGTCAGGCCGGACAGGGCCACGCGGGCGCGCGCACCGGGAGGCTCGTTCATCTGGCCGAACACCAGCGCAACCTTGGACCCTTCGGAGGTGGCAACGCCGTTTTCGTCCTTCTTGATGACTTCGGCGTCGAGGAATTCGTGATAGAGATCGTTGCCCTCACGGGTCCGCTCACCCACGCCCGCGAACACGGAAACGCCGCCGTGGCCCTTCGCGATGTTGTTGATAAGCTCCTGAATCAGAACGGTCTTGCCCACGCCAGCGCCGCCGAACAGGCCGATCTTGCCGCCCTTTGCATAGGGGGCGAGCAGATCGATCACCTTGATCCCGGTGACAAGGATCGCCGCCTCGGTCGACTGGTCGACGAAGGGCGGAGCCTCGGCGTGGATCGGCATGGACATTTCGGCGCCAATGGGCCCGAGTTCGTCAATGGGTTCGCCGATCACGTTCATGATGCGGCCCAGCGTCTTGGGGCCGACGGGCACGCTGATCTGCGCGCCGGTGTTCACCACTTCGGTGCCGCGCGTCATGCCTTCGGTCGCGTCCATCGCGATGGTGCGGACGGTGTTTTCACCAAGGTGCTGCGCGACTTCGAGAACGAGCGTCTTGCCGTTGTTCTTGGTTTCGAGCGCGGTCAGGATCGCGGGCAGTTCACCGGGGAAATGCACGTCGACGACGGCGCCGATGACCTGGCTGATTGTGCCGTTGGTGGTTTGATTTAGGGCGGGTGCGGTGGCCATTTTCTTGTCCTTGCGTTCTTCGTCTTGTGTGAGTCCCCGCGAAGGCGGGGACCTCGTTCGTCTGATTGGGTCCTCGAACACTGGCGGCGGACCCTGCCGATGGGAGGTTCCCGCCTGCGCGGGAACTCACGGATACTTTACAGCGCTTCTGCGCCAGCGATAATTTCAATAAGTTCGGTGGTGATCGCGGCCTGGCGGCTGCGGTTGTACTTGACAGTCAGATCCTTGATCAGGTCGCCTGCGTTGCGCGTGGCGTTGTCCATCGCGGTCATCGAAGCACCGTGTTCGGATGCCTCGCGTTCCAGCAGCGCGCCGAACAGCTGCGTTTTGACATAACGCGGCAGCAGTTCTTCGAGGATTTCCTCTTCGCCCGGCTCGTATTCGACCACTGAGTCCGAGGCCACGCTCACTTCGGGTGAGGGGACGGGGATCAGCTGATCGATCGTCGGGTCCTGCGCCAGTGCGGACTTGAAGGTCGGGTAGATCAGGTGCGCGACATCGAATTTGCCCGCTTCGAACATTTCGAGCAGCTCGTTCGCAATTGCGTCGGCCTCATCAAAGCCGGGGGTCTTGACCGTGGAAGTGTCGAACCCGCCGCCGATCTTCTCCGCAAAGTCGCGTTTTAAAGGCGCGCGGCCCTTTTTGCCGACAAGGTAGAACTCAACCTTTTTGCCATCGGCCAGCAGCGCGCGCGCCTTGATCTTGGCGGCTTTCACCAGGTTGGAGTTCAGACCGCCGCACAGCCCCTTGTCGGTGTTGACCACCACGAGGAGGTTGCGCTGATCCGATCCGGTGCCGCTGAGCAGTTTGGGCGCGCTGTCGCCTGAAACCTTGCTCGCCAGCGAAGCCATAACGCCCGCCAGCCGCTCGGCATAGGGGCGCGCGGCCTCGGCAGCGGCCTGCGCACGGCGCAGCTTGGCCGCAGCGACCATCTGTTTGGCCTTGGTGATCTTCTGGGTCGATTTGACCGAGTTGATCCGACCTTTGAGTTCCTTGAGTGAGGGCACTCAGACTTCTCCAATTCGCCGAAGCGAAACAATTACGGTTGTTTAAGCAAACTGCTTGGCAAATGCATCAAGCGCCGCGACGGTGCGGTCCTTGATGTCGCCTTCGAACTTCTTGGTGTCGCGAATGTCGCTCAATACATCGGCGTGGTTTGAGCGGAAGAAGGCCAGCATCTGCTCTTCGTACTGGCCCACGCGCGACACTTCGACGCTGTCGATATAGCCATTGGTTCCGGCAAAGATCGAAATCGTCTGCTCTTCAAAGGGCATGGGCGAGAACTGCGCCTGCTTCAGCAGCTCAGTCAGGCGCGCGCCGCGGTTCAGCAGCTTTTGCGTCGCTGCATCAAGGTCGGAACCGAACTGCGCAAATGCCGCCATCTCGCGGTATTGCGCAAGGTCCAGCTTCATGGAGCCGGCGACCTTCTTCATCGCCTTGGTCTGGGCAGCACCGCCCACACGCGACACGGAAAGGCCGACGTTAATGGCCGGACGGATGCCCTGATAGAACAGATCGGTTTCAAGGAAGATCTGGCCATCGGTGATCGAGATCACGTTGGTGGGAATATAGGCAGACACGTCGCCCGCCTGCGTTTCGATGATCGGCAGCGCGGTCAGCGATCCGTGGCCTTCGGCCTCGCTCATCTTCGCGGCACGCTCGAGCAGACGCGAGTGGAGATAGAACACATCGCCCGGATACGCTTCACGGCCCGGAGGACGACGCAGCAGCAGCGACATCTGGCGGTAAGCTACGGCCTGCTTTGACAGATCGTCATACACGATCACGGCGTGCATGCCGTTGTCGCGGAAAAATTCGCCCATTGCGCAGCCGGTATAGGGCGCGAGATATTGCAGCGGTGCAGGCTCCGAAGCGGTCGCGGCGACCACGATGGTGTATTCCATCGCGCCGTTTTCTTCGAGCTGCTTGACGATCTGCGCGACGGTCGAACGCTTCTGACCGATCGCGACATAGACGCAATAGAGCTTCTTCTTTTCGTCGTCGCTCTCGTTCGGACCCTTCTGGTTGATGAAGGTGTCGATGGCGACGGCGGTTTTGCCGGTCTGGCGGTCTCCGATGATGAGTTCGCGCTGGCCACGGCCCACGGGTACGAGCGCGTCGATGGCCTTGAGACCGGTCTGCACTGGTTCGGAAACCGATTCGCGCGGGATGATGCCCGGCGCCTTCACTTCAACGCGGCTGCGCTGCGTGGTTTCGATCGGGCCCTTGCCGTCAATCGGATTGCCCAGCGCATCGACCACACGGCCCAGCAACGCCTTGCCAACGGGAACGTCCACGATGGTTTCGGTCCGCTTGACCGTGTCGCCTTCCTTGATCTCGGCATCGGAGCCGAAGATCACGACGCCGACATTGTCCGCCTCAAGGTTCAGCGCCATGCCCTGAACACCGTTGGCGAATTCGACCATTTCCCCTGCCTGCACCTGATCGAGGCCGTGGATGCGGGCGATCCCGTCACCTACGCTGAGCACGGTGCCCACTTCGCTGACTTGCGCTTCGGTTCCGAAGTTGGCGATCTGGTCCTTGATGACCTTGGAGATTTCTGCGGCGCGGATTTCCATGTTTCTTCCTTTAGGCCTTCATGGCTTGAGCAAGCGAATTGAGACGGGTGCGGATCGAGGCGTCGATGCGCTGCGATCCAATGGTTACGACAAGACCGCCGAGCAGATCGGGGTCAACATCGGCTGACAGCATGACGGTGCGGCCTTCACGCGCGGTCAGTTTGTCCTTGAGCGTGGTGAGCTGCGCATCGGTAAGCGCGTGTGCGCTGGTGACGGTGGCGGTTACCTCGCCGCGCTGGCCAGCGGCAATTGCCTTGAACGCGGCGATCATGCCCGGCAATGCCGAAAGGCGACGGTTGGCCGCCAGCACGCCGAGGAACCTGCCCGTCAGATCGGACAGGTTCAAATGCTTTGCCACCGCGGCAATGGCCTGCGCCTGCTCCCCACGCGACAATTTGGGGTTGGTGGTGGCGGCGCGCAGATCGTGCAATTCGGAAAGCGCCGACTTCAGCGTTTCCAGATCGGTCTCAACCGCGGTCACCGTCCCGTTCTCGCTCGCGAGATCGAACAGCGCCGAGGCATAACGCCCTGCAAGGCTGGCCTGAATGCCGGCGGAAATATCCACGCGCGTCTGTATCCTTCCAGGTAGAAGCGGTAAAAATGAAACGGTCGCTCGAACACCGGGCGCACACAGGGGCACCCGGCAAAGCTGGCGCGCGCCTAGCATTGGGGTTTGCATGATGCAAGCGCGAGGGTCGCCATTTGTCTGGACTCGGGGACCGACTTGCGTCATACCCCTACCGAACGGTAAGTAAGGTTTGTGCCGCGCTCGGATACGCCGGAGGAAAGTGATGATGCGTCTGGATGCGATGGCGCCCCAGTGCGGGGTAGAGGTTTCGGGCGTCGCTCTGGCGCGGTGCAGCGATGCCGAAATGGAGGCGATCCAGCAGGCGATCTACGAACATGGCGTCGCGGTGTTTCGCGATCAGGCGTTCTCCCCCGAGGATCACATCAGGTTTGGCCGCCGCTGGGGCGGGATCGATGTGAACAATTACTTTCCGCTGCAGGCCGACTTTCAGGAAATCGCCGTGGTCAAGAAAGAGGCCAATCAACTGACTAATATCGGCGGCGACTGGCACACCGATCATTCCTATGACCAGATCCCAGCGATGGGATCGATACTGGTCGCGCGCGAATTGCCGCCCAGCGGCGGTGACACGCTGTGGGCCCATATGGGCGCGGCATACGACGCGCTGTCCGATGACCTGAAAGCGCGGATCGAAGGGCTGGAGGCATACCACACCGCCGACCACATATATAAAGCCGATGGTGTGTATGCGAAGACCGACATGGGCCAGAATTTGCGCGGTCAGGACCTGAAGACCGGGGCGATCCACCCGGTCGTGATCCGCCACCCGGTGACTGGGCGCAAACTGTTATATGTAAACACCGCCTTCACGATCCACTTCGTTGGTCAGACACGCGAGCAAAGCCTGCCGCTGCTCCAGCGATTATGCGATGCTGCGCTGCTGGAAGATAACCAGTGCCGCCTTGAATGGAAGCCCGGCACAGTGGCGATCTGGGACAACCGCACTACGTGGCACAATGCGCTGAACGATTATCAGGGCCACCGCCGCGAAATGCACCGCATCACACTGAGCGGAGAGGCACTGGCGGCGTAGCTGTCTGGGTCCGGGCTACGGCTGCGGTCCATTGCGCTTTGAAGATGCGAGGCTTTCACTCGCCGCCGCCCGCGCCGCCAGCCGCCTGCTTGGCCGTACAGCTGTAGACCAGCCGTTCGTTCGGGCGTTCGGGCAGGGCGGCAAGGATTGCGGATTGCTGCTCACCCAGCACGCGCGCGGCATCGCTGACACCGCAGGCGGGCGGCTTGTAGGCGCCGCGCGATGTGCGCGCGCTGTCCATCGCGGTGCGGCCCAGCAGATACCGGTCGGTGCGGAACGTGCGCGTTTGCGGGTCATAGGTGTTGACCGAAACCGCCGCTTCATCGTTGGGCACGAACACCCGGCTCCATATTCCGGCGGCGAGACCATATTGCGTGCGGGCGTTGACGCAGCCATCCGCCGCCCAGTCGAACTCCACATCATCGGTACGCGCCCCTGTCACGCGGCTGCGATCGGGCACCAGCGTGCAGATCAGCGTGCCGTCGCCGGCCATCGAACCTTGCGGACCAGCGTCTCCGGGTGCTTCATCGCCCGCAGCCGCCGTTGCGCCTTCACTCGCAACATCGCCGCCGAGGATCGCCACGACCCGGTCTTCCAGATCGGAGAAGCCGGGGCGGGTGACCCACACCAGCACAGCGCCTATAACGCACGCGCCGGCAATCCCTGCCGCAACCATCGTCAGCGTTTGCGCGTTTCGCGTGATGCCATTTAACGAGCGTGGTTCGCCAGCCAGGTCTGTCTCAGTTGCTTCGCTGATATCGCGGCGCTTGCGCAGATGGTACGCGATAAAACCTGCACCCACTGCCCCCAGCAACAAAAGCAGCGCCAGCGCCATCGCGTTGTCGCGTTCCTCGCTGATCGCCAGCATGGCCTGCATCTGTGCGGCGAGGCGTTCTTCGCGCAGGCGGGCATCGCGCGTCTCGACCCGCAGGCGCGCCTCGTCACGCTCTGCCTCGAACCGGTCGCGTTCGGCGGCGTTCAGCTCATCGATCGAGCGGCAGGGCATGGCATTGGTGCGCGGCTCGATATTGTTGGAGCGCAGGAACGGCAGCAATTCGCGCAGCGACACGGCGAAATAGAACTCCGCATCGGACCCGTCCGAATCCGCGCCGAAGGAATTCACGCCGAGCACCCGCCCGCACGAATCGAGCAGCGGCCCACCCGAATTGCCGCGCGCGATGGGGGCAGTGTGCAGCAGCGTATCGAACTGGCGGCTGGGGCGCTCACCCGACAGGAACCCGCGACTTTTTACCGGCGGCTGCGCGTTGAATATATCCGCGATCTCCAGCCCTTGAGCGACGTCCACATTCATCGGATACCCGACCGCCGAAACCTCGCCCATGTCGCCGCTGACGCCGCCTGCAATGGTCAGCGGGGGCAGGCGCAGCCCGTTGCCGGAAATCTCCAGCAGCGCCAGATCATTGCGCGGGCTGACCGCGATGGCGCGGGCAAAGGCGCCTTCGCCAGCGGTCCCTGCGCCTTCGCTCGGCACGATGCCGATGCGCAGGGTATCGTCCTGCAAAGCTTCGCGAATGACGTGTGCATTGGTGACGATCATCGTCGGCGATACGGCAAAGCCGCTGCCGTGGCTGATCGGGCGCACTTCCTCGCCATCGTCTGATATCAGCACCACCCGCACCACTCCGCGTGCAGCGGCATCGACATCGCCGGGATCAGCGGCGGCGGGGGTTGCGAGCGCGATCAGGGCAAGACCAACGCAAGCAAGCGAGTGGAACAGGCGGTGCAGTGTATCCATGCGCTTCTCTATAGCGGCTTTCGTACCGAAGCCGAGTGTGCTGTCGCGCGTAATGCACGGCGATGACAACCCGTCGAAACCACATTGACCGCAAGGTTCGGGAGGCACGGGGGCGCGATCTGTGGCATCAGATGGAAATGACGCAATCGCACGCCCTTACCGATGAAGATCGCTGGCGCATCGCGCTGGCCAAGGATCGCCGGTTCGATGGCGCGTTCGTAACCGGTGTGCATTCGACCGGCATCTATTGCCGCCCGTCCTGCCCGGCACGCGCGCCTTTGCGCCGCAATGTGCGGTTTTATGCCAACCCTGCCGAGGCCGAGGCAGCGGGCCTGCGCGCTTGCAAACGATGCTCGCCTAAAAGCCAGAGCGCCGAGGAAGCCTGCGTACTGGCCGCGATTGCCGCGATCCGGGAACGCGGCGCGATGACGCTGGATCAGCTGGCCGACCTCACCGGATACAGCCCCGCGCATTTCCAGCGGCTGTTCACGCGCACCGTCGGCCTGTCGCCCGCCGCATTTGCACGGGCACTGCGGGAGGAACGGGTTCGCGTCGCGCTCGAAAGCGGAGCAAGCGTCACCGACGCACTGTATGAAGCGGGATATTCGGCGCCATCGCGCTTTTACGACGATACGAAAGGCAAACTCGGTATGCAGCGCAAGCGACTGGAGCAATGGCGCAGAAGGCTGCGTGATCCACTGGCGGGTCATCGCAACCTCGCTGGGCAAAATGCTGGTCGCCGCGACAGCTAACGGCGTGTGCTGCCTGTCCTTCGCCGAAGGTGAGGCTGAGTTGGCGGCGCGTTTCCCCAAGGCCGAACTGGTCGCGGGATCAAACGAATTTGCCGCCCTGTTCGATCAGGTCGTAGCCGCGGTCGAGGAGCCGGGTGCGGGCGGCGGCGCGGCGATCCCGCTGGATGTGAAGGGCACCGCATTCCAGCAGCGCGTGTGGACCGCCCTGCGCGATATTCCGGCAGGCGAAACGCGCAGTTATGGCGAATTGGCCGCCGCGCTTGGCAATCCCAACGCCAGCCGCGCGGTGGGCGGCGCAAATGGCGCAAACAACATCGCCGTCCTGATCCCGTGCCACCGCGTTGTGCAGGCCGATGGCTCGATCGGCGGCTATGCCTACGGTCCAGAGATAAAGCGCGAATTGCTGCGACGCGAGGGCGTGACCCTTGAAAGCGCAAACGAAAAGGAACTTTTCTGATATGAACAAAGCTGAATTTGCCGCCCTGCATCGCAGCAATGATCCCTTGATCCTGTTCAATATCTGGGATGCGGGCAGCGCGCTTGCCGTGGCGAGGGCGGGGGCGAGCGCGATTGCCACCGGCAGCGCATCGGTTGCGGGCGCGCAAGGTTTTGAGGATGGCGAGCGGATGCCGTTTGCGGCGCTGGTCCAGACCGCCAGCCAGATTGCGGGCTGCGTCGATCTTCCGCTCACTATCGATATGGAAAGCGGTTACGCCGGTGACCTTGTGCAATTGTCAGCAAATGCACAGGCGATGCACGCTGCCGGTGCCATCGGTTGCAATCTGGAGGATCGCCTGATCGGGGACGAAGGTCTGCGGGGGCTGGGCGAACAGGCCGACCGGATCGCTGCGGTGGATCGGGCGGGGTTATTCGTCAACGCTCGGACCGACACGTTCCTTGGCCCGATGATGAAGGGCGAAGATCCCAACCGGGCCGATCTGGTCGACGCGGCGATTGATCGTGCGGCTGCCTATGCTCAGGCTGGGGCGGGATGCTTTTTCATCCCCGGTCTCAGCGATACGGACATGATTGCAAGGTTGTGCGCTGCGGTCAGCCTCCCGGTAAACGTGATGCGACTGCCGGGCATGCTCGATAACGCGCAGCTTGCAAAACTGGGCGTCGCCCGGATCAGTTATGGCCCGGCGCCCTGGCGTGATGCGATGGCTGGCCTGACCGAGGCCGCGCGGTCCGCGTTAGCCCGCTGAACCCGCGCTAGCTTAAAGGATCGGCCAACACTCAGGCCGCCGCCAGCCGCTTTGCCTCGCGGAAGGTGACGAGCTTGCGCCGTTCCTCATCCCACAGCGCCAGCACCATCGGTTTCAGCGTCTGGCGGATCGAGAACCGGTTGAGATCTTCCAGCTCCGGATGCGCCTTCAGCACTTCGGGCAGGCGGTAGAACGGGATGCTACTGGCGAGGTGGTGGACGTGATGAATGCCGATATTACCCGTGAACCAGCGTAGCGGCTGGGGCAGGGTGAGGTAGGAGCTGCCGAACAACGCAGCCTCTGGAAACGACCATTCCTCGCGCCGGTCCCAGTGCGCGTCCTCATACTGGTGCTGGATGTAGAACAGCCAAACGCCCGTCGATGCCGCGATTACCACGGTGGGCAGCACGACCAACGCGGTGGTGATCGCGCCAAAGAACCAGACCAGCGTGGCGATAATTACCGCCAGCACGGCATTGGTCGCCATGGCATTGACCCAGTATTTGGCACCCTCGCGCATGAACCCGACAGGCAGCCGGTGACGCAGCAGAAACAGGTAAACCGGTCCGATGCCGAACAGCACGATGGGGTGGCGATACAGGCGATATCCGAACCGCTGCATCCGCGTGCCTTCCTGAAATTCGCGCACGGTAAGCGTGTCGACATCGCCAAACCCGCGCTTGTCCAGATTGCCGGTGCGCGCATGGTGGCGTGCGTGTGCCTGTTTCCAGCAATCGTAGGGAGTGAACGTCAGCACGCCGAGCGCCCGACCGACCCAATCATTTCCGGACTTGCTGGGCAGAAAGGATCCGTGCCCGCAATCATGCTGGATAATGAACAATCGCAGCAACAAAAGGCCTGCAATGGGAATCAGAACAGCCGCGATCAGATATCCGACCCAATGGCCGAAATCGAGCGCATACAGGCTTGCCGCCACGCTGCCGAAGAACGGCACCAGCG
Organism: uncultured Alphaproteobacteria bacterium; assembly: GCA_963838365.1. Lineage (GTDB taxonomy): Bacteria > Pseudomonadota > Alphaproteobacteria > Sphingomonadales > Sphingomonadaceae > Erythrobacter. The sequence continues at coordinate 92,321 of CAWIQR010000009.1, forward strand.
TTGCGATCAGTTCCCAGATGCTGCGCGCAGATTTCGCTCTGGCAAACGCCTTGAGCTCAGTCATCAATTTGCGCGGGTCGGGCAATTTACTGCTGGTCGTTGAGGCAGGTGTGGGGGCAGGTGCTGGCGCACGGGCGGTATCAGGCATTGTTTCTCCGGAAGTAGGCGTTTCGCAACCAGATTGGCATATCACCGGAAACCTGAATAGCCCCCTTTCCGTTACAAAATCATGATGGTGGGCCTCGTGGTGTTTTACAAGCGGAGGGCTGGACTCGGATAGACGCGGTTCAATGGATAGCGCAAAGTTGACGACATTCGCGTTGACGCCGAAATCCTGTGTTCCATGTCCGGTCAGCGTTGCACCCTTGTTAGAGGCTCCAACATTACTGGCGAACTTTTATCATTACCAACTATAGTCGTAAAATATTAATCTCGCATACAGTTTCGATTATTACGGTAGGTGCCGGATGGGAAGATAAGAGAGAGGTGGATATGAGGCGCATTGTTCTTTTGTTCGTGTGTGCCGGGCTGGCCGCTGGTCCCGCTGCGGTGGTTCAGGCACAGGTGAAGAACGACGATGCGCTCGCGGCAGAGAAATCCGGGGCCGTGGAGCCTCACGGTGAGCAACAGGCGGAAGCCGAGTTTCGTCCCGATGCGGTGTCACCTGAAATCGTCGTGACCGGAGAGCGGCTGCCAGACAAGGCGGTGAACCGATATATTTATGACATGCTTCGCCCCGAAGCGGTTGGGCAGGAAAGACAATATCCGCGACTGGTAGGCGGGCTATGCCCCTCGGTCATCGGTTTTTCGGCCGAGGTCGAGGGAATCGTCGAGGCCAGACTGCGGCTTGTGGCGGAGGCCGCCGGGATCGAAGTTGCCGATGCGGAAACTTGCAGCCCGAACTTGCATTTGATGCGCGTAGAAGATGGGCGAACGACCATACGTTATCTGCGCCAGACCCAACCGCGTGCGGCTTTTGGGTTCATTCCTTTATGGAGGCGTGACCAGCTTGAACGCAGCGGTGGCCCGGTCTTTGCGTGGCATCAGGTTGCCGCCAGTGGAATCGCTAGCGGCCTTGCGGTGAACAACAACGTGATCAGCGGGTCTGCTTTCGCTGCCGGAGATCTGGCAGCGAATTACATTCCCAACGCGTCTCGTTCATCAATGCCGGTCACGTTGGCTTTTTCCCATTCAGTCGTCTTGGTCGAGGATAAAGCGCTGTCCGATGTCACGGCGATCCAGTTGGCAGACTTTGCCTTGATGCGCGGATTGATGACCGCCCGTGAGGACGAACACCGCGACGGCGCGCGCACGGCGGATTCGATCCTGAACCTGTTTGACGAGGCTGTTGAACCGCAAGACCGGATGCCCTCGCTGGGTCGGATGGACCTCGCCTTGCTGACCTCGCTTTATGCTGTAGCGGGAGACGTAAGAGTTAACCAACAACGCGGTCGCATGGTTGCGACCTTCCGCAAGGTGCTGGAAGAACTGGAATAGAGGCGCGAGCCTTTCCGTCGCCCTAGTCGAGCTTGGGCGGGAAACCGGGCTCGCACTTAGCCATGGCGCGCTGGTAGGCTTCGCGCGCACCGATGCGTTGCAGATACGCTTTCAGGTTGGGCATGTGGTCGATGCTCATATTGTTGAAAGCGCGGCTGGTCGTCAGCTGGAAACCCATCATGATGTCGGCGGTGGTCAGTTGCTTGCCACCAAAATAATCCGCTTCGCCTAGTCTGGTTTCGACGATGTTCCACGCCTTCGCCATGCGGTCGGCCAGAAACGGCGGCATCTCGGTTGCGCCCAGCGCCTGCGCGATGATGCCCATCATGCCGTTGGTCATGAAGGTCGCATTGGCCCAGTGGTAATAGAACAGGTGATCGGCAAAATCGGGATCGCCCACATCGGGCACCAGCGCAGTGTCGGGCGCATGTTTGGCGATGATGTATTCGATGATCGCACCGCTTTCACCCAGCACGAAATCACCATCGGTGATGACCGGGGCAATACCCATCGGATGCAGCGCCTTCAATTCATCGGGAGCCAGCCGATTATCCTCGCGCCGGTTATACAGTTTCAGGTCATATTCGATCCCCAGTTCCTCGCACAGCCAGACGATGCGTTCGGATTGTGAAATGCGCAGGTGATGGACGGTCAGCATGAATTGTGGCTCCTAATCGTTTCGCGCCCATCCTTTGCTGGCAGGCACCAGAGAGTCGAGAAATTTGTCCGCGCTTTCCAGATATTCACGCTGCCTGTCCTCGCCCATGCGGTCCCAGTTCGCGTAAATCCTTCCGATGCGATGATTGCTTTCCAGCCGATCACGGTGGCGGTCCATGAAATGCCAGTAAAGCGGGTTGAACGGGCACGCGCCATCGCCGGTTTTCTGGCTGACCGGTATCGGCAGCCCTTGCAGTAATCGGACATCTTGTTGATGTAATTGCCGCTGGCGGCATAGGGCTTTGTCGCCAGTTTCCCGCCATCGGCATACAGGATCATGCCGCTGACATTGGGCAGTTCCACCCACTGATAGGCATCGGCATAGACCGCCAGATACCAGTCCTGCACGTCCTGCGGTGCAATCCCCGCGATCAGGCAGAAATTGCCCAGCACCATCAGCCGCTGGATGTGGTGGGCATGGGCGTTATCATGGGTGGAGCGGATGCAGTCCGAAAGGCACCGCATGTCGGTCTCGCCGGTCCAGAAAAATTCGGGCAACGGGCGGGTGGCGTCCAGCGCATTGTCGCTTTCCAGACCCGGCATATGGAGCCAGTAAAACCCCCGAATGAATTCGCGCCAGCCGATGATCTGGCGGATGAACCCTTCCACTGAATTGAGCGGCGCGCGGCCGTCTTCGTATGCTTTCTGGGCGCGCTGGCACAGCTCCAGCGGATCGAGCAGGCCGCAATTGATGCTGGTGGAAAGCATCGAATGGTACAGGTCATCCGAACCGTGGACCATCGCGTCCTGATAGGGGCCGAATTTCTCGATGCGTTCGGCAAAGAAGGCATCGGCGGCTTCCTCTGCCTCGGCGCGGGTGACTGGCCAGAGAAAGCTGTCGAGATTGCCGAAATGGTCGGCAAAACGATCCGCGACCAGTGCCATCACCTCGGTGGTGATATCGTCCGGCGTGAATTTCGGGACCGGCGGCGGGTCCATTTTCTCACCGGGCGGCTGGCGGTTTTCTGCATCGTAGTTCCAGTCGCCGCCTTCGGGTTTGCCATCATCGGCCATCAACAGACCGGTGCGCTTTCGCATATCGCGATAGAAGTGTTCCATCGTCAACGTCTTGCGGCCCTCGGCCCAGTCGCGGAACTGCTGGTGGGTGCAAAGATACCGGTCGTCCGGCAGGATTTCGACCGGGCAGGCGAACTTGTCGGGCCATTCCTCCAACCCCTGCTGAACGCGCCATTCTCCCGCTTCGACAACGTGGATTTCGCGAGGGGAATGGCGTTCGACTGCGCGCGCGACTTCTCCGGTGAAGCTGCGCGAATTGTCCTCATCGTCCAGCTTCACATAGTCGACCGTCCACCCCGCATCGCGCAATTCGGCGGCGAAATGGCGCATCGCGGAGAAGATCAGCACGATCTTTTGCTTGTGATGTTTGACGTAAGTGGCCTCGTCCCAGACTTCCATCATCAGGACAACGGTGTCGTCTTTCGTCCGACCTCGCAGCGAAGCCAGTGTGCGGGTGAGTTGGTCACCCAGAATGGGGACGAGGATCGGGGATTCTTTCATAAGTGCCTCAGACAAACGAGTACGGATCGATATCAACACCCACCCGCACGCCGGGGGAGAAGTTGTGCGCGTCCAGCCAGTCACGCAGCGCGCCTTGTAGATTGGCGCTGCGCCGAGCGTTGACGAGGAAACGGTAGCGATACCGCCCGCGCAGCAGCGACAGCGGGGCGGGGGCCGGGCCGAGTATGTAAAGATCGTCTGACCGGGGGCGGGTGTCGCCCAGACGCGCCGCCGCTTCGCGCGCTTCCTTCTCGTCCTCGCTCGACAGGATGATCGCCGCCCAGCGACCGAAGGGCGGGGCACCGGCATCGCGGCGCGCCTCAGTTTCGGCGGCGTAAAAAGCATCGCGGTCGCCATTGGCCAGCGCGACGATAACGGGGGCATCGGTGTGGCGCGTCTGGATCAAAACCTCGCCCGGTTTCGACCCGCGCCCCGCGCGTCCGGCAACCTGCGCGACTTGTTGATAGGTGCGCTCTGCCGCCCGCAAATCCCCGCCCTCGAGGCCGAGATCGGCATCGACCACACCCACCAGCGTCAGTTCGGGAAAGTGGAACCCCTTCGTCACCAATTGCGTGCCCACGATCACGTCGATCGCCTTTGCTTCTGCCTGCGCGATGAATTGCGCAGCGCGTTCCGGGCTGCCCAGCGTATCGGAGGTGGCGACCGCGACGCGCGCGTCGGGGAACAGTTCGGCAACTTCGTCCGCGATCCGCTCAACACCGGGGCCGCACGCGACAAGGCAGTCCGGCTCCCCGCATTCAGTGCACTTTTCGGGCACGCCGGTTTCGTGGCCGCAATGGTGGCAGGAAAGCCGCGCGGACAGGCGGTGTTCGACCAGCCATGCGCTGCAATACGGGCATTTGAAGCGGTGCCCGCAATTGCGGCACAGCGTCAGCGGAGCATAGCCGCGGCGATTGAGGAACAGCAGCGATTGCTCGCCCCGCGCCAGCCGCGCTTCGATCCCCTTGACCAGCGGCCCGGCGAGCCAATGGCCCGCGCCCGGTTTCTCCACCGTAAGATCGATGAGCTTGATATCGGGCATCTGCGCCCCGCCAAACCGGCTGGGCAGTTCCAGCCGCGTGTAAACCCCGGTCGCCGCCATGTGCAGGCTTTCCAGTGCGGGTGTCGCGCTCGCCAAGACCACCGGGCACCCTTCGAACCGTGCGCGCATCACTGACACATCGCGGGCGTTGTATCGCACGCCGTCATCCTGCTTGAAGCTGACCTCATGCGCTTCGTCGACCACGATCAGCCCCAGCCGGGCATAGGGCAGGAACAGCGCCGAGCGCGCGCCGACGACGACCTGCGCGCTGCCATCCGCTATCGCCCGCCACGCGCGCCTTCGCTCTGTCGATTTCAGAGATGAATGCCACAGCACGGGCTTTGCGCCAAAACGGTGCTTGAACCGGGCGAGGAAGTTTTCGGTCAGCGCGATTTCCGGCAGCAGCACCAGCACCTGATTGCCGTCGCGGATGGCCTGCGCCACCGGCTCGAAATAGGTTTCTGTCTTGCCCGATCCGGTCACCCCATCAAGCAGAAAGGGCGCATATTGTCTCGCCTTGACCGATGCCACGATGATCTGCGCCACCCGCTGCTGATCGGGTGAGAGGTCGGGCTGGTGATAATCGGGGTCTGCGCGCTTGTAAGGTCGGTCAATGGCGACCGTAACCGGCTCGATAAGTTCAGCGCCGACCATCCCGCGCAGCACCCCTTCGGACACTCCCGCAATCGCGCCCAGTTCGCGAATGGTGCCCTGTTCGCCCTGCAGCGTTTCAAGCGCCTGTTTGCGCTGCGCGGTCAGCCGCCCTGTCGGCTCGACGCCTGAAAGCCGGTATTCGGTCGTGGTGCCGGGGCCACCCAGCGCCCCGCCGCTGGAAAGGACCATGCGCGCCACGCTGGCCATGGCGGCGCAGTAATAGTCGGCGGTCCATTCAACCAACCGACGCACCGGCGCGGACAGTGGCGGCACCGCCACCACCTCGATGATCGCGCGCAGTTTCTCTGCGGGAACCTCACCGCCGGGCAAGCGTCCTTCATCCCAGACGATGCCGGTAACCTTGCGCGGGCCAAGCGGCGCGATGACGACGCTGCCCGCCGGTGCCTCCACACCGTCGGGAAGTTTGTAGTCGAGCGGGCCAAGCGCTGCATTGAGGACGAGAAGTCGGACGCGGTTCATAATTGCCGCGCCAATATGGGGCGATAGTGCCTCCCATCACAAGGACCAGAGTGATCCCTATGAACGATCAGAACCTGATGACCCCCAATCGCCGCACATTGCTGGGCGCAGGAATGGGCTCGATTGCGCTGCTGGCGCTGCCTGCTTGCACCACCACGCCTGGCTATAGCCTCACGGAAGCTATTCGCCGCCTGCTGCTGGCCGCGACCGAAAATGCGTTTGTCCGGCTTACCGCACCCAATGGGTATTGGGACGAACAGGTCGCTCGGCTGGGGCTGGGCAATTCGTTGGGGGCGCGAGGCGATACGCTGTCGCGGATACTCACTTCGACTTTGTTCAAGGACCGGCTGGAAGGCGCGGTGGCCGACATCGCACTGGAGGGCTCGTATGTCGCCGCGCCGATCGTGCGCGATGCTGTGGAGGTGATCGGCTTTGCCAACACGGTCGATCTGATTCGCGGCGGGCCGCGCGCCGCAACGCAGGCTCTGCGCGGTGAACTGGGCGGACGGTTGATCGACGCGATGGTGCCAGAATTGGGGCAAGCGATCCGCGTCGCCTCCGATCCGCTTATTGCGCAGCTCATCAATGCTGCGACCGGCACCGATGTCGGCGGCATCGCTCAGCGTTTGGCAGGCAATATCGACGATGCGATCTGGAACGAGATCGGCAACGAAGAGGCCGCAATCCGCGCCGATCCGCGTGCAACGCGCGATCCGGTGCTGATCGGAGTGTTCGGTCTGGGGCGCGGTATCTGATCCGATTGCGTCCAAGGCGGGTTCAAAAATTCCACTGGATCAGTGCTTGCGGCACATGATTGATCTGGTCGGCGCGGTCTTCTCGCGGTGTGTGAATGACAAGATATGCGCCGCCAAGCGTCAGGCGCGGAGCGACTTGCGCTTCCAATAGCAACCGCCCGCGCCATTGACCCTGCGGCAGGTCTGCCCCGCGAGTTCGCGTCTGGAGCAGGTGCAGATACTCCCCCTCGACCCCTGCGGTCAGGCTCTTGCCGAGCGGCTGATTGTAGCGGACCCGCTGACGCAGGCGAACTTCGATCCGGTCTGCACCGTCGAAGAACCGCTGTTCGATCCGGGTGCGCGTGGCAAATCTGCCAAAACTTAGCGCAGCCTGCTGGTGCAATCTGATTTCCGTCGCACCGCCGGCCTCGAACACGCCCGCGCCGCCGCCGATGCGCGCACTCTCAATGACCTCCCGGTCGAGGCTGAACCGCAAGGTCTGCTGTTCATCCCCGCGCGCCTCTTCGCGCCAGCGTGTCGACACGTCTACTGTGAGCGTAGTTTGCGGCGCAATATCGCCGCGCGCAGTCGCTATCAGCCAGAATTGCGTGTCTTCATCCCCTGCAAGCGCGCTAGACGGTTGCCAAGCGGCGAGCAGGCAGGCAATCAGCCGCGAGATATTGAGGAGCGCGCCGGACATGCGCGAGCCTGTAGCGGCGCTGGATACACTTCGCCAGCACACCTGTTTGGAGAGCACCACATGAAATTCTTTGTCGACACCGCCGAGATTGACGACATCCGCGAACTTGCCAGCACCGGCCTGCTTGACGGGGTGACGACCAACCCCTCGCTGATCCACAAATCGGGGCGCGATTTCATGGAAGTGACCAAAGGAAATCTGCGGCATCGTCGATGGCCCGGTCAGCGCCGAAGTGGTCGCGCTCGATCACGCCACGATGATGAAAGAGGCCGAAAAGCTGCGCAAGATTGCGGATAACGTCTGCATCAAGGTGCCGCTGACGGTCGACGGCCTGAAGACGTGCAAGGCGCTGACGGGCGAGGGCACGATGGTCAATGTCACGCTGTGCTTTTCCGCCAATCAGGCGCTGCTCGCGGCCAAGGCAGGCGCGAGCTTTATCTCGCCATTCGTCGGGCGGCACGATGATAACGGGTTCGACGGGATGGACCTGATCGAGGATATTCGCCTGATTTACGACAATTACGGCTTCGAAACCGAGATTCTCGTCGCCAGCATCCGCCATGCCACCCACATCCTGGAAAGCGCGAAGATCGGTGCGGATGTAATTACTGCTCCGCCCAAGGTGATCCTTGGCCTGTTCAAACATGTGTTGACCGATGCCGGGATTGCATCGTTCATGGCCGACTGGGAAAAGACCGGGCAGAGCATTCTCTAAGACAAACGGTTCCAATGGCTGAAGAATCCCCTCTCGACATTTTCAAACAGGCGCTGACTGGCGCGGCGCGGGCGATCGCGCGCGATCCGGAGGTTGAGGTCGCATGGAGCGCCGACGTGCCGGGCGCGGCAGGAAATCGGTTTCGCGTGCCGCTGCCGGGGCGCAACCTTCCGGCCGATCAGGTGACAGAGGCGCGCGGCTTTGCCGACAGTTTCGCGCTGAAACTACGGCACCACAATTCCGGGCTGCACGCCAATTCCGCCCCGCCGGAACCGATCGCCCGCGCGTGTTACGATGCGATCGAGCAGGTCCGTTACGAGGCCATCGGCGCAAACCGGTTTTCGGGAATTCGCGGTAATCTCGACGCAGCGACGCAAATGCGCACGGCAAGCGATTCGATCGTGCGCGCCTACAACGCCGCCGAAGTGCCGCTGCAAACCGCGCTCGCGCTGCTGGTGCGAGAGGCGCTGACGGGTGAGCCGGTGCCCGAAAAGGCCGAACGCGGCATCAGTCTGGTGCGCGCCGATATCGAGGACAAGGTAGGCAAGGATTTTGCCGCCTTGCTGGGCAGTCTTGACGATCAGGCCGCGTTCCAGAAACTCTCGCTCGATATCCTGCGCGATCTCGATCTCACCCGCCCGACCGAGCACCCGGACGAAACCGATCAGGACGACAGCGACGAAGACGATGGCGAGGACGATGAACAGTCTGGTGACGAGCAGCAGGATGGCGATGCCGACCCACAAAGCGCCGAAGTCGCGGGCGACATGGCCGAAGGCGAAGGCGACGGGGATGCCGACAGCGAACTGACTTCCGAAGAGGAAATGCAGGATGGCGAGCCGAGCGAGGATGGCGATGCCTCCAACGCGCCCGTGCGCCCGAACCGCCCGCCAGCCGATATTCCCACGGGGCTGGATTACAAGTTCTTCTCCGACAAATTTGACGAGATCGTGGAAGCGCCCGAACTGTGCGATGCCGAGGAGCTGGACCGGCTGCGCGCGTATCTCGACAGCCAGCTTACGGGGCTGCAAGGGGTCGTCACCCGGCTGGCCAACCGGCTACAACGCCGCCTGATGGCGCAGCAGAACCGCAGCTGGGACTTCGACCAGGAGGAAGGCGTGCTGGATGCCGCGCGCCTCTCCCGTGTGATCGTGTCGCCGGGCACGGCGTTGTCGTACAAGGTCGAGCGCGATGTCGAGTTCAAGGACACGATCGTCACGCTGCTGATCGACAATTCGGGTTCGATGCGTGGCCGACCTATCAGCATCGCCGCGATAAGTGCCGACATTCTGGCGCGCACGCTGGAGCGGTGCGGGGTCAAGACCGAGATTTTGGGATTCACCACCCGCGCGTGGAAGGGCGGGCAAAGCCGCGAGGCATGGCTCGCCGATGGCAAGCCGCAGAACCCCGGTCGCCTCAATGATCTGCGCCACATCATCTACAAAAAGGCTGACGAGCCATGGCGCCGCGCGCGCCGCAATCTGGGCCTGATGATGCGCGAGGGGCTGTTGAAAGAGAATATCGACGGCGAGGCGTTGCTTTGGGCGCATTCACGCCTGATCTTCCGCCCCGAGGAACGCCGCATCCTGATGGTGATTAGCGACGGTGCGCCGGTGGATGATTCGACGCTGAGCGTGAATTCGGCAGGCTATCTCGAAGCGCACCTGCGCGGCGTGATCGAGTGGATCGAGAAGGTCTCGCCCCGTGCAGCTGGTCGCCATCGGCATCGGGCATGACGTAACGCGTTATTACCGCCGCGCGGTGACGATCATGGACGTGGAACAACTCGGCGGCACGATCATGGAGCAATTGGCGGAGCTGTTCGAGGATGAGAAGGGTGTGAAAGGGGCGGCGGTGAAGAGGTTTGCTGTCTTGTGTGCCGCTTTTGCGCTGCTTGCTTTCAGCCAGTCCGTTCGTGCCGAGGAACCTGAGTGCTACGATGCCAAGGTATTGGCGAAGCCTATCGGTCAAATACCAACCATGTTTCCAAATGAGCCGGGCTACATCGTCATCAGTTGGCCTTGGTTCGTGGATTTGCGCGTGAAGCGGGTCATTGATGGTGATTTCGAAGCGAAAGAGATCACCGCCTTGGCGGTTCTCCACTCGGGCTACGTCCGAAAGTATCGAACATTTCTGCTCCGCCGAAACAGCCTCAATGGTTTCAACATTCTGCGTCCAGAACAACCGGGAACGGTAGAGAAGTGCCAAACTGGGACCACCCCAATGCAATCGTATCTTCGCCCTGCGGATGGCGAAACACTAGAGGACTATCGACGGGCAGTCGAAGAAGAGTTGAAGCGTGATTTGGCCGATGAAGAGGACGAATAAATGAACGTCACCCAAGCCGTCACCACCCGCCGCTCAGTCCGCGAATTTCTCGATAAACCTGTCGATCTCGAAACTCTCACCCGCGTGATGGACACTGCGCGCTGGGCGGCTTCGGGGTGCAATTACCAGCCTTGGCAGGCGACCATCCTCACCGGCCAGCCGCTCAAGGATTTGCAGGCGAAGATCACCTCCACGCCGCCGCAGAAACTCGAATACGATTGGGACGCGCCCAAGCAGGAGGACGCTTATAAGGAGCGCCTCCACGGCATTTCCAGGGGCATGTTCGATGCGCTCGGCATTGCGCGCGACGATGGCGCAGGCCGGATGGCGGCGATGGGGCGCAACGCCACCAGCTTTGACGCGCCCGCGGTCATGTTCGTTTACTTCCCGCGCCTGATGAAAGAGCCGCAATGGTCCGATACCGGCATGTGGCTGCAAACCGTCGCGCTGCTGTTGCGCGAGGAGGGGCTGGACAGCTGCTATCAGGAATTCATGGCCTATTACGCCAATGTGATCCGCGACCACATCGGCCTCGATCACGAACGGTATATGTTCTTTTGCGGCATGGCGATCGGCTATCGCGACCCCGATGCCCCCGTAAACAATTTCGAGCGTGAGCGCGTGCCGCTTGATGAACAGGTGAAGTTTATCGGGTTCGACTAGTTCCGCTGATCTTCGGAGACGTGCCGCACGATATCCGGATCGCGCCAGATCATCACGCCCATCGTGATGAACCAAGCGAGCATCATGCCTGCCAGCATTCGCTCATACGCACCGTCATAAGCGGTCGGGATCATGAAAGGCAGCGGGCCAAGCACCGCCCACAGCGCGCCGCCGACATACAGCGCGATGCCAAGCCGCCGGTTGATCTCCCAGAACTGACCCGCCGTCAGCAACACCGTCAGCGGAAAGGCAACGCCCAGCACATAGACCAGCCGGTAATGGATCACCGGGCCATCGCCGGTCGTGTAGGCCTCGTATCCCGCGATCAGCGTAACGCAAATAGCGACAACCACCAGCAACCACGATCCGATCTTCCAGTCCAGCCGATCAATCCGCCAGCGCAACAATCCATAGGTGGTCCCCAGCACCGATACGACGAAGGCGTAAATCCCGATGTCGGCAATCTCGTCGATCACGCTGCTGCGTTTGGCTGCGGCAAGATCGCTGATCGTATCGCGGATCATTCCCACGCGGTCTGACAGGCCAACCCCGATCAGGTCCATGACGATTGCCACCAGACACCCCCCAATTGCCACCGCGCCCAATGAGCGGGAAAGTGTGTCGTTTCCAGAATCCGTGCTGATGTTTGCCTCCTGTTGCGCCGCCTCGCGGATTATCGCATGGGCAGGGCATGTCCGATAATGCGCTCAAACTGTTCAACAGCCTTAACCGACAAATGGAGACGTTCGTTCCGGTCAATCCCGGAGAAGCGCGCGTCTATACCTGCGGGCCGACGGTCTATAACTATCAGCACATCGGCAATATGCGCGCTTATGTGTTCGCTGATACGCTGGGGCGGACGCTGCAGTGGAAGGGGTATAAGCTCACCCACATCGTCAACATCACCGATGTCGGCCATCTGACGTCCGACGCTGATGAGGGCGAGGACAAGATGGAGCGCATGGCGGCGCGCGAGGGCAAGTCTGCGTGGGACATTGCGCGCTTTTATCAGGAAGATTTCGAGCGCGATCTGGCGCGGTTGAATGTGCAACCCAAACAGCATCCGCGCGCGACCGAATATGTCGAAGCGATGATCGAGTGGGGCAAAAACATCGCGGACAAGCATTGCTACGAGCTGGAGAGCGGGCTGTATTTCGATGTGTCGAGCGTGGCTGATTACGGGCGGCTGGCGCGTGCCGTGACCGAGGACGGAGAGGGCCGGATCGAGAGCGTCGATGGCAAACGCAACGCGGCTGACTTCGCAATCTGGCGCAAGACTCCCGCTGGCGAGACACGGCAGATGGAATGGGATTCGCCGTGGGGCCGGGGCGCGCCGGGCTGGCACCTCGAATGCTCGGTCATGGGCGAGGCGTTGCTCGGCTTTCCGTTCGACATCCACACCGGCGGGATCGACCACCGCGAAATTCACCACCCCAACGAAATCGCGCAGAATCAGGCGTATTGCTGCACCAATGGCTTGGACGATCCGAAGAATTCGGGCGCGAAAATCTGGATGCACAATAACTTTCTGGTCGAGCGTTCCGGCAAGATGTCCAAATCCTCGGGCGAGTTCCTGCGGCTACAATTGCTGGTCGACAAGGGGTATCACCCGCTCGCCTACCGCCTGATGTGCCTGCAAGCGCATTACCGCAGCGAGCTGGAGTTTTCGTGGGAGGGGCTGGGCGCAGCGCTGACGCGGTTGAAGCGGATGGTGATGGCGGTTGAGAAACTGACGGAAAAGGCAAACCGAGCGATCTACGAAGATGTTCAGAACGTCTTTCCGGATCAAGCAGCTCGAGAACTGTTCAACGACTTAAACACACCACGCGCAGTCGCTCACCTTGACGCTTTGATTGCGAAGTCGCTCAACCCTACTACCAAACTCGAAGCTGTCGCGAAGTTCGCTGACATGCTCGGCCTCGACCTCCTCAACCTCACCCGCGCCGACCTGCGCATCCGGCCCAAATCCGCGACCATCACCGAAGACGAAATCGAAGCCGCGCTCGCCCGCCGCAAGGAAGCCCGCGCGGCCAAGGACTTCGCCACATCCGACGCGATCCGCGATGAACTCATCGCGCAGGGCGTCGAGGTGATGGACGGCGACCCACTCGGTTGGGATTGGAAGCTTTCCTGATTAGTCATTGCGAGAAGCGCAGCGACGAAGCAATCCAGAGCGTCGCGCGATCCGGTCTGGATTGGTTGGCCTTTGGCCGCCTCTGGCCCGCTACGCTCGCAATGACGAGAAGGGAATCTACGCCATGACCACGCTGGCACTATCCGGCCTCATCCGCCCGCTGCTCGAACCGCGTTTGCCCGACGACCTCGATGTGCGGTGGTTCATGACCCCGGCGGAAGCGGTGGAGGCGGTGAAGGGCGCGGAAATCGGTTGGTTTGATTCCAACAACAAGGAGGACATGGTGAAGTCGCTGATGGCGGCAACCGATCTCAAATGGCTCAATTCGATCTACGCGGGCCTCGATTTCCTGCCGATGGATGTGCTGATCGAACGCGGCATCACCGTCACCAACGGGGCCGGGATCAACGCGATCACCATTGCCGAATATGTTGTGATGGGGATGCTCAATATCGCCAAGGGATATCGCGACGTGGTGCGCGCGCAGGACCAGCGCGAATGGCTGCTCGACAGTCCGGGCAAGCGCGAGTTGGCAGGATCGAAGGCGCTGTTGCTGGGATATGGCGCAATCGGCAAACTGATCCAGCCGCGGCTGGAAGCGTTCGATGTCGATGTGACCGTGGTGCGCCGGTCTGCTGGGAAGGGCTCTCTCACGCCCGATCAATGGCGCCCCAGACTGGGCGATTTCGACTGGATCATCCTTGCCGTGCCCGCCACGCCCGAAACCGATGGCATGATCGGCGCACATGAACTGGCCGCGATGAAGCGCGATGCGGTGATCGTGAATATCGCGCGCGGCAGCGTGATCGACCAGCCCGCGCTGATCGAGGCGTTGGAGAAGAAAACGATTGGTGGCGCGTTCCTTGACGTGACCACGCCCGAACCGCTGCCAGCCGATCACCCCCTGTGGGCGCTGGAAAACGCGCATATCACCATGCACCTGTCGGGCCGCGCTCAGGACAAGATGTTTCTGCGCAGCGCCGACCGCTTCCTCAAAAACCTCGACAATTACCGCCGGGGTGCACCGGTCGCCCCGATTTTCGACCCGGTTCGCGGGTATTGACGCTGACAACGGTTGCGCTGCGCAGGACTTGGCGCATTCTTGCAATACACCAGCTGTACAAGCGGCCATCACACGCGCCATGAATGCCGCCAACGGCCGAATTTCCGGCACGCTGGCCATTTATTTGGGGGGGGACATATGAGCGATACCAGGAAAGCATCGGACGTATTCATCGATTGCCTTGAGGCGGAGGGGTGCGAGTACATCTTTGGTGTTCCGGGAGAGGAAAACCTCGATTTTCTGGACTCGCTCGGCAAATCGAAACAGATCAAACTGATCCTGACGCGGCACGAACAGGGCGCAGGCTTCATGGCGGCAACTTATGGCCGGCATACCGGCAGGACCGGCGTTTGCCTTGCAACGCTGGGTCCGGGGGCGACCAATTTCGTGACCTCTGCCGCTTATGCTCAGCTGGGCGGGATGCCGGTGCTGATGATTACCGGGCAGAAACCGATCAAGAAATCGAAGCAGGGCCGGTTCCAGATCCTCGATGTGGTGTCGATGATGGAGCCGATCACGAAATACGCCGTGCAGATTGCGGCGGGCGACAACCTGCCCAGCCGCGTGCGCGAGGCCTATCGCCTTGCCGAAGAGGAAAAGCCCGGCGCGACCCTGATCGAATTGCCCGAAGACATCGCCGAGGAACCGACGACCGACTGGAAACCGCTTCCCAAAAGTGTCGCGCGGCGACCCTCGGCCGAAGCGAAAGCGGTGCGCCACGCGGTGAAGTCGATCGAGAATGCGAAGAATCCGGTGCTGGTTATCGGCGCTGGTGCCAATCGCAAGCTGTGCGGGCGGATGCTCGAACAACTGGTCGAGAAGACCGGCATACCATTTCTCACCACGCAGATGGGCAAGGGCGTGATTGATGAGCGGCACCCCAAATTCCTGGGTTGCGCGGCGCTTTCAGCCGGAGATTTCGTGCACCGCGCGGTGGAGGCATCGGATTGCATCATCAATGTCGGCCATGACGTGATCGAGAAGCCGCCGTTCTTCATGAAGCAGAACGGCGTCACCGTAATTCACGTGTCGACGCGCACGGCAGAAGTCGATCCGGTCTATTTCCCGCAGATCGAAGTGATCGGCGATATTGCCAATGCGATCTGGCAGATCAAGGAGGATATCAGCCCGAACCGCGACTGGGATTTCGACCACTTGTTAGCCTATCATCGGGCCGAACTCGATCACACCAGCGCGCTTGCCGCCGATACCCGCTTCCCGATTTTTCCGCCACATCTGGTGCAGCAGGTTCGCGATTGCATGCCGCGCGACGGGATCATCTGCCTTGACAACGGGGTCTATAAAATCTGGTTCGCGCGCGGATACACCGCCTACCTGCCTAACACCGTGCTGCTGGACAATGCGCTCGCCACGATGGGCGCAGGGCTGCCTTCTGCGATGATGAGCGCAATGCTGTATCCCGATCGAAAGGTCATGGCGGTGTGCGGCGATGGCGGGTTCATGATGAACAGTCAGGAGATGGAAACCGCCGTGCGTCTTGGCCTTAACCTGACGGTGCTGATCCTGCGCGACGATGCCTATGGCATGATCCGCTGGAAACAGGCCAACATGGGCTTTGCCGATTATGGCCTGACCTATGGCAACCCCGATTTCGTCAAATACGCCGAAAGTTATGGCGCGAGCGGGCATCGAGTCGAATCCTCCGATCATCTGAAGGAATTGCTTGCCGAATGCCGTGACACGCCGGGGGTTCATCTGATCGATTGCCCGGTCGATTACACCGAGAACGACCAGATCCTGAACCACGATATCAGGGAACTGAGCAAGGCGCTTTGAGATTGGTTTGGAAAGGAGACGCGCGATGCTGAAAGACACCTATCCGCTCTATCTCAACAACGAGGCAAAGCAGCCCAACACCGATCTTGCCGTGACCGACAAGTTCACCGGCGAGGTCGCGTTCCGGGTGGCGCTGGCCGATGCAGAGACCATCGACAAGGCAATCGTCGGCAATGTCGAAGCAACCGAGCCGATGGCGAAACTCGCCAGCTATGAAAAGCAGGACGTGCTGATGCACTGCGTTGCGCGATTCAAGGAGCGGTTCGACGAGCTGGCCTATTCGCTGTGCGTCGAGGCGGGCAAGCCGATCAAGGATTCCGAAGGCGAAGTCACCCGCCTGATCGACACTTTCCGCATCGCTGCCGAGGAGGCCGTGCGCAATTACGGGGAGATCATGCCGCTCGATATCTCGGCGCGGGCAAAGGGGTATTCCGCGATGTGGAAGCGGTATCCGATCGGACCGTGCAGTTTTATCGCACCGTTCAATTTCCCGCTGAACCTTGCCGCGCACAAGATCGCGCCCGCCATCGCCATGGGCTGCCCGTTCATCATCAAGCCCGCGTCAAAAACGCCGCTGGGCACGATCATAATGGGCGAGGTTCTGGCGGAATGCGACATTCTGCCCAAGGGCGCGTTCTCCGTGCTGCCCGCCAGCCGTGAAGGCGCGGATCTGTTCACCACCGATGAACGGCTGAAACTGCTCAGTTTTACGGGATCGCCAGCTGTTGGCTGGGACTTGAAGGCGCGGTGCGGCAAGAAGAAAATCGTGCTCGAACTGGGCGGCAATGCGGCAGTGATCGTGGATCACGACGCCGATCTGGATGATGCGCTGGAACGCATAATCTTTGGCGCTTTCTATCAGTCGGGCCAGTCCTGTATCGGGGTGCAGCGCATCCTGATCCACGCGGATGTTTATGATCGCTTCAAGGATATGCTGGTCGCCAAGACGAAAACGCTTGTCGCCGGCGATCCAAAGGACCGCGACACTTTCATCGGCCCAATGATATCGGATGGCGAGGCGTCGCGGTTGAAAGGCTGGATTGATGAGGCAGTCGATGGCGGCGCAACACTGCTGTGTGGTGGCGAACTTACCAATGGCAACATGCTTACAGCGACACTGCTGGAAAACGTCCATCGCGATGCCAAGGCGCTGAACGAGGAAGCCTTTGGTCCGCTCGCCATCCTGCAAAAGTTCGACGATTTCGACGCCGCTCTGGACGAGGTCAACCGATCCACTTTTGGCTTGCAGGCCGGCATCTTCACGCGCGACCTGTTCAAGATGTACGATGCGTGGGACAGGCTGGAAGTGGGCGGCATCGTGATCAACGACGTGCCCAGCTACCGCGTCGACAACATGCCCTATGGCGGGGTCAAGGATTCAGGCCTGGGCCGCGAAGGCATCAGGTTCGCCATGGAAGACATGAGCGAAATCCGGAACCTGGTGGTGCGGCGGGTTTAGCGCGCGTGGCCTAGGGGCGAGGGACGACTTTCAATTCATACGGGATATAAAGCAGGACTTCGCCCGGCCCCGCTCTGATCCATTGTACCGGCAGGTTCAGGCCTGTGAGTTCGACCGAAAAATCATCGCCCAGCACGCTGGCCTGCCGCTTCGAATCTTCAGCAATCACGGCAATGATTTCGTCACGAAAACTGTCCGGTCCAACCACGGAAAGGGTCGGGTCACCTGACTTGTCCATCTGCGCCCGCCCTACTTCCGGAACGACTTCGATGAAGCTGTCGATCCGCGCCTGCGCTTGCTCGATGGTGGCACCGTCGAGCGGTGCTTTTACGAGAAAACTGATCTGTTCGCTATCCGGTCTCCGGTCATTCGCAATCTCCAGTTCGCCTGCGTTCTCGGCAGTGATGCGCGTTACAATGTAAGCACCTTGCGCCAGTTCCACTCCCGATCCGCCAGCGCTCTTGATCGCCTCAGATAGCATCCCGCGGATCTCGCGCTCTCGCTGGTCCGCATCGCGGGTATCGCCCCTGATGATGACCTCCTGCACCAGAAAATCCGCCTTGCGGCGCAGCCCAACGGCAGGACGCGTATCGGCATAATCGTCATTGTCGATCCGCGCGGCTGTTACGACGATTTCGCTGCGACTGAGGTCTTGCGCAAGGGCCGGCTCGGCCATCGTTGCGAGAAGCACCATTAATAGAAGGGGTTTCATAACTGGCGTACCTCCAGCGAGGATGGGTAGCGAGCGTGCGCGATCTGTCAAACGATCAACTTTCCTCCAGCAACAACAGCACCGCCTTCACCTCCAGCCGTTCGTCTGCGCCAAAGCGGTGGTCGACTTCGCGCACGCTTGCATCGGCGACCAGTTGGCCGGGGATGCGGAATTCGTGTTCGGACAGTTCGGCGATGAATTCTTCGCCCGCTGCCACCGCCTCGGCGCCGTCAAATCGCAGCGTAATTTCGTGACGCGTGCCCTCGAACGTGATCGAGGCCCACGGCGTTTCTTCATGCGATAGTACGTCCGACTGACCCTTGCACAGCACGACCAGAGCCTCGCGCAGGCGGTCGGCAGTGGTGCGGCGCGGGCGGTAGCGGCGCGCGTGGCGACGTTGCCGGTCAGACAGGTCGGTATCGGGGAAGTCGGCGGATTTCGTCTCGATGAGGCGCGTATCAAGCATGGGCAAATTCCTTGGTCTGGGCAGAGTTCGGCAATAGGGCAGGGGCGGTGTCCTCCGTCGCGCGGTCATAGGCTTCCATCCAGCGCAGCGTGCGCGCTTCGGTCGCGGCGCGCGGGATGCGACCCATGCGCAGGTCGAGCACGAAGCGCGGATCATGCGCTGCCAACCGCCCGAACTTGGTGGCGGGCATGTCATGCTCACGCAGGAATTTCTCGACTTTCCGGATCAGCATTCAGGCAACCCTCTTGTTGGCCAGTGGCAAATATTATGGGCGAAATCGGTCTGGCGATTCGCTCCGTGTTCCCTTTACGTTCCACTGCAATTCCTACTTGTCTAGGAAAAATCTTTGATGTAGGAAAAATTCATGAGCACACAGACTACCACTCCGCCCGATAGCCCGCGCTCGCGGTTGCTTGAATTGTCACAGCAAAAAGCGGTGAGCCTTGCCAGCCTCTCGGAATTGCTGGGCCGGAATCCCAGCTATCTCCAGCAATTCATTCGCAAAGGTTCCCCGCGAAAGTTGGAAGAGGGCGACCGTCGCACTTTGGCTCAGTTCTTTGGAGTGCCTGAGGAAGAGCTTGGGCTTGAGATTCCTGCAATACGGGAAAATTCCTATATGGCGTCGTCGAACGCGCGGAAATCAGGGGCTGAGCAAGTTTTCGTGGACGTTCCCCGGCTTGCAATCGGTGCATCAGCGGGGCCGGGTGCGCTGCCCGATGGGGAGGCTGCGTTTGATGCCCTGCGCTTCTCGCGCCGCTGGCTGTCTGAACAGGGCCTGGACCGCACGCAACTCTCCGTCATCACGGTCGAGGGCGATTCGATGGAGCCGCTGCTGAATGACGGGGACGAAATATTGGTGGACCGGTCACCGCGCGCCTTTCGCGACGGTGTCCATGTTGTCCGGCTTGGCGATACGCTGATGGTAAAGCGGGTCGCCAGCGCAGGGGCAGGGCGGTTCTCGCTGCTATCGCAAAATCTCGCTTATCCCCCCGTCAGTGTGGAGGCGGACGAGATCGAGATCATCGGACGGGTTGTATGGAAGGGCGGGCGGATTTAAGTCTGGCCCCATGTCTGATATTCAAAAAACTCCGCCCATGCGCGCCGCGATCATTCCGGTGACACCTTTGCAACAGAATTGCTCGCTGATCTGGTGCACTGCCACCATGAAGGGCGCGCTGATTGATCCGGGCGGCGATCTCGACAAGTTGAAGGCGGGTGTCGCCAAAGCAGGGGTCAGCCTCGAAAAACTGCTTATCACTCACGGCCACCTCGATCATTGCGGACAGGCCGGGATGCTGGCGGATGAACTGGGCCTTCCGATCGAGGGGCCGCACAAGGATGACCTTTTCTGGATCGAGCAGCTCGACAATGACGGCGCGCGCTGGGGGATGGAGGCAAAGACCTTCACGCCAACGCGCTGGCTGCAACACGGCGACACGGTGACGGTCGGCAACCTGACGCTCGATGTGATCCATTGCCCCGGCCACACGCCCGGCCACGTGGTGTTCGTGCACCAGCCCAGCCGCTTTGCTATAGTGGGTGATGTGCTGTTCCAGGGCAGCATCGGGCGCACCGATTTCCCTCGCGGCAATCATCAGGATCTGATCGACAGCATCACGCAGCGCCTGTGGCCGCTGGGCGAGGACATCACTTTCATCCCCGGCCACGGCCCGACAAGCACATTCGGTCAGGAGCGCAAGACCAATCAGTTCGTCAGCGATTACGCGTTGTCGTAGGATCGCGCTCAGATCAGCCGCAGAACGATCAGGATCGCAGCCACAGCAAGGCCGATCTGCGTCAGCATCGTGACGATGGTGCCTACCATTCGACCCTTACCCCAAATGCCGCCATCCATACCCAAAGCATGTGCCACGCGGCCAAGAATGTAGAGTGCGGCAACAAGCGGCAGCCATGGCGCGCCCTTGCCTGAAATCTCTATCGCCATGATCAGGATCAGGACAAACGCGGTGTTCTCGACGAAGTTCAGTTGCGCGCGCATCCGCCGCTGCAGCGCTTCGTTGCCGCCATCCCCCACACTGATCCCTGCGGACTGCCGAACCGCCCCGATACGGATTGAAAGCCATATATTCAGGACCGCTGCAGCCGCCGCAGCGGCCAGCGTAACCGGCAGTATAGTCATGTAAGTGATCCCCTGATAAACTGATGTCTGCTCGCTAGAAGCAGCCTTGCGCGCTTGCAACGGCTGAATTTTCAGGTATAGGCGCGCTCTTTCCGCCATGATCGGTCTGGATCGGCGTGCAAGTAACCTTGCACCGCTTGTGACAGACACGTATGGGCGGCAACCGAAACATCAGCACCGTTCGGTGCAACAACACGCATTTATCCGAGGAATGGTGCCGCCATGGCTGTCCCCAAAAGAAAAGTTTCCCCGCATCGCCGCGGTAATCGCCGTTCGCACGATTCGTTGAAGGTTGAAGCCTTCCACGAATGCAACAATTGTGGTGAGTTGAAGCGTCCGCACAATATGTGCCCGCATTGCAACTATTATAACGGCCGTGAAGTTCTGGTTCCCAAGGGCATCTGAGCCCTGTTGAGTGAGGAATGACCGCATGACCTTACCGCGTATCGCCATTGACGCGATGGGCGGAGATGAGGGCGTGCGTGTCATGATCGAAGGCGCGGCGCTGGCCCGGCGCAAGCATCAAAACTTCAAATTCCTGCTGGTGGGCGATCAGAAACGCATCGAAGCCGCACTCGATTCGCATCCGGGTATGCGCGACGCATCCGAAATCCTGCATTGCGATGATGTTGTCGGCGGCGACGAATTGCCGAGCAGGGCCATTCGCCGAGCCAGGACCACATCCATGGGACTGGCTGTCAACGCCGTGAAAACAGGCGATGCGGGGGCCGCAGTCAGCGCGGGCAATACCGGCGCGCTGATGGCGATGAGCAAGATCGCGCTGCGCACCATGCCGGGCATTGATCGTCCTGCGCTCGCTGCATTGCTGCCGACGCTCGAAAACCACGATGTCGTGATGCTGGACCTTGGAGCGAACACTGAAGCGGACGCTCGCAATCTGGTGCAGTTCGCAGTGATGGGCGCGGCCTATTCTCGCATCGTCAACGGGTTCGAACGTCCGCGAGTGCGCCTGCTCAATATCGGCACCGAGGAAATCAAGGGAACGGATGCGCTGCGCGAGGCTGCGGCGCGTTTGCAGGCGGCAAGCGACAATGCGGGCGGCGGTTTGGCCATGCAGTTCGATGGCTTCGTCGAATCCGACAAGATCAACCGCGGCGAAACGCATGTGGTCGTAACCGATGGCTTTTCCGGCAATATCGCGCTCAAAGCAATCGAGGGTTCAGCGCGGTTTGTGACCGATCTGCTCAAACAGGCATTTTCCAGTTCGCTGCGGTCCAAGTTCGGGTTTCTGGTCTCACGTCCCGCAACCGAATTGCTGCGCCACCATCTCGATCCCAACAATCATAACGGCGCGGTCTTTCTCGGCCTGAACGGGGTGATCGTGAAGAGCCACGGCAGCGCCAATGCAAATGGTGTGGCCAACGCGGTGGCAGTTACGGCCAGCCTGCTGTCGAACACGCTGACGGAACGGATTGCCCACGATCTGGCGCAGCTTGGCGGGGGATGGGGCGGACCTTCCAACACGCCTTCAAACGGCCCGGCGGGTGCTGCGAGCGACCAGTCGACGGGCAGTGAGCAGGCTGCGTGATCACGAAGACACTCGGCTCGCGATTGCTGGGCACAGGATCTGCCTTGCCAAAGCAGGTAGTCACCAACGCCGAACTTGCCGAACGGGTAGACACCAGCGATGAATGGATCGTCGAGCGCACCGGCATTCGCCAGCGACACATTGCGGGCGAGGGTGAGACGACCGCCACGCTGGCAACCGACGCTGCGCGCGCCGCGCTGAAAGACGCGGGCTGCACGCCAGCCGACATCGATCTGATCGTGCTGGCGACGGCCACCCCTGACAACACCTTTCCGGCCACCGCGACCAAGGTTCAACACGCGCTTGGCTGCAATGGCGGCATCGCGTTCGACGTGGCGGCAGTGTGTTCCGGCTTCCTGTACGCGCTCGCCACTGCCGATTCGCTGCTCAAAACAGGAGCGGCCAAGCGCGCTTTGGTGATCGGAGCGGAAACATTCAGCCGCATTCTCGATTGGGAGGATCGCACAACCTGCGTCCTGTTCGGCGACGGAGCAGGTGCAATTGTGCTGGAAGCGCCCGACGCCGCACAATTGCGCGAAGGCGAGGATGGGACCGGCGCGGGCATCATTGCTACCCGCCTTCACGCCGATGGCGCGCACCACGATCTGCTGTATGTCGATGGTGGACCGTCCACAACGCAGACGGTCGGACACGTGCGTATGCGCGGGCCCGAAGTGTTCCGTCATGCCGTGTTCAATCTTGCGTCGGTTTTGAGGGAAGTCATTGAAGACGCCGGAGTTTCAGTCGAGGATATCGACTGGGTCGTCCCTCATCAGGCCAATCTGCGCATCCTTGATGCGACCGCACGCAAGCTTGGGTTGGCTCCTGAAAAGGTGATCGTGACCGTAGATCGCCACGCCAACACTTCTGCCGCTTCGGTGCCGCTGGCGCTTGACGTAGCGCGCCGCGACGGACGCATCTTGGCGGGCGACCTGGTGATGCTGGAGGCAATGGGCGGCGGCTTTACCTGGGGGGCGAGCCTGATCAGGGTTTGAGCGTTGTCACGCACACCCACGCGTCGTAGCTTGTGAACAATCAGCACCTTACTCGCTATCCAAGTTGCAGGGTGCGAATGAAACCTCTATCATCTCATCGTCTTGGGTCGCGCCACAGAGGAGTATCGCGCAAATGCGTTCAGTAGGCACACTCACTCGGGCCGATCTGGCTGAGACCATCAATCGCAAAATGGGTCTTAGCCGCTCCGAGTCGCTCGAAATGGTCGAATCAATTCTGGATCACATGTGCTCTGCCCTTGCCAAGGGCGAAAACGTCAAGGTTTCGGGTTTCGGCAGTTTCATCCTGCGCGACAAGAACGAGCGTGTTGGGCGCAATCCCAAGACCGGTGTCGAAGTGCCGATTACGCCTCGCCGCGTGATGACCTTCCGCGCCAGTCAGATACTCAAGGAACGCATCGCGAAGGGTGAATAGCCCCTTTTTCAACGGCTTGTCGGATGGACCATGGCTGAATTCGAAGATGGCAAGGATAACAGCGCACTGCGCACCATTGGCGAAGTCAGCGATGCGCTGGAGATCAAACCGCACGTTCTGCGTTATTGGGAGCAGCAATTCTCGCTGCTCAATCCGCTGAAGCGTGCTGGCGGGCGCCGATATTATCGGCCCGAGGATGTCGCCTTAGTCGAAAAGATCAACCGGCTGGTGAACGAGGAAGGCTACACCTTGAAAGGTGCAGAGGCCGTGCTGCGATCCAGCGCCAAGTCCGAATTCGACAGGCGCGGCACAGATCGCAGGACCGGGGAGCGCCGCTCGGACGCCGCTAGCGGGAGCACTGCGCGTGACGGCGCAGCAGATGCACAATCAGCAGCGCAGGGTCTTGTTGCACAGCCGGTGGATCATTCCGGCACCATTGCCAAACTCAAGGCGATCCGTAACCGCCTGGCAGAAGCGGTCGCAACCTGACCACATCCGGGCGGGAGAAATCGTCGAAGGCCAGTTATTCGGCAGCCATCAGCGCAGCCTCTCCCAGATCGACGCTCACCAGCCGGGAAACACCCTTTTCCGCCATCGTCACGCCAAACAGCCGGTGCATCCGGCTCATGGTGACGGCGTTGTGGGTGACGATCAGATAGCGCGTCCGCGTGGTTTCGATCATCGAATCCAGCAGGTCGCAGAACCGTTCGACGTTGGCATCGTCAAGCGGCGCGTCGACCTCGTCCAGCACGCAGATCGGCGCGGGGTTGGTCAGGAACAGCGCAAAAATCAGCGCGGTAGCCGTCAGCGCCTGCTCCCCGCCGGACAGCAGGGAAAGCGATTGCAGGCGCTTGCCCGGCGGCTGGGCGTAGATCTCAAGTCCCGCCTCCAGCGGATCGTCGCTGTCGACGAGCGCAAGATGAGCCTGCCCGCCCTGGAACAGGCGAGTGAACAGGACGCGGAAATGCCCGTCCACCTCCTCGAATGCAGCGCGCAGGCGTTCCCGCCCCTCGCGGTTGAGATTGCCGATGGAACCGCGCAGGCGGGCCACCGCTTCGGTCAGTTCGGCCTGTTCCGCCTCGCTCGCGCCGTGTTCCCGCTCGATCCGCGAAAGCTCGTCGGCTGCCACGAGATTGACGGGCCCGATCCGTTCACGGCTCGCAGTCAGCCGGTCCAGTTCCTCGGACTCAGCCTGCGCATGCGTGATATTGTCCTCGCTGAAGCTGAACCGCGCGCACAGCAGGGGCGGCGGACATTGGAACCGCTCGCCTGAAATGCGCGCCAACTCACTCCGGCGTGCCTCCTGACTTTCCGCCCGCGCGACCAGAGTGGCGCGCCCTTCGCGGGCAACGGCAAGCGCCTCGTTCGTGGTCGACAGCGCTTCATTGGCTGCGTGGGCGCGGGACTCGCAATCCTCCAACACTCTTTGTGCCTCAGCCAGCTCGCCAGACAGCCGCGCGCGCACCGCATCCCCTTGCTCGATCTCGGCAATCAGCGCCGCCGGTTTGGCAGCGACGATGGCGGCTTCCTCTTCGATTTCCGTCAAGCGCCGCTCAGCCTCGGCCTCCCGCTGGGCCGCCTCGGTCGAACGCGCTTTCCAGCTGGCGATATCGGCCTGCTGAGCCGACAGCCGCTCGCGCGTGACGGCCAGCGTCTGATCGTGCGAGGCAAGCTGGGCCATGGCGGCCTGAACGGCAGTGCGCGCGGCGTCGTTCTTCGCCCGCGCAGCCTCCAGCGCCGCACGCCCCGCATCGGGTGCGGGCAAGGCGGTGAGGCGCTCGGTCGCGACGGCAAGTTCGCGCTGAGCGTTGGCGAGTAGTTCGGCAAGGTCGTTTGCCGAAACGCTCAATTCTTCCAGCCGCACAGAGAGGCGATCCTGCGCGGCCTCGGCTGCATCCTGCGCGCGCAAGGCACTGCGTTCCGCGTCGATTGCGCCTGCCAGCGCGCGTTCCTGTCCCACGAGGCTGACTTGCAGGGCGCTCAATTCCTCGCGCGCACTCGCGTCTGCGGCCGCTGCGGTTTGCGCGGCAGCTTGCAGGCTGGGCAATTGGGTTTCGAGTTCGCCCAGGCGGTTTGCCGCCTCAAGCTGCGCTGCCTCCGCAGCCCCTTCGCCGCGCGCGACAAAACCGTCCCAGCGACGCAAATGCCCGCCGCGTGTCACCAGCCATTCGCCGGGGCCAAGGGCGCGCGCATCGTCTGTATCGGCGCAATGCACCAGTGCAAGCCGAGCCCGCAGTTCGGCGGGGCAATCGGTGATGTGGTGTATCAGACTGTCGGCGACCGGGGCGGGCGCGTCGCTGCCGGTCCAGAACCGTCCATCGCTGGATTGCGCAGGAGCACCCAACGGCGCCTTCGCATCGCGGCCCAGTACGGCAGCAATCGCGCGTTCGTATCCGGGCGCAGCGCGCACGCGGTCAATCGCTGCGGGCAGGCCATCGCGACCGCGCGCGCGTTTTTCGCGGGCTTCGCGGTCACGCGAAAGGGCGGTGTGCTCGCGCTCGATCCCGGCGAGTTCCGCCTTGGCCGTCGCCAGCGTCGCAGCCGCTTCGTCGCGGGCGATCTGCAAATCACTCTTGCGCGCCTGATCCGCCTCAAGCTGGGAGCGCAGCCGAGCAACCTCGCCCGCAGCATCGTCAACCAAGGCGCGAGCGGCCAACACCGCGCGCTGGGCATCGTCGCCATCCGCAAGTTGTGCGCGAGTGGCGGCAATGCGTTGTTGCTCTTGTGCAAGGCGGTCCAGACGGGATTGCGCCTGATCAATCGCGGCCTCGGCAACGCGCCATTCCGCCTCGACCCCTGCCTGATCGGCTGTCGCCTTTGCCAGCGCGAGTTCGGCGGTGCGGCTGGCGCGCTCGGTATCTTCGCTACGCCGCGCGATTGCGGGACGTTCAGCTTCGGCCTCGCTCACGGCAAGGCGCCCCGCAGTGAGATCGCGTTCCAGTTTTGCCAATGCACCTGCAGCGTCCGACGTCAACCGGTCGGCAGCAACGCGGTCTTCTTCAAGCCGGGTGCGCTGACGGGTGAGGTCGGCAAGGCGCGTCTCTGCCGCTTCGAGCTTTTGCGAAAGCGTCGCCATGCGATGACCGTGCGCGCTCGCATCATCGCGGCGGTCTGTCAGTTCCTCGCGCGCGGCGGAAAGCTCACGCGCAATCGCCGCCTGTTCACGCTGTGCCGCCTCCGCCGCCGCCTTGGCATTCGCGACATCCGCCTCCGCCCCTTCGGCTGCGGTGCGCGCTTCCTTCGCAGCGTGGGCAGCCTCGCGCCAGCGCGCAAACAGCAGCCGCGCCTCAGCCGTGGTGATCTGATCGGTCAGTCTGGTATAGCGTTCCGCCTGCTTGGCCTGCCGCCGCAGGGTCGCAATCTGCGTGTCCAGCCCGGCCATCAGGTCTTCGAGCCGCGCAAGGTTCGCCTCGGTCGATCGCAGCTTGCTCTCGGCATCCTTGCGCCGCACATGCAGCCCGGCAATCCCGGCGGCTTCCTCAAGCATGGCGCGGCGCTCTGTGGGTTTGGCAGAGATCACCTGCGCAATCTTGCCCTGGCTCACCAGCGCGGGGGAGTGCGCGCCGGTGGCAGCATCGGCAAAAGTCAGGGCGACATCCTTGGCCCGCACATCGCGCCCGTTGACCCGGTAAGCGCTGCCCGCGCCGCGCTCTATCCGGCGGGTGACCACCAATTCCTCGCCCTCGGCATCCTCGGCATGCAGGACAACCTCTGCAAAAGCGCGCTGGGGGCGGGTGGCGGTGCCCGCGAAGATGACATCCTCCATCCCGCCAGAGCGCATCGACTTGGCCGAGGTTTCCCCCATGACCCAGCGGATCGCTTCGAGCAGATTGGATTTGCCACAGCCATTGGGGCCGACAACACCGGTCAGTCCGGGCTCAATGCGCAGTTCGGCAGGCTCGACAAAGCTCTTGAAACCGCTGAGCTTGAGCCGGCTGATCTGCATTGGCGGGCTTTTCCCTCAGCCCTTACCGCGCGCCGGCGCGCTGCAATATGGGCTCAAGCTTGTCCCACTGGCTGGCTTCAACCTTCTTGCCATTAAGAGTGAAAGTAGGGGTGCCTTCCACGCCGACTTCCTCGGCCTTTTGCGACGCCTGCGTCACCATAGCCTCGATCTTTTCCGCATCGGCAAGGCAGGTGCGGGCCTGATCGGCCGACAGACCGCGTGCCGCGAAAAAGTCGATAAGCCCGGTGGCCTCGCCTATGGCAAGAAAACGCTGATCGAGTTCAAGCTGTCCCGCCTGATTGATCGCATCGGGGTTGGACTGGATGCCCGACATTACCGTTTCAAGATTCTGCCAGACCTGATCCGATAGCGGCTGCATCTGCTCTTTCGGCCCGCATTGCGCCAATGTTGCGATGACGACATCGAACGTGTTGAGGAACACTTCGCGCTGTTCGAAACTGACGACGCCGCTGGCAACGTATTCCTTTACACCCGGCTTGCCGTTGACAGAGAAATTGGCGCACGCGCCGCAGGTGTGCGAGGCGTACTCAGTCAGTTTAAGCGGCGCGTCTGGGTTGCCGACAATATAGCCCTGTCCGTCTGCGGACACCGTGACAGTTTCACCCCAATTCGTCCCGGCGGGTGCGGCAATGGCGGCGATCGGTTCTCCTTCGGCTGCGCCTTCGACAGCCGCAGTTTCTCCACACGCGGCCAGCGCGAGCGGCGCCGCCAAGGCAATTGCGAGGGTCGAAAGGAATTTGTTGCGAGCGAGCTTCATGGTCAAATCCTCAAAATCGTGATGGCAAGGTTGCAGCGATACGATGCCGGGTAAAGTGGCTTAACCGTGTTGCTGTGCAAAACCGGGGGGCAAAAGTGATGGGGCATACATCATACTGGCTGTCGGCATACTCGCCGTGAAGCGGGCGATCTGATCTAGTCTGGATTGCCCAGTTTGCCGTTCGGTTCGGCGGGAGGCGGGCGGAAACGCACCTGAAGTGCCTCGGAAAGGCCTGGCCAATCATGCACGTTGGCCAGCAATTCTCCATCCAGCGCGAAACTGGGCGTACCTGTTATGCCGAAATCGGTCGCGTCTGCGCGGCCATTGGCCAACAGCGCCTTTGCGGCGGCATCATCGGTCAGGCAGGCGTTGATTTGCGGCGTGGTCAATCCGCGCTGGGCAAGCATGTCGTCAAGATCCAGCGCCTGCGCCGCGTTCATCCGCGCAGTGGCATCACCGCGCGCCCAAATCGCCTGCTGCGTCTTGGGCGCGTTGATCGCCTTGGCCAGCCAGTCGTCCTGCGAATACATGAACAGGCGGTGCCGGTCCTTGAACCCTTCCGGATCGCCGCATTGCGCCAGCATGGTCACGACCAGATCCAGCCCGTTGCGGATTACGGGCCGCACCTCGACATTAACGTGACCCGGTCCGATGGCTGCCAGTTCAAGCGTGGGATCGCCTTCGCGCGCAAAGCTGGCGCAATGGCCGCAAGTGTAGCTGATGAATTCAATCAATTGCGCTTCGGCCTCGGGCTTGCCTATGCGATGGCCGCGATCCGTCCGCTCTACCGTACTGATCCATACCTGCGGCTCAAGACTGCCGGAAAACTCGGTATAGCTGTTGTCCAGCGTCTGCGCTGCAAGCGGGACGGCAACTGCAAGCGCGGCGATACTCGCCAAGATGTAGGGACGAAAATGTCTCACGATCCGCTGTTATCCTTTTGTCTCATCACGATTTTCCATCGTCCGCGCGAGCGATTCCAGCACCGTGCGCAGTTCCGGATCGCCGATATCGCGCAAACTGTCGCCCAATTCCATCGGAATCGGCTTAAGCGAGGGCGGCGGCTTCGCTGATCTCATGGTCGCGGGCGGCTTAACGACGCCTTGACGCAGTTTGACCCTGGCGATGGCGTTGTATCCGAAAAAGCGGTTCACGCGCGCGATTATCTCGGGCGTCACCTGCTGGATCAGCGGAGCATGGGCGGGAATGACGACAAGCTGCAGGATGCCCTCGGACTTTTCACCGGGGGGAAACCGGATCGCTTCGGGCGCGCAAACGCGGGCGTGCTGCGGCCCGACGATTTCGGGCCAGCGGGTGACGACCGAGCTTTGCACAAAGCCGAACCGGCGAAACGCAGTGCGCCCGATTTCCGGCATCAACTCGCCAATGGGCTTTGCCCCGCCGCCGCGGGGTCGTTCATACGGTTTGACGCGCTTTTTGGCGGGCTTCCTTGCCCGTGGAGTTTTGTCCGGCGTATTTTTGCTGTCGCTTCCCATTACGCGTATAGACATGCCATAGCGCAGCCGTGACTGCCAGCATCTCCCAATCCCTGCTCCACTGGTACGATGCCCATGCGCGCGCACTGCCGTGGCGCAATCCTCCCGGAATGCCGCCACCTAATGATCCTGCGTGGCCCTATCGCGTGTGGCTGTCCGAAGTGATGTTGCAACAGACGACGGTTGCCGCGGTGAAACCGTATTTCGAAAAATTTACGCAGGTCTGGCCCACCGTGTTTGATCTGGCGAAGGCGAGCGATGAGGAGATCATGGCCGCGTGGGCCGGGCTCGGCTATTATTCTCGCGCGCGCAATTTGGCGAAATGCGCGCGCGAAGTGGCGGCACGCGGCGGCTTTCCGCAGACCGAGGCTGCATTGCGCGATCTGCCGGGACTGGGCGCATACACAGCCGCCGCTATCGCCGCGATAGCCTTTGGTGAGCGTGCGGTTGTGGTTGATGCCAATGTCGAGCGGGTGGTTGCGCGGCTGTTTGCGATAGATGAACCGCTGCCCGCCGCACGCAAGGCGATCCGCGCGCACGCCGATGCGATCACGCCCGAAGCGCGCGCGGGCGATTTTGCGCAAGCGTTGATGGATCTGGGCTCCGGCATCTGCACCAGCCGCGCGCCGCGGTGCCTGCTGTGCCCACTGCGCGAGAATTGCCGGGGCCATGCGATGGGCGAGCCAGAGCGCCTGCCCGTGAAACCTGCCAAAAAGGCGAAACCTGAACGCATCGGCACGGCATACTGGATCGAGCGGGGGGAGGGCCACGCGGCAGCGGTCTGGCTGGTCCAGCGCGAAGGCACCGGAATGCTGGGCGGAATGCGCAGCTTACCCGATGACGGCTGGAGCGCGCGCTGCGATGGCACCGGTCAGCCGCCAATTGTCGGAGAATGGGAGGCGCTGGGGGCGGTGCGGCACACCTTCACCCACGCGCATCTGACGCTCAAGGTGCAGCGACTCCATACCGCTCGTGAGATTCCAGGACCGGGTCAGTGGTGGCCTGTGCGAGACATCGAATCGGCTGGACTACCGACGCTGTTTGCCAAGGCGGCGCGTCTGGCTGTTTCCCAGAGTTAAATAAAACCGCCGCCAATCGACAGGCGAACCGCGACGATCAGCAACATCACCAGACAGAAATTGCGCCCACTGTCCTTCGATGAAATTGCGCCCAGGATCACGCCAATCATCACGAGTGGCAACGCCATCCAATTGGTCCAGCCCAGGAACGGGACGATCGAGGGAATGACAAAAATGATCGAGATAAGGCCAAACAGCCAGGAGAGCAGATTGAGCATGTGTGTTAGATACCTATAACACCGCCCATTTTCAAGACCCTTCACGACGTCGTTTACTGGGATCGCTGTCACGATCCTTCGGCATTTGACCCTAGGCGCGTTCTGCCCCAAACAGCCCGCAAATCCTCTGGGAGAATCTGATCCATGGCTTTCCGCGAATTTGACGTCAATTTTCAAACCGCCGACATCTCGCGACGGTCGCTGTTCCGTACTGGTGGCTATCTGGCTGCTGGTGCGGCGATTGCCACGCTGCCTTTCGGCCGGCAGGCACTGGCGCATGATGTCAGCGAGGCGTGGCCTGCCGTTTCCGCCATGGCGAAACGATACATCGCTGAAAAGAAAGTGGCCAACATGCTGCTTACCTTTGGCTGGGGGCAGGAAGACCACGCCCATACGGTTGGCGGGGGCACGTTGTCGCTGAACGGCGCGTCCGAGGTGGATGCGAATTCGCTGTACCGGATATACTCGATGACCAAGCCGATCACCGGCATGGCCATCATGATGCTGATCGACGAGGGCAAACTTGGCCTCGACATGCCGCTGTATGAAGTGCTGCCCGCGTTCAAGGACATGCAGGTGCTGGTCGACCCGGAAGGGCCGCTGGACAACACCGTGCCGGCGGATCAGCCGATCACCATTCGCCATTTGCTGACGCACACGTCCGGGCTTGGTTACCTGATCACGAGCAAGGGGCCGCTGCGCGATGCCTATGTCGCAAATGGTCTGACGGGCGGACGGGTCAGCCGGTTCCCGATCCCCGGCGTACCCAATCCCACCGATGCGCCCAGCCTTGAAGTATGGGCCGACCGGCTGGCAACCCTGCCGCTGATGTATCAGCCCGCGACCAAATGGAGCTATTCTGCCAGCATCGACCTGCTGGGCCGGGTTATCGAGGTGGCCTCTGGCATGAGTTTCGAGGCGTTTCTGAAGGAAAAGCTGTTCGATCCTTGCGGCATGACCAGCACTTTCATGACTGTCCCGACGAGCGAAAAGGCGCGCCTGACCGATAATTACGGTGTGCTGGGCGGAAATGTCCTGCCGCTCGATCCGGCCTCGAATTCGATTTATCTGGACGAGCCCTCGATGCCATCAGGCGGAGGCGGGCTGGTTTCAAGTCCAAAGGATTACGACCGGTTCCTGCGGATGCTGCTGAATTACGGGATGCTGGATGAAACCCGCGTCATGGGCGAACTGGCGGTTCGCGTCGGCGTCTCCAACCTCCTGCCCAAGACTGTCGATCTAACTGGATCGTGGATCGCGGGGCAGGGCCATGGCGCCGGTGGACGTTCGGTCAACGGGACATTCGGATGGGGCGGCGCAGCGGGCACGCTGGGCGCGGTCGATTACGGGTTGAAATTGCGCACGGGACTGTTCACCCAATACATGCCCGCCGATATTTACCCCGTACGCGACGAGTTTCTGGCCGCGGTAGAATCCGATCTTACCCGTATGAAGGGCGGTTGATCCGCAGGGATGCTGACTTCGGCAAACGCTCCACCAAAAGCTCCGATCGCCTTTTCCGGCTCTCCGATAGATCGCGCGGACAATATCCGCGTCGATCCGGAGGCGTTGGCGGCGCAGATGAACTGGCGGGCGAGGGTGCTGCTGCTCGATGGGCTGCTGCCGCAGATTGACGATACGGGCGGCCTGGTGTGGGGCACGCTGGCAGATGTGGGCGAGGAAACAGAACTGGTATTCCTCGGCCTGCTGGATGGCAAAGCGTGCTTTGCGCCTGTTCCGGAAAATCGGCTCTGCCGCGCCAGCCATGCCGCGCGCGTGGCAGGTCATGCAATTGCTCGCCCCGGCTGATCTGGCGATCTATGGCGGCGCGAAATCGCTGGTGGACTGGCACGCGCGCCACCGGTTCTGCGCGCAATGCGGCGCCGCCACTCGGCTGACCAAGGGCGGCTGGCAGCGCAATTGCGAGACTTGCGAGGCGCAGCATTTCCCGCGCACCGATCCCGTCACGATCATGCTGGTCGAACACGAGGCCGATGGCGAAAAGCGCCTGTTGCTGGGCCGTCAGCCGCGCTTTCCCCCGCGCATGTATTCTGCGCTCGCCGGGTTCGTGGAGCCGGGCGAAACGATTGAAGAAGCGGTCGCGCGCGAAGTTTGGGAAGAGGCGGGCATTCATGTCCGCGATGTGCGCTACATCGCTAGCCAGCCGTGGCCGTTCCCCAGCCAGTTGATGATCGGATGCACCTCGATCACCGATAATCCCGAACTGACAATTGACCGGACGGAGTTGGATGATGCGCGCTGGTTCACCCGCGCTGAGCTGGAAGATGCGCGCGCCGCTGGCGAAGACGGGAATGAACAACTGATCTTCCCGCGTCCGTTTGCGATTGCGCACCAATTGCTGACATGGTGGATGGACCAATGACCGACAAAACTCCCGATCACCTGACAATCGACATCTACTCCGATGTGATGTGCCCATGGTGCGCGATCGGATATGGGCAGTTGACCAAGGCGCTGGATGAACTTGACGGCGAGATCGAGGCGCAAGTGCGTTGGCGTCCGTTCGAACTCAACCCCGACATGCCGACCGAGGGCGAGGAGCAGGAAGCGCATCTGGCGCGCAAATATGGTCGCTCCGCTGAAGAGGGCGCTGCGGTGCGCGGGCAGATGCGCGCCATCGCCGATGCGGCCGGGGTGTCGCTGGCTTACGAGGGCGAGGGGGACGCTCCGCCAGCAATGATGTGGAACACGCGCGATTGCCACAAATTGCTGGCTTTCGCATTGGAACAGGCCGGTCCCGCAGTGCAGACGCAGTTGAAGCTCGCTTTGTTCAAGGCTCACTTCAATCGCCGCGTGCCGCTGAATGACCGCGCAGAGCTGCTGGATATCGCGGCCAGCGTCGGCCTCCATCGTGAAGCGGCGAGGGCCGCGCTGGACGATGCGAAACTGGAGGCGCGCGTCATGGCCGAGGAACGGCAGGCATGGGATCTCAACATAACGGGTGTGCCCGCGATGATCGTGGACGGAAAATTCCTGATCCCCGGCGCTCAGGCTCCGGAAGTGTATGTCGACGCGCTGCGCCGTGTGGCTGAAAAGTCGCGAACCTTGCAAGCGAACCAAACATGAAAAGCATCCTGATCGTCATTGTGGTCAGCGCCTTTGCGCTTGGTTTCGCGCTTCTCGCGGGCAGCAACAGCGTGGCGTTGCTGGGCGTATCGGCGTTCCTTGTGTGCGCGATGATAGCGTTTGCGGTGAACTGGCTCGCGTTCATTCCCGCGGCGGCGGCGAAGTCTGACAAGTATTACGACAGCGTCGGCGCGCTCACCTATCTCAGCGTCACGGCGGTGGCCTGCGTAGCCGCGTGGCCGCTCGATCCGCGCGGCATGGTGATCGCTGCAATGGTCGCGATCTGGTGCATCCGGCTGGGATCGTTCCTGTATATCCGCATCCACGCTGCGGGCGGCAGCGATTCACGGTTCGACAAGATCCGGACCAATCCGCCGCGGTTTCTCGTCGCATGGACGTTGCAGGCCTTGTGGGTGTTGCTCACCGCTTCTGCCGCATTGGCTGTCATAACCTCCGAAACACGCGTTGCGGTCGATGTCTTCTTCTGGATCGGCGCGCTGGTGTGGCTGACTGGTATCACCATGGAAACGGTCGCTGATGCGCAGAAAAAGGCGTTCAAGGATGATCCGGCGAACAAGGGCGATTTCATAAATGTCGGCCTGTGGAAATGGTCGCGGCACCCCAATTACTTTGGCGAAATTACGCTTTGGACCGGCATTCTGATTATGGCGATCCCAGTATTGTCCGGCTGGAGCTGGCTTGTGGTCATCTCGCCGCTGTTCGTGACGCTGCTGCTGACGAAAATCAGCGGCATAAACCTCCAGAACAAGCAGGCAGAGGAGCGCTGGGGCGACGATCCGGAATATCAGAAGTATCGCAAAAACACGCCCGCACTGATCCCGATGCCGCCATCCTAGGGACGCTAAACCAGCCCCAACCGCTCCAGTTTCGCCGCCAGCTTGCCCGGCAGCGCGTCGCCCACGTCCTCTCCGGCAGCAAGGTCGCGCGGGGCCTTTTCTTCCGTCAGATACCGCCAGCCCTGATGCGCGCGTTTGCGTTGCTGGTGCACGCGGACAAGCTCAGGCTTGAGGTTGATGTTCCAGCGCCCGTCTTCGGTCTGTGAGAAGCTCAGGATTTCGGACCGCGCCACCAGCGCATGATTGAGTACCCAGTATAGCGATCCGCCAATCATTTCCGCGTGTCGTGTCGGGCGGTTGCGCGTGGTCAGCGCAATCGTGCTGCGGCCTTCATACCATCCGGCAAGGTCTTCATAGCTTTTCGCGCCGAACGCGATCTTGGTCATGTGAAGGGACATGGGGTCAACGTAGGGAGGCGGCTGTCATGCCTCAACCCATCGGTACAATCCCGCTCGCAACGGCGAGGCCGAGGAAAGCGAAAAAGCCCATAGAATCGGTGATCATCGTCACAAATACGCTGGAGGCGACCGCCGGATCCTGATCCAGCCGCTCGAATATTACCGGGACCAGCACACCTGCGAGGCCCGCGACTGCAATGTTGATCACCATCGCCAGCGCGATCACCGCGCCCAGTGTGGGTTCGTAAAGCGCGCCCACGGCGAGCCCGATCAGCACCGCTACGGTGATACCGTTCAGCACGGCCACACGCAATTCGCGCGATACAATTTTCCATGTGTTGGCGCGGGTCAACTGGTTGGTCGCGATGGCGCGCACGGCCACAGCCATCGTCTGGGTTCCCGCATTGCCACCTATGCTGGCAACGATCGGCATCAGCACAGCAAGCGCCACCAGCGCCTCGATCGCTGCGCCGAAAAACGCGATAATGGCTGAGGCCACCACCGCTGTGCCCAGATTGGCGATCAGCCACCGCACGCGGCTGGAATACGCCTCGCGGATGGGTTCATTGATGTCGCCATCGCCCGCACCCGACAGCAGCAGGGCATCCTCGCCCGCTTCTTCGGATATGATGTGGACGATATCGTCGACCGTCATCTGCCCGACCAGCCGCCCGCTTTCATCGATCACGGCGGCAGAGATCAGCGCGTATTTCTGGAACATCAGCGCAACCTCCTCCTGATCCATCGTCACCGGGATCAGGGTCTGGTCGCGTTTCATCACATCCGTCAGCTTGATCTGACGCGGAGAGGTGAGAATCCAGTTCAATGCGCAGGTGCCGACCGGGTGGTGGCGTTCATCGATCACGAAAACTTCGTGGAAATCGTGCTCCAGATCGCCCTCGATCCGGAGGAAGTCGATCAGGCCGCCCACCGTCATGTGTTCGGGCACCGCCATCACGTGGCGGCTCATCAGACGCCCGGCGGTCTCTTCGGGATACGCGAGCGCGCTGGACACGGCGGCACGGGTCTCAGGCTCCAGTTCCGCGATGATCGCGCGCTGATCGTCCTCATCAAGATCTTCGAGCAGCTGGACCGCATCGTCGGTTTCCAGCTGTTCGGTGATCGCCGCGACCGCCTCGGGGGACAGCGCGTCCATCATGTCTTCGCGCACGTGGTCGTTCAGTTCCGCGACCACATCCGACGTCATCAGATCGGTGATCGCAGCGGCGAAAGCCACCCGTTCCGCCTTGCCGAACAGTTCGATAAGGTCAGCAATGTCGGCGGCGTGCAACGGCTCTACCAGGTCATAGACCGCGCCCTTGTCACCCTCGTCCAGAGCATCGCGCACCTTCGCAACAAAGCGCGGTTTTAGCCGGTTTTCCTCGTCGTGCCGTTCATCATCGATCCTGTCGTCCGGGCGCGCCTCCTCGACCGGCTTTTCCGCCGTCAGCAATTCTTCATCGAGGGTCGGTTCCTGCGCCATCGAGGCGGGTGTAGCCCGCGCCGCATCAAAAGCAAGCGGGTGACAGCGGTGCGCGAATCATTATAGGGGCACCCCAGACAAAAGGAGATTTGACCATGGCCGATACACTCACCTTCACGCTCGACACCGGAGACGGGGAGGGCAAGGATGTGGTGATCAAACTGCGTCCGGATCTGGCCCCCGGCCATGTCGAACGCATTACCGAACTGGCAAGCGAAGGGTTCTACGATGGCGTGGTATTCCACCGCGTGATCCCCGGCTTCATGGCGCAGGGCGGCGATCCGACCGGCACCGGCATGGGCGGTAGCGACCGTCCCGATATCAAGGCGGAATTCAACGCCGAACCGCATGTTGAGGGCACATGCTCGATGGCGCGTTCGCAAATGCCCGATAGCGCCAACAGCCAGTTCTTCATCTGCTTTGACGATGCGCACTTCCTCGACGGGCAATACACCGTCTGGGGCCAGGTCGAAAGCGGCATGGAACACGTCCACGCCCTGCCCAAGGGTGAGCCGCCCAAGGCACCGGGCAAGATCGTGAAGGCGACTGTTGGCTGACAAAAAAAGGCCAAGTTGACTAAAAAACTATTGGCGCTGAATCACAAACTATGACTAAATATAGTGCGAAGAGGGAAGCGGTTCCGCAGCGCCCGATGGAATGGGTGCTGCATCTGCTTCGACGCCGCCCCGGCTTCCCTCTTCTATCTCACGCTTTTGGATACGTTGGATCCCTATATTAAGGGTGATTTTTGACTCGAGCGCAAGGGGGCATAATTCAATAAAGTGAAATAATCCTGTTGACATACGCAAGCCCGCAGGATGCTGTCTAAGTGATTGAATCTAATATTTTTCGTCGATGTCAAGCACGCCAGATATCGAAAAAGCCCACATTTGCGTGTCAACCGTCCAATTTCAGACCCCACACTTTGCCACTGAACCTGCCATTCGCGCCTTTTAGCCTGTGGATAAAAATACTTTGGGGGCCTTAGTCGTAAGTTTTAGAACTGATTTGGTAATGGTTTCTCAAGCTATTTGGACACAGAGTTTTGCTTCGCTAATGACCAACCCCTCATGAACCCTTCCGCACCTCCCAAGACCTACCGGGTCAAGTCCTTCGGCTGCCAGATGAACGTCTATGATGGCGAGCGGATGGCCGAGATGCTCGACGCGCAGGGCATTACGCCCGCAGCGGACGGGGAGGACGCCGATCTGGTGGTGCTCAACACCTGCCATATTCGTGAGAAGGCGGCGGAGAAGATATACTCCGACATCGGCCGCCTGACGAAAGGCAAGACGCAGGAAAAAGCGCCGATGATCGCCGTCGCTGGCTGCGTCGCGCAGGCCGAGGGGGAGGAGATCATGGCGCGCGCCCCGGCGGTCAGCATCGTGGTCGGCCCGCAGGCCTATCACCGCTTGCCCGAAATGCTCACCCGCGCGGTCGCGGGCGAGCGCGCGACCGATACCGATATGCCGGCCATCGCCAAGTTCGACAGCCTGCCCGCCCGCTCAAAACGATCGCCCACCGCGTTCCTCACCGTGCAGGAAGGGTGCGACAAGTTCTGCACCTATTGCGTGGTCCCCTACACACGCGGGGCAGAAATATCGCGCCCTTACAGCGATCTGGTCGCAGAGGCCCACAAACTGGTTGAGGCTGGAGCGCGCGAGATCACGCTGCTGGGCCAGAATGTCAACGCATGGGCGGGAGAAGATGCCAAGGGCCGCCGCGCGGGGCTGGGCGAGTTGATCCACCACCTTGCCACAATCGACGGGCTGGAGCGCCTGCGCTACACCACCAGCCACCCTAATGACATGAATGATGCCCTGATCGAGGCGCACGGATCATGCGAAAAGCTGATGCCGTTTCTCCACCTTCCAGTGCAATCGGGCAATGACCGCGTGCTGAAAGCGATGAACCGCGCGCACACGGCGGAAAGTTACCTGCGCCTGCTCGAACGGTTCCGCGCGGTGCGCCCTGATATCGCGCTCAGCGGCGATTTCATCGTCGGCTTTCCGGGAGAGACCGAGGCCGAATTCGAGGACACGCTGAGCCTGATCGACGAAGTGCGATACGCGCAGGCCTACAGCTTCAAGTACTCGCCGCGCCCCGGCACGCCCGCCGCCACAATGGATGGCCAGATCGCGCCCGAAGTGATGGATGACCGCCTGCAACGCCTGCAAACGCGGCTTAGGCGTGATCAACAAGCCTTTAACGAGGCGTCGGTCGGCAAGACCTGCTCCGTCCTGGTCGAACGCCGCGGCAAGTATGCGGGCCAATGGCTCGGCAAATCGCCGTGGCTGCAATCCGTGTGGTTCGAAGGCGATCACGCCCTTGGCGACATGGTCGAGGTGACGCTGGGCGATGCCGGGCAGAATTCTCTGGCCGGGCTAGTGCGCGAACCTGCGATTTCCTGACCATCCACTGCACCGCTGTGCTGCTGCGATGGTTGCAGCTGTGTGACTTTCCACCGTCCTTTCACTGCCATCCGCTTGCTTTGACGGCCAAGCTGCCTACCTTTTCGACTCGACACCAACAGCCTTCCGCAAAGGCCAATCGCAAAGGACAGTATGGGCCGCAGACCAACACGCAGGAACGATACGGCGAGTGATCCGGTGATCTCGCGCGATCCCTCCCACACCCGCGAGGCGCGGCGCGCCAGAGCCGAAATCAACTTCGAGAACCAGTCGCTGCTGGGTCCGCTGTTCGGCCAGTTCGATGCTAATCTGGTGCAGGTGGAAAACCGGCTGGGCGTGTTTATTCATGCCCGCGGCGATCAGATCGTGATCGAAGGGCCGACAGATGCAGTGGCGCGCGCGCGTGAGACGCTGACCACGATGTATGACCGGCTGGCAATGGGGCAGGATCTGGACGCAGGCGCGATCGAGGCGCTGATTGCGATGTCCAACGAACCGACGCTGGAAGGCATCGTAATCGGGGACAAGCATCAGCCCCCCATCATGATCCGCACGCGCAAAAAGACCATCGTGCCGCGCAGCGCCGCGCAGATCAGTTACATG
Source organism: uncultured Alphaproteobacteria bacterium (assembly GCA_963838365.1). Taxonomy (GTDB): domain Bacteria; phylum Pseudomonadota; class Alphaproteobacteria; order Sphingomonadales; family Sphingomonadaceae; genus Erythrobacter. Next base: position 132,473 of record CAWIQR010000009.1, read on the forward strand.
CGCAGTCTGGCGCGCGACGATATCATCTTCGCACTTGGCCCGGCAGGCACCGGCAAGACCTATATCGCGGTCGCGCAGGCAGTCAGCCAGCTCATCAGCGGCAGCGTGCAGCGCCTGATCCTGTCGCGCCCTGCGGTGGAGGCGGGGGAGAAGCTCGGGTTCCTGCCCGGCGATATGAAAGACAAGGTCGATCCTTATCTGCGCCCGCTTTACGATGCGCTCAACGATTGCATGCCGCCGGAGCAGGTGGAGCGGCGGATTGCCAGCGGAGAGATCGAAATCGCCCCCATCGCCTTCATGCGTGGACGCACTCTGGCCGATGCCTTCGTCATTCTGGACGAGGCGCAGAACACCACGCGCGAACAGATGAAGATGTTCCTTACCCGGTTTGGCCAGAACAGCCGGATGGTGGTGTGCGGCGATCCGCGCCAGGTCGATATTCCCGGCGGCGACCGTATGAGCGGGCTCGCGGATGCGGTCACGAAACTTGAGGGCGTCGAAGGGTTCGGCACGATCCGCTTCACCTCGGCAGATGTCGTGCGTCACCCGATCGTGGGCCGCATCGTGGAGGCGTATGAGGGGGAGAGCGCCTGAGATATTCGTTTTCGAACGTATTGCGTCACTCAACGACGCTTTGGATATTGGCGCTGAATGACTTGTAACGACGGGCTTTAGCTACAGCGGGTTCGCGATAGCTCCTAGGTTGCATGAAGCAGCTGGAAATTGGCTCCATGTAGTGGTCGCGTGCTTGACCGCGTATGCACTGGAGCGCACCAAAGGCTACAACCTGTGGCGATGCCGTTCGCCTCCGATTGCTCATGTCCTTGGGGGTGTAAAAATGGGATACCGCACTTCGATCGCTCGCGCACTCTCTGCGATTGCGCTGTTTGCACTCGCTGGCGGCCTTACGTCGCAATCGAGCATAGCCCAGCCCGCGACGGCAAAACCCGCGGTTGACGTCGCCTCGCTCGAGAGCTTCATCGATGGCTATGTCGCCGCGAAGACTGTCGACATGGAGCCGCCGGGGATGACGGTTGCGGTCGTTACCCCGCAGGGCACAATCACGCGCGGCTATGGCGTGGCCAATATGGACACCGGCCAAGCTGTTACCGAGGACACCCTGTTTCGGATCGGTTCGATCTCCAAACTGTTCGTGTGGCTGTCTGTCCACATGCTGGTGGATGAGGGGAAGATCGATCTTGATGTCGATGTGAACACCTATCTCAAGGGTGTCGAAATCCCGGACGCCTATGGCAAACCGATCACGATGCGCGATCTGATGGCGCATCGTCCGGGGTTCGAGGACAGCGTGCGCCATTTCGTCGCGCCCGATCGGAGTATTACCCTGCGCGATGCGGTGGCAGGCGACATTCCGCGCCGTGTTGCGCCTCCGGGTGAGCGAGCGAGCTATTCCAATTCTGGCAGCCTGATTGCAGCGCTGGTGGTCGAAAACGCATCCGGCATGGATTATTACGAATTTGTGCGCTCCCGCATCCTTGCTCCTGCCGGGCTCACGTCGACCACGCTTCACGATCCGCCCTCCGGTCTCAACCCGCCCGCGCTCAATCGGCGGATCGCCGCCGCTCACGAAATCAAGAACGGGATGGCAACGGTCAGCCCCTATGCCCCGGTGCGCCCGCAAGAGCCGGTCGGCGCCATGTCGATGAGCGCAAAGGACGCCGCGCGCTTCATGCAATTGCTACTGCGCGGCACCGTACTGGAGAATGGCGAGCGGCTGCTGACGCCGGAATCGTGGGCGCGCATCGCCACCCATGCCTTTCCCGATGCAACGGGCGGTGACGACATAAGCTGGGGGTTCATGCTCAACGATGTCGATGGTGCCGCGACCATCGGCCATGGCGGCGCGACCGCGTTCCTCAGCTGGCTTTTCATCGTGCCCGAAAGCGGGGTGGGGGTGTTCGTCTCCTCCAACATGAATACGCCGCAGACCCGCGGCGAGGACGTCGCGTGGTCGATTGTGCGGCGCATTGCCGGTACCGATGCGCTCGCCGCATTCCAGGCGCGCCGCGGCGATGTTGAGGCGGCGGAGGAAGTCGCCGGCACGTATCTTAGCAATCGGCGCACTTTTTATGGTCTGTTCGCCCTTACCGGGCTGGGATCGGAGACGGATGTCAGCGCCGACAATGGGTTTATCGTGGTGAACGATATCCGGTACGCACCGATTGGCAGGGATGTGTGGGTGGCTCTCAGCGGTGCCCGCCTGCGCGTTGTCCGGGGAGAGGATGGCACGATCGAGCGGATACACGCAGGGCGCGGCTCTGCCACGCTGGAACGGGTCGGGCTGTGGGGATCGACGCGGCCCTTACTCGGCGCGGCGGGGCTGAGCGTAGTGTTGGCAATTACCACGCTCCTGGGCATGTGGTGGCGCATCGGACGGACCAACGCGACCACATACACAGGCCGCCGGGCGCAGACGATTGCGCTGGTATCCGCCTTGCTGTGGCTGGTGCTTGTAGCGATCTTGATCCGGATTGCCACTCTGGACCTTGATTGGACGACGATAGACACGAGCGGATTTCCGAAATTTTCGTTCGGGCTGTTGCTGGCCGCGTTGATCGCGCTCGCCATTCAGGCGGCGGTGCATGTGGGCGGGCTGATCTGGGTCTGGCGCGGCAGCGGCTGGGGCTGGTGGCGACGATTGCACTACACCGCGTTTGGCATCGTCTTCGCCTTTGCGATGGTGCGTTTTGGGCAGCTTGGCCTGATTGGAACGACGACCGGGTTTTAGGGCCTCTGCGCGCTGCGTTGGAGATGGTGCGAAGGCGGATACCCTTGCGCGATGGAACTGAAACAACAGGTTCGAGTTGGGTAGCCAATGACTGGAGACCCCACAATGCCCTCAATCAAAAACAGATTTTTCACAGCCGGTATCGCTGCGATTGCGATGGCCGCCACGCCTGCGGTTTTCGCGCAAGGCAATGGGAAGGGAAATGGCGGCGAAAAGTCCGCGCGTGTCAAAGGCAACGGCAACGGCAACGCTGGCGACCAAGGTCCGGACAAACGCGATGCGGGCCCGCGCGATACGGAAAGGCGCGGCACCGGGAACGGCAACGGCAACGGCAACGGCAATTCATCGAACGGTCGTTCCGATCTCGATCAGCGCGGCCAAGGGGGCAACGCGGGTTCGGCAGTAAGGGGCGGCAATGGCAATGCGGGCAATCGCCAGAATGCCAGCAACGGCAACAGCGACAATATTCGGCAAATCGTCACTGGTGCCAGCGATGATCGCCGCGTGCGCATCCGTTCGCGCGACGGGTCTGATCTGGATGTCGGGTTTGCGCTACCGCAGCTTCGTCAGGCGCTGGTGCGCGACACCCGGATCATCGACGGCTGCCCTCCCGGCCTTGCGAAAAAGCGCAATGGCTGCCTTCCGCCCGGACAGGCGAAACAAGCGTACCGCAGCTTCGATACGGGATTTTTCGGGATCAACTCTTTCGGTAATGATCGCAGCTATTTCTCCGACGGCTATCTGCTGAGCTATCGGGGCAACAATCTGGCCGGTTACCTGCCGCTGCTGGGGGGTGCGCTGGGCATCGGCAACATCTGGCCGACTTCATATGCGGCGACACCATTGCCAGACTATTACAGTTCTTATTACGGGCTGGAAAATCCGCGCGGATATCGCTTTGCCGATAACGTTATTTATCGCGTCGATCCCGAAACGGCAGCCATTGCGTCTGTCGCAGCGCTGCTAACGGGCGATGATATCACCATCGGCCAACCGCTTCCGCGCGGATATGATGTTTACAACGTGCCCAATTCCTACCGCGAGCAGTATTTCGATGGGCCCGGTGCGAATTATCGGTATTCAGATGGATATATCTACGAGGTCGATCCCGAGACAGCGCTGGTTGTGGCCGCAATTGATCTGGTGACATAAACAATGAAAAACCTGATGTTCAGAAAGGCAGCGTGTGCTGCAATGCTGCTGGCAGTCGCTGCCTGCAATGGCGAGAGCGATGCCGACACCAGCGTCGGTGCAACTATCGCAGACCGATCAGGAGACAGTCTGGCCGAGGTTATTGGCGACGATCCATCGGTTTCGCTGGTTTCCAGTCTGCTGGATTCGACCGGCATCAAAGGCGCGCTGCAAGGTGAGGCGAGTTACACGCTGCTCGCTCCTACCGACGCGGCTGTCGAGGCATTGGGCGATGAGGCTGTCGCAACCCTGAAGAGCGAGAGCGGCGGCGCAATCGCAGCGGCGATCCTGCGCGGCCATATGATCCCCGGAGCACTGACGCCCGACGCCATCAAGACCGCGATTGCGGACAATGGCGGACAGGTGACTATGCGGACATTCGGCAGCGGCCATGTGACCTTTGCCATGGATGGTGAGACGATCACGGTCGCCAGCGATAGCGGTGTCACCGGCAGGCTGACGGGCTCATCAATCAATGCCAGCAACGGCGCCCTGATGCCCGTCGATACGGTTTTGGTCGATACCGATTTCGTTCAGCCGACTGAAGACGGAACAGAGTAGAATTATGCTATTCGCACCGGGAAAGGTGCGATACGCCCCGAAGATATCGTTTCGCCCTTCAGGCGCAGGAAAAGCATATTGGAACTTGATTGTGAGTGCGAGGGTTGGCCGACAGGCGATTGGCACGCTCTCGCAGAGCGCGCTTGGGTTGCCGCAGCCGAGGTCGCATCAGAGCTGGCCAATAACCGTCTTTCCACCAGCCTGTTGTTCACCTCCGACGCCGAAGTGCACTCGCTGAACCGCCAATGGCGGGGCCGGGACAAGCCGACCAATGTGCTCAGTTTCCCGATGCTGACGCAAGAGGAACTGCGCGACGTTGCGCCGGATGGCCCGCCGGTGATGCTGGGCGACATTGCGCTCGCCTATGAAACCTGCGCGCGTGAGGCCGCCGAGAAGGCCATCACATTGAGCGCTCACGCGGCGCATCTCATTATCCACGGGTTGCTCCATCTCGCAGGGCATGATCACGTTCATTCCGACGCAGAAGCCCAAGCGATGGAGGCTCTGGAAACACGCGCTCTTGCAATCATGGGCATAGCTGACCCATATGGCGATTGAGCGTCACGAGGCGCGTATGAATGGAGTCGAAAGACCAGGGCCATGCCCGATATACCATCCGCCGCGGGAGACGCGGAGAGTAGCAACGGGCTTTGGCTCGCGCTGAAACGCCTTGTCGGTGCCCCTGACGGCGATCGTTCCCTTCGAGCCCAGCTTGAGGAGGCGATTGACGAGCATGAGGGCGAGAACAGCGATGATCCGCCAGAAAACGGCGCCAGCACCAATGGCGATCTTTCGCCGGTGGAACGGCAAATGCTGCGCAATCTGCTGCATTTTTCCGAACACGATGCCGATGACGTTGCCGTACCGCGTGGCGAGATTGTCGCCGTCGATGCGAAACTGAGTTGGGAAGAACTGGTCGCTACCTTCGCGGAGCATGGTCATTCGCGGATGCCGGTCTATCGCGATACGCTCGATCACGTAATCGGCATGGTGCATATCAAGGATGTGTTCGCCTATCTTGCCCATGGCAAACGGCCGCCGCGCGATTGGACCGTTCTGATGCGCCAGCCGCTTTATGTGCCACAAGTGCGCGGCGCGCTCGATGTGCTGGCCGATATGCGCGCGCGCCGGGTGCATCTTGCCATTGTGCTCGATGAGTTTTCCGGGACGGACGGTCTCATCACGATCGAGGATCTGGTCGAGGAGATCGTCGGCGAGATTGAAGACGAACACGATGAAACTCCCGAGGCGCTGATCGTTCCCATTGGCGAGGGGATGTGGGACTGCGATGCCCGCGCAGAGCTGGATGACATCAGCGAACTGGTCGACCCGCGGCTTGGCGAAGTGCAGGAATCGGTCGATACGCTGGGCGGTCTCGCGTTTGTGCTGGCAGAGGCAGTGCCGCAGGTCGGCACTGTTCTGGAACACGAAAGCGGTTGGCGCATTGAGGTTACTGCGGGCGACGATACACACGTCAAGCGCCTGCGACTGCACGCACCAGAACCCGAAGAGCCGGAAATCGAATTGCAGTAATCGCACCTGTCCGCAAAACTTTTGCCACCTTCTTCGATTTTTTGCATCTATTGCCGACGTCGCGCGTATCTCCTTTCAGATAGGAGATTCCGATGCCTTCACGTCGTTTGCCCCCGCTTCGCGCGCTTGAAGCGTTCATGCGCACCGTTCGCCTTGGCTCCGCCCGGGCGGCTGCGGAAGAGATTGGCCTCAGCCCATCCGCGCTGTCACGCCGGATTACCAATCTGGAAGAATTTGTCGGCAAAAAATTGTTCACGCGGGCGCGGCAATCGATGCAGCTGACCGATGAGGGGCAGGCGTTTTATGAGGCCGTGAACCCGCATCTGGAATCGCTCGCCCGCGCAGTTGAAAGCCAATCGGAGAATATCTCCCTGCTGCGCCTGAGGCTTGGCGTGTTGCCAATGTTCGGCAGCCAGCGTCTGTTTCCCAAGCTTGGCGAGCTGCGCAAGCGCCATCCGCTGCTGCATATAGACATCGATACCGCACCACATCTGGAAGGGCGGGTTGGCGATACTCTGGATGCCGCGATCATCCTGTCGCGCGGTCCGGATACGAACCTGCATGCGGTGCGGCTGGACCATAATCTGGTTCACGCGATCTGTTCAAAGGAAGTGGCACGCACCGTTGGTGATGAACTGAGCGCGGAACGCCTCGGCAAACAGACATTCCTGATCCACAATGAATTGCCCGAAAGTTTCCGCGCCTGGAAACACGCACACCGGCTCGACGATATGGAGCCGGCGGCAATCGACCATTACGATTCGGGCCAGCTAATGCTGGAAGCCGCCGCGCAGGGGCTGGGCATAGCCATCATGCACGATGATCATTTGCGGCGCGCAGCCGACAATCGCCTCACCAATCTGGGCGGTGTGGAGGTTGAAAGCCCGTACAGTTACTGGTTCGTGTGCAAGCCGACTGCCCTGGAATCGCGGCCGGTGCGGATATTTCACGATTGGCTGGTGCGCGCCGAGCTTTAAGCGACGGCGGTAAATTTACGGCGTATCTACAGCGTATCTACCGGAATCGGCGTGCGCGGTGCTTCATACCGGACCGGTGGGACCGAGTGGCTGAACTCACGCAAGGGCTTTCCCAGCGTCTCACGCAATGCGTCCTCGATCCGTCGGCGCGCTTCGGCGCTGATGGCCTTGCGCCCGCGAAACTCCTCGGGACTGAACGGCTCAAGGTAATGCAGTCGCAGGCCGAAAGTACCCTTGCGCGATAGCAGGCGTTTGGCATTATTCAGCCCGCCTTCCTCGCCGATCCAGCCGATCCATTCAGCGACCTGTCCGTAATCAACGAGGACAGGCTGTACCAACACGCCGGGCGGTGGCGGCTCGAGCACTGAAAGCATGCTGGTCTTGAACGGCAGCAGCGATTGACCATCGGTGGTTGTGCCTTCGGGGAAGACGGTCACGGACCAGTTGTCAGCCAACGCTTCTTTCAGTGCGTTGATCTGTTCGGCAACTCCCATGCGGTGTTCGCGCTTTACGAATACGGTGCGGTTGAGCGAGGCGAGCCAGCCAACAAGGGGGCTTTGTTCAAGTTCGGCCTTGGCGACAAAGGCAGTCCCGCTTGCCCCGGCGAGCGCAAGAATGTCGATCCAGGATACGTGATTGGCGACGAAGAATACGTCTCGCCGCAAATGCGTACCGACAGTGCTGACGCGCGCCCCGCAAACGCGCGCAGCATAGCGCAGGAACAGCATCGGAAAGGGCGACCCGTATGCAAAGATGCGATAAAGATAATGCAGCGGAACGAAGATCAGCATCAGGACAAGCAGCCCCAGCGACCGGCACATCATCCGCACCCATCCCATGGCAGATATCGGCGTGGTTTCCCCGCGAGCAGCGGCGACCCGCAGCTTCCATTCGCCAGTCTCTTCCGCAATCGGCGTCGTATCGTCAGCGCGCTGCACGGGTGCGTTTGCGGAATCGTCCATCCGTGCTCTCAATCCTCGCGTGACAGGCGCACGCCGTACAATTCCATCCGGTGATCGACCAGACGATAGCCCAGTTTCTCGGCAATCTGGCGTTGCAGCGATTCCACTTCGGGATCGACGAATTCGACGACCGCACCCGTTTCCACATCGATCAGATGATCGTGATGCGCCTCTGGCACCGGTTCATAGCGTGACCGGCCATCGCCAAAATCGTGGCGGTCCAGGATGCCCGCTTCTTCAAACAGGCGGACGGTGCGATAGACGGTGGCGATGGAAATCTTCGGATCAATCGAAGACGCCCGCGCGTGCAGCAATTCCACGTCAGGGTGATCCTCGCTGTCCGACAGGACCTTGGCGATGACGCGGCGCTGTTCGGTAATGCGAAGCCCTTTTTCAGCGCACAATTGCTCAAGATCAATTTTCTGGGTCAAGGACAGCTCCCTCGCCGGATTGCGAGCGCCGCCGATGCCAATCGAGGCCCGGCGCTGCGCTCAGAACGGATATACGTTATGCCTTAACCAGACCGGGCATTTTGCTCAAGCGTGCATGGCAAAACGTTGGGTATGCGTTGAAAACGCAGTCAGTGCGACAAAGGTCCGGAATTGGCAGGACAAGATCGCCGCTTCGCTGATACGATGCGGCGATCTTGAGACCTGCAATCAAGGGGCCTGTCAGGCGGCCTTGCGACGCCCGCGGCCTGTGCCAGGCTTGCGACCGAGGCCGATTTTCTTGGCCAGATCGCGGCGTTTCTCCGCGTAATTCGGAGCAACCATCGGGTAATCGGCAGGCAGGTTCCAACGTGCGCGATATTCTTCCGGCGTCATGTTGAAGTTGGTGCGCAGGTACCGTTTGAGCATTTTCAGCTTCTTGCCGTCTTCCAGGCACACGATGTAATCCGGCTTGATCGACGCCCGGATGGAGACTGCGGGTTCGGGCCGTTCTTCGACCTGCTCGATTTCTTCGCCCAGTGCGGCAAGCGCGCCGTAAATGTTAGTGATGAGAGCGGGAACATCCCCAACTGCCACGTCATTGTTGCTGACATGGGCAGCGACGATATCGCTCGTCAGAGTGATAAAGTCTCTTTCATTTCATTTTCCAGATTTTGCATGAGTTCCTCAACGATCTCTTATTTTTCCCCGACTGTTTCCGCCGGTTTTCGAGCCATGAACCACGCTGGATCGATTTGCAAGTAGGATACATCGCCCTTTGTCTGGTAAAATGCACATGTATCGCGATAATTTGTAAACTACAGGATGCGTACGAAAGTAATTGCGTCCACCCTGCTGCCATCGACCATTCGGTAATAGTTGGGTCTTTCGCCAATGGGTTCAAATCCTACCTTTCGGTAGAGGCTGATCGCCGGGTTGCCGCGGCGCATCTCCAAAAACACTTTCGCCGCACCGCGCCCGCTCGCCGTGTCAAACAGGTGGTCAATCAATGCCTGGCCCAGTCCGCGGGTGCGATGATGGGGCAATACCGCGATCAGCAACAATTCCTCTTCATCGGCGGCGTGGCGGGAGAGGACGAAACCGGCAGGATCGGTGAACACGTCGTGGATCACATCGCCTTGCGCATCGATCAGCAGGACGTGAGTGGAAGGCATTGTCAGCGCGTCACCGATCTGACGGCGGTTCCAGGCCTCGCCAAATGCGGGATCAAAAGCGGCGTCCATCACCACCATGATCTGATCGACGAGCGACTCGCACACAGTCATTTGGCAGCGGCCTGTGTCTGTGGAGTTGCATCGGGCGCGCGGCCATAAATTGGTGCGCGCGCCGGGGTCAGCAGCGCGTGGGGCACCAGCAACGCGGATGCAGCATCGGGCAGCAGTTCGAGCGCGCAGTGACCCGGTCGGCCCGCGCCCAGCAGATCATTCGCCCGGTTTCCCGCCGCCAAGGAAAACCGGAAATCCTGGCGTGCCGATTCGGGAGTTTTCGAAACCGCCTTGCATTGCGGCATGCCGTCCGCGTCGAAATCCTGCACGAACCATTCGCCATGCCCGCCGCTGACGCAAACCGTCAGCGCCGCCTTTTCGTGCTGCGCCTGCGCCATCGCAGCAATCAACGCCAAAGTTGGATAGCCAAGCACCTCGACATCCCACGCAACGCCAAGCGCGCGGGCAGTGGCAAGTCCGATCCGCACACCGGTAAAGCTGCCGGGGCCAAGCGACACCAGAATGCGGTCTGCGCGGCCCTTGTGTGGAAGAGCCGCAATCATCGGCACGAGTGTTTCGGCGTGTCCACGCCCCAGCACGCGGTGATCGTGCGCGATCAAACGTGACCCCTCGAACACGGCAACCGAACACGCCTCGCTGGCGGTTTCTATGGCGAGAATACGCATTGCGTTGCCCTGCCTTACACAGACCAATGCGGCAAGACGGACAATGTCAGATAACGGTCAGATTATGGAATTGAATTTCTCGAAATCGGGCCGCGGTGAGCGCTCGAAGATGCTTTCCGGATCGCCGTAACCGATGGAGCAAATGAAATTCGCCCGGTGACGGGGTTGATCGCCAAAGAATTCGGCGTTCACGGCGTCCGTATCGAAACCCGACATCGGTCCGCAGTCCAGACCAATAGCACGCGCGGCGATGATCAGATACGCACCTTGCAACGAGGAATTGCGAAACGCGCCTTCCTTGCGGCCTTCCTCGTCACCTTCGAACCAGCTTTTTGCGTCGGCGTGCGGAAACAGCCACGGCAGTTCTTCGTGAAAGTCGATGTCGTAGCCGATGATTGCCGTGACGGGAGCAGCCTTGATCTTGTCCTTGTTGCCATCCGAAGCGCATTCGACCAGTTTGGCCTTGGCCTCTTCGCCTTTGACCCAGACAATACGCACGGGCTGCATGTTCGCGGAAGTCGGCGCCATCTTCAGCAGATCCCAGATCGCGTGAAGCTGTTCGTCAGACACCGGCTTTTCCAGCCAGCCATTATAAGTGCGCGCTTCGTTGAAAATCTGGTCGAGCGCAGCGTCCGACAGGACATTGTCGTGAAATTGCTTGGTCATGCGAAGTCTTTCTAAATCTTGGAGTTTCAGGCTGCCTGAACTTCAACGACTTCGGGGACGTAATGTTTCAGCAAACCTTCGATCCCGTGTTTGAGGGTTGCCGTGCTCGACGGGCAGCCTGAACACGCGCCCTGCAAGGTAAGGTAGACGACACCGTCCTTGAACCCGCGATAGGCGATGTCGCCGCCGTCGCTGGCGACTGCCGGGCGGACGCGGGTTTCGAGCAATTCCTGAATATTCGCGATGATTTCGGCGTCTTCCTCGCGATCCTCGACCACCATCGTATCGGTTTCTGCGGGGACGTTGATGCCATTTGCGCTGCCGCCAGAAAACAGCGGCGCTTCGGAAACGAAATGATCGAGCAGGATCGCGATAACCTGCGGTTTCAGCGCACTCCAGTCTGCGCCGGGAGCGGCGGTGACGGTGACAAAGTCATAGCCATAAAAGACGTTGATGACTTCGCCGGTATCGAAAATCGCCTGCGCCAACGGGCTGGCCTCGGCCGCTTCGGGTGAGGCAAATTCGCGCGTTCCGGTCGCCATGACAGAGCGACCGGGCAGGAATTTAAGGCTCGACGGGTTGGGCGTCGTTTCGGTTTCTATGAACATACCATCACAGATAGGGATCGCGGTGCGGTCGGGCAAGCAATCCATTCTTGCAGGACATTCACTATGGCTTCACACTTCGGCGTCTTATAGACACGACATATGAACGCACTTTTCCGCGCCGTGAGCGCACTTGCCCTGCTGACCGCTCCGTTTGCGCTGGCCAATCCCGCACTTTCGCAGGAGTCAGCCAGCCAACCCGCTGCCGCCGGTATTGCTGCGGCTCCGGTAGAGACCGCCGTACCTGCGCCCAAATCGCTGCAAGGCGGCGATGAGGTTCCGTGGCTTTACGAAGGCAGCGATGTCCCGGTCGATCCCGAATGGCTGTTTGGGGAACTGGACAACGGGGTCCGCTATGCCGTGCGCCGTAATGGCGTGCCGCCGGGGCAGGTTTCCATCCGCGTGCGAGTGGACGCAGGCTCCCTGCACGAACGCGAGTGGGAACAGGGCTACGCGCACCTGCTCGAACACCTGTTGTTCCGCGAGAGCAAGTATTTGGGCAAGGCCGAAGCGATCGCGACCTGGCAGCGGCTGGGTGCGACATTCGGCAGCGATGCCAACGCTGAAACCAGCCCGACGCATACCGCCTTCAAATTGGACCTGCCCAATGCCGACACTGCAAAGCTGGCGGAAAGTTTCAAATACCTTTCCGGGATGGTGCAGGAGCCGGTTATCAACGATGCCAACGTCGCGGCAGAGCGCCCCATCGTGCTCGCGGAAAAGCGGGAACGCGGCGGCGCGGCAGAACGGGTCAGCCTGTTCACTCGCGAGACGTTTTTTGCCGGACAGCGGCTTGCCTCGCGCAATCCCATCGGCACGGTCGAAACGCTTGAGGGGGCGACTGGAAAACAGGTCGAGGAGTTTCACCGGCTTTGGTACCGTCCTGAAAACACCGTCGTTGTCGTCGCTGGCGATGCCGATCCGATGGTTCTGGCAGGGTTGGTGGAACAATGGTTCGCCGATTGGAAGGGCAAGGGCAAGGCCGGAATCGCTCCCGATTTTGGCGATCCGGTTGCGCCGGAAGGCACGGTCGCCGCGGCTGGCACCGGCTGGCCAATAGGCGAACTGGGTGTAACGGTAGAGGCCGATCTGCCGCGCAACCTGACCTACGCAATCATGCGTCCGTGGCGCAAGGTCGACGATACGATCGTCTATAATGAGGGCCTGCTGCTGGATGCGGTTGCACAGGCGATCATCAATCGCCGGCTGGAATCGCGTGCGCGTGGCGGCGGAAGCTATCTGTATGCGCAAGTGCAACAGGATGACATTTCGCGCTCCACCGACGCAACCTTTGTAACCTTCGCCCCATTGACAGATGACTGGCAGGCCGCGCTTGCCGATGTGCGCAGCGTCATTGGCGATGCCATTGCCAGTCCGCCGACACAGGAAGAAATAGACCGCGAGGTCGCGGAATTCGACGTGGTGTTCGCCAATCAGGTCGAACAACGCAGCGTGCAGTCCGGTTCGACGCTGGCCGACAATATCGTGAATGCGGTGGATATTCGAGAAACCGTGGCCGCGCCCGAAGTGGTGCTGGATGTCTTTCGCGGGATGAAGCCTCGTCTGGTCCCGGACGAAATCCTTACCCGGACCAAGGCGCTGTTCGATGGCGATGTGGTGCGTTCCGTCTATGTTACGCCGCAGGCGGGGGAGGCTGATGCCGCCGCACTCAGGCTGGCGCTGGCTAGCGAAGTCGATGTCGATGGTAGCGCGCGTCTCGCCGCGCAGAGCATTGATTTTTCCGATTTGCCTGCAGTGGGCACGCCGGGCACCATCGTCAGCCGCGCGCCGCTCGGCCTGCTGGAAGTGGAGCAGATCAACTTTGCCAACGGCGTGCGAGCGCTCGTCTGGGCGAACGATGCCGAGCCGGGCCGCGTGACGGTAAAGGTGCGCTTTGGCGCAGGCTATCGCGCTTTCGATGCGGACACCGCAGTTTACGCCGCGATTGGCGAATCCGCGCTGGTGGGATCAGGCTTGGGCGAGCTGGGGCAAAACGAGATCGACCGGCTGGCCACAGGACGAAAGCTGGGCTTCGATTTCGGGATAGATGATGCGGTCTTTACCCTGACTGCGCAGACCCGTTCCAGCGATGTAGAGGATCAGTTGTATTTGTTCGCGGCAAAGCTGGGGATGCCGCGTTGGGACGCAGATCCGGTGATCCGTGCAAAGGCTGCATCGGCGCTGGCTTACAACACCTATGCCACCAGCCCCGGCGGGATTCTCAGCCGCGATTTGCAATATCTTGTCACCGACCGCGATCCGCGCTTTGCGACCCCCGACCGTGCGGCGCTTGAAGAAGTTACGCCGGAGGGTTTCCGCAAGGTCTGGGAACCGCTGCTAAAGCAGGGTCCGGTCGAAGTGCTGGTGTTCGGGGAATTCGACAAGGACGCCATCGTCGCGAAACTGGCCGGCACGTTCGGCGCACTGCCCCCGCGTGAACCGATCCCGGACGAAGTGGCCGCCCGCGTCCCTGCCTTCCCCGAAGGCGCGGCCATGCCGACCGTTCTGGAACATCGCGGCGATGCCAATCAGGCCGCTGCCGTTATCGCCTGGAAAAGCGGTGGCGGGACAAAGAGCATCCGCGAATCGCGCCAGATCGAGATTTTGACACAGCTGTTCAACAACCGACTGCTGGATGCGCTGCGCGAAAAGGCCGGGGCGAGTTATTCCCCGCAGGTGTTTTCCAAATGGCCAACGGATCTTTCCGGCGGTGGGACGATTACTGCGCTTGCTCAGCTGGAGCCGGAGTTTGTGCCGGTGTTCTTTGCCGAGGCGGATCGCATTGCGAAAGACCTGGCCGCAAGCCCGCCCGCCGCAGACGAACTGGAACGTGTGACAGAACCGCTGGGCCAACTGGTGCGGCGCGCCTCGACGGGCAATCTGTTCTGGCTCTACAATCTCGAAGGTTCCAGCTTTGAACCGGAGCGCGTCACGCTTCTGCGTTCGCTGCTGGCGGATTATTCGCAGACCAGCCCTCAGATCATGCAATTTCTGGCCGACCGGTATTTCGCGCAAGGCGCTCCGCTGCGACTGGCGATCATCCCGGAAGGGCAGGAACTGGCCGATATCGAACCGCTCGCCCCGCCTGTACCCGCGGCAGCGAGAGCGACAATCGGCGTTGTTCAGGGGCCGGATGTGGGCGGGCGTTGATTGCCGGCCATCGACTGACACGATCACGCTGGTTGTGAAATATAATTGTCGCAAAACCCTTTGCGGCTTTACATATCAATCAGCGCCCGTGTAGCGGCGCACTCCACGCAGTGCCGCGCTTGTGCTAAGCGCGGGTGCAAGACGAACCGAAACAAGAAACGAAACCAACATGGCTGGCAACACGGCACGCAACTGGAATCCCGAAAGCTGGAAAAGCTTTGAGGCGAGACATTTGCCGCATTATGAAGACCCGGCCGAACTGATGGAGGCCGAGGCAACGCTGGCGCACTATCCGCCGCTGGTATTTGCAGGCGAAGCGCGCGCGCTGAAATCCGATCTTGCCGATGTGGCGGAGGGCCGCGCATTCCTGCTCCAAGGCGGCGATTGCGCCGAAAGTTTCGCCGAATTTCATCCCAACAATATCCGCGACACGTTCCGCGTGCTGCTGCAAATGGCTGTCGTCATGACCTTTGCGAGCAAGCGTCCGGTGGTGAAGGTCGGACGTATGGCCGGGCAGTTTGCCAAGCCGCGTTCCTCGCCGACCGAGACGATCGGCGATGTCACTTTGCCAAGTTACCTTGGCGACAATATCAACGGGATAGATTTCGATCCTGCGCAGCGCCGCAATGATCCCGCCCGTATGGTGCGCGCCTATTCGCAGGCCGCCGCGACGCTTAATCTGCTGCGCGCATTTGCGGGCGGCGGTTATGCCAATCTGCGCCAGGTCCATCAATGGACGCTCGATTTCATGGGCCGCACCCCTTGGACGGACAAGTTTGCGCAGACGGCAGATCGAATCGGCGAAGCGCTCGATTTCATGGAGGCCTGCGGGATCGACCCGGCAACCGTTCCACAATTGCAGGGCACCAGTTTCTACACCAGTCACGAAGGGCTGCTGCTGCCCTACGAACAGGCAATGACACGGCAGGATTCACTGACCGGAGACTGGTACGCCACCAGCGCGCACATGCTGTGGATCGGCGACCGCACCCGTTTCGAAAACAGCGCCCACATCGAATTCGCGCGCGGCATCGGCAACCCGCTTGGCATGAAATGCGGCCCCAGCCTTGAACCCGATGCGCTGATCCGGCTGCTCGATGTGCTGAACCCCGCGCGCGAGCCGGGGCGCATCACTCTCATCAGCCGCTATGGCCACGACAAGGTCGTTGACGGCCTGCCCAAACTGGTGCGCGCGGTGAAGCGCGAAGGGCATCCGGTAGTGTGGAGCTGCGATCCGATGCACGGCAACGTCGTGAAATCGGACAGCGGTTACAAAACCCGGCCATTCGATCGCATCCTGTCCGAAGTGAAGGGCTTTTTCGCGGTTCACCGCGCCGAGGGCACGCATCCCGGCGGCATCCATATCGAAATGACCGGGCAGGACGTGACCGAATGTGTGGGCGGTGCCGTGGCGATTACCGATGATGCGCTGGGCGACCGCTATCACACGCATTGCGACCCGCGGCTCAACGCGGAGCAATCGCTGGAGCTCGCGTTCCTGTTGGCTGAAATGCTAAACGTCGAAGTGGCGCAGCAACAGGCTGACGCGGCCTGATCAAAGCCGTGTTCCCGCCCCGATAGTGGTTTCGCCCTACTAGGGGAAATCACATAGGCGGCCTTGCGCGTTGCCGTCATGGCTTGACCGTTAGGGCGTGCGGCATGGTTTCGATCTTCGCCGCGCACCCGAGTTTTGCTCCTGTTGTGACTTCCATTGCGCCAGAATGGTGGCCGCAATGGGGGCCGGGATACGGTGCCTCACCTCCTGCCCTGGCGATAGGTCAGGCTATCGGCACGGATACGCTGCTGATCATGGTCGCGATGCTGGCGCTGGTCGCGCTCGTATCGTTGAAAGCTGTAATTGCATCGCGCCGGGAGGCGCGCATGGCGTCGCGAATGGCACGCGACCGTGCACAGACCATGAGCGAATTGCTGCGCACTGTCCGTATGGCCGAAAGCATCGCTGATCTGGGTGTCTGGCAATACGATCCCGCCACCGGCGAGCAACAATGGTCGGATGGTATGCGTCAATTGTTCGGAATCGATCATCAGGATGAATTTGTGGCCGGCGACGCTGAAACATTGTTGTTTGCCAATGATATCGACCTGATCGGCAACATCACGCAGCACTCTTTCGAGCGCGCGCCCTATACGATGCACTATGATATTCATGGTTACGATGGTCAGCCGCGCTCGATCTCCATTCAGGCCTGCAACCTGTGCGGCGAGGGCGGGGCGGTGGCACGCGTTGTAGCGGTGGTCCGCGATGTAACCGATCAGGTCAGCCGCGAACGCGCGATGGAGCATTCACGCCTTGCGGCCATTTCCGAGGCCCGGCAGGCGCGCGTTCTGGCCGAAACCGATCCGCTGACCGGCCTTGCCAACCGCAGGCGGGCAATGTCGGAACTGGATCGCATGGTTCTGGACGCGCGCCAGATGGCATATCCGCTGACGCTGGTCGTATTCGATATAGACAAGTTCAAGCTGGTGAACGACAGCTATGGCCATCCAGAAGGAGACAAGGTGCTGCAACGCGTGGCGCAAATTGCCGACCAGCAGAGCCGCGATGGCGATGTGGTTGGACGCGTAGGCGGTGAGGAATTTGTCTGGATCATCCCGCACGCCAATGAACGCAATGCCAAACAAATGGCAGAACGGCTGCGGCAGGCGATTGCGACTGGCAGCGCGGTTGGGCCGGTCGGAGCTGTCACGATCAGCGTTGGCCTGGCACAATTGAAACCAGACGATACCACGCTGTCGCTGTTCTCCCGCGCCGACAGAGCGTTATATGCAGCCAAGGACGATGGCCGCAATCTGGTGCGAATTCAGGCCTGAACTCCGCATCGAGAAACCGGGCAGCGCGCCGCTGAACCGAGGCGACGCGTCGCGTAACGGCACACTGCTCGCTCGGTAAATCGCGGTAATCGCCGGGTATTCCCCGAGGCATGCCATACAGCCTTATCCTTGTAACCTGCATGCACCATGGCCATATCTCACGCCGAGCCGACGCGGGAGGGCCCAGGTGCCGCCAATCAATTTGCATCAAAGCACGAAAAATAGCCTTGAATTTGAGCGCGCCGACCTGTCCGTCCGCTTTAACCAGACACGATCGCTGAGCGAGGCGCTGGTCCAGCCTTTGAGCGAGGCCGATGCGACTATCCAGTCAATGGACGACGCATCGCCTGCCAAATGGCACCTCGCGCATACAACGTGGTTCTGGGAGACATTTCTCCTGCGCGATCACAAACCGGGCTATCGCCTGTTCGATGATCGCTACGCCTACTTGTTCAACTCCTATTACGAAGCCGAAGGCGCGCGCCATTCGCGCAGCGCGCGCGGTATGCTGTCCCGTCCCAGCATGGCCGATATCCTCGACTGGCGCCGCGCCGTTAACGAGGCGATGGGCGATTTGCTGGATCAGGCGACACCGGACAGCGAGCTTGCGCCGCTCATCCGGCTTGGCATTGCGCATGAACAGCAGCACATCGAATTGCTGCTCACGGATATAAAGCACGCGCTGTTTCAGAACCCTATCGGCCCCGCCATGTTCGATGCGCCGTCGCCGCGCGCGAACAATTCGCACACGGTCGGGCAGGAATGGCACAACCACCCCGGCGGCATTGCCCTGATCGGGGAGGATCACGCCGACACCGCAGAGCATTTTACGTTCGACAACGAGGGGCCACGCCATCGCGTGCTGCTGGAACCATTTGCGCTTGGCAGCCGGTTGGTGACCAATCGCGAGTGGGATCAATTCATCGCAGATGACGGATATGGCACGGCCAGCCTGTGGCTCGCCGATGGCTGGGCCTGGGTGCAGGAAAACGCGATCACGGCGCCGCTTTACTGGCGCGATGCGGAATATTTCACCCACGCAGGCTGGCAGCCGCGCAATCCTGATGCACCCGTCACGCACATCTCCCATTTCGAGGCTGATGCGTTCTCGCAGTGGGCCGGACACCGGCTGCCGACAGAGTTCGAATGGGAGGCGATCGCGCGCGGCCAGACCAGCGATACCGGCCCTGCGCACGATCCCGCTGAAGGCAATCAGCTAGACACAGCAATTGCGCCTCTGCCTGTGGGTGACGGGGCGCTGTTTGGAGATTGCTGGCAGTTTACCTCGTCGGCCTATCGCCCCTATCCGCGCTTTCGCGTCGTGGAGGGGGCTGTTGGTGAATATAACGGCAAGTTCATGAGCGGCCAAAGCGTGCTGAAAGGGGCCAGTTGCGCCACGGTGCGTGGCCACTCGCGCCCATCCTATCGTAATTTCTTCTACCCTCATCAGCGCTGGCAGTTCACCGGCCTCAGGCTGGCAAAGGATATCTGAAAGTGAGCAATACCAAAGGACTGGCGCTGGTTCAGCGCGACGAAGATGGCGTCGATACCGCGTTCCGCGCTGATGTGCTGGCGGGACTGGCGCAGCCGCAAAAGGCAATCCCCGCCCGCTGGCTGTATGATGATGCCGGGTCGCAATTGTTCGAGGATATCACCCAGCTTCCCGAATATTATCCGACCAGAGCCGAAACGGAGATACTGAACGCGCGCGGCCGGGAATTTGCCCGGCTGATCGGCGAGGACCGCGCGGTTGTTGAGTTCGGCTCCGGCTCATCGGTCAAGACGCCCTTGCTGCTGAACGCAATTGATCCGGCGGCCTATGTCCCGCTCGATATTGCGGGCGATTTTCTGCGCGCGTCGGCCAGCGAATTGAGCGCGAATTTTCCCGGATTGCCGGTTTATCCGGTCGAGGCGGACTTCATGCGACGGGTCGAATTACCCGAACAGATCGAGGATATGCCCAAACTGGGATTCTTTCCCGGATCGACCATCGGCAACATGGTCGCTCCCAGCGCGGTCGATCTGTTGCGCACAATGCGTGAG
Organism: uncultured Alphaproteobacteria bacterium; assembly: GCA_963838365.1. GTDB lineage: Bacteria > Pseudomonadota > Alphaproteobacteria > Sphingomonadales > Sphingomonadaceae > Erythrobacter. The sequence goes on from CAWIQR010000009.1 coordinate 152,082, forward strand.
ACGCTGGGCGTGGGGGCAAAGCTGCTGATCGGTATGGATCTGATCAAGGATGAAGAGGTGCTGATCGCCGCCTATGACGATGCTGCGGGTGTCACCGCGAAGTTCAACCTCAACCTCATCAATCGCGTCAATCGCCAGTTGAAAGGCGACATTCCGATCGACGCTCTTGAGCACGAAGCCCGCTGGAACGATGAACACGCGCGCATAGAGATGCATCTGGTGGCGCAGCGCGCAGTGGTGTTCCGTGTCGCGGGCAAGGATTTCACCATGGCGAAGGGTGAAACCATCCACACCGAAAACAGCCATAAATTCACGCGCCGCACCGCCAACATGCTGCTGCTGGCCGGAGGATGGGAACCGCAGGCGCGCTGGCTCGACGCGGAAGAGCGTTTCTCCGTGTTGCTGGCAGAGGCCAAGCCGTTTCGCAGCGCACCGTGATAGGCAGCGCACACAGCGAAATTGCTGTCGTGGGGGGCGGCATGGCTGGCCTTTCCTGCGCCGTGGCCCTGGCCGCTGCCGGGGAAGCGGTGCGGGTGTTCGACAAAGGCCGTGGACCGGGTGGACGCATGGCGGCGCGGCGGGCGGAAATCGCCGGCGAGACGGTCAGCTTCGATCACGGAGCGCAATATTTCACCGCGCGCGATCCGGGTTTCTGCGAGGCGGTGGAGGCCTGGAGGCAATCAGGTGTGGTCGCGCGCTGGTCCGGCGCCGAAACATCGAAAGGCGATGCCGCATGGGTTGGCCTGCCGGGCATGAACGGCCCGATCCGCGCGATGGCCGATACGTTTCGCCAAAGCGGCGGCGAAGTTTTATGGGGGCAAAGGGTAGAGCGCCTCGCCCGCGATGGCAGCGTGTGGCGGATCGTCACCGACGCAGGCACATACACAGCCGATACGGTGCTGGTCGCCGTCCCCGCAGAGCAGGCGCGCGATCTGCTGAGCGACCCCGCGCCTAAGTTCGCCAGCGTGGCGGGCGGCGTCGTGTCGCACCCATGCTGGGCGGTGATGGCCGCGTTCGATCACAGCCTGCCTGTTCCAGAGGACAGTTTGCGCAATCCGGAGGCGCCGATTTCATGGGCAGCGCGCAATTCGGCAAAGCCCGCCCGCACTGGTGCAGAATGCTGGGTGCTTCATGCGAGCCCGGCGCGCAGCCGCGAGATACTCGACCTGCCAAAGGAAGACGCGGCCCGCATTCTGCTTGCGGATTTCTTTACGCAAACCGGGGTCGCACCTGCCGATCCGCTTCATCTTGCGGCGCATCGCTGGCTTTATGCGATGCCGGAAGCTGTCACTGGAGAGCCTGCGCGGTACGACGCGACCTCGCGTATTGGCATTGCAGGTGATTACCTCCACAGTCCGCGCGTCGAGGGGGCGTGGATTTCCGGCAAGGCGCTGGCCCGGCAGGTTCTTGAAACTCGCTGATGTCGCGGGCTGAACCGCGTTCGCGCGGCGATTATCCTGTTTCGTCAGGTGCGGCGGCGGCGATCAGGTCCATCAGATTGCGCGCGGCCTCCCGATCATCCGCATCCTTGAATGCGACATCCAGATCAGGCGCCGCATCCAGCATGTAAAGCAGCGTCCAAAGCGCAAACCGATGACTGCGATCGCGCTCCATCCCGAAATCGACCAGCATCCGTTCCACTCCGGCTGGCACAGCCTGCGCGTTGACCCCCGCCAGATCACGCGTCCCGAAATAGCGCTGCAACAGATCCTGCATTTCCATTCCCCAGCGCTAGCGCATCGGACGCAGTGTGCAAGCGACCGGCCACTATTTCGTTTGGCCGTCGGCAATAGGCTGCTAGGGGACCGCCCATGCTTACCATCGACGGTGTCACAGTGCGGCTTGGCGGCCGGACCATTCTTGAACGCGCCAGCGCAACGGTGCCGGTGGGCGCGCGCGTCGGTCTGATCGGCCGCAATGGAGCGGGCAAATCGACCTTGATGAAGGCCCTGATCGGTGAGATCGAGCCGGACGACGGGGCGATATCAAAGCCATCGCGCGCGCGCATCGGCTACATCGCGCAGGAAGCTCCCAGAGGCATGATGACGCCCGAAGAGGTGGTGCTGGCCGCTGCGACCGAGCGTGCGGAACTGCTGGCGGAGTTGGAGACGTGCACCGATCTGGACCGGATGGGCGATGTGCATGAACGCCTGCTCGCGATTGATGCCTACAGCGCCCCGGCGCGCGCGGCCAAGATCCTCGCAGGGCTTGGCTTCGATGAAGAGATGCAGCAACGCCCCGTGGAGAGTTTTTCCGGCGGGTGGAAGATGCGCATTGCTCTGGGTGCATTGCTGTTTTCCGAGCCCGACATCCTGCTGCTCGATGAACCTTCCAACCACTTGGATCTCGAAGCGACGCTGTGGCTTGAAAATTTCCTGAAGTCCTATCCGGCGACACTGGTTGTCATCAGCCATGAACGCGATTTGCTGAACAAGGTGGTCGACCATATCCTGCATTTGCAGGGTGGCCAGTTGACGCTGTATCCGGGCGGTTACGACGCTTTTGAGAAACAGCGGGCGGAACGTGCCGCGCAACTGGCCTCGGCAAAGGCTTCGCAGGATGCGCAGCGAGCGCGCTTGCAAGATTACGTCGCGCGTAACAGTGCGCGTGCCTCCACCGCCAAGCAGGCGCAATCGCGGGCAAAGATGCTGGCGCGGATGCAGCCCATCGCAGCGCTGATCGAAGACCCCACGCTCAGCTTTGATTTCCCCGACCCCGAAGAGCTGCGATCCCCAATGATCACGCTGGATCAGGCGGCGGTGGGATATGGCGATGCGCCGCCCATCCTGCGGCGCCTGAACTTTCGCATCGACGCCGATGATCGGATCGCCCTGCTGGGCCGAAATGGCAACGGGAAGACCACGCTGGCACGTCTGCTGGCCGCGCAACTGGAAACGCAGGAAGGGGAGGTGAACTCCCCCGGCAAGCTGAAAGTAGGCTATTTCACGCAATATCAGGTGGAGGAGCTTTCGGACGATGAAACGCCGCTCGATCTGATGAACCGGGCGATGGACGGCCACCCTCAGGGCGCCGTGCGCGGGCAATTGGGGCGCTTCGGCTTTTCCGGTTCGCGCGCGCAAACACAGGTCGCCAAGCTTTCGGGCGGAGAACGTGCGCGGCTCGCGCTGGCGCTCATCACCCGCGATGCACCGCACCTGCTGATCCTTGATGAGCCGACGAACCATCTCGACGTCGACGCGCGCGAGGCCTTGATCCAGGCGCTCAACGACTATTCCGGAGCGGTCATTCTCATCAGTCACGATCGGCATATGGTCGAATTGACGGCGGATCGCCTGATCCTGGTCGATAACGGATCGGCGCAGGAATATTCGGGCAGCATGCGGGATTACATCGACTTCATTCTTGGGCGAAAACCCGCGAAGGACAATCAGCGCAATGGAACCGGAAAGTCGCGTGGCGCAGGCGCGAAGTCCTTCTCGCCCAAGGCAAACGCGGCCAAATCTGAAATGGCCAAGGCGGAAGATACAATCGCGCGTCTGACGGCGGAATTGAAGAAGCTCGACCGGCAAATCGTCGAACGATCCGAAACCGAAGCTGCCCAGCAAGGCGCAAAGATGCAGAACCTGCTGAAGGCGCGAGCTGAAATCGCAGATATGCTGGCTGGTGCGGAAGAAGTCTGGCTGGCTGCCGGGGCTGAACTGGAAGCCGTAGCGCAGGCCTGAATGCGCGTTCGCACTGCCTCGACAGTTCGAAGTCGCAGACGACAGACAGCCACCCACCGCCGCGCTGGCACATCTGGTGAAAATGGTCGGGGAGACAGGATTCGAACCTGCGACCCTCTGCTCCCAAAGCAGATGCGCTACCAGGCTGCGCTACTCCCCGACACTTTTCGCGACCCTTCCTGGCGGATCGGTCACGTTTGCAAACGCATGCTGCATACCGGCGCGTTCTGCATACCGGTGGGCCCGGCAGGATTCGAACCCGCGACCTAGCCGTTATGAGCGGCCAGCTCTAACCACTGAGCTACAGGCCCTATCGGTATACAACGCTGGTACACAACCGGCAAAAGCAAGCGCAGCCCCTACAGCGAGTATCGGCAGCTTACAAGACCGGCTTTACGCTGTGCCCACCGGCGTCTGCAGCGTTGATGATCTCCGGCAGGCGTACGCTGCGCACGCCCCGGCTGGCGAGATAGGCGTAGATTTGGCGAAACCAGTCATACATTGCCTCCACCGCGCGTGAGTCCCTTGCATAAGGGGTGCAGCCCGGCGCGAGCGAGGGGGAATGGAATGACAGCACAAGCAGCGGCAACCCATCGTCGAGTGCAATGTCGATGCCCCGGATCGCTTCGTCCGGGGTTACGCCCTCGGGTGTCAGGGCGATGCGCTCCAGCAGGTTCAGCCGCGAGAAGACGGAGAAAAATGTTGGCACGTGGCGTTGCAGGCGATGCACATGCTTCCCCTGCTGCCGCAAGACGCCCCAATATGTGGTCGTCACCGGCAATTCGAGCAGGCTGCGCGTATCTTCCGGCTCACTTTCCAGCCAATAGGGTTCAAGCGGATGGTCGGAAAAATCCGGCCCGCTCTGCGCGCTGTAATCGAACAGCGAGCGAACCGATGTGTCGAGCGCGATGCCGCCGTCCCGCAGCATTTGCGCCGTATGTTCGCCCACGCCATAGCGCCCGGCGCGATAGATCAGGGGGGCGACTGTGAACGCGGTTTCTATCCGATCACGCAGGGCGCGAAACTTCGCCGCCTCAAGCGGGTGTGGCAGGTTTCCGGCATAGGAATTGTAGGCGCTCACCTCCTCTTCAAACGGAGGGTTGACCCAGGGGTGCAGCTGTACGCCGACCTCGGCCGTGTTTCGCCGCACGGCATCGCCGATAATTTCAACAGCGCGCGGATCGTTGGCGATGGGCCAATCCACCAGATAGACGGGGTGCGCTCCAATTTCCTCGCAAAACGCCTGAAACCGGGCGATTTCGCTGACGTGATCCAGCCGGTATCCCTCGCGTCGGAACGGGGCGTCCCAGTCGAACTCTTCCTCGGTATCGACAGTCAGCAGTACGCGCGTGCCAAATCCCGGGCCAAAGCGCGCACGCGAATGCGGAGAAGGGGGAACCAACAAGGAACCTGCGCCCGAAGTGCCATCGCGGAACGGCGCAGCATTGGCCATGATTGCACCTTCCCCCACGAAATCTGACGGCCCGATATTTCTGGCGATGCCTAACCCGAACTGCCCGGACTGCTCAGGAAATCGTGGCTATTCACCTCGTCCTCGCCGGTCAAGGGATGGTCTGCGGCACCTGTATCCAGCAGCGGGATTGTCAGGCGCATCTGATCGCCGGTCCGGATCAGATCGCCGCCCGCGCCGCGCGCCTCTGCGCGCGCCACTCGCAGGGCAAATCCTGCACCAAACACGCCCGCATTGATAGAAGTGCCGATGGGTTTTGCCTCGGCGGTGAAGATATCCTCCTCGCCCAGCAATTGACGCGGCAGGTCGCACAGCAGATGCGCCGCACCGTCCGCCTGTTCCAGCGCTGCCTGCAATGTCTCGCCCGCGCCGCAGCCACCGCCCAGCGTTGCCATGAACCGCCAGATCAGCAATTCCGCTTCTTCCGGATCCAGTCCAACATGAACGGGAACGCGGGTGCGAACGTCGATGGCGATACCCGCCATGCGCGGCTGGAGCACCTGCGCCAACGCCTGCGCGGTGCGTTGCGCGAGATCGGCCAGATCGGTGTCGCCAGGCTCCATCGTGATCGCGCCGCCTTCCAGCCGTGAAAGCCGGTCAAGCTCCTCAAACCCGGCAAGGATGCGGGCGGCATCGGCGGCAATCGCCGCGGCCAGCGCGCGATATTCGTGCGGGGCCGGGCCGAACAATTGCTGCTGAATCACCTCGGCATAACCCTGAACCGCGGTTACCGGAGTGCGCAATTCGTGCAGCAATTGCCGGATGCGATCAGCCTCACGCGCGGCGGGGGTCATATCGTCAGCATGCGCGCCTGCCGGACGGCGAAACCGGCCGATATAGCCGGTGAAATGTCCGTCATCGGTAAAACATGGCTGCGCATCGACGATCCATTCGCCCGCAATCGCAGGTGCGCCTTCCAGCGTTCGGGCTGCCTGCACAATGGGCTGGCGATGGCCGAATGCACGTTCCAGCCGGTATTGCGCGCCCTGTTCTCCGACTAAATCCGTCCGTAAATCTCCAACGCTGCGCGGCGGCACGAGCCGGATGCCAGTGACCATCGATGCGACCTCGGATTCGGCCCATTCGATGCGTCCGGCAGCATCGGTTGAAAAGCCAAAGCCGGATGAGCGTCGCGCGCCGCCCGGCTCGGTTTCACCCAGCGGCAGACGCGGGCTGCGCTCAATATCGCGGGCGCTGTCACGCGCAGACTGCGGATCGAGCGGTTCGCGGTCGCGTTTGAACTGCGCGATACGCTCCACCAGGGCGGAGATTTCGCTGCGCCCGCGTTCGACCGGGTCCGGACGTGCCGCCGGGTTGCTGCGTTCCGCTTGTCCATGGAGCGCGGCGATATCTTCCACCGCCGTTGACGGCATTCTGAGGATATTGATCGGATCGGCCAGAGGCTGCGGCTCTGGCGCTGGCCGGGGTGCTGGCCGGGATGCAGGTGACGGAACCAGCATCGTCTGCGAAACCGGCTCAGGCGAAGGTCCGGGCGAGGGCAGGCCGCGGTCACTTACCCCCAGCCGGTCCAGCAAATTTTCCACATCCATCGGCAAATCGCGGCGCAGCCGCAGGAACCCACGTGCGCGCACCGGCAGGCGCGGGATCAGCGTCGTCCATTCTTCCGCCGTCAATTGCGCGCGGTTCAGCGCGGCAGAGGCCACTTCCGGCTCAAAATCAGCGAGGTGCGCGGCCAGATCGGCGCTGCGGAACCGCCAGCTGAGCTCACGGACCATGCTCGCGCGCTCATTTGCAGGGATGGAGCGGCCCAGCGCATCCATCCGCAGCCACGCCGCGGCAATCAGGCTCTGGTCGCGGCTTCGGGGCTGGCGATCCGATCCGCCGAATTTTCGATTGCCCAGAATGTCCAGCAATTGGCGAAACTGCGTGCGCCGCGCGATTTCGCCGGATGCATCCTGCCGCAGGACGGTGGAGAGGCGGTCGTCAAAAAACATCTCCCCTCCTTCATGATTGCGGGGTTGTGGGCGAGCGAGCAGGTCATACGGCGATCGAAGCGCAAATGTCAGCGGACATCGCCAACCAATGCGTCTGACACCATTTGCACTGTTTGGCGATTCTGCGCGCTCTTACCAGTCCCTGTCACTTGCGAAAGCACGCCACACAGCCTGCGTTGCAAAGCGGGACAATTGCTGGCAGACATAATAAAATTATTCGCAGGGTTGTATTATCACGCCTGTTCTTACAAGCATTCACTAATACAAGTCATTAGAGCGCGGTTCAAATCGTCGCCGCATAAGACCGCTTGATCGGAGTATGATCGCCATATGGCCAATCTTGATGAGATCGACAGACGCCTGCTGAGTGAATTGCAGGCCGAGGGGCGGGTCACCAATGTCGAACTTGCCCAGCGCGTGGGGCTGACTGCGCCGCCATGCCTGCGCCGGGTCCGTGGGCTGGAGGAAGACGGGGTTATCCGCGGCTATCATGCAGATCTCGACCCGTCAAAACTGGGATTTGCGATCACGGTTTTCGCGATGGTCAGCCTGAAAAGCCAGGCCGAAAGCGCGCTGCGCGAATTCGAGGATCACATGCGCGCTCTGCCTGAAGTACGCGAATGCCATATGCTGAACGGCGAGATCGACTTTATCCTCAAGATCGTGAGCCAGGATTTGCAGAGTTTTCAGGAATTTCTCACCGGAAAACTGACCCCGGCGCCCAATGTCGACAGCGTAAAAACGTCGCTGACGATCCGCACGGCCAAGCATGAACCCGGAGTGCCGCTTTAATCCGAAGGAGGCCCAGCCCATGAGCGACAAGGACATCGAACGCCTCTCCCAGCCGTTGAAGGGTCACTGCCTGTGCAGCGCGGTATCGATCACACTGACCAGAGCCGAGCCCCATGTCGATGTTTGCCATTGCGAGATGTGCGCGCGTTGGGGCGGGGCGATGTATGCCGGGATCGAGGGTGAGAGCGCCGAAGTCGAGGGCGAGGAAAGCGTCTCCACCTACCACTCAAGCGCCTGGGCCGAGCGGGCTTTCTGCAAGACCTGCGGCAGCAATCTTTGGTACCGGTTCCTGCCAACCGGCAACCGCACGTTCCTTGCCGGTCTGTTCGATCTGCCGCCGGGTTTCGGGATCAAGCAACAGATTTTCGTCGACGAGAAACCCGACTGGTACGATCTGGCGCAGAACAGCCCGATGAAAACCGGTGCGGAAATTATCGCAGAGGCGAAAGCGGCGGGGTTTGAGTTCGATTAGGTGCGGTCGTCGACCCACAAACCTGCGTGACGAACGCACATAATTGCGCTCGCACATCCCTTAACCCTCGCGCGTAGCCAGCCATTCCTCCAGCCACTTGATCGAATAGTCGCCGTTCAGCACATCGTCCTGGCGCAACAATTCCTGGTGGAGGGGGATGTTGGTCTTGACCCCTTCGACGACCATTTCCTCCAGCGCGCGTTTAAGGCGCATGATGCAGCCTTCGCGGTTGCGGCCATAGACGATCAGCTTTGCAATCATGCTGTCGTAATAGGGCGGCACGGTATAGCCCGCATACAGCCCCGAATCGACGCGGACATGCATCCCGCCGGCCGGGTGGTAATAGGTGATCTTGCCGGGCGAGGGGGCGAAGGTGAAGGGGTCTTCGGCGTTGATCCGGCACTCGATCGCGTGGCCCTTGAACTCAAGGTCTTCCTGCGTCACCGACAGCGGTTTCCCGGCTGCGATGCGGATCTGTTCGCGCACCAGATCGACGCCGGTGATCGCCTCTGTCACGGGGTGTTCGACTTGCAGGCGTGTGTTCATCTCGATGAAATAGAATTCACCGTTTTCCCACAGAAATTCAATCGTGCCCGCGCCGCGATAGGCCATGTCGCGCATCGCCTTTGAGCAGACCTCGCCCATGCGCATCCGGTCTTCGTCGCTGATGACGGGCGAGGGCGCCTCTTCCAGCACTTTCTGGTGGCGACGTTGCAGCGAACAATCACGCTCCCCCAGATGGATCGCCTTGCCGTGGCCATCACCGAACACCTGAAATTCGATGTGGCGCGGATTGCCCAGATATTTCTCGATATAGACGGTGGCATCGCCGAACGCAGCCTTCGCCTCGGAGCCGGCCTGTTGCATCAGCGTTTCGAGTTTGTCCTCGCTTTCGCACACTTTCATGCCGCGCCCGCCGCCGCCCGATGCGGCCTTGATGATGACGGGGTAGCCGATTTCGGCGGCGATCGCCTTGGCCTCTTCCGGGTCGGAAACAGCGCCTTCGGAACCGGGGACCAGCGGCAGGCCCAAAGCCCCGGCGGTGCGTTTGCCTCCACCTTGTCGCCCATGGTGCGGATGTGTTCGGGTTTTGGCCCGATCCAGGCGATGTCGTGAGCCTCGACGATCTCAGCGAATTTGGCGTTTTCCGAAAGGAAGCCGTATCCCGGATGGATCGCATCGCACTGCGCCACTTCTGCGGCAGAGATAATCGCAGCGACATTGAGATAGCTGTCAGCGGCCGCGGGCGGGCCGATGCACACCGCCTGATCGGCTAGCCGCACATGCATCGCGTCGGCATCGGCGGTGGAATGCACTGCGACCGTTTCGATCCCCATTTCGTGGGCGGCGCGATGAATGCGCAGTGCGATTTCGCCGCGATTGGCGATCAGGATGCGGTTAATGCTCATGGATGGCGCCTACCCGATGACCACGAGCGGCTGATCGAATTCGACCGGCTGCGCATTGTCGACCAGCACGGCCATGATCGTTCCGCCTTGTCGGCGGTGATCGGGTTCATGACCTTCATCGCCTCGACAATCAGCAGGGTATCGCCTTCGGCTACGCTATCGCCAATCTTGATGAAGTTCGGCTTTTCCGGCTCCGGAGCGAGATAGACGGTGCCGACCATCGGGGATTTGAGCGCATTGGCGTGCGCTTCCGTAGGTGCAGCCGCAGGTTCGGGCGCAGGTGCCGCCGCTACCGGCCCGGACGTTGGCGCAGGGGCTGCCTCAGCCGAGGCAACCGACATCACGCCGCCGCGCGCGACGCGGATCTTGCGATCATCGTCCTCGACCTCGATTTCGGTCAGCCCGGTTTCATTGAGCAATTCGGCAAGCTCGCGCACCAGCGCGATGTCGATATTCATACCGGTTCTGGCTTTGCCACCCGGTTTCTTGTCAGCCCCAGACTCAGGCATGCAAACCCCTTAATTTGTTTCACTCGTGACTATTGACGGCAATTGCGGCTGGCAAGTGGCAAATGGTGCAAATCGTGCAAGTAAGATGGTGCGGCTCATTTTGCGCGAACACAGCCGGGGTTCAAAGATCGCCTTTCGCGACCGCCTCCAATGCAAGGATATAGCTGTGTGCGCCGTGCCCTTCGAATGTGCGGGCAGCGGCCATGCCGATATAAGAGATGTGGCGAAACGGCTCGCGCGATTTGGGGTTCGAAAGATGAACCTCGATAACCGGAATGGTTATGGCGCGGGCTGCATCCAGCAGCGCGATGGAAGTGTGGGTGTAGGCGCCGGCGTTGATCAGAACTGCCTTTGCCCCCTCGGCCTGTGCGTCGTGCAGCCAGTCGACCAGCATCCCCTCGTGGTTGGTCTGGCGCATGTCGATGGCGAGGCCCAGTTCGCGTGCGCGATCTTCCAGCATCCCGGCAATCTCATCGAGTGTGGTTGAGCCGTAAATTTCCGGCTCTCGCAGGCCGAGCAAATTGAGATTGGGTCCGTTCAGGACAAAGACGGTGTTGGTGGCAGGGTCGGTCATTCAGGCGCATTAGCGGGTGAACGTCACATGGTGAAGCGGGCAGTGCGCTTTCGATGGATTGCCGACACGCTGAGCGGTTCTCTACTCACCCGCTGGCACGGGTGACGTTGACTTCAGAAACTCGGCAACGGCAGTTTTGATCGCTGGAGGCGCTTTGACGAATTCCGGCCCGGTTTCTGCAAGCGTATGCCAGTTTGACCCGGTCACGAGCCGCTTCATCTTCCAGCGCGGGAAAACTCGCTCCTCAATTTCGGCGCGTTTCAGGATCCTGATTGAATGATGGCGCCGATCATGTTCGAGTTTTTCCAGCAGCGCGTCAACAGCGTCTTCCGGTCCTTCGACATACTGGAAGAACCGGTTTTCAGAAAAGACCAGGAATCCGGTGAGATCGTCTCTCATATTGTTCTTGGCCGATGTCTCGATAATCCTGAAAACCTCTTCCGAAGCCAGGATACTCGCCGCTTTGCTGGTATAGGTTATCTGGATCATAATTTACCCCTATGCGTGGCCCGCAATAGAGATTGCTGCTTTCTGCCGGGTTAAGGTTATACCCGCCCCGACTACCTACGAACGCGCCCGGTTGCGACCGGAGCCAATCCGCCAAAGAATGGCGGCGCGCGCTACCGCTCCACGCCCTTTACCTTGCCCCATTGGCGCGCGGCGGTGTAGCCAAGATAGCCGGTTCCAAACAGTGCATAGAGCGGTTCTGGCAGACCTGCGAGATAGGAGTTCATACCGCTCGCAATATCCTTCGCAGCGCGCGGATCGAACGCGCTGAGCACGCCCATCGGCAGCGCGGTCAGCAGCAGGACATACATGACATACAGAAAGCTGGGGCGCGCGCGGCTTGTCCATGGATCGCCGGATTGTGCTTCTGCCACGATGGCCTGCAAGCGCGCCTCGATCATCTGCATTTCCTGCGACCCCTCAAGCTTGATAAGTTCAAGCTTCGCCAAGGCGCGAGCCTCCTTATCCGGGATAATTTTGTCAATAATTGATGCGATGGGTCCGATAAGGGTTTCGAGAATGGCCATGCGAAGCGCGCTCCTGTTGCTGAGTTGCGTCGGGAACTATCCGATATGGTTAGTGTAGGAAACTAAAGAGGGCAAATCAGGTTATTCTCCAATTTCCGCCAACAATCGTTGCGCCAAGGCCAGATGCGGGCGGTCCAGCATGCTCCCGTCAATCGCGATTGTGCCAGCGCCCGGATTGTCGGCAAAGGCCTGTACCACGGCACGGGCATGGGCGATTTCATCCGAACCGGGAGTAAAGGCGGCGTTGATGGGGGCGATCTGCGCCGGGTGGATCGCCAACATTCCGCGGAAGCCGGCCGCCCGGCAACGGCGTGCACGTTTTTCAAGCGCCTCCAGATCGCGAAATTCCGGCTGCACCGTCTCGATCGGAGCTACGCGCGCTGCGACTGCGCCGATCAGGCACAGGCTGCGCGCCATTTCATAGGTGTGTGCGTATTCGCCATCGGCCCTGCGCTGTTCGCGTGCGCCAAGAGCGGAAGACAAATCCTCGGCTCCCCAACTCATCGCCACCAGCCGCTCTGCGCCCGGATAATCGCCCGCGTAATCGCCCGTGCGGAACATCGCGGCGGCAGTCTCTGTCACAAGCGCTGCGATCCGCGTGGACCCTTGTTCAATACCATGTGCCGCTTCCAGCACGGTGAGATAATGATGCAGCTGGGTCACGTGATGCGCGCCTTCGGCCTTGGGCAGGAACACTCCACCGGGCTGAGCGGGGATCACCGCTGCGAGATCCAATACAGCGTCATGGGTATCGAGCGGATTGATCCGCACCCAGACACGAGCGCGATCAGCCGCGCTCTCCAGCGCCGCTTGCACCGCATCGCGCGCGGCGGGCCGGTTTTGCGCCGTCACCGAATCTTCAAGGTCCAGCAGCGCGATATCAGCCTCGCTCGTGATGGCCTTTTCCATTTTGCGCTCACTGTCGCCGGGGGCAAACAGCCAGCTGCGCATCGCGATCGTCGCTGCAGTCGTCACCGCAATCGTCATCCTTGTCTCCCTGTCAGGGACAAAGGACTAGGCGCGCTAGAACGAGCCCTCAACCTGGAAAGTGAAGATCGTGCCAAAGCTGCGCCCGCGCGTCTCGCGAAAGTCGACCAGACCCGCAGCTCGATCGAGGAAGACCGTGCGCGAAAACCGGTTTTCACGGTCGAGCAGATTGGCGATGCTGCCGCGCAACGTCAGCCCGGCCACGTCCTTGTTCTCGACGAAGAAGCTGGCGAAACCGAAACTCTGGGTGCTCAACGATATTTCGTCCAGCCGCACATCGGGGACATTGTCTTCCCAGTTGAGCGACCCGCCAATGGCCCAGCTGGAACGCTGGAAATCATGCCGCAGATCGGTGCCAAGGTTGATGATTTCGTTGCCGGAAATCTGCCGCGTGAAACCGAGCAGTGGATCTTCGATAGAGCTTCCCAGCAGCGAAAATCGCACATCCAGCCGAGTGCCGCGCCAACCCAGACCCTCTGACAACAGCGTCAGGTCGCTGGCAATGCCATAAAGCTGTGCAGAGGGGAGGTTGCCGGGAGCCTGACCCCCTCCGGCAATCGGTATCTGATCGACAATATCGGTGATATCCTCGTAAAATGGTCGCAGGTTAAGTGTGCCCAGCGCGCCCAGACCAACGTTCGCCTCGATTTCATAACGCCAGCTTTGCGGGGGAACCAGATCGGCGTTGGTCACATCGGCGCGGTCCTGGTTGAGATCGACCGTAGCGATAAATTCGAAAAAGTTTAGCTGGCCCACGATCCGTTCGACCCGCGCGGCGATATTGACGGTTTCAGCCGCCTTCCAATCGAGCGAAACAAACCCCTTGGGCCGATAGAAGGTGCGGGTCTGACCAAATGCGCCGCTTTGACTGAGGCGTGAATATTCCGCGCCGCCAGAAGCCTGAAACTGAATGCCCGGCGCCAGCGGGCGGCTGTAGGTCACCTGCGCTTCTGCCCGGTCTTCATCAACGCGCGCGCTTGCGCCGGCAAGGTTTGCGGGCTTGAATTGCCCCTCTGCATCGGTCACTTCGAGCGCGGAGACGATATCGAGGAAGTTTCGCACACCCTCTACCGCGAACAACAGATTACCGCCTGCCGCATCGAAACTGTATTCGGCGCGCGCAATCGTTTCGCCTTCGTCGGCGTCGCGGGTGAACCGCGTACCCTGATCCGCGCTGCCATCGGCAAACCGCGTTACGACCCGCGCGACCGTGGGGCTGTCTTCGTAGGCGTGAAAGCCGATCAGCTTCAGTTTCCCACCCAGCAGCGGGAACTGGTAATCCGCGCCAACCTCGAAACTGAATTCATTCTCGTCGTCGGTAAACAGACGGATGCGGTCGACGGGGAATTGAAGGCCGGAACGCTCCGACACTTCCGTCTGCCGATTGATAGCACCACCGACCGTACCGTTAAGGTTCAGCGCGTTGCCATTATCGGCCACGCGGGTCAGCGATCCGGAGGCGGAGAAACGGTCGGTATTGCGGTTGAATTTTTCCTCGCGCGTGTCGATCAGCATTTCGTCGGCATCGAACACCAGTTCAGGCCCTTGATCGCCATTCCGGTTCTGGTCGTTTTCCACCGCCAGCGTCCATTCGGTTTTTGCGCCGCCACCTGCGAGTGATACCGATGCATCGCCCCAGCGCGCTGGCGTCCCCTCGCTGCGGAATTGCGGTGCATAGCGGAACCGCCCGGATATGCGGCCGCTGCCAAGCGTGATGACGTTCAAAACCTGCCCGGTCAGCCCGCCGACATCGAGGCTGGCCCCGTCGACCAGTTCCAGCCGCAGCACTTCTTCAGCCGGGATGCGTTGCAGGGCTTCCACCGGTCCGTTGGATTTCCCTGAGACGCGGCGGCCATTGACCAGCACATTAGTATCCGCCTGACCCAGCCCGCGCGCGCCGTCATTGCTGCGGATGGAAAATCCGGGAACCTGCCGCGCCATATCGAGGGCGCTGCGTGGTGCGAACCGGGCGAAGTCCTCAGGCGCGAAGGTACGACGCGCGCTGGCGGTGGTGGTGTCCTGTTCGGCGATGGTACCCGATGCGTCAGGTCCAGCTACGCTTTCATCGCGGACGGCTTCATCGGCATCGGGGCCAGCCGCTGGACCGATTGCGTCGGCACCATCACTTGCGCCAGCCTGAATCGCGCCAGCAACCGGACTGCCAGCCACAGCAAGGGCCAGCACCGCGCAAGTGCAGGAATGTCTGAGATATGAAGAAAACATCGAAACCCTTGAACCGCGCAAACTGTTGAAAGTTCCGTTGCGCGACTGGGTAACAAATGAAAAGCCATTATCGACGAAGACCACTGGTCGGGAAGACAGGATTCGAACCTGCGACCCCCACACCCCCAGTGTGATGCGCTACCAGGCTGCGCTACTTCCCGACACCAGTGGAGGCGCGCCTATAGGCAAGCCGGTTTGCCGTGGCAAGCGGTGAAGTGCCATCCTGCGACCGATCGCCTAATGGACGCCGGTCTTGCTCAATCGAGCGCACGCTGCGGCTGTTGTGTTGGTCGGCGATTATCCCCGGTATTCCCGCGCGCAATTGCCGCATGGTTGCAATGCTGCTAATCGCGCCCACCTGACGCACGATACGGGGCGGGACGATGCTGTTTGAGGCAACTCGAATTTGCACCGGCGCGGCCTGTTGTGCGTAAGTTTTGCATCCGAATTTTCCACGCTCTGACAGGCATATATGACCATGTTCGAATTTCTCGCCGCAGTTGGCACCGCACTGGGCACCAGCGCCGCAGCGCCGCCCGCATGGATCAACTTCCTGCCGATCGTCGGCATGGTGCTGATTTTCTATTTCCTGCTGTTCCGCCCGCAAATGCGTAAACAAAAGGAACATCAGCAACGGATCGCGTCGGTCAAGAAGGGCGATAGCGTGGTCACTGGCGGCGGGCTTGTGGGCAAGGTGGTGAAGGTCGATGACACCTATGTCGAGGTCGATCTGGCTCAGGGCGTCAGGGTGAAAGCGGTGAAGCACACCATCACCGATATCATCACTCCCGGTGGCAAACCGGCCAACGACTGAACGCCGAAGGACCGGCGCCGATTGATGCGCCGCGCCACACCCAGCACGCAGATTTGATTGAGACCACGCGGCAATGCTCGATTTTCCCCTCTGGAAGAAGATTTCGCTCTGGGCGATCACGCTCGCACTGTCGGCGCTGGCGTTGCCCTCGCTGTTCAATGTGAGCGGGCTGGACTGGCCCAAGGCGCTGCCCGCGCCGCAGGTCAATCTGGGGCTGGATCTCGCCGGTGGCTCGCACCTCCTGCTCGAAGCGAACCAGGCCGATGTCGCGGCGCTGCGGCTGGAAAACCTCGAAGAGGCGGTCCGGCTGGCCATGCGCAACGCGACCCCGCGCATCCGGATCGGCGATGTTTCGACCGCAGGGGGCAATCTGTCCTTCATGCTTGACGACCCTGCCGATATCGATCGCGTGCGCGGTGATCTGGAACGGATCATCGCCGGGCAGGGGCTGGTGCGCGAATGGGATCTGGAGGTTGTGGATACGCAGCGCATAGTCCTCTCTCCAACCACAGGCGGGCTGGACGCGGCGATCAACACCGCGATGGAAAGCGCAGCCGAAGTCGTGCGCGTGCGCATCGACAAGCTGGGCACGCGCGAGCCGACGATCATCCGTCAGGGCGACAACCGCATCGTGGTGCAGGTGCCCGGTCTTGAAGATCCGCAAGCACTCAAGGAACTGCTGGGGGAGACAGCCGCACTCGAATTCAAGCTGGTCGATTCCGATGCCCTGCCGACCAATGTGCAGGCCGGGAATCGCGCCTCCGGGCAGCGAAATCTATCCCTATGCCGAGGATTCCAACTTCGCCGGCGGGTTCGAGGCAGTTGAGCGGCTGGGCGGTATTCGCGGCGACAACCTGATCGATGCGCAGGCGGGCAACGATCCGCAGACCAATGAAAGCGTCGTCAACATCTCCTTCGACACGCAGGGCGCGACCAAGTTTGCCAAGCTCAGCACCGAAAATGTCGGGCAGCGGTTCGCGATCATTCTGGATGGCAAAATCCTGTCCGCGCCACAGTTCAACGAACCGATCCTTGGCGGGTCGGCGCAGATTTCGGGCAGCTTTGACGCGGAAAGCGCGGCTAAACTCGCGATCCAGCTATCATCGGGCGCATTGCCCGTGCCACTGACGGTGGTGGAGGAACGCAGCGTCGGGCCGGACCTTGGCGCGGATTCGATCCGCAAGGGTCTGCTCGCCATGATGATCGGCAGCATCGCGGTCGTCACGCTGATGGTCACCAGCTATGGCCGGTTCGGCATTTATGCCACTGTTGCGCTGGTGTTCAACGTGCTGATGCTGCTGGGGGTCATGGCGGGGCTGAATACGACACTGACCCTGCCGGGTATCGCCGGGTTTGTGCTGACCATCGGCGCAGCGGTGGATGCCAATGTGCTGATCAACGAACGCATCCGCGAGGAACGTGCGCGCGGGCGCAAGGTGATGTCTGCGGTGGAGAACGGGTATTCCGAGGCCAGCCGCGCGATCTACGATGCCAACGTCACCAACTTCATCGCGGGCGTGCTGCTGTTCTGGTTCGGCTCCGGCCCGATCAAGGGATTTGCCGTCGTGCTCGTAATCGGCCTTGTCACCAGCGTGTTTACCGCGGTCAGCCTCACGCGGATGTGGGTTGCAGGCTGGCTGCGCAAGACCCGCCCCGCCGATATCAATATCTGATCCAGAGCGAACCAGTCCCATGAAACTTCTCAAGCTCGTCCCCGTCGACACGAACATCAAGTTCCTCAAGATACGCGTACCGTTCTTCATCATGAGCTTGCTGCTCATGGTGCTGAGCTGGGTTCTCGTATTCACGCAAGGGTTGAATTACGGCGTCGATTTTGCTGGCGGACAGGAAGTGCGCCTGACGTTTGCAAGCCGCGAGGAGGCCCCCATCGGACCTTTGCGCGAACTGGTTGGCGGGCTGGGTTACGGTGCGCCGGTGGTGCAGGAATTCGGCGCGCCCAAACCAGGTTTCGATCCGCGTGGCTTTGCCGCCAGAGGTCGAATCGACACCCGGTGCCGCGACCGAGATCGGGCAGAAGGTTGTCTCTGCAATTTCAGCGGAATATCCCGATGTCCGGACCGATGGCAACGATACCGTGTCGGGCAAGGTTGCAGGCGAATTTCGTAACGATGCAGCGCTGGCCCTGATGGCAGCGATGCTGATGGTGGCAATATATATCTGGGTTCGGTTCGAATGGCAGTTTGGCGTGGGCGCCCTCTTTTCGCTGGTGCACGACGTGTCGCTAACCATGGGTCTGTTCGCATTGTTGCAGCTGGAATTCTCGCTGCAGATTATCGCCGCAATCCTGTCCATCATCGGCTATTCGCTGAACGATACGATCGTGGTGTTCGACCGCAT
The DNA here is from genome assembly GCA_963838365.1 of uncultured Alphaproteobacteria bacterium. GTDB lineage: Bacteria > Pseudomonadota > Alphaproteobacteria > Sphingomonadales > Sphingomonadaceae > Erythrobacter. The sequence goes on from CAWIQR010000009.1 coordinate 170,363, forward strand.
CCGCGAAAATCTGAAGAAATTTCGCAAGATGCCAATTGTCGAATTGCTCGACCTGTCGATGAACGAGACTCTGGCGCGCACAGTGATGACATCGTTGACGCTGCTGATCGCGCTTATGCCGCTGCTGTTTTTCGGCCCGGAAAGCCTGTTTGGCCTGGTGCTGGGAATTACGTTCGGCCTGTTCGTCGGCACGTATTCCAGCCTGTATCTGGCCAGCCCTATCCTGATCTGGCTGGGGGTATCCTCCAACAGTTTCGTGCCGCAGGAATCCGCGATGGACCGGCAGGAAAAGATCGTTCGCGGCGAGGTCTGAGCTTGGTTTAGTCCGCCCTCAGCCCCCGGCCAGCCGCGTATAATGCGCGGCCAGCGCATCTGCATGGGTCACCCAGTCGAAAGCCTCGGCAATCGCCGCCACCTCCTGCGGGTCGGGCGGGTCGGCGATAATTGCTCGCAATGCGTCCGCCACAGCTTGCGGTGTGCGCTCAACCAATCGCCCGGCGATTTCGCTTGTCACCAATTCGCGCGCGCCGCCAACATCCGTGGTGACGATGGGTGTGCCGCAGGCAATCGCCTCTACCCATGCGTTGGCCAACCCCTCATTCTGCGTCGGCAACACCATGACATCGGCGGCGGACAGGATGATCGGCAGCAGGTTGTGATCGACCGATCCGGTCAGGCACACCCGCGCCCCAACGCCCAGTTCGCGCGCCAGATCGCGGATTGTGGATTCCTCGTCCCCCTTGCCGACCAGCAGCAAGCGCGCCTCGGGAAAATCGTCTGACAGCGCAGCCAGCGCGCGGATCGCGATATCATGCCCCTTGCGCCGATTGATTGCGCCAACGCACGCAAACAGCGGAGCCTTCGCGGGGATCGCAAAGCCAAGACTCGCCGCCAATTGACCGCGCAATTGGGTATGGCCCAGCGGGCGGAACAGATCGCGATCCAGCCCGGTGTAATGCACCGTGATCTTGTCCGCCGGCATTCCCATTGCTGCCATTTCGCGGGCCAGGGCCTCGCTTACCGCAAGCAATCCATCCGCCTGGTCCGCCGCATCCAGCATTTGTTCGCGGGCGAAATCGAAGGTGCCCCAGTAATTGATGTCGCTTCCGCGCGCCTTGATCGACAGTGGCAGGTCCAGCGCGCGGGCAATGGTCGCTGCGGCGGGGCCGTCGGGGAAGAAGTATTGCGCATCGATCACATCAATCGGGGTTTGCGCATGGATCGCGCGGGCAATGGGCAATGCGGCCTTGGCGATGGCAGCGGCATTGCGGCGCGCGCCAAACTTCGGGATCAGGGTAAAACGCGGGCGGTGCACTTCGACGCTGCCATGGTGGCCGCGTTCCTCAAGTTCGCTCAAAGCCTTGTAGCGAGGCAGAGCGCTGGCAAGCCCGAGCGGCGGCAGGCCGATGGGATTGATGACGCTTACCCGCCAGCCTGTATCCGCCTGATCAGGAGGTGGCCGTCGCCGCGCCAACGCTTCCAATGAGCGTGCGACAAATGTGCCAAATCGCGGATTTGCGACGTTGGGATAGATCGTGCTGAGCGCCAGAACGTGTTTCACAGCGCCGATCCTATGCCAGCCCCGCGCAGAATTGGTGACGAAATTTGGTTCACAGCTTGCGAACCAGCATTTGCGTCACTCCGATCCATGCAGGTTTGTCCACGACCTGCTGTTTCGCCCCACTCTGCACGGGCAGAACGCCCACCAGCGTTCCGCGAGTGTCGATCAGTCGACCAAACACGAACCGCCCGCCGGGACGCGGGACCAGACAATCGCGGTTGACTGCACCTGCCGCCTGGGATGGGTCAATCCGGTTCAGCCAGATAAGGTCGCCGGGCCGGTATTCGCCGATGGCAGCGGTTACTTCCATCACCATCATCGGCACATCGCTGTCACCCTCGACCAGTTCGTGCGGCAACACCGCCTCTCGCGGGCTGGGCAACGCCAGCGCATCGGCCAGGCCAAGTTCCGCGATCACCTGTGCGCGGGGTTGCTGCTCTGAACGAACCAGATTTTGTGGATCAATGCCCAGCGCCGTACCGATACGGTCCATCCAGTTGATCGAAAGTGTGCGCGTCCCCGTTTCCAATCGCCCGATCGTTTGCGCGGTGGTGGGCGGAGTGCAGGCTTCGGCCAGTTCGGCCAGCGTCAGCCCTCGCGCTTTGCGGATTTCCCGGATGCGATTGATCATATGTACTCTCCGACAACCTCAGTGTGTAACCAAATCGGTTTTAGCTTTCCTACAGAAGAGCACATTTGGCAAGGCTGGTCTTCGGCGCTGGTGCTCGGCGTTGGCAGGCGCATTGAAAAAGGACACGGCACGATGAAACGGCAATTGGTTGAGCGCGAACTGACATCCGAAGGCCCGGTGCGCGGCGGCAGCGCAAAAGGGAAACGGCGCAGCGTTACCATCAATATCGGCGAATCGCCGATTGCCTGGCTGCATGCGCGCGGCCATCTGGACAACCGCCTGTTTGACGCTGGCGAAGCGTTGCGCGCCGATTATGAACGCGCGCAACTTGCACCCAATATCACGATGCGATGGGATGTGGTGCGGATGCGATCCACGGGCGATCAGGGCCTTTCACCGACCGAAAAACAAATCGCAGCGAAGCGTCGCTTTCACGCAGCCTTGACGCAGGCGGGCAAGGGGCTGGAGGACATTCTGTGGCGCGTCGTCTGCGCTGGCGAAGGTCTCCCCGAAGCGGAAAAGTCCCTCGGCTGGCCCGCGCGCAGCGGCAAGCTGGTGCTGCGCCTCGCGCTGGATCGGGTGGCCGATTATTACCGCATCAGGTGAGTGCGGTTCTTTGGCCCTGTACAGTGTGTCAGGTGTGTCAGGCGGCGAGCCGAGCGGCGAGTGCAGGCCATCAATCCCCGAGACGTATGGAGAGGGCCTTAGAAATCGCCGGCTTCGTAGAAAAAGCGCTCCTCGATGATCTTGTCGTCCTTGACAGTGTAAAGCCCGACTTCCTCCATTTGCGACCGCTCCCCATTCATGGTCACATCCATCGTGTATCGGATCGCGAACTGGTCGCCGAATACATACGGGCCAGCCATGGAACTGGAATGAGTTTCAGTGTTGGCCGCCCACCATGCGTGTTTCTGGAGCAGCGCCTCGCGCCCTTCGATCCGCGCCATTTCGCCGTCTTGCGGTTCAAGGCTGACGATATCGTCGGACCAGTAGGCCTGATAGCCTTGCTCGTCCTCCTCGATCATCAGTTTCATGAAATCGCGTGCCAGTTGAGTCGTATCCATTGTTGCCTCCTGCGTGGGAGACCGATGATATCAGGCGTTCATGACAGAATTCGGGCGGCTCATCCCTCGACCCGCTCCGCGATATCGAGCCAGCGTTCCTCCGCCTCGTCCTTTTCGCGGCGGGCATTCTCGATCCCCTTCGAGATTGTGGCAAACCGTTGTGGATCGCTGGCGAAAAGGGCGGGATCGGCGAGGATCGTTTCGCCCTTGGCTATCGCGGCTTCGAGTTCCTCGATCCGGACAGGGAGGATCTCGTAATCGCGCTGATCCTTGTAGGTCAGCTTCTCGGCTTTGGGCGGGGGAGGGCCAGGCGTTGCGGCGGCACTTGCGGTTGGCTTCGACTTCCCGACGACGCGCTTCTCCCGCTTGGCTTCCCAATCCTCGTATCCGCCCGCCACGATATCGACCTTGCCCGATCCATCGAGGCCCAGCGTCAACGTCACCGTTTTGTCGAGGAAGTCGCGATCATGGCTGACGATCAGAACCGTCCCGTCGAAATCGGCGATCACTTCCTGCAACAAGATCAAGCGTTTCGAGATCGAGATCGTTGGTCGGTTCATCGAGCACCAGCAGATTGGCGGTGCGCGCAAATTCGCGGGCGAGCAGCAGGCGCGAACGCTCTCCGCCCGAAAGGATGCCAACATTCGTATCGACGATCTTGGGATCGAACAGGAAGTCCTTGAGGTAGGCCTGCACGTGCTTGCGCACGCCGCGCACGTCGATCCAGTCGCCGCCTTCGGCCAGGATGTCGCGCACGCTGGAGCCCGGTTCCAGCAGCTTTCGCTGTTGGTCGATCATGACGCCCGAAAGGGTGCTGGCACGGGTGATGGTGCCGGTGTCCGGCTCCAGATCGCCGGTGAGCATCCGCAGCAGCGTCGTCTTGCCAGCGCCATTCGCCCCGACAATGCCGATGCGGTCGCCGTTCTGGATACGCAGGCTGAACGGTTTGATGACTTCGCGCCGGTCTTCGCCTTCGCCAAAAGCCTTGGAGATGTTCTCGGCTACGATCACGGACTTCGACTTGAAGTCATCGTCGCTCGAAAGTTTCAGCTTTGCAGTGCCGCCGTCGGAGATCATCGCGGCACGGGTTGCGCGCATTTGCCACAGTTTCTCAAGGCGGCCCTGATTGCGCTTGCGCCGGGCGGTGACGCCGCGTTCGAGCCAATGCGCCTCCAGTTTCAGCTTCGCATCCATCTTTTCAGCCGCGCGCGCTTCTTCGGCATAGACCGCCTCTTCCCAGGCATCATACCCGCCAAAACCGACTTCCTTGCGCCGCAAAGTACCGCGGTCCAGCCACAATGTCGCGCGGGTCAGGCGTTTGAGGAAAGTCCGATCATGGCTGATCGTGATGAACGCGCCCTTGTACCGGGTCAGCCAGTCCTCCAGCCAGTCAATCGCGGAAAGATCGAGGTGGTTGGTCGGCTCATCCAGCAACAATACGTCGGGATCCTGCGCCAGCGCGCGGGCGATGGCGGCGCGGCGGCGCTCACCCCCGCTGGCGGTGTTCGCATCGGTGCTCATGTCTATGCCGAGCTGCCCGGCGATGGCTTCCACCTCGTGCACGGCGGGCGGATGTTCGCCTGCCAGCGCGAAATCCATCAGTGTGTCGAATGCGGAGAAGTCCGGTTCCTGTTCAAGGAACACGATCCGCGTATTCGGCTTTACCCGGCGGGTGCCGCGATCCATCTCGATCCGGTCGTCGATCAGTTTGAGCAGCGTCGTTTTGCCCGCGCCATTGCGTCCGATCAGCGCCAGCCGATCGCCGGGAAGGACGTGCAGGTCAATCGGCTCTGCACCCTGACCGGGCTGCGGTCCGCCAAACAGCCAGCGGCCGCCCTGTTGCAGGCCAAGCCCTTCGAGGCTGAGGATCGGTGGTTGCGCCATAGGCGCTGCCAAGTAGGGGCTTGCGCTGGCGGTCACAAGTCGGTTCAGTGCGGGGAAAGGCGTGAACCCGCATTTGCGCGCCATTGGAGGATATTTTCATGAACCGCATTCTCGCTGCCGCTGGTTTTGCCATGGCCGTACCACTGCTCGCCGCCGCCCCGGCACACGCCGCAAATATCGAGATCGAGGCGGAAGGCCCGGTCATCGAACTCAACATCTATGAAAGCATCGAGGCGGAGCCGGATATCGTGGAAATCGGCGCAGGTGTCAGCACCAATGCGACAACGGCGGTAGAGGCGATGCGGCAGAACGCGGTCGAGATGCAGCGCGTCGTTGACCGGATCAAGTCGCTGGGGGTCGCCGAAAGGGATATCCAGACCTCGGGCATCAGCCTTAACCCGCGTTACGAATACAACCGCACGACCGAGCAGAACGTGTTCGTGGGCTATCAGGTTTCCAACCGCGTCAGCGTGAAACTGCGCGAAATCGAGGAAACCGGCGCGGTGCTGGATGCGCTGGTGGTGGCGGGCGCGACCGATCTTTCGGGCCCCAATTTCAGCATCGAGGACGACACCGCAGCCAAGACAACCGCCCGCAAACGCGCGATTGAACGGGCCAATGCGCGCGCTGCCGAATATGCGCAGATGCTGGGCCATGACGGCTACAAGGTGCTGGAGATCAACGAATCGATATCCGGACGCGGTGAAGCGCTTGTCGGAACGGCGATGCGTACTGCCGATATCCAGTTAACATCCGCACCAAAATCGCCGGTTCAGCCGGGACTGGTCAGCACTGGTATTTCGTTGACGATAAAATACGAACTGGTCGACGATGCCGGGGCAAACGGGAACTAGGTCAATCCGCAAATTGTATGCCGCCGCGATACTGGCCTGAACGCTTAGGCGCGGCGGCATTCACAGCTTGTTCAACGCATCGGCGATAGGGACTGGATTATCATGAAACGCAACCGCTTCTGGATTTCAGCTTCCCTCTCCCTTCTCGCGCTTGGCGGGCTGGGCCTGTCCGAGACGGCAGGTTTTGCTCTCGTCGCGCAAGAGAAGTCGCGCTCTGACCAGGGCGAGGCGCGCAAGGAGATGCGCGCAGGCAATCAATTGCCGCTGCGCGAGATAGAACGGCGCATCCTGCCGCAGATGCAGGATAGCCAGTATCTTCGTGCCGCTTACGATGCTGTCGCACATGCCTATCGGTTGAAGTTCATCAAGGATGGACGGGTCACCTATATCGACGTCGACGCACGCACGGGCCGCATCATCAACCGTTCGCGTTGATTGGCGAGTGTATGCACAACCGGCGCCAAACAGGGGAAAACCCTTTCCTATGAACCACTCCGCTTGCTTGACCTCGCGCCGGGAAGCGCCCACCAATCAGGCCAACCTATCACAGCAGAACGGTGGACGATGCGCATCCTGATTGTTGAAGACGAACCTACGCTTGGCCAGCAGCTCAAATCGACGCTGGAACAGACGGGATATGCCGTCGACCTCGCTACCGATGGCGAAGATGGTCACTTTATGGGCAGCACCGAGGATTACGACGCTTGCGTGCTCGACCTTGGCTTGCCGGAGATCGACGGGCTGAGCGTGCTGGGCATGTGGCGCAAGGAAGGCCGGCATTTTCCCGTGCTGGTGTTGACCGCGCGCGACAGTTGGTCTGACAAGGTTGCCGGGCTGGATGCAGGCGCTGACGATTACCTCGCCAAGCCATTCCAGACCGAAGAACTGATCGCCCGCTTGCGCGCGCTGATCCGGCGCGCTTCGGGCAACACGTCCTCGGAACTGACTGCGGGCGGGGTCCGGCTGGATACGCGATCCGGACGGGTAACGCTGGATGGGGAGCCGGTGAAGCTGACCGCGCAGGAATACAAACTGCTCAGCTATCTGATGCATCACAAGGGCAAGGTGGTGAGCCGGACCGAACTGATCGAACATATCTATGATCAGGACTTTGACCGCGATTCCAACACGATCGAAGTCTTTGTTACCCGCATTCGCAAGAAACTTGGCGCAGAAGTGATAACGACCATCCGTGGACTCGGTTACAGCCTCGACGACCCCGCAGACGCTCCCAGAGCGTAACGACCCGCGCGACGGTCTGTCCGGATCAACGGGTGCGCCCGCATCGGGGGCAAGACGCGCGCCTGATCAACACGCCCTGTCCAGCGCGGACGCAGCGCGCCGTGGTTCCGGGCTTGCGGCTTCCGGAGTGCATGTGGCTGAACCTTCCGGGGTGGAGCCCAGCGTTTCCGCCACGTCCAAACCCAGCCGGCGCGGCAGCCTTGCGCGGCGGATGGGCCTTATCGCGGCGATCTGGATAACCGTGCTGTTGCTGGGCGGCGGCATAGCGCTGGACCGCACATTGACCAACCAGGTCGAAAGCAGCTTTGACGAACAGCTCGAATACATCCTTACCGCCATGATCGCGTCCGCAGAGATTGACCCGGTGGGTGAGGTCTATTTCAACCTGCGGCTGGGCGACCAGCGGTTTCTTGAGCCGAACAGCGGCCTGTATTATCAGGTCAGCGGCGGCACTTCGATCCCCTATCCCTCGCGCAGTCTGTGGGACCGCGAATTGCAGGTCAGAGGCGTGGTAGCCAAGGGCGACGGGTTCGACAGCGACGTCATTCTCTATGATTCCGACCAGTTTGCAGGCGAGCCTCTCCGCATTGCCGAACGCACCGTGATGCTGCCGGGCAGCGATACGCGCTGGACCTTTGCGGTTGGCAGCGCAACAGGTGAAATCGACGAGCAATTGCAACGTCTGCGCTCTATCCTTATCTGGAGTTTTGCCGTTCTGGGGCTTGGCCTGATGGTCATGGCGCTGCTGCAAATCCGCTATGGCCTCTCCCCTTTGCGCCGGGTGCGTGCAGCGATCTCCAAATTACGTACGACTGGTGAGAACCGCATTACCGAGCCCCTGCCTTCCGAAGTCGAACCGCTGGTGGAGGAAGTGAACGCACTGCTCGAACATACCGAGCGTCAGGCGGAGGAGGCGCGCCGTCATGCGGGCAACCTCGCCCATGCGCTGAAGACCCCGCTGACGGTTCTGACCAATGCCGCGACCGCGCGCGACCCCGATCTCAATCAGGCGGTGTTCCGCGAAACGCGCACGATGCAGCGCCATGTCGACCACCACCTTGCGCGAGCGCGGGCTGTCGGTCGCCGGGCCGTGGGCCATGCCCGCACCAATGTGCGCGACAGTGCAGAAGCGGTGCGCCGCGCGGTCGAGCGGCTGTATCCCGAAGGGCGGCTGGACATCGCCGGTGGCAAGGACGCCAACGTCGCGATTGAGCGGCAGGATCTTGACGAGATTTTGGGCAACCTGATCGAAAACGCCGCCAAATATGGCGGTGGGAGCGTGTTCGTAACAGTCGATGCCGATCCCGATGCACAATACTGTCTGGTCTGGATCGAGGACGATGGCACCGGCATTCCGGATAAGGAGCGCACGCGCATATTCGATCGCGGGGCGCGACTTGATACGGGTAAGCCGGGCACCGGGCTGGGCCTCGCAATCGTGCGCGATGTGGTCGAGATTTACGGCGGATCGGTCCGGCTTGATGAAAGCGAAGACATGGGCGGGCTGCTGGTGGAACTTAGCCTGCCGCGCGCGGGTTAGGGCGGGCGATGGTGCGCCGAACAAGGGAGGGGCTGTGATGGAAACTCAAAGCTTGGCGCGGTTGGCGAAGGCCAATCAGACAGTCCCTGTCGTGCTGATATTTCTCGCGATGTTCACCCTATCGGGATGTGCGACCGGTCCGGGTCTTACCGATCTTGACGCTCAGCGCGGCGTTTTCAACAGCCCTTATGCCAATGAACAGATTGCGCGCGGGCGGGTTCAAACCGGCGAGGCGTTTGAAGGCAACATCGTCTGCAATGGCAACGCTTGCGAACGGGTATCGCTCGACGGTGAACGTGTCCCCCTGACGCAGCGCGAACGTCGCCAGTTTCGCGAAAGCCTGATTTTTGCCGAGCAAAACCGCCGCGCCAATGAAGGTCTTTTGCCGCCAACCACTCCTCCGGAAGCCGGCCCGCCTCCCACATCGCCGCCCAACGATCCTCCGCCGCAAACAATCCCAGACTGATCCTTAGCCGCCGCGCGCGCGGTCATTTGCGCTTTCGTGATGGCGGATCACCTCGTCGATGATGAAGCGCAGGAATTTCTCGCTGAACTCCGGGTCCAGGTCTGCGGCCTCCGACAATGCTCGCAGCCGCGCAATCTGCCGTTTTTCGCGGTCCGGATCGGCGGGCGGCAGAGTGACCTTCGCCTTGTATTCGCCCACCGCCTGCGTAATCCGGAAACGCTCAGCCAGCATGTGAATGAGGGCAGCGTCGATATTGTCGATGCTTTTGCGATAACCCGCCAGCACCGGATCAGGTGCGGGCGCATCCGGCAGATGCGGATCGGTTGCTGGTTGCGTTTCTTGCGACATAGCGGACCAAATTAGCAGCAATTCAAACCTTGCCAAGCGATTGAAGCAGGCACTAAGGCACAGGTGATGAGTGCCGAAGTCGTACCCCTACCACGCCAACGGCCCACGCTTGAGCCGATGCTGTCCTTGACGGCGACTGGCATGAACTCTGTCAATTCGGTCATCCTTGAACGAATGCAGAGCGAAATTCCTCTGATCCCGCGCCTTGCCGGGCATCTTATTTCCGGCGGCGGGAAGCGGCTGCGCCCGATGCTGACGCTCGCCGGGGCGGAACTGGTTGGATACAAGGGGCAGCGCCATCACAAGCTGGCCGCGGCAGTCGAATTTATCCATACCGCCACCCTGCTGCACGATGATGTGGTGGACGGCAGCGAACTTCGCCGGGGCAAGGCTGCGGCGAACATCATTTTTGGCAACCCTGCCACCGTACTGGTCGGCGATTTCCTGTTCAGTCGCGCGTTTGAGCTGATGACCGAAGATGGTTCGCTCCGGGTGCTCAGCATCCTCAGCAATGCGAGCGCCGTGATCGCCGAGGGAGAGGTCTCGCAATTGACCGCCCAGCGTCAGATCAAGACCAGCGAAGAACAATACCTCCACATCATCGGCGCAAAGACCGCTGCCCTGTTCGCCGCCGCCAGCCAGATTAGCGCGGTGGTGGCCGAATGCAGCGAGGAACAAGAGCGCGCGCTGGAGGATTACGGGCGCAATCTGGGTGTAGCGTTCCAGTTAGTCGATGACGCAATCGACTACGATTCCGATGCTGCCGAAATGGGCAAGGATCAGGGCGACGACTTCCGCGAAGGCAAGATGACGTTGCCCGTGATCCTCGCCCATGCACGTGGAAGCGAAGACGAGCGCGCTTTCTGGAAGGCCGCAATTGGCGGGCACCGCATATCGGATGAAGACCTCGCCCATGCGATCACCCTCATTCAAAAGCACAATGCATTGGACGACACGCGCGAACGGGCGCGGTATTTCGCGCATCGCGCTATCGACGCAATCTCGATTTTCCCTGACAGCAAAGCCCGCGCTGCAATGGCCGAAGCCGCGCAATTCGCGGTGGCGCGCGGATACTGACTGCCGCCTTGCTGCGAACCGAGAAGGAAAAACCCCGACCCTGTTGCCAGAGCCGGGGTTCTGCTTACGCAAAATTCGCGTCGATTATTGCTTCGTTGCCGTGTAGCGGAAAACGCTGCCATCGCGCGGGTCGGTGCTGACGGAAGTCATCGTGTCGCCTGCGACCGTCATTTCCGTCACATTGATCACTTCGCCGTCGCGCGAATAGGTTTCGCGGTAAACGTTGTCGCTGATTTTCTCGACTTTCAACGTGCCGCCTGTTTCATCGCCTTCGGGCGTTACCGCGTCGCCGCCAAGGGTTGCGGTATAGCCGCCACTATTGCCGGTGGATATGATCGTGTCACCGTCGATGGCATAGGTGAAGATGAGCGCTGATTCGCTGACCTCGCCATATTCAGCCGGGGTCCAGTCCCCCGAAATCAGATGTGCACCATCCGGTCCAGCGGCGGCACGGGTGAAGTTCCGGCTGCCAGTGGTTTTTTCCTTGCCGTCCAGATTGGTGAAGGACTGGGTCATGGTCTTGCCATCTGCGCTGACAGTCCAGACCGAACTGCCCAGATCTTTCCCTTTCAGCCGGCCGGCAGATTTTACCGTGTTGGCATCTACGATCTGCATCATCGCCGAATCCGATCCGGGTCGATCCACTTCCTGCCATTCCCCATCGGCAGTCATGCTGTACGCGGGCAGGCAACTGTCGCAGGTGAAGGTGTCGCCGGTCAGCAAAAAGCTGGCGGTATCGTTCTCGCTCTGGGCGGTATCGACATTTGCTCTCCACGTACCTGCGATAGAGCCAGCTTCGGCATTTGCTGTCGTATCGGCGGCAGTGTCCGCCGTATCAGCCTCACCGGCGCACGCAGTTATTCCCATGGCGAGCGTTACCGCTGCCAGCGCAGTCATCATTTTCCTCATTGGTGGTTCCTTTAAAACCGCGACCCCTCGCAGTTTTTGCAACAGCGCATGTTCATGCCGCTGGCTGCAAGTCTGTGCCCCGGACGGACAACGGACATGGGCGCTTTATCAGCAATGTTGCCCGGACAAAAGCCGATAAGGCGAACAGGGCGCTGTTGCACGCTCATGAAATTTGCGATGGGCGGCAGATGCAACCCGATTTGCCAATCACCGCCGTTCTTCCCGATCTGTGTTCCAAGCTGCGAGGGAGCGGTGCGGCGGTTCTCATTGCACCGCCGGGAGCAGGCAAGACAACTGCGGTGGCCCCTGCACTGCTGCGCGAGGATTGGTGCACGGGCGAGATAATACTGACATCGCCGCGCCGTGTCGCCGCTCGGGCAGCGGCTGAACGCATCGCGGAAATGCTGGGCGAACGTCCCGGCGAGACTGTGGGATACCAGACCCGCATGGACAGCAAGGTATCTGCCAAAACCCGCATCCGCATCGTGACCGAAGCGATCCTGGTCAACCGATTGATCGCTGACCCGGAATTGCCGGGCGTATCCGCAATCCTTTTTGACGAGGCGCATGAGCGGCACCTCGACAGTGATCTCGGTCTCGCCCTGGCACTGGAGACACGCGGCGTGCTGCGCGAGGATTTGCGCGTGCTGGTGATGTCGGCGACCATTGATGGCGCGCGCTTTGCCCGGCTTCTGGGTGATGGCGCGCCGGTGGTCGAGAGCGAGGGAAAGAGTTTTCCGCTGCAAATCAAGTGGATTGGCGGCGATCCTGCGCAGGCTATCGAGGATCGGGTTACGGCCTGCGTAATGACCGCCTGGCGTGAAAAGGCCACTGGCGATATCCTCGCTTTCTTGCCCGGTGTGCGTGAAATCGAACAGGTGCGGGAGCGATTGACCGCTCGCCTGCCCGATACGCCCGTGCTGCCGCTGCACGGCCAGATCGATCCCGCAGGTCAACGTGCCGCGATCCACCGAGATCCGCAGGGCCGCCGCCGTATCGTTCTCGCAAGCGCGATTGCCGAGACATCGTTAACGCTCGATGGGGTTGCGATCGTGGTTGACAGCGGGCTTGCCCGTCTGGCGGAATTTGACCGTGCGGCGGGGACGACGCGGCTTGTCACCCGGCGTGCCAGTCAGGCGGCTGCGGCACAGCGGGCAGGGCGCGCGGCGCGGCAGGGGCCGGGCGTGGCCTACCGTTTGTGGGAGGAGGCCGGGCACGTGGGTCGCCCCGAATTTGCGCCGCCTGAAATCGAGACGGCGGACCTTACCGCGCTGTTGCTCAATCTTGCATTGTGGGGCGCTGGCGATCCGGCAGACCTCCAATGGCTTGACCCGCCGCCTACAGCATCGGTGACGGCGGCGCGTAGCAATCTGCGAGGAATGGGCGCACTGGGTGAGACAGACCGGATCACGCCACTGGGACAGGCGATTGCCGCCATGCCGATGGCCCCGCATGAGGCCGCGGCGCTGCTATATGCGCGGCCGGGCGCGGCAAGGCAGGCGACGGCGCAGCTCATCATGCTGTTGCAGGAACGCGGGCTGGGCGGGCGCAGCGAGGATCTGGCGCAGCGGATGGCGCAGTGGAGAGGGGATCGTTCTCGGCGGGCCGAAACGGCACGCCGAATCACGCAAGGATGGGCAAAGCGTGCGGGCGAGGCGGGGTTGGCAAGGGAGGGTCGCGCAGATACCTCAGCGCAGGCGCTGGCGCTGGCTCGTCCCGACTTCGTCGCGCGTCGCCGCGATGCCAGCGGAGAAAATTGGATCAGCGCAGGTGGGCGCGGCTTCATACTGGACCCGGCTTCTGCGCTCGCGCGGGCAGAATGGATCGTAATTGGCGATGCACAAGGTGCAGCGCGTTCGGCACGGATAACGTCGGGCACTGAGCTTTCCGCGACTGAGGTTGAGCAATTGTTCGCAGGCCAGCTTCAGGAACGCTCAACAGCGCGCTGGAATCCCTTGAAGAATCGGGTCGAGGCGCGGCGAGAGAAGCGGTTGGGCGCAATTGTGCTAACCAGCGGACCTGACCCTGATCCCAATGCAAGCGCGCTTGTGGATATGTTGGTGGAAAAGGCTCTGGAAAAGCTGGGGGAAATCCTGCCGCCCGGTTTCCTTGCACGCGCGCAGTTTGCTGGGGTGGATCAACTTTCGCCCGATGTCCTCCGCGATGCCGCGAACATGTGGCTGGCTCCGCTGTTGCAGGGCCGGCGCGACCTCGACCTGCCGCGTCATCGCTTTGCCGAGGCTGCATTGGGACAGCTCGACTGGAGCGCACGGCAGAGGCTTGACGACGCGGCGCCCACGCACTTCACCTCCCCGGCGGACACACGCCACTCGATAGATTATGCGGGCGATGATGCACCCAGTGTGGAGGTGCGGGTGCAGGCTCTGTTTGGGTTGGACACGCATCCGATGATCGGCGCGCGCGGTTCACCTGAACAAATTCCCTTGCTGCTCAAGCTCACCAGCCCAGCTGGCCGCCCGCTCCAGTCCACGCGCGATTTGCCTGGATTCTGGCGCGGCAGCTGGTCCGATGTGGTAAAGGATATGAAGGGTCGCTATCCCAAACATCGCTGGCCCGATGCGCCGTGGCTGGAAAAGCCAAGCCTGAAGACCAAAAACGCCTTCAATCGCGGATGAATATGGACTAACGGCGGGCGCAGCAAGGGATCACCGCAATGACCGCACGGATATATCAGCAACCCAAAAGCGCGATGCAATCGGGCAAGGCAAAGATCGATGTATGGGTGCTCGACTTTGAGCAGACAGAGGCACGCAAGCCCGATCCGCTCATGGGCTGGACCGGCAGCGGCGATACGCAGGCGCAGGTGCGGCTGACCTTCCCCACGAAGGACGCGGCCATAGCCTATGCCGATAAATACGGCATAACGGTGCGCGTTCATGCCACCCCGCCAAAGACTTTGAAAATCCAGGCCTACGCCGACAATTTCAAGTGAGTTGATTTCTGCGGCGCGCACCGCCATATGGCGATCCGGGAGTCGGGTGGACGTTTGCGTTCGCTCACCGGGTCAGGTCCGGAAGGAAGCAGCCCAGGTGAATTGCGGCGGGTCGCTCGGCTCCTTTTTTATCGAACCAGCGCGATGACAAACCCGGCGCAAGCGCGTAGCTTGATCGTGTGACCGATTCAGACCCAGAACTGCCCGAAACAAACGTCGAAGCCCCGCCAAGTTCGGCCGAGCTGGAAGCGGCAGGGCAAAACGCGCTGTTTGGCGATGCGATGACACCAGACGAGCCGTCCGCGTCTGCGCCAGAGCCTCCTTCGGCGGCCAAGCCCGCGCCTCAATCGAACCAGCCATACCGTGTGCTCGCGCGCAAATACCGCCCGCAGACTTTCTCCGAACTGATCGGTCAGGAACCGATGGTCCGCACGCTTGGCAACGCCATCGAGCGGGATCGGCTGGCACATGCCTTTCTGATGACCGGCGTGCGGGGCGTTGGCAAAACCTCGACAGCGCGGCTGATTGCAAAGGCGTTGAACTGCATCGGGCCCGACGGGCAGGGCGGCCCCACCATCGACCCTTGCGGCCAGTGCGAGCCGTGTCGTGCCATCGCAGAAGGGCGGCACATCGATGTCATCGAAATGGATGCGGCATCCAATACCGGCGTCGACAAGATGCGCGAACTGCTGGACGGGGTTATGTATGCCGCCGTCAGCGCGCGCTACAAGATGTACATCATCGACGAAGTGCACATGCTGTCGAACAGCTCTTTCAACGCGATGCTTAAGACGCTGGAAGAGCCGCCGCCGCACGTGAAGTTCCTGTTCGCGACTACCGAAGTGGACAAGCTACCGGTGACGGTGCTCAGCCGCACGCAGCGCTTTGATTTGCGGCGCATCCCGACGCAAATGCTCGAAGATCATTTCGGCAAGGTTTGCCAGTTGGAAGGGGTCGATGCCGATGGCGAGGCCTTGCATATCATCGCCGCTGCTGCCGAAGGATCGGTGCGCGATGGCCTCTCGATCCTCGATCAGGCGATTGCCCATTCGGATCTTGAGGGCGGGGCCAGCATAAGCGCAGAACGCGTGCGCGATATGCTCGGGCTGGCCGATAAAAGCGCACAGCGGGCCGTGCTGGAACACCTGCTGAACGGTGATGCCAAGGGGCTGCTGGCGGGGATTGACGAACAATACGCGCTGGGCGTTGAACCACTGGCGCTGATACGCGCCTTGATGGATCTGGTGCATAAAATCACTGTTGCGCAGGTTTCCGGCGCGCAGCCCGATGCGCCGGGCGAGGACGAACGCGCCGCGCTTGCCAGCTTCGTTGAGAGGCTTTCACCCGGACAGCTTCACCGGTTGTGGCAATTGCTGTTAAAGGGGCATGATGAGGTGCGGGTCGCGCCGGATCCGCTGGTGTCGCTGCAAATGGCGCTGCTGCGGGTGCTGCACGCCGCCGACATGCCCGATCCGGGCAAACTGGCTCGGCGTATTGAGGAATTGGCGAGTCAGCCCGCCGCTGCGCTTTCTGCCAATCCAGCGTCGAAGGGCGCGCCCTCCTCGGCCGCTGAAGCGAGCGCAGATGTAAGAGCGGATCAAGACTGGGCCGCGTTGGTCGAAAAAGTCGACAATGCAGGCCACATGCATGTCGCGGAAATGATGCGATCGCGGATGCGGATCATCGAATGCGCGCCCGAACGGCTGGTCTTTGAACAGGCCGATGCCTTTCCCGACGATCCCGGCCCCGAGGTGCGCGAAGCCTTGTTCAAGCTGACCGGTCGCCGCTGGCTTGTCGAAAAGGGCGCTGGCGACACACAACCATCGCTGCGTGAACAGGCCGAGGCGCAGGCCAAGGCGGCGCGCGAACGCACGCTGGCCGATCCGCTGATAAAGGCCGCGTTCGAGGCATTTCCCGACGCTGAACTTATTGAAACGCCGCCCGAATCCGATGGCGCTGCAACCCCGCGTTCGGCTTTGGGTGGGCATTGGAACTGAATGAGAGGACATCCCTGAGATGAAGAGCATGGAAGAAATGATGCAGGCCGCGCAGAAAGCCGCCGAATCGATCCAGACCCAGATGAACGAAATGCAGGTGCGGCTCGACAATATCCATGTCGAGGGCAACGCCGGCGGCGGTCTGGTAAAGGTGCGCGCCACCGCAAAGGGCCGCATTCTGGGCGTTGAGATCGATGACAGCCTGATGAAGCTTGAAGAGAAACAGATGGTCGAAGACCTGGTCACGGCTGCGTTCAACGACGCTCGCGACAAGGCGGACCGGGTTTCTGCTGAACAGATGAAGGAAATGCAGGGCACAATGGGCCTGCCTCCGGGTCTAAATCTGCCGGGCATGGGGTGAGACGCGAAGCCCGTATCAGGCTATTCGGGTGGCAATGTCGCTATCATCCCAGCCGTAATCCTTGAGTACTTGGCGTTTGCTTCGTTGGGGAAGCTGATCGAGCATGACCGCAGCGGTAAAATTACCGTGAAGCCTGCCCGAGCGAGTGTAGGTCCAATCGCAAATTTGTTCCCGTTCAAATCGTATCGTTTGCCCGAATTCGTGTTCATCGGACATTGGCTCGTTCAACAATCGACCGAACAACTGTTTTTTGCGTTCTGAAATCTCTCCGACCCAAATCGATTCCGAGCCAAATTCTGTCTGGAGGTCTATTTTAAGAGCGAAGTCCTCTTCGCCTTCGGTTGGATCGGAATAGCGCGCCCAGAATTCTTCGATCGTGAAAAGCGCCTTTTGCTTCGCCCTCACCATTCTTGGGTCGTCTGATGCGATTTGCCCGACTGCCGGTACATTGTTCCACCATCCACTGAAACACTGGTAGGCAATAAACGCGAAAGCGATTGCTCCGATAACCATGACGCGTTCAGTAAGGCTAGATGGTTCTCCGCAAGGGTTGACCTGCTCGCAAGCCAGCGCGGGTTCCGGCATGTACATTGCCAAAGCGGTGAGGCAGCCCATTGCTGCAAAGGCATGGATTCGGCTCATGGTGTGGGTTTAGCCGTATGAGGATAACCAATCTTTAAAGTGCGAAGGCGTTGGCCGAACTTTGCACAGCTTCGTGAGACCGCCCATTGCGGCCCTGCCGCGTGCTTCCCATATTCCGTCCTAAGGCGCGCCCTGATGGCGGCCACGGATATAAGAATATGACTCAGCATTTCCCTCTCCTCCCCTTGCGCGACATTGTCGTGTTTCCAGGCATGGTCGTGCCGCTGTTCGTGGGGCGTGACAAATCGGTTGCCGCACTCGAAGCGGCGATGGAGACGAGCAAAGATGTTTTCCTGCTTGCACAACTCGACCCCTCTTGCGACGATCCGGAGGGCGTCGATCTGTATGACACCGGCGTCGTTGCACAGGTGCTGCAATTGCTGAAACTGCCCGATGGCACCGTGCGCGTGCTGGTCGAGGGATCGCACCGCGCGAAACTTGCCGATCTGCGGGCTGAGGGTGATTATATCCTTGCAGAAGTAGATCTGCTGGAGCCGGAAACGGTTGCAGGCAGCGAAGTGACCGCGCTGATGCGGCGGGTCACAGAGCAGTTTGCCGAATACACTAAACTCAACAAGAAGCTGGGCGAGGACAGCAATGTCGATCTGTCCGAAGTCGACGATGCGGGTCAGTTGGCCGATACCATCGCCGCTGCAATCAGCGCGAAGGTTTCCGACAAGCAAGCGTTATTGACCGAGGCAAGCCCGCTGAAGCGGCTGGAACTCGTCATGGCGTTCATGGAGGGCGAGCTTTCCGTACTGCAGGTCGAACGCAAGATACGCGGCCGGGTAAAGCGGCAGATGGAGAAAACCCAGCGCGAATATTACCTCAACGAACAGTTGAAAGCGATCCAGAGCGAGCTTGGCGGCGGTGATGGTGAAGACGGCAACGAAATTACCGAACTGACCGACAAGATCGAAAAAACCAAACTGTCCAAGGATGCGCGCGAAAAGGCGCTTTCCGAGCTGAAAAAGCTCAAGGGAATGCAGCCGATGAGCGCCGAGGCGACCGTTATTCGCAATTACCTCGACGTGTTGCTGGGCCTGCCGTGGGGCAGGAAATCACGCGTCAAACGGGATATTGCCAAGGCGCAGGAAGTGCTGGACGCCGATCACTATGCGTTGGAAAAGGTGAAAGACCGGATTGTCGAATATCTCGCGGTCCAGGCACGCACGAACAAGCTGAAGGGGCCGATCCTGTGCCTCGTTGGCCCCCCGGGAGTGGGCAAGACTTCGCTGGGCAAGTCAATTGCCAAGGCGACGGGCCGCGAATTCGTGCGCCAGTCTCTGGGCGGGGTGCGCGATGAGGCGGAAATCCGTGGCCACCGGCGTACTTATATCGGCTCCATGCCGGGCAAGATTGTCGCCAATCTTAAAAAGGCCGGGACCAGCAATCCGCTGTTCCTGCTCGATGAGATCGACAAGCTGGGGCAGGATTTCCGGGGTGATCCGGCGTCCGCGCTGCTCGAAGTGCTGGACCCGGAACAGAACAACAAGTTCCAGGATCACTATCTCGAACTGGATCTTGATCTGTCGGACATCATGTTTGTGACGACCGCAAACAGCCTCAATCTGCCGCAGCCGTTGCTGGACCGGATGGAGATCATCCGGCTGGAGGGCTATACCGAGGACGAGAAGGTGGAAATCGCAAAGCGGCACCTTATCGCAAAACAGGTGAAACAGCACGGCCTGAAGAAAGGCGAATTCGAGCTTACCGACGAGGGACTGCGCGACCTTATCCGCTTCTACACCCGCGAGGCCGGGGTGCGAACGCTGGAGCGGGAAATCGCCCGGCTTGCGCGCAAGTCGTTGCGCAAAATCCTTGAAAAAGAAGTCTCAAGCGTGCGCATCACCTCTGACAATCTCGGAGATTTTGCCGGTGTGCGCAAATTCAAGCATGGCATGAGCGAGGAAGAGGCTCAGGTCGGCACTGTGACTGGCCTTGCCTGGACCAGTGTTGGCGGCGAATTGCTCACCATCGAAAGCGTAACCACACCGGGGAAGGGCGAGATTAAGACCACCGGCAAACTGGGCGATGTGATGAATGAAAGCGTCGCGGCCGCTCTCAGCTTCGTCAAATCGCGCGCGCCTACGTACGGTATCAAGCCGAGCCTGTTTCTCCGCAAGAACGTCCACATCCACCTTCCCGAAGGTGCAGTGCCAAAGGACGGGCCGAGCGCCGGGATTGGCATGGTGACTTCCATCGTTTCGACACTGTCTGGCGTCGCGGTGCGTCCGGATATCGCCATGACCGGCGAAGTGACATTGCGCGGGCGAGTGCTGCCCATTGGCGGGCTGAAAGAAAAATTGCTGGCGGCGCTGCGCGGCGGCATCAAGACGGTGCTGATCCCTGAGGAGAACGTCAAAGACCTCGCCGAGATACCCGATAACGTGAAAGAGGGGCTGGAAATCGTTGCGGTCTCGCACGTCGATCAGGTGCTGGAACGCGCGCTGGTCGAAATGCCGACCCCGATCGAGTGGAGCGAGGCGGACGATCTGGCAAGCCAGCCGGGCGTTTCGGCAAGCGCGGCGAACCCCGCAGGACCGGACGTGCCAACCGCGCACTGATCGGCTACCAAGAGGTCTGGACAGTGATTCGGTTGCTCCGGACACCATCCGATCATACAGCCTGCCAAGAGCGAGGAAATTCGGTGGAGCGCCACCATTTCATCGATATTAGCCACAATGAACGCAAAACCGTATGAAATGGCGCGATTTAGCTTTGACACCCTCGCGAAAAAACGCTCATTTGGCGGGGATCGGGTGAGTGATTCACCCAGTACATACAATCCAGAAGACGAGGGGTTCTATTGATGAACAAGAATGATCTGATCAGTGCTGTTGCCGAAACCAGCGGCCTTTCCAAGAATGATGCGTCAGGCGCCGTCGAAGGTGTGTTTGACGCCATTACTAAGGCGCTGTCGGGCGGTGACGAAGTTCGTCTGGTCGGGTTCGGCACATTTTCGGTGGCAAAGCGCAAGGCGTCGACCGGTCGTAATCCGCGCACCGGCGAGCCGATGACGATCAAGGCCTCCAACCAGCCCAAATTCAAGGCTGGCAAAGGCTTGAAAGACGCCGTAAATTAAGGCCGTAAGGCACAATTTGCTGCGCAACGCGCGGCCAGGTTCTACCCCGCCAATCCCTGCGATTGGCGGGGTTTTTCTTTGCCCGCGCCGGTGTTTGCCAGAGCAGGTATTTGCCAGACCCACTTTGGCGAGCGTTATTGGCTGAAAATCTCGCCGCTCAACTTCGCATTATCACGTGCCGTATTGGATCAACGCGAGCGGGGCGACTTTTGTGGAAGGGTCAATTTCCCAGCGCAGAAGCTCTCCATTAGCGGTAGCCGCCGGCCCCTCATCGGTGTTGTTTGCACGGATCGCCATCCCGCGGCTTGTCCGGACGGTAAACAGACCCTCCATTATCGGAAGCTGCGGCATCGCGTCTGCATCCCCCGTCGCGTTATCTGCCGCGTCCGGAGCCATCGCCGCCATACCTGCCAGCGAACCCATGCCGCCCATTAATGTGGCCATCGGATTGGTCTGATCCTGCGACGAAAAGCCGGGCGCTGTAACCCGCGCAATCTCGCCTTCGCGCAGTACGATCTGGACGAACGGATTGGTCGTCGGCGCGCCCTCTATCAACGGGAACACGAAGTCATGCGTCAGCCTGCCCTGTGCGCGATAGCTTACTTCAAACAGGCCATCGCCCTTATTTTCCACCCGGCTCCAACCCTTTTGTCGCCGTAAAACCCGCGCAAATTTCTCCGCTGCTTCGGGGTCAGTCGGGTCGACACCGCCAAGCAACGCCGCCATCTGCTGCGCCTGCACTTTGCCTTGTGCCGAGCGTTCCTGTGCCCCGGCCTCCCACGCGGCCCGCTGGCCAGCCAGCTCATTTGCCGTACATTCGCGCACCTCCCGCGTGCCATCTTCATAGCAGTCTTCGGCGGCGAATTCCTCGCCTGCCAAACCTTTCAACGCCAGACTGGACAAGGCGACGAAGAAGATCTCGCCCTCATAGGAAAAGGCAAATTCCTGATCCGGTCCCAACGCCAACTCCGAGGTGAACTTGCCCGGAGACACAAAACATCCGGTCAACAACAGCGAAAGCCCCGCGATCAACGCAGTTGCGACCGCGTGCACCGAGCGTCGAGACTCAAACGGCTTTGTCATGGCGTCCATCCTTTTAGTTTTGCGTCACTCTTCGATTACCTGTGGGCGTGTGGCGGTAGCATACAGCGCAATCGCGGCGGCGTTCGATACGTTGAGACTCTCGATGGCCGAAGTGATCGGCAGCCGGGCAAGAGTATCGCAATGCTGCGCGATATTGTGCCGCATCCCTTCGCCTTCCGCGCCCAGAACCAGCGCGACCGGACCGGTGGTCAGCGTCTCGGCGAGGGTCGCTTCGGCTTCTCCGGCAAGTCCGATGCGCCAGTACCCGGCCTCCGCCAGTTCATCCAGCGCGCGCGCGAGATTGACGACCCGCACCCACGGCACCGTTTCCAACGCGCCCGAAGCGGATTTTGCCAGCACGCCGCTTTCAGGCGGGGCGTGGCGATCCTGCGTGACGATGCAGGCGGCTCCAAACGCCGCGGCGGACCGCAGGATCGCGCCGACATTGTGCGGGTCGGTCACCTGATCCAGCACGATGATCGGGCGCGCGGGGTCGCCGCTTGCTAGCTCATCCAGAAACGGTGGATCAAGCGGCTCGCATTCCAGCACCAGCCCCTGATGCGGCGCATCCTTTGCCACCAGCCGGGCAAGGTCGGCGACTTCGGCATACTCGACCGGAAAATCGGGCGGCAACTCTCCGCCGAGTGTGTCGATTCCTTCACGCGTGGCCCACAGTTTACGATGGACGCGCAGCGGGTTGTTCAGCGCCGCTTCGACCGGGTGGCGGCCCCACAGGCGCACATGCCCGGCCGTGCCGCGCCCGGACCCGCGCCCGCCCTTCATGCGCCCTGCGCGGCCTCGCAATGCCCGTTTTTTCTCGCCCTTGACCATTAGTGCTCCTGATAGTTTGGCCGCCAGGGCCTGTTGTGCAGCATCCCCTGCCAGCCGCCCCATTGACAGGCAAGCGCCGCTTCGCCAAAGGGGCGCCTCTCGGCAGCGGAGCCTTGGCTGGCGCCGCCCATTTTCCGGCAAGCAATTGCAGGAGCCTTACTCAGGCAAGGTGTGGACAGGTGGCCGAGTGGTTAAAGGCAGCAGACTGTAAATCTGCCCGCGCAAGCGTACGCTGGTTCGAATCCAGCCCTGTCCACCACCGCCCTCCCGCGCTTGTCTTTCCGGCGGTTCGCCGATGTTCGATCCTATCGAACAGGCGTCTGATATCGTCCTGACTTTGTCATGGGCGCGGCACACGTTGCGCTTTCCAGACTTGCGGCGGACATTGTCACTCCGTATTCGTGCAGGCCATGCAAGACTCATCATCCAACACAAGTCTCACCGGACATCCAGTGATATCGGCGACGGGACTTTTTACCCCCGCGCAAACGATCACGAACGCGGAACTGGTCGCCAGTTTCAACGCCTTCGTCGACCGGCACAACGATGCCCATGCTGATGAAATTGGTTCCGGTCAGGTGGAAGCGCTGGCGCATTCCTCGGTCGAATTCATCGAGAAGGCAAGCGGGATAAAGTCGCGTCATGTCATCAGCAAAGCGCCGATCCTCGATCCTGAAACGATGTGCCCGCAGATCGAGGAACGGTCCAACGATGAATGCTCGATCATGGCCGAAATCGGTGTAACCGCCGCGAAACAGGCACTGGGTCGGGCGGGGCGACGGCCCGACGATGTGGACGCCGTGCTGTGCGCGGCCTCCAACATGCAGCGCGCCTATCCCGCGATGGCGATCGAGATACAGAACGAGCTGGGGATCGAAGGCTTTGGCTTCGACATGAATGTTGCGTGCTCGTCGGCGACGTTCGGCATCCAGACGGCGGCGGACTATATCCGGTCGGGCAATGCAAAATCGGTGCTGGTGGTCAATCCTGAGATCACATCAGGCCACCTCAACTGGCGGGACCGAGACAGTCATTTTATCTTTGGCGATGTCGCCACTGCCGTTCTGGTCGAGGATTCCGGCATCGCCCCGGCGGCGCATTGGGACATTCTGGGCACGAAGCTGAAAACGGTATTTTCCAACAATATCCGCAACAATTTCGGCTTCCTGAACCGCGCAGAGCGAGGCAGCGCCGGTGACGCAGATAAGCTGTTTGTGCAGGAGGGGCGCAAGGTCTTCAAGGAAGTGGTGCCGATGGTTTCAGCCATGATTCTGGAGGAGGCAGAGCGGCTAGGGCTCGATCCCACCGCGCTGCGGCGCCTGTGGCTGCATCAGGCCAATGCGGGCATGAACCGTCTGATCGCTCAGCGCGTGCTGGGGCATGAGGCGGACGAGGATGAAAGTCCGACCGTGCTCGATACCTATGGCAACACGTCGAGCGCCGGTTCCATAATCGCTTTCCATCTTCACAGCGACGATCTTGAGGTGGGCGACACTGGACTGATCTGCAGCTTTGGCGCTGGCTATTCAGCGGGAACGGTGTTCGTTCGCAAGGTCGGTTGAAGGCCACTTTGGGCGACTTTTCTGGTGTGTTGGCGGCGCGTTGTAAGCCGGACCGCCTGCCCGAACAGCGCGTCACAGATAATGACGTGGCGTAGCGTTTTTACCGCCTGTTCCTGATACAATTCTTGCGGCAGGGGCACTGGGTGCCTAAGTGGCATGGCATGGCAGGTGAAATTCTCGATAATCAAGGACGCGGCGAAGCTGGCTGGAGCTGGCCGCCGATCCACCCCGAAGGTCGCAAATACGGAGCGATCGCAGTAGCGATCAGTCTGGCATTCCTGTTGATCCTCGACTGGGAGATCATCGGCTGGCCGCTGCTGGCCCTCTCGGGGGGCGTATTCGCGTTTTTCCGCGATCCCGAACGCGTGGTGCCGCAGTCGGAAAATTCGATCATTGCGCCGGCCGACGGGATCGTGTCGCTGATCAGCATGGTCGAACCGCCGTTGGAATTACAGATTGAAGACGGTTCGGGCACGCGCGGACTGCCGCCTGGCCCGGTCACGCGCATTTCGATATTCATGAGTGTGTTCGATGTTCACATCAACCGCGCGCCCATTGCGGGCACGGTGCGTCGGCTTGTTTATATGCCGGGCAAGTTCATGAACGCCGATCTCGACAAGGCGAGCGAAGAGAATGAGCGCCAGCATATACTGATCGAGCGCGGCGATGGTGTGGCGCTAGGCTTCACCCAGATAGCCGGGCTGGTTGCGCGCCGGATTGTCCCGTTCGTGAAACCGGGTGATACCGTCGCCAAGGGGCAGCGTGTAGGGCTGATCCGGTTTGGCAGCCGGGTGGACGTGTATCTGCCCGCCGGGACTGATTCCAAAGTCCTGCTGGGACAAAAGATGATCGCGGGTGAGACGGTGCTGGCCGAGTTTGGCACACAGGGTCTTATCGAAGGTGTTTCGCAATGACGCGCATCAAGATGAGAGGCGCACATTGAATCCTCCCTCATCGCGAAAGCAAAGGGCGCCGGGTCCGGCCCGGTTGGGGCCAAAGGCCGCTGAGGATGAAGACGGCCTGTTACAAGGTGAGCCGCGTGCGCTGACTTTGCGGGCGATGCTGCCCAACGCAATCACGGCGGCGGCGCTGTGTTCGGGATTGACCGGCATCCGCTTCGCCATAGATGGCAACTGGTCCTACGCCATTCTTGCCGTGGTACTGGCTGCGGTGCTGGACGGCATCGATGGTCGCATCGCGCGGCTTCTGAACGCACAATCGCGCTTCGGAGCTGAGCTGGACAGTCTGGCCGATTCGCTATCGTTCGGGATGGCGCCTGCGATCATCCTGTTCCTGTGGTCGTTGAGCGGGCTGGAACGGTTTGGATGGTTCGCCTGCCTTGCCTTTGCAATATGCTGCGCACTGCGTCTGGCGCGGTTCAATGCCCAGATCGATACTGATGATCAACCACACAAATCAGCGGGGTTCCTTACGGGCGTTCCCGCACCGGTCGGGGCGGGGCTGGCGTTCGCGCCATTTTATCTATGGCAGGAAACGCAGTTTGCAATCCTGCGAGACCCGGTTTTCATGACGATCTGGGTGTCGGTAATCGCAGTGCTGCTAATTTCCAACATGGCCACGCTGAGCTGGGCGGCGATCCGTCCGCGTCGCGACATTCGGTTGGGGCTGCTCGCAATTGGCGGCATCGCTTTTGCAGCGCTGATGCTTGAGCCGTGGTGGACGCTTACCTTCCTCAGCGCAGGCTATCTGGCGCTTATGCCTTACGCCCTTATGAAATACGGCAAGGTCAAGCGACGCCGTGTGCAGGCACGCCTTGATGCAGAGGCTGGGCATAGGGCTGAGGGGCCGGCTGGCGAGATCGGGCAAGATACCGATGCTCAGACAACCGTCCACCCGTAACAGCGCCAGCGGCAAGCACTTCGAACCGTACTCGCTGTCGCAATTGCGCGGCATCAACCACCGGAACAAACCCTGCATCCAGCAGCGATTGCTGATGCCCAATGCGTTGGAACACGAACCGGCCACGGATGCAGCAATCAACCAGCGTTAACACACTTGCCACCGCGATGAGGGCAAACAGACCTGCAAAAATCAACTGAACCATTGACTGTATCCTCTACCGACAGTGCGGAACTTTCAAAACACCTGTTCGGCGTTTGTTCCAAAATCCTTGTTCCGTTTTCGTTCCATCATGTCAAGATCAAATCCATTTTGAAGGCAATCATGCCCCTTTTTGGGGTGGATTTCCCTAGCAAGTCCGATTATCAAGCCGTCCATCGGAACCGTACGCGGTGCCATTAGGCGTGCGCGGGCGGTTGCGAAATTCACATGAGAAGCGATTCATACCGGTGCTTAATGCGGTTTAACCGTAAAAGTTCCAGCTTTTCAGAGGATCAACCGGAAAGGAAATACCTATGGCGGCCACTACCGTCACGATGCAGCAATTGATTGAGGCCGGCGCACACTTCGGCCACCAGACCCACCGCTGGAACCCGCGTATGAAGCCGTATATCTTCGGTGCACGCAACGGTGTCCACATTATCGACCTGTCGCAGACCGTGCCGCTGTTTGCGCGCGCGCTCGATTTCGTTGAGCAGACCACCCGCGCCGGTGGCAAGGTGCTGTTCGTCGGAACAAAGCGTCAGGCGCAGGAGCCGATTGCAGAGGCTGCGCGCCAGTCTGGCCAGCACTTCGTCAACCACCGCTGGTTGGGCGGAATGCTCACCAACTGGAAGACGATCAGCGGTTCGATCCGGCGTCTTAAAACCCTTGAAGAACAGCTTTCGGGTGAAACCAGCGGTCTCACCAAGAAAGAAGTTCTGCAGCTGACGCGTGAGCGTGACAAGCTTGAGCTTTCGCTTGGCGGCATCCGCGACATGGGCGGCGTTCCCGACGTGATGTTCGTGATCGACGCGAACAAGGAAGACCTCGCGATCAAGGAAGCCGCCGTTCTCGGCATTCCGGTCATCGGCGTGCTCGACACCAATGTCGATCCCAGCAACATCGCCTTCCCGGTTCCAGGCAATGACGACGCTGCGCGTGCGGTGCGTCTGTATTGCCAGGCAATCTGCGACGCAGCTCGCGCGGGCAAGGGCGGAGCGGCACACGATTCGGGCATGGATGTTGGTGCGATGGCCGAACCCCCGGTCGAAGCTCCAGTGGTGCAGGCGGCACCTGAAGCTGCCGTCGAGACCGCTTCCGAAGCACCGGCAGAAGCTCCGGCTGAAACCGCGTAAGTTTCGCGATCGCGATCCCGACGCGTCAACTGCGCGTCACAAAATCAGACTAGCGCGCCGGGCACCTCCTGTTAACGGGCCCGGCGCCCTCAATTGTATGAAAAGGAAACTCTCATGGCCGATTTCTCCGTCGCCGATGTGAAGAAACTGCGCGAAAAGACCGGCGCAGGCATGATGGACGCCAAGAAGGCGCTTACCGAAGCGGGCGGCGACATCGAAGCCGCCGTTGACGCGCTGCGCGCCAAGGGCCTGGCGACCGCTCAGAAGAAGTCCAGCCGCACCGCCGCCGAGGGGTTGGTCGGCGTGGCCGTTGAAGGCACAAACGGCGTCGCTGTCGAGGTGAACTCCGAAACCGATTTCGTCGCCAAGAACGATCAGTTCCAGAGCTTTGTACGCAACGCCACGCTGACTGCGCTGGCGCTGCGTTCGGACGATGTCGAGGCGCTGAAGGGCGCAGCCTATCCCGGCGGCGGCACCGTGGGCGAAAAGCTGACCGACAACGTCGCCACTATCGGCGAAAACCAGCAGATCCGCCGGATCAAGGCCGTGTCCGTCGGCAAGGGCGCGGTTGTGCCTTACGTGCACAACGCGGCGGCCGATGGCCTCGGCAAGATCGGCGTGCTGGTCGGCCTCGAAAGCGATCTCGGCGCACGATGTGCTCGAACCGCTGGGCAAACAGCTGGCCATGCACATCGCCTCAATGTTCCCACAGGCGCTGAACGCAGACGAACTTGACGCCGAAGTGATCGAGCGTGAGCGCGCCATCGCCAAGGAAAAGGCAGCCGAAAGCGGCAAGCCTGAAAACGTGCAGGAAAAAATGGTCGACGGCGCCATCGCCAAGTTCGCCAAGGAAAACGCACTGCTCAGCCAGATGTTCGTAATGGACAACAAGCTGAGCGTCGCTGATGTCGTGGCCAAAACCGGCAAGGACAATGGCGGCTCGATCAAGCTGGTCGATTACGCCCGGTTCCAGCTGGGCGAGGGCATCGAAAAGGAAGAAAGCGACTTCGCGGCGGAAGTCGCGGCCGCTGTCGGCGGGTAAGTTTTCCGATTCTTGAAGGGTTGGGCGGCCGTCGCAGCATCGCGCTGCGGCGGCCGTTTTGTCTTATCTAATTGGCCGAATGTCTGAATACGGCCCGATTACAAACGATGGTGAATTATCCTACCATCGGCTTCAACAGCATCCAAATTGCCATACCGATCATAAAAAGATTTTCTGTCAGGGAGACGAAACCCAGCGGCACGTTGCTGTCACCGCCAACACATGCGCATTTGATCTCGCGCTTGTCGACATACACCGCCTTGACGACACTTACCGCGCCAATTGTGCCGATAAACAGCGCGACAGGGATAGAGATCACATCCAGCACGTGCGCCGTCATCAGCACGCCTGCCAGCCCCTCGGCGAAGGGGTAAATATAGCCGTAGGGCACCCAGCGTTTTGCAAGCAGGTCGTAATTCAGGAACATGGTCGAGAAACTTTCGACATCGCGCAGCTTGAGATAGGCGAGGCCGCACATCGAAAAGCTGACGAACCATTCGGCAGACAGGATCGAGAGCGGCTTACCGGTCGCCACCCACGCCGCTCCCAGCGCCATCAGCGCCATCATGCCGAACAGCGCGGCAACCGGCTGATAGGTCGTGCCCTCGTTCTCGACAGGATTTCCGAAATGCGCTGCGAGGTCGGTGTAGCCGCCGATCCGCTGGTTGCCGATCCACGTTTGCGGCGTCGTGCGCACATCATGCTTCGCTTTGAAGGCATCGGTCTCTTCGCGGGTGGTAAGATAGTGGTCTTCGACCTGATAGCCGCGCCGCTCCAGCAGCCACTTGGACTTGATACCGTAAGGGCAAACATGATCCTCCATGACCATGCGATAGAGTTTTGCTGTCTTGGGCTGTTTCACTGGCTTTCCAACCTCATTTCCGCGTGCGTTCCAGCAGTTCGACAAGCTCCTCGAATTTCTGCCGCTGTTCAGTTTCGTTACCGCTGGCGATGGCGTCTGCCACGCAGCACGCAGCATGATCCTTGAGAACCTGGCTCTCAACCTTTGCCAAGGCAGATTTAATCGCAGCGATCTGGTGCAGGATGTCCATGCAATACCGGTCATCCTCAATCATCTGCGCCACGCCTCGCACCTGTCCCGCGATGCGGTTCAGCCGCTTGACCTTGTCTGTGCCGGTCATTGCATCAAATCCACTTTACATACCATAGGGGGGTATAGTATCGACAAGGCGTAATCAGGACAAGCTCAAAAACTCCATGACATTTGATCCTACTCGCCGAACCTTCATATCAAGCACCGCTGCGTTGGCCGCGGCAGCGACCTTGCCGATGCCCGCGTGGGCGCGCGGCGGCTCGCTCGCCCACGCCAGGAACGGCTTTGGTGAGCTTTCGGGCGAGGATATCAAGCTGTCCATTGGCGACGGGCATTTCACCACGCGGGGGTCAGGCGGCGGCTCGCGATCCGGCCATGCTTTTGCCGTCAACGGCACGGTGCCGGGGCCGCTGATCCGATTGCGCGAAGGGCAGGACATTCGCCTGCATGTCACTAACAATCTGGCCGAAGACAGCTCGATCCACTGGCACGGCCTGCTGTTGCCATTCCAGTTTGATGGGGTTCCCGGTGTCAGCTTTCCCGGTATCAAGCCGGGCGAGACATTCACCTATCAATTCCCGGTGCGACAGAACGGCACCTATTGGTGGCACTCGCATTCCGGGCTTCAGGAGCAGGCGGGACATTACGGTCCGATCATTATCGAAAGCGCCGATCCCGACCCGCGCTATGATCGCGATTACGTGGTCCTGCTAAGCGAGTTCACGCCGATCCACCCGCACGAAATCATGCGCAAGCTGAAAGTGGGCGAGCATTATTTCCAGCGCCAGATGCAGACAGCCAGCGAAGGTGAAATGCCGGGAGAATTGCGCCGGATGTGGGGCCGGATGCGGATGAACCCGCGCGACATTTCCGATGTCACAGGAACCACCTACACCTACCTCATCAATGGGCACGGCCCTGCCGACAATCTCCAGCTTCAGTTCCGGCCGGGCGAACGGGTGAGATTGCGCATAATCAATGGCAGCGCCATGACCTTTTTCAACGTTCGTATTCCCGGCGTGCCCATGACAGTCATACAGGCCGATGGGCAGGACGTGGACGATGTCGAGGTCGACGAGTTCCAGATCGGTGTTGCCGAGACTTACGACGTAATTGTCGCGCCTTCCGATGGCAGCTACGCCATCGTTGCAGAAGCGATGGATCGCAGCGGAATGGGCGTGGCCAGCCTTACCAGCCACATCGGCCATATCGCCACCGCGCCTGCGCTGCGCGAGATACCCACGCTTACCATGACCGATATGGGCATGATGGATCATGCCGCGATGGGGCATGACATGGGCAACATGAGCGACATTAGCGCGATGGATCACGATATGCGCGATACCTCCCTGTTGCCTGATGATGTAAAGGTCGGCCCCGGGATCGACATGGTCGCACCTATGCCGGCGGACCGGATGGACTTCCCCGGCCTTGGCCTGGACAACGTGCCCCATCGCGTGCTTCGCTACACCGATCTCAAGGCCAAACGCATGAACCCCCACCGCGTAGTGGACCGTGAGATGGAAATACATCTCACCGGGAACATGGAACGATACATGTGGTCGTTCGACGGGAAGAAGTTCACCTCTGTCACCGACGATCCGATCCGCTTCGGCTATGATGAGCGGGTTCGCGTCAAGCTGGTCAATCAAACGATGATGGCGCACCCGATTCACCTGCACGGCCACTTCTTCGAAATGGTGAACGGGGCAGATCACATGCACCAGCCGTTGAAGCACACCATGGTCGTGCAACCGGGCGGCACTGCCTCTTTCGACCTGACCGCCAATGAGCCGGGGGACTGGGCCTTCCACTGCCATCTTCTGTATCATATGCACGCAGGGATGATGCAGGTTGTAACGGTGCGACCCTTCCCGGACAGCGGCCAGTCCTGATGCGCACATTACTGCTAGCCAGCGTGGCGCTTCTGGCCGCCCCCGTCAGCGCGCAGGATCACGCCGCCCATGGAAGCGACCCGCAACCGCAAATGGATCATTGCGCCATGGGCCACCTGCCACCCGAACAGTGCCCCCCGATCAAAGCCCCTTCCGACGATAAGGAGATCGAGCAATCCTCGATCGGCGCGATGGAAGGAGGTGACGCCGCGAGGCCAGCGATGGACCATCCCACGATGAACCATTCCATGACGGATGATGGGCAGCACGGCTCCATGATTGATAAGTCGGCACCGCATGCCGCGCCTGAAAACGCGGTTCCGCCGCGCGCCCTTGACGGCCCCCTCCACGCCGCCGACGCGATCTGGGGAGCCGATGCCATGGCGCCCAGCCGCAGCCAGCTCGCCCGCGAGAACGGAGGAATGCGCACCGGGATGGTGATGGTCGAGCGGCTCGAAGCGCGCATCGCAACAGATGGCGGCGATGATGGCTATCTGTGGGATGCGCAGGCCTTCTTTGGCGGGGATATCAATCGCTTCGTCCTCAAGACCGAAGGTGAAGGCGGGCTCGGCGGCGAGCTTGAGGATGCCGAGATACAGGCGCTCTACAGTCGCGCAATTGGCCCGTTCTTCGATCTTCAAGCGGGGCTGCGCTTTGACCCCGGACCCGATACACGCGGACATCTGGTTGTCGGTGTGCAGGGCATCGCGCCCTATATGTTCGAGATTGATGCGGCCCTGTTCCTTTCCGACCGGGGACACCTGACGGCGCGGATCGAGGGCGAATATGACCAGCGGATCACCCAACGCCTGATCATCCAGCCTCGCGTGGAGATTGAGTTGGCTGCGCAAGACATCCCTGAACGCGACGTCGGGGCGGGCATCACCTCGATCGAGCCGGGGGTTCGTCTGCGGTACGAATTCGTGCGCGAGTTCGCGCCTTATATCGGGATCGAATATGCAGCGCGGCTTGGCGAGACCGCCAGCATTGCCCGCGCCGTTGGCGAAGATCCAGACGGCCTGCAGGTAATCATCGGATTGAGGGCGTGGTTTTAGCGGGCGGCTACGCAGACTTCGCGCTTTCGCTGATGCCTGCTCGCGTCTCAAGGTCGCACAGGGCGTATCTCGATCATCCAAACCTCTGGCCGGGTGAACAGCCGGATCGGCAGCAGGCTGGTGCCGATCCCGGCGCTGGTCACAAGAGTGGTGCCGCCGCGTTCAGATATTCCGCAGGCATAGGTGTTGCCATAATCGGACATGGTCGCCGGGCTTCCACCCCACGGATAGGCAATCTGCCCGCAATGCGTGTGCCCGGCCAGTACCAGTTCTACATCGCCCGACGTTTCTGGAAAAATATCAGGGCTGTGTGTCAGCATCACGCGTGGACCCTCCAGCCCTTCCATTGCCAAAAGCGTCGCAGCAAGATCGGCGCGCCCGGTAAAGTCGTCATCAACACCGCCCAGCGCTACCGGTCCCGCCTGCATCGCCTTATTTGTCAGCACGCTCATATGCGGATGGCGTGCGATTTGCGCAGACAATGCGGGCCAGTCGTACCAGTGATCGTGATTGCCCGGCACAATCACCACGCCGTGCGGTGCCCTTAGCCGTGCCAGCGGAGTGATGATTTCGGGCGCAGTGTAGATATGGGTGGCGGTGCGCTTCTCGCTCACCAGATCGCCTGCGATCGTGATGAGGTCCGGCTCCAGCGCGTTGACCTGTTCGACGATCCGTTCGAGCCTCTCTGGCGGCATGTCCGGCCCTGCCACGTGAATATCGGTGAGAAGCGCGATGGTGACCGGGGCAGACCCTGCGGGCAGCGCGGCCGACGTCAGCGTATGGCGCACGATCACCGGATCGCGCATCGTATCGTGCAACCCCTTTGCCCCCACCGCGACCGCCAGCGCCAACGCAATCAGAAACAGCCTGCGAAACATCTGAGCCCCTTACCTGAAACTGCGCGAATATAACCGCCACACTGTCTACCCCCCGCACCGCGTTACCCCTTGGCATGACCTTGGCTGACGGATAAAGCCCGCGCCAACTATAATTCCCGCCGAAAGAGCACCCCACCATGCCGATCAAGTCCGCCAAGCGAATCCTCCTGAAACTCTCTGGCGAAGTTCTGATGGGGGAACAGGAATACGGGATCGACCCGGCCTATGTCACGCGTCTTGCCGAAGAGGTGAAGGCGGCCAAGGACACCGGGCTGGAAGTGTGTCTGGTGATCGGCGGCGGCAATATCTTTCGCGGCATCAGCGCCGCCGCAAAGGGGCTGGACCGTACCACTGGCGATTACATGGGAATGCTGGCGACAGTGATGAATGCGCTCGCCATGCAGAATGCGCTGGAGCAGCTGGGCGTGCAGACGCGGGTACAGTCCGCGATCCCCATGTCATCGGTGTGCGAACCCTACATCCGTCGCCGTGCTGAACGGCATCTGGAAAAGGGCCGAATCGTCATATTTGCGGCTGGCACCGGCAATCCGTTCTTCACCACCGACACGGGCGCTGCGCTGCGCGCGGCGGAGATGAACTGCGATGTCCTGATGAAAGGCACCAGCGTCGACGGGGTCTACGACAGCGATCCCAAACACAACCCCGGCGCCATCCGTTTCGATGCAGTAACTTACGACCACGTTCTGTCGCAGAACCTCAAGGTGATGGACGCCACCGCAGTTGCGCTTTGCCGAGAGAACGACATTCCGATAGTGGTCTTCTCCATCCGCGAAAGAGGCAATGTTGCCCGCGTCCTGTCGGGCGAGGGCGTGCAGACAATAGTACAGAAGGACTGATCCATGCCGCAATATGAAAAGGCCGATATCGAACGGCGCATGACTGGCGCTGTCGATGCGCTGAAAAGCGACCTTTCGGGCCTGCGTACAGGGCGCGCCAACACCACTCTGCTCGACCCGGTGGTGTGCGAGGTTTATGGTGCGATGATGCCGCTGAACCAGGTCGCCACCGTCTCCGCCCCCGAACCCCGGATGCTGAGTGTTCAGGTGTGGGACAAATCGAACCTGCACGCCGTCGAAAAAGGGATCGCGCATGCCAACCTCGGTCTAAATCCGATCATCGACGGGCAGACCCTGCGCCTGCCGATCCCCGACCTGACCGAAGAACGGCGCAAGGAACTGGCAAAGCTCGCCGGGCAGTATGCGGAAAAAGCCAAGATCGCTATCCGCAACGTGCGCCGCGATGCGATGGAAAGCCTGAAAGCCGACGAAAAGAAAAAGGAAATCTCCGAAGACGATCGAAAGCGTCTGGAGGACGAGGTCCAGAAAATGACGGACAAACATGTCGCTGAAACCGATGAAGCGGCGGCCAAGAAAGAACAGGAAATCCTGACGCAGTGAGTCAGGGGAC
This sequence comes from uncultured Alphaproteobacteria bacterium, assembly GCA_963838365.1. Taxonomy (GTDB): domain Bacteria; phylum Pseudomonadota; class Alphaproteobacteria; order Sphingomonadales; family Sphingomonadaceae; genus Erythrobacter. The sequence continues at coordinate 205,002 of CAWIQR010000009.1, forward strand.
GGGCATTTTAGGGGATAGTTTGGACCACACCACTCCTACACACGCCGCAAGACACGTGGCCATTATCATGGACGGTAATGGCCGTTGGGCGAAACGGCGCGGACTGCCGCGCGCTGTGGGCCATCAGCGCGGGGTGGAGGCGGTGCGCCGGCTGGTGCGCGGGATCGAGCCGCTGCGGCTGGAATGCCTGACGCTGTATGCGTTTTCATCGGAAAACTGGAAACGGTCGGAGGATGAAGTCGATGATCTGATGAACCTGATGCGCCGTTTCATCAAATCGGACCTGCCCGAATTCGTGGCCAATGGCGTCAAGCTGAAGATCATTGGCGACTGGCAATCGCTCGCGCCCGATATCGTCGCCATGCTCGAAGACGCGCTTGCCCAGACAGCGAACGGGCATCAGACATTGGCTGTAGCGCTAAATTACGGCGGGCAGCACGAGATCGCGCGCGCTGCGGCAAAGGCGGCGGTGGCGGGCGACATTACGACGGATACGATCGAGGCGCAGCTTGATACTGTCGATCTCCCGCCGCTCGATCTGCTGATCCGCACCAGCGGAGAAGTGCGATTGTCGAACTTTCTGCTGTGGCAGGCAGCCTATGCCGAAATGCTGTTTGTCGATACGCTGTGGCCCGATTTCAGGCCGGAAGATCTGGCGCAGGCGCTGAGCGACTTCGGCGAGAGGGAGCGACGCTATGGAGGCCGGTAATAAGGGCGTGCGCAGTCCCGCGGGCATCTCCGATCTTCCGGTTCGGTTCGTGTCGGGCGTATTCATGGCCGCCGTCACCGGCAGTGCGCTGTGGTTTGGCGGCTGGATCTGGATCGGCTTTGTCATCCTGATCGGCGGGCTGGTCCTGTGGGAATGGAACGCGCTGGTTCGCAAATCCGACGCCTCGATCCTGGCTGAACTGGCATGGCTGTTTTTCGGAGCGGTCTATGTCTGCGGCGCTGCGCTGGCCTTGATACAGGTGCGCATCAGTTTCGACGCATTAACTGTCGCGCTGATTTACGTCCTTCCGGTAATTGCAGTCGATGTGGGCGCGTACTTCGTCGGGCGCGCAGTGGGCGGGCCAAAGATCGCCCCTCGGCTCAGCCCATCGAAGACCTGGGCAGGGCTGGGCGGCGGAGCGCTGGCCGCAGGGCTGGCGGCAATCGCGCTCATAATGATCGGTTTCCGCCCAGATATTCACGGCGCGCCCAACCCCTACAGCATCATGATGGCCATGATCGGCGGCTCACTGATTGCAATTATCGCGCAGAGCGGCGATTTCTTTGAAAGCTGGATGAAACGGCGCGCGGGCGTGAAGGATTCAAGCAACCTTATTCCCGGTCACGGAGGCGTGTTTGACCGCGCCGACGGTTTTCTAGCGGTGTATTTCGTGCTGTTCGTGGTGGCAACCGGCCCGCGTTTGCTGGGAGTTGGCGCATAATGGCGCGATCGCTGACCGTACTCGGCGCGACGGGTTCCGTGGGCGCGTCGACGCTCGATCTGGTGCGGCGCAATCGCAACGACTGGCATGTCGAGGCACTGACCGCGAATTGCAGCGCCGATGAACTCGCCGCACTCGCGCGCGAATTCGGGGCAAAGCTGGCGGTAGTTGGCGACGAGAGTTACCTTGGTGCGCTTCGCAGCGCGCTATCGGGCAGCGGGATTGAGGCGGCTGGCGGCGCACAGGCCCTTTGCGAAGCGGCGGCGCGCCCGGTTGACCTCACCCTGGCTGCGATTGTCGGCACGGCAGGCCTTGCTCCGGTGATGGCTGCGGTAGAACGCGGCGGCGTGATTGCGCTTGCCAACAAGGAAGCGCTGGTTTCCGCAGGCGAGCTGATGATCGCCGAGATCGAAAAGCACGGTGCGATGCTATTGCCGACCGACAGCGAACACAATGCCATTTTCCAGTGCCTTGCCGGGAACGACATCGCCGATGTTGCGCGCATCACGCTGACAGCCAGCGGCGGGCCGCTGCGCACATGGTCGGCAAAGCGGATCGCGGCCGCCACCCCGGCAGAAGCGGTGGCGCATCCCAATTGGGCGATGGGTGCCAAGATCAGCGTCGATTCCGCCACCATGATGAACAAGGGGCTGGAATTTATCGAGGCGCACCACCTGTTCCCCGTCGGGCTGGACAGGTTGCGCATCGTGGTCCACCCCCAAAGCGTCATCCACTCGATGGTCGAATATCGCGATCGGTCAACGCTCGCGCAGCTGGGCCCGTCGGACATGCGCGTGCCGATTGCTTCGTGCCTTGCATGGCCGCGCCGGATGGAGACGCCGCTGGAACCGCTGGACCTTGCCGAGCTGGGCGAACTGACGTTCTTTGCGCCGGACGAAGCGCGCTTCCCCGCGACCCGTATAGCGCGTGAGGCGATCGAGGCGGGCGGGGCCGCGCCTGCCACGCTCAATGCGGCGAACGAAATTGCTGTCGAGGCGTTTCTTACCGGTCAGATTGGGTTCACACGGATAACTGCATTGGTCGAAGAAACCTTGCAACGCAGCAATCTGCCGCCGCGGCCTACGACGCTTGCCGAGGTGCTGAGCGTCGATAACGACGCGCGCCGAAAAGCCCGATCCCTTTTAGAGAGCGCCGCCTGTGTTTGAATCGCCCCCGTTCTGGATGTACCTTCTTGGCTTCCCGCTTCTGCTGGGGCCGCTCGTAACCGTGCATGAGCTGGGCCATTATCTTGTAGGGCGTTGGTTCGGCGTCCATGCGGAAGCGTTTTCGGTCGGCTTTGGCAAGGAGATCTGGGGCTTCACCGACCGGCGCGGCACGCGCTGGAAACTCTCGGCACTGCCACTGGGCGGATATGTCCAGTTCAAGGGTGATATGAACCCCGCCAGCGTGCCCGATCCCAACGCTCAAATGGAAGACGGCGCATTTCAGAGCGCCGCGCTATGGAAGCGCGCGCTGATCGTGGCGGCTGGTCCGGTGACAAACCTTGTCGTGGCCATTGCAATCCTCGCCGCGTTCTTTGCGGTGCTTGGCAGGCCGATGGTGACCGATGCCGAAGCGTCCACCGAGGTCGGTGAATTCGCGGAAATATCCCCCGCGCGTGACGCCGGGTTGGAGGTCGGCGATCAGATCATCGCGGTCGATGAGACGCCGATCCCTGATTTTAACGCGTTGATAGAAAATATCGCACTTTATCCCGATGAGCGCGTGACGCTGAAAGTGCTGCGCGATGGGGAAACGCTGTCGTTTCCGCTGACGATCGGGCGGGTCGAGAACGACGATGGCTTCGGCAACAAGGGTGACATCGGTCGCATCGGTGTCGCTCCTGCGGCGCTGGAATACGAATGGCAGCCGGTCCCACTGCTCCAGACTGTGCCGCTGGCGACGGAGCAAAGCTGGAAACTTATCAAGATGATGGTCACCGGGATCAAGCAGGTGGTGATCGGCCAGCGCTCTATCAAGGAACTGGGCGGCCCGTTGAAGATCGGAAAGGTTGCGGGGGAACGCCTCAGCCTTGGTCCGACCGCCTTCATTGAGTTTGCCGCGCTTATCTCGCTTAACTTGGCGTTCATCAACTTCTTGCCAATCCCCGCACTCGATGGCGGGCACCTGGCTTTCTATGCGGCGGAAGCGGTGCGACGCAAACCGGTCGGACCGCAGGCGACTGAGTGGGCCTATCGCACTGGCATCGTGCTGTTGCTGACGTTTATGGCGGTGGTCACGTTCAACGACGTGATCTCTCTCCCGGCGATCGGTGGATGGTTTGGCAGTTAGCCGGGGAAAGGGCACGCCCTGACATCGGCAAGGTAGTTTGGCCGCTTGATTGCGCAAGGCGCATCGGGCAGAGGCGGTTCGGGCTGTAGCTGGCCTTCGATGACGGGCTGAAGCATGTGCGCACCTGATCGTTTCAGGCGCTTGGAATACAGGTTGGACGGGAATTTTGACGAACATGGATCGATGCAAGCAGACGGGCGGATCGCCGGTCACTTCAGCCGGACGCCTTGCGATAGCGCTTACCTGTGGCTCGATGCTGGCGGGTGTGCCTTACAGCGTGCTGGCTCAGGATGAGGTGCTGGCTCCAGAGGCACAGGGGAGTGTCGATGCGCAGCAGCAACCCGCACCCGCACCTGCGGCCCCTCAGGGCGAGAACATCATTCGCTCAATCAGCGTCGAAGGGTCGGAGCGGCTCGAGCCGACCACCATCATCAGCTATATCCGGTTGCGCGTTGGGCAGGAATACACCTCTGTCGCCGCCGACCAGGCGCTGAAGGATTTGGGCGCGACGGAATTGTTCGCGGGCAACTCCTCAATCCGCTTCGATAATGGTAACGTCGTTATTACGGTGACCGAAAACCCTGTCATCAACCGCATCGTCCTCGAAGGGAACGAGCGGCTGAAAGACGACAAGATCGTCCCTGAGATCAAACTCGCGCCGCGCCAGATTTTCACCCGCTCAAAGGTGCGCGCCGACGTTGCCCGCATCATCGAGCTGTACAAGCGTCAGGGCCGGTTCGCCGCGTCGGTCGAGCCAAAGATGGTGCAGCTGCCGCAAAACCGCGTCGACGTGGTGTTCGAGATTAGTGAAGGCCCCAAGTCCAAGGTCCGCCAGATCAACATTATCGGCAACGACAAGTTCTCCGATAACCAGCTGCGCGGCGAAATGGTGACCAAACAGGCGCGCTTCACGCGCTTTTTCAGCTCCAACACCAGCTACGATCCGGACCGCCTCGCATTCGATCAGCAGAAATTGCGCCAGTTCTATCTGACCGAAGGCTATGCCGATTTCCGCGTTGTTTCCGCGGTGGCCGAACTGACGCCCGATCAGAAAGACTTTATCATCACGTACGTGGTGGAAGAGGGCGAGCGCTACAAATTCGGCACTGTCGAGGTGGAAAGCCAGCTGCGCGATTTTGACAGCGATCAGATCAAGGCTGGCCTCTCGATGCAGCCGGGCGAATGGTACGATGCCAAATCGGTCGAGGACACGATCGAACAACTGGCAGAGCTGGCGGGCCGGTTTGGCTATGCGTTTGCCGATGTCCAGCCGCGTTACAGCCGCCAGAAAGAAACCCTCACGATGGACATCAAGTTCATCCTGCGCGAGGCGCCGCGCGTCTATGTGGAACGGGTCGATGTGAACGGCAACACGCTGACGCAGGACAAGGTTGTCCGCCGCGAATTCCGCCTGTCCGAAGGCGATGCGTTCAACTCTCTCGCCGTTCAACGCACCACGGCGCGCATCAATTCGCTGGGCTTTTTCCAGGAAAACTTCGAGGTCAATCAGGTCGAAGGTTCCGCACCCGACCGCATCATTCTCGAAGCGAACGTCGAAGAGCAACCCACGGGCGAATTGCAGTTTTCCGCCGGGTTCTCCTCGATCGAGCAATTCATTCTCGCCGGTTCGATCCGCCAGCGCAATTTCCGCGGTCGCGGGCAGACAATCGGGTTGAGCGTCAACTACTCGCAATTCTCCAGCAACGCGCAGATCAGCTTTACCGAACCATATGTGTTCGATCGCAATATCTCTGCCGGGATTGACGTATATCGCCGCGATTTCAATAGCTTCAACTTCCGTGGCAGTGATCGGAACACGACGTTCGAACAGTCGACCACCGGTTTCGCTGCGCGGCTTGGCGTGCCACTGACAGAATTCATGTCGCTCGTCGGCAGTTACACGCTGAACTACGATGAGGTTGCTCTCGACCGCAATCAGTTCTTCTCCGATCTTGATGGTGACGGTACGACAGAGTGCAACCCGCTGCTGGCTGGCCGCTTTCTGTGCGATGCACTGGGCGAACGGTTGAGCTCGATTGTCGGGCTGTCGCTCAACTATAACTCGCTTAACTCTGCTTTCCGCCCAACGCGCGGACAAACCATTTCGCTCAGCACCGAATTTGCCGGGCTGGGCGGGGATGTGCGCTACACCCGCTTCCGTGGTCGCGCGCAGAAGTTCTGGGGTATCGGCAATTCAGGCTTCGTATTTTCGCTGTCGGCAGAAGGCGGGGCGATTATCCCCTTGCAGAACCGGCCCGGCATTGGCGTCGACGACGTGCTGCTGACCGACCGTTTCCAGCTTGGCGAACCGCAGATCCGCGGCTTCGACATTCGCGGCATCGGTCCGCGCGTGCTGACGCAGTTCTATGATCTCGATCAAGATACCAACACCGCTAAACTGGATGATGATGGCAACCCGATCCTCATCACCGCACGCAACCAGACCCGTGACGATGCGATTGGCGGACGCAACTATTATCTTGGCCGCGCGGAGCTTGAAATCCCGCTGGGTTCGGGCGCACGTGAGCTTGGCCTGCGCCCTTCGGTGTTCGTGGATGTCGGTGCGTTGTGGCAGGTAACAACCCCGGTGCTGCAGGATAACCCTAACGGTATTCAGCAGATCGACGCGACCACGGGACTTCCGCTGTTTTCGACGACGATTGATGCCAATGGCGCTCCGATTCTCGATGCGAATCAAAACCGCGTCCGTGTCTTCACAACCCAACCGGTCGACGTGCTCGGCAATGACAATCGCCGCGAGATCCTGCCGAATTCCAACATTCGAGAAGTCTTTCTCGGCAATTCCCCAAGCCCGCGTATTGCCGTGGGTATAGGGGTCAACTGGAACTCGCCGTTCGGCCCGTTCCGCATCGATTTCGCCCAGATCATCCGCAAGGTTGAAGGCGATGACGACAAAACCTTCCAGTTCAACGTAGGAACCCAGTTCTGATGAATACTCTTGCCAAAACTCTCGCCTGCGCTGGCCTTGCTGCCTGCGCTTTTGTCGCTGCTCCTGCTTCGGCCCAGTCCGCTACCAAAGTAGCGACTGTGGATACAAGCCGCGCGATCATCGGTACGAATGCGCTGCGCACAGCGTACGAATCAATCACCACCACGTTCAAGGCACAGATCGACCAGCGCACAGCAAAGCAGCAGCAATTGTCTGATTTGCTGAAGCCGTTCGATGCCAATGCAAACGGCCAGCTTGATGATGCGGAACTGCCCGCCGTTCAAGGATCGTCGCAGTTCACCCAGATCCAGCAGCTGGAAGGTGAGGTTAATTCGCTATCCAACCAGGTCAATGTCGCTCGGATCTATGCGGTCGAACAGATTTTCAACCAGTACGGCGCGGCTCTTCAGGAAGTGGCAGCGGCGCAGAGCATTCAGCTGATCATGCCGGTTGGTGCGGTGTTGTATGGCACAGCGGAATCCGATGTGACGACGCAGGTTATTGCTTCGCTCAACACCAAGATTCCCAGCGTAGGCGTGGTCCCCCCGGAGAACTATCGTCCCTCGCAGCAGGGAGCCGGGCTGTTCCAGGAAATCCAGGAACGCCTGCTGACAGCGCAACTCATCCAGCAGCAGCGCGCGCAGCAGGGTCAGGCCGAAGGCAACACGCAGGCACCGGCAGGCCGTTAACGCCTGACACAAAGAGCGGCACAATCGGGGGGCAGGGTATGAGCGAGACGCAATCATCGCCAGAAAAACTGGAGGAACCGATTGTGGATTATGACATCCACAAGGTTCTGAAAGCCCTGCCGCACCGCTACCCATTGCTGTTGGTTGACCGCGTCAAGCGGATCGATCTGGGTGAACGCATCCACGCGATCAAAGCCGTGAGCATGAACGAACAGTTCTTTCAGGGACATTTCCCCAGCGCTCCTATCATGCCGGGTGTCCTGCAGATCGAGGCGCTGGCACAGGCCGCTGCGATCCTCGGAATAGAAACGCTGGAACTGGCGGGCACAGGCAAACTTGTGATATTCATGGGTATCGACGGCGCAAAGTTCCGCGCTCCCGTAACGCCCGGCTGCCTGCTCGATTTGGAAGTCGAGTTTCTGCAAAAACGCAGCCGCGTGTACAAATTCAAAGGCAAGGCGAGCGTCGACGGCAAGGCCACCTGCGAGGTGGAATTCACCGCAATGATCGCAGACCCGCCCGCTTGATACCGATGGCGTCCGGTTTGTTTGCCGAAACAAACCTTGCCATTCAGGCCAAACCGACTTAAGCGCGCCGCTTCCCATTTCATAGCACCGCCGGTCGGAACCGGTGAAAGCTCAAAGGACGAAGACCATGAAAGCCGAAGGGCATCCCGAATACCACCTGATCAACGTGAAGATGACAGATGGCACCGAATTCCAGACCCGGTCGACCTGGGGCAAGGAAGGCGACACGCTCGCGCTGGATATCGACCCGACCAGCCACCCGGCATGGACCGGCGGCAACCGTCAGATCCAGGAAGGTGGCCGTGTGGCTGCGTTCAACAAGCGTTTCGGCGGTCTTTCGCTCAAGAAGTAGGCGCTTCATCAGCTTTGCGGCCCATGCGGGTCACATGAAACGGGCGGTCTTGCGGGGTCGCCTTTTTCTTTGCCTGCGCGCGATCTGGCGTAGAACTGGCGCGATGTCGCCTTGGTTATTCCTCGTCGTCGCGATCACTCTCGAAGGCACCGCCACCTTTCTGCTCAAGCTGTCTGATAGCTTCGGAAAGGTGCAGTAGGGGATGCTTTCCCTCGTTTGCTACAGAGCGTGTTTCCGGGTTCTGACCCCGGCGATGAAGGTGTTGCCGGTGGGAATCGTCTACGCAATATGGTCGGGCGTAGGTAGGGTCGCCGCACGCCTGATCGGGATGTTCGCCTTTGATGAGCGGCTGGGCGCGCTGCAATTCTTATTTATTGCGATGATCCTGATCGGCGCGGTCGGGCTCAACGTATTTGCAGCGCATCCGTCCTGACCGAACCTCTCACGCACATTCCACACATCGCGTCGCGATAGGGCGCGCTTCAAGGCGGTCGCGAGGGATTTCCTTGCCGCACTTTGCGCAAACGCCATAAGTGCCGGTCTCGATCCGCATCAGCGCAAACCTGATCTGTTGAATTTCGGCGCGCAACACCTCGTCTACGCCCTCCAGCGCCTCGTCATCCGCGAGGTCGACGGCCTGCTCGCTCCAATCGTCATCAAGCGGGTGGCGTAGATCGTCCTCGATCACTTCGGTACGTTCAAGCAGATCGGCAAGCCGTTCCTTCAGCTGCGCTGCGATGTCTTCATAAGCGCTCATTTTTACCCCCAATCAGCCCCAAGGCCGCTCGCGATACCATTTCGTGATAACATATTTCACGCCCTTGCGCACTTTCATCCCGTGGTGGAGCGTGTTGGGGTTTTCGCGCCCGTCCTCGCGCCGGTTGTTCCAGCACAGCAGCTTGCCCGCTTCGGGTTGAAAGGTTTTGCCGATTGCCTTGAAGCGGGTTGCACCGCCTGCTTCGGGTTCGTTGAGGTAGATCATGAACGTCCACGTACGCTGCCCGGCCACGCTGCAAAAACGCTCCCAATCGGGGCCGCCGGGGGTGAAATAATCGGTGTGCGCCTTGAATTCCTGCCCCACAGCATAGCGCTGCCCCTGCAACGGTTCTCCATGCGCCGGGTCGATGCCGGAAAGGTCGATCAGCATCGTCTCCAATTGTTGCACGGCGGGTTCCGCTAATGGCAGATCGCAGGTCTCGCTGGTGCGAAAATACTGGTCGCCATTGTCATCGGCGATGGTGGAGGGGCGCCGATCCCGGTCGATCAACGCGATCAACGCCTCGCACAGATCGGCGTCAATGAAATCGCGGCACTGGAACACCTCCGCCTTGGCGCTCGGCAAGCGTTTAAGCCCGGCGCGTTCAAGCAGGCGTGAGGCGGAAGAATCGGTGAACAGCTCCATTGCCTGGACCCTAATTACGGGTGCTCGCCAGACAAGTGCCAAACGACTGCGAAAGAATATTGCGTGCGCGCGGCGATATGACAGTTTTCGCTTCCCATGCAGGGCGGTTTGTGCAATTGGCTCGCGCCCGCTCACGGCGGCCTTGACCGACCGTGTTTGGGACGTAAAGCGCCAGGTATGCACGCAAGTGCTGCCTGATCCTGGCGGTTCGCGCCTGGTGGGACGTGTGGCGATCGTAGCTCAGTTGGTTAGAGCGCCGGTTTGTGGTACCGGAGGTCGGGGGTTCGAGCCCCCTCGGTCGCCCCATTTTCCCCCATCACAAGCGTTGAAGATGTCCATCCCGGCAGTCTCGCCGAGCGCGCGCTGAACAGGGCAATGAACATATGACCGCTTTCTGGACCGAACCCGATTTCGACGATCACGAACTGGTGCAGGTCGTGCGCGATCGCGCCTCTGGTCTGACGGCGATAATTGCGGTCCATTCCAGCCATTTGGGCCCCGGCGCGGGCGGTACGCGCTTCTGGCATTATCCCAATCCCAAGGATGGCCTGCGCGATGCGCTGCGCCTGTCGCGCGGGATGAGTTACAAGAACGCGATGGCCGGCCTGCCGATGGGCGGGGGCAAGGCGGTGATCCTCGCTGATGAAGCGCGCACCAAGACGCCCGAACTGCTCGCCGCGTTCGGCGATGCGGTGGAGGCGTTGAACGGGCGCTATGTTACGGCAGAAGACGTAGGCATATCAGAAGCTGACATGGTCGCCGTGTCACAGCGGACCGCGCATGTTTCGGGCCTGCCGGTATCGGGCGAGAATGCTGCCGGGGGCGACCCGGACCCTTCACCGCCTATGGCATCTATCTTGGTATTGTCGCTGCCGTGCGGCACAAGCTGGGCAAGAATAGCGTCGCGGGCGTTCACGTGGCGGTGCAGGGCGTTGGCAGCGTGGGCGGCGGCGTCGCTCGGCTGCTGGCAAAGGATGGGGCAAAGCTGACGCTGGCCGATATTAACGCAGGCGCCGCGCAGGCGCTGGCCGATGAATTGGGCGGCAGGGCGGTGGCGGCCGATGCGATCATGACGATATCTTGCGATGTTTTCAGCCCCAACGCGCTGGGCGCGATCCTCGATGAGGACAGCATCGCTGGTTTGGACACTGCGATTGTGGCGGGCGGCGCGAACAACCAGTTGGCAAGGGCGCATCACGGCGATCCGCTGTTCAAACGCGGTATCTTGTATGCGCCCGATTACGTAATCAATGCAGGCGGGATCATCTCGGTTGCGAGCGAGTATCTGGCGCGACGCGAAAACCGCCACGGCTGCGTCGATGAAGTGCGCGATCGGATCAAGCTGATCCCCGGCAGGCTGGAGGAAATCTGGCAGGAAAGCGACGCCACCGTCACTTCGCCCGATATCGTGGCAGATCGCATGGCGCAAAAGCTGATCGGGCGCGGCTAAGCACACCCGTTGCGTTTTTTGCGCCGCGATCATCGCGCCGGAGGGGTTGCGAGGGGGCGACAAGGCTCTAAATTCCGTGCAGGGATATCAACGTGCACATCTATGCCAATCCAAAGCGATTTCTGTCGCTCGCCCGCTGGCTCACGCCGCTGCTGTTTTTCAGCGGCGCGGGGCTCGCATGTGCGGCGATGGTGTGGGGACTGACACAGGTTCCGCCTGATCGCCTGATGGGGGAGACGGTGCGCATCATCTTCATCCACGTGCCGGCGGCATGGCTGGGCATGGGTGGATGGACCGGGATTGCGCTGTCTTCCGCTGCGCTATTGATCTGGAAGCACCCACTGGCGGCCTTGTCTGCACGCGCGATTGCGCTGCCGGGTCTGGTTTTTACCATTATCTGCCTTGTTACAGGCTCTATCTGGGGGCGGCCCACTTGGGGCACGTGGTGGGTATGGGATGGCCGGTTGACATCAATGCTGGTGCTGATGTTCCTGTATATTGGCTATCTGGCGCTGGCGCAGGCGAGCGCGCGCGAGGGGGTTTCTCCCAAGGTGGCGGCGATTTTCGGGCTGGTTGGCGCGGTGAACATTCCGATTATCAACCGCAGCGTCGTGTGGTGGAATTCGCTGCACCAACCGCCCAGCATCACTGCGGGCAAAAGCGCGATCGATGCCGCTTTTCTGTGGCCCTTACTGGCCGCGGTGCTGGGTTTCTCGCTGTTGTTCGGCGCGATTGTGCTGATGCGTATGCGCGCGCTAATCGCGCAGCAACAGGTCGAAGCACGTCTGCGCCGCCGCGCGCTGGACGATGAGCCTGTCGTGCAGACAAGCGTACGCGCACCGGCAATGGAGCAGGCGTGATGCGTGAAAGCCTGCCGCAATGGGATTATGTAATCGCAGCCTATGCAATCGGACTGGTCGCACTCGCGTTGCTGATCGGATGGAGCTTTACCGCGATGCGCCGCGCGGAAAAACGTTCCGCTGAGGTTAAACGCCGATGAGCCAGTTAAAGCCCAAGCATCAGCGCATGACGCTGGTAATTTTCGCCCTGATCGCGATTGTCGCTGCCGGGCTGATTGCAGTGTGGGCGCTGCGCAATCAGGCGAACTATTTTTACCTGCCCGAACAGATGGCTTCAGAGCCCCCCGCCGTGGGGCAGCCGGTGCGCCTTGGCGGGATGGTACAGGCAGGCTCACTGGCGACGCGGGCCGATGGCGTGACCGTGCAGTTCATCGTCACCGGCAATGCAGCCAGCACGGTTCCGGTGCGATATAGCGGTATCCTGCCCGACCTCTTTGTCGAGGGTTCAGGCGTGGTCGCAGAGGGTAGCCTTCAGGCGGATGGCACATTCCTTGCGACCAATCTGCTGGCCAAACACGACGAAAACTACGTGCCGAGGGAACTGGAAGGGCTGGAAGCGCATGACGCAGAAAAGGCCGCAGAGATCGCGGCGGAGACAACCGTTGGCCTGTAATCCGAGCCTAGCAGCCATGCCGCGAAAGGCTATGAGATGATTGCAGAAATCGGACACGCTGCGCTGTGGCTCGCCGCCGCGCTGGCAGTGTTGCAGATGGTCACCGGTGCACTCGCCCTGCGCGCCCCGGAAGGCACAACTTCGGCCTATGCGCTGTATGCGCGCCCGGCGGCGGTGGTGCAGGCGGTGCTGGCAGTGCTGGCATTCACGATGCTGCTCTATGCGTTTGCAATTACCGATCTATCGGTCAAGCTGGTTGCCACCAATTCGCATTCGTTGAAGCCCGATCTTTACAAACTCACCGGCACTTGGGGAAATCACGAAGGCTCGATGCTGCTGTGGGTTGCGGTACTTGCGCTATCTGGCGGATTGCTGGGCGGGCTGGAGCGGCGGCTGCCCGAACGCACGATGTCCGCGACGCTCGCGGTGCAGGGTTTCGTCGCGATCGGGTTCTATTTCTTCCTGCTTATCAGCTCCAACCCGTTTGAGCGGCTGCCCGTGCCCGCTGCTGAAGGGATCGGGCTGAACCCATTGTTGCAGGACATCGGCCTCGCAGTGCATCCGCCGACTTTGTATATCGGCTATGTCGGGCTGTCAGTCGCCTTCAGCCTCGCCATGGGCGCGCTCATCACTGGCCGCGTCAATCCAGATTTCGCCAAGGTAATGCGGCCCTGGGTGCTGGGTGCGTGGGTGTTCCTGACGCTGGGAATTACAGCGGGGTCTTACTGGGCGTATTACGAGCTGGGCTGGGGCGGCTGGTGGTTCTGGGATCCGGTGGAGAATGCCTCGCTCATGCCGTGGCTCGCGGCGACTGCGCTGCTGCATTCGGTCAACGTGCTGGCCGCGCGCGATGCACTGCGCACGTGGACGATCATGCTGGGCGTAGTTGCGTTCTCGATGTCCATGCTGGGCACATTCCTGGTGCGATCGGGCGTTTTGACGAGCGTTCACGCCTTCGCCGTCGATCCGGAACGCGGTGCGCTGCTGCTCGCTTTGCTGGCGCTGTATATCGGTGGCAGTCTGACGGTTTTTGCCCTGCGCGCGAGTTCCATTTCCGAAGGCAAGCGTTTGCCGCAACCAGCCGTGAAGGCGCGCTCGTATTCAACAACGTGATGCTGTCCGCGATCCTTGCCATTGTGCTGCTTGGCACGCTGTATCCGCTGTTGACGGAGGCGTTTGACGTGCGCGTTTCGGTTGGCCCGCCATACTTCAATCCGGCGGGCGCGATCTTTGCGATACCGATGTTTCTGGTGATGGCAGTCGGCCCGATGCTGCGGTGGAAGAATGATAACGTGTCGCGTATCCAGCCGCAGTTGGCGGTACTGGCGGCTGTCGCGCTGCTGATCGTAGCGCTGGTGGTCGCGTTGGGCGATTATCCGCTGCTGCCGATCCTTGGCCTTGCTCTGTCGGGAGCGCTGGCGCTCGCCGCTCTGATGCCGCTGAAAGGGCGCAAGCTCACCCGCGTTCCCACCGCCACGTGGGGCATGGTGGTGGCGCATTTCGGCATTGCAGTGGCGTTGTTCGGCATGGCGAGCGAGAGCGCGTTCACGCAGGAACGGCTGGCGGCGGTCGGCCCAGGCGGCACGCAGGATGTGGGCGGATGGACCGTAAAACTGGAAAGCGTCGACCCGGTTTCCGGTCCCAACTGGACCGCAATCGAGGCGCGTGTTGCCGTCAGCCGGGATGATGGCGAGCCGGTGATCCTGACCCCGCAGGCGCGCAGTTTCTGGGCGCCTGCGCAGGCCACCAGCGAAAGCGCGCTGCTCACTCGCTGGGACGGGCAATTGTACGCAGTGATCGGCGATGCGGCGGGCATCGGCCCCGATGGCGAACAAAGATGGCAATTGCGCATCTGGTGGAAGCCTTTTGTGACGTTCATCTGGTATGGCGGATTGCTGATCGCTCTAGGCGGGATTTTGTCCATCGCGGGCCGGGTGCGAGTGGACCTGAAACGCCGCGCGGCGACGCGGATCGGCGATGAACGGCGCGCCGATCAGGCAGCGATTGCAGCGGAGGCGGGCGGCAAAGCGAATGCGCTGCCCGAGCCCGCCGAATGATAAAGCCGATATATTTCATACCGCTGGCGCTGTTCGCGTTCTTTGCGGGCCTGGCCGGATACATGCTGACGCAGGAGAAGAACCAGTTCGTCGAAAGCCGGATGGTGGGCCAGCCTCTGCCGGAATTCACGCTTCCCGCCGCTGCCGAAGACCGTCCTGGCGTCTCCATCGCCAACTTTCGCGATGGCACACCTAAACTGCTGAACGTCTGGGCCAGTTGGTGCGGGCCCTGCATCGCAGAGGCGCCGCAATTGGATCGCCTGAAGCAAAACGGCGCAGAAATTATCGGCGTCGCAATCCGCGACCGGCCCGAGGATGTCGCCGGATTCCTCGCACAGCATGGCAATCCATACAGCCGGATCGGCGCGGACGATATGTCTGCGCTGCAGCTTGAGCTGGGTTCCTCCGGCGTTCCGGAAACCTTCGTAATCGATGGTCAGGGCATAATCCGCCACCAGCATATCGGCGATATCCGCGCCGAACACGTTCCAATGCTTCTTCAACAACTGGAGGAAGCACGATGAGGCTGATTGCACACCTGCTGGTGCTGCTGGTGTTCATACTCAACCCCCCTGTATGGGCGCAATCTGCTGTCCCGCCCGCGCCCTATGCATACACCCAGCTGGAAGACCCCGCGCAGGAGGCGCAGGCAACCGCGCTGATGCACACTCTGCGGTGTCTCAAATGCCAGTCGCAGAGCATCGCTGATTCCGATGCGCCCATGGCTGGGGACATGCGCCATCAGGTACGCACCCGCATCGCCGCCGGGCAAAGTCCCGATGCGATCCGCGCGTGGTTGGTTGAGCGGTATGGCGATTACGTCAGCTACCAGCCTGAAGTGAGCGCAACCACTTGGCCGCTGTTCGCAATCCCGGGACTGTTGCTGGCACTAGCCCTATTGGTGCTGATGCGGAGATTGGGACGCAAAAGAACCGACAGCGCGGAAGGTGCGGCGTCATGAGCGGCTGGATTGCGGTGTTGGTGCTAGCAATTGCGGCCTTTTCGATTGCCGCATTCGCGCTGCGCCTCCCGCGCGATGGTTGGGCCGTCTTCGGCGCAATCCTGTTGTTCGGCTTAACCGGATATGCTTGGCAGGGATCGCCAAACCAGCCTGCCAGCCCGAAACAGGGCCGAATTGCGGAGGCAAATTCGGGCGAGGAAATGGTCGAGGCACGCCGCGAACTGTTCAGCCCCAACGTGCCAAAGCCTGATTACCTCATGCTCTCCGATGGATTTGCCCGGCGCGGAAGATTTGACGATGCGGCGGGCCTGCTGCGCAAGGGGCTGAGCGATAATCCCGATCATCTCGAAGGGTGGCTGGCGCTGGGCATGGCGCTGACAGGCCATGCGGACGGGTTTGTAACCCCAGCGGCGTCCTACGCCTATACTCGTGCGCGGCAACTGGACCCGGCCAACCCGGCGGCAGACTATTTTCTTGGCTTTTCCTACCTGCAAAGCGGAGAAATCCGCGCCGCGCGGGGCGTATGGGGCGATCTGCTGGCACGCTCGCCTGAGGACGCCCCATGGCGACCCGAACTGGAGCAGCGGATCGCGTCGCTCGACCAGATGATCGCCAACGCGCCGATGCTGCAATAGGGTGGCGCAGAGGGTGTGTGCATTTGGGCAACAGTCCCCTTGTCGCACCTCCCTAGGCTTATGTTGCAGGCGCGAATACACGGTGCTAATGGCCGCGCCTTCACAACGGGGCACCGGGTAAAGCCATGAGCGACACTGCAACAACGCAAAGCCCGTCACCGGCCCATCATCCACCCACCGGCGGGCACGGACACAACGCGTCAAAGACAGCGCTGGCCGTGGGCGCAATCGGTATCGTATTCGGCGATATCGGCACCAGCCCGCTTTACGCTTTCCGCGAGACCTTTGTCGGCCCGCACAAACTGGCGTTGGATGCGCCGCACGTGTTGGGCGTGGTCAGCCTGATATTCTGGTCAATGACATTGGTGGTCGCGATCCAGTATGTCACCATTCTGATGCGCGCCGATAACAAGGGGCAGGGCGGATCGCTCGCGCTGGTTGCGCTTATATCGCGCAATATGACGCGGTCGAAATACAGCTGGATGGCTGTGTTGCTCGGCGTTTTCGCAACCAGCCTGTTCTACGGCGATTCGATGATTACGCCCGCGATTTCGGTGTTGTCCGCGGTCGAGGGGCTGACCGTCGTCGATCAGCGGCTGGACCCGTTCGTCATTCCCATCGCACTGGTTTTGCTGGTGATTTTGTTCATCATCCAGAAGAGTGGTACAGCCAAGGTTGGCGCGTTGTTCGCGCCTGTGATGATCGTCTATTTCATCGTTATTGCCGCGCTGGGCACCTATCAGATCATCAAGGCGCCAGAGGTTCTGTGGGCACTGAACCCATATTACGCGTTCAATTTCTTCGTGATCGACGGATGGACTGCGTTTCTTGCACTGGGCAGCGTGGTGCTGGCAGTAACCGGATCGGAAGCACTGTATTCGGACATGGGCCATTTCGGGCGCGGTCCAATGCGCCTTTCCTGGTTCGGCTTTGTCATGCCCTGCTTGCTGCTCAATTATTTCGGGCAGGGCGCAATGATCATGACCCTGCCGCCGGAAATCGCCGCGCAGGCCATTCAAAGCCCGTTCTTCTTTCTTGCGGAGGAGCAATACCGCTTGCCGCTGGTGCTGCTGGCGACGCTGGCGACGTTTATTGCCAGCCAGGCGGTGATTTCCGGCGCATTCTCGATTACGCATCAGGCGATCCAGATGGGCTATATCCCGCGCCTGTCGATCCGTCATACGTCCGAGACCGAAGGCGGCCAGATCTATATCCCCGTGGTGAACTGGGCGCTGATGGTGGCGGTCATCATTCTGGTGTTGACGTTCCAGAATTCCTCCAACCTTGCCAGCGCATACGGCATCGCGGTCACGGGCGCTGTCACGATCGACACGCTGCTGATGGCGGTGCTGTTCGTGGGCGTGTGGAAATGGAAGTGGTGGTATGCCGCGCCCATCGTGCTGCTGTTCCTGATTGTGGACGGAGCATATTTCGCGGCGAACCTGACCAAGGTGGCGGATGGCGGCTGGTTCCCGCTTGCCGTAGGCGTGGTCGCCTTCATGCTGCTCACCACATGGTCGCGCGGGCGCAGGCTAATGCGTGCCCGGATGAGCGAGCACGCGCTGCCAATGGAAATCTTTGCCAAAAGCGCCAAGAATTCCGCCCTGCGCGTTCCCGGCACCGCGATTTTCATGGCCAGCCAATCATCGGGCGTGCCGTCCGCTCTTCTCCATAATATCAAGCACAACAAGGTGCTGCACGAACGCGTTGTGATCCTGACAGTGGACATTGCCGATGTGCCCTATGTGGATCCGGAGGCACGCTGCGAATACACTGATTTGGGCGACGGGTTCTATCGCGCTGTACTCCATTATGGCTTCATGGAGGAGACCAACGTGCCGCTGGGCCTAAAGAAAATGGCACGCTGCGGCGGTGAGTTCGACATGATGCACACCAGCTTTTTCCTGTCACGACAAACTCTGCTGGCGAGCGACAAGCCGGGAATGCCGATCTGGCGCGAGCAGATTTTTGCCTGGATGCTGAGAAATTCTGCGACTGCGATGGACTTCTTCAAGCTACCGACCAACCGCGTGGTGGAGCTTGGCAGCCAGATCGAGATTTAATCCGCTCCGATCAGCGTAATCTCCGTTTGCCGCCCATCGATAAAGCGCACGCGTTCACCATCGAAGAAGGCGTCTTCCTCGGTGCGAAAATCGACCTTTTGCCCGCCCCATTCGGGCACTGCCGAATAACTCGTCAGTTCTATCGACCACGCGGTATCTGCGCGGATTGTGCCGACCCCGCGCGGATCGCCGTTCTGGTTGTCCCAGAAACCGATGGCAGGACCGGCTCCGTGGCCGTGCAGGCCGATGGGGTGGGTGTAGATCGATGGGTCAAGTCCTGCGGCAATCGCCTGCTCGCGTGCCGTAGCCAGCACTTCATTACCGCTGCGCCCAACCGCGAAATTTGCGGTCAGGAAATCCTGTACCCGGTTGCTGTTGGCAAGGCCATCGCGCAGCCCCTTGGGAGCCTCAACTTCGCCCGGTTTCAGCACGTAGGCAAGATGCTGAGTGTCGGTGTTCAATCGCATGTATGTGATGCCGAAGTCGGTCCACAGCAGATCGCCCGGCTCTATTATCGTGTCGCCATCCAACATCCCGTCTGCGCCCGCGCGCTGGATGCCGATGCTGGGGTGGAACCACGGGGTCAGGCCCAGCCCCGCCAGCCGCTCGCGATACCACCATTGCACGTCTGCAGCGGTAGTCTCGCCCGGAGTGATGACCTTGCTCGAAAAAGCCTCCGCGATGATCGCGTGGGCAGTGCGCACGATCATCGGATACAGCTCCATTTCGGCAGGCGTGCGCGTCTCCAGCCAGCGCACGCTTAGCGCTTCGCCAGAGATGATCCGCTCGCGCAATTCCGGCGACAATCTGTCCGTCATGGCAAGGTACTGGCTGTGCGTCATCCCATCACCGAATGCCGTGAGGTCCGAAAAATTTACGGCAATCTTCGCCGGGTCGCGCGCGGCGATGATGTCCGCAACTGCCTGCCATTGGTCGGGCTGCTCCTCCGGCTTCCACGCAGGTTCAAACAATCCTCCAAGCCCGTAACGGCTAACGGTCAGACGCTCTATGGGCATGCCATTGCCGGGATCATGGAAGATCAGGATCGTGCGTCTGCGCGCGCTCATGCTCTCGGCATCAAGCATGGAGGCGGTAACGGGGTCTTCGAAATATTCTCGCGCCATCAGCAGCCAGAGATCGATGCCCTGTTCTCGCATGATGTCAGGGATGATCGTGTCCAGCCGCTTGGCCAGAATTGCGTCGATCACGGCGGCGCGATCGCGCATTGGCAGAACTGTGGGAAGCTGCGGCGCGGTCTGTTCTACCTCGCTCATTGTCGTTTGCGGCGGCGCGGCAAGTGCCGGGGCTGCCATGATGGCGGCGATTGCAGCGCTGATATGGAACTTCATGGATTACCTTTCACGAGCCTGTAGGCGGTTCTTCCTTCACCACATCCTTCACATCTTCCAAGGCCAGACCGTGTTTCAACAGCATCGGGATGTTGGCAAAAGTGAATGCGAAGGTGAGTGGCAGGAACACCCAGAACTTGGCCCACAGCCAGGTCTCGAATGTGCCGTTGGGTTCGTTGTACATCGCACGGAGCACTTCATTGAGGATTGCCAGCGCGATAAAGAAAAAGCCCCAATTGCGGCTCAGCTTGATCCAGCCCTCCTCGCTCAACCCCTCAAATGCGGCCTCCAGCATGATTTTTAGAAGGGGCCGGCCATATCGCCACCCCACCAGCAGCGCAGTGCCCATCACCGAATAGATGATAGTGGGCTTCAACTGCACGAATGTCGGATCGCCAAAGAAGATCGTGAGCGCACCGAACCCGACGATCAGCGCGGTCGAGAACCACAGCATCGGCGATATCTTGCCGAGCAGAGCACGGCTGGCGATCAGTGCGATGACGGCGGCGATCATGAACGCGCCGGTGCCGTAAAGGATCGCGATAATGGCGCCGCCCGCGCTGCTTTCTTCGGGCGACATCTGGCGATAGACCAGCAGGAATACGACCAGCGGGCCGTAGTCTATGACGACGCTGAGCCAAGATGATGCAGCGGATTTTGCGGGTTTGGGTTCGGTTTCGCTCATCACACCACTCCTGCGATCACACGCGCGACCAGATCGGGGTCGAACGGGCGCAGGTCTTCGATCTTTTCGCCCACTCCGATCGCATGGATTGGCAGGCCGTATTGCTCAGCCGCCGCGACCAGCACACCGCCGCGCGCGGTGCCATCCAGCTTGGTCATTATGAGGCCGGTCACACCTGCCACCTCCTTGAACACGTCGATCTGCGAAAGCGCATTCTGTCCGTTGGTCGCATCAAGCACCAGCACCACGTCGTGCGGAGCCGCTTCGTTCATTCGGCCCAGAACGCGGCGGATCTTCGCCAGCTCGTCCATCAGCTCGCGTTTGTTCTGCAGACGTCCGGCGGTGTCCACGATCAGCGCGTCGATGCCCGTGTCGGTCGCCTGCTTCACTGCGTCGAAAACGATGCTGGCAGGATCGCCGCCTTCGGGACCGCGCACCAGATCGACCCCGATGCGGCCCGCCCATGTTGCCAGCTGGCCGATCGCGGCGGCGCGAAAGGTGTCGCCCGCCGCCAGCAGCACGCCGTAATCGTCTTCCTGAAACAGATGCGCCAGTTTGGCGATGGTGGTGGTCTTGCCCGATCCGTTGACGCCTATTACCAAAATCACTTGCGGGCGCGGGAAGGCGGTGATCTCAAGCGGCTTGGCCACCGGGCGCAGGATTTCCGCGATTTCTTCGGCCACCGCCTCTTTCAGCTCGCGTTGCGTGATCTGCTCACCAAACCGCTTCTCCGAAAGGCGCGTGCGAATGCGCGCAGCGGCCTTTGGCCCGAGGTCGGAGGTGATCAGCGCATCCTCGATATCGTCGAGCGTCGTATCCGACAGCTTGCCCCCGCTGGCCAGGCCCGCCAGGTTTTCCGATAGCCGTTCGGAGGTCTTGCGAAAGCCGCCCAGCAGCTTTTCGCTCCAGCTGTTTTGCGCGTCACTCATCGCAGCAGGCCTTCCTCGACGCGGGTCACGGCCACATCGACCAATTTACCGGCGGGCGTGCCTTCGGGCAGCGCGACGCGGGCATAGGAAGGCGCATAGCCGGTGCCATCGCGTTCGGCGAGTACGGTGACGGTTTCGCCCACAAAACCGTACAGCCAGTCCGCGCGGCGAGCGGCGACGGCGGCACGCAATTCGCCCGCGCGCGCCTTGACCGTGGCACGGTCGACCTGTGGCATTCGCGCAGCGGGCGTGCCGGGACGGGGCGAATAGGGGAAGATGTGGCCATGGACGATATCAAGTTCCTCGATAATCGAAAGATTAGCGGCGTGCTGCGCGTCGGTCTCTGTGGGAAAGCCTGCGATAAGGTCTGCGCCCACGGCAATATCGGGCCGCGCGGATTTCAGCCGTGTGACAAGGTCCACCGCATCAATGCGGCTGTGGCGGCGCTTCATGCGCTTTAGAATCAGGTCGTCACCGTGTTGCAAGGAGAGGTGCAGGTGCGGCATCACGCGGTGTTCGGACGTGATCAGATCGAACAGAAGCGGGTCAATTTCCACCCCGTCGACTGACGACAGGCGTAAGCGCGCAACCTGATGAAACCCGCTCAGGATTGCTTCTATCAGATCTCCAAGCCCTGGCGTGTTGGAAATATCCTGTCCCCAGCTTGTTAGATCGACACCCGTCAGCACAACTTCCTTTGCGCCTTCTTCAAGGTGCCGCTCAACCACGCGCAGCACATTGTTCGATGCTAAGCGACCGGCTTTTACCACGCCCCTGCGGGATCACGCAGAAAGTGCAGGCATGGTCGCAGCCGTTCTGCACCGCGACGAATGCGCGAGTGCGTGTCGGCGGGGGTGGGGCCTCTGGCAGAGACACGTTCCACGCCCTCGGATCGAGCTTTGCCGCATTGGCGATCAGCCCGTCCACTTCGGGCATTGCGGCCATCTGGTCACGTTCGATATCGGCGGCGCACCCGGTGACGATCAGGCGCGCATCGGGCCGGTCGCGGCGCGCGCGGCGGATCGCCTGCCTGGTCTGGCGCACCGCTTCGGACGTAACCGCACAGGAATTGATCACCACGATGTCGCCCGCATCGGCGAGCATCGCCTTCATCCGCTCGGATTCGGAGAGGTTGAGGCGGCAACCCAAACTGATGACTTCCGGCGCGTTCAAGCGAAATGATCCCATTCAAACGTTCCGCGAAATGCCTCGGTCGCCGGGCCGGTCATCTGGACAGAGCTGCCCTTGTCCCATGCAATCATCAGATCACCGCCGGGCAGGGTCACACGCACCGGGCTTTGGACCAGCCCCTTGGCAATGGCGGCAACAGCGGTAGCGCAGGCACCGGTCCCGCAGGCGCGCGTCAGCCCCGCGCCGCGTTCCCACACATGCAGCATAAGATGATCGGTGCCTGCCACGCTTGCCACGTTGACATTGATACCTTGCGGGAACAACGGGTCACGCTCGATCACCGGGCCAATCTCTCCCAGCGGCACAGCGTACGCATCCTCTACAAAGAACACCACATGCGGGTTGCCGACATTGACCGCCATCGGCGCATCGAGCGCGATACCGCCCGCGTCCCAGCCAATCGGCATGGCGGAGGTGTCCATCGCGTAGGCAATTGGTATCGTATCCCAGTCGAACCGCGGCACGCCCATATCGACGCGTGCGCCACTGTTGTCAGGGTCGGTCGCTGGCTCCAGCGCAATCACACCGCCGGTGGTTTCGACGCGGGCAGGGCGGCCATGCAGCAGCGCGACTGCTCGAGCAGCATTGCCGCACGCCTCCACTTCGCCGCCATCGGCATTGAAGATACGCATCCTGAAATCGCAGGTCTCGGCAGGCTCCAGCACGATAACCTGATCGCAGCCGATGCCCTCGCGCCGGTCGGCCACGCCGCGTGCCACCGTTGCGGTCAATGGCGGAAGCCGGGTCTCGCGCGCATCCAGTACGACAAAGTCGTTGCCCAGACCGTGCATCTTGATGAAGGAAACCTGCATGGTTGCCCGCATCTATGCACACCGGGCGCTCGCGTAAAGTGGTCTGCGCGTTACCCGCGCACGCGTTTGAGGTAATTGTGCGGGTTCAGACGTTCAGCCTTCTTTGCGGCCTTGATTTCCAACGCAGCACGTTCTTCGAGCGGTCTGGCTTCGGGATTGAGCAAACCCAGCTTCGCGAGGCGCGTGCGCACTTCTTCGGCGGGTTCGGGGCGGCCATACAGGAAACCCTGCCCTTTGAGATCGCCGATCTTTTGCAGGGCACGCAGGATCTGCTCGTCTTCGATCCCCTCTGCGGTAATCGGCAGATCCAGTCCCCGGCCCAATGATACGATGGCATCGACGATGCGCGATCCGTTTTCCGCATTGGCGAGTTCCGCGATAAAGCTGCGATCGATCTTGATCCGGTCGAACGGCAGCGTGCGCAATTGTTCAAGGCTGGAATAGCCCGTACCGAAATCATCAAGGCTGATGCGCACGCCCTGATTGCGCAGCGATGTGATCATCGAGCGCACGACGGAAATATTGTCGTGCAGGCAGCTTTCGGTGATTTCGATGTCCAGCCGGTGCGGAGGGAAATTGCCCTTTACCAGCTGTTTCAGCAGCTTTTGTGCAAACCACGGATCGCGCAACTGAACAGGTGAGATGTTGATCGAAAGGGTGATCGTATCGTCCCATTCCAGCGCATCGGCAAAGGCGGACGCGATAAGCTGATCCGATAATTCGGAGATAACGCCGATTTCCTCGGCAATCGGAATGAAGATTTCGGGACTGACGATGCCAAGCTGTGGGGACCGCCACCGCGCAAGCATTTCGAACCCGACGATCCTGCCCGTTTCGACATCGACCTGCTGTTCATAATACGGAACGAAGTGGCGCTCCTTCAGCCCCCTGCGAATGCCTTCTTCGAGTTCATTGCGGAACCGCAGCTCATTTTCCATGCTCGGCTCGAACCAGAAGAACCGGTTCTTGCCGTGCTTTTTGGAGTGATACATCGCGATATCGGCAAACCGCATCAATGCGTGGCTTTCGGCCAGAAGCGGGTTGAAGCCTTCGCCCGTGTGATCGCTGGCAATGCCAATCGACATGCGCACTTCGATCGCGCCGTTCTCGGTGTCGATCGGGGTCGCCATCGCTTCGTACAGGCGGATCACCAGATCATCGACGCGTTCGGGAAACGCGGGATCAAAACTGGCCGCTATCGCAAATTCATCGCCGCCCAACCGCGCAAGAAGTGCGTCCTGCGGCAGGGTGGTGCGGATGCGGTTTGCCAGTTGCACCAAAACCTCATCTCCGACCAGATGGCCATTGATATCGTTGATCTGTTTGAAATTATCGACGTCGACCATGATGAAAGCCACCGCGCGTTCGTGGTCGCGA
Source organism: uncultured Alphaproteobacteria bacterium (assembly GCA_963838365.1). GTDB lineage: Bacteria > Pseudomonadota > Alphaproteobacteria > Sphingomonadales > Sphingomonadaceae > Erythrobacter. The sequence goes on from CAWIQR010000009.1 coordinate 229,626, forward strand.
GCACGCTTGCGCAAATCTTCGGACCGTGTGGTCATGCTGCGCCGGTTGAGACAATCGGTCAGCGGATCGGTTTCCGACAAGCGGCGCGCCTCGCGCTCGGCGCATTCGCGCACACCGATTTCCTCGCGCAACTCCTTGTACCTTCGCCAGCCAAAAATGATGAGCGCGATGTTGAGCAACAGGGCGTTGGCCAGCAGTCGATCGGGCGTTCCCTCGCCGTAAATCGCCGCGCGGACCACCGTGGGCAGGACAGTCCCGCCCGTGCCGATGAACAAGATAATAGCGGCAGTCGCTACGCCGATGGTGATGACATCGCGTTCGGCCTTGCCAACCTGCACAGCGCCATCACTACCGGTGTGGATTTCGATTGGCATGTCTTGCGTCGCATGCCGCATGCGGTTTGCCCCCAAAGCCGTTTTCCCCAAAGCCGTATTCATCGCGCCAGTCTGTACTGATCAACGTAAAAATCGCGTTAATCGCCGACGATTGCGAAGCATTGATCAAGGTTCGCGGGTTAGTGGGGGGGTGGCGGCGGTGGCTCGCCAGCGATAAGGTGTGGCCAAACCACCACTGCCAAGGATTTGCCACACCATGCCCAAAACAGCGCCCAAACCAGCGCCCAAAACAGCGCCCAAACCTGGCCTGAACTACTGGCTGATGAAATCCGAACCGTTCAAATACAGCTGGGATGATCTGGTCACTGAAAAAGAGGGCACGTGGGACGGAGTGCGCAACCATATGGCCAAGAATAATCTGGCCGCGATGCAGGTCGGAGATCAGGCGTTTTTCTATCACTCGCGAGAGGGGTTGGAGATCGTAGGAATCGCGGAAATTTCCGAATCCGGGATCACCGATCCGACCGACGAAACGGGCAAGTGGGCAGCGGTAAAGATCATACCGGTGCGCAAGCTGGACACCCCGGTCAGCCTAAAACAGATCAAGGCGGAACCACGCCTTGCCGATTGCGATCTGGTACGCCTTTCGCGGCTATCCGTGGCAAAGATCACGGCCGAGGAATGGGCAATAATTTGCGCAATGTCCGAACAGCAGGCAGACAGGTAACCAACCTGCCTTAAACCAATTTTTCGGAACGCGGCGGCGTCTGATCCACTTAATCAGTCAGAAGCACTCATTATTGGAGACAGATATGAAACGGTTCGAGAACAAGCGCGTCCTGATTACCGGCGGCACCAGCGGGATGGGCTTTGCCGGGGCGAAGATGATCGTCGCAGAGGGCGGCGAAGTGTCCGTTACCGGCACCAGTCAGGATCACCTGAACGAAGCGGGCCGGGCATTGCCATCGGGCTCGCTGGTGCTGCGCAACGATGCCTCCGATCCGGCTGCGGCAAAGGAGCTGGCTGACAAGGTCAAAGAGCAGATGGGCACAATCGACTGCCTGTGGCTCAATGCAGGGTTCGGCAAATTCGCGCCGAACACGCAAAACGATGCCGAAATGTTCAACGCAATGACGAATGTGAACGTGCGCGGTCCGATATTGCAAATGGCCCAGTTGATGCCCCTGATCGCGGACGGGGGATCGGTTGTTGTTACATCGTCCGTAGTGCCATATCTGGGTCAGGCGATGGGCACTATCTACGCCTCCACCAAAGGCGCGATTACCGCAGCCGCGCGCTGCTGGGCAACCGATCTGGCGCAGCGCCGCATTCGTGTAAACATTATTGCTCCTGGTCCGATCGAAACCAATTTTTTCGAAGGTATGGGAATGGACGATGACAAGGTTGAGGAAATGACCGATCAGATCCGCCAGCAGGTGCCACTTGGCCGATTTGGCAATGCGGAGGAGCCCGCTCAGGTGGCCTTGTTCCTGCTGTCCGATCAAGCGTCCTATGTCACCGGTTCGGAATATGTGGTCGATGGTGGCATGACATTGCGGTGAAGTGTTCTCCGCCTGCGCCAAAGGCGGAACCTTTCACTGCGATCACCCGTTGAGTAATCATACCGAAACCAAAATTTAGGAGAAATCAAGATGGGTGAACTTACAGACAAAATCAAAGGCAACTTCAAAGAAGCCAAGGGCGAACTGAAGCAACAGTCAAACGACCCCGAAACGCGTGCAGAAGGCCGCGCCGAAGAAGCTGAAGGCAAGGCCGATCAGCTCAAGGGCAAGGTCAAGGGCGCATTGGGCGACGACATCTGATTGTTCGTAACCCGAATGACTGAAAAGGGCCGCTCCGATGGAGTGGCCCTTTTTCTTTTGGGCAACATGCTATTTACTCCTATCGCGCAGGCTGCTGATTGTGGCCCCACTAGCGGCCAGTTGCTCTACATCGATAACCATGTGGATCAGTCGGATGCCGGCCATATCCCGTGCCGTGTCCAGCGCGGCGACAAAGGCCTGCGTTGTTTCAACACGCGCGCTCCACGCGCCATAGGCAGCACCCAGCGCAGCGAAATCTGGATTTACCAACCGGGTGGCTGAAACGCGGCCCGGATATTCGCGCTCCTGATGCATCCTGATGGTTCCATACGCTCCGTTATCGACCACTAGCACGATCAGGTTGGCGCCGTATTGCGCGGCGGTGGCGAGTTCCTGACCGTTCATCATGAAATCCCCGTCGCCCGCCACCGCGACCACTGCCCGGTCGGGATACCGCAGCGCAGCAGCGATGGCGGCGGGCACGCCGTACCCCATCGCGCCAGCGGTGGGGGCCAATTGGCTCGGATAACCCGCATAACGCCAGTAACGGTGCCACCATCCGGCGAAATTGCCCGCCCCATTGGCGATGATCGTATCAGTAGGCAGGGAATCGCGCATCGCGGTGACGCAAGCAGCCATATCGAGCGCGGGCGAATCTTTTGATGGGGTGTGTGTCGCCCAGGATTCCCATTCGCGATGCGCCTGTGCCCCCGCATCGAACGGGATGATCGTGTCATCCTCCCACAGTGCGGCAGCTTCGGCAAATTCATCGACCGCGCAGGCGAGCGACAGATCGGTGCGGTAGACGCGGCCAAGCTCACCTGGATCAGGGTGTACGTGGATAAGCGTTTGGCCCGGATGCTCCAATGTCGGCACGGTGTAGCCATCGGTCGTCGCCTCCCCCAGCCGCGCGCCCACGGCGAGGATCAGGTCCGCCTCCTTTACCCGCGCAATCAAGGCGGGGTTGGGTCCGTAGCCAAGGTTGCCCGCATAGACGGGGGAGGAGGGCGAACATGCATCCTGCCGGCGAAATGCGGTGGCGACCGGCAGGCCGATCCGCGCGGCGAATCGTTCGAAATGCTCGCGAGCCTTGGTGTTCCAGCCCGCACCGCCGATGATCGCGATGGGACTGGCCGCGTCCGCGATCAGCGCGATCATCGCCTGCATCGCATCGGGGCACACCGCCTGCGCCGGGCGCACGACCTGTGGGCGTGGATGCAGGGTGTCGGGCACCGGGTCGCACAGCATATCTTCGGGTAGGGCAATCACCACCGGACCGGGTCGCCCGCTCATCGCGACACTGTATGCGCGGGCGATGTATTCGGGAATCCGCAGCGGATCGTCGATCCGCGCGGCCCATTTGCAAATCGGGCCAAAGAAGGCGGCGAAATCAACCTCCTGAAACCCTTCCCGATCACGCATGGAACGCGCCACATCGCCCACGAAGAGGATCATCGGCAGCGAATCCTGATGCGCGACATGCACCCCGATGCTGGCATTGGTCGCGCCCGGTCCGCGCGTGACAAAGGCAACGCCCGGCAGGCCGGTGTCAGCGGCATTCATGGCTCCATCGGCGCACGCCATGAATGCCGCTCCGCCTTCCTGACGGCAGGTGATGGTCTCGATCCCGCCAGTCTCGTCGCTATCGCCATGCAGCGCATCCAGCACCGCCAGAAAACTCTCCCCCGGCACGGTGAAAATCCGCGTCGTGCCTTGCTCGGCCATGCATTCTACCAGCAGCTGCGCGGCGCTGCGTTGCGTCTGCGTCATCGCATCTCTCCCATCCATTTTGGTAAGCCGTAGCGCCGGTGCCAGAGCGAGGCAATCGCGCCGATTGCACGTCAGTCGCTGACTAACTGTCCCGCCGTGCGACAGCGCAAAACTGCCATGTGGCGACAAGTTAAGAAAGTGTTAACGACTTGGTCCATGAAGACAGCAAGCCTGACCAGCGATCTCATCGCCAAGCCCGCTCAAAGAAGCGCGTTTCCGCACGACAACGACAACCGTTCGCGCAAAACCCGGCGCGCACTTGTGCTGACGGATGAAAGTGCGCGGCACAATTATCGCGCCAGCCTGCCGCCGCATGTAAGGGCGGACTTGCTGGATATTCCGGCGGAAAGCCTTTGGCGGCTGACCACGGAAGATGTGCGCGGGTTTGCCAGCGTCTATTTCGCGACGACCGCCGCGATCCTCGCCTTCATCATCTGAGCCTCACGGGCATTCTTCGAGCCTGCGCAGCGGTGCAGCTTCAAGTTCCGCTTTGTGCAGCAGTTTGCCCAACCATGCCGATATCAGGCACATCGCCGCGGCCAACAGCAATTGCTCCGCTACCGGTAGGCCGAGATAGGTGAGGCCAATCGCCAGCAGCGATCCCATCACCATGGCCACCGAATTGACAATATTGTTTGCAGCTATCGTGCGCGATGCCGCATCGTGCGCGCAACGGGTGGTGAGAAACGCGTAAAGCGGCACCACAAAGAACCCGCCCGCCGTGGAAATGCCCAGCAGCATCAGAGACAGCGGGATCGCCAGCGGCTCCATTATCCACGCCTCGATTGGCAGCAGCTCACCGCCGGTATTGGGTGTCCACGCTTTTGATACGAGATAAAAGCCGACCACGAAAAAGCCCATGATGATCACCGATGCGGGGGAGTAACGCGCGGAAACCTCTCCCTTCAGCAGTGAATTGATCCCCACCGATCCGACAGCAATGCCGATGGAGAAGATCACCAGAAACAGGCTGGCCACCTCCTTTGATGCAAGCAGCTGGTTCTTTGCCAGCGGCGGGAACTGGATGAACAGAACCGCACCAATGGTCCAGAAAAAGCTGATGGCGATGATGGCGTAGTAAATCTCTCGGTTATGCATCGTTTCTCTGATCAGCCGCCAGCTCATTACCGCCTGATCGGCAATGGCCACAGGCACAATGCCCAACCAGCGCAGGACCGGATTGGTCACTTTCGCGCGATACGGCTCCAGCAGGGGGAAGTGCATCTGATAATCGCTTTGCGGCGGAGCGGCGGGCACCTGCCGGCTGACGAAATATCCGATAAAAGCGGTAACGATAATTAGCACCATGGATGTTTCGACATTGACGAAGCCCGCAAGAATGGTGCCCGTCAAGATCGCGATATATGTGCCTGCTTCAACCAGACCAGTGCCGGGCAGAACCTCATCCTTTTTCAGATGCTGAGGCAGGATCGAATATTTGATCGGCCCCAGGAACGTCGATTGAGCTGCGGCGAGAAACACAACGAACAGCAAGAGCGGGATCGCTACGGTTTCCACCGCAATTCCCTGCCACGCCATGAACAGTCCGCCAGCACCGATAATGGACCAGCCGATTTCGCCCATTTTGACCCGACGGATGATCATCGCCTTGTCGTAAGTGTCCGCCAATTGTCCGGCCAATGCCGACAGGATCACGAATGGCAGGATAAAAATGCCCGTCGCAAGGCCGCTGAAGAGCGCTTCCTGCTGTTCGTCATTATAGACGGTGTATACCACGAACAGGATCAGCGCGGTTTTATACAGGTTATCGTTGAAAGCGTTGAAAAACTGCGTCGCCATAAGCGGCAGGAACCGCCGTCGGCGCAAGAGGCGCGTCGATGTAGTCATGTTTGTTCTTCGTCGCTCCCCGATTGATGTCACATAGCGTTTGCGTGGTGGGGCACAAGTCTGTTCGTCCGCGCTGTATCGAAGGGAGCCAGACGCGGGCGTCACTGCCGCTCTATTGGGCACAACCACGCTTGAGTGCTTTTGCGAAACGGCTGGGGGCGCTAAGCGATCAAATGATGCTTACCTTGCCAAACATCCTTACGCTCAGCCGGATTATGGCGCTGCCGCTGCTCGGGTTCTTCCTGTGGTGGCCCGACTGGCGCGCGGGTTATGCCATCGGGTTCGTGCTATATTGCCTGATCGCGATCACCGATTTCTTCGACGGGTATCTGGCGCGCGCGCAGGGTACGGTATCGAAACTGGGGATGTTTCTGGATCCGATAGCGGACAAGATCATGGTGGCGACAGTCATTCTGGTGCTCACCGCGCAAGGATACCTGCGCGGGCCGTATGTTGGCGATATGCACGTGATTGCAGGGCTGATCATCCTGATGCGCGAGATTGCAGTCAGCGGCCTGCGAGAATTTCTGGGAGGCATCCAGGTCTCGATCCCCGTCTCGCGCCTCGCCAAGTGGAAAACCACGTTCCAGCTGGTCGCACTGGCCGCGCTGATTGCGGGCGGCGCTGTGCATGGTCAGCCATGCCAGGCGGTGGGTGTGCCGTGCACGACCATCGCGGAAAGCTGGATCCACATTATCGGGCTGACCGCACTGTGGGCCGCCGCTGCGCTCACCTGCATTACCGGCTGGGATTATCTGCGGGTCGGCCTCAAGCACATGGACTAGGGGCATGGGCTTGATGCCGGGGTTTTAGCCTGGGACAGGCCGTTTTCAGCGCCTGTTGGACCACTGCCTGTTGCGCCGAATAAACGCCCTGTCGCCGTTTTCGGTCCAGTGATCGGGCGATGCAGGGGGTTTGCATTCCTGTTAATCTGGCGGACAGAAAACTGTGACAGATGACCGTTCGAACCCGGCGGGTGTGCCATTCTGGCACCCTTTAACGCACCCGCACAGGACAAAAGGAGGTCTGCAATGAACGCCATTTCCAATTCGCGCACGACACTTGCCATGATCGCTCTGATGGCCACGGCCATTCCCGGTATCGCATTCGCCCAGCAGGAAGTCGATGATAGTGAGGGCCGGGTGCTGACAACCGTATACGGCTCCGCTCCCGAAGATCTTTCCGGCTTTCCCGCAGGCCCGGACGTCGATGGGTTTGTCTCGGCACGTGAAGGGGACAAGGTGCAGGTGACGACCGCCGATGGCACAACCACCACGGTCACTGTGGGTGCAGGTACGCAAATCAGGGCCAAGAGCGGATTCCTCGGCCTTGGCCGCGACGAATTGGGTCTTGATCAATTGCTCAACGGCGTGCCGGTGCAGATGGAAACAGTTCAGTGGGGCAATGGCCTTGTCGCCAGCAAGGTTCGCCTCAGCTCCGGCGATCTTGAAACGGCGCAGATGATCCGCAACGGCACTTCGCAGAAATTTGCACAGCAAGGCGCCGCGATCGAGGAAAACGCGATCGCGACCGAGGCCTTGCGCGGCCGCTTCGGCGATATTGACCAGTACAATGTCAAGGGCACGACCAACGTCTATTTCGACACTGGCAAATACAACTTGTCCGATCAGGCTCGCAACGAATTGTGCGCTGCCGCGCAACAGGCCCAGTCGACCGATAACGCGCTGTTGCTGGTGGTGGGATACACCAATTCGACCGGCAGTTACGAAGTCAATCAGGAACTCAGCGAGAAGCGCGCGAGCCGGGTGGTCAATTATCTCCAGCAGCAGTGCGGGTGGAAGCCATTCCGGATGCTGACTCCCACCGGCATGGCCATGTCTGATCCTGCAGCGGACAATTCGACCCCGCAAGGCAAGGCGCAAAACCGACGCGTCGCGGTAAACGTTCTGGTGAGCAAGAGCGTCGACGGGTTGTAGAACCGAACAATTCGAAGATCGAGGGCAGGTCCGCTGAGGCCTGCCCTTTTATTCGCGATGGTGGTTGAACTCAATCGCCGACGATCCGCACCTTTTCGCCGGGCAATCTTGTGTAGGCTCCACCATCGCCATCAGCGGTAAACTCTACCGTCACTTCGACTTGTTTTTGGCAAAGTCCCAAGGGCCAGACTTCGCTCCAGCTTCCGACATAGCGAATGCCAAATGTATCAGCACCCAGCGTGTCGCTTTCGTTTGCTACGCGGATCTCGCCCAAATTCGTCGCGGCTGTCAAATCGCAATCCTGCCCGTCACGTTTGAGCGCCCCGTACGCAGCAGCCGTGGCGAGCGGCAATGTGTCGCCAATCAGGGAGTCCCAAGCATACGCCGTGCCAACATTGACCCGTATGGATCGCAAGCTGTCGTCCATTGCCTGCGTCGTCATGAATCGCACTGGGGCGTTCTCACATCCGGGTAAGCGCGCGGTTACAAACCACCCGTTACGCAATTGCTGGCGTGCGACAGAACCGAACACATACCGATCTCCGGTTGCCGCCTCTACTCTCTCGATTATTGGATCGCCTGTTAGGCATGCGGCGTTGTCCGCGTACTTCTCGGCCGCGACATTGCGCACCTGCTCCACGAGCAATGACCGAGCAGGTTCGGGCGCGGCGTCGTTCCATTCATCAAGTTTTTGCAGGATTAAAGAATTTTGGGCGTAAAGAGGGCCAGTCAAAGACAAGCCAAGGCCTATAGCGCCTAATGTAAACCGGCTTTTACGCAAAAGTGACACGATAGACTATCCAACCATTGAAGGCTGGGCAGCTATCGCCTGAGCGATCCCTCTGTCAACTTCGGAGAGCTTGCCTCAAGTGCCCGGCGACTGACGGTCGTCGTCATCATCGTTAACATCGACGATGATCAGCACAATACCCGCCAACCACAGTCCGGCGAGAAAGTAGGCGAACACATTGCCACCGCGACCAAGTTCCTCGCCATCCGCCTGACGCCCGGCGCCCGGCTGTGAGGCAGGCGTAGCGTAAGTCACCGAGCTGTCGCCTGCGCGCGTGTTTGCTTGCGCGGCGACGGGCGCCATTGCCATGGACGCCGCAGCAAGAGCGATGGTTGATTGTGAAATCTTTTTCAGCATGACGTACCCTCGTTGTTGAGTGGTAATACCACACTCATCCAACCAAACGCTTAACAAGTTGAAGGTTTCGGACAGGATGGCCCAAATACGGGGTGAGGGGTTTGCAGCGCGTCAAAATGGCCGCTAGCCCGCCCGCAACTCCTGTGCGAGCAGGCGAAAATCGGCCTCTCTCGGGGAATTCTTGCGCCACGCAAGCACGATTTCCCGAGTGGCTGTGTCGCTTTTAACCGGGCGTGCGACGACCTGTGTGCCGTTCAAAATGCCTGCATCAATCGCCATTTCGGGCAGCATCGTCAGGCCCAGATCGTTGTCCACCATCTGCACCAGCGTATGGAGGCTGGTGCCGATCATTGTCGCGCTGGCGCGCAATTCGGCACGGTTGCACGCCGCCAGCGCATGGTCGCGCAGGCAGTGTCCGTCCTCCAGCAGCATCAATCGCCCCTGGTCAATCATCGCAGGAGGGATGACGGCGGGCGGATCGCGCGGATCATCCTTGGGAAAGGCGACGAACAGCCGATCATTGGCGATGTGCTCCATATCCACCTCGCCAGTGTCGAACGGCAGGGCCAGCAGGACGCAATCGCTGCGCCCGTGTTGCAGCGATTCGATGGCATCGGCGCTGGTTTCCTCGCGGAGCATCAGCTTGAGATCGGGCCGTTCCCGGCGCAGGCGCGGCAAAAGGTGTGGCAGCACGAAGGGGGCGATGGTGGGGATGACGCTCATGCGCAGTTCCCCTGAAAGCGGCTTTCCGGCCGCTTGCACCAGATCTGACAATTCCTCCGCCTCGCGCAGCAGCCGGTTCGCCTTAGCGACCACTTGTTCGCCTAGCGACGTAAAGCGCACCACCCGACGCGAGCGTTCTACCAGCGTAACGCCCAAAAGCGATTCCAGCTCGCGAATGCCTGCCGACAGGGTCGATTGCGAGACAAAGCTGGCATCTGCAGCGCGCCCAAAATGGCCGTGTTCGTACAGCGCCACGAGATATTGCAACTGCTTGATCGTCGGGAGGTAAGTGCTCACGCGCGACTATTCCGCCGCCAGCGCGTCTTCCATGCTGGAATGCATGTCGTCGATATGTGTCATGGCGAGCTTTCCGCTTTGCACGGCAAAGGCGAGGCGGCCCTCAACCAGTTCGAGCGCATCGCGGCCGAAAACTTCGTAACGCCAGCCTTGCAGCACCGGCAGATCGCGCACCCCTGCGGCGAGAGCCTCCATCTCGTCCGCACGTGTCAACAAGCGGGCGGCAACGTCGATTTCGCGGGCGCGGATTTTCAGCAGCAATTTTAGCAAGTCCGCCACCAGCGCGCCCTCTCGGCCCAAGGGCGCGCCACGCTTCATCTTTTCGGGCATTTCGGACTTCGGCAAAGGCTCTGCATCGGCAATGATTTTCATCAGGCGTTTGCCGATGTCATTGTCTTTCCACGCGGTCGAAAGCCCGCGCACCTTGGCCAGATCGGCCTGCTTCTTGGGCGGGTGGCTGGCAACGTCGGCCAGCGTTTCATCACGCATGATCCGACCGCGCGGGATGTTCTTGTGCTGCGCCTCGCCCTCGCGCCACCCGGCCAGCGCTTTCAGCCGGCCCAGCACCTGCGGATTGCGCCCCTGCGAGCGGATACGTTTCCAGGCTAGGTCGGGATCGGTCACGTAATTGGAAACCTCTGCCAGCTTGTCCATTTCCGCATCCAACCACGCGCCGCGCCCGGTCTTGATAAGCTTTTTCAAAATCTTGGGAAAGATATCGGACAGGTGCGTCACATCACCGATAGCGTATTCGATCTGCCGTTCGGTCAAAGGACGCCGGCTCCAGTCGGTAAAGCGCGCGCCCTTGTCGATCTGCAGCCCCTGCCAAGTCTCGACCAGGTTGGCATAGCCGATCTGTTCGGACTGGCTGATCGCCATCATCGCGATTTGCGTGTCGAAGATCGGGAAGGGCGTCTTGCCGGTCATGTTGACGATGATTTCGACGTCCTGCCCGCCTGCGTGGAAAACCTTGAGCACGTCCTCGTTCTCGCACATCAGGTTGAGCAGCGGGGTAAGATCGATGCCCTTTGCCAGCGGATCAATCGCCGCAGCTTCTTCGGTGTTGGCGATCTGCACCAGGCACAGTTCGGGCCAATAGGTGTTTTCGCGCATAAATTCGGTGTCGACGGCGACGAATTCGGACTTCGCCAGACGCTCGCACAGATCGGCGAGGGCATCGGTGGTGGTAATCAGATCGTGAATTTTCATGTCATCTTCTTGGCTTTGAGCGGAGTGCCGCTCGCGGGGTTGTCCCAAAGGTGCGTCAATCTTGACAAAGCAACCGGTGTGCCCTGTTAGCGCGCCGAACATGTGTGTAGGGCGTGCGATCAATGCCGCGCCCTTTGCGCTATACCCTCGAACAGGACAAGAGTTTAGATGCACCTTTACCGTTCCCATACTTGTGCCCAGCTTTCCGCCGCCAATGTCGGGGAGACCGTTCGACTTTCGGGCTGGATGCACAGAAAGCGCGATCATGGCGGGGTTCTGTTCGTCGATTTGCGCGACCATTACGGCATCACCCAGATCGTCGCGGACGAAGACAGCCCGGCGCTGGCCGTGCTGGAAAAACTGCGCCCGGAAAGCGTCGTCACGATTGACGGCGAGGTGAAAGCGCGCGTTCCCGAAACCGTGAACAAGGATTTGCCGACCGGCGCGATCGAGGTGTTTGCCCGCGCAATCACGGTGCAGAGCGCGGCTGAAGAACTGCCGATGCCGGTCGCTGATGAACAGCCCTATCCCGAAGATATTCGCCTGAAATATCGCTTCCTAGATCTGCGGCGCGAGACGCTGCACTCAAACCTGATGAAGCGAACGCAGATCGTCGCGGACATCCGCCAGCGCATGACAGCCAGCGGCTTCAACGAATTTTCAACCCCGATCCTGACGGCGTCTTCACCGGAAGGTGCGCGCGACTTTCTGGTGCCAAGCCGCATTCATCCCGGCAATTTCTACGCGCTTCCGCAGGCACCGCAGCAGTACAAGCAATTGTTGATGGTCGCCGGGTTCGACCGGTATTTCCAGATCGCGCCGTGCTTCCGCGATGAAGATCCACGCGCCGACCGTCTGCCGGGCGAGTTTTACCAGCTCGACCTCGAAATGAGCTTCGTTACTCAGGAGGAAGTGTGGGACACGATGGAGCCGGTGATGGCGGGCGTGTTCGAGGCCTTTGCCGATGGCAAGCCGGTGACGCCAGCGGGCAAATTTCCCCGCATCCCCCATGCAGAGGCGATGCTGAAATACGGCAGTGACAAGCCAGACCTGCGCAATCCGCTGATTATATCGGATGTCACCAGCCACTTTGAAAAATCGGGTTTTGGCCTGTTTGAGAAGATCGTGGGCGGGGGCGGGCGCGTGCGCGTGATCCCGGCCCCGAACACAAACGAAAAGAGCCGCAAGTTCTTCGACGACATGAACGACTGGGCGCGCAAGGAAGGATTTGCAGGGCTTGGCTATGTCACGCGCAAAGGCGGAGAATTCGGCGGCCCCATCGCCAAGAACCACGGGCCAGAGCGCATGGCAGAGCTTTATGAAGAGCTGGGACTGGGAGAGAACGACGGCCTGTTCTTTGCGGCCGGAAAGGAAGCCGACGCGGCCAAGCTGGCCGGGGCCGCGCGCATTCAGGTTGGCGAACAGCTCGACCTGATCGATCAGGACCGTTTCGAACTGGCATGGATCATCGACTTTCCGTTCTACGAATACGATGACGATGCCAAGAAGGTCGACTTCTCGCACAATCCATTCTCTATGCCGCAGGGTGAACTTGAGGCGCTGGAAACGCAGGATCCGCTCACCATCAACGCCTATCAGTACGATCTGGTTTGCAACGGGTTTGAGATCGCATCGGGATCAATCCGCAATCACAAGCCGGAAACCATGGTCAAGGCGTTCGAGATCGTGGGTCTTTCCAAGGCCGACGTCGAAGACCAGTTCGGCGGTATGTATCGCGCATTTCAGTATGGCGCGCCACCGCACGGGGGCATGGCCGCAGGCGTAGACCGGATCGTTATGCTGTTGTGCGGGGCGAAAAACCTGCGCGAGGTCACGCTATTCCCGATGAACCAGCGCGCCGAAGACTTGCTCATGGGCGCTCCCACCCGGCCTGCGCCCGCCCAATTGCGCGAATTGCATCTGCGCGTGGTCGAACCGCCTAAAAAAAGAGGGCCAGTAATTTTCGGCAAAAGAAAAGAGCGCGTCGCCGGCTGGCAACGCACTCTTTTTTGGTAATTATTCGTCAGTCGCAGGTGTTAGGCAAACTGCTCGTTGAGCATATCGCTAAACCGCTCGCCTTCGCGAATATCGCGGAACGCCTTCTCCACAACCATGCGGATTGGTGCATTGTCGCCCAGATCGTTCTTCAATGCCTTGTCGAATTGCGAAGCGATGTAATCTTCGCCTTCCTCAACCCGTGCGATTACCGCCTTATCCCCATTCGCAAACGCATCTGTCAGCGTCAGGAAATACTGGTGGCTTTTGCCGGTGATGCTGGTCGACGTGATCGGTTGTTCACCATTGGACCTCAGGGCCGTGTTCAGCTGCTCAAGCGTCTGCGCTCGCTGGTCGCGGCGGCGCTCAAAAGCGCGGGTCAAGCCCGGAGTTTCAGATTTCTCGGCTGCCATGCGATAGCCCTCAACCGAGTCATAAGTGGTCTGCGTAAGTTCTTTCATCAGTTCAATATTAGTCATGTGTCTCCTTAATAGAGGTATCTGTTGGTGTTTTTGACGACGCCTAATGCGTCATGCTTACAATAACTTAACGGGCGGACCCTGCAATTTGTTCCGAGAAAGTTCAAGATTGTGGAGCGACGCATCTGGCGGGTATCGAGCTTAGTCACTTGTTTCCCAAATAAGATGGAGAATGGCCACTCACTCATCTCCAAGGGAAAGCGAATTGTCCCACAGCACTTCGCGCCGTTGCCACATCTTCGGGTAACGGCCCGGCACAACGGCGAAAAAACCGGCGCGAAGTGCCATCGCCCTCTCCGGTGATAGGCGCACTGGTTGCAATACAAGCACGCGAAGATTGCTATCCCCCTTGCCAGCGTGATTGCCGTTCATTAGGGCGAAAGGCAATTCAACACCCGACATAAGAGGGATACACATGAGCGATACTGCCGACCGCGTGCAGAAAATTGTTGTCGAACATCTCGGCGTAGAGAGCGACAAGGTCACCCAGGAAGCGAGCTTCATCGATGATCTGGGTGCTGACAGCCTCGACATCGTCGAGCTGGTGATGGCATTCGAAGAGGAATTCGGCGTCGAAATCCCTGACGATGCGGCCGAGAAGATCACGACCGTCGGCGACGCGACGAAATACATCGAAGAGCACAAGGGCTAAGCCCGAAAGTTCTTGCCCGTGTTCCCGCTCCCACGATCGGGGCCGGTTGTCTTGCCATGCAATCCGCAAGGGTGCTGCTGGTGAAGTGAATGCAGGGCTATAACAGGCTCAGTCCCGCACCGGGCCTGAGCCTGTTTTCCTTTGTGGAGAGAGAAATGCGCCGTGTTGTCGTAACCGGACTTGGCCTCGTCACCCCGCTTGGGGCCGATGTCGAAACCACCTGGAAGAACCTGATCGCGGGCGAAAGCGGCGCGGGTCAGATCACGCGCTTCGATGCGTCGAACCAGAAATGCACGATCGCGTGCGAGGTGAAGCCAAAGGATCATCCGTGGGGCTTTGATCCTGACAAACGTGTTGATCACAAGATCCAGCGGCAGGTCGATCCGTTTATCATTTACGGTATCGATGCCGCCGGGCAGGCGCTTGAGGATGCGGGCCTTACCGACATGACCCAGGCCGAAAAGGAGCGCACCGGATGCTCCATCGGTTCAGGGATTGGCGGGCTGCCGGGGATCGAGAGCGAGAGCATCGTGCTGCATGAACGCGGTCCGGGCCGGGTCTCGCCGCATTTCGTCCACGGGCGTCTGATCAATCTCATAACCGGACAGGTCCAGATCAAATACGGCTTTATGGGACCAAACCACGCTGTTGTGACGGCGTGTTCCACCGGCGCGCATTCGATTGGCGATGCCGCCCGGATGATCGCGATGGACGATGCCGACGTGATGCTGGCGGGCGGAGCGGAGGGCACCATCTGCCCCCTCGGCATTGCCGGATTCGCGCAGGCGCGCGCGCTCAACATGAGCATGAATGACCGCCCGAAAGAGGCCAGCCGCCCCTACGACAAGGACCGCGATGGATTTGTCATGGGCGAGGGCGCGGGCGTAATCGTGCTGGAAGAATACGAACGGGCCAAGGCGCGCGGCGCAACGCTCTACGCCGAAGTCACCGGTTACGGCCTTTCGGGCGATGCCTACCATGTCACGGCTCCCCATCCCGAAGGCCGGGGCGCGGAACTGGCGATGCGCATGGCGTTGAAAAAGGCTGGCCTTGGGCCTGGCGAGATCGACTACGTTAACGCACACGGCACCAGCACCATGGCCGATACCATCGAACTGGCAGCCGTAATGCGCGTGCTGGGCAGCGATCTGGGCGGCGCTTCGATGAGCTCTACCAAGAGCGCGATTGGCCACTTGCTTGGCGGTGCGGGGGCGGTGGAGGCGGTGTTCTGCATCCTTGCCATGCGCGACGGCGTGGTTCCCCCGACACTCAACCTGCACAATCCCGATGACGGTACAGAGGGGATCGACCTTGTACCGCTCAAGGCGAAGCAACGCGAAGTGCGCGCGGTGTTGAACAACTCGTTCGGCTTTGGCGGCACCAACGCCTCGCTCATCATGCAGAAGGTGGACTGATATGCGGCGGATCGGGCTGCTGCTGGTATGCCTGATCGCGTTGATCGGGGGTGGGGCGCTGCTGGCGCAATCCTTTATCGGATCGGCGACGATTGACGAAGAGACGACCTTCACCATTCCTTCCGGCTCCTCGCTCGGCGCGGTTGCGGGCAAGTTGGAGGAGGAGAGGTTGATTTCCTCGGCCGACGGTTTCCTGTTGCGGGCAAAGCTGTTCGGCTCTTCCGATCCGATCCAGGCGGGAGAATTCGCGCTCACACCTGCTATGAGCCAGGGCGATATCCTTACAGCGTTCCAGTCAGGCGATGTCATCCGGCGGTTCGTAACCGTGCCCGAGGGGATGCCCTCGGTCCTCGTGCACGAGCGGTTGATGGCGGAGGAATTGCTGACCGGCGACATACCGGTCCCGCCCGAAGGGTCTATCCTGCCCAACACATACGCGTTTGAACGTGGGCAGAGCCGTGCCTCGATCCTCGAACAGATGCAGACTGCCATGGACCAGGCGCTGGCCGAGGAATGGGCCAATCGGTCGCCCGACATTGTGGTTGGGACGCTGCGAGAGGCGCTGATCCTTGCCTCGATCGTGGAAAAGGAAACCGGCAAGCCCGAGGAACGTCGGATGGTTGCGGGCCTGTATTCAAACCGGGTGAAGACCGGCATGTTGCTTCAGGCGGACCCGACGATCATCTACCCCATTACCAAAGGCAAACCGCTGGGTCGCCGCATCCGCCAGTCGGAAATAGCAGCCATCAACGGCTACAACACCTACACCCGCGTCGGGCTGCCAGAGGGGCCGATCACCAATCCGGGGCGCGAAAGCATCGCCGCCGTGCTGAACCCGGCGGCAACAAGCGCGCTGTTCATGGTGGCAGACGGCACGGGCGGCCATGTGTTTGCGGAGACGCTTGCGGAGCATAATTCCAACGTCGAGAAATGGTACCAACTGCGCCGGGAACGCGGCGAGATCGAGTAAGACGTAACTTGTGCAAGAGCGTGAAAAGCTTTGCCAAGCTGCGTCTCGAAATTGACATGGCGAATGGGTATGTCCCGCCGATTACGCGGGAGAAAACACATGGCGCATTCTGAAACCGGCTCTGGCAAATCGATTCTGTTAGTCGCATCCAATCCCGCCACTTCGCCGGTTACAGGCTGGCCGATCGGCTTCTGGTGGGCTGAGCTTACCCACCCGTGGCTGACCTTCCACGAGGCCGGCTATGACGTAACCATAGCCTCACCCGATGGCGGCGCCTTGCTGGGCGATAGCTACAGCGATCCCGAAGATGCGAGCGGCTATTCCGCAGACGATATCATCTCGCTCGGCTTCAAAAATTCAGCCAGCCACGCAGCCCAGTTAGATGACACGCCTTCACTCGCAAGTCTCGATCTCGATAGTTTCGACGCGATCATGCTTGCAGGCGGTCAGGGCCCGATGGTGACTTTTTATGAAAACACCGCGCTGCACGCAGCCTTCGCCAGCTTTATCGCCACCGGGAAACCGGCCTGCGCTATCTGCCACGCGACCTGCATTCTCTTGAAAGCAAAGGACGCGGATGGGAAATTGCTGGCCACTGGCAAGACATGGACCGGCTTTGCCAATTCCGAAGAGCGTTTTGCAGAGAGCGCGGCAGGACAAAAAATTCAACCGTTCTGGATCGAGGATGAGGCACGTAGCATCGAAGGCACCAACTTCATCACATCTACCCCCTTCTCCTCTTTCGCGCTGCGCGATGGCCTGTTGATCACCGGGCAACAGCAAAACAGCGGCGCAGCGGCTGCACGTCTGGTCATCGAGGCGCTGGGGCGCTAATCCGCACGGGTTATGCCGCAACCGTTCATCCTGACAGCCGCTCTCCCGCCCGATCTGCAAGGCTGGGCCGAGGGACTGCGCCGCGCCCATTTCCCGCCCGAACGAAACCATCTGCACGCACATGTGACGCTGTTCCATTCCTTTGCGCCGACGCTGCTCGACGAATTGCTGGATTTCATCCCCCGCATCACCAGCGAGTTTGCAGCGCCGCAAGGCACCGTTTCAGGTATAATGGATCTGGGCAAAGGTACGGCCATTGCTCTTAAAAGTCCGTCCCTGCTGGCGCTGCGTGCAATCATCGCCGAACGTTTCCACGGCAGTCTGACCGAGCAGGATCTGCACGAGCCGCGCCCCCACATCACAATCCAGAACAAGGTAACGAAGTCAGAGGCCAGGGCGCTGCAAGCAAACCTGCGTGCCGAGGTTGATGTGCGTATCACTGCGGGCCCGTTCCGCTTTCCCGCGCTCGAATTGCATCTATACAAAGGCGGTCCGTGGGAACTGGTGAAGCGCAGCGCCTTTCGCGGTAAATCGCGCATCTGATCGTTGATTTGAGCCGCGCGCATACAAGTGGTTGACCGCCACCCAATCGCGCCGTAAGTGCGCCGCTCGCCAAGGGTGTTGTCCAGCAGCCACCTGTCGCGGCGTACGCCTGTGGCGATTTGGGGCGGAGTAGCTCAGCCGGTTAGAGCAGCGGAATCATAATCCGCGTGTCGGGGGTTCGAGTCCCTCCTCCGCTACCAATCTCGAATCCGCATGGGTTCGCTTGCTTCCGCATGCATCCGTAAAACTCAATTAAAACAGAATGATGTGAGTGATTCGCGTCCGCTTGCGTGCGCATGCATTCGCTTGAAGCCGGATTTGGTGTGGGGGTATTTTGGGGGTATTTTCCGGGGGTAGCGAAAAGGAGCGATACCCCCAATGGCCTTGAGTGAGATTCAGATCAAAAAAGCGAAGGCGGCAGAGCGTCCATACAAGCTTGCGGATGGGGAGGGACTATTCCTCCTCGTGCAAAAGAACGGCTCGAAGCTCTGGCGGCTGAAATACCGGTACCACGGGAAGGAGAAGCTGCTTTCTTTCGGTGCCTATCCCGAAGTCGGAATAGCGGCCGCAAGAGAACTCAAGAGAGTTGCCAAAGGTGTGCTGGCCGAGGGCAGGGACCCGATGGTTCACAAACCGGGTCGGGACTTCGAAGAGGCTAAGACCTTCAGGGCGATTGCCACCATGTGGCATCGAGAACAGAGCAAGTAGTCTCGATCCCGCCCATGCGAAGCGCGTGTGGTCGCGGATGGAGCAGGACGTGTTTCCTGTCACTTGGGCGAGCTCATGATGCATGAGATAACTCCACCAGAAGTGCTGAAGGTCATTCGGAAAGATCGAGGAGCGCGGCGCGCTCGACATCAGTCGACGGGCCAAGCAATGTATTGGTCAGGTATTCCAGTTCGCGATTGCCAGCGGACTTTGCAATTCCGATCCAACGGCGCATCTTCGGGGGGCTC
>CAWIQR010000010.1:0-84130 GCA_963838365.1 uncultured Alphaproteobacteria bacterium
TGTGGACCTTCTACCTTGCAGGCGCGGCGACCGTTTTCGAATATGGCAGCATGTGCAATTACCAGATCCAGTTCGTGCGTGACCGCCACGCACTGCCGATCGCGCGCGATTATATCGCTCAGGAGGAGGACCGATTGATCAGTCGGGGTAAATCTGCTGCATGACCGCCCAGTCGGCGGCGACCAATTCCTCCAGCACTGCCAAATCGATGTCAGTAAGCTTGTTGATATATAGGCAGCTTTTGCCGCGCGAATGCTTGCCTAACCGTTCCAGCATTTGCGCGCGCTCAGCGCGTCCCGCCTCATCGCAGTAACCGCCCATGAGATAGAGCGAATGTTTCGCTTTGCGCGGGCTGAACCCGGCGCGCATCCAATGCACATTACGCCCGCTCGCATAGGTTGTCTGATATTCGCCAAAGCCGATGATGCCGCCAGTCCACATCTGCGCGCGTTCGCCCGTGATCCGCTCGAACATCTTGAGCAGCAGGCGCGCCTCCGCCTGTTTGGCAGATGGCACTTCCGCATCGATATAATCGGCAGGCGCGATATCCTCCGGCTTGGTTTTTGGCTCCGCCATTCCCGCACTCCTCCCGGCTGGCGCCACTCTGAGGGACTATGGATTGCCCCACGCCTGCTATAGTTTCCAACGTAGCGATCTTAGCCGATTGAGGCCCCACGGTCGAGTGATACGCCGCGCCATGAACTACAAGGGCGGTTGCATCCCACACGTTCACCCACCAGCACGCTTGCATCGCGCACCCGGCGCGCATAGGTCCGCCGCGATCATTCCCGGAGCCTTAAACCCAATGTCCGATATTCAACGCCCCGACGCCAAGCCCGAACTGAAAAAGGTCGTTCTTGCATATTCCGGCGGGCTCGACACTTCCGTCATCGCCAAATGGCTGAGCGTCGAACGCGGGCTGGAAGTCGTCACCTTCACCGCCGATCTGGGCCAAGGCGAAGAGATCGAGCCTGCGCGTGACAAGGCGCGCGCGATGGGCATACCGGACGATCACATCTTTATCGAAGACCTGCGCGAAGAATTCGTGCGGGATTTCGTTTTCCCGATGATGCGCGCCAATGCCCGGTATGAGGGCGACTATCTGCTTGGCACCTCCATCGCCCGCCCGCTCATTTCCAAGCGTCTGGTCGAGATAGCGCGGGAAACCGGCGCTGACGCCATCGCTCACGGCGCAACGGGTAAGGGCAACGATCAGGTCCGCTTTGAACTCTCGGCTTACGCGCTCAACCCCGATATCACGGTGATCGCACCGTGGCGCGAATGGGATCTGACGAGCCGCACCGCTCTGATCGCATGGGCCGAGGCGCATCAGATTGCGGTCCCGCTGGACAAGCGCGGTGACGCGCCGTTCTCCACCGACGCAAACCTGCTGCACACTTCTTCGGAAGGCAAAGTGCTCGAAGATCCGTGGGAAGAGACACCCGACTACGTCTATTCGCGCACCGACCATCCGGAGGACGCGCCCGACACGCCCGAATATATCGAGATCGGTTTTGAACGCGGCGATGGCGTCTCGCTGAATGGCGCGGCTATGTCGCCCGCAACTCTGCTGGCGGCGCTGAACGATCTGGGTCGCCGCCACGGTATTGGCCGTCTCGATCTCGTCGAGAATCGCTTTGTCGGGATGAAGAGCCGCGGCATGTACGAAACGCCGGGCGGCGAGATCTACGCCCGCGCCCATCGCGGAATTGAACAGATCACGCTCGATCGGGGGGCTGCGCACCTCAAGGATGAGCTGATGCCCAAATATGCCGAGCTGATTTACAACGGCTTCTGGTTCTCGCCCGAGCGCGAGATGCTGCAGGCCGCGATTGATCACAGCCAAACCAAGGTCAGCGGCACTGTGCGACTGAAATTGTACAAGGGACTGGCCAGCGTCGTCGGGCGCAAATCCGCGAATTCGCTCTACTCCGAAGCGCATGTGACTTTTGAGGATGACGCTGGTGCCTATGATCAGCAGGATGCAGCGGGCTTTATCAAACTGAACGCGCTGAGGCTGCGTTTATTGGCGCAAAGAGACCGCGCTGGCGAGTGAGCAGCACCGTTTTGGGCCAGAGACTCCGAGTCGCGCCGCTCATCGGTCAATCCGCAACACTGTCGCGCAATTTTCATAAACGCATAGTTTGCTGATTTTACCGAATGATCTGCGCACAATCGCCCCAGATTGGCGCGCGCGACGTCGAAAGCGACGAACGGTTGAGTTGTCCACCCCCGTCCACAGGCGATCCTGGGGAAAGTGGATAACTCGCGGCTGCAACCCTTGTCGAATTGCTGATTCGAGCGCAGTTTCAACTTGTCTTCGGGACACGAACCAACGAGAAGGCAGCGCCGCAAGGCACTGAATGATCGAAGGTTTACGACCCAAGGGCTGCGTTGACATCTGTCCGCGCGTGGTCCGAGAAACGACATGCTGAATGCTTCGGCATAAAGCAAGTTGGTTCGCTTGAGGAAAACGCGAAACGTGTCTTCGTGAAGGGCTGCGAACCTGGTCCGCGATCTGATGTAGGCAAACGGGTAAGACCGTGCGCAAACGAAGATCACGGTCCGCGAAGGGTGAACGGTCCCGGCTACGCTGAATGGGCGAAAGCATCGCGCAAAGGGTTTCGGCCCGGAACGCGAAGGCGGCAACCCGGCAGGTGGCAGTCGGATGCCGGTGCGAGCGCCGGTGACGAAACCGATCGCGAAAATGCCCCTCGGGGCAGATCGCCGGGTAAAGCCTTCGGGCGGAGCCAGGCATGATCCGCGAACGGCATGAGACATCGGGCGCCAAGCGTGCCTTGAGGAGCAAGGAAGATCGGTTCGCCGGTCGGACATGCAAGGCAAGGTGCCCACGCGCTGGTGAGAGTGGGGTCGGCAGCAATGCCGGCCCCATTTGCTTTTGCCGCGAGCCGAATCTTGGCCAGCGTCTATGATGTGTCTTCACAAACTGTTAACCCCAATATCTGCCATTCGCACCGTCAAAACCGGGCCTCTTGCAGCTCCCTCATCGTCTTATCGCGCTCAACTGCCCCGCGTTCGGGTTGTCCTGAGCCTCGCCCGATTGCCACCGCGCACCCCCTTCCCGTACAGCCTTCACCACTGGACGGGGTAGGAATCGATGATTTACAACCATACCAAATTGGCTGCGCATCCCATGCGCCGGTCGCAGCGCAAAACGACCTGGCACGGGCTTGCCGGCCTTGCAGTCATGGCGCTTGCCCTACCCGCAGGGTCCGCCAACGCCGCCTCGGAAAATGCAGCGGAGGCTATCAATTCGGACGCAGCCCCCGGTTTTGCCGCCCAGTTCAAGCCTTACATCGCCCCTGTCGAAATCGATGCCACCCCTCCTGGCGCGGTCGACCTTTCCACATTCGAACCCCCGGTCGAAGCCGAAGAGGAAGGGCGCAGCATGGGTACGGGCGTCGTCTCCTATTACGGTCGCAAGTTCCACGGCCGTCCCACTGCCAGCGGCGAACGGTTCGACATGAACGCGATGACCGCAGCGCACAAAACGCTACCGTTTGGCAGCGTCGTCCGGCTCACCAATCCCGGCAACGGGCGCAGCGTCACCGTACGCATCAACGATCGCGGCCCCTTCGTGCGCGGCCGCACCATCGACGTCAGCCGCGCCGCCGCCGAAAAGCTCGGCATTGTGGGACGCGGGCATGGCACGGTCGAGATCGACGTAATCGGCTAAACCTCACGAATGATCGAGCTGGCCCCGGATCGCGCCTTCCGGAAACGCCTCGGTGTGCACATTGACGTAGTATTTGTGCCTGTTCTTCGTGATGTCCTTTAGCAATTCGACATCCACGTCGACGCACTTGTCATCATCGGCCAGCTCCAGCGTTACGACCGGCGGGCCGTTCTTGCCTTTCTCGGCCTTGTGGATGTGCGCGGCGGTGAAACCGTCCAGCCCGTCTGTCTCCAGCATATAGCACATTCGCCCGTTCTGCAGATCCATCTCCGCGGTGAAGTCGCCGCTTGCCTTGTCGCCAGCGCCCTTGTGGCCGACCTCGTATTCCCCGAACATCGAGGCGCCGACATAGGCGAAATCATCCTGCGCCAGCACGGGCGCTGCGGCCAGCAATGCGCCGCACAGCGACGCTGCGATCCATCTGTCTGTAGCAATCATAGTCCCGCTCCGATCCTGTGGGGACCGGTATCGCCGGACGGGTAGGTGTGCCCGGCGAACGAGCCCCGAGACCGCCGATCATACACCCGATTTGCCGGATCGCGAAGCGTTGGCGTGACACACCTGACACACTGTCCAGGCCGCAAAAACCTGACCACCCTATTCGGTGCGATCCGCCGGGTCTTCGGGCGCAATCGGATCGTCCGTCGGGCTGCGCAGATCCAGCCCCACCAGCTCGATCTCGCGCGCCGACAGCAGCTCCTCCAGCGCGAAGTCGAACCCTACCGTCGCATCGCGCACCTCGCGCTTGCACTCCAGCCGGTCCAGCCGCCCCAGATGCGCCAGCAACAGCCGCGCATCGTATCGCCGCCGGGTCGCGATTTCCTCACCGTGATAGAACACCTGCTCCTCCACCCCGTTGAGCGCGCGGTCGGCCAGCACCGCCTCCACCTGCGGGCGGGCGAGCAGCAGCGCCGCATCCCACAGATTGCGAAAGCGATAGCACCCCCGCCGCATCCGATAGACGGTCGACCGGCTGACCCCGGCACAGCTAGCCGCCGCGCGCACATTGCCCCAGTTCGACAGCGCATCGAGGAACGCCACCTGACGTTCACGCGAGAAATGCTGCGACGGGCCCGCACCGTGCTCAAGCATGGCGGTGGCGGCGGGGCGAAAGGTGGCGGGGGTGTTATCAGTCACGCATCGGCTCCTGTGATCGGCGCGCGGGCAAGTGGTCTGTGCCAGCGCGAGGTCAGTAAGGCGCGCTGCCAGAGCGCGCGGGAGCCGGTTCATCTATACACATTGAGGCGTGTAGGACAGCGCAGGTTTCAGGTGTGCGTGGGAGCGTGGGCGAGGCGGAGTGCTGATAACTCCCCTCCCGCCTGCGGGAGGGGTTGAGGGTGGGCAGGGCCAGTGGTCGCAGGTGCGCACTATCTTCTCCCCTCCCGCTTGCGGGAGGGGCCGGGGGTGGGCGCGGCAAAGCGCCAGCGGCAGGGGGTGCGCACTATCTTCCCCCCTCCCGCATGCGGGAGGGGCCGGGGGTGGGCGCGGCAAAAAACCACCCCACCCCCCAAAACCTACCAGATCCCCAAAACCCGCGTCCCGCGAAGCACCCGCTCATTATGCGCGTGCCGCTCAAGCATTTCAGGCGTCATCCCCGCAATCCCACCCTCACGCGCCGCATTGGCAGGCGCCACCACAAGCCGCTCCCAATCGCTGACCTGCTGACGGGCGATGGAGTTGTTGGGATGGTTGGGCGTGTTCGATACCGGCGGAAGGTGCGAGGTCTTGGACATGATGGCTCCTGTGTGAGGGGAGCGCGGGAGGTTATGGATTTTGGGGGATGTAGGAAAGGGCTTAATCTTGAGCCACTCTCTCCAATTTTTCCTTCCTAACTGCATAGAATTGGATAGCGAGTTTATTTGAAAAGGAAATCACGCCCCAGCATTCGCGCGCAGCCACCCAGCTAAATAGTATTAATAAGAATCTATTTATAACTTCATCGAAAACTGGATTACCGACCGATCCGATGTATATCGCTCGAACATCTTGAGCAGCAGGCGCGCCTCCGCCTGTTTGGCAGATTGCACTTCAGCATCGATGTAATCGGCAGGCGCGATATCCTCCGGCTTGGTTTTTGGCTCCGCCATTCCCGCACTCCTCCCGGCTGGCGCCACTCTGAGGGACTATGGATTGCCCCACGCCTGCTATCGTTTCCAACGTAGCGATCTTAGCCGATTGAGGCCCCACGGTCGAGTGATACGCCGCGCCATGAACTGCAAGGGCGGTTGCATCCCGCACGTTCACCCACCAGCACGCTTGCATCGCGCACCCGGCGCGCATAGGTCCGCCGCGATCATTTCCGGAGCCTTAAACCCAATGTCCGATATTCAACGCCCCGACGCCAAGCCCGAACTGAAAAAGGTCGTTCTTGCATATTCCGGCGGGCTCGACACTTCCGTCATCGCCAAATGGCTGAGCGTCGAACGCGGGCTGGAAGTCGTCACCTTCACCGCCGATCTGGGCCAAGGCGAAGAGATCGAGCCTGCGCGTGACAAGGCGCGCGCGATGGGCATCCCTGACGATCACATCTTTATCGAGGATCTGCGCGAGGAATTCGTGCGCGATTTCGTTTTCCCGATGATGCGCGCCAATGCCCGGTATGAGGGCGACTATCTGCTGGGCACCTCCATCGCCCGCCCGCTCATTTCCAAGCGTCTGGTCGAGATAGCGCGGGAAACTGGCGCTGACGCCATCGCCCACGGCGCAACGGGTAAGGGCAACGATCAGGTCCGCTTTGAACTGTCGGCTTACGCGCTCAACCCCGATATCACGGTGATCGCCCCGTGGCGCGAATGGGATCTGACGAGCCGCACCGCTCTGATCGCATGGGCCGAGGCGCATCAGATTGCGGTCCCGCTGGACAAGCGCGGTGACGCGCCGTTCTCCACCGACGCAAACCTGCTGCACACTTCTTCGGAAGGCAAAGTGCTCGAAGATCCGTGGGAAGAGACACCCGACTACGTCTATTCGCGCACCGACCATCCGGAGGACGCGCCCGACACGCCCGAATATATCGAGATCGGTTTTGAACGCGGCGATGGCGTCTCGCTGAATGGCGCGGCTATGTCGCCCGCAACTCTGCTAGCGGCGCTGAACGATCTGGGTCGCCGCCACGGTATTGGCCGTCTCGATCTCGTCGAGAATCGCTTTGTCGGGATGAAGAGCCGCGGCATGTACGAAACGCCGGGCGGCGAGATCTACGCCCGCGCCCATCGCGGAATTGAACAGATCACGCTCGATCGGGGGGCTGCGCACCTCAAGGATGAGCTGATGCCCAAATATGCCGAGCTGATTTACAACGGCTTCTGGTTCTCGCCCGAGCGCGAGATGCTGCAGGCCGCGATTGATCACAGCCAAACCAAGGTCAGCGGCACTGTGCGACTGAAACTGTACAAGGGACTGGCCAGCGTCGTCGGGCGCAAATCCGCGAATTCGCTCTATTCCGAAGCGCATGTGACTTTTGAGGATGACGCTGGTGCCTATGATCAGCAGGATGCAGCGGGCTTCATCAAACTGAACGCGCTGAGGCTGCGTTTATTGGCGCAAAGAGACCGCGCTGGCGAGTGAGCGGCACCGTTTTGGGCCAGAGACTCCGAGTCGCGCCGCTCATCGGTCACTCCGCAACACTGTCGCGCAATTTTCATAAACGCATAGTTTGCTGATTTTACCGGATGATCTGCGCACAACCGCCCCAGATTGGCGCGCGCGACGTCGAAAGCGACGAACGGTTGAGTTGTCCACCCCCGTCCACAGGCGATCCGGGGGAAAGTGGATAACTCGCGTTCGCAACCCTTGTCGAATTGCTGATTCGAGCGCAGTTTCAACTTGTCTTCGGGACACGAACCAAAGAGAAGGCAGCGCCGCAAGGCACTGAATGATCGAAGGTTTACGACCCAAGGGCTGCGTTGACATCTGTCCGCGCGTGGTCCGAGAAACGACAGGCTGAATGCTTCGGCATAAAGCAAGTTGGTTCGCTTGAGGAAAACGCGAAACGTGTCTTCGTGAAGGGCTGCGAACCTGGTCCGCGATCTGATGTAGGCAAACGGGTAAGACCATGCGCAAACGAAGATCACGGTCCGCGAAGGGTGAACGGTCCCGGCTACGCTGAATGGGCGAAAGCATCGCGCAAAGGGTTTCGGCCCGGAACGCGAAGGCGGCAACCCGGCAGGTGGCAGTCGGATGCCGGTGCGAGCGCCGGTGACGAAACCGATCGCGAAAATGCCCCTCGGGGCAGATCGCCGGGTAAAGCTTTCGGGCGGAGCCAGGCATGATCCGCGAACGGCATGAGACATCGGGCGCCAAGCGTGCCTTGAGGAGCAAGGAAGATCGGTTCGCCGGTCGGACATGCAAGGCAAGGTGCCCACGCGCTGGTGAGAGTGGGGTCGGCAGCAATGCCGGCCCCATTTGCTTTTGCCGCGAGCCGGATCTCGGCCAGCGCCTATGATGTATCTTCATTCGTTGTTAACCCCAATATCTGCCCCTCCGACGGCCAAAACCCGGCCGCTCGCCGCTCCCACACCGACGTATCGCGCTCAACCGCCCTTCGTTCGCGCTGTCCTGAGCCTCGCCCGATTGCCACCGCGCACCCCCTTCCCGTACAGCCTTCACCACTGGACGGGGTAGGAATCGATGATTTACAACCATACCAAATTGGCTGCGCATCCCATGCGCCGGTCGCAGCGCAAAACGACCTGGCACGGGCTTGCCGGCCTTGCATTCATGGCGCTTGCCCTGCCCGCAGGGTCCGCCAACGCCGCCTCGGAAAATGCAGCGGAGGCTATCAATTCGGACGCAGCCCCCGGTTTTGCCGCCCAGTTCAAGCCTTACATCGCTCCTGTCGAAATCGATGCCACCCCTCCTGGCGCGGTCGACCTTTCCACATTCGAACCCCCGGTCGAAGCCGAAGAGGAAGGGCGCAGCATGGGTACGGGCGTCGTCTCCTATTACGGTCGCAAGTTCCACGGCCGTCCCACTGCCAGCGGCGAACGGTTCGACATGAACGCGATGACCGCAGCGCACAAAACGCTACCGTTTGGCAGCGTCGTCCGGCTCACCAATCCCGGCAACGGGCGCAGCGTCACCGTACGCATCAACGATCGCGGCCCCTTCGTGCGCGGCCGCACCATCGACGTCAGCCGCGCCGCCGCCGAAAAGCTCGGCATTGTGGGACGCGGGCATGGCACGGTTGAAATCGACGTAATCAGCTAAGCCTCACGAATGATCGAGCTGGCCCCGGATCGCTCCTTCCGGAAATGTCCTCGGTGTGCACATTGACGTAGTATTTGTGCTTATTCTTCGCGATGTCCTTTAGCAGCTCGACATCCACATCGACGCACTTGTCATCATCCGCCAGTTCCAGCGTCACGACCGGCGGACCGTTCTTGCCTTTTTCGGCCTTGTGGATGTGCGCTGCGGTGAAGCCGTCCAGCCCGTCTGTCTCCAGCATATAGCACATTCGCCCGTTCTGCAGATCCATCTCTGCGGTGAAGTCGCCGCTTGCCTTGTCGCCAGCGCCCTTGTGGCCGACCTCGTATTCCCCGAACATCGACGTGCCGGTATAGGCGAAGTCCTGCTGCGCCAGCACAGGCGCTGCGGCAAGCAATGCGCCGCACAGCGACGCTGCGATCCATCTGTTTGTTGCAATCATAGTCCCGCTCCGATCCTGTGGGGACCGGTATCGCCGGACGGGTAGCGTGTGCCCGGCGAACGAGCCCCGAGACCGCCGATCATACACCCGATTTGCCGGATCGCGAAGCGTTAGCGTGACACACCTGACACACTGTCCAGGGCCGGAAAACCTGCCTGCCCTATTCCGCGCGATCCGCCGCGTCTTCGGGCAGGAAAGGCTCGTCCGCCTGACCGCGCATTTCCAGCCCCACCAGCTCGATCTCGCGCGCCGACAGCAATTCCTCCAGCGCGAAGTCGAACCCGACCGTCGCATCGCGCACCTCGCGTTTGCACTCCAGCCGGTCCAGCCGCCCCAGATGCGCCAGCAACAGCCGCGCATCGTATCGCCGCCGGGTCGCGATTTCCTCGCCGTGATAGAACACCTGCTCCTCCACCCCGTTCAGCGCGCGGTCGGCCAGCACCGCCTCCACCTGCGGGCGGGCGAGCAGCAGCGCCGCATCCCACAGATTGCGGAAGCGATAGCACCCCCGCCGCATCCGATAGACGGTCGACCGGCTGACCCCGGCACAGCCCGCCGCCGCGCGCACATTGCCCCAGTTGGACAGCGCATCGAGGAACGCCACCTGCCGCTCACGCGAGAATTGCTGCGACGGGCTCGCGCCGTGCTCAAGCATGGCGGTGGCGGCGGGGCGAAAGGTGGCGGGGGTGTTATCAGTCACGCATCGGCTCCTGTGATCGGCGCGCGGGCGAGTGGTCTGTGCCAGCGCGAGGTCAGTAAGGCGCGCTGCCAGAGCGCGCGGGAGCCGGTTCATCTATACACATTGGGGCGTGTAGGACAGCGCAGGTTTCAGGGGGTGCGTGGGAGCGTGTTGGGGAGGCAGGAGCGCAGACCAAACTCCCCTCCCGCTTGCGGGAGGGGCCGGGGGTGGGCGCAGCAAAGCGCCAGCGGCCAAGGGTGCGCACTAACCTTCTCCCCTCCCGCTTGCGGGAGCGGCCAAGGGTGGGCGCGGCAAAGCGCCAGCGGCCGGGGCAGGCACAATCTTCTCCCCTCCCGCTTGCGGGAGGGGCCGGGGGTGGGCGCGGCAAAGAACCACCCCACCCCCCAAAAAAACCTACCAGATCCCCAAAACCCGCGTCCCCCGAAGCACCCGCTCATTATGCGCATGGCGCTCAAGCATCTCAGCCGTAGCCCCCGCAATCCCACCCTCACGCGCCGCATTGGCAGGCGCCACCACAAGCCGCTCCCAATCGCTGACCTGCTGACGGGTGATGGAGTTGTTGGGATGGTTGGGCGTGTTCGATACCGGCGGAAGGTGCGAGGTCTTGGACATGATGGCTCCTGTGTGAGGGGAGCGCGGGAGGTTATGGATTTTGGGGGGTGTAGGAAAGGTCTTAATCTTGCGCCACTCTCTCCAATTTTTCCTTCCAAACTGCATAGAATTGGATAGCGAGTTTATTTGAAAAGGAAATCACGCCCCAGCATTCGCGCGCAGCCACCCAGCTAAATAGTATTAATAAGAATTTATTTATAACTTCATCGAAAACTGGATTACCGACCGATCCGATGTATATCTCTTTTGCAATTGCACCAGAAACGATCAAAGATAATAATGCGATGCCAAAAATTGCTTGATCGCACTTCTGAAGCGTCAGGACATACCCTGTCGAAGCAAGGACGATCCGACTGATGATCCCTCGAAGCATAGCCAAAACCCGCAACAAGTTCAGCAGACAACTTCTCAACCGATCGATTCTCGAAACTCCGCTGAGCAACCTTCGCCAAAACTCGGATAGCAATCTTACAAATCATGTGACCAGCGGGCGAAGTCAACAATATCGTCTTTACCATGCTCACGAGTTGCCAATGTGCACATATCGAATTCAGCGTCGTCACTTCAATGTGAGACGCGCGATTAAGTCAGACTGCGGCAAAAGCTCTGCCTTGCACCTGAGCAAGTGAATAGCGTGCATCATGTCCCCCTAATTTAAAAGGGAGGCTTACCGAACGATAATTGGACGATGTGCCAGCCTGAACACGAAAGAAACGTTCCCTTTTTAGCAAGTTAGCGGCAACCAGCCTCGGTCTCGCGTATGTCATTCGTACGATGTGCCAGCCTGAACACAAAAGAAACGTTCCCTTTTTAGCAAGTTAGCGGCAACCAGCCGGTCATATACTATCCCGCGAACGACCTTGGCTCCTTCGCCATCCTTCGCCAAGCGCCCGGCAACCCCCTCGCTTACAACCTACCCCACCCCCACCTTCGCCCGCTCCAGCAACGGCGCCAGATATGCCCCCGTAAAGCTTCGCTCCACCTGCGCCACCTCCTCCGGCGTGCCCTCGGCCACCACTTCGCCGCCGCGCACGCCGCCGTCGGGGCCCAGGTCCAGCACCCAGTCGGCGGTCTTGATCACGTCGAGGTTGTGTTCGATCACCACCACGGAATTGCCCTGATCCACCAGCCGGTGCAGCACCTCCAGCAGCTTGCGCACGTCCTCGAAATGCAGGCCGGTGGTCGGCTCATCGAGGATATACAGCGTCTGCCCGGTGCTGCGCCGCGCCAGTTCCTTGGCCAGTTTCACGCGCTGCGCCTCTCCGCCTGACAGCGTCGTCGCCTGCTGGCCGACCTTGACATAGCCGAGGCCGACCTCGTTCAGCATCCGCATCTTCTCGCGGATGGAGGGCACGGCCTTGAAAAAGCTTTCCGCATCCTCGATCGTCATGTCGAGCACGTCGGCGATGCTCAGCCCCTTGAACTTCACTTCGAGCGTTTCGCGGTTGTAGCGTTTGCCGCCGCATTCCTCGCAGGTGACATAGACATCGGGGAGGAAGTGCATCTCGATCTTGATCAGGCCATCGCCGGTGCATTTCTCGCAGCGCCCGCCCTTTACGTTGAAGCTGAAGCGGCCCGGCTTGTACCCGCGCGCCTTGCTTTCGGGCAGGCCCGCAAACCAGTCGCGGATCTGGGTGAAGGCGCCGGTGTAGGTGGCGGGGTTGGAGCGCGGGGTGCGGCCGATGGGGGACTGGTCGATCTCGATCACCTTGTCGCAGAACTCCAGCCCCTCGACCGCGTCATGCTTGCCCTGCGATCACGCGCGCGCCGTTCAGCACGCGGGCGGCGGAGGCGTAGAGGGTGTCGATGGTGAAGGTCGACTTGCCGCTGCCGCTGACGCCGGTGACGCAGGTGAACGTGCCGAGCGGGATGGAGGCGGTGACGTTTTGCAGATTGTTGGCGCGCGCGCCCTTCACCGTCAGCATGTGACCGTTGCCGGGGCGGCGGGTGGCGGGCACTTCGATCCGGCGCCTGCCGGTGAGGTAATCGGCGGTGAGCGAGCCCTTGGCCTTGAGGATCTGCTTGAGCGTCCCCTGCGCCACCACCTCGCCCCCGCGCACGCCCGCGCCGGGGCCAAGATCGACGATATGGTCGGCGGTGCGGATGGCGTCCTCGTCATGCTCGACCACGATCACGGTGTTGCCGAGATCGCGCAGGCGCTTGAGCGTTTCCAGCAGCCGGTCGTTGTCGCGCTGGTGCAGGCCGATGCTGGGTTCGTCGAGCACGTAGAGCACGCCTGACAGCCCGCTGCCGATCTGCGATGCGAGGCGGATGCGCTGGCTCTCCCCGCCCGACAACGTGCCGCTGGTGCGGTCGAGATTGAGGTAGTCCAGCCCGACATTGTCGAGGAAGCCCAGCCGCTCGTTGATCTCTTTCAGGATGGCGCGGGCGATCTGGCTTTGCTGGTCGGTCAGCTGGTCGTCGAGCGCCAGGAACCACGCCTTCGCCTCCGCGACGCTCATCGCGACGGGGGAGGCGATGTCGGTTGCTGCAATCTTCACCGCCAGCGCTTTTTCATTGAGGCGTTTGCCGCCGCACGTCTCGCAAGGCTGCGCTGTCTGGTACTTGCCCAGCTCCTCCTGCATCCACGCGCTTTCGGTCTGCAGCAGGCGACGGTTGAGGTTGCCGATGACCCCCTCGAACGCCTTTTTGACGGTGTATTGCTTGCGCCCGTCCTTGAAGGTGAGCGCGACCGGCATCCCGCCCGTGCCGTGGAGGATGATCAGGCGCTGGTCCGGCTCCAGATCGCGCCACGGGGTGGTGATGTCGAAGTCGTATGCCTTTGCGAGGCTGGTCAGAACCTGCATGTAATAAGGCGATGGCGGGTTGGACTTGGCCCACGGCGCAATCGCCCCCTGTTTCAAGGTCAGCGCCTCGTTCGGGACTACCAATTGCTCATCGAACAGCTGCTTTTCACCGATCCCGTCACAGGTCGGGCACGCGCCCTGCGGCGAGTTGAAGGAGAACAGGCGCGGCTCGATCTCCTCGATGGTGAAACCGCTCACCGGGCAGGCGAATTTCTCGGAAAAGACGATGCGGTTGGCAGCCAGCCCTGCGCCTTTCATCGCGCCCCCTTTTGCAGTTGGGCCACCCTCGGCCTCATCTTCGCGCCCCGGCACCACGCCATCGGCCAGATCGACATAGGCCAGTCCGTCGGCCAGTTTCAGCGCCTGTTCGAAACTGTCGGCCAGCCGCGTTTGCAGGCTGCCATCGGGACTGTTCTTCACCGCGATCCGGTCCACCACGACCTCGATGTCATGCTTGAATTTCTTGTCGAGCGCGGGCGCTTCCTCAATCCCGTACAACTCCCCGTCGATCCGCACGCGGGTAAAGCCGGCCTTCTGCCATTCGGCCAGTTCGCGCCGGTATTCGCCCTTGCGCGCGCGCACCACCGGAGCAAGCAGATAGGCGCGCGTCCCCTCTGGCAGTTCCATCACCCGGTCGACCATCTGCGACACGCTTTGCGCGGTGATCGGCTTTCCGGTGGCGGGGCTGTAGGGCACGCCCACCCTCGCCCACAACAGGCGCATATAGTCGTAAATCTCGGTCACGGTCGCGACCGTGGAACGCGGGTTCCGGGACGTCGTCTTCTGTTCGATACTGATTGCAGGGGACAGCCCGTCGATATGTTCGACATCAGGCTTTTGCATCATTTCGAGGAATTGGCGCGCGTAGGCTGACAGGCTCTCGACATAGCGCCGCTGCCCCTCGGCATAGATGGTGTCGAACGCGAGGCTCGACTTGCCGCTGCCCGACAATCCCGTCACCACGATCAGCGCATCGCGCGGCAGATCGATGTCGATACCTTTAAGATTATGCTCACGCGCGCCGCGGACGCTGATTTTGGTTAGGCTCATAAGGAAAGTTTGTTCCGGAAATGTTCGGGATTAGTCAAGTGAATGCTGCAGCGTGCAGACGCGGGCAGCAAGTGGGGATGCAACCCGCCATTCTCAATCCCCGAAGAGATCATGTCACCGGTATGACGCTTCGATTTTTGGGGGGTTAACAGCGATGCGCAGATCAATGCGCGGTTACAGCATCCCCGTGACGATAGTGTATTCGACCGTGTATTCGCCTGCATTGACGATATTGAATGTCACACCCTCAATCGTCACTCGCCCACTGCCCCCGGAAAGCGCAACAGAGATCGAACGCGATACCGCCGGGTCGCTTTCAAACTTGATGTACTCGATATAGTCCACCAGCATCCGGCCTTGCTCGTATCCGCGATAAATCAGCGCTTTTTTGAGCCCGACGGCAATTTGATCGGTCTTTGACTGCATTTCGCTGTGGGGCACCGGCGGGTCCAGCGTCCGCATCAGCAGGCCGCGGCCCATCCGAACTCTTTCGAAAGCGCCATCATTGTCGCTGTCGCGCAGACACAATTTGCCGAACCGTCCACCACCAGCGTAATAATTCTCGCGCTCCGTGCACCACCAGTCTTCACGATCGGGATAGACCGGCGTGCCTGGATCTACTCCGGTTTCCCGCGAAATGTGAAACAGCTTACGCTTGAACCCCTCGTTGACCATCCGACCCGGTTTACGCGAGACAATCTGCCGCGTGTCGTAGGCTGTCACCATTGCGCGATTGCGATAGATTTTCTCACTGTCACCCACAGCCGGAGTGTTCACGCGAACCCTATCAGATTGTGAGGATGTGGATTGCGCGGATGCGGATTGAGCGAATTGGGGTATCGACAAGGCCAGCATCATGGCGATGGGAGCGGCAAGCTTTAGCAGGGTCATGGCGGCATTTTCCTCCTGTCGTCTTGCAACGATAAGTCAAAGTGGATTCGTGCGCAACGACGTGGCCGATTTGAACCTGAATCCCGGTCAGTAAGGTGCCCTGCCAACTCTTATCGCCGCGCGACCGTTTCTCAAAACCCGTGCCTGTTTGCAATTTTAATACATCTAATCATCTGAATTTCATCGATTAAAGGCGATTAAAACCACCCTACAGGAAATATGAAGTCGCGAGCTTGCGTGATTTCCCTAGGCTGGCGTGGTCTTTGTAAATTCCGCGCCTTGCCCTTTGGGTCGCACCTTTGGTCTGCGTGGATCATCAAGAGACAACCGCGCGGGGAGCCGAATTTTCGGCCCTCGCGCGGAGTTTTCTTCAGGGTTCCCGGCTGCGTTTCAAACCTGAGCCAACAGCGCGCAAGCGCCCGGCTCACCCAGCCATTGTGCCTCGACACCCCAGCCCCGCGCGATAATTGCGGGATGCAGCGCATCGCACGGCGCGCCGTCGGCAATCAGTTCGCCTCCCCCTTCCCCTTTTTCCTCGCGCGTAGACAACACCAGAACCCGGTCGGCATGGTTCATCGCCAGCGCCAGATCGTGCAGCACGATCACCACCCCTTGCCCCGCCGCCGCGCAGCCGCGCAAATGCCCGATCAGTTTAAGCTGATGCGCCAGGTCGAGCGCGGCCAGCGGCTCATCGGCAAGCACCCATTCGGGCTGCCCGGCCAGCACGCGGGCAAGCAGCGCACGCGCCCGCTCTCCGCCCGATAGCTGGCTGACGGGGCGGTGGCGCAAACCCTGCATCGCGGTCGCGGACAAGGCCGCGTCAATCGCCGCGCGCCCGGCGGGTCCGCGTGCGTCGCCATGCGGATGGCGGCCCAGCGCGACGAGGCTTTCCACCGCGACGTCCCATGCAATATCGCTGCCCTGCGGCAGATAACCGAGCGCGCGGGCGCGTTCCGGCGCAGGCGTGGCGCTCAGCTCCGTCTCGCCCAGCAGCACCCGGCCCTGAGCGGGCGCGAGCAATCCGGCAAGGCCCATGATGAGGCTTGATTTGCCCGCGCCATTCGGGCCGCAGATCGCGGTGATCGTCCCCGGTTCCAACGCGACGTCAAGCGGCGCAACCACCTGCCGCCCGCCGCGTGCAATCGCCAACGCCTCTGCCCGCAAGGCTCGCAATGACTGCATCAGATCAGCCCCCGGCGCATTCGCAGCAACAGCCACAGGAAGAACGGCGCACCAATCAGCGAAAGCGCAATGCCCAGCCGCAATTCCGTGACGAGCGGCAGGATCCGCACGGTGCTGTCTGCAATCAGGACGAGGCAAGCACCCGCCAATGCGCTCGGCAATATCAGGCTCGACGGCATACGGTCGGTCAACGGGCGCACCAGATGCGGGACGATCAGGCCGACAAAGCCGATAATGCCCGCCACTGCGACGCTTGCCCCGACGGTCAGCCCGATGCCTGCGATGAGCAGCCACAGCAGGCGGTGCGGATTGATGCCCATTGAGCGCGCGGCCTCCTCTCCCAGTGTCAGCGCATCGAGCGATCGCGCTGTCAAAGCGAGCGCGCCGATCCCTGCGATTACCAATGGTGCTGCGATCCACACTTCGCGCCAGGATCGGTCGGTCAGCGCGCCGTTCAGCCACAGCACAATCTGCGACAGGGCAAATGGATCGGGCGCCAGCGTTATTGCCAGCGCGGTGAGCGCGCCTGCGAGGCTGGCGATCATCAGTCCCGCCAGCGTGAACAGCGCAATGCCGCCGCCGGCCCCGCTCGCCCCGTCGCTCAGCGATCGGCCTGCGATCAGTGCCAGCAGCGCCATCGCCAAGCCTGCGCCGATCAAGGCGAAGACGGGCAGGCTCCACTGCGCGATGACAGGGGGGACGGACGATCCCAGCCAGAAACTTGCCACGGCGCCCAGCGCAGCCATCGGGGCGATGCCGAATAAGCCGGGATCGGCCAGCGGATTGCGCAGATACCCCTGCATCGCCGCCCCCGCCGCGCCCAGCCCCGCGCCGATCACTACGGCCAGCACCGCACGGGGGGCGCGCAGTTCGGCGAGAATCAGCCACGCATTGGCGGTCACGTCGGGCACGATCCAAACCCGGCCAGCAAGCAAAGACAGCGGCAGGGCCAGCGCCAGCAATGCGGCAAAAACGATGCTGGCGCGCGACATCATGTCCGCCCCTGCCCGAAACGACGCTCATATTGTTTGCGTATTTCGACCAGCCGTTCGCGCACTTTCGGGATGGTCGGGCCGCCGCAATACAGCAACCGGGGGTCGAGAGGGGCAACCATCGTATCGCTCAGGCTATCGAGCAGCGGATGCACCTGCCCCGCCTGATCGCCTGCAACCAGCAGAATTTGCGGAGGGTCGGCCAGCACCGCCTCAAGCGAGACGTAATCGGCTTGCTCCAGCCCTATCGCGGCACTGTGGCTTGTCAGCCCGGCCCACTCCATCTGCTCCGCGATCAGGGTGGCCTCGCCCGGCACGATCTGCCCCGGTTGCCACAGCAAGGCAGAAATCTCGTCGCCCGGTGGCCGGAATGGTGGCCGGGGCGGGCCTGCATGGATGCGGCGTATCACCTCTGCGCCGCGCCGGGCATTACCCGTCAATCGCGCAAGCCGTTCGACCTGCTCGTCGCTTTCCGCCTCGCTGGTCGGGCTGCTGAAAGTTTCGACCCGCAGCCCGGAGCGTTCCAGCGCAGCCCTTGTCGCCGGAGCAATGAAGCTGCTGGCGAGCACGATGTCGGGCGCCAGAGCGATGATCTCCTCCGCCGTGCCTCCGGTGAAGGCGTGGCGCGCGGCAACTTGCTGCGCGACAGAGCTGGACGCGCGATCGCGGCTGTAATGCGACAGGGCTAGGATTTGCGCAGGGGTCGCCACTTCGACAAGGATCGCGTCGACGCATGGATTTAGGCTGACGAAGGTGGGTGCGCCGCCATTGCTCCGTTCTGGGATCGCAGGAGAACACCCTGCCGCCGCCAGCGCCAGCGCGCCGCCCACCAACCGACTGGCGAGAGCGGGTTTTCGCGGAAAAATTGAAGGTTGCAGCGCGATCACGATGCACCACGCGATAGGCAGCCATTGTGCACGGGGCAAGCGCGCTCAATCATCAGCGTTAACGCATAAAGCACGTATGTTCGTTTTCGGGACGGTCCCGGCGTACCGCTCGCCCTGCCGCGACTG
This sequence comes from uncultured Alphaproteobacteria bacterium, assembly GCA_963838365.1. Taxonomy (GTDB): domain Bacteria; phylum Pseudomonadota; class Alphaproteobacteria; order Sphingomonadales; family Sphingomonadaceae; genus Erythrobacter. The sequence continues at coordinate 18,592 of CAWIQR010000010.1, forward strand.
TTTCGATAGGCGCAAAGGCGCTTCATGAATGCCTTCCGCACCTCCATTACCGACCGAGCCGATTTCGGTCCTCCGCCCCCTGTAAGGCTGGGTGGGAGAGGACGTGCGACGACCGCAAGCTCTCCTGCCGAAGCCGGGCACCCTCGCCGTTCGCTGACGAGTGCGACGCCGGAACTGTCCGCGCCCGATCACGCGGAACCGCGTATTTCGCTGCGCAAGCGGCTGGCCGTGCTGGTTGCTGCGCTGGCAGTGCCCGCCATGGCGGCGCCCGGTGATTTCGGTTCGCTCGCCGCCGATGCTCCGACCGGGCAACCAACAGCGCAGGCCGCCATGCCGTTCGAGCGTCCGGGCATGAGCTTTCCGGGGTCTGCGTTCTATTATCTCGCCGATCCGCCATCGCAGGCGTTGATTGCATTGCCCAGCAGCGATCCGCTGAAATCGGGCACAGAGGGCGACCGCGAAATCGGTCAGGCCATCGATGCCGGCCCCTCGGCGCGCCCGATATTCACAGCAGGCGCGGGTATCGGCCATGCGCGTGCGGTCCAGTGTCTGGCGCAGGCAGTATGGTACGAGGCCGCCAGCGAAAGCGAAGCGGGCCAGCGCGCGGTGGCACAAGTGGTGCTCAATCGCGTGGCGCATCCCGGCTGGCCCAGCAGCGTATGCGGGGTCGTGTATCAGGGATCGCAGCGATCCACCGGATGCCAGTTCAGCTTTACCTGCGACGGCAGCCTTGCCCGCCGCGCCACCGGCGCAACCTGGGCACGCGCACAGCGGATCGCGCAAGGCGCGTTATCGGGTGAGGTGTATGCCCCCATCGGCCACGCGACCCATTACCACACGCTGTGGGTCAACCCGTACTGGGCAGGCACGCTTGACCCGGTCGGAACGATTGGCGCGCACCGGTTCTATCGCAACCGTGGCCGCGGCGGGGAAAAGAGCGCATTCACCACCCGTTATGCCGGTAATGAGCCGGTGGTGAGCGGCAGGTCTGTCTCGGACACGGGGTCGGGCGCGATTGCAGCAGGATTGCGCGATGTCTTCTCCCCGTTCCTGTCCGACGATCCAACGCCGGCCTCCATAGCGCCGCGCTCCGCCGCGCCTGCGGGCGGAGCGCGCGGATTGACGCCGCGCCCCTCTGCCGCATCGGATCGTCCGGCGTCGGGCAACGCGCCATTTGGCGAGCACCTTGCCGATCCCGCGCTGCGAACAGCGGGTCAGGCGCGCGAAGAATATGCCAAGGCCGGTCAATGGAAGCGTGATCCTGCGGGTCTGGATATCAAATCAGGCAGTGCTGCGGAAAAACCCGCCGAATAATCGCGGCGCGCGCGGGCGAGGCAGCGGGTCACGACCTCTCCATTCAGATGCGGCGCGCAAAGACGGTTAATCACCGCTAAACCGTGTCCACACACCAAGCCTTAGCCCTGTGCCCCTTACAGCCTTGTTTCACAAACAAGCGCTGATGTTCTTTCGGCCAATGATCTGATGCAGCGCGCCTGATCCTATTCCACGGATCGTCGTATAAAGCGCGAATAACAAACGGGACTTCGCAGTCATGACGATGCATATCGCTCCCGCCAACAACGCCGTTCCTGCGTTCTGCCGCGGCCGTGTCTCCATTTCGGAAACAAGGGTGCTGCATGCCCACGCGGCGGCGCATACGGCGAATGACGATACGTTCGCACATAGTACCTTTGTTCGGACGCATGTCGAAACGGACGCGCAAATCCTGCGCGCAGCGCTGCGGCATTTCGCGCAAGACGGGCTAGGCGCAGCGCGCTCTGCACGCGCGAGGGCGGAGAGCGCATTCTTCGCAGGCGATCGCACCGCATACGACTGGTGGCTGGCCATCACTCGCACGCTGGACCGCAGGCTTGCCGCCGAATCCGAGCGCTACACAAAACTGGAATGCCAGACCTCCGATTTCCCGCGTATCTGAAGCGCCGCCACAGGTGCAACTGGCGGCCCCGTCCGGAGCGCATTCTGTAGGCGCGGCGACCTTCGCACCACACGTTCCTTACCATTCGATCAGGCGGTTGGGTGCTGCGACACGTCACAAGTGCCGGTACCCGCGCATTTCCGTCCGTAACAACGGTAAGCGGCGAATTAACCCGCGCTTGACGACTCTATAATAGGGCGGTGGTTGTATGAACCCAAACACGCTCCTTTCTGCGCTTGGATTGCAGCTGATGCGCAAACGGCGTGACAAGACGTCCGCCCGGGTTCGCAGGATCCTTGTCAACACGCTTTATACCCAGCCTACCAGCCTCGCCTTGGGCGCTCTCGCCGGAGTGGCTGCATCTGGCGTGGCCGCATGGGTTTCCAACGTTCCGGAGATCTGGATCGGGTTTGCGATCCTGACGATTGTTGCTGTGCTGCGCGTCGGTGCGTCGTTTGCGATATCCCCAACCGCACGCAAGACCAGCACCTCGCGGCTTGAATACATGTATGAAATCGGCGCATTCACTTATGCGCTCGCGCTCGGAATGATCGCTGCCATGACCTTGTGGTTCGATGCCGGCGCCGAAGCGAGCGTGATGATGATTGCCAATGCACTGTGTTATGGCGTTGCAGTGTCCGCGCGCAACGCCGGGCGACCGACCATCGCTGCGGGACAATTGCTGCTGATTTGCGTGCCGATCGCAATCGCCGCATTCGTGGTGGGAACCGTGGTCACGATCACGTTGCTGATCACCATCATCTTCCTGATCCCGGCCATGGCATCGATCACCATGAACGTGTTCCGGATGCTGGAAGATTCCATCGCCGCGGCGGAAACCAGCGCGTTGCTGGCGGAAAAGATGCAGACCCTGGCCCGGACCGATGTGGTGACGGGTCTCGCCAACCGTGCCGGGCTGAACCATTCGATCATCGAAACCATGATGGAAATCGAGGCCGACAGCCGGTTCGCGCTGATCTGGATCGATCTGGACCGGTTCAAGGAGGTGAACGATCTGCTGGGCCACCCCGTAGGTGATCGTGTGCTGGCCGAAGTCGCGCGCCGGCTGCGCGATGTCTGCCCGGAAAGCTCGACTGTTTCGCGTTTTGGCGGGGATGAGTTCATCATCTTTTGCCCGATTGCGAACCGCAAGGAATCCGAACGCATCGCCAGCGAGGTTCATGCTGAAATCATGCGCCCGATCCGGATCGACGGAGACCGGCTGGAAGTGCGCGCATCGCTTGGCGTTGCGCTGCTGCCCGATGATGGCGCCGATGCCGATACCCTGATGCAATGCGCCGACCTTGCCCTGTATCACGCCAAGATCGGTGGGCGGGCGCAGACCTGTTTCTTCGATGGAGCGATGACCCGCGATCTGGTGCGCCGCCGCGAGATCGAAGGGGAATTGCGCACTGCCATTCAGCGTGAGGAGCTGTCGATCTTCTTCCAGCCGATCGTCGATCTGGAAACCGGCAAGATCCGCACGTTCGAGGCGCTGGTGCGCTGGTTCCACCCTGTAAAAGGTGAATTGCGTCCCGATGAATTCATTCCCGTGGCAGAGGAAACCGGCGTCATCGTAACGCTTGGCAACTGGATTACCGCGCAGGCGGCCCGCACCGCCGCGCAATGGCCAGAGGATATAACGCTGGCGGTGAACCTGTCGCCATTGCAGATCCGCGCGCCGGGAGCGGCGCTGGGGATCAAGAACGCTCTGCGCGAGGCTGGGCTGGACCCGCGCAGGCTGGAACTGGAAGTGACCGAAAGCCTGTTCATCGAGGACAACCATTCGACCGCCGCCTTTATTGAGGAGCTGACCGAAATCGGTGTGCAGTTCGCGCTCGATGACTTTGGCACCGGTTATTCCTCGCTTGGCTATATCAACACCTTTCCGTTCAAGAAGATCAAGGTCGACCGCAGCTTTGTCTCCGGCGAGAAGGTCGGGCGCAAGAGCGATGCGATCATCCGCGCCGTTGCCGAAATGGGCGCGCGGCTTGAAATGGACATCGTGGCAGAGGGGCTTGAGACGCTGGAGCAGGTGCAGTCCGTGCGCAATGCCGGGTGTACGCTGGGCCAGGGTTTCTATTTCAGCCGCGCCGTGCCCGATTATCTTGCCGCTATGCTATTGGCACAGGAACGCGAAAGTTCGGATGGAACGGGACTGCGCGGCATTGGTTAAGCTGTGAGCAATGGGGCTTCGGGAGCGATCCCAACGTGAATTGACAGCCCTAATGATACTGCGAACTGTTCTCAAATAAAACAGCCAGATGCGGCCTATTCGTGGTTGCAAACCATCTGCGACCCGCCTAACCCCTCGCCCAAGCCAATGCACGGACGCTACGGGATGGAAGGTCTGGCATGCGCAGCGCGAATTGAGCGCATTGCGTAAACGGTGCCGTCCCGGAAGATCAGGGAAGGATATCGCTAATATGACCCGCAGGAAAATCGCACTCATCGGCTCCGGCATGATCGGTGGCACGCTCGCCCACCTCGCCGCGAAAAAGGAAATGGGCGATATCGTCCTGTTCGACATCGCCGAAGGTATGCCGCAGGGCAAGGCGCTCGATCTGTCGCAGTGCGGCCCGATCGAAGGTTTCGACGCGAAGATCACCGGCACCAACGATTATGCCGATATCGCCGGCGCAGACGTAATCATCGTCACCGCGGGCGTTCCGCGCAAGCCCGGGATGAGCCGCGACGATCTGCTCGGCATCAACCTGAAAGTGATGAAGGCGGTCGGCGAAGGCATCAAGAACAACGCACCCGACGCATTCGTGATCTGCATCACCAACCCGCTCGATGCGATGGTGTGGGCGCTGCGCGAATTTTCCGGCCTGCCGCATAACAAGGTTGTCGGTATGGCAGGCGTGCTCGACAGCGCGCGGTTCGCGACCTTCCTCGCTTGGGAGTTCGATTGCAGCGTCAAGGATGTGAACGCCTTCGTGCTGGGCGGCCACGGCGACACTATGGTGCCCGGTCCTCAGCTACTCGACGATCAACGGCATCCCGGTGAAGGACATGGCCAAGATCAAGGGCGTTGCGAAAGCCGCCTCGACGAAATCGTCAAGCGCACCCGCGCTGGCGGCGGCGAGATCGTGCAATTGCTCGGCAATGGCTCAGCCTATTACGCGCCCGCCACCAGCGCGATTGCGATGGCCGAGGCGTATCTGGGCGACAGCAAACGCATCCTGCCGTGCGCCAGCTATGTGGAAGGCAAGTATGGTCTCGATGGCCTGTATGTCGGCGTCCCCACCGTGCTGGGCGCGGGCGGTTGCGAAGACGTGATCGAGATTGAATTGTCGGACGAGGAGCGCGGAAACCTCAAGGTGAGCACCGACGCGGTCGAGGAACTGCTCGAGGCGTGCAAGGCTCTGGATCGGAGCCTTGCTTAAGCGCTTTGCGATCGCCGCGGCTCGGCGCTTGCGTCAGCTTCGTGCGCTGCTGCCGGTTTGCCCGCGGTCGCGCCGGAGCAAGCCGTCGAAGCGGTTCGGGACTGCGCCTCGGCGACTTCGCCAGAGGGTGTGGAAACGCAAGCGCTGAAAGATCTGGGCTGGGAGCCCGCTGCCATGACGAGCGACGGTGAGGACGTCGACACGTCGCTGCGCATTTATGGCAAAGGACAAGGTGCCCCGCTGATCATAATGAGCGAAGCGGGCGATACCAGCAGCAAAGGCTGCGTGGTTTCCGGCGGGCTTGAAGACGGTAAGGCTTTCAAAAAGATGGAAGCGGCATTCGATGCGGCCTTGCAGCGCACCGGCACGAAAGATGGCGATCACTATTTCCGCGTCGGTGAGGCCCACTTACCCGACCTCCCCACGCCCCCATCCTTTTTCTCGAAACTCTTCGGCAAAGCGAACGACTAATATGAGCATCCTCGTAAACAAAGACACCAAGGTCATCACCCAGGGGATGACCGGCAACACCGGCACTTTCCACACTGAGCAGGCGATTGCCTATGGCTCGCAGATGGTGGCGGGCGTCACTCCCGGTAAGGGCGGAACCACCCATATCGGCGTGCCGCAGTTCAACACTGTGCGCGAGGCCAAGGAAGCCACGGGAGCCACCGCCACCTGCATCTACGTGCCGCCGCCGTTCGCTGCCGACGCTATCTGCGAGGCTATCGATGCCGAGATCGAACTGATCATCTGCATCACCGAGGGCATTCCCGTGCTCGACATGGTCCGCGCCAAGGCCGCGCTCACCGGCTCCAAATCGCGCCTGATCGGCCCGAACTGCCCCGGCGTTCTGACCCCCAACGAATGCAAGATCGGAATCATGCCCGGCTCCATCTTCAAGAAGGGCAGCGTCGGCGTCGTCTCGCGCTCTGGCACGCTCACCTATGAAGCCGTGCACCAGACCACCATGGTCGGCCTTGGCCAGACCACCGCTGTCGGCATTGGCGGCGATCCGGTCAACGGCACCAACTTCATCGACGTGCTCGACCTGTTCCTCGACGATCCTGAAACCAAGTCGATCATCATGATCGGCGAAATCGGCGGATCGGCCGAAGAAGAAGCCGCCGCCTTCATCAAGGAACAGCGCGCCAAGGGCCGTTCCAAGCCGATGGTCGGCTTCATCGCCGGCCGCACCGCACCTCCGGGCCGACGCATGGGCCACGCAGGTGCCATCGTTTCAGGCGGCAAAGGCGGCGCGGACGACAAGATCGCGGCAATGGAAGATGCGGGCATCCGCGTATCGCCCTCGCCATCAGAACTTGGCACCACGCTTGATGCGATGCTGAAAGAGATGGCTTAAGAAGACTGTGAGTCCCCGCGCAGGCGGGGACCGCGTTCGGATCGGGGAGAGGCACCCGCCTGCGAGGAAGCGCACAGAATGGGGAAAGGTGGGTTTGTATACATCCTGACCAACAAGGCGGGCGGGGTTTTATACATCGGAGTGACCACAGACCTTGCGAACAGAATTGAGCAACACCGGCTCGGCAAGGTCTCCAGCTTCACCCGGACCTACAATTGCCACCGTCTTGTTTGGTGCGAATGGTTTGACGATCTGAATGACGCTCAGCGTTTCGAAAGGCGCATGAAGAAATGGAACAGGGAATGGAAAGTGAAGCGGATCGAACAGCGCAATCCGGCGTGGGAGGATCTTTCCAACTCAATTCCGCACTCTATCTGAGGGAGGTCTCCGCCTGCGCGGAGACTCGCACACTATGAACAAAGAAACCCAGAACTTCATCCCCGAAATGACCGATCAGGAAGGCGCGCAGCCTGGCCCTTCGTGGGGCAATGCGCGCTGGCTCGATACGGTCAGCGGTGCGGATGCGGACCTCGCTCAGGCGATGGACCCGACGCAGATGACGCTCGACCAGATGAAGGGCGCGATCGACAAGTCGGCCAAGGCAGCAGGCAAACCGCTCGACAAGGACGCCCTTCAGCACGCTGCCGACATCTCAAACAAGGCGATGACGCTGGTGCGGCTGTACCGGGTGCGCGGGCACATGGCCGCGCAGCTTGATCCGCTGGGCCTCTCAAACCGCAGCGAGATTGATGATCTGACGCTGGAATTCCATGGCTTGGCCGGGATGGAAGACGAAGACGTCTATGTCAGCGATGTGCTCGGTCTGGAATGGACCACCATCGGCAAGCTGCATGCGCGGCTGCGCGAGGTCTATTGCGGCAAGGTTGGCCTCGAATACATGCACATCGCAGATACCGAAGAGCGGCGGTTCCTGCAGGACAAGTTCGAAAGCCCCGGCGATACCATCCACTTCACGCCCGAAGGCAAGAAGGCGATCCTCGCCGCTGTCATTCGCGGCGAGCAATACGAGGAATTCCTCGGCAGGAAATATGTCGGGACCAAGCGTTTCGGCCTCGATGGCGGCGAATCCATGATCCCGGCGCTGGAAGCTGTGATCAAGCAAGGCGGCAGCGCGGGCGTGCGCGAAATCATCTATGGCATGGCCCACCGTGGCCGCCTGAATGTGCTCGCGAATGTCATGGGTAAGCCTTACAAGGTGATCTTCCACGAATTTTCCGGCGGCTCTGCCAATCCGGAGGACGTGGGCGGATCGGGCGATGTGAAATATCACCTCGGCACCAGCACCGACCGCGAATTTGACGGGATTTCGGTGCACATGTCGCTGACCCCCAATCCCAGCCACCTTGAAGCGGTGAACCCGGTTGTCCTTGGCAAGGCCCGCGCGCAGCAGGCGATCCGCGACGATTTGACGAACAAGCAGCAAGTGCTGCCCATCCTGATCCACGGCGATGCCGCGTTCGCGGGGCAAGGCGTGGTGTGGGAAAGCCTCTCGCTTTCGGGCGTGCCCGGTTACGATACGGGCGGCTGCATCCACTTCATCATCAACAACCAGATCGGCTTTACCACCAGCCCGAAATTCGCCCGTTCCTCGCCCTACCCCTCTGATGTTGCCAAGGGAGTGCAGGCCCCGATCCTGCACGTGAATGGCGACGATCCCGAAGCGGTGACGTTCGCGTGCAAGCTGGCGGTGGAATATCGCCAGACCTTTGGCCGCGACATCGTGATCGACATGTGGTGCTATCGCCGGTTCGGCCACAACGAAGGCGACGAGCCAAAATTCACGCAGCCACTGATGTACGATGAAATCCGTCAGCATCCCAAGGTGAGCGTGCATTACGAAAACCGCCTGATCGCGGAAGGCGTCATCTCCGAAGGGCACCGGGAAACCGTCACCAACGAATTCATTAGTCATCTGGAAGAGGAATTCGAAGCCGCCAAAAGCTATAAGGCGAACGAGGCCGACTGGTTCGGCGGGCGTTGGGCCGGCCTCAACAAACCGGCCGATCCCGAAACCGCGCGCCGCAGCGTCGAAACGGCGATCGAACCGAAAATGTTCGATTCGCTCGGCCGTGTGCTGACCGAGGTTCCCGGCGATCTCGATATTCACAAGACGCTGGGCCGCGTTCTCGGCGCCAAGGCAGAGATGTTCCAGACCGGCGCAGGCTTCGACTGGGCTACCGCCGAAGCGATGGCCTTTGGCAGCCTCGTGATGGAAGGATACGGCGTGCGCCTGTCCGGGCAGGATAGCGGGCGCGGCACCTTCTCGCAGCGCCATGCCGTATGGGTCGACCAGAAGGATGAGCGCAAATACATCCCGCTTGCCACCCTGCCCCACGGCAAGTTCGAGGTGTATGACAGCACCCTTTCAGAATACGGTGTGCTCGGGTTCGAATACGGGTTTGCAATGGCGGACCCCAGAAGCCTGGTGATGTGGGAGGCGCAGTTCGGCGACTTCGCCAATGGCGCGCAGATCATGATCGATCAGTTTATCGCCAGCGGAGAGGCAAAGTGGCTGCGCGCCAACGGCCTCGTTATGCTGTTGCCGCATGGCTATGAAGGTCAGGGGCCGGAGCACTCCAGCGCCCGGCTCGAACGGTTCCTGCAATTGTGTGCCGATGACAATATATGCGTGTGCAACATTACGACGCCGGCCAATTACTTCCACGTGCTGCGCCGCCAGATGCTGCGCTCTTTTCGCAAGCCGCTGGTCATCATGACCCCCAAATCTTTGCTGCGACACCCGATGGCGAAGAGCCCGCGCGAGGAGTTTCTGGGCGACTGGCAATTCAAACGGATCAAGTCCGATCTGACCGAGGCTCCCGACGAAAAGATCACCCGCCTGGTCCTGTGTTCGGGCAAAGTCGCCTATGACCTGATGGAACAACGCGATGCCAAGGGGCTGGAGCATGTGCAGATCGTACGGATCGAGCAACTCTACCCCTTCCCCGGTGATCCGCTGGCGCTGCGCATGGGCCGAATGAAAAACCTGGAACAGGTCGTGTGGTGTCAGGAAGAACCCAAGAACAACGGTTCGTGGTTCTTCGTACAGAACCAGATCGAGGACGCGCTGACGCAGGCAGGACACGCCGGAAAACGCCCCCTCTATGCGGGGCGCGATGCAGCGGCATCGCCGGCAACGGGTCTCGCCAGCCGCCACAAAGCGCAGCAGGAAGCATTGATCGCCGAGGCTCTGGGCCTCTCGCACAACTAACATCCAAGGCCGAAAGGGTCCCAAAAACATGGCCACTGAAATCACCGTTCCGGCTCTTGGCGAGTCGGTTACCGAAGGCAGCATCGGCGAATGGCTGAAACAGCCGGGCGACGCGGTCGCCGCCGATGAGCCTATTTGCAGTCTGGAAACGGACAAGGTCGCGGTTGACGTGCCCTCGCCCGTCGCCGGCGTAATGTCCGAACACCGCGCTGCCGTGGGTGACACGGTGGAGGTTGGCGCGGTAATCGCTATCATCGAAGAGGGCGCGACCGGCGCCGCGACCAAGGGTGAGGAACCCGCTCGCGCGCAGCAAATGCGCGCCGAGGGCAACGAAGAGCGAGCCTCTCAGAGCCGCGAAGTCGGCGCGGATGCCGCTGGCGCTGCTCAAACGCTGTCGCCCGCGGTGCGCCGCGCGGTGCTGGAGCACGGGGTCGATCCCTCCACCATCAAAGGCACCGGCAAGGATGGCCGCCTGACCAAGGAAGACGTGATCGCGGCTGCCCAGTCGAAAAAGGACGGGTCCAAGGGCGACGCGCCGGCTCCGGCCTCCGCCCCCGCCCCCGCCTTGGCATCTTCCGCAACTCCCGCGCCCACCTCCACCGGCGAACGCCGCGAAGAGCGGGTCAAGATGACCCGTATGCGCCAGACCATCGCCAAGCGGTTGAAGGGCGCGCAGGACAACGCAGCCTTGCTCACCACCTTCAACGATTGCGACATGAGCGCGGTCATCGAAGCGCGCAGCAAATACAAGGATATGTTCGCCAAGAAGCACGATATACGCCTCGGCTTCATGGGCTTTTTCGCAAAGGCCGCCTGCCTCGCGCTGAAGGACGTGCCCGCCGCCAATGCCTATATCGAGGGCGATGAGATCGTCTATCACGACTATGTCGATATCTCGGTGGCGGTCAGTGCGCCCAACGGTCTGGTCGTCCCCGTCATTCGCGATGCTGACAAGAAGGGCTTTGCCCGGATTGAGAAAGACATCGCCGATTTCGGCGCGAAGGCCAAGGAAGGGTCGCTGACAATGGCGGACATGCAAGGTGGCACGTTCACTATTTCCAATGGCGGCGTGTTTGGCTCTCTGATGTCCACCCCGATCATCAACCCTCCGCAGTCGGCGGTGCTGGGCCTCCACCGGATTGAGGACCGCGCCGTGGTTGTGAATGGCGAGATCGTGATCCGCCCGATGATGTATCTGGCATTGAGCTATGACCACCGCCTGATCGACGGTCGCGAAGCTGTAACGGCGTTGAAGATAATCAAGGAAGCGATCGAAGATCCCACTCGGATGCTGATCGATCTGTGAGGTTGAATAACCTCCTGCGACCGCAGGAGTCGATGCTGTTTCATGATGGCCTCGGCTCGTCTGTCGGCTGCGAAGCGCAACGGACACTCGATCTTGGGTCACGATGCCATCGCCGAACAGGTCCGGCGCACGCGAAGGATATCTCGAAGCATTTCCAAAAGTACGGTTGCAGAAACGTTGGTATGGGCGGAGCACAACCTCAACTTACATGCTGCATGCGCTCGAGAGGCGCTGATGAAGAAATGGAAACGATCGTGGAAGCTGAATTGATTGCGACAAGACAACCCGAACTGGCGCGACCTTTGAGTCGAGATGAACCGGTGATCTCCTGCGTCGCAGAAGTCCAGGCGATCAGGCACCGCGCTGAATGGGTTCCTGCGTTCGCAGGAACGCACGAACGGAGCAAACAAATGGCTGAACATTCATACGATTACGACGTCCTCATCATCGGTGCCGGTCCCGGCGGCTATGTCGCAGCGATCCGCGCGGCGCAGTTGGGGCTGAAAACCGCTTGCGTCGAGAGCCGCGAGACGCTGGGCGGCACGTGCCTCAATGTCGGGTGCATCCCGTCAAAGGCGCTGCTGCACGGGTCGGAATTGTTCGATGAGGCGAACAACGGCCACTTCGCCACTTGGGGCATCACCGCGACGCCGAAGCTTGATCTGGGTCGCATGATGGAAGAAAAGACCAAGGCGGTGGGCGAGCTGACTGGCGGGATCGAATTTCTGTTCAAGAAGAACAAGGTCACCTGGCTGAAAGGCCATGCCGCGTTCGAGGACGCGCATACCGTCAAGGTTGGCGATACAACGCATACCGCCAAGGACATCGTGATCGCCACCGGCTCCAGCGTCACCCCCCTGCCCGGCGTCGAGGTCGATAACGCGGGCAAGCGGATCGTCGACAGCACCGGCGCGCTCGATCTGGATGAAGTGCCCGAACACCTCGTCGTAATCGGCGGCGGTGTGATCGGACTGGAACTCGGCAGCGTGTGGCGCAGGCTCGGCGCGAAAGTCACCGTGGTCGAATTTCTCGATCAGCTGCTGCCCGGCATGGATGGCGAAGTGCGCAAGGAAGCGGGCAAGATCTTCAAGAAGCAGGGCATGGAATTGCTGCTCGGCCACAAAGTCACCGGCGCATCGGCCAAGGGCAAGAAAGTTGCTCTGACGATTGAGAAATCGGCGGGCGGCGACGAACAGACTATCGAGGCAAGCCATGTGCTGGTGTCCATCGGGCGGCGTCCCAACACCAATGGCCTCGCGCTCGACAAGGCGGGCCTTCAGGTCAACAATCGCGGCCAGATCGAGATCAGCGACGATTTCCGCACGAAGGTCGATCACATCTGGGCCATCGGCGATGTTGTTGCCGGGCCAATGCTGGCGCACAAGGCCATGGATGAAGGCCACGCCGTTGCTGAAAACATTGCCGGCCATACCGGGATCGTGAACCGCGATGTCATCCCCAATGTCGTCTACACCGCACCCGAAATCGCTGGTGTCGGCCTCACCGAAGAACAAGCGATAGAGGCAGCGGGCGGCGACAAGAGCGCGATCAATATCGGCAAGTTTGCGATGACAGCCAACAGCCGCGCCAAGGCGAACCGCGACACCGTGGGCTTCGTCAAGGTGATCGCCGATGCCGAAACAGACCGCGTGATCGGCGTGTGGATGATCAACACCCTTGCCGGATCGATGATCGCTCAGGCGGTCCAGGCGATGGAATTCGGCGCCACATCAGAGGACATCGCGCTCACATCCCACGCGCACCCAACCCACGCCGAAGCGTTCAAGGAAGCGGCAATCGCAGTCACCGGCAAACCGATCCATATGTAACGTGGAAGGCAGAGTAATGCGATGAGAACCCTCGCCAGATGGCACGTTTGGCTCGGCTGGCTTGTAGGTGTGCCGATTGTCATGTGGCTGGCGACCGGGCTTTTCATGACGGTAAGGCCGCTGGAAGAGGTGCGCGGAGAGCATCTGCGCATCGAGGCAGAGGCGGCGCAACCGCTGGTGATTGCGGGCAGCGCCATTGCGAATGCGGACGCGCAGATCAAGGAAATGCGCGTCACCATGCAGGATGGCCGCGCCGTCGCGATCCTCACCTCAATAAATGGCGGAGTAAGCCGCGTCGATTTTGCAAGCGGCGCTGCGATCCCCGCAATTGATGCCGCCGCCGCACGCGCCATCGCTGCAGACGCGATCAAGGGCGCGGATGCGGTCCGATCCGTCACGTTCTTCAACGCAGACGAAGTGCCATTCGACTTTCGCCGCCCCGTTCCGGTCTGGCAAGTCGCACTGGAGGACGGCACGCGCGTCTATATCGGTCGCGACACTGGCGAGATTGAGGCGATCCGCACCCGCTGGTGGCGCTGGTTCGACCTCGCGTGGGGTCTGCACATCATGGACCTGTCGGAGCGCGAGGATAACAGCCACCCGATCCTGATCGGGTTTGCCGCACTGTCGCTGATCGGTGCGACCATTGGCACAATCCTCATGTTCCGGCGGCGCAAGGCGCGGTCACGCATCAGGCCGCCGCGATGAACGAGGAAATCCTTACCCCCATCCTCGATGCGCTTGATATTATCGGTATCGCGGTATTCGCGCTTTCAGGCGCGGTCATCGCCGCAAAGGAACGGCAAACCATCGTCACCATGGCTTTCTTTGCACTGTTGACCGGGGTTGGCGGCGGAACAGTGCGCGATCTGCTGATTAATGCGCCGGTGTTCTGGGTGACCGAAGCGTGGGTGCCCGCCGTTTGCCTGGCCTGCGCAGGGCTGGCGTGGTTTACTCCGCTGGGAATGTGGCAGGGCAAACTGTTCGACTTTGCCGATGGCGCAGGGCTGGCAGCGTATGCTGTGCTCGGCAGTGCAAAGGCGCTGGCCTATGGCATCGCGCCGTTGCCCGCGATCCTGATGGGGGTCATCACCGGCTGCGTCGGCGGTATCATCCGCGATGTGGTGGCGGGTCGCCCGTCGATTATCATGCAACCCGAATTATACGTGACTGCCGCCGCGCTGAGCGCCGGTCTGAGCGTTGCGGGAGTGATGCTGACCAATGCGCTGGGCATCGCCAATGGCTGGGCATGGGCGGGCGCGTTTGTCGCCGGATTTGCCTTGCGCGCTGCGGCCATCCATCTTCACTGGGGCCTGCCCGGTTATCGCAATGACGCCCGCCCGCCCGAATAAAATGCGCCATAACAAAACGGGCGCGAAGGCACCTGCCCCCGCGCCCGTTTCGGCATGCCAATTCGGCGGGTTTATTCCTCGCCAGGAAGCGGTCCGCCCGGATACGCCGGAAGGTTGTCCGAAGTGATCGGGACAAGCGGTTCTGTCGGGCGATCCTGAGCGATTGTCCGAACAGGCGTGTTCGCCACAGCAAAACGCTGCGTTCCATCCAGTGATGCGCGCGCGCTGGCATAGCGATCTTCGCTCAATTGCCCCTCTGCCGCGCGTTCAAACGGCTGCGCCCCGACATCCAGGCTGCTGCCTCTGAATCCGCCATAGTCAATATCAGAGATGCGTCCGTCATTACCGATTTCACAGGTAAAGCCCGACCCGTTGAAAAGCGTGCCTGACACGATCCAGCCTTCCGAAAGGCGGCTCGCGCTATCCACGCTCTCAACCCGAGCATCACGCTCAATTGCGGTGAGGCATTGCGACACCGCGCTATCAAGGCCCGACCCGCCGGATGCGCGCGGATTGCGCCGATCATCGAAGCGGCGATCGTCATAGCGGCGATCGTCATAACGCCGGTCATCATAACGTCTGTCGATCACACGGTCGCGTTCCACAATCACGACATCGCGGTCACGCCGGCGGTTGTTTGCTGCACTGGCGATGGCGGCAATCCCGCCAATAATTGCCACCCCGGCCAGAACGTCACCGGCGCTGGCACCGCGCCGACCTCTCCATCCCCGGCGATAGCATCCGCGCCAGCCACACCGGCCCCATTCGCTCACGTCGGCCCGTGCGTCATACACGCTGGTCGAAAAACCTCCGAGCAGGGCGAGCGAAGAACCGGTGACCGGAGCCTGAGGCAATTCTGCGGCGGAAACGGGCGTGGCGGTTGCCATCGATAGTGCGGCGGCCATTCCCGCTGCGCCAGCTGTGCGTGATTTGAAAGACATGGATGCTCCCTCCTGCTTTATTCGGATCATTTTCAGGGGCGAGCGTCCACCACGCGCTCAATATTACTGTACGTCCTAACGGGACGAAACTTACGCTGGGCTTAACCAGCGCGCAACGCGTTCGCTCGCGTCGATCAACGAAGAAATGCAGGCGAGCGTTGCCACTCGCCTGCACCCCCGTTTCAGCGTCGATCCAGTGATGGAGCAATGGATCAGCGCAAACCTCGCACTCCGTCGAAATCGACGAACGGACGGCCTCGGCCATCGTACCTGCAGGTGAAGCGGCCACGGTCAAAATTGCGGCGGAAGTTGCGGTTGCCCTCAACCTCGATGCGCCCTTCGACCCGGAAGCCGCGGCGCGTGCGATCGACATCGCGCACTTGGGTCACATTGGCATAGCGCCATCCACCAAAGCGGCGGGCCTGATTTTCGGCGGCGCGGACACAACGGTCCACAGCGCCGCGCGGACCTTGCCGACCGAACCCGGAGCGGCGGAAGTCGCGATTGCGGTCGTTATAGCGCCGGTCGCGATAACGGTCACGGTAGCGGTCGCGGTCATTGTCAAACGCACCGGCCAGCGCCGCGATGCCGCCGATCACGACAGCACCGGCGATAATCTCGCCCGCGCCAATCCCGTCACGGTCGCGGTGGTCATCGGCCATCGCCGGGCTTGCGGAAGCCAGGGCCATCGCGCCTGCCGCGACGGTCCCGAGCATCCCCTTGGCGAGCGTCTTTTTGAGAGCTTTCGTCTTGGTCATGGCTATAATCCTCGGGTTCCTAGCCGATGCGGATTTGCCCGGCTGCGAGCAACCTTGTGGATGATTCGTCATGAGATCAGCCTGAAGAACGCTTGCAGCTTATGTTCAGGCAATAGGCACTTTGTATGAACGTTCACTCAAGCGTAGCCAACACATCCTTCGTGAATGCAGCGATGTCGAACCGCGCGCCAACCGGGTCTTCGCCGCGCCGGACGATCACGACATTGCGGGAGGGCACGATCACAACATACTGCCCGCGATTGCCGAACGCGGCGAACGTATCGGCAGGTACACCCTCGGATGAGTTCATCAGCCAGAACCCCGCGCCATAGCCGAAATCCCCATCGGGTTGCGGGCCGGAGGGGGTGGAGACATATTTCACCCACCCTTCGGGCAGAATGCGCGTGCCGTCGGGCAGCTTGCCATCGTTGAGGTAAAGTTGGCCGAATTTCGCCAGATCGTCGGCGGTGGTCCAGACCTGCGATGACAGGATGTAATTGCCCTGCCAGTCGGTCTCGGCAACGGTGTTGTCCATGCCCAGCGCGTCGAACAGGGCGGCAGGTGGATGAGTTTCGAAGCTCTCCTTGATCGCGGCGATGGCAGCCAGCGTGTCATTGTTGGCATAGCGATAGGTCGATCCCCGGCGCAGCAATCAGGGGCGTGGTTTGCGCCACCTCGTCCACCGTCGCCCCGCCCCAGTACAATGGATCGGTGCGGTTGCCGGGCGTGTCGGAGTAACGGCCCGTCGTCATGCGCAGGGCATTGTCGATGGTAATCGCGCGTCTCGGGTCATTCTCATCAACACCCAGTCCGGCAGAAGCGTTGACATCGGCCTCGCCGCGATGAACCGCCGCGCCGACCAGGGTGGCAGCAATGCTCTTTGCAACCGACCAGGTGCGTTGGGGGGTGTTTTTGAACTCGCCCTTGTATATCCCGGCGCCTGTCAGTCCGGCGGCATCACCGCCGCGTTTCATTAAAGCTACGGTCGTGCGGCTACCATCGCCATACTTGCCGCTGAGCGCATCGTCGAAAACCAGATCGAGCGGCGAAGGCGGCGGCGAAGATCGTGCGTCCTTCTCGCCCGAGTTAGAGAGTAGAGTGACGCTGAGCGACTCCGCCTTGTCTTCATCTTTTATAGTGGGTCCTGCGCGCGATTGATCGCTCAAATCCTCGGAGCCACCAACCGGTATGGCGTAGCATCCTTTTTCCGGCCCACGATACACCGCCACGCGCGCAGGCATGTCATCCGTCCATTTCACCGCCACATGCGCGATCTGGCCGGTGGGTCGGCGCACAATCTCGTAGGGTCGAGATTCCTGTCGAAAATCCCATCGAGCGGAGCCTGAATGCCCGTCAATTCCCACGCGTGCACACTTTCCGGCGTTCGCACCGCGCCGTTTGCTTCCGCATTCGCAATCGCGCTGCACAGCATCAGCGCCTTGTAGCCTGCCGCCAGCGCGGTCGTAGCGCGCGTCGAGCCGATCCTGTGCGGACTGTGCGGTGGCGGGCGATGCGGTGGCAAGCGCCGCACAAGCGGCGGCTAGGATCAGGTTTCTCATCGCCGCGACCCTACTGGGCTCCGCGCAAAAGAAAAGGGGCCGGCGGATCGCTCCGCCAGCCCCTTTTGTACGCGATTTCAGCCGCGCTTACGCTTCGGCGAATTCTTCCTGTTCGTTCATCACCGGGCCGCTGTCCTGACCCTTGGCATCGGGATCGCGGTCGACCAGTTCGATGATAGCCATCTGCGCGCTGTCACTGCCGCGGTAACCGGCCTTGATGATGCGGGTATAGCCGCCTTCACGGTCGCTGTAGCGGTCTGCCAGAGTGTCGAACAGCTTCTTCAGCTGCGTCTCGTCCAGCAGGCGCGCCTGAGCCAGACGACGGTTGGAAAGGCCGCCACGCTTGCCCAGCGTGATCAGCTTTTCGACATAAGGGCGCAGTTCCTTCGCCTTGGGCAGGGTGGTGAGGATCTGCTCATGTTTGATAAGTGCTGCCGCCATGTTGCGGAACAGGGCCTTGCGATGGCCCGTTTTGCGGCTCAGCTTGCGCTGTGAAATACCGTGACGCATGATAATGTTCTCCGTTCGTTGAGGGGCCGTATCAGGTACCCCAGACCGCGCGGGCTTCCCCGCGACGTGCCGCCCAAAGCGCAACGCCGCGGAGAAGTCAAGTTATTGCGTCCGCAACGGATGCTTCGCAGACTTAGCGAGTGATCCGCGCGCGAGCTTCCAGCTCGGTCAGGCGGCGGTTGAGATAGTCCTTTTCCTCAGCCGTAGGCGTCGTGCGCGTATAGGCCGATTCGAGGCGCATCAGATCCCCATGTTCAACCAGAAGCTGTGCCCGGACTGCGGTCGCCAATCCGCTGTTCGGCAGGGCCCGCGCAATTGCATCCAGTCGCGCACGCGGTGTCACCGGCGCGGCATAAGCGACATCGCCTACGCGCACGTCAAGCGCATCGAGCCGCGCATCGAGATCCGCCGTCTCTGCTTCGGAAAGGATGCCATCGCGCAAGTAATTTGTCTCCAGTGCAATCACTGCGCTGTAATCGGACTTCAATGTCCGGCCCGCCGTCCGCGTCAGCTTGCGCGAAGAAACCGCCGCATCCACGCGGCGATCGAAATCGGCCCGACCGAGATTCACGTCGGCGCTGGGCGGAGTTGCGCTGACCGGATAGGCACGGTCGTTCAGGACCTGGACGAGCGCGTTATAACGCGTGCTGAGATCGGCACGCTCTGCAGTCGAGAACGTGCGGTCGTTCGCATAGCCGCGTTCAATATCGACGAGTGCGGCATAGTCAGCCTTGAGGCGCATTGCGGTGTCCTGAGACAGGACGCGGGATTGAACGTCACTGTCTACACGTGCGTCGAATTGGACGCGCTGGTTTGCCAGTGCCGTGCGCCCGGCCTTCCACTGCCCGTCGATGGAATTGGAATCCTGATTGCCAAGACCGAGCAAAGTACCCAGCACGTTTCCGATGCGGTCGCGGGTGCTGGGCTGGTTGGTTTGCGCAGAAACGGGCGCGGCGAGCAAGGCCACAGCGGCGGTTGAGAGAATGAAAGCATTTCGCATTGTCGATTGTCCTGATGATTGGCATTGCTGACTAACGCTTGCCGGACAGAATTCGTTCTTGCGGATGAATTTGCCGTTCGCCGGCCAAACGAAAAAGGGCCGCTTTCCGAAGAAAGCAGCCCTCTGATCTGTTCGCGATAAATCCCGGAATCTAGCCCAGCAGCTCTTGCTCAAGCTTCTTGGCCATTTCTTCGATGTTTTCGGGCGGCCATCCGGGGATGTCCATGCCGAGGCGCAGGCCCATGCTGGAGAGCACTTCCTTGATCTCGTTCAGGGATTTGCGGCCAAAGTTCGGCGTGCGCAGCATCTCGGCTTCGGTCTTCTGGACCAGATCGCCAATGTAGATGATGTTGTCGTTCTTGAGGCAATTGGCCGAACGCACCGACAGTTCCAGCTCGTCGACCTTCTTGAGAAGGTAACGGTTGAGCTGGTTGGCGTCGTCTTCCTGCGGCTGTGCAGCGTGGCCGATCATGGCCGACTGCGGCTGCGGGATGCCGTCTTCGAAGTGAACAAACAGCGTCAACTGATCCTGCAGGATGCGCGCGGCATATGCCACGGCATCTTCAGGGGTGACTGTGCCATCGGTTTCAACCGTCAGCGACAGCTTGTCATAGTCAAGCTCTTGCCCAACGCGTGCGTTTTCAACCTTGTAGCTCACCTGGCGAACCGGGCTGTAGAGCGAGTCCACCGGGATCAGACCGATCGGCGCGTCGGCCGGGCGATTCTGAACAGCGGGCGAGTAACCCATGCCCACATCCGCGGTCAGCTCCATATTCAACGTCGCGCCTTCATCGAGGTGGCACAGGACCAGATCCTTGTTCATCACCTCGATATCGCCGGATACGGCAATGTCGCCCGCCTTGACGGTCGCAGGCCCGGTCGCGGAAAGCTGCAGGCGCTTGGGCCCCTCGCCTTCCATCTTCAACGCAATCTGCTTCACGTTGAGGACGATGTCGGTCACGTCTTCACGCACCCCGGCAAGCGAGGAGAATTCGTGCAGGACGTTCTCGATCTTGATCGAGGTGATCGCCGCGCCTTGCAGCGACGACAGCAGCACCCGACGCAGCGCATTGCCAAGCGTCAGGCCAAAGCCACGCTCAAGCGGCTCTGCGACAAACGTCGTCTTGCGCTGCTTGTCGCTGCCTTCCTTGATTTCCAGAGCGTTGGGTTTCTTGAGTTCCTGCCAGTTCTTAGTATTGACGGACATGGATTTCCCCTAGTTCGCTATATCAGCGGTTCAAATGTTGTGCGGGCCATCGGATATTCCTGCAGGGCAGGAACGCCTCAGAACCCGCCAGGTCGGCAGCAATATGAATTGCCGCCAATCCGGATCGGGTCAGACGCGCCGACGCTTGGACGGACGCACACCGTTGTGCGGGATCGGTGTGACGTCGCGGATCGAAGTAATGTTAAATCCGACAGCTGCAAGACCACGCAGTGCGCTCTCACGGCCAGAACCCGGACCCTTCACTTCGACTTCGAGCGTGCGCACGCCGTGTTCGGCTGCTTTCTTGCCCGCATCGTCTGCTGCGACCTGTGCTGCATAGGGTGTCGATTTCCGGCTGCCCTTGAAGCCCATCGCACCTGCACTGGACCAGCTGATTGCATTGCCCTGTGCATCGGTGATGGTGATCATCGTGTTGTTGAAGCTGGCGTTGATATGAGCCACACCACTGGTGATGTTTTTCCTGTCACGGCGCCGTACTTTGGCGGGTTCGCGTGCCATTGTCTGATATTCCTTTTAACTGACGGAAGAAGGGAAAAGCGTGGGGGCCGCGATTGTCTCGCCACCCCGCCCGCGCTTACTTCTTCTTACCTGCGATCGGCTTGGCCTTGCCCTTGCGGGTGCGGGCGTTGGTGTGGGTACGCTGACCACGAACGGGCAGACCGTTCCGGTGACGCAGGCCGCGATAGGAACGCAGGTCCATCAGGCGCTTGATATTCATCGCAGTGGTGCGACGAAGATCGCCTTCGACCGAATAGTCGCTGTCGATCGTCTCACGAATGCGCAGGACTTCTTCATCGGTGAGATCCTGGACCCGCGAACTGTGCGCGATGCCAAGCTTGTCAACGATTTCAACCGCAGTCCTGCGGCCTATTCCGTGAATATATGTGAGCGCGATGACAACGCGCTTATTTGTGGGGATGTTTACCCCGGCAATACGAGCCACTTAATTCTCCATGCTCCACAGAGGATAAGGCAAATGCCCAGAGCCCCCATCTCAACGCTTCCAGATCGACAAACTCGAAACCCGGTTCCACGAATGCGGTCCGATTGAAAAGCAAAGCCTGTCAAACGGCAAAAGCCCGGTTGGCAAACGCGATGGCGTTTACCTGCCGGACTGGGTTCGAACGTGTCGAATGATCCGGGCGCTTAAGCCGAATCGGTCGCCGCGTCAACACCCGGTGACGGTTATTTGAACGGCTCGTCGCAAGCGAGCGCCCTGCCCTCTAATTATCCTTCGACAGATCACCAAAAACGTCATCGACGCTTGGTCCCGTGCCCTTTTGCGAAGGCTCTTCTGCGGAGCCTTTTGAAGCCTTGTCATCCGGTTCGCCCTTGGCAGCGGCGGGCTTGTCAACCCGGCCAAGGCGCTTTGCCAGACCCGCCAGCTGGATGCTCATCACCCCGTCCACGGCCTTCGAAATCACGGGCACTTCATATCGCATCGGGCCGCCGACATTGTATTCCCACACGATCCGCGTGCCCTCATCCACTTTGCTGAGGGCAATTGTGAGGACGCCGGTTACAGGCTCGCTTTGCAAGGGCCCCAGTGCGCCAATCATGCGCAGCGCGCTTTCAGGGTAAGCCTGGACCACGCGCATGTGCTCGACACTGCCCTCCAGCGTGAAGCGATCGGGTTCGTTGACTTCCGGGATCGTCTCGCAAAAGCAGCCGCCGGCCTGCGGCGTCAGTTTGAGGTTCGCCGCGTCGGCAGACCAGGTGTGCTCTGCCGACCACCAGTCAGCCGGACTGATCAGCGCGAGCCAGGTTTGCTTGAGGTCGGCCCTTACTACGGCCTCATCGCGGGTCACGAAACCATTGTCCCCGGTCCGGACGACTTCGGCGTTAGCGGCGACCGATGTAAGGGCGGCGGCGCCCCCGATAATGGTGATGAACAGTTTCCGCATGACCCATGACTCCCTATCGCATTTGCCTAGGCGATCACGCCACGCGGTTCCAGCCTCTCGCATTGCGAAAGGACCGTAGGCGGTTGGATGGCGGGTTCAGCCTGCCATGACCGTGTCGATCGCGCTGGCAACTTCGTCAATAGCTGCCATGCCATCGAGCCGCGTGACGATCCCGCGCGCTTCATAGCCCGGCAGGATTGGCGCAGTCTTGGCGCGGTATTCCTGCATCCGCATCCGCACCGTTTCTTCGTTGTCGTCCGGGCGGCGCTTGAATTCGGTGCTCCCGCAATTGTCGCACACGCCATCCTTTACGGGCGGATTGGCGGTATCATGGTAAAGCGCCCCGCATTTGGCGCAGGCGAACCGGCCGGTGATCCGCGCCACCAGCGCATCCTCAACCACTGCCAGTTCGATAACATGGTCAAGCTTGCGACCGTGTTTGGCAAGAATAGCGTCAAGCTGCTCAGCTTGCGGCGCGGTGCGGGGGTAGCCATCGAAGATAGCTCCGGTATCGGCGTCCAGCGATGCGAGATTGTCGTCGATCAGTTGCGACACGATCTCGTCCGAAACCAGCTCGCCGCGATCCATGACCGCCTTGGCCTTCAATCCAACCTGCGTCTGGGCTTTCACCGCGTCGCGCAGCATATCGCCGGTCGAAAGCTGCTTCATCGTATGCCGTTCGACGAGCCCGGCACTTTGCGTGCCCTTGCCCGCGCCCGGAGGCCCCAAAAGAATGATGTTCATCGCATCCCCCGATTATGTCGCTGTCCCGAGAATGGTGCGCCCACACTGCGAGCGCATCCCCTGCTCTAGCGCTTGCGGCCCTTCAACTTGGCCTTTTTGATGAGATTGTCATACTGGTGTGCGAACAGGTGCGATTGAACCTGTGCGATGGTATCCACCGTGACATTGACGACAATCAGCAGACTGGTCCCGCCCAGGAACAGCGGAATGCCGGTTTGCGCGATCATGTATTCGGGCAGGACGCACACCAGTGTCAGGTAAATTGCGCCAACCACAGTGATGCGTGTGAGGACGTATTCGAGGTAATCCGAAGTCCTCTTACCCGGACGGATGCCGGGAATGAAGCCGCCGTTCTTCTTCAGATTGTCCGCCGTCTCCTCGGGGTTGAACACCACCGCGGTGTAGAAGAAGCAGAAGAAGATGATCCCGATGGCATACAGCGTCATGTAGATCGGCTGCCCATGCGCGAGATACTGGTTGAGGCTCACGACAACGCCGCCAAATGTGCTCTCGGTATCGACCGAATTGCCCGCAAACTGCGAAATCGTCAGCGGCAACAGCAGCAGCGAACTTGCGAAGATCGGCGGAATAACGCCTGCCGTGTTCAGCTTCAGCGGGAGATACTGATTGTCCGCCTGAACCATGCCGCGCTGGGTTGCGCGTTTGGGATATTGCACCAGCAGACGCCGCTGCGCCCGCTCCACAAACGAGATAAGCAGGATCAACCCGGCGACCATCAGGATAAAGAAGATGATGATGCCAGGAGCGATCGACCCAGTGCGACCGCCCTCGAACAGGTTGGTCGCAAAAGTCGGAAACTGCGCGACAATGCCTGCCATGATGATCAGCGAGACACCATTGCCGATCCCACGCGAAGTGATCTGTTCACCCAGCCAAAGCAGGAACATCGTGCCCCCGACAAGACTGATCACGGCGCCGGCGCGGAACATGTAGCCCGGACTGACGACCGCTCCGATACCCTCCTGGCTGGCAAAGCTTTCAAGCCCCGCCGCGAGGAAATAGCCCTGAATGGCGCACAGGAACACCGTGCCATACCGGGTGTACTGATTGAGTTTCTGCCGCCCGGTCGCGCCCTCTTTCTTGAGAGCGGAGAGTGTCGGATGCAACGCGGAAGCCATCTGAACAACGATCGAGGCGGTGATGTAGGGCATGACGCCGAGCGCGATGAGGCTCATCCGCTCAAGGCTGCCACCCGAAAACGTGTTGAAAATATCGAGGATACCGCCCCGGCCCAGTTCAGCCAGGTTCTGCAACGCTGCGGGGTTCACACCGGGCAGCGGAACAAAGCTGAGGAAGCGGAACACGATCAGCGCGCCCAGCGTAAACCAGATGCGCTGGCGCAGCTCAGTCGCCTGAGCGAAATTGCCAAGGTTGAGATTGCTGGCGATGTTATCGGCGCGTGATGCCATTGTTATCGATCGATCCTGGACTTGCCTGCCGCCGCGCCAATGCCTTCTGGCACCTGTACGCTTTGGCCCACCCTTGTTTACTGCACCGGGCTGGAAAGTCAGCCTTTACCGACGCCCGGCGAATTGCACGGTGGCGTAAATAGGAAGCGAGGGGCCCGTTGTCGAACCCCTCGCCCCTTATTTCATCGGATTATACACCGCGACAGTTCATTTCGCGGCGGCTTTGGCGGCCTTGTTCGCCTCGCGGCGGGCAGCCTTTTTCTCGTGTTCCGGGGTCGCGGGCGGTGCAACCTCAACGCTGCCGCCGGCCTTTTCGACCGCGGCAATCGCGCCTTTGGTGGCGCCGGTGACGAGGATTTTGACCTTCGCGGTGAAATCACCCTTGCCGAGCAGGCGCACGCCGTCCTTGCCGCCGCGCACCAGACCGGCTGCACGCAGCGTATCCTCGGTCACGTCAGCCTTGGCATCGAGCTTCTTTGCGTCGATGAATTTCTGAATCATGCCAACATTCACTTCGGCGAAATCCTTGCCGAAGGGGTTGTTGAACCCACGCTTTGGCAGGCGCATGTGAAGCGGCATCTGGCCGCCTTCAAAGCCCTTGATCGCGACGCCGGACCGAGCCTTCTGACCCTTCTGCCCGCGACCCGATGTCTTGCCCTTGCCCGAGCCGATACCACGGCCGACACGCATGCGACCCTTGCGGGCGCCTTCGTTGTCTTTGATTTCGTTGAGTTTCATAGTCATGCACTCGCTTTCGCTTTGTTCGCGCTGGAAAAGGTGAACCCCGCCGCAGCGGGGCTCACAGTGTTGGGTTAATCGACCACCGTTACCAGATGCGGGATCTTGGCGATCGCACCGCGAACTTCAGGAGTGTCCTGACGTTCCACGACCTTGTGCATCTTGTTAAGCCCAAGACCGATGAGGATCTTGCGCTGGCTTTCGGGACGACGGATCGGTGAGCCGATCTGCTTGATCTTGATGGTAGCCATTGTCGGTTACTCCACAATCGCGGCAGCATCAGCTTCCGCTTCCGCACCGGAGGCCCCGCCACGGCCCAGAAGATCGGCGACCTTCTTTCCACGGCGCTGCGCCACCGACTTCGGCGAAGTCTGATCGGTCAGCGCGTCAAAGGTAGCGCGGACCATGTTATAGGGGTTGGACGAGCCGACCGATTTGGTGACCACGTCAGCGACGCCAAGGCTTTCGAACACAGCGCGCATCGGACCACCGGCGATGATGCCGGTACCGGCAGGAGCTGTGCGAACGGTAACCTTGCCCGCGCCAAAGCGGCCATTGCCGTCATGGTGCAGGGTGCGACCTTCTTTCAGCGGAACACGGATCATCTTCTTGCGTGCAGCGGCAGTTGCCTTGGTAATGGCTTCAGGCACTTCGCGCGCTTTACCATGACCAAAGCCGACGCGGCCCTGACCATCGCCAACCACCACGAGCGCGGCGAAGCCGAAGCGTTTACCGCCCTTTACCGTCTTGGACACGCGGTTGATGTGGACCAGCTTTTCGATGATGCCATCGTCTTCTTCCTGACGACCTCGATTGTTGTCGCGACCACCGCGACCACGACCGCGGCCACCGCCGTCATTGCCGCCGCCACGGTTTCCACCGCCACGGTTGTCGCCGCCACCACGGCCTCCACGCGAACGCGGCGGAACCTGATCGCCCTGAGCAGGCGACTGGTTATCGGCCGCTTCGCTAGGCGTGTTGGCGATTGCAATGTCGGGACCAGCGGTTTCCGCTGCAGTCTTTTCGGGGGTTGTGTTCTCGTCAGCCATATTCAGAACTCCAGCCCGCCTTCACGGGCGGCTTCGGCCAACGCCTTGACGCGGCCATGAAACAGGAAACCACCGCGATCGAACACGACAGTCGTGACGCCAGCCTTCTTGGCAGCTTCGGCAATTTCCTTGCCTACCTGCGAAGCGGCGTCGACGTTCGCGCCGGACACCTTGACACCCAGCGTCGATGCAGCGGCGACGGTGCGCCCTTCGGCATCGTCGATGATCTGCGCGTAGATGTGGCGGCCCGTGCGATGGACCGACAGCCGCGGCTTGCCACCGGAACGCGCCCGCAAAGCGGTACGCACACGGCGACGACGGCGTTCAAAGAGGGAAAGCTTTGCCATCTTACTTCTTCTTCCCTTCCTTGCGGAAGATATACTCGCCGCGATACTTGATGCCTTTGCCCTTGTAAGGCTCCGGCTTGCGGAATTCGCGGATTTCGGCAGCGAACTGGCCAACGGCCTGCTTGTCGATACCGCTGATTTCTACGGTGGTCTGATCCGGGGTGTTCACCGTAATGCCTTCGGGCACGTCAAGATCGACGTCGTGACTGAAGCCCAGCTCCAGCTTCAGCGTCTTGCCCTGCGCCTTGGCACGGTAGCCAACGCCCGTGATTTCCAGCGTCTTGGTGAAGCCGTCGGTTACACCTTCGACAAGATTGGCCACCAGGGTGCGTTGCAGACCCCAGAAAGACCGCGCCTGCTTGCTTTCATTGGCCGGATTGACCTGAATCTCGTCACCTTCGACCTTGTAGTCGATCAGATCGCTGAGACCCATCGTGAGGGTGCCCTTGGGGCCCTTCACGCTGAGCGTACCGTTCTCGATCGAAGCGGTAACACCGCCAGGGATCGCGACCGCCCGTTTACCGATGCGGCTCATCAGAACACCTCCGCGAGCACTTCGCCGCCGACATTGCTGGCGCGCGCTTCATTATCCGAAAGCACACCGCGCGGGGTCGAGACGATGGTAATGCCAAGGCCATTGCGCACGTTCGGAAGTTCCTTGGAACCCGAATAGACGCGGCGGCCCGGCTTTGAAACGCGGGCCACGTGCTTGATCGCCGGCTCGCCTTCAAAGTATTTCAGTTCAATCCGCAGCGCCGCGTGCTTGCCCGTGCTGTCTTCGGAATAGCCACGGATGTAGCCTTCGCGCATCAGCACTTCGAGAACGTTAGCACGCAGCTTGGAAGCCGGCGAAAGGACGCTGTCCTTCTTCGCCTGCTGGCCATTGCGGATACGGGTGAGCATATCACCCAGAGGATCGGTCATTGCCATATTCTATGTCCTCACCAGCTCGACTTGGTCAGGCCTGGAACCAGACCCTTGTTGCCGAGGTTACGCAGTTCGATACGGTTGATGCCGAACTTGCGGTAATAGCCGCGCGGGCGGCCGGTGGTGGCGCAGCGATTGCGTACGCGCGTGGGATTTGCGTTGCGCGGAAGCTCTGCCATCTTCAGGCGCGCAACCAGACGCTCGGTTTCATCGAGCGACTTGTCGTTGGCAATTGCCTTCAGTTTTTCGTACTTCGCAGCGTACTGCTTGACGAGCTTCTTGCGACGCTCGTTTTTGTTGATCGAACTCAGTTTCGCCATTGGACTTAAGCTCTCTTCTTTCGTGTCTCGTGCATAAGGAGGCTTACGCCGCCTTCTTTTCTTCACCTGCTTCACCCTGGAAGGGGAAGCCGAACAGACGCAGCAATTCGCGCGCCTCCTCGTCGGTTTTTGCGGTAGTGGTGACAATGATATCCATGCCACGCACCTTCTCGATCTTGTCGTAGCTGATCTCGGGGAACACGATCTGTTCCTTGAGGCCCATCGCGTAATTGCCACGGCCATCGAACGACCTTGCGTTCAGACCACGGAAATCTCGAATGCGCGGCATCGCGACAGTCACCAGACGATCGAGAAATTCGTACATGCGCTCGCGGCGCAAGGTAACCTTGCAACCGATCGGCATGCCTTCGCGCAGCTTGAACTGGGCGATCGACTTTTTGGCCTTGGTGATGACCGGCTTCTGACCAGCGATCAGAGCCATTTCCTCGGCTGCCGTCTGGACCTTCTTCTTGTCCTGGCTGGCTTCACCCACACCCATGTTTAGCGTGATCTTTGCCAGCTTGGGCACCTGAAGGCGGTTCGTGTAGCCGAACTTTTCGGTCATCGCCTTGACGATTTCCTCGTCAAAACGGACCTTCATCCGGGGCATGTAGTCAGACAT
This sequence comes from uncultured Alphaproteobacteria bacterium, assembly GCA_963838365.1. Lineage (GTDB taxonomy): Bacteria > Pseudomonadota > Alphaproteobacteria > Sphingomonadales > Sphingomonadaceae > Erythrobacter. The sequence goes on from CAWIQR010000010.1 coordinate 47,076, forward strand.
CGATCGTCTCCCCACTTTTCACGGCAACGCGGACCTTCTTCCCGTCCTTCTCTTCGAAACGGACGCGGGTCGGCTTGCCATCCTTGGGATCGGCCACGGCCACCTTCGAAAGGTTCATCGGCGCCGGGAACCGGTCGATACCACCTTGCGGGTTGGTCTGGCTCGGCTTGCGGTGACGCGCAACGACATTGATACCCTCCACCACGACCTTGCCTTCTTTCGGCATGACCTGGCTGACGGTGCCGGTGCGGCCCTTGTCCTTACCCGAGAGCACGACGACGCTGTCGCCCTTTTTGATCTTTGCAGCACCCATGATCAGAGCACCTCCGGAGCGAGCGAGATAATCTTCATGAAACCGCGACCGCGCAATTCGCGAACGACCGGGCCAAAGATACGGGTGCCGATCGGCTCCTCGTTCTTGTTGACCAGGACAGCGGCGTTGCTGTCGAAGCGGATCACGCTGCCATCGGCACGGCGTACGTCCTTGCGGGTGCGGACGATCACGGCGCGATGGACATCGCCCTTCTTGACCTTCGCGCGCGGCTGGGCTTCCTTCACGGAAACCACGATCACGTCGCCAACGGACGCAAAGCGACGCTTTGACCCGCCCAGCACCTTGATGCACTGGACGCGCTTTGCGCCGCTATTGTCCGCGACGTCGAGATTGGATTGCATCTGGATCATCGATCCGTTTCCTTCTCTTGGCTTGCCAGAACTAGTCTGGCAGTTCCTGCGTCTGTCCCTGCCGAAGCAGGAAACCTTTCAATTAATTACCGGCTGCCTCGACATCCAGATCGGCTTCGATCGCCTGCGTTCCGCCAGCGACCATACGATCCTTGACCAACCAGGTCTTCGTCTTCGATATCGGCCGCGTTTCTTCAATCCGCACCACGTCGCCAATCGTGTATTCGTTGGCTTCGTCGTGTGCGTGATACTTCTTCGAGCGGCGGATGATCTTCCCGTATAGCGGGTGCTTCACCTTGCGCTCGACCAGCACGGTCACAGTCTTGTCAGTCTTGTCGGAGGTGACAGTCCCGACCAGGATACGTTTGGGCATTGTCTACTCCTTACGCTTTGGCTTCGGTGACGGCTTTGGAAGCACGCTCACCTTGCAGCGTTTTGATCTGCGCAATGTTGCGGCGGACTTCACGAATACGCGAAGGCTTTTCCAGCTGGTTCGTGGCCGACTGGAAGCGCAGATTGTACTGCTCACGCTTCAGCTCGACCAGTTCGGCGCTCAGCTGATCGTCCGTCTTCTGGCGGAGGTCTGCAATATCAACCATCATTCGCCTCCCAGGTGCGAGGTGTCGCCCAGACGGGCCACAACCTTGGTCTTGATCGGAAGTTTCATCGCAGCGCGCTCGAACGCGATCGCTGCGACCGGTCCGGGCACACCATCAAGCTCAAACAGGATACGACCCGGCTTCACACGCGCGGCCCAGTACTCCACCGAACCCTTGCCCTTACCCTGACGAACTTCGGCAGGTTTCTTGGACACAGGCACATCGGGGAAAATGCGGATCCACAGGCGGCCCTGACGCTTCATAGCACGGGTGATCGCGCGGCGAGCCGCTTCGATCTGGCGTGCGGTGATACGCTCAGGCTCAAGCGCTTTCAGACCATAGGAGCCGAAGTTCAGCGTGGTGCCGCCCTTGGCTTCGCCCTTGATCCGGCCCTTGAAGGCCTTGCGGTATTTGGTTTTCTTCGGTTGCAGCATTGTCTCTAACCTATCTCAGTGGTCCAGCCTCAACGAGCCGGACGCACTCCCGAAGTTTGCGATTCCATCATCAGACGGTCCTGCGCGGTCGGATCGTGACCCAGGATTTCGCCTTTGAAGACCCAGACCTTGATGCCGATGATGCCATAGGCGGTCAGCGCCTCGGCTTCGGCATAGTCAATGTTGGCCCGCAGCGTATGCAGCGGAACGCGGCCTTCGCGATATTGTTCGACACGGGCGATTTCCGCCCCGCCCAAACGCCCGCCGCAGACAATCTTGATGCCTTCGGCACCCAGACGCATGGCGGATTGCATTGCGCGCTTCATCGCGCGGCGGAAAGCCACACGGCGAATAAGCTGATCGGCAATGCCCTGCGCAACGAGCTTGGCATCGATTTCCGGCTTGCGAATTTCAACGATGTTCAGCTTCACTTCGCTGGCGGTGATGGTCGACAATTTCAGGCGCAGCTTTTCAATATCTGCGCCTTTCTTGCCGATGATTACACCAGGGCGAGCCGCATAGATCGAAACCCGGCACAATTTGGCCGGACGCTCGATCACCACCTTCGAAATCGCTGCCTGGGGCAGGTTCGTGGTGATATATTTGCGGATCTCGATGTCTTCCTTGAGCAGCTGCGCATAGTCACGCCCTTCAGCGTACCAGCGGCTGTCCCAGGTGCGGTTGATCTGCAGGCGCAGACCGATCGGATTGCTCTTCTGGCCCATGTTAAGCCTCTTCCTCTTCCTGCTCGCGAACCACGATGCGCAGCTTGCTGAACGGCTTCAGGATACGGGTCGACTTGCCGCGACCGCGCGTGTGAAAACGCTTCATGGTGATCGACTTGCCGACCGAGGCTTCCGCCACGACAAGCGCATCGACATCCAGATCGTGGTTGTTCTCTGCGTTGGCGATTGCCGAAGCGAGCACCTTGCTGGCATCCCTTGCCATCGCCTTCTTGGAGAAGGAGAGGATGTTCAGCGCCTCTTCGGCCTTCTTGCCGCGGATGAGCTGGGCAACGAGATTCAGCTTCTGAGCCGAACCGCGAATTTGCGTGCCGACTGCCAGAGCCTCGTTGTCCGCAACGCGGCGGGGGGATTTTGCCTTACCCATTAGCGTTTGCCCTTCTTGTCGGCAGCGTGGCCGGGGAAGCTGCGCGTCGGCGAAAATTCACCAAGCTTGTGACCGACCATTTCTTCCGAAACGGTGACGGGAATAAACTTCTGACCGTTATAGACGTTGAACGTCAGCCCCACGAACTGCGGGAGAATGGTGGAGCGACGCGACCAGGTCTTGATCGGCTTGCTGCCACTGGCTTCCTGCGCGTCCTCTGCCTTCTTCAGCAGGCTGAGTTCGACAAACGGACCTTTCCAGACGGAACGTGCCATCGTGTCTTACCTCTTCTTCTTCGCGTGCCGCGAACGGATAATCATCTTGTCCGTCTGCTTGTTCTTGCGGGTGCGGGCACCCTTGGTCGGCTTGCCCCAGGGGGTAACCGGGTGACGGCCACCGCTGGTGCGGCCTTCGCCGCCGCCGTGCGGGTGATCGACCGGGTTCTTAGCCACACCGCGGGTCAGCGGGCGACGGCCCTTCCAACGGGTGCGACCGGCCTTGCCGAAGTTCTGGTTCTGGTTGTCGGGGTTCGAAACCGCGCCAACCGTACCCATGCAATCGGCACGCAGGTAACGCTGCTCGCCCGAGTTCAGCCGCACGATAACCATCCCGCGGTCACGACCAACGAGCTGGACATAGGCGCCTGCCGAACGGGCGATCTGGCCACCCTTGCCCGGCTTCATCTCCACGTTGTGACAGATCGTGCCAACCGGCATCTGACCCAGAAGCATGGCGTTGCCCGGCTTCGTATCGGTCTTCTCACCGGCGACCACCGTGTCACCCACGTCGAGACGCTGGGGGCAGATGATGTAGTTAAGTTCGCCGTCCTCATACTTGATGAGAGCGATGAAGGCTGTGCGGTTGGGATCGTATTCGATCCGCTCGACGGTCGCGGGGGCATCCCACTTGCGACGCTTGAAGTCGATGAAGCGATACTTCTGCTTGTGCCCACCCGCGATCCCGCGCGAGGTCACATGCCCCTTGTTGTTGCGACCACCGGTCTTGCGCTTGCCTTCCGTGAGCGACTTGATCGGTCCACCTTTGTGGAGACCGGACTTGTCGACCAAAATCAGGCCACGGCGCGCCGGGCTTGTCGGTTTGTAATTCTTGAGTGCCATCAGTTCACCTTCTCGGTGATGTCGATCATGGTGCCCTCTGCGAGCCGCACGACCGCCTTCTTCACGTCACTGCGCTTGTAGGGCTTGCCCTTCCAGCGCTTCGTCTTGCCTTTGACATTGATCGTGTTCACCGAAACGACCTTTGCCTTCTGGTTTGCGTAAATCGCTTCTACCGCATCCTTGATCTGCGGTTTCGTCGCGTCACCGGCAACCTTGAACACGACCGCGTTGTTCTCCGAAGCCATGGTGGACTTTTCGGTGATGTGCGGTGCGAGGATCACGTCATAGTGCCGCGCGTCGATGCCGTCTTTTTTAGCCATTGAAGCGCGCCTCCAGCTTGGCGACAGCGTCCTTGGTAAGGATCAGCGTGTCGTGGTTGAGAATGTCGTAAACGTTCGCGCCCATTGCCGGGATCACGTTGACACCCGGCAGGTTGCCTGCGGCCTTCTTGAAGCCGTCATTGACGCTTTCGCCGTCGATCACGAGCACCTTGCCAGCCAGACCCGCCTTGACGAATTGCGCCTTGAGCGATTTCGTCTTGGCATCGGTCAATTCGAGCGTGTCGACCACAACCAGGCCATTTGCAGCCTTGGTCGAGAGCGCCATCTTGAGGCCGAGGGCACGGATCTTCTTGTTAAGCGAGGGATTAAAGTCACGCTTTCGCGCACCATGAGCCTTGCCGCCGCCGATAAAGATCGGAGCGCCGCGATCGCCGTGGCGAGCGCCGCCCGAACCTTTTTGCGCGCCAAACTTCTTGCCGGTGCGTGCTACGTCCGAACGCTCACGCGTCGGGCGTGCTGTGGCACGGCGGCTTTCCAGCTGCCAGGTCACAACCCGGTGCAGGATGTCCGCACGCGGGGTAACGCCGAACACGTCATCGTTCAGTTCGATGTCGCTCCCGGCACCCGTGACGGCTTTTCCGTCGATTTTCTGGACCTTCACCTTCATGGCTTAGGACTCCCCGTTTTCGTTGGAGACGCCATCATCGCTGGCGGGAGCAGCAGCTTCCACAGCGGGCGTATCGGCTGCAACTTCGGTCACCGGAGCCTCGTTCGCAGGCTCGTCGTTCGCCGGCTTGGCGGTGTCGAGCACGGCGCCGGGGAACGGCACTCCTTCGGGCATGGGCAGCTTGATCGCGTCACGAACAAGCAGCCAGCCATTCTTCGAGCCGGGGACCGAGCCCTTGATGAAGAGCAGACCACGATCGGCGTCCGTGCGAACGACTTCAAGATTCATCTGGGTCCGTTGGCGATCACCCATGTGACCAGCCATCTTTTTACCCTTGAACACCTTGCCCGGATCCTGGCGCTGGCCGGTCGAGCCGTGCGAACGGTGCGACAGCGAGACGCCGTGCGTCGCGCGCAGACCGCCGAAGCCCCAGCGCTTCATGGCGCCGGCAAAGCCTTTACCCTGCGTGTGACCGGTAATGTCGACCTTCTGGCCAGCAACGAAATGCTCGGCGCTGATCAGCGAACCGACCGGCACAAGGCCATCTTCGTTGTCGACGCGGAATTCCGCCACGCGCTTCTTGAGGCCAACTCCGGCCTTGCCGAAATGCTCGCGCTGCGGCTTCGCCACGTTCTTCTGTTTCGCTTCGCCTGCACCCAGCTGGACGGCGAAATAGCCATCGGTATCTGCGGTGCGGTGTGAAACGACCTGGCAATCTTCCAGAGCGAGAACGGTAACGGGCACGTGCCGTCCGTCCTCCTGGAAGAGGCGGGTCATCCCAACCTTCTTTGCGATCACGCCAGTGCGCATCGTCTTGTACTCCTCACAGAGGCACCACGAGGACCATCCCCACGGTGCGTGAAACCAGAAACCAGCAACGGTTGTTGCCGGTGGCCCAAATTTTTATGCTGCTGCCCCGTCCGGGCTAATGCCTTACCACGCCGCTTGGCGAAGTTTGGCGAGACGGAGGACGCAGCCCGGTAAAGTGCCCGAAGACGCACCGGCGGTATCCCAATGTCTTGCTGCGTTCTAATGCAGCGGGGCCGTTGGAGCCCCAAACTTCCGACCGGTTTAACGTCCTGTCGATGGACGGCGAGAAACCCGCTTAGGCGAGCTTGATCTCGACGTTCACGCCCGCTGCCAGATCGAGCTTCATGAGCGCGTCCACAGTCTGGGCATTGGGCTGCACGATATCGAGCAGCCGCTTGTAGGTGCGCACCTCGAACTGCTCGCGCGACTTCTTGTCGATGTGCGGGCCGCGGTTCACGGTGAACTTCTCTATGCGCGTCGGAAGAGGAATGGGGCCGCGAATAAGCGCGCCGGTCCGGCGGGCCGTATCAGCAATCTCTCCAGTTGCCTGGTCGAGAACGCGATGGTCAAACGCCCTGAGGCGAATACGAATATTCTGAGCTTCCATTACCTGCACCGATGCGAAAGAGCCAGGAAGGGTGGTTCCGGTTTCCCGGCCCTTCCGATAAAACAATAAGGCCGACCCCGCTTGCCCTGGCTCAAACTTCCGGAAAGTCCGGTCGTCCGAATGGCCACGCGGGCGGCCTTACAAAATTGCGTTGCCGAGAACGAATCCTCGTCGTTGAAGGCGCGTATACGTTTGAGTTGGGATTCTGGCAACCCATAAATCGGGTTAAATCCTCACCCAGAGCAGCTTGGCGTCAATGATCGGCACCCCTGCCCCGTATTCGGGCCTCACAAAAATTGGGGCCCGGCTCACACATGTGAACCGGGCCCCGAATTTCTCGCATCATTTCCCGAAGGAAAAGACGGACTTACTTCTGGATCGAAGCAACCACGCCCGAGCCGACGGTGCGGCCGCCTTCGCGAATAGCGAAACGCAGACCTTCGTCCATGGCGATCGGTGCGATCAGCTTGACCTGGATGGTCACGTTGTCGCCCGGCATCACCATTTCCGTGCCTTCGGGAAGGATCACTTCGCCGGTGACATCAGTAGTCCGGAAGTAGAACTGCGGACGGTAGTTCGCGAAGAACGGCGTGTGACGGCCGCCTTCGTCCTTCGAAAGGACATAGACTTCTGCGCTGAACTCGGTGTGCGGGTTGACTGTGCCGGGCTTGGCCAGAACCTGGCCGCGCTCGACATCTTCACGGGCAACACCGCGGATCAGTGCGCCAACGTTGTCACCAGCTTCGCCGCGATCGAGCAGCTTGCGGAACATTTCGACGCCGGTCACGGTCGTCTTGGTCGTGTCCTTGATGCCAACGATTTCGCATTCGTCGCCAACGTTCACAATACCGGTTTCGATACGGCCGGTCACAACCGTACCACGACCCGAGATCGAGAACACGTCTTCGATCGGCATCAGGAACGGCTTGTCGACCGGACGATCGGGCTGCGGGATATGCTCGTCGACAGCCTTCATCAGTTCCAGGATCGAGTTCTTGCCGATCTCATCATCACGACCTTCGAGAGCGGCGAGAGCCGAACCCTTCACGATCGGAATGTTATCACCGTCAAAATCGTAGCTCGAAAGCAGTTCGCGCACTTCCAGTTCGACGAGCTCGAGGATTTCCTCGTCATCGACCTGATCGACCTTGTTCATGTAAACGACGAGTGCGGGCACACCGACCTGACGGGCAAGCAGGATGTGCTCACGGGTCTGGGGCATGGGGCCGTCAGCGGCGTTCACAACCAGAATCGCGCCGTCCATCTGCGCGGCACCGGTGATCATGTTCTTCACATAATCAGCGTGTCCGGGGCAATCGACGTGCGCATAGTGGCGCGCTTCGGTCTCGTACTCGACGTGCGCGGTCGAGATGGTGATGCCACGCTCGCGCTCTTCGGGAGCCTTGTCGATGTTGGCAAAATCAACAGCGCTGCCGCCGAAAGTTTCTGCCATCACCTTGGTGATTGCTGCCGTCAACGTCGTCTTGCCATGGTCAACGTGACCGATGGTGCCGATGTTGCAGTGCGGCTTGTTACGCTGGAATTTTTCCTTCGCCATTTCTCGATATACCTTCTGTCTAAATTTGTTTCGTAGCGGGAGAAAGGGCGGCCCGCTGAATCAGGCGCCGCCCCTAGCCTTGCTTGCCGGGTTAAGCAAGCTTCTCCTTGACCTTGGCCGCCTCGTTCGAGGGCACTTCGTCGTAATGCGAGAACTGCATCGAGTACTGCGCACGACCCTGACTGAATGAGCGAAGTTCGTTCACGTAGCCAAACATGTTTGCCAGCGGCACCATGGCTTCAACCGCCTGGGCGTTCCCGCGAGTGTCCGTGCCCTGGATCTGTCCGCGGCGGCTGTTGAGATCGCCGATGACGTCGCCCAGATATTCTTCCGGAGTAATCACCTCAACCTTCATCACCGGCTCAAGCAGCTTGATCCCGCCCCGCTCAGCCGCTTCGCGCATTGCGCCGCGGCCGCAGATTTCGAACGCCACCGTGCTGGAGTCGACGTCATGGTAGGCGCCGTCTGTCAGGTGGATGGTGAAATCGATGATCGGGAAGCCGATAAGGTAACCGCTCGCAGCCTGCTCACGAATGCCCTTTTCCAGCGACGGGATGTATTCGCGAGGAATATTACCACCCTTGATGCTGTCTTCGAACACGATGCCCTGGCCACGCTCACCCGGAGTGAAGGTCGCCTTGGCGCGGGCAAACTGGCCCGTACCGCCCGACTGCTTCTTGTGAGTGTAATCGATGTCGATCGTGCGACCGAGCGATTCGCGATATGCCACCTGCGGAGCACCGACATTCGCCTCGACCTTGAATTCGCGCTTCATGCGATCAACCAGGATGTCGAGGTGAAGCTCGCCCATGCCCTTGATGATCGTCTGGCCGCTTTCATGGTCAGTCGCCACACGGAACGAGGGATCTTCGGCAGCAAGGCGATTGAGCGCAACGCCCATCTTTTCCTGGTCAGCCTTGGTCTTGGGTTCCACCGACAGTTCGATCACCGGCTCGGGGAATTCCATCCGCTCAAGAATGATCGGCTTTGCAGGATCGCACAGGGTATCACCGGTGGTGGTATCCTTCATTCCGGCCAGAGCCACGATGTCGCCAGCAAATGCCTCTTCGATGTCTTCGCGGTTGTTGGAGTGCATCAGCAGCATGCGGCCGATCTTTTCCTTCTTGTCCTTGACGCTGTTGAGCACCTGACCCTTGGCCAGCTTGCCCGAATAGATGCGCGTAAAGGTAAGCGAGCCCACGAACGGATCGTTCATGATCTTGAACGCCAGCGCGGAAAACGGCGCATCGTCGCTTGACGGACGCGTGTCTTCCTCGTCGCTGTCGGGCTTCACGCCCTTGATCGCGGGCACGTCGAGCGGGCTCGGCATGTAATCGACCACGGCATCGAGCAAAGGTTGAACGCCCTTGTTCTTGAACGCGGAGCCACACAGCACCGGAACGAAGGCGCGCGCCATCGTACCCTTGCGGATAAGCTTCTTGAGCGTGGCAGGTTCGGGGATGTCGCCTTCGAGATAGGCTTCCATCACATCGTCATCCTGTTCGACGACGGTTTCGATCAGCTGATTGCGATAATCGGCAGCCTTTTCGACCATGTCTTCGGGGATATCGACATAGTTGAACGATGCGCCAAGGCCATCATCTTCCCAAACGATACCGCGATTGTTAACGAGGTCGACGACGCCCTTGAGGTCGCTTTCCGCACCAATCGGGAGATATAGCACCAGCGGCGTCGCGCCGAGGCGTTCGATGATCGACTGCACGCAGTAATAGAAATCGGCACCGGTGCGATCAAGCTTGTTGATGAAGCACATGCGCGGCACGCCGTACTTGTCAGCCTGACGCCACACGGTCTCGGACTGCGGCTCAACGCCGGCAACACCGTCAAAAACGGCGACCGCGCCATCGAGCACGCGGAGCGAACGCTCGACTTCAATGGTGAAGTCAACGTGGCCGGGGGTATCGATGATGTTGATGCGGTGCTTGGGGCCTTCGCCGTCTTCGGCAGCCCAGAACGTGGTGGTTGCAGCCGAAGTGATGGTGATACCACGCTCCTGCTCCTGCTCCATCCAGTCCATCGTCGCGGCACCATCGTGCACTTCGCCGATCTTGTAGGACTTTCCGGTGTAATACAGGATGCGTTCGGTCGTGGTGGTCTTACCGGCGTCGATATGCGCCATGATGCCGATATTGCGATAGCGCTCCAGCGGATACTCGCGGGCCATAATTCATTCCTCAGATGGACGGGATACGGATCAGTCGATCGTGCCCCAGGTAGTTACGCCATATAGTGACGAGTATGACGGGTTGAAGACGGCCCGCCTGCACTCAATCCGGGATCGCCCGATTTCGCGCAACGCGCCAAGGCCGCCTTCCAACCCGCGTGGCTGTTACCAGCGGTAGTGCGAAAAGGCGCGGTTGGCGTCGGCCATGCGGTGCGTGTCTTCACGCTTCTTCACTGCGTTGCCGCGATTGTTCGCCGCATCCATCAACTCGCCAGAAAGGCGCGCCGACATCGTGGTTTCGGGACGACCGCGCGCCGCGATGATCAGCCAGCGGATCGCGAGGGCCTGGGCACGCTCGGGGCGCACTTCGACCGGTACCTGATACGTAGCTCCACCCACACGGCGCGAGCGAACCTCGACCTGCGGCTTCACATTGTTCAGCGCATCGTGGAACATCTGCACCGGATCGGCCTTGGCCTTGGCCTCGACCGTATCAAGTGCGGTGTAAACGATACCTTCAGCGACGGCCTTTTTACCGTCCAGCATCAGGTTGTTCATGAACTTCGACAACACCTGATCCCCGAATTTGGGATCGGGCAGGATCTCCCGCTTGGGCGGTTGACGACGACGTGACATAATTCTTAACTCCCTCGGAGTTGGCTCAGCGCAACCAGACGACACATGCCATCAGCGCACCCGCCAAAAACTCTTACTTCGGACGCTTGGCGCCGTACTTCGAACGACTCTGCTTGCGATCCTTCACACCCTGCGTATCAAGCACGCCGCGCAGCACGTGGTAACGTACGCCGGGAAGATCGCGCACACGCCCGCCGCGGATCAGCACAACGCTGTGCTCCTGCAGGTTGTGGCCTTCGCCAGGGATGTAGGAGATGACTTCGCGCTGGTTGGTCAGGCGCACCTTGGCTACCTTGCGCAGAGCAGAGTTCGGCTTTTTCGGCGTCGTTGTATAAACGCGGGTGCAAACGCCGCGCTTTTGCGGGTTCTGCTCCATCGCAGGAACCTTGGACTTGGCCTTCTGCGGGGTCCGGCCCTTGCGGACCAGCTGGTTGATCGTCGGCATTAAGTTCTCACTTCACCATATGAAGGCGGCAACTCAAGGCGATGTTTCAGGAGGGAAGCCTGCCCGAACACCCTCACCGCACATCTGCCGGAGCAGACGGCACCGGGCCGCTCGACCAAACTGAAACGCTCCACCACATCGGCCAATCGGCCACCGGGTTACTTTGGCGGCTGCCCTGCAAGGCGCTCCTCGTGTAGAGGATCGCCCCAATAGAAAAGGCCCTGCTTTCTTGAAAGCAAGACCTGCGGGACAGGACCGGCAATGTTCAGCTCTATTGTCCAGAGTGACTCGCAAAAGCCCCCTTGGATGGCCGCCGCTTAGAAGTATTCGCGTGAGGCGTCAAGAGCTACGCGCTCTCACTTTTCGCGCTGCACCCTCGCCCATGCCATGATATGGCGGCCTCATGCAATGCAGCCGCGCCTCCCCCATGCAGATCCACACAACGCTGGAAAACGGCAGCCCGGTGTGCATCCGCACCATCCGCGAGGATGACCGCGAACTAATGCGCCTCGGGATCGAGCAGATGTCGCAGCGGTCGCGATACCTGCGGTTCTTCTCCGGTGCGCGCACCGCGCCCGAATGGGTGATAGAGCGGTTGGTCCGCGCCGACGGCCACGATCACATCGCATGGGGAGCGATCGACATGGCCAAGCCGGAAAAGCCCGCAATCGGCGCAGTCCACGCATTTCGCGATACAGACGACGATGACACCGCCGAATTTTCCGTCGCGGTGGTCGACGACTATCACGGGCTGGGCCTTGGCAAGCTGCTGACCGCCACGATACTGCTGGACGCGCGCGAGGAGGGGATTGCCGACTTTGAGGTCAACATCCTGTCCGACAACACCCGCGCACGCGACTTCACCCAATCACTGGGTGGCCGAGCCGTAAGCCACGATCAGGGCGTGCTGGAATACGTGCTGGAAGTGGAAGTGGCCCTGCAGCGGCTGCGCGAAGAGTGCGACCCGCCGGGAATGGCAGAGGTGTTTGCGGCGTTTGGGTAGATTGGGGCTAATCAACAGCGTCCACCTCCGCGACTACTCGATCACCAAAGTGTAAAAGTGCAAGTCGCAAACGCCGATATGAGTCGTTTCCTGCGCGCGCAGGTGCACGTCCTCATTGAAGCCCAGCGATTGCAGCAGCCGGATGGAGGCGGCGTTGCGCGCGTCCACCTCTGCGGTGAAGCGGTGTGCGCCTTGCCGTGAGAGGTGCGCGATAACAGCGTCGGTGCATTCACGCGCGACGCCCTCGCCCTGCCGGTCAGCGCAGGTGATATATCCGATCTCGAACACGCTCGTTTCGCGTCCCATATCACTGGGCCCCTCACCGGGAACCGCGACGAAACGTCCGGCGACGCGCGCACTTGCACGGTCCTGCGCGATCCAGGTAAGTCCCTGCCAATCGGGGTCAGCAAGCCAGCCCCACAGCTCCGCCTCGGTGGCGAAAGGCTGGCGCGAGAGATACCGGCACTGCGCCTCATCGCCCAGTGTGGGCAACAGTGCAGCGGCGTCGGCACGCTTCATCGGGCGCAGAGTGAAACGCGGTGTGGACAGCGTCGGAACGGGAGCTATCACCGAACCAGATGCGCCACCAGCGCGCGCACCTTCTTGCTGCGCCATTGCGGCAATGGGGCGATCAGCCAGTATGCGCGGCGGCTTTCAATCGGATCGCCCAATTGTTCAAGCCGCCCGTCGGCCAGCGCGTTCTCCACCAGCGGGCGCGGGAGCACGGTGCGCCCCATGCCCGCCAGCGCCGAACTGAGTGCTTGGCCCGCGCTGCCTGCTGTGATGCACGGCTTCGCGCCCTCTGGCAGAGCAGCGTCGGGCCATTCGATCCACGCATCGCGTGCGCCTGCGGCTGCCACTGTGACGCGCTGCGCGGGGGCGAGTTGCACGCCTTCCAGATCGCCAGCCCCGTCCACCAGCCGAATCGCGAGATCAAGATTGGCCTCGGTAAAGTCGGCATTTTCATCAGCAACGAGGTGGTACTGGATGCCCGGCGTTTCAGCCTGAAACGTCGCCAGCCGCGCGCTCAGCCACTCGGCATAGAATTCGCGCGGTGCAGCGATAGTGTAGCGGTCGGACGCCTGCCCGGCCTGCATCGCCTGCACGCTTTCCTCAAACCGCAGGAACCCTTCGCGCAAGGGCTCAAGACCCGCGCAACCCTCGGGCGTCAGTTCCAGCCCCTTCGACGTGCGGCGGAACAGCACCACACCAAGGTGATCCTCGAGCGCGCGGATTTGCTGGCCAACCGCCGCCGGGGTGACCGCCAATTCGTCAGCAGCGCGGGTGAAGGACAGGTGCCGGGCGGCGGCATCAAAGACGCGCAGGGCATTCAGGGGGAGATGGGTGCGTTTCACGGATACGCCGCTTAGGCCGCTGCGCAATCACGCGCAAGACGGCCCGGATCAGGCCGGGTTACGAACGCCCGTCTGCGGTTTCCGGTGCGGCGAGCGGAAAGTACGGTATGCGCACTTCCATTGGCGATCCATCGGACCGCAGGAACGTGTAGAACCCTTCCATGGAACCGTGCGGTGTCGTTAGCGGGCAGCCCGAAACATAGTCGTGGCTCTCACCCGGAGCGAGACTGGGCTGTTCACCCACCACGCCTTCGCCATCGACATGGTTCACCATCCCTCGCGCATCGGTGATCCGCCAATGACGGGTGCGCAGCTGCAATGTCTCATGCGAGCTGTTTTCGATGCGGATGTGATAGACCCAGAACCACTTACCCGCCTCCGGGTGCGATTGTTCTGGCAGGAAATTGACGGCCACCCGAACGGTAACCCCTTCGGTAACGGCAGCGTGTTGGAACAGCTCTTTCATAGCATTTTGCAACGTAGCAATTCTGCGCCGGGTCACAAGGGGTGGAGTGCCGCAAATCACAGCTGCGTTTCAGGATGCATGGAATAAGTGGGGCGTAGGCACCCCGAACTGCCTCAAACATCACCCCTTGGCCAGCGCATCCTCTATTTGCGCCAGCCGCTCTTTGCCGAAGAACATCGCGACATTGCCGCCTTTTGGGCCGACGAACATGGTCGGGATGCCGAACGCTCCGCGTTCCACCGCGCGGTCAGTGTTGGAGGCGAGGGCCTGCTTCACCTCATCGGTCTGGGATCGCGCGAACAGATCGGCGGCGTCGAAACCGGCGGCACTGATCGCTGCGCCCAGCGCCTCCGGATCGGTCGGATCGACGCCTTTCTCCCAGATTGCGGGCAGCAGCGCCTCGACAAACTGCACGCCGCGCCCATCCTGATCGGCGGCAACTGCCATGCGTTGCAAGGTGATCGAGTTGAACGGAAACTTTGCATTCATACGAAACTTGTCGAGATTGTGCCGGTCGATGAAACGGTTCATCTCCAGCATGGCGTAGTTGTTCTTGCCCTTCACCTCGGCGTCGCGGATCATCGGGGGGGCGTTGCCGGTCAGCTTGTGCATTCCGGCAAGGAACACCGGCGTCACATCCAGCTCCGCTCCGGTCGCCTTGACGATGTCGCGCAGTGGCCACCACATCAGATAGGCGTTGGGGCTGACGAAGTCGAAGATCAGTTCGATGCGGTTGGCCATGATTGCGCTCTCCTTTAGTCTGAAGCGCGCTCGCATGTCGTCACGCGATTGGCAAGAATCAGTGGGGCGCAAGTCCCGTTTCCAGTCCCGTGCGATCTTCCAGTGCGAACTTGTCGACCAGATCCGCGCTGGCTGCGTTCAGCCCGACGATCCGCACATGGCGACCGTTGCGGCGCATCCGGTCCACCGCCTTTTCCAGCGCGCCGATAGCCGAAATGTCCCAGAAATGCGCCTTCGTAACGTCGATCACCACGTGATGCGCAGGATCTTCGGCCAGGCTTTCCGGGCCGAGCATCGCTGTGAACTTGTCCGCGCTGGCGAAGAATATCTCTCCGGTTACGTGGTACACAGCCGAATGCGGGCGACGCACACGCTGCACGTCGAACAGGGTCCGCACCTTGTTGGCAAAGAATATGCCGGACAGCAGAACGCCTGCCAGCACGCCCAGTGCAAGATCGTGGGTCCACACCACCACCACGACGGTTGTGACCATCACGATTGAGCTGGACGGTGGATGCAGGCGCAGGTTGGGGATCGAATTCCAGCTGAAGGTCGCGATGCTGACCATGATCATCACAGCCACCAGCGCGGGCATCGGCACTTGCCCCACATACGGGCCCAGAACGGACAGCAACAGCAGCAGGAACGCGCCTGCGGTAAAGGTCGAAAGCCGCCCGCGCCCGCCGGACGCCACGTTGATCACCGATTGCCCGATCATCGCACAGCCGCCCATCCCGCCAAAGCAGGCGGCGACCACGTTGGCGATGCCCTGCCCGGCGCTTTCGCGGCGTTTGTTGCTTTCGGTGTGGGTCATATCGTCAACGATCTGCGCGGTGAGCAGGCTTTCCAGCAGGCCAACCGCCGCCATCGTCAGCGAATAAGGCGCGATGATCTGGAGCGTCTCCCAAGTCAGCGGCACATTGGGCAGCGCGAAACTGGGCAGGCCTTCGGGCAAGCTGCCCTCGCCCGCGACAGTGTTGACCGGCAGACCCCAATAGATGCTGAAGCCGCCGTCAGCAGCAGGATCGCAACCAGCGGGCTTGGCACAGCCTTGGTGATGCGCGGCAGGCCGTAAATCACGACGAGGCCCACCGCGATCATCACGTAGGTTTCGAGTCCCACTCCGGAATTATAGGGGTTGAGCTGCGGTATTTGCGCAAGAAAAATCAGGATCGCCAGTGCGTTGACGAACCCGGTGATGACACTGCGGCTGACAAATTGCATCAGCAGGTCGAGGCGCGCCAGCGCCGCTATCCCCTGGAACACACCCATCAGGATCGTTGCTGCGAACAGGTATTCAACCCCGTGGTCACGCACCAGCGGCACCACCACCACCGCCACCGCGGCGGTTGCGGCAGAGATCATGCCGGGCCGCCCGCCGGTAAACGCAATGACCATTGCAATCGCGACGCTGGCATACAGGCCAACGCTGGGATCGACGCCCGCAATCAGGGCGAAGCCGATGGCTTCGGGGATCAACGCAAGCGCGACGACGATCCCCGCAAGGATATCGGCGCGCGGTTGCGCAAGCCAATCACGGCGAAATGTCGCCGCAAAGGAGCGGTCGTGAATCATGGGCGGTCTTTTTGACTTGATTTGAAAGGAGCCGAGGCGGATCGCCTGGTCGTGCTTGCCGCCGCCCTAGCGATCTTTGCTGCATTGCACAACCGCCGCCGCCGTCGCTGCCGCTGCCGCTGCCCCTGCGCCCAGATATCCGATGTCATCGCGCAAAAGCAGAGTTAATCTGCGACTAACCCCGTTTCTGCCGCCTTTCTTAGCTTTGTGCCCATAATGTTGGCGGATCAGTGCGATGGCGTTGGCTGCAGCCCTGATTGTCGTTCAAGACACCCCGCGCAGCGCCGGAAACGACGCTTTGTCAGGGGTGGTGTGCAAGAAGGCCGGGATGGCGGGTAAGGCCCGATGTCCCGGCCTTTTGTATCTTAGCCGCGCCTAAATCCCGGCTGCTGCCAATGCCTGATCCATGTCCTCGGTCAGGTCGGCGATATCCTCCAACCCGACATTGATGCGCACCAGCCCCTCGGTCACGCCCATTTCGACGCGCGCGTCTTCACTCATGCCGGCATGGGTGGTGGAGGCAGGGTGGCACATCAGACTTTTCGCGTCACCGATATTATTCGATATATCAATCAGTTCCAGCGCATCAAGTAATGCGAACGCGCGCGCACGGGTGCCAACATCAAACGCAAAGATTGGGCCGGTTGCCTCCATCTGTGCGGTAGCGAGGGCGTGTTGGGGATGGCTGGCAAGTCCGGGATGAAGCATTCGACCTACGTTGGCGATGCGCGGTTCCATGAATGCGCCCAGCACAACCGCATTCTCGCTCTGGCGGCGGGCGCGCAGGTCCAGTGTCTCCAGACCCTTCATCACCACCCAGGCATTGAACGCGGAAAGGGTTGGCCCGGTGTTGCGCTGAAACGGCATCAGGGTCTCCGTGATCCACTCTTCGCTGGCGCAGATCGCTCCGGCAAGCACGCGGCCTTGTCCATCCATCAGCTTTGTCGCGGAATAGGCGACGACATCCGCGCCAAATTCCATCGGGCGCTGCAAAGCGGGCGATGCAAAGGCATTGTCCACGACCGAGGTGATCCCGTGTGCGCGGGCAAGCCCGCAGACATGCGCGAGATCGACAATATCGAGCGTGGGATTGGCGGGTGTCTCGAAGAAGAAAACCCTGGTGTTGGGCCGGATCGCGGCCTCCCACGCGGCATTGTCGGCGCTGTCGATCACGCTCGTCTCGATCCCGAAACGCGGCAACAGTGTATCGACAAGCCAGCGGCAACTTCCGAACGCGGCGCGCGCGGAAACAACATGATCCCCAGCGGAAAGCTGACACAGCAGCGCCGCCGTCATCGCCGCCATACCGGTGGCTTGCGCGCGGCAAGCTTCCGCGCCCTCCAGCATCGCTATGCGTTCTTCCAGCATGGCGACGGTCGGGTTCTGAAGCCGCGAATACGTCATGCCAACTGCGTCGCCCGAAAACCGGTCTGCGACGGTCTGCGCATCGTCATAGGTGTAGCCGGATGTGAGGTACATCGCCTCGCTCGTCTCGCCATGTTCGCTGCGCCATGTGCCCGCGCGCACGGCGCGGGTTGCCGGGCGCCATTTGCGCGTCGCGGCACGGTCCATTCCGGTGGTCTTTTTCATGGCTGCGACCTCTAGGGCTCAGACAGCCCGCTCGCAAGCAGACCTTCGCGCGCGGTCCGCGCATGACCGACAGTGCCCAGCATCAAGGTGCCCTCCATCAGCGTGAGCAGGTACCGCGCTCCGCCTGCAGGGTCGGGATCGTCTGCGGGCATTTGTGCCTCAAGCCATGCGATCTGTTTTGTGATCATCTCTTGCGCGGCCTCCCTGTATCCGGGGATGCCACGCGCCGCGCCTGCAACGATTTCCCACCACAGGATCATGAACGGTTGCATGGTTGGCTGGCGCGCCTGATCCAGAATCCGCGCGAGGCATTGCTGGCGGGTGGTCGGTCGGTCGTCACCCAATGCCATATCCAGCGCGGTCGAATAAACGCCCGCAATGTATCCAAGCAATTCGCGGATCAGCGTTTCCTTATTGCTGAAATGATAGATCAGCATACGGTCGCTTGTGCCCGCTGCTTGGGCCAAGGGACGAAGACTTGCTCCGCCCAGCCCGTGCTGGAGGACGTGCGCGGCCATCAGCGGCAACAGGGTTTCGCGGGAGAGCGGAGTTTTTTGCATTATCCTCTTGTAGCGATTGCTACATCGTATTAAAGGTCATTGTAGCATACGCTACATACTTTGGAGCACATCGCCATGAACACTCTTGAAATCATCTGGCTGGCCGCGACATTCGGCGGCTTCCTCGCCCTTCTTAGCATCCTCTTCCTAAAGCGCGAGGGGGGCAGCGCGACGCTTGCCGCGATGCTGGCAGGGGGTTTTGGCGCATTCACCGCGGGGCAAATCTGGGAGGAGGGCGTGGTAATGTTCTTCACCAACCACACGCAGAACCTGACCGGCGTTCAGGTGTGGTGGGATTTGGTGATGTGTGTCATAATTGCACTGTTCTTCATTGCGCCGCGCGCTCGCAAACAAGGTATGAATGTGCCGCTGTGGGCGCTGTTGATCGCCCCCACCGCCAGCATCGGCCTGTTCGCGATGTGCGCGCGGCTGTTCTGGCTGGAAAACCGCACTGCCACATCCGCAACGCAGTCCGCCGTGCAAACACCCGCCAGCGCCTGATCGCACTTGCCCCGCATCGGGCGCTTGCCTAAGCGCTGGTGTCCGATGCCACAGGCCGCCTCTCCCCTGATCACAGTGACCGGTGAACCGCTGCGTCCGCGCGTGCATCCCAACGATCCCTGGTTCTGGTGCATCGCTATCCCGCTGCTGTTTACGGCGCTGGCAACGGTTCGGCTTACGATTCCCTCCGCTCCGTTTTTTGACGAAGTGCACTACCTTCCCGCTGCGCGCGAATTCCTGAAGATTGGTGAACCGGGCGGCGGCGAATATCTTAATCGTGAACACCCGCTGCTGGGCAAGGTGCTGATCGCGCTGGGAATGCATTGGCTGGGCGACAACCCGCTGGGCTGGCGGATCATGCCGTTAATCGCTGGGCTGGTAGCAGTGTTCGCCAGCATGCGCGCGCTGTGGCAGGCGAGCGAGGACCGGTTGGCCACGATCCTGTTCGGATTGCTGCTGGCCACAGGGTTCCACCTGTTCGTCCATGCACGCATCGCGATGCTCGATATCTTCATGGCCGCATTCCTTGCGCTGGCCGCCTGGCAGTTTCTCGCTGCCATGCGTGAGCCTGAGACGGGACGCATCCGGCTGGCACTGGCCGGCATCGCGCTGGGCCTTGCAATGGGGTCAAAATGGAATGCCGTGCCTATCGCGATGGTGCCGGGGCTGACATTCTTTGCCGCGCGTCTTTCTGCCGGACGCCGTCGTCTGTTCTCCAGCCGCCGCGGGATTCCGGTGCCGGGCATCAGCCTTGCCGAAGCATTTGTGTGGCTGGGTCTGGTACCGCTGATCACCTATGGCCTCACCTTTGCGCCGGGATATTGGCTGGGCACCCTCCTTACTCCCTCCCCCCTAAGCGAGGCGGGGTTGATTGGACTACATTCGCAAATCCTCGAACTGCAAAAGTCGGTCATGGCCCCGCATTCGTATCAGAGTACGTGGCCGCAATGGGTGATGAATACGCGCGGCATCTGGTATCTGTATGAATTCATCGACAATGCGCAGCGCGGCGTGCTGCTGATCGGTAATCCGGTGACGATGCTGGCGGGCGTGCCCGCGCTGGTATGGTGTCTTTGGATCGGCCTGTATCGCAGCGACTGGGCGCGCCTGGGTGCGGTCATCGGATATTGCGCCGCGCTGGGCCTGTGGCTGATCGCGCCCAAACCGGTGCAGTTCTATTACCACTATATGATGCCGAGTGTGTTTCTGCTGGCAGCGCTCGCGCTGGCCCTGAGCGATGCCGCGCAGACAAAGCGGCTGCGCTGGCTGGTCTGGGCGGTGCCGCTCGCCAGTACTCTGATGTTCGCACTGTTTTTCCCGATCCTGACGGCGGGCGCGCTGGAAGGACCGATGAGCTTCGCCAAGTGGACCTGGCTCGCGGGCTGGAGGTGAGGTTTTTCACGCTCAAAAGCGTCCCCACACGAACCGGCTGCTTAGCGCGTAATTCCAGACAGAGCCGATCAGGATGCCTGCCAGCGCGGCGACGGTCCAGTGTACGCCGCGGCCTTCCAGCAAGGTCGCCACCGCGACATTGGCGAAGCCTCCGACCGCGCAGGTGATGCAGAACCCGGCCCAGCCCCGCAAGCTTGCCGCCCAGCCGATCAGTCGCTTGTCACGATAGGTTAGCCAGTTGTTGAGCCAGAAATTGAAGCTCATCGCAGTCAGCACGGCCAATGTCTGCGCCTTCCAGAACGTCGCAGTCATGTTGGAATAGACAAAGGTCAGCACCGCGTAATGCACCACCACGCCCAGCGCGCCGACGGTGCCGAACAGTGCAAAGCGCGTGGGAACCACCCGGCCCAGAGTCTTGTCAAACAGGCCCGCGAGGAAATCGAACAACACGGCGCGATCCAATTTGCTGGCTCCTTCGCGTCGGGCGGCAAAATTGAGCGGGAATTCGCGCACCCGCATCGGCGCGTCTGATGTGGCCAGCAAGTCGAGCAGTATCTTGAACCCGATACCCGACAGGCGCGGCGCCAACGCGCGGGCCGTGGCGGTAGGCAGCATGAAATATCCGCTCATCGGATCGGTCAATTCCACTCCGGTGATCACGCGGGCGACCCGGTTGGCAAAGCTGGAGAGGCGCTCTCGTTCGGGCGCGGCCCAGTCGGCAGTGCTGGCGCCGGGCGCAAAGCGGCTGGCGACGCAGACATCCGCATCGCCGGCTTTTAACGCGCTGAGCATTTGCGGCAATAGTTCAGGATCATGTTGATGATCGGCGTCCATCACCGCCACAAACGGCGCGGCGGTGGCGCAGAACCCCTCGATCGCAGCAGAAGCCAGCCCGCGCCGCCCGATGCGCTGAATCACCCGCACACGAGGGTCGATGAGGGCGAGCGCGCGCGCCTCGTCGGCAGTGCCATCACGGCTGTCATCATCCACGATGAGGACTTCCCAACCGGTCTGCATGCTATCGCCCAGCGCCGCATCGATGCGCTCGACCAGCGGGCCGAGATTGCCGCTTTCGTTGAGCGTGGGCAAGATGATTGCGAGATCGAGAGGCACGGTTCGTATTCTCTACAGCCGCTCGCGCACCGCCGCGCCAATGGCTTCGCAGCCGTGCTGTCCGCCCAGATCGCCGCCGCGAATACCGTCTGCGAGCGCGCGTTCGACCGCCGCTTCGATCCGTGCGGCGTCAGCTTCACGGCCAAACGAATGGCGCAGCATCATCGCCGCCGAAAGGATCGTCGCCATCGGGTTCGCCTTCCCCTGCCCGGCAATATCAGGCGCGCTGCCGTGGATAGGCTCGTAGAGACCAAACGTGCCGAAAACAGTCTGACGCTCGCCCATCGAAGCGCTGGGCAGCAATCCGATGGAGCCGACCGCCGCGCTGGCGAGATCGGACAGGATATCGCCGAACAGATTGCCGGTCAGCATCACGCGAAATTGCGCCGGCGCGCTGATGATCTGCATCGCTGCGTTGTCGACGTACATATGCGACAGCGGCACGCCGGAATACCCCTGCGCCACCTCGATCACGGTGTCGCGCCAAACCTGACTGGTCTCAAGCACGTTGGCCTTGTCCACGCTGGTAAGCCCCGCGCCCATGCCCTGTGCCGCGCGAAAGGCGACCTCGGCGATGCGCCGCACTTCGGGCGCGGAGTAGGACATCATGTCCCACCCCTCTCGCTCGCCGTCGGGAGTTTCGCGCACGCCCTTGTCCCCGAAATACACATCGCCGGTCAGTTCGCGCACGATCAACAGATCGAGCGAGCGGGCGATTTCGGGTTTGAGCGGAGAGAGATTTTCCAGCCCGGCAAACACCTTGGCCGGGCGCAAGTTCGCAAACAGCCCCAGCTCCTTGCGCAGACCGAGAATCGCCTGTTCAGGGCGAAGGTGCCGCTCCAGCGTGTCGCAGGACGGATCGCCCACCGCACCAAACAGCACCGCATCCGCGCGCCTGGCCATGTCCAGCGTTTCCGCGGGTAGCGGGTGGCCATGGCGCTTATAGGCGATGCCGCCGACATCGCCTTCGAACAGGGTCAGGCGCGGCAGATCCAGCGCTTCGAGCACACGCACTGCCTCGCGCGTGACTTCGGGGCCGATACCGTCGCCTGCCAGAACCGCTATTTTCATCGCTTCCCCTACCCCTGGATCATCCGGGCCAACCGTTCACCCAGCGCTGTGCGCGCGGCCATAACATCGCGGGTGGTATCGGCAAGCAGGTAGCGCGCGATTGGCTTGTGCAACTGGCGAAAAGCCTCGAACTGGTGCTCGAAATCGGCCTGCATATCGGGTTTCCGGCCGCCATACCCCAGTTCGTTCAGTAGCATCGCCTCATATCCGACCATCGCCGCCAGCCACCCGCGCGCCGATGGTGCGTTACACACCGCGTCCAGCAGCGCTTTTAACCCGTGATACAGTGAGGGACAGGGACTGCGTTCCGGCAGGGCGGTCACGGTGAGCGCACAGGCCCACCCGATCGCGGCAGCGGGCAATGGTTCGCTGAGCCATGGCCCGCGGCTTTCCACGAGTTCCAGGCGAGCGAATGGCAATTGGCTGGCAGATTTGGCGCGCAATTCCAGCGCGACGAGATTGCCGGGGATCACCACAGGCCGCAATTGCCGCCCGCGCCCACCGGCGACATAGCCAGCGACCAACCCATATTTCTCTGTCAGCAGCCGCGCGATGACAGCGGTCTCGGCGTAGGGCCGGGAGGAAATGAGGATGGCGGGGGCAGAAAGGTTCACTGCAATGAGCCGCTTTGCTCAGGTAGCCGTCTCCGCCACAGCAGATATACACCCAACGCTTACTTGCCCGAAAGCTTCGCCTCGAGCGCTGCGACCTTGGCTTCGAGCGCGTCCGCCTGTTCGCGAGCCTTCTGCGCCATGGCCTTGACCGTGTCGAATTCCTCGCGAGAGACGAAATCCATGCCGCCCATCGCCTCACGCATGCGCTCGCGCGCGCTTTCGCGAGCCTCGCGCGTCATGCCGGCAACGGTGCCCGCAGCGCTGTTGGCGAGTTTGACAATGTCGGCGATGATCGGGTTTTCGCTTTGCATGGCCGCTATCTGGTGAACCGCAGGCGTCTTGTCTAGAGCTTAACTTCTACCGCCGCACCGCTATCCGGTGTGGTGCCACCCCCAGGGTTCGCAACAATGAACTGATAATTCAGCGCCGTGGCAAAACACACCCATCCCAAATAGGGCAGCAGCATCAGGGCCGCGCTTTTGCGCACTCGCCAGAACGCCCAAAGCACTGCAACCAACGTAACAATGGCGGCGCCCAGCACCCACAGCGCGACAACCATATTCTGCAAGCCGAAGAACACAGGCGTCCAAGCCAGCGTAATCGGAAAATGGACGGCGAAAAGGATTATCGCCAACGGTCGCCCATACGCGCCCCAAGCGCTTGTCACGAGTGCCAGCGCAACGCCAATCATGACGAACAGAACGCTCCAGGCGATGCCGAACACCGCAGTGGGCGGAAAAATAGAAGGTTTGGCAAGGTTTTGAAACCACGGAGTATTCGGGCTGCCCAATTCTCCGGACGTGAAACCCAGCAACAGGATCAAGGGAACACAAAACAGCGCCCAGCGCAGAAAACTTGCGCGTAACTGTTCCTTGGATGCCAGGAAATTCATCATCCCTCCCTTGTGACGCCCTGATGTAGCGTGATTTGCGCCGGCAACGGTAAGGCAAGCCGACTTTTTCGTGCGATATCACGCCGATACACGAGCGCTGCATTTTCACCAATTGCAATGGTGCAATGGCATCGATGCGCGATTTTTTTACCCCGCGGGGGCGCTCGCAGGACATCCGGTGTCTGACGCGTCTCGCGACGGATGCACCGGTCGACGGGGTGAAACGGAAATATTCCCTCATTATCCGCAGGAGATTGTGGCCAAACGGCGATTTGAATTAGTGAATATGAAACATTCTGCTAGATCGTGCCACAATCTTGCCGCGATTCGAGACGCCGCTGGCAGGATTAATCGAGAATTTGCGTCTTGAACTTTTCAGGGTCCACTGAGGGAAACACACTTATGAAAAAGACCAACTTTGCTTCGATGCTTGCTGTCGCTGGCGGCCTGGCCATGACCACTGCAGCTTGCTCGGCTCCCGCTGAAGAGACTGCAACCGCCGACGAAACGGCGCTGAGCGCCTGCGCCGCTGCTGCAGAAGTTGCTGATGCTGCTTGCTGTGCAGCCGCCGAAGTTGCACCCACTGACTCTGCTTGCTGTGCCGCTGCCGAAGTGGCTGATGCCGCTTGCTGCGCCGCCGCTGAAGTTGCCGAATAATCTGTACGCAGCCACACGTTATCTTTAACGTGTAACAAATGGGCCGATAGCGACGAATGCGTTGCTGTCGGCCCTTTGTTTTTGAGGCGCCGACGGTTTACGAAGGCGTCCCCATTCGCAACTTCCGGCACTTTTCATGACACCCGAACAGGCAGCCCACACGGTCATCGAGACCATCACCGCGATGGCGCAGGAACAACGCCCGCTGATGCTGCGAGTGGTGCCCGAAGATGGGACGACATTCTGGACGCATTATCCCAAGTCCGATGCGCGCGACAAATTCTGCAAGGCGCGCTGGTATTATCATGTTCACGCCGCGGGTAAGCGCGATACCGATGAGCATGGGCACTTTCACCTGTTCCTCCACCGCTCGCAACTGCCGGAAGGGCTTGAACCCAAGGTCTGGCCGCGCGCGGGAGAGGACGCGAAGGCGCACGTCACCCACCTCATCTGCCTGTCCATCGATAATCTGGGCATTCCGCGAACGTGGTTTGCGGTCAACCGGTTCGTTACCGATGAATTTCTCTACCCTGCCGATGTGATGATCGAGCATCTGCCCGCCTTCAACGTAGACCACACGCAGGAAGACGATCTGGTCAACCGTTTCGTCACCGCGATGGTTGCGCTGTACCGCGAAGAGATTGCAGACCTGCTTCGACAGCGCGATGCGCGTCAGGCGGAACTGGTCGCGCAGCATGGCGAGGCCGGATACGAAAAGGCGAGCGGAGAAGAAGTGCTGGCGCAAATCCCGATCGATCTGGATGAAAAGATCAGCACGCTGGATTTGTAAACGGCATATCTGGAGCGGGCGACCGATCCAGCTGGCCAAACATCAGCGTCGCACCGCGCTTACCAGAAACTCGACATTGCCTTTGGGCCCGGTGATCGGACTTGTGACGATCCCTTCAACATCCCAGCCAAGCCCCTGCAACCATGCACGAACCTCTTCGCAGACCCGTTCGTGCAAGGCCGTATCGCGCACCACCCCACCCTTGCCAACTTCCGCCTTCTCGACTTCGAACTGTGGTTTAATGAGCGCGATCAGCCGGCATTGCTGCGTGGCAAGTTCCAGTGGGCGCTCCAGCACCTTTGACAGGCTGATAAAGCTCGCATCGCACACCACCATGGTGCAAGCGCGGTCGATCTGATCGGGCGTCAGGATGCGCGCACTGGTCTGTTCCAGCACGGTGACGCGCGGATCATCGCGCAGCTTCCACGCAAGCTGATTGGTCCCGCTGTCGACCGCAAAGACATGGGCCGCCCCCCGGCTGAGCAGCACATCGGTAAAGCCGCCGGTCGAACTGCCGATATCCATCGCCACTACGCCGCGCGGATCGATTGCGAAATGATCGAGCGCATGGGCCAGCTTGATCCCGCCCCGGCTGACCCATGGATGGTCGCGTCCGCGCACTTCCAGCGGGGCGTCCGCCGCAATCTGCTGGCCGGGTTTGTCCACCTTTATCTCTGCGGTGAAGACCACCCCCGCCATGATCAACGCCTGTGCGCGCGTGCGGCTTTCAGCAAGGCCGTGCTCGACCAGCGCCTGATCGACGCGCATCTTGCCAGAGCCGGCGCGCGGAGGATTTTGCGGGGATTTTGCAGGCTTTTTCATGGACGCGAAACGCGATAGCGCGCATTGGGAAGGCATGAAAGCGATCTATCTTCACGCCGCGGGCGCTCTCGCCCTCACGTTCGGTATTGCGGCCTGCGCGCCGACAATCGTTCCGCCTGTTGCAACCCCCAACCCTGCACCTGCCATCAGGCCAGCCGCGGTGGCGCCGCCTCCTGTCGTCACGCCTCCAGCCTATGATAACTGGATAGACGCGCCGCAGACGCCGGGCACATGGACCTATCAGGTAAGCGCCGCCGGTCCACTGGCGGTGTTTGCCGGGACCGGCAGTGCAGCGCCGGGCGGCGCATCTTCCCATAGCCGGGGCGATTTCATCCTGACCTGCGACCGCGCTGCATCGCGCATCGGTTTCTGGCGCGAGGGGACCAGCACCGGGCCGCGTGCGATGATCGTCCGCACCGAAACTGCCGCGCGCACGTTGCAGGTGGTTCCGGCAGACGCGGCCAATCCGTACCTCACCACCGGAATAAGTGCCCGCGACCCTCTGCTGGATGCCATGGCGCTCAGCAAGGGGCGATTTGCCGTGGAGGTTGAAGGCGAACAGACGCTGTACCTGCCTGCATGGACAGAGGTTTCGCGCGTGATCGAGGACTGTCGTTAGCCGCCATCGTGAACGGTCTGGCAAACAATTGGCGTCCTGCCACGCAAGGATATTTTACTCAACCTTGGGAAAACATGCGGTCAGGTCTTGTGTCCGTCACAATTGTGATTCACAACGTGCACAGGCCAGCGGTAAACGTCTCGGCTCGGCCCCCGGTGAAACGAAGCGGGCCTTGGCTCAAAAGCGCGAAAGGAGGTGATCCGATGTCTCATGGTTCAGTAGCGAGGTCGGTGAAGATCCCTACGGAGCATATTCGGTAATTTCCTTTGCCGAGTGAGGCTTCGTGAGCGGCACTTCCGGCCGCTGACCATGCAAAGGGCTGATCCTCCAGATGTGAGGGTCAGCCCTTTACATTTGGTTTTTCCCAATCCCTCCCGGCTGCAGTATCAGCACACCTTCCGCGCAGCGAGCGACGCACAAACTGCTCCCGTCCCCACACAATTCTTGCGTCCTTTACCGCAGCCCACTACCCGCAAATCATGCAATTCGAGACGTTCCCCCACCCCTCGCCCACACCCGACGCCGCGCGGCTGGCTGCGATTGCCGATCCCGGCTTTGGCAAGGTGTTCACCGATCACATGGTCACCATCGACTATGATGAGGCGAAAGGTGGCTGGCATTCCGCCCGCATCGGCCCGCGAGAGCCGATCAGCCTCGATCCGGCGGCCAGCGTTCTGCATTATGCACAGGAAATCTTTGAGGGGATGAAGGCCTACGCGCATCCCGATGGCAGCATGGCGATGTTCCGCCCGCAGGCCAATGCCGCGCGCTTCAACGCCAGCGCTCGCCGCATGGCCATGCCCGAAATGCCCGAAGAGCTGTTCATCGAAGCAGTGCGCATTGCCGTGCAGGCGGATCGCGACTGGATGCCGCCGATCGAGGGTGGATCGATTTATATTCGCCCCTTCATGTTTGCGTCCGAGGCGTTTCTTGGCGTTCGCCCGGCCAAACAATACAAGTTCATCGTGCTGCTGAGCGCGGCAGGCAATTACTTCAAGGGCGGGGTCAGCCCGGTAAAGATCTGGGTCGCACAAGGGTATGTGCGCGCTGCCCCCGGCGGAACCGGCGCTGCCAAAACCGGCGGCAATTACGCCGCCAGCCTGGTCCCTCAGGCGCAGGCAATTGCACAGGGATGCGATCAGGTCGTCTTCCTCGACGCGATCGAGAACAAGTGGGTGGAGGAACTGGGCGGCATGAACCTGTTCTTCGCGCGCAGCGATGGCAGCGTCATCACCCCGCCGCTGGGCGGAACGATCCTGCCAGGCATCACCCGCGACAGCCTGATCGTTCTGATGCGAGAGGAGGGTCTGGATGTGCGCGAAGAACCTTATTCAATTGACCAATGGCGCAAAGAGGCGCGAGATGGAACACTGCTGGAAACACTGGCGTGCGGTACGGCGGCGGTTGTGACGCCGGTGGGAACGGTCGCCTTTCCGGACGGAGAATTCCACATCGGCGCGGGCGGGATCGGTCAACTGGCAACGAAGATGCGTGAAAGGCTCGTCGGTATCCAGCGTGGCGAGATCGAAGACCGACATCGCTGGATGATGCAAGTTTGAAGAGACCCGGCTGGCGTAAGCGATATTTTTACCTATGCGCGCGATATTGGATCGCGATGAACCACCTTGCACCCACCTCCCGCGTGTATGCAAACGCCGATCGCCGCGAATTGTATTTCGCGATTGCCGGGTTCTGGAAATTCGAAGCCATGAAGGCCTTTCTGAAAGATCTGGCTCAGGCGGCAGAACCCTTCCTTCGGGATCGCGCGGGTTTCAGCGCGCTTGGAAACCTCGCCGATTTCGTTCCGCAAGACAGGGAAACCGCGGATTCCATCCGCGACAGCCTGTTGATGGCAAGCCAGAACGGCCTGGCACGCTTTGCAGTGGTCTCGCCATCACCGCTCGTCAAATTGCAATACCGCCGGATCGGAGCCGGTCTCGATGTTGAGTTCTTCGACGACGAGAAAAGCGCTCGCGATTGGTTGTTCTCTCAATAATGTCCAAGTTTGCCCCAGCCTTTACCGTCCGCCATCTTGATGATTTTGGTGAGTTGCATTTCAGGTTTGAAGGGCTGTTCACGCTCGAAACCGTCGTAAAGGCTCAAAGCGAACTGGTGAGCGCCTGCAAAGCTCTCGGCTCTGGCCGCGGTACGATTCGCGCTCTTGGCGATCTCAGCAAACTTGCTGTGCAGACCCGCGACGTTAGCGAACAAATCAGGCTGACTCATGAAGCTGCGCCCACGTTTGGGGTGGAAAAGATGGCGCTGTTCGGAGCATCGCCACTGCTGCAACAGCAGTATCGGCGCGTGCAGGAAAAAATGACGCTGGGATTCTTCGACACCCGGCACGAAGCGCTGACGTGGCTGCGGTCTTCCTCCAACGAAGCGCTAGATCGCGGTAGTCAGCGTGCATCGATTGCGCTGCCCAAACCACCGCCGCTGATGAAGCTGCAATGCGGATTTTACCGAGCCTTAATCGGTTTGGAGCCTGCTGACCCGGCATTGGTTGCTGCGCTTCACGCATTCAGCGCGTTGCTGAAACCATCGATGAGCCAGCGTCCCGCCGGGCCCGGCAGCGTATCACGCCGCCACAGCGCGCTCAGACGATAATGGGCGCCGGGTGACTCCGGCAGTTGCAGCGCGACCAGACGGCCCGCCGCCAGATCACCAGCCACCATCGCACGCGGCATGTTGCCCCACCCCAGCCCTTCTTTCAGCAGCGAATGTTTCGCGCCCAGATCGCCCAGCCGCCAGGTTTCAGGACTGAGGACTGAAAATTCACGGCCAGAGGTGAGCGCGGACCGGTCTGCCAGCACCAACTGCAAATGTTTGCGCGATTCGCCCGGCGCGACGGTTTTATCCTTGGCCTTGCGAGCCAGGGGGTGATCGGGCGCGGCAACCGGGATCAGTTCCACGTCGCCTATCGCCTGACGTTCCAGTGCGGGATGATCGCCGATGACCGGGCCACCAATGGCAAGCTGGGCTGTGTCTTCCAGCAGGCATTGCGCCACAGCACCCAAACCTTCGATATTCAGCGCCAGCGCGACCGTGGGAAACTCAGCGCGAAAGGCCCGCAAAACCCGTGCCGTCGCTTCGCCCGGCACCATCACATCGACCACCAGAGACACCCGGCTTTCCAGCCCCGCATGGAGGCTCTGCGTCTTTGCGAGCAAGGCATCCACCCGGTCCGTGACCCCCCGCGCTTCGGCAAGTAATCCCTCTCCTGCAGGCGTGAGTTCCGGCTTGCGCGACCCTTTGCGCGCGAACACGCTGACGCCCAGCTGCGCTTCCAATCCGCCAACACCATAGCTGATCGCAGACACTGCGCGCCCCATCGCCCGCGCCGCACCGCCGAAAGATCCATGCTCAACCACAGCAAGGAAGATGCGCAATTGATCCAGAGTAGGTTCGCCGATCCTCATTCGACGATGTTCTGATTATCTGAACATTTTTACAAGTTTTATCGCACTTATCCGGACATGCGCAACGCGCTATCTCCGTCCCACATACAGCGACACGCCGACCACCGACACGTCGCCACAATTAGGAGAATGTCCATGATCGAATTGCGCACTTTCGACAGTCTTGGATCGGCCAATCACGGTTGGCTGGACGCGCATCACCACTTCTCGTTCGCCAGTTATCACGACCCTGCGCGGGTCCACTGGGGTTCCTTAAGGGTCTGGAACGATGACACCATCGCACCCGGAACCGGATTTCCAACGCACCCGCACGAGGATATGGAAATCATCACCTACGTGCGCAAAGGCGCAATCACGCACACCGATTCCATGGGCAATGAAGGTCGTACGCAAGCGGGCGATGTTCAGGTGATGAGCGCAGGGACCGGCGTTCGCCATTCCGAATACAACCGCGAGGATGAGGCGACGCAGATCTTCCAGATCTGGATCATCCCCGATGCACGCGGCGGCGAGCCGACATGGGGCGCGCGCGCGTTTCCCAAGGGAGCGCGGGCGGGCCAGTTCGTTACGCTTGCGAGTGGTTTGGCCAACGACAACGCCTCTGGCGATGCATTGCCAATCCGCGCCGACGCCCGCGTTCTGGGCGCAACCATCAGGGCGGGCGAGAGTTTGACCTATGACGTGGGCGACCCTTCGCGGCATCTTTACCTTGTGCCGGCCACCGGCATGATCCGGGTGGAGGATGTCGAAGCAAAAGCGCGCGATGGTATCGCCATCACGGATATGGCCAGGGTGACGATCACCGCCGTCGAAGACAGCGAGGTCGTGATGGTGGACGCTGCCTGATTTGAATGACGCGGCCGGAGTACAAGCTGCCTCGGCCGCACCCTTTATCATCCCATTTTTTTACGGAGTTTTGAATGTCCAATATCCTGTTTCTTACCGCCAGCATTCGCGGCGACGAAAGTGTCTCACGCCAGCTCGGCCAATCGCTTGTCGACGGCCTTGTGCAAGGCACCGGAGCCAGCGTGACCGTTCGCGATCTTTCGGCAAACGACATCCCGTTCCAGACTCAGGAACGGTTTCACGCTGGCCTTACTCCTGCGGACGAACGCAGCGATGAGCAGACGCAGCTTGCGGCTATGGCTGATACGCTCGTCGAAGAGCTGCTCGCCGCGGACACCATCGTATTGGCGGTGCCGGTCTACAATTTCAGCGTGCCCGCCACCGTCAAGGCATGGGCCGATCTGGTCGCGCGCGCGGGTACGACGTTCAAATACACCGCAACCGGTCCCGAAGGACTGTTGGGCGGAAAAAAAGCCTACATCACTGCCGCATCGGGCGGCACGCCGATCGGCAGCGATGCGGACTTCATGACGAGCTGGCTCAAATTCTTCCTGGAATTTCTGGGTATCGAAGTCGTCGACATGGCCGCCGCCGACGGCATCATGGGCGAAAATGCCGATGAGAAGATTGCCGCTGCGCAGTCGAAAGTCGAAAAGCTGGCCGCCTGACCGAATGATAGGGGGGGCGTGCAAACCGCGCCCCCACTCCTTTACAGTCGCGGGCGCACCAGCAACGGCTTGAACAGAGCGGCGCTGGGGCGGACAACGATAATCGCAACTCCGCACACCGCCACCGCGCCCCCTACCAGCAATGGCCAGCCGACCGCGTCTCCGGTCAGCCACGCGCCAAGGGCTATGGTCATCAACGGAGTCATCAGCGTAAACGGCACCACGAGATTGGTGTCGTGACGCTGAAGCAGCCGGAAATAGGCGGAATGCGCGCCCACCGATACGACGATCCCGGCAAAGAACACACAGGCGATCACCGCCAATGGCGCGGCCCCGACGGCGGCAATCTGTCCGCTTTCCAGCATCAGGCTCAGCGGAAACAGCACGCAGGCGGATGCCAATCCGGCCCATGCCTGCATCTGCACCGCGCCGATCTCTATCCGCTTGAAAAACACCGCGCCGATTGCTCCCACCAACGCGCCCGCAAATACGAAGCCCAGACCCCAGCCGCTATCCAGCCCGCTGGGTGATCCGATGGCGATTGCGACCCCGACGAATGTCAGCGCGATACCCAGCCCACGCCGCCAGCGCACCTGCTCTTTCAGAAACAGGATCGCAAACAACACCGTCAGCGGTGCGCCGGTCAGGCTGACAATCCCAGCAGCCGAAGGGCTAGCGGTCCGAAGGCCTATGAACAGCAATGCGAACGATCCTCCGCTGATTGCCAGCCCCACCAGCATCACGCGCGGCAGGTTTGCGGGCACCCGGCGCAGCAGCGGCGCCAACGCGACCATCACCAGCAATGATCGCAACGCTGCATAGAACAGCGGCGGCACGGCAAGATCATCGACCGCCAGTTTGCTGACGACAACATTCAGCGCCCACGCCAAATTGCACGCGAACAGGACCGCAATCGCGGACAGGGGTAGCGAGCCGCGCAAGAGCGTCAGCGGGTCCGGGATGCCAGCGCTGCACGCACCTCTTCCGGCAGGCTATCGCGCAGATCATCCAGCCACACATCGGCCACTGCATCGGATGGCGCGCGCCAGTCGCCGCGCGGAGACAGCGCCCCTTGCGAGGAGACCTTGGGTCCATTGGGCAACGCGCTCCGCTTGAACTGGGAGAACCCGAAGAACCGCTGCGCGAAGCTCTCCAACCAGCCGGCAATGGTCGGCAGATCATATTCGTTCTTGCGACCTTCGGGAAAATCAGCGGGCCACAATCCCGCCTGCGCGTCTCTCCAAGCATGCCACGCGAGAAAAGCGATCTTGCCGGGCCGCTGCCCGTATCGGATCGTGTGGTGGAGGAAGAAGTCGTTCAGTTCATACGGACCGATCTTTTCCTCAGTGCTCTGCATCGCGCCATTCGCGTCAGCGGGCACCAGTTCGGGCGAGATTTCGGTTTCGACAATCGCATTCAGCACATCGCTGCACGCAGGTGCAAACTGTTCGGTCGCGATGGTCCAGCGTATCAGATACTGGATCAACGTCTTGGGCACGCCCGAATTGACGCCATAATGGCTCATGTGATCGCCCACGCCATAGGTGCACCACCCCAGCGCCAGTTCCGACAGATCGCCGGTCCCGATTACGAACCCGCCATGCTGCCCCGCCAGCCTGAACAGATAATCCGTGCGCAACCCGGCCTGAACATTTTCAAACGTAACATCGTGCACCGGCTCACCCTTTGAATACGGGTGTCCCATGTCCTCCAGCATCAGGTTTGCCGCAGGCTTGATGTCGATTTCCTCAGCGGTGATTTCCATCGCCTTCATCAGCGCCCACGCATTCGACCTGGTGCCTTCGGATGTGCCGAAGCCGGGCATTGTGTAGCCGCGAATGGTGGAGCGCGGCAGGCCGAGCCGGTCGCAAGCCTTGGCTGCAACGATGAGGGCATGGGTCGAGTCCAGCCCGCCTGAGACGCCGATAACCAAGGCTTTCGCGCCTGTGGCGTTGATCCGACGCATCAGTGCATCGACCTGGATGTTGAAAGCCTCGTAACAATCCGCGTCGAGCGATTGGGGATCGTTGGGCACGAACGGGAAACGGCGTATCTTGCGCCGAAGCCCGATATCGCCTTTGGCAATTGCGTGCTCGAACACGATCCGGCGGAAAGTGTCCTCCGGGCGCCCGTGCGCCTCCGCCGCATCGGTAAAGGTCTGGTTGCGCATCCGCTCCAAAGCGATCCTGTCGGTGTCGATATCGGTGATACACAATTCGGGGTGCAGATCGAACCGCACGCTCTCTGCCAGCAATTCCCCCATTTCGTAGATTACGCCCTGCCCGTCCCATGAAAGGTCGGTCGTGCTTTCTCCATGTCCGCTGGCGGAATAGACATAGGCGCAGATCGAGCGCGAGGAGGAGCTGCGGCAATGCAGGTGACGATCATCCGCGCGCCCGATGGTGACGGGCGAGGCGGAAAGGTTGCACAGGATATGCGCGCCCGCCATCGCGGCCATGGTACCGGGCGGATTGGGCGCCCAGAAATCCTCGCAGATTTCCACGCCGAATGTGAAGCCCGGCAGATTCGCGGCGGCGAACACGATGTCGGTCCCAAACGGCACTTCATCGCCAGCAACCGCGATCCACATATCGCGGCAATTGCGGCCGTGGGCGAAGTACCGCTTTTCATAGAATTCGCGATAATTTGGCAGATAGCTTTTGGGCACCACCCCCAGCAATTCTCCGTCCGAGATCACCAGCGGCGCAATTGTAAATCTTTGAATTGCGCCGCAGCGGCGCGCCGATCACAAGCACGGGAGACAAGCCCTCGCTGGCCTCAACGATTTCGGCTACCGCGCGCTCCACGCGGTTCAGCAACGCGCCCTGCAAATGCAGATCGTCGATGGCATACGATGACAACGTAAGTTCGGGATAAACCAGCAGATCGACATGGGCATCGTGCGCGCGCCGCGCCTCTGCGATTGCACCTGCGGTGTTATAAGCGACATCCGCGGGCCGTGAAACCGGCGTTGAAGTCGCCACCCGGACAAAGCCCTGATTGTGGCAATCGAAAAATTCGTGGGTCGTGGCAGCCATTCCAGGGGTCTCGCATTGTCTGATCGCAAGTGCCCTAGCGGGATATTCGCAGCAATCCTAGGCGACAAGCAGCTCTGCTGCCGCCGGCGCGTCGCGCAGCATTTCCAGCAGACCGCGTTCATGGCGTGAAAGCCAACGTGTCGCGCGCGGCAGTCGCAGCGTTCTTCGCCAATCCTCCTGTTGGGCGATGGCCTCAATCACGGCGGGGTGGATATAGCTTTGCCGCGCAACCGCAGGCGTGTTGCCCAAGTGATCGGCAACGGTCTGCAACAGGTCTCCTGTCGAGAGAGCCTCTTTCGTATCGGCCAGCGTCTGGAACGCCTGCACGCTGGCATGCCACGTGCGAAAGTGTTTGGCGGTAAAATCGCCGCCCATCGCTTCTCCGATATAGTCGTTGACGCGGGCCGAGGTAACGGGGTGCGCCGCGCCGTCTTCATCAAGATATCGGAACAAATTATCGTCCGCGTCGGTGCGCGGCAGGTCCGTCATGCGTCGCACGGCGCGCGCCAGCCGTGGGTCGTCCAGCCGGATATCGCGCTCTTTCCCGCCCTTGCCCGAGAAATGCAGGCGCAGGCTCCGGGTCTGAACCTCGGCATGTTCACGGCGCAAGGTCGTTGCGCCATAACTCTGGTTGGACTGCGCGTATTGTTCATTACCGACCCGGATGGCGCTAAGGTCAAGTAGACGGACCACACATGCCAGCGCGCGCGTTTCAGTAAGATTACGCTGGCTCAAATCATCATCGACACGCGCCCGGATCAACGGGAGCATCCGGCCAAACGCCTCGCACCGGTCGAACTTTTCGCCTTCCTTCATCCGCCGGAAATCCGGATGATACCGGTACTGCTTGCGCCCCGCATCGTCATAGCCTGTCGCCAGAATGTGCCCGTTGTCCGCGGGGCAGAACCATTCGTCGCTATAGGCAGGTGGCAGCGCGATGGCATTCAGCCGGTCGCGCTCCGCCGGATCGCGGATCAGCGCGCCGTCGACGTCGTAATAGGCAAAGCCCTTGCCTGCGCCCTTGCGCGTGATGCCTGGCAGGCTGTCATCGACATAGATTAGATTTTCCACGTCAAAGCAAATGCCTGCAACAGCAATTCGGTTCCGCCTTGCGCTTGAATGATGAGTGGACCACTTCAATCATCCAGAGCGATATTACCGCCTTGTCCGATCAAAAGGAGCATTAGAAACAATGGCCGACCCCACCTATACCCCGCCCACAGTCTGGAGCGCAGACACTGTATCGGGCGGCAGGTTCGCCAATATCAACCGCCCCACCTCCGGCGCGCGTGAGACCCGCGATTTGCCCGCTGGAAAACACCCGTTTCAGCTTCATTCGCTCGCCACACCCAATGGGGTGAAGGTTACCATCATGCTTGAGGAGCTGCTGGAGGCGGGCCATGCGGGCGCTGAATATGACGCCTACACCGTCAATATCGGGGAAGGCGAACAGTTCACGAGCGGGTTTGTCGCTATCAACCCCAACTCCAAGATCCCCGCACTGATCGACCAGAGCGGTGATACGCCGTTCCGGATCTTCGAATCGGGCGCGATTCTGGTGCATCTGGCCGAAAAGTTCGGGGCATTCCTGCCGACCGACCCCGCCGCGCGCGCCGAGGTGATGAGCTGGCTGTTCTGGCAGGTCGGCACGGGCCCGTTCATCGGCGGCGGTTTCGGCCATTTCTATGCCTATGCGCCGGAGAAATACGAATACCCGATCAACCGCTATGCCATGGAAACGAAGCGCATTTTCGATGTGGCAGACCAGCGACTTGCGCAGACGCGCTATCTTGGCGGGGAAGACTACACCATTGCAGACATCGCGAACTATCCCTGGCTTGCCCCGTTCGTGTTCGGCGCGATCTACAACGAGGCTAAGACGTTCCTGTCGATTGACGAATACAGGAACGTGGCACGCTGGGTCCACGAAATCGCCGCACGCCCGGCGGTGAAACGCGGACGCATCGTCAACAAGACCTGGGGCGAGGAAGAGGAACAATTGCGAGAGCGCCACTCGGCGGCCGATTTCGAGGGCAAAAAACTCTGACCTGAGCAATTTGATCGCAGGATAGCTCTTCCCATATGCGACGAAGCCGCTATAGGACGCGCCTTCGTGCTGGGGTGTAGCCAAGCGGTAAGGCACCGGTTTTTGGTACCGGCATTCGCAGGTTCGATCCCTGCCACCCCAG
>CAWIQR010000011.1:0-485000 GCA_963838365.1 uncultured Alphaproteobacteria bacterium
CCAATCCGCCCAGTACTGCTCCCCTCAGACCCGACCGTTTGGCCTACAACTCCAGCGGGCCGTGTTCGATGTGCGGGAGCACGTGGCGTGCGAACATGTCGGCTTCCTGCATGTGGGGGTAGCCGGACAGGATGAACGCTTCGATCCCTTCGGCCTGATAGGCGCGCAGTTTTGCAAGCACCTGATCGGGCGTGCCTACGATTGCGGCGCCGCAGCCTGATCGCGCGCGGCCGATCCCGGTCCAAAGGTTCTCCTCAACGAAGCCGTCGCCATCGGCTGCGCTGCGCAATTCCTGCTGGCGCTGCACGCCGTAATTCTTGGCATCGAGCGATTTTTCGCGGATCGCCCGGCCCGCCTCGTCATCCAGTTTGGACAGCAGCCGATCGGCATAGGCGCGCGCCTCATCCTCGGTATCGCGCACGATCACGTGGGCGCGGTATCCGAACTTCAGCGTGCGCCCGTAACGCACGGCGCGTTCCTTCATATCGGCGATGGTATCGCGCACCTTGTCCATTGTATCAGGCCACATCAGGTAGACATCGCAAGCCTCGGCAGCACACTCGCGCGCTTCGTGGCTCAGCCCCCCGAAATAGAATGGCGGGCATTTCCCCGAAAGCGTGGTGATACGCGGCGGATCGAGCTTCATTTGGTAGAACTCGCCTTGAAAATCGAGGTGCTCGCCGTTGAGCAGCGTGCGCACGATCTTCATGATTTCCGTCCCGCGGCGGTAACGCGGGGCGCTTTCCATCGCTTGCCCCGGCATATCGGAGGAGATGATGTTGACGTTAAGCCGACCTCCCGTCCCTGCTGCATTGGGGCCAAGGATCCGGTCCAGCGTCGCAATCCGGCGCGCGAGCTGCGGCGGCCAATCCTCGCCCATGCGGGTTGCCCACAGCAGCTTGATTCGCTGAACCTGAGTTGCCACGGCGGCGGCAAAGATTGTCGTGTCGACGCCGAGCGCATAGCCCGAAGGCAGCAGGATGTTGTCGAATCCGCCTTCCTCCGCGCGCAATACGATGTTGCGACAATGCTCCCAGCTCGACTGGAGATACGGGTCGGGCACGCCGAGAAATTCGTAATCGTCATCGCACAGCGCGGAAAACCACGAGATTTCGCATTGTTGAGTATCAGTCATCAGGGAAGCCTTTCTCCACGCGCGGCGACCAGCACCGCGTACCAATCCGTCCGCGTCCAGCGCACCTTGATCGCAGCCGCGCCCTCTGCAATGCGTTCGGGGTTTTGCGATCCAATGATCGGGATGATCCCCGCCGGATGCGCCATCAGCCAGCTGTACGCAGCGACCGTGCGTGAGACGCCTTGCGCGGCCGCGACCGTATCGAGCGCGTCGGTCACTGCCTTGTCCCGCGATGTTTCAGGGGCAGCCAGACGTCCGCCGCCCAGTGGCGACCAGGCGAGCGGGGTCAGCCCCAGCATCATCGCCTGATCCAGCTCGCCATTTTCGAAGCAATCGATCCGCAGCGGGCTGATTTCGGGCTGGATCGCCACCAGTTTGTGCCCGAGAAAATGGTGGAGCGCGGCGGTCTGCATGGCTGTGAAGTTCGACACGCCGATGCTGCGCACTTTGCCGCTCTCCACCGCATCATCCAGCACCCGCGCGACCTCTTGTGGATGAGCGAGAATATCCGGGCGGTGGATTTGCCACAGGTCGACGCTGTCAACGTTCAACCGGGTCAGCGAAGCGTCAATCGCGCTGCGCAAGTACTCGGCACTCTGATCGTAGGGCACCGGCGGCATGATACCGCCCTTTGTCGCCAGCACCATTTTATCACGCAGGCCCGGCTCGCCCGCCAGTACCTCTCCCAACAAGGCCTCGGCATCGCCAAATCCGTCCGCGCCATCGAAACCATAGATGTCGGCGGTGTCGAGGAACGTGATCCCGGCATTCAGTGCAGCGTGCACCAGCCGCGCCGCATCGCTGGCCGTGCGCCCGTTATCGGCCAGCCGCCACATACCCCAGGCAATGGGAGATACGGTAATGCCGGTGGACCCAAGGGTGCGCGTGGCAGGTGGAAGGGGCAGTTCACTCATCTGATGTTCCTTTGAAAGGGGACCGTTGCGGCGGGGCGACAGACGCGCGCTCCACCAGCATATGGGGCAGGCGGCGATGGGTGATATCCCCGCCTGCAATCAGGATTTCGGTGGCGGTGCGCGCCAGTTCGGCCATCGGTTGCCGGATCGTCGTCAACGGAGGCCAGACGGTCCGGGCCAACGTGGTATCATCGAACCCTGCGACCGATAGCTGCGTTGGCACAGTGATGCCGCGATCATGCGCCACCGCCAGCACGCCTGCGGCCATGTCATCGTTGGAGGCAAAGATTGCGCTGGGTCGCTCGGGCAGATCAAGCAGAACGCGCGCGCCATCGACGCCTGAGTCGAAATCGAACTCGCCCTCGGTCACCAGTTGCGGCTCAAACGGGATGCCCACGCGGTCCAGTGCGCGGCGATAACCGAACAGGCGATCATCGGAAGCCATGTGGTTGGCGTGCCCTCGTATGAACCCGATCCGCCGGTGTCCGGCATTGATCAGATGCGTGCACATATCATCAGCCGCCTGCGCATCGTCCATGAAGACAGAACTGGTGAGCGAATGGTTGGTCCCCGGCGATATCCGCACGAACGGCACGTCCATCGCCTCCAACGCGCGCAGAACCGGGTCGCAATCGGTCACCGGGGATGACAGAACGATGCCATCCACATGCGTCTCGCTAACGAGGCCGCGCACCTGATCGCCAACGCACGGATCGGCCACATCGACCGGCTGGGCAAGCAGGCGGATGCCGTTTTCGTGGCACACATCCCAGCACCCCTTCTGGATCTGGAACATGTAATAGGGGCTGTGATTGTCATAGATCAGCGCGACCTGATTGGACTTTGCGCCCGACAGAATGCGCGCTGCCACGCTGGGGCGATAATCGAGGGCGGCCATCGCCTCCTCAACCTTTTCGCGCATGACAGAGCTGACATAGGGATGCCCGTTAAGCACACGGCTGACTGATTTCACCGCCACTCCGGCGCGCGCGGCGACATCACGGATATTCGGGCGGATATTGTCCCGGCTGCTCATGCGCTCACCTTGGGAAGTTCCGCGAAGACATCGGCAAACGTGCTCTGGGCACGGTAGAACACTGGCGGCTGACCGATCGGCGCCGAAACATCATGCCAGCCCGAAGCGTAGTCCTGCCCGCTCCACAGATGCCGCCACGCAGTCCCCGGCAGATATACCTTCCGCATCACCGCCCCCGCCTCGATCACTGGTGCCACCATCAGGTCCGCTCCATACAGGAATTGATCCTGAATCGTGAAGGTCTGCGTGTCGGCTGGGTAATGCAGGAACAGCGCGCGCTGGGCGGGCAGTCCGGTTTGCACCGCCTCTGTCACCAGATGCTCTGTGTAGGGCGCGAGCAAGGCGTGGATGCGGCTCCAGCGGACGAACCCGGCGATCAGTTCAGGTGTGCTGTCGATCTGAAGGTTATCATCCGGGCGGTTGCCCTCGTGCGTGCGCATCACCGGGCTGAACGCGCCCAGTTCATACCAGCGCAACATCAGTTCTGCGGTGCGGACATTGCCGAACAGGCTGGTGTAGCCGCCCACGTCGGAATGGCTGAAGGCGTTGCCGACCAGCCCCGATGAAAGCGCGGCAGTGATCACCGTACCGATGCCGTCATGGCGGCTGAAATCGACCGACTGGTCCCCCGCCCACAACAGCGGACAATGCGCCTGCACCCCGGTATGGCCTGCCCGCATGAACCAAAGCACGTCACCCGTGCGCCCGCGCGAGGCGACGGCGCGCGCGTTGACCTCAGCCCAGCGCACCGGCCAACGATTGTGCTCTGCCATGGGATCGCCATTGTGCAGTCGCAGATCGAACAGGAAGATACTCGCCGAAATCGGCCATCCACCCGTCCAGCCCGAAATCGAGCATTCGTTTGCCGATCACCTCCTCGGCAAACCAATCCGCCGCCGCAGGGTTGGTGAAGTCCACCACGCCCGCCTCGAACTCGCCGAAATCGACGATGTAGGGTTCGTCCTTGCCCAGTTGCAGCGCAAAGTAGTCAAGCGCCGCAGCCTCTGCATACAACGGCCCGTCTACCGCCAGATAGGGATTTACATATCCAAGGAAGCGCACCCCCCGTGCCTTCAGCGCAGCAATGCGGGCAGGCAGATCGGGATAGCGGCCCGCGTTCCACTGCCAGTCCCAGAACAGGCGGCGGCCAAAACTGGTTTCGCGGATACCTACCCAGTCCTCGCACCACAGACCGCTGATTTGCGCGCCCGCCTCGACCAAGCGTTCGAGCCGTTCAAAACTGCGCTCTCCGTCTTTGAGGCCAACCACCGCTCCGCCCAATGCCCATCTGGGCAAAGGCTGGCGCGGACCAAATCGCATGCCCAATTGGCGCACCAAATCAGCCGGCGCGCCTGCGAACAGATCGAGTTCGGCCATTCCCGACCACACATGCACGCGCAGTCGACCGGCCTGTGTGCAATCCAACTCGCAATACTCAGCATTGGCGAGCGAAAGCGCCCAGCCTGCCGAACACAGCACGGTGGGTTCGGGATAGTTGGTCGTCCAGTAATCGCCCCCCGCAAACGATCCATCGGCACTGGCCTGATCGGTAAGCGGCGTTCCCGGTTCACGCCCTATACCCGGCTCACTGGTCCAGATCGGGAAGTTGCGACCGTTGAGGACAAGGTGGCTCATCTGCTCCCCGCCGCCCCACAGGACATCATTCGAGGTAATGGAAAAGTCGAGCGTTATGCGATTGTGCGGGGTGAGCGCCTTGACGATAAGCCGCCCGGTGTCCGTCACTATGCGCAGTTCGGCCTGTGCCGATCCGTCATCGCTTGCCAGCACCATTTCACCGCCATCGCGGACGATGCACCGGGTCAGCGGGGGCGCGGGGTCCAGCGTATCGCTCAACCGGAAATTGCCGCGCACCATCGTCACCTGCGGGTCGCCGGAGCTCAAGGAAACGGCGGGTGAAGCAGTTCGCTGCGCAAGGATTTTGATCCCGCCGATGGCAAGATCAAATCCCCCCTCGCTTGCAGCCAGCTGCAATTTCAACGCTCCCAACTCCCCTCACAGGCTCTTATGACACCGCTTGACATACAGCAACGAAAAGCGCAACTCCAGTGTGCCATAGATCTACGGCTGCGCGGGACTCAAAAGCCTCGCCGGACAAGTGGGTCGGGACACAAGGGGAGAGAAGCAAAATGTCCACCAACACCACAATTGCATTGAGGGCGCTTGCCGTTTCCGCCAGTTCCCTGGCGCTCATCTACACCGCGCCGGCCATGGCGCAGGTCGAAGAAATCATTGTAACCGCCCAGAAAATAGAAGAAAATGTGCAGGACGTGCCCATCGCGATCACTGCAGTTTCGGGTGAGAGGCTGGATCAGGCGGGAGTAACTTCGCTTGAGAATATCGGCCTCGTCGTTCCCTCCGTGACTTTTCGCAAGGGCACAACCAGCGCCAACAGCGCCATTGTAATGCGCGGTGTGGGCACGATCACCTTCTCTATTGCGGCAGAGCCGAGTGTGTCCACCGTTGTCGATGGCGTCGTGCTGTCGCGTTCAGGACAGGCTTTTCTCGATCTTGTCGATATCGAACGGCTCGAAGTGTTGCGCGGTCCGCAGGGCACGTTGTTCGGCAAGAACGCTTCGGCGGGTCTGGTCAACATCGTGTCGCGCGGCGGCTCCGACCAGTTCGAAGGCGAAGCCCGCGCCGATTTCTTCGAGGGCAATGAATACCGCCTGCGCGCCGCGCTTGCCGGTCCCCTCGCCGAAAACCTGACCGCGCGGCTAACCGGCTTTTACAGCAGTTTTGACGGCAATATCACCAACATCAACGGCGGCGATAACGAAGACGTCAACGGATACGAACATTACGGCGTGCGCGGCATCGTCGATTATTCGACCGGCGCTGGAGACCTGCGCCTGATCGCGGACTATTTCCGCGCGAATGACGATTGCTGCGCCGATGTCACCGGCGTCAGCCGCGGCGCGGTGCTGGATGCGGAACTGGGCCTGCCGGGCGGATCGGCGCAGGGCGAGGATCAGCGCTTCGTCAATCACAATTTGGTGACGCAAACGCGCGATCGTCAGTGGAGCGTCACCGGATCGGGCGATTTTGACCTTGGCGAAACCCACACGCTGAACGTGGTCCTGGGCTATCGCAACTGGTTCAACCGGGAATTGCGAGAGGGCGATTTTCTGCCCCGCGCACTGGTCGGCACGGCACAGTTGCACGACGATGGGGTCGTTCGCACCGATCAATACTCGATCGAGGCGCGCGTCGCATCGGACCAGTCAACACCCTTCTTCTATCAGGTCGGAGTGTTCGCCTGGCAATCGGACAATACCCAGGTCTTTACGCGCCGCGACATCACCTGCGCCACATCAACGCTGCCGATTGATCCAGCCACCGGTGGGCGGCCCTGCAACGTATCCGATACGGTCAATACCCTGTTCCCGACAGCGACATCATTCAGCGATGTCACCTCCCGCAACCTTGCGGTATTCGGGCAGGCAACCTATCGATTCACCGACACTTTGGCGCTGACCGGGGGCCTGCGTTACACGCTGGACGATCTGGAATTCACCCACACCCGCGCGCCGGGGATAAACGCTGCCACAGGCCTTCCTGCAACCGGACCGGGCATATCGGGCAACCCCGCGGGCGGCACCATCGCGGCGGGTGGGAACGGCACCAACACCTCTGCCGGCTCGACCGACAACGGCAATCTTTCGGGCCGAGCGGCGCTGGAATTCAAGCCGTTGGAAGACGTACTTGTCTACGGCAGCTATACGCGCGGCTATAAAGGCCCTGCGTTCAACGTCTTCTTCAACCATACCGCCCCCAACAACGCCGTGCCCATTTCCGAGGAAATTTCCGACGCGTTCGAAGTCGGTCTGAAGTCGCGCTTCCTCGACGACCGGGTGCAGCTCAATCTGGCTGGCTTCATCGCCAAATATGATGGTTTTCAGGCAAACAACTTCATCGAGCTGAACGGTGCAACGGTCACCAATCTGACCAATGCGGGCGAGGTGGAGACCACCGGTTTTGAAGCCGATCTGATAGCCAATCCGTTTGACGGCCTGACACTGCGCGCAAGTGCAGCTTATGCCGACGCGCACGTGGTCGCGTTTAATCGAGTTGGCGCCAACCAGCCGCCGGTCGCTGATGGCACCCAGCTGCCCTTGGCTCCCAAGTTCGTTTATACGCTGGGCGGCGAGTATGAGCGCGATCTTGGCGGTTTCCAGATGTACCTGACCAGCGATTTTCGCCATGTCAGCCAGCAGTTCTCCGACCTCAACGAAGTTGGTCTGATCGACCCCTACGGTATCTGGAACGCCTCAATCGGATTTTCTGATCCGGATGATGTGTACCGTGTGACTTTCCATGCGCGCAACATCACCGACAACAGCTATGTGTTGCTCAACGTTGCGGGCGGTCAGCGGCTGCAGATCCCGCGCGATGCGGATCAGTATTTCGGCGTCAGCCTTCGCGCCCGCATGTAACGGGTGCCCCTTCCGGGTCGCACCGGAAAGGACGGGCCGCCGGGGCGATCCGGCGGCCCTCTTTCAATGTAGCGCAGCGGTGCTAACCACTCCTTCAAACGAAATGTCGGGAGCCTTCGATGACCGCAGAATTGACTCCTCCGGCCGAACCTGCGGCTTCCAGCCCGACATCCCGCCAGATGTCCTCCAACCTGCGCTGGTCGCTGTTTACGGTCCTGTGT
This sequence comes from uncultured Alphaproteobacteria bacterium, assembly GCA_963838365.1. Taxonomy (GTDB): domain Bacteria; phylum Pseudomonadota; class Alphaproteobacteria; order Sphingomonadales; family Sphingomonadaceae; genus Erythrobacter. Next base: position 7,761 of record CAWIQR010000011.1, read on the forward strand.
GTTGCGGGCGTGTTCAACGCGATGGACCGCCCGATCATCGCCATTCTGAAGCCAGATATGATGGCCGATTTCGGCTGGAGCGATAGCGATTTCGGTGATCTGGCGGCTGTTACGCAGTTTTCAGCCGCGTTCGCATTTCTGTTCACTGGCTGGCTGGTTGACCGGCTGGGCGTCCATCGTTCCATGCAAGTTGGCGCTTCGGCGTGGAGCCTTGCGGCCATAGCACATGGCTGGGCGATCACCACATGGCAGGTAGTGGGGGCGCGTGTCGGTCTGGGCGTGACAGAGGCGGTGCAGACCCCGCTGGTTATCAAGACGGTCGCGACCTTGTTTGCGCCAGACAAGCGGTCTTTTGCATTCGGTTTCGCAACGATGCTGGCAGGTGCCGGCACGATTGCCATGCCGTTCGTTATCCCCGCGATTGCGCTGGCGGTGGGCTGGCGCGGCGCGTTGGTGGTGGGCGGAATTGGCGGGCTGGTTTCGCTGGTGGCCTGGATCTGGCTCGCGCGCGGCTTGAGCCAGCTGCGCGAACGCACGCTGGAAGAACCGAAGGTCATGCCCAGCGATACATCGGCGTCCGGTTACGGACCGATCCTTTCCAATCGCAAGACGTGGGCGATTGTCGGGGCAAAGGCGCTGTCCGACATGACATGGTGGTTCATCAATTTCTGGCTGGCCGATTATTATCGCAAGGAATTTGGCCTCTCCACGCTGGAACTGGCCATACCGCTGGCAATCGCGTTTGCGGGATCGGGCCTTGGCGCGTTGCTGGCCGGCTGGGCATCGACCCGGCTGCTGGAGCGCGGCTGGTCGGTCAACCGGGTGCGAAAGACCGTGATGCTGATTTCAGCGCTGGTCGTCACGCCCCTGCCGCTGGTGTTGGAGATCAACGCTTTCTGGCCGGTGGCGATCATGATGGGCGTTGTGATGGCCGGGCATCAGGGCTTTTCGCTGTCGATTTTTTCCACCATCACCGATGTCGTGCCCAATGCCAAAGTTGGCCGGGTGACGGCATTCGGCGCGTTTATGGGCAATATGGGGGGGGTCGCGATCAGTCTGGTAACGGGCCGCATACTGGATGCAGGTTTTGGCTTTATCCCCCTGTTCGTATTCGCCGCTGCGTCCTATTTGGTGGCACTGGCATGGTTCCAATTGCTGCTTCCCACGATCCACCGCGATGAAGGCGCTCTGAGTGTGGCGACATAGGGGGAGTGGCAGGGCAGGCGGGGCCGTTGCTTTATACCGGTCTGCGGTATAGGGCTGTGACACCGTAGGACAGAACGTGAAAAACCGAATGTTGAGGCAGGGGCTTTCCAAAAGCGATATGCGCAAGGTTGGATCGACATGATGGACAAACCGCGCCCCGATTTCGATGCCTATGCGGGCGATCTGTTCGGCGAGATGATGCTGGCCGATACCGCCCCGTCAAGGACCAGTACCCCTGCCCAGCGTAAGCCGCTGTCTCGCTTCATTCCCGGCATAGCTATCTGTGCCATCGCCAGCGCGGCGGCGGCGTGGCTAAGCCAGAATTACGGCGTTCCGATCATCCTTGCCGGACTGTTGCTGGGCCTCGCGTTGAACTTTGCTGCTGGAGACCCGCGCACCCATGATGGGCTGGATGCGACATCGCGCCACGGCCTGCGCATCGGGATCGTGCTGCTGGGTTTTCAGGTTACGGTGTTGCAGATCAGCGCGATGGGCGTGGTGCCTTTCGCAGGCCTTGCGCTGGTCATGTCGGCGGCTGTCATCGCAGCAATGCTGGCCGCGCGCGTGACAAAGCACAGCTTCTCAGTCGGGTTGCTGGCCGGAGGATCGACGGCGATTTGCGGCGCGTCCGCCGCGCTGGCATTGTACGGCGTGATCGGGCGCGACCGGATCGATCAAGCGCAGTTTACGCTCACCCTCGTCATCCTTGCCGCAGCCAGCGCGATTGCGTTGACCACGTACCCGGCATTGACGCAGTATTTGCGCTTTACCGATGCGCAGGCGGGCTTTCTGGTCGGGGCATCCATTCATGATGTGGCACAGGCGATCGGCGCAGGCTTTGCGGTGTCCGACAGCGCGGGCGCGCAGGCAACCGTGGTCAAACTGACGCGCGTGGCGCTGCTCGCTCCGCTGGTGACGCTGGCCGCGCTGTGGATTGCTCGCGCGCAGCCGATCGATGCCGGAAAGAAGAGCGCGCGCGTGCCGATGTTGCCGGGCTTTATCCTCGCGTTTCTGGCACTGGTAGGGCTGAACTCGCTTGTCACGATGCCGCCCGCAGTCGCCGCCAATGCGCTTATTGCTTCAAAGGCGCTGCTGCTGCTCGCGGTGACGGCCACGGCCATGCGCACCCGCACCGATCTGCTGCTGCAACTGGGCTGGCGCGCGGTCATGCCGGTGCTGGCGGCGACGATAGCCTCGCTTGCCGTGGCGCTGGCCTTTGCGAACTGGGTCCTGTGATGGAACAGGTGTATGATCTTGCCGTGATCGGCGGCGGCATCAATGGCGCCGGGATCGCGCGCGATGCGGCCGGACGCGGGGCGAGCGTTCTGCTGATCGAGCGCGGCGATCTGGCGGAGGGTACGTCTTCATCCTCGACCAAGCTTATTCATGGCGGCCTGCGTTATCTGGAGCATTACGAATTTTCGCTGGTGCGAGAGGCGCTTTCCGAACGCGAGGTTCTGTGGGGGATCGCGCCGCATATCATCTGGCCATTGCGCTTTATCCTGCCGCACCGCCCCGGCCTGCGTCCACGCTGGCTGCTGCGGCTGGGCCTGTTCCTGTACGACCATATTGGCGGGCGCAAGTTGTTGCCCCCGGCAAAATCCGTGGAGCTGGCAAAGCATCCTGCGGGCGCTCCGCTAAAGCCGGAATATGCCCACGCTTTCGCCTATTCGGATTGCTGGGTCGATGATGCGCGGCTGGTGGTGCTGAACGCCCGCGATGCCGCTGACCGGGGCGCAGAAATCCGCACACGCTGCGAAGTGACCGGGATGCAAAGGCAGGGCGATGGCTGGCTGATTGATGCAGGCGGCGAGCAATTCCGGGCGCGGTGCGTCATCAACGCCGCCGGACCACGCGTGCTCGATCTGCTGGACCGCGCGGGCGAGCCTGCCAGTCAGCGAATACGGCTGGTGCGCGGATCGCATATAGTGGTGCGCAAGGCGTTTGAACACGAATACGCCTATTTCTTCCAGTTGCCAGACGCGCGCATATTCTTCGCCATTCCCTATGAGGTGGACTTCACCCTGATCGGCACCACCGATGTAGATCATGACGCCAGCCTGGACGAGGTGAAGGCCAGCCCGGAGGAAATCGCCTATCTTTGCGCGGGCGCCAGCGAGTATTTCCGCACCCCCATCACGCCTGATGACGTTGTGTGGACCTATTCGGGCGTGCGTCCGCTGGTCGATGATGGATCGGGAAAGCCTGAGGCGGCTACACGCGGCTATCGCTTCGATCTGGATGGCGGGGATGATGAGGCACCTCTGCTGTCCGTTTTCGGCGGTAAGATCACCACCTACCGCCAGCTATCCTCAGCCGCACTGGACAAGGTGCTCCCGTTCTGCCCCTCACTGGCGCATGGCGCGGACTGGACCGGCTCCGCCCCGCTGCCCGGCGGTGATTTCGGTCGCGGAGAGGCCGCTGCAAAGGCGCGCGAACTCGCCGCGCGATACCCCTTCCTTGGCGAGCCACAGGCAAACCGGATGATACGGCTATATGGCACCCTCGCCTGGCAATTCCTTGGGCAGGCGACTATACCGGGCGATCTGGGCGAGCAATTTGGCCACGGCCTGACAGCAGCCGAGGTCGATTACCTGATTACTCATGAATGGGCGCGCACCGCACAGGATGTGTTATGGCGACGCACCAAACTCGGCCTGCACTTCTCGGCGGAGCAAACCGCGCGGCTCGATCAATACATCACCGAAAGGACAGGCTTAGCATGACGCGCATTGTGGCCCTTGGCGGCACAGTCAATCCCGGCAGCTCGACCGAGCAGGCGCTGCGCCTCGCGGCCAGCATTGCCGGCGTAGAAGGCGCGCAGGTGCAAGTTTTCGGCGGCGAATATCTGACTGCCCTGCCCCATTACCTGGGCCCGCTGCATGATCCTTCGCAAGGGGCGCAGATGGTCGCGGCGGTGCGGGAGGCTGATGGCCTGCTGATCGCTGCGCCCGGCTATCACGGCACCATTTCAGGCGTCGTCAAGAACGCGCTCGATTACCTGGAAGACCTGTCTCGCGATACCCGTCCCTATCTGGATGGACGCGCGGTGGGCCTGATTGCGACCGCTTTTGGCGATCAGGCGTCGATGAGCACCTTGCTGACGATGCGCGCGATCACCCATGCGCTGCGTGGCTGGCCAACGCCAATGGGCGCAACGATCCGCACCTATCGCGGACTGTTTTCGCCCGATGGCGAGTGTCTGGATGAACGTGCGCGCGGGCAGTTGGAACTGGTGGGCCGGCAGGTTGTGCTGGGCGCGCGCAGTTTTGCGGCAGGCAGAGCTGCCGAGAGCGCTGCCGAGAGCGAAAAGCCGTGACGACGCCCGCCGACCTCGATCACGCTTTGGCTCAAATTGCCGCGGGCCGGATCGTCGTGCTGTCGGGCGATCGGTTGCGCGGCGGGGACATTGATCTCATGATCGCGGCGCAAGCCGTCACTCCCGAAGCGATCAACTTCATGGCGACGCATGGGCGCGGGCTGATCTGCCTTGCCATTGCGCAGGAACGAGCCGACCGGCTGGGCCTCACGCTCGTCAATCCGGGGACACATCGCCAGACTGGTCGACCGTTCGCGCGCTCCATCGAAGCGGCGAGCGGCGTTTCAACCGGCATCAGCGCTGCCGACCGTGCGCGCACGGTGCAGGTGGCGATTGCCGATGGGGCGACGTCGCAAGATATTCACTCGCCCGGCCATGTCTTCCCATTGATCGCGCAGGCTGGCGGTGTGCTGGCGCGACCATCGGCGGTGGAGGCTTCGATTGAGCTGGCGCGGATGGCAGGTGCTGGCGATGCGGCCGTCATCTGCTCGATCATGCGCGATGATGGCGAGATGGCGCGGATCGACGATGTCAGCGATCTGCTGCACGATCACGGGCTGGCCGTGGCCGATATTGCCGAATTGATGCGTCGCTGCTCCGATGGTGAGTCGCAACCAGGATGACCGGCGTTGACGGAGCCGACCGCGCGCCGCAAGCTCGACTGACCCGACGCGTGTTGCTGGCAGGCGCCGGCACTGCGCTAGCTACGCCTGTCCTGGCACAAAAGCTCATCAATCTGGCCCTGCCCGGCGGGCCGAGCGAGCGCCTGCTCGAACCGCGTTTCCCCGGCAAGGCAGAAATGATCGTCCAGCGCATCCGCCCTCCGGTGCTCGAAACGCCAATGGCGGTGTTCGATCAAGGCACCATCACGCCTAATGACCGGATGTTTGTGCGCTGGAACTGGGATTTCCCGACGCGCATCGTGGCCGCAGATCATCGCGTGAAGATTAGCGGTGCCGTTTCGCGCCCGCTCTCCCTGACGCTGGACGAGATCGCTGGAGCGGGTGATCGTATTGAGATCGTCGCGATCAATCAATGCGCGGGCAATGGGCGCGGCCTTTCCGAGCCGCGCGTCACGGGAACGCAATGGGGCAATGGGGCGATGGGTAATGCCCGCTGGACCGGCGTGCGGCTGCGTGATGTGATCGACATGGCGGGCGTGGCGGGCAATGCCGCGCGGGTGCGCTTTACCGGGCTGGATGTGCCGCTGGCCGATGGCGCGCCGCAATTCATCAAATCCGTTCCCATCGATATTGCAATGCGCGACGACGTGCTGATCGCATGGGCGATGAATGGCGAGCCATTGCCGATCATGCACGGATACCCGCTACGCATCGTGGTGCCGGGCTGGTTCTCAACCTATTGGGTCAAGATGTTGAGCGGTATCGAAGTGCTGACCGGCGAGGATGACAGCTACTACGTCGCCAAGACCTATCGCGTACCGACCGCCCCCGTGACGCCTGCGGACATAGAGGCGGACAAGGATTTTGCCACGGTCCCGATCACTGTGATGCCGCCGCGCGCCTTCATCACCAGCCATGCCGATGGCAATGCGATTGCAGCGGGTGCGCCGCTGACTTTGCGCGGGATCGCGATGGGCGGGGACGCAGCGCTGGCCCGGGTCGATCTGGTGGGCGCCGGGCTGGAGCTCGCGTGCGAGCTTGGCCCGGACGAGGGCAAATATGGCTTTCGCCGGTGGTCGGTGACGGTTCCCGAAGTGACCGGAGACCTTATCGGCCTCGGCGTGCGCGCCGCCAATGTAAACGGGGCGGTGCAGCCCGAAACACTTGTCTGGAACCCCAGCGGATACGCCCGCAACGTCATCGAGCGCATTGCGCTCAGGGCACGATGAAGCGCTGGGCCCTCCTCATCGTGTTTGCGTTGGGCGGCTGCAATACCGAGCCTGAAATCGTGTTCGCCGATGCCGAAATCGCTCTGCCAGTCGACCCTGCAATCCTGCCGCCCGGCCCCGGAATGGAGGCGGTGCTGGCCAATTGCACCGGTTGTCACTCGCCCTCCACCATGCTGCAACAACCACGCGTCCCGCGCGAAAAGTGGGAATCGATGGTCGGCAAGATGATCGAGGTTTACAAAGCGCCGGTCGATGAGGCCGCAATCCCCGAAATCGTCGACTACATGGTCGCGGTTCAGAATGCGCAGGCTCAATCCGGCGAACTCGGCGAGCCATAGAGAGCAGCCCGCGGTTACATTCCGCGACGCGATAAGACGTGACATGTGGCAGACCGTCGCGCGATGATGTTCACACACCAGCCAAGTTCGCTGCGGCATATTCAGCCACACCAGGTTGGTTACGTATTCGACGGTGGAGGCAAGACGCGGCCATGACCAAAGCAAGCATCGCACTCAACCGGTTCGGTTACGGTCTGCGGGCAGGTGATGCGGCGCTTTTGTCAAAAGCTGTCGATCCGGTTTCCGATCTGCTGAACCAATTGCGCCGGTTCGATCCGCGCCCCGGCGCGCTCGCGGCGCGCCCCGATACCAGCGGCGAAGCGGGCGAATTGATCGCCATCATCCGGGACTCTCGTGCCGACGCGCGAAGGGCGGCGGCAATGGCTGGCGAAGGCGCGAAGAGAGAGCCTGAAAGCGACGCGATGCGAGAACAGCGGTTCAACGCATTGCCGCCTGAATATCGCGACAAACTAATCGCGGCGCGTGGCCGTTACCGTAACGATGTGGCAACGCGCGTGGCAATTGCTGTCGACACGACCAATCCTTTTGCAGAGCGGTTGGTGCATTTCTGGGCTAACCATTTCTCCGTCAGCGCGGGCAAGCAGGGCACGCCGTTTGAAGTCGGCAATCACGAATTTAACGCCGTGCGACCCAACGCGCTCGGCAAATTTTCGGATCTGTTGAAGGCTGCTGTGCTGCATCCCGCAATGCTGCTTTACCTCGATCAGTATCAGTCGATCGGGCCCAATTCGCCCTCCCAGGCGCGCGGGCGCGGGCGCAACGGAGCGAGTTCCGAGACCGGGGGAAAGCGCGGGCGCGGGCTCAATGAAAACCTCGCGCGCGAAGTCCTCGAATTGCACACTTTGGGCGTTGCGGGCGGCTACTCACAGGCAGACGTTACCGAACTGGCCCGCGCACTTACAGGGTGGACGCTGCCGGGCCTCACTCGTTTGGCGCAATTTGCCGAAGATCAGCCGGGTGGCGCGGCCTTCATCGCGATGGCGCATGAACCGGGGACGCGCACTGTTCTGGGACGAAGCTATCCCGATACCGGCGCGCGGCAGGCGATGAATATTCTTGAAGATCTTGCCGTGCACCCGGCCACCGCCCGCTTTGTCGCAACCAAGCTTGCGCGCCATTTTATCGCAGATGATCCTCCCGCAAGCCTCGTGGACAAACTGGAGCGCGATTTTCGCGAATCAGGGGGCGATCTTGGCAGTCTTGCCCGCACGCTGACAGGCGCGCCGGAAAGCTGGGCGCAAAATGCGGTGAAGTTTCGCCAGCCGTTCGAATGGCTGGTCAGTGTGCTGCGGTTCACCGGTGTTGAGGTATTCAGGGAGCCGCGTCTCAACGCCATTCTGCGGCAGTTGGGTCAGATGCCGTGGAGCGCGCCCTCACCTGCCGGGTTCGATGATATGGCTGACACGTGGGCCGGTCCGGAGGCGCTGCTGCTGCGGGTGGAGCTGGCCGAACAGATCGCGCGCAACGCGCGGGCCGATGCGGTGCTGGAACGCGCGCAGGCCGCGTTTCCGGGCACGCTGAGCGATAACACGCGCGACTGGCTGACCCGCGCGGAAAGCGGATCGCAGGCGCTCGCGCTGCTGCTCGTCTCGCCTGAAATGATGCGGAGGTAAAACGCCATGGACACGCAGATGAACCGTCGCGCGCTGATCGCTGGCTCGCTCGCGCTGGGCGCATCGGGGCTTGTTGTGCCGCGCATGGCCTTTGCCAGAGCTACGGGTAACAAGAACCTGCTATTCGTGCTTCTGCGCGGCGCGATGGACGGGATGGCCATGCTCGCGCCAACAGGCGATCCCGCTTTCGCCAGCCTGCGTGCCGCCGCCCTGCCCGATTACGAAGGCGCCATGCAGGCGGACGGGATGTTTGCCATCCATCCCGCATTCGAGAAAGTGGGCGCGGCGTACAATGCGGGCGATGCGCTGTTTGTGCATGCCACCGCCACCACGTATCGCGACCGATCGCATTTCGACGGGCAGGATTTGCTCGAAAGTGGTGCGTCTGCGCCCAATCTCAGGCGCGATGGCTGGCTGAATCGGCTGGTGGGGATGGTGGATGCAGGCAAGCCTCCTCGCGCCTTGGCAATCGCGTCTACCATGCCACTGGCACTGCGCGGCGCGGCGCCTGCCACCAATTACGCGCCGTCAGGACTGCCCGATGCCACCCCCGATTTTCTGGATCGGGTCGCGAAACTCTACGCGCAGGACGAACAACTGGGCAGCCTTTATGCTAAGGCGCTGGAAACCCGCGCGATGGCTGCCGATAATGGCCTCCGGAACCTGCGCGATGCGGCGAAAGCAGGGGAACTGGCCGCGTCGCTGATGCGCGGAGCGGACGGCGCACGGATCGCCATGATCGAGCTGAATGGGTGGGATACCCACGCCAATCAACGCGGAACCTTTGTTCGCCCCGCCCGCAATCTCGACGCGTTGCTGGGCGCCTATGTCATCGCAATGGGGGATGCATGGCCCGACACACTGGTGCTCGTTGCGACAGAATTCGGACGCACCGCACGCTATAACGGGACAGGCGGGACCGATCACGGCACGGCAAGCGCGGCGTTGCTGATAGGCGGCGCGGTCCGGGGTAAGCGCGTGCTGGCCGATTGGCCCGGTCTTGGCGAACAACAATTGTTTCAGGGCCGCGACCTGATGCCCACAACGGCGCTGGAAAGCGTACTTGCGGGCGCTGTGGCAGAGCATTTCGCACTGGATCCTGCGAAAGCAATGTCCACGCTGTTCCCCGGTCGATCCGCACGCGCGCTGAGCGGGCTCATCCGCGTCTGAGCCGAACTATTTCCCGGTCCCGACCCCTGCGATGATGCGTTCGTCCAGCACATCGCCGTGCAGCACGGACACATCACCCGTCGCTTCCAGCACCACAGCACGCACTTTCTCAATATCGAGGGCGTTAGCCTCCCGCAGCTTGGCGATAAGATCGCTCTCAGTAACGCGCGTGCGGTCCAGGGCCTCGTGCAGGATCTGACCATTGCGCATCAGCATTACCGGTTCATTCTGCAGCGCATCCGCAAACGCATCCGATACGTTGCGCAGGCGCGCGGCGATCCGCTGGCCCACAAACAAGCCCACCATTGCAATCATCGCCTGGAAAAAGGCCGACCATTCGCTTGCCTGCGCAGCGCCTGCCAGCAGGCTGCCAAGCGCAACCGTCATCACGAAATCGAAATTCGTCATCTTCGACAGCGAGCGCAGACCGTTCACGCGGATCAGGAAGGTCACATAGGCAAGCGCAACCATTGCAAGGATCAATCCCCGCAAGACGATATCGGCGTAGGTGTTTTCAAGAAAAATCGGATGTCTCCCATTGCGTGTGCATGCGGATTCCCAACGCACGCAACTGGCAATGGGTCCGCTTTTACTGACCCATTACGGCCGGGGCGGAAGGTTCGGGCGCGCCGGTCTGGATCGACCGATCCTCATTTGCGACAATTGCGGCCACGGTGGTCCAGACGGCGACATTCTGGCGCAGTTGAACGATGTCGATCTTGTCCAGCGTATCATCAGGCGTGTGATGCAGGTCGAAGTATCGTGTACCATCCTGCTGCAGGTCAATCAGCGCCCCATTTTGGTCGCGCACGATATTGAGATCGGCCCCGCCGCTGGCGACATTGCCCGAATTGGCGACCCCGAACCGCGCTACCGCGCTGGCAATCCGGGCGTGCAGATCAGGGTTGCTTTCCCGAAAATTGCTTTCGAACCGCCATATGCGATCTGCACCGAAATCACTTTCAAAACCGACCGCGATACGCTCGTCTATGTGAGCCTTTGAATAGGCGGTGGAGCCGAACAGGCCGACTTCCTCCGCGCCCGCCATCAACACACGGATGGTGCGCAGCGGCTGGCCCGACTTGCGCACATTGAGCGCCGCCGCTGCGACAATCGCACAGCCCGCGCCATCGTCAAACGCGCCCGGAGCGTTCCACCAACTGTCGATGTGGCACGCCAGCAGCACCGGCGGCAGATCAGGATTGCGACCCACAATCTCACCCACCACATTGCCGCTGGTGGTGGTACCCAGATTTTCGGGAGTAAGCGTAAGTTTCATCATGATCGGACGACCACCGGCACGCACGAACATGCGCTCCAGATTGGCCGCATCGGGCAGCGACAGGGCGCCGGCGGGCGTTGGCACCAGGCGTCCGACATCGGTGGAACCGTCACCCCGGCGAAACGTGGTGCCGCCCGTATGCGGGTTGCGGTGATAATCCGTGCCGACCGATTTGATGACGGTCGCAACCGCGCCTTTCTGCTTGGCCAGTTCCGCCCCCACCCAGCGCGCAGGTCCGGCAAATCCGTATTGCGAGCCATCCTGTGTGCGCGTCATCGAATGCGAGATATAGGCAATCTTGCCCGCCAGACTGCCCTCGGGTGCGGCGCGCAAGGCATCGACGTTTGTGAACATGACGACTTCGGCGGTAATCCCCTCCGGTCCTGTAGAGGCGCTGCCGCCTAGCGGCTGTATCACCAGCGGTTGCGCAAATGGGCTGACGATGTGCGCGCGGTGAATATCACCGGGCACCCATGTTTCCATCTGGAATGGTTCATCGGCCACATTCTCGAAGCCTTGCGCCTTCAGCCAGTCCATTGCCCAAACACGGGCGCGCGCCTCTGCCTCGGTCCCGGCCTGACGCGGGCCGACTTCGGTAGTCAGCCCTTCGACGAAATCCCACGCCAGCGTGTCACCTTCCAGCGCCTGCGTTGCAACGGTTTCAACCGAGGTGGAATGATTGTCCGCCTGCCCGGCTGTGCTCGCCAGAAGTGCAGCAGCAATAGCGCCATAAATGATCGTTTCGATTGCAGATTTTCGCGCGGGGACTTTGATCGAGATGTGGTTCATGCGCGGCATCGCTATCGGCCCGCCGGCCGCCTGTCCAGTTGATCCGCGCATAGCCGGGGCGCCACCCCGAAACGCCGCCCGCAGCCTTGAGCCCAATCAGAGGGACGATCTGCCCATTACTGATGACCCGGTAATGCCCGGCTCGCATTGTCCGGTACAGCGCCGCGTCAGTGCGGCGTCACCCTCCTCGAACCCCTGATGCAGTCCCAGCCCGCTGAGACTGTCTGTCTGCGTCGCGCAGATCAGGGGCGAGGATACGAGGCGGCTAAACTGTCACTTCGAAATAACAGCTCAGGAGAATTGTTCGGCAGGGCGCGGCGCGAACGAAACTACCCTTGTTCCGTCGACTGGATCGGACGTTTGCGACGCTGCACGCGCAGCGCTCGCGGGCCGCATACTATCCATCGCGACCCGGTTTCTCCCCGCATTCTTCGCATCATAAAGCGCGTGATCGGCGCGCTCGAACAGGGCTGCGTAATGTTCACCCGGCAAGGCCTCTGCCACGCCAAAGCTGACGGTGAATCCCTGCAGACTGGTATCAGTGGCTCGCTTGCAATCAAGTACGGCAATGCGGATGCGATCAGCCAGTCGGGCTGCGGACGCGGCGTCGCAATCCCATACGGCGATGCAGAACTCTTCCCCGCCGATGCGTCCCGAAAGGTCGGTTGCGCGGATTTTGCCAAGCACAACCTCTCCGAAGCGGGCGATCACGCGGTCACCGGCAGTGTGCCCGAACGTATCGTTCACTTTCTTGAAATGGTCGATATCCGCAACGATCAGGCTGACCGGAGTATCGGTATGAAGCGCGCGGGCGAGCATCGCCTTTACCTCGCTCTCAAACGCGGCGCGGCTGCGCAGGTTGGACAGCGCGTCCGTCACTGCAACTTCGCGATCGCGCCGCATGTTGTCGAGCGCCACCATCGCAATCAGCGACAGCGCGAGCATAAGCGCCAACAGGGCCGAAATCACGATATTAAGAGAGGCAAAGACTAAATCCTGATATTGCGCCATCGACATCTGGGTTTGCGCCAGCACCGTCACACTGGGCCGCAGCACCGCATATCCAGCCAACGCCAGAAACACCCCGAGAATAGCGCTGTCGCCAATGTTCCTTGGCGCGATTTTCCACTTGGCCTGCGCTGCAAGTGCAAACAGCAGCCCGGTGTTGAAGTTCTGGGTCATCAACAGCACGCTTTGCACTTCGTAAATTCGCGCAAAATACAGGATTGGCGTGGTCAGCGCCGTCAGCGCCAGCATGGCGACAACAGGGCTGCGCTGCCCATCGCGCTTGGCCACGCCCCATATCAGCGCGATGATCGCAATGGCCGCATTCCAGTGAAACAGCAGGATATCGTATGGCGCGAAATTCCATGTGATCGCCCCTTGAAGGATGATGCCGCCACAAAACGCCAGCGCCCAATATGCGAACGCCAGCACATATGTGCGCGACCGGTCCGTCCGCCACAGCGCAATCAGCACGGCAGCGAATATCGCCATCATGCCCGGAATAATAAAGGTAAGTATTTCCGCCTGCACGAGTTTTCCTTTTAGGATCGGAAGGGGTATCGCAGGGATTGGTAAACGGTTGCCTAAAAGCGGTCCTGGTCAATTCCACAAGCCAGCGCTTGCCCGGTTGGCGCACAGCGCCTATTTGCACCGTCAAATCCAGCAAACACACTCCATATCCACAAAGGACGACCCCGATGGCCGCGCAATACGCCTATGTCATGAAAGGCATGACCAAGACTTTTCCCGGTGCCCCAAAGCCGGTTTTGTCGAACATCAGCCTGCAATTCTATCATGGCGCGAAAATCGGTATCGTCGGACCCAATGGTGCGGGCAAATCGACCCTGATCAAGATAATGGCCGGAATCGACACCGACATCACCGGCGAAGCGTGGGCGGGTGAGAACATCACCGTCGGCTATCTGCCGCAGGAACCGGAACTGGACGCGTCCAAGACCGTGCTGGAAAACGTCAAGGATGGCGCACGCGAGACCGCCGATCTTGTCGACCGGTTCAACGCGATCTCCGCCGAAATGGCGGAACCTGATGCGGATTTCGACAAGCTGGGCGAGGAGATGAGCGAGCTTCAGACGAAGATCGACTCCGTCGATGGCTGGACGCTCGACAACCAACTCGAAATCGCGATGGAGGCACTGCGCTGCCCGCCATCTGACATGGGCGTGGAAAGCCTTTCGGGCGGAGAGAAGCGTCGCGTGGCCCTTACCCGGCTGCTGATCCAGAAACCTTCGATCCTGCTGCTGGACGAACCGACCAACCACCTGGACGCGGAATCCGTCGAATGGCTGGAAAACCACCTTAAGGAGTATGCAGGCGCGGTGTTGATGATCACCCACGATCGCTACTTTCTCGATAACGTGGTGGAGTGGATTCTCGAACTCGATCGCGGCACCTATTACCCGTATGAGGGCAATTATTCGACCTATCTGGAAAAGAAGGCGAAGCGTCTGGATCAGGAAAACCGCGAGGAATCGGGCCGTCAAAAGGCGCTGAGCCGCGAGCTTGAATGGATCAGGCAGACCCCGGCGGCGCGCCAGACCAAGTCGAAGGCGCGTATTCGCAAGTTTGAGGAATTGCAGGACGCCCAATCGGGTCGCAAGCCGGGCAAGGCGCAAATCGTCATTCAGGTGCCCGAGCGGCTCGGCGGCAAGGTCATCGAGGCCAAGAACATCACTAAGGCGTATGGCGACAAGCTATTGTTTGAAAACCTCTCTTTCATGCTGCCGCCCGGCGGCATCGTGGGCGTGATCGGGCCGAACGGTGCGGGCAAATCCACCCTGTTCAAAATGATTACCGGGCAGGAAACCCCCGACAGCGGCACCATCGAAATCGGCGACACCGTGCATCTGGGCTATGTCGATCAGAGCCGCGATGATCTGACGCCGGGCCACAACGTGTGGGAGGAAATCTCGGACGGCCTCGATTACATGCAGGTGAACGGCCACGAAATGTCGACCCGCGCCTATGTCGGCGCTTTCAATTTCAAAGGCGCAGACCAGCAGAAGAATGTCGGCAAACTGTCCGGCGGTGAACGCAACCGCGTGCACATGGCCAAGATGCTGAAGCAGGGCGGCAACGTGCTGCTGCTGGATGAACCGACCAACGATCTCGACGTGGAAACGCTGGGTGCGCTGGAAGAGGCAATCGAAAACTTCGCCGGTTGCGCCGTGGTAATCTCGCACGATCGCTTCTTTCTTGATCGTCTGGCTACGCACATCCTCGCGTTTGAAGGCAACAGCCATGTCGAATGGTTCGAGGGCAACTTCGAATCCTACGAGGAAGACAAACGCCGCAGACTGGGCGACGCAGCGGACCGACCTACGCGGTTGGCATACAAGAAGCTGACGCGGTAAGTCGCAGGAGGCGAATTACGCGTGCAAAAACCGACTGGGTAACGTCAAAATCTAGAGTGTAGCTGCCCCGTTATCTCAACCGTCAACCGCGCAGTGAACACGTGCATTACTGTCAATCCGTCTCCTTTACGCGGCTTTAACCACCCCATCGCCATTATCACCCGACATACCCGGTCACGGCGGTGGCGTCGGGTGATAGCGGGGGGATGCGAAACATGTTCAGCGGCGGGGCAGTCACTGTCGATATCGTCATTCTTTCCGCGCTGCTGGTTTGCACCGCCGTCCTTGGCGCGGTGGGTGGACATGGGGTACGCCGGATAATGGAACACTGGCAGCGCGCGCGTCTCAGGACCGCAAACGGCGAACCCTTGATGAAATATATGCGAAACAGCGACGCCCTTCGCGAAGCCGCGGAATTCGGCGCCAGACCTGCGCCTGTACGTGTGGAGGCAATGCTTCGCCTGCAACTCGATCACATGCGCGAGGTCCAGCAAATCTGGGGCAAGAACACGCGTGACAACGCGGTGCAGCAGGTGGCCGCGATCATGCGCAATTCGCTGCGTAGTGGTGATGGCATGTCGGGCGAAGCGGGGGGTCACGATATAGTGAAAGAGATACGCGGGGACGGCTTCACCATTCTGGTGCCGGGCGCGGCAGAGGCTGATGCAGCGATCATCGCCCGGCGTCTGGGCCGGGCGCTTTCGCGCAGCCGCATCGAGGGGTTGGCCGATAATTTGCGCCTATCCGCCAGTTTCGGGGTAGCCGGACGTCGCGACGGAGAGAGTTTTACCGGATGGCGCGCTCGTGCGCAGTCCGCACTCGTATCCGCCGCCGCGCGTGGCGAAAATCAGATCGTTGAGGCAAGCGTGGTCGAAGAACTCAGATTGTTGCCTCCACCCGCTCCCACTCCCACCCCTGCGCCAGCATCAGCGCAAGCAGCCTGAGCCGCATTCACGGCGTGACCCACGCGTCATGCCATTCGCCACCCACCTCGCGCCGAAACCGTGCGCGCACATGGCCGGTATGCGCCAGATACAGCCAGTCGATCTCCTGTATGGTCACCAGCAAGACCGAGAAGTTGACTCGCGCCGGGATCAATTGCGCATCGCTCGGTTCCACGCCCTCCATCTCTTTGGGCAGGCCCGATGTTGGCTCGGGCGATGGCGCGCCCGGCCCCTCGCCCATGTAACACCGGCGCGCGAAATTGGGCGCACTGTCCCACGCGCTCTGAGTGATCGGAGCATCGCGCAGCACCGCAGCCGTGCCGCGTACGCGAATCTGTGTTTTCGCACCCTTGTCGTAAAACAGCACGGCGACGCGCGGGTCCGCTTCGATCGTGGCAACCTTTGGCGCGCGGGTATCGGTATGAAAGCGCAAGGTCCACGCATCGCTGTCAAATTCGCGCAGCACCATGGTTCGCGCATCAACATCTGCGGTAATGACAGCGGGCGAGTGCATTGGCCCTTTGCGATCTTGCGCAGCGTCCATTAAGCGATGAGTGAGGTCACTGCGTACCTCAGCGAGAGTGTTTATCATACAGCGCGATGTGGAGAATCCGCGTGGCCAGAGCAAGCATCATCCAGAAAGTTCGCCCCCTTGTTCATTATTTTGGCACTCTATATGAACGAAAGGCTATCAGGTCGGTTAAGTTTGGCGACAGCGAGAGCAGCGTAACGAGGTTTATCAATCAGCCGTAAGTGGTGGGACGGCAACACTGGAGGCGTTCATGGATATTACCCAATTATTGCGCGGCAGCGCGCTTTCTGCCCTGGCCGTAACGTTGGGGCTGGCCATCACCCCGGTCCCGGCGCAAGCTTTTTCGACCGGCCTTGATACCACCGCTTTCAATGAGCCGAGCAATCTTGCCAGCACAGAACAACCACGCGGCGAACGTCGCGGGCAGCGCGGCGGCGAGCGCCGCGCAGACCGGCAAAGCAGCCGTGAGCGCGGCCCAGCAGCAGCGGCGCCGCAGCGAGACGAAGCACGCACACAACGCGCGGTTCAACGTGCAGAACGCTATGTCCAGCGTAATGAACAGCGCGGCGAGCGGCGCGGGGATCGGGCTCAACGTCAAGCACAGGTCCGCGCTCCCTCAGTCACCACAGCGCCCACCGGCGTAAGTCGGAGAGAGCAGCGTGCTGATCGGCGTGACCTGCGCACTGGTGGCCGCGATGGTCGCAGCAACGGCGGAGGTTTCGGCAATGAAGTATTTGATCGGGCACAGGCCGTGCGTGGTGACAGGCGAGCGGATCGGCGCGGCGATCGTGTCGATAACCGGCAGGCCCGTCGGGATGGCTTTCGCGACGGCGTGAGGGCTGAACGGCGTGGTGATCGGTTCGAGGACCGTCAGATTCGTCGGGATGGCTTTCGCGATGGCGTAAGGGCTGAACGGCGCGGTGATCGGTTCGAGGACCGTCAGATTCGCCGGGACGGCTTTCGCGATGGCGTAAGGGCTGAACGGCGCGCGGACCGTCGCGACGATCGCAGAAATGATCGTCGTTTCCGCGATGGCCGCAATTTTCGCGACAGTCGTGTCGACAACCGCCGGTTTGGTAATGGCGGGCAGTTCCGGGGTGGAGATTTCCGCCGGTGGGACCGCCGCTGGCGCGACAACCGCCGGTTCGGCTGGCAGAACTTCCGTCATTCGAATCGGAATGCGTTCCGTCTCGGTCGTTATTACGCGCCGTTCCGCAACCACTACTACAATCGCGTAGGGATCGGCTTCCATCTTGATAGCCTGTTCTTCCAGCCGCGTTACTTCATCAACGATCCGTTCGCATATCGACTGCCGGACGTCTACGGACCCTATCGCTGGGTGCGGTATTACGATGATGTCCTGCTGGTCGACATCTACACCGGCGAAGTGGTGGATGTTGTTAACGATTTCTTCTGGTAACCCACTGACCCTGGGATCAACAAGGCCCTCGTCAAACCCCGGTTTGGCGAGGGCTTTTTGGTTGCACGGCTTCCCGCGATTGCTAATTATCGAGCGATGACGACGACAAAGATCATTCCCGATAGTGATGCGCTGAAGCGTGTGGGTAAATCCGTGCGCGAGCGGCTGGCAGCCGATCCTGGCGTGTACAAGATCGAAACCGACAAGGCGGAGATATTTGCCGTCGGCGATTTCCTGACACCGGAGGAATGCCAGCGACTGTGCGTGATGATCGACCTGACGGCAAAGCCATCCTCTTTGCATGAGCTGGGTTACGATAGCGGGTTTCGCACCTCCTATTCTGGCGATCTCAATCCGCATGACAGCTTCGTCAAGGCGGTCGGCCGGCGGATTGACGACCTGTTGGGCGTGAACCCGGAAATCGGCGAGGCAATTCAGGGCCAGCGTTACCTGCCCGGGCAGCAATTCAAGCCGCATAATGACTGGTTCTACACCTCCGAGAAGTACTGGGAGGGCGAACGCAAGCGCGGCGGTCAACGATCATGGACCGCGATGGCATTCCTCAATTACGTCGAGGAAGGCGGGGATACCCACTTCACCGAGGTCGGAATCATGATCAAGCCCAAGCCCGGCGTGCTGCTGATCTGGAACAACGCCCTGCCCGATGGCACCCCGAACGAGGACACGATGCATGCAGGTACTCCTGTGATCAAGGGCAACAAATATGTGATTACAAAGTGGTACCGCACGCGAAAGTGGAAGTAGGATCACCCCCGCGCCAGCGCCTCTGCGATCAGTTTACGGGTCGGCTCCACTCCATACAGTTTGATGAAACTGCCCATGCGCGGGCCTTGTTCACTGCCCAGCAGCGTCTCGTACAGCGCCCGGAACCAGTCGCGCAGATTGTCGAAACCAAATTCCTCGCGCTTGCCCACTTCGTAGATCAGCGTCTGCAACGCCTCGGCATCGGCATCGGCGGGAACCGCAGCCAGCTGATCGTCCAGTTCAGTCAGCGCCAGCACTTCGCCGCCCACCGGTGCGCGCTTTGACAAAGTCGGCGCGACGAAATCGCGATTGTAGTTCACCGCAGAATCGATCAGCCGGATCAACGCCGGATCGGTCACGGGCTCACCGGAATAGGAGGCAACATATTCGGCCAAATTCGCAGGTGTCGCTTCCAGCCCCAGCACGCTGACAAGATTGAGCAGCAAGCTGTAAGGCACCGACAAGGTGTCCCCTGCTCCCGGCGCTTCCGGCCCCTCAAGGCTCGCATTCGCCCGCAGCAGGTGCCAGACCGGATTGCCAAGCTGCTTGTCGAGCGGCTGGTCGGGCAAGGCAGCGCGAAACTGCCAGTAATCGTCGATCGCCTTGGGGATGACGCCCGCGTGCAATTGCTTGGCGCTCTTGGGATTGGCGAAGATGTAATAGCCGAGGCTTTCCTCGCTGCCATAGGTGAGCCATTCCTCGATCGTCAGGCCGTTGCCCTTGGACTTCGAGATCTTCTCGCCCTTAGCATCAAGGAACAGCTCGTATATCATGCCAGCTGGTCGTTTGCCGCCGAGGATCTCTGCAATCTTGCCCGATTGCTGAATGCCGTCGGTGTGGTCCTTCCCCGCCATCTCGTAATCAACGCCGAGCGCGTACCAGCGCATCCCCCAGTCGACCTTCCACTGCGCCTTTGACATGCCTCCAAGCACGCTCTGTTCGACCACCTCGCCGTCCTCGTCGGTGAAGCGCACCAGCCCCCTCTCGGCGTCGACAACTTCGATCGGCACCTGCAGCACAACCCCGGTCTTCTGACAGATCGGGAGGATAGGTGAGTACGTCTTTCGTCTTTCCTCGCGCAGGGTCGGAAGCATCACACCCAAAATTGCGTCGAAATTGCGCAACACTCCGCGCAGCGCACCGTCGAAAGCGCCCGAGTTGTAACGATCCGAAGAGCTTACGAACTCGTAGTCGAAGCCGAAACGATCAAGAAAATCGCGCAGCATCGCGTTGTTATGGTGCGCAAAGCTATCATATTTGCCAAATGGGTCCGGGATGCGCGTCAAAGGCCGACCCAGATGCGCGGTGAGCATATCCTTGTTCGGCACATTATCGGGAACCTTGCGCATACCGTCCAGATCATCGGAAAAACAGACCAGCCGCGTCTCCTGCCCGGTCAGCGCTTCGTATGCGCGGCGAACGAGCGTCGTGCGCAACACCTCCTGAAACGTGCCGATATGCGGCAGACCCGATGGGCCATAGCCGGTTTCGAACAGCACTGGCGATCCATCGGCCTTGGCACCGCGCATCCGTTTCGCGAGACGCTGAGCCTCCTGAAAAGGCCAGGCCTTTGAAACGCGAGCGGCTTCAGCGAGTGCGGTATCGAGGATCTGTGTGTCATTCATAGCGCCCACCTCCTGATGGAAGCGTGCTCATGTTGCAAGCGCGAAGCGTCCTTGTGCGAGGGGGCCTGACACACCTGACACACTGTCCTGGGGCCAAAATTCTGCCCGGTGCCAAATCCTCTCTGAACAGGCCCAAGCCATCACAGGGCAGAGCGGCGCGTTGAACAGACAACGAAAAAGATAGCGCATGGAGCATCGCGCCATTCTTACTCGCTGAACCTCGCAGTAGGAAAGCGGCGAATGCCCTGCATCGCTCCTCGGCGATTGTGCCGGGGACCATTACCGGCATGTGTGTTTACTTTGCGCGACACGTGCCCCATTTTTCGCGCACTGTGCCTTCATCCGCGAACCACCCTGCCACTCCCGTCCCCTTGCCCGCGCTCCATGCCAGCCATGGTGGCAACTGGCTGCGGTCGGCCAATGGAGAAACGGGCGCGGTGTCGAAAGGCGACGCCATCATGGCCGCCGCCGATACGCCGATCCTGCTGCTGAACGCGCCGCTGGTCGCGAACCGGCTGGGCTATCCCGATCTGTCGGGGTTAGATCTGCTGGAACTGTTCGCCTTCGTTCACCCCGCGCGGTTCTGCGTGCCGACGCCGCGCGGTCTGGCGCAGGCATTGGGGATGGAGGAACCGGCGGGTGATGAGCATGTGCCGCGTTTCCTGCAAAACGCGGCGGGCGCGCTGATTGCTGCGTGCGAGGATCCAGAATGGTTTGAACGGCAGGGCGCGTGGTCCGCGCTCCACTCGCTCGAACGGCTGCGCTGGCCGTGGGCGCAGGTCTTGAAACCGCATGTCGCCCGTCCCGAAAAGGCGGAGAAGTGGCTGTTTGCAACCCTGCCCGAATGGGAGGAAGCGGGTGAGCGCGCCCCCCCTCGCCAGGTTAATCTGGACCCGTTGGATGTCCTCACCCAGCTTGACGCGCTGACCGGACAGGGTTCGGAAAAGCGGACCGGGCAACGCGAATACGCGCAGGATGCCGCGCGCATCTTCGCACCGCGCGCCGCGCGCGAAGTGCCGCATATCGCGCTGGCACAGGCTGGCACGGGCATTGGCAAAACGCTGGGCTATCTCGCGCCGTCGTCGCTCTGGGCGGCGCAATCGGGTGGGACGGTGTGGGTGTCCACCTTCACCAAGAACCTGCAACGCCAGCTTCGCAGCGAAAGTCGCCGCGCATGGCCGCCAAAACGCGCTGACGGCACGCCCCCGTGGTGGTGCGCAAGGGGCGCGAGAATTACCTCTGCCTGCTCAATCTGGAAGATGCGCTGCAAGGCGGCTTTACCGGGCGGCCTGCCATCCTTGCGCATCTGGTGGCGCGCTGGGCGGCCTTCACCCGCGATGGCGACATGATCGGCGGCGACCTGCCCGGCTGGCTCGGCACGCTGTTTCGCAAGCGCGGCATCGCGGCCCTGACCGATCAGCGCGGTGAGTGCATCTATGCCGGGTGCCCGCATTACCGCAAATGCTTCATCGAACGCTCCGCCCGCGACAGCGCGCAGGCCGATCTGGTGATCGCCAATCATGCTTTGGTCATGGTGAACGCGGCGCGTGGAAGGGACCATGCGCAGCGCCCCACGCGGGTCATCTTCGATGAAGGGCACCACGTATTCGAGGCTGCGGATTCGACCTTTGCCGCGACCATCTCCGGCCAGGAAGCCATCGAATTGCGCCGCTGGATCATGGGTCCGGAACGCAAGAACCGGGGCCGCCGCCGGGGCCTGTCCGCGCGGCTGGCAGACATTGCCAGTTATGACGATGCGGGCGGTCATGGCGATTGAGGCCGCGTGTGAGGCCGGACAGGCGTTGCCGGGCGACGGGTGGCTGCAACGCATTGGCGAAGGTTCTCCCTCCGGCGAGATAGAGGCGCTGCTGTCCGCGGTGCGGCAGGCCGTCTATGCCCGCGATGAAAGCGGCGGGGCGGAGGCGGGCTATGGCATCGAAACCGAAGCGAGCGGGCTGCCGGGCGAAGTAATCGAGGCGGCGGGTGCGGCTGCGCAGGCACTGTCCGCGATCCGCGTCCCGCTGATCCAGCTGGGCGGGCGATTGGAGGCCTGCATCGCCGATCCGCCTGATTGGCTGGACGCGCAAGGGCGCGCGCGGATCGAAGGCGCGCGGCATTCGCTCAGCTGGCGGGTCGATCTGCTGGCCGGGTGGGAGGCGCTGCTGGCGCGGCTCGGCGGACCGGCGGACCCGGAGTTCGTCGACTGGCTCGCGGTGGACCGCTCAGACGCGCGCGAATTCGATGTGGCGATCCATCGCCGTTGGCTCGATCCCATGAAGCCGTTTGCGCGCACCGTTCTCGAACCCGCGCACGGCGTGATGCTGACCAGCGCGACCTTGACCGACCGGATCGAGGATGAGGGCAAGGCATGGGACGCCGCCATTGCCCGGTCCGGCGCGGCGCACGTGGAAAGCCAGCCGATGCTGTCCGCCGCGCAAAGCCCGTTCGATTACGCCGCCCGTGCCGAAGTGCTGATCGTCACCGATATCAAACGCGGCGATTTGCCCGGTCTGGCGGGCGCCTATGCGCGTCTGATCGAGGCAAGCCAAGGCGGCGTGTTGGGCCTGTTCACCGCCATCCGCCGCCTGCGCGCGGTGCATGGACGCATTGCAGACAGGCTCGCGCGCGAAGGTTTGCCGCTGTATGCCCAGCACGTCGATCCGATCGATACCGGCACGCTCGTCGATATCTTTCGCGACGATCCGCGTGCCAGTCTGCTCGGCACCGATGCCCTGCGCGATGGGGTGGATGTGCCGGGACGCTCGCTGCGCTGCGTCGTGCTTGAGGCGGTGCCGTGGCCCCGGCCCGATATCCTGCACAAGTCGCGGCGCGCAGCCAATGGTGGCGGCGCGTACGATGACCGCATTATCCGCGCGCGTCTGGCGCAGGCGTTCGGACGGTTGATCCGGGGCAAGGACGATGCGGGGCATTTCGTCGTCCTCTCCTCCGCCTTTCCCAGCCGGTTGCTCAGCGCGTTTCCACAAGGGACGCTGGTGCGCCGCGTGACACTGGATGAGGCGCTGGTGCGGGTGCGCGATGGTTTGATCGGAGAGGCCATGCCGCGGGACAAGCTCGGCGATGAACTGGACGACGCTATCCCCGATCACCTCAGATGATCACTGGCGATGACTACTGGCGATGATCGCTGGCCGAATTGGACGGAACAGCAATTGCTTTCCAATCCGATCTAAGCAATTGCTTGGCGCCATGCGAACAGGGAGAAACGCGGTATGAGACGGCTCGGGCTGCTGCGCCATGCCAAGTCCGAATGGGACGACGCGGTCAAACGCGATTTCGACCGCGGTTTGAACGACCGTGGACGGCGCGGGGCGTCGCTGATCGGCGAACATATTTGCGCGCAGGACATCAAATGGGATCTGGTTCTCGCCAGCCCCGCCGCCCGGATCAAGGCAACGCTTGAATCCGCGCGGCTGGGTGTGACCCCGGTGTTCGAGGACCGGTTGTACCTCGCCAGTCCTGAAACCATCGTCGAGGTGGTGATCGCACACGCGGCAGAGAGCGATCCCGAAAACGTTCTGATCGTGGCGCACAACCCAGGCCTGCAGGAGACGATCCTCAACCTCGTCTCCCCCGCGCGCGAAAACGACCTGTTCCGCGAAGCATCGGTGAAGTTCCCGACCGCCAGCTTTGCCGTCCTCGATTGCAATATCGACCACTGGAGCGCCTTGCGAAACCACAGCGCCACGCTGTCCCATTTCGCACGCCCGCGCGATCTCGATCCGGAGTTGGGCCCGGAGGATTGAGGGGATGTTGAGGGCAACGATCACGTTGCCTGCTGCTTACAGCAACATCTGCTGGCCCGGTTTTTCCTGAGCGGACCGCCCCTTGACCCACGCATCCTCCGTGCGCTCGATTACCAGATCGCCGGGCCATGCGCGGCACAGTGCCTTGGCATCTTCAGGACTGCCGGAAACCCAGCCTGCGTAGTCGCTTTGCGACAACAACACGGGCATCCGGCTGTGCACGTCTTGCGCCTCGGACCCGGCGCTGTCGGTCATCACCATCGAATAGCACGCGCCAAACTCGTCGCTATTGCGCCACACGCCTGCGACCGAGAACAGATCTGCATCCGGCACCGCCATCCACGTGCGCGTCATCGCGCCCTTCGCGCCTTGCGCCTCTGCCCATGCGCTGACCGGGATCAGGCAGCGGCGTTCCTCGAACGAGTGTCGCCAGAAAAAGCTGTCGAGCTTGTCGGTGCGCGCGTTGTTGACGGGCTTGGGCTTCAGCGGCTGGCCATTTTTGCCCTTCATCACCAGTGGAAAGCCCCAACTCATTTGCCGCAACTCGCCCTCGGCCACGACCAGACCGGGATAGCCGGGATAGACCTCCGCGCCGAAATTCGCGCCGCCTGCGCCGTTAACAAGATCGAACCATCTGGCGACCTCATCGGCATTCTTCGTCATGCGATACAGATTGCACATCAGCCGCCGACTCCAGCATGAGCGTTCCCGACAATGAAGCACGCCGCCGCCATCAGCGCGCCCGCCCAGCGGTTCGAGCGGAAGCGATCCAGCGGATTGGCAGGGTCTGCCGGGTCCAGCGTCGCCACCTGCCACATCAGATGAAGCGCCACCGGCAATAGCGACAGCAGCGCCAATGGATCGGGTCGATAGAGCCAGATGCCAAGCGCCCACAGCGCGATGGTGGCCGCGTAAAAGCCAGCGATCCCGGCCTGCACCCGTCCACCCATGCGCAATGCGGAGGATCGGATGCCGACCAACGCATCATCCTCCCGGTCCTGCAGCGCATAGATCGTGTCATATCCGATAACCCACGCGACGCACCCGGCATAGATCGCAGCGATGGCGTCCCAATGCTGATCGCCATATGCCGCCGCGCCCAGCTCTGCCCAGCCGACCAGCAGCCCCCAATTGAACACCATGCCCAGCCACGCCTGCGGCCACCATGTGATCCGCTTCATGAACGGATAGGCCGCCACCAGCGCAAGGCTTCCCAGAGCCACCAATTGCGCCGTCAGACGCAATTGCAGCAACACAACAAGGCCGATCAGGCACAGTGCGATGAGCCAGCCCCACGCCGCACGTTTGCTCACCCGCCCGCTTGCCACAGGCCGCGCGGCGGTGCGCGCCACCCGCGCATCCAGATCGGCATCGACAATATCGTTGTAAACGCAGCCCGCGCCGCGCATCGCAATCGCGCCGACCAGCAGCCAGCCCAGCAATTGCCACTGTACCCCCGCGCCTGCCAGCCACACGCCAAACACGCACGGCCAGAACAGCAGCCACCAGCCGATTGGCCTGTCGAACCGCGCCAATTGCGCGAGATCACGCGGAAGCTGAGGCAAACGCTCGATCAGGCCGCGGTGTTCGCTGTCAGGGACGACCTGATCGGTCATGTTTCGGCCGCTTCACGTCGGGCAGCACGCCATCCGATCAACGCGAGAGCGAGCATCGTGATATTCCCCGCAAAATCGAGCATCCCGATCGAGCTGAGCACCGGGAGCTCGTAATGGAAATACCAGTTGAACACGAAGAACGGCAGCAGGAGCAGCGCAAACACCGCGAACGCTCTCGCTGTGAATTTGACGAATATCGCCATCGCGCCAAACAGCACGGCCTGCGCGCCAAAACAGGCTATCATGAACCGTGTAACGAAGGTGTTGACCGCGTAATCGGGCGTGAACGCAAGGTCGATCACGTTTCCGGGCGCAAACAGCGCCCATCCGCCGAGCGCAAGAAACACTCCCGCAATTCCGAATTGTGCCATTCGCGCCGTCATGTCTTGCTACCTAGCGGCGTGCGCGCCTAGGGGGAAGCCATGTCCGCAACGCATCACCCAAGGGTTCCGGCGTGGCCTCCCAAAAGCGCTCCGCGCCTTTTCGTCGAGCCGGAACTGGCCGCGGGTCAACGGCTGGAGATTGAAGGCAATCCGGCGCACTACCTCGCCCGCGTCATGCGCGCCCAGCCCGGCGATGCGGTGATCGTGTGCGATAACAAGACTGGCGAATGGGCGGCGCGGGTATTGGATGCGAGCAAGCGCTCGGTCACGCTCGAAGTGGTCGAGCAGCTCCGCCCGATGGAAGCCGTGCCCGATCTGTGGCTGTGCCCAGCGCTCCTCAAGAAAGACCGGTTCGACACGGTGCTGGAAAAGGCGACCGAACTGGGCGCGAGGCGCATCCAACCGGTGCTGACCCGCAGATGCGTGGCAGACAGACTGAACCTTGACCGCGCCCGCACCATCACCACCGAAGCCGCAGAACAATGCGCGCGCACCGCCCTGCCCGACCTTGCCGAACCGGTGAAGCTGGACGCATTGCTGCGCGACTGGCCCACCGGACGTGCGCTGTTCTTTGCCGATGAGGAGGGGGGCGAGCCCGCCGCCAGCAACTTTACCGCGCATCACGGCCCCGCCGCGATCCTGATCGGTCCCGAAGGCGGCTTTGACGATGCCGAAAGGGCCGCGATCCGTGCCCTCCCTGACGCTCGCGCGATTACCCTTGGCCCTCGCATCCTGCGCGGGGAAACCGCTGCAATCGCCGCGCTATCGGTCTGGATGGCGACAGCAGGCGACTGGTCTCCGCGCGAAGGCTGACTTCGCCCCTGACAATTCAGATTACGCTTTCCACCGCCCGCGCTCATGCCTAGGGCCGACTGCATGAGCACGCGCCAAACCTCCGATCTCGACGATCCCGTAATCGAATCGCTCGATCAGCTGACAGAGCCGATGCGGAAGGGCGAAAAGCCCAAGGCCGACTGGCGGATCGGAACCGAACACGAAAAGCTGGTTTACAAGCGTAGCGACCGGCGCGCGCCGTCTTACGACGAGCAATGCGGCATCCGCGACCTGTTGATGAACCTTACCGAATTCGGCTGGGAGCCGGTGGAGGAAGGCGGCAACGTCATCGCAATGAAGGGAACAGATGGCGCAGTCAGCCTCGAGCCGGCGGGCCAGTTGGAACTGTCGGGCGCGCCGCTCGAAAACCTGCATCAGACCTGCGCGGAAACGGGGCGTCATCTCGAACAGGTAAAGGCCATCGGCGAACGCTGCGGCGTCGGCTATCTGGGCCTCGGCATGTGGCCGGACAAGACCCGTGAAGAATTGCCGATCATGCCCAAGGGGCGGTATGAAATCATGCTGCGCCACATGCCGCGCGTGGGCACGATGGGCCTCGACATGATGCTGCGGACCTGCACAATACAGGTCAATCTGGATTATTCTTCCGAAGCGGACATGATAAAGAAATTCCGCGTCGGTCTGGCGCTTCAACCGCTGGCGACGGCGTTGTTTGCCAATTCCCCGTTTACCGAGGGCAAGCCCAACGGGTTCCTGTCCTATCGCAGCCACATCTGGTCGGACACCGATCCGCATCGCACCGGTATGCTGCCATTCGTGTTCGAGGATGGCTTTGGCTATGAACGCTGGGCGCAATACATGCTGGATGTGCCGATGTATTTCGTGTTTCGCGATGGCAAATATATCGACGCCGCTGGCCTCAGCTTCCGCGATTTTCTTGACGGAAAACTGTCGGTGCTGCCCGGCGAGCGTCCGACACAGAGCGATTGGTGGGATCACCTGTCCACCGCCTTTCCCGAAGTACGCCTGAAAAGCTTTCTCGAAATGCGCGGCGCAGATGGCGGGCCTTGGAGCCGGATTTGCGCTCTTCCCGCCTTCTGGGTGGGACTGCTGTACGATCAGGTTGCGCTCGATGCCGCGTGGGAACTGGTCAAGGACTGGTCGATGGAAGAGCGCGAACGGATGCGCAACGAAGTTCCGCGCCTTGCTCTCGCGACGAAGTCACCGGGTGGAGGAACCTTGCAGGATCTGGGCCGCGAAGTTTTGAAGATCGCGCATGGCGGGCTGAAAGCGCGCGCACGGCTGAATGCCAGCGGTGATAATGAGACAGGCTTCCTCGATACGCTGGACGAAATCGTCGCTTCGGGAAAACCGCCCGCCCAGCGCCTGCTCGATGCCTATTACGGCGAGTGGGGCGAGGAAGTGGGCCACGTCTACAAATATTCGTTCTGACTATTCGGCAGGTTCGCCCATGGCGCCCGCCGAATGGGAAGCCGATACCGGTTGCCCGCGGCTAAGCAGCCGCCGCTTGACCCACGAGAGCGGCGCGGTGATTGTACCGTTGCGCTCCATCCAGTCGTAATATTCGCGATACTTGGCGTCTTCAGCAAGCAGGTGCGCCTCTTCCGTGCGCGCCCGCCAGTAATAGATCGCGTTCACGCACAGCAGAAAAAACGTGTTGCGGATCGCGTCCACCGGCGATCCGCTGGTGACCAGAAACGGCATGGATGCGCACCACCAATAGAGGTTCTTGGACAGGTAGGCAGGGTGCCGGGTGTAGCGGTACGGCCCGTTTGTGATGACCCCGCGATAGGTGAGGTTGGAAAACCGGATACCAAAAATGAAAGTCGCCCAGGCATAGATCGCAGTCAGCGTGACCAGCCACGCAGCCCACACCCACAGCATCGGTTGATTGCCGCTGAGCCAATGGTCCCACATCGCGGTGTTATGCTCATAGCTCAGGATCTGGTTGCCGCTACCGATCAGCCCCCACACGAACGGCGGATAGCAAAGGAGCGCCGCCAGCCAGCCGCCAAGGAACGGGTTGCCCGACCGGATATGCGCATCCAGCGGGCGCAACGTAACGAGATAGCCGACCGTGCCGATCTGCACATCGATCATGAACAGCGCCGTGACCAGCAACACGCCAAGCTCAACCGGATTGGCGAGGATCGCCGCCGGGTTGGCCTCGACAACGTAGGCAAAACCTCCCGGAAGGATCGAGATCATGAAGGCGCCGAAAAACCCCTTGATGATCCAAGCGCGCCAGTGCTTTTTCACCTGATCGCCGTCGAACGGCTCGCGCCCGATCAACAGCGCGCCGAAATGCCAGGTCGCGTCTTTCTGATCGACCATGAAGCGGTCAATCCAGATAATGTAGGGCACAGAAGCGATCACCAGAGGCACGATGGCATGGCCGAGCACGCTCATCGCGAACACATAATCGCCGTCCCAATACCAGCGGCAGATGCAATACAGCGCGCCGATAATCGTCCACGTCGCCCACAGCGCGCAGATCTTTACGGTGGAGACCGGCATGACATCGGCGATGGAGCGTTTGAGGCTCCAGTCCAGCCCGGTGGAGGGCCGCAGATGCACCCGATCGACAAGCACCGACCATGCGGCCATCGGCCCGGCGGTGAACAACATCGCTGTGAGCGCGGCATAGGGGCCGGACAGCACTCCGCGCGGCCCTGCGAGGTCAAACGCTTCGGCAATCAGCGGGTAGGACCGGCAAAACATGATCCAGACCGCCAGTCCCGCCAACCCGGCAAGACCGACGCCAGCGGATACATCGCTTTCCGGCGGACCGTCATGCGCGCGCACGATTCGTGCAGGGTCGATGCTTGGGTTGCTCATGCCCCCGGTATCTAGGAGAAAAGGGTTAACTCACAGCTTCGCCTGCACGCTGTCCCGCTTGCTGACAGTCACCGCGTCCAATCTTAACGATGGCGCAGAATTTACTTCCAGGCGTGGATCGTCCCGGCATCATCGAGGATGTAGAGATGACCGTCCGCAACAACGGGCGGCAGGCTGACCGGGGCCTCGATATCGGCGAACAACTGGGATGATCCCTCGCCTGCGCTGACCCGCCACACTTCTCCGCGCGAACTCGCCACCCACAGCTGCCCTCCTGCCAGCACCGGGCCGGTCCAGAAGATCGGGTCTTCCTTCTTCTTTTCCTTGCGGAATTCCTGCAATTGCGTGATCCACCGAACCCGCCCGGTCGACCGGGCAATTGCCAGCAGACGGGCATCGTCGGTCAGGGTGAAAATCCACTCGCCCGCGATTGCAGGGGTGGAAATTCCGGCAAGGTTCAACTCCCAGATGCGCTGACCCGTAACCAGTTCATACGCCGCCATGCGCCCGCCCTGCCCCAGGGCATAGACACGGCCCGAATCGATGATCGGATCGGCGTCGATATCAGTGAGCGAGCTGACCTGCGTGGAGATATTGGTACGCGCCAGCGCGTCTGACCACAAGGTGCGGCCGTTTTCATAGCGGTAGGCGGACAGTTCTCCGCTGGAATAGCCAGCAATGATTGTCCCCTGCCCGGCAGCGGGCGCGGCAACCCCGAACACACCCGATTGAGTGGTCGATCCGCTTTCATCCCACAGCAAATCTCCAGTGCGCTGATCCAGCGCGATTATCTGGTTGTCCTGCGTCATCACGAAAACCTGACCAAAGGCGATGGTTGGCGATCCGCGCAACGGGCCGGCGGGCGTTACCTTCCAGACCAGTTCACCAGTCTGGGCTTTTTTCGCCTTGACCTCGCCCGCGCCATTGGTGGCGTAGATCATGCCGTTGTCATAGCTGACCCCGCCGCCAAATGCAGACGGGCGCAAATCGGCGCTCATTTCATCGTTGTCGGCAGTCCACTGTATCTGACCAGTCTTCTTGTCGAAGGCATGAATCACGCCTTCTGTGTCTTCCACGAACAAGGTGTTGCTGCCGATGACGGGCGAAGCGGCAAGCCGCTGGCGATTGGTCGAACCGGCGATTTTTGCGGTCCACACCAGCGTCGGGTTTTCGGCCAGAGCGAGATGGCCGTAGGATTTGCTCGCCGAACCGCCGACCTGCGACCATTCGGTGTTGGCGATCTGCGGCGGCAGAACCACGGACACACCAGCCAGCGCGGGATCGACTTCGGTGCCGGTCTCGATTTTGGAGAGGATCGAAACGCGCTCACCCACGGTCGGTGTCGTCTTCTTACCGCCCTTGAACAGGCCGTTGCCCGCGCATCCCGCCAACGCCAGAGCGCAAACTCCGGCAATCAGTGTGCCGCGAGCGGCCCGGTTGAGCGCATTCATCGTAATCATCATCGGTCGGTATCCCGTTCGCATCTTGGGCTATTTGGCAGGGCTATTGTGCAGCTTGCGGTGCCGCAGCGGCGGACGCGGGCGCAATTGCAGCATCCGGTCCCGCCCCGGCTGGATTGACGCCCTCATCCTCCAGCAGTTTTTCCACATCAACGATCGCGTCGATTCCCAGCAGGCCTGACATCTGGCGCGCGCGCGAGCGCAGGCTTTCCGGCAGGTTTTCGTCCTTGGCAATGGCGGCAAACAGCGCGCCAGCTTCGCTGCGATTGCCCGCTTCGAGATGAGCGATAGCCGTCAGTTCCCCTGCGCTGCCGAAAAAGGCGTTGCCGGGCACGGCGATATCTTTCAGCCGGGCGATAATGTCGGCGGGTTTGCGATTATCGAAATTGCTGGAAACTTCGCGGATCAGCGCCAGATCGCGCATCGCAGGCGGCGCTTCTTCATCGGCTGCGATGGAGGCGTACAATTCCACCGCGCGCGCAGTCTCCCCCAGTTCAAGCGCGGCGGCAGCCTGCAGGAACCGCGCCGAAGTGCGCACGCCTGGCGTGTCTGAATCCAGCAGCGGCTGCGTGCGTTCTTTTACGGCGGCGAAATCTTCAGCCTGCGCGTAATCCAGCACACCAACCAGCTGTTCGGATTCAGCCTCAAGCCCGCTTTCAACCTGCGAATCCCACAGCAAATATCCGCCCAGACCGACCAGCAGCATCACCACGCCGCCGATCAGAACGGTGCCATACTTTTTGAAGAATTGCATCGTATCGTCTTGCCGCACGGCATCGTCAATTTCGCGGATGACGACTTCATCTTCCGCGCTCAGTTTGCGATCATCCTGATCGCCGCCGCGGGAAGGGCCGGTTGTGGTTGGAGTAAGCGCCACGGGAGCTAGGTTTCCTCTTTCGTTTCCTGGGTCGGATCACTGTTTCAGAGCGCGGCCTTAATGCCTGCTCTGCCTGCGCGCAATGGCGCGCGGGCGAATGCAGACGCCGGGAATTGGCGCCTCGCACTTGAACGCCGGGTTAAGCAGCTGTGCAATCGTCTCGGTGCACGCACAACCCGCTCAAAATTCGCGGCCCATCGCGGCGCCATACAGGGCGCGGTAGCGCTGGATCATCTGAGCCTCGTCATAGTGTGCGCGCGCCCTTGCCTTGTTGGCTGCGCCGATTTCCCTGCACTCCTGCGGGTCGCTGGCCAGTTGCTCAAGCGATGCGGCGAGTGCGTCGGTATCGCCGGGAGCGCAAATATAGGCTGCGTTTTCCAGGGCTACCATCGCGCGGATATCGCCGATATCGGGCGCGGCGACGGGCAGCCCGGCAGCCATTGCCTCCACCACCGATAGCGGGAATTGTTCGCTTTGCGATGACAGGGCAAAAATGTCGAACAGGCCGATCACGCTTGCCGGATCGCTGACCGCGCCGGGCAGGTGGACCCGGTGAGAGATATCGCGCGCGGAGGCGGCATCGCGGATTGCAGATTGCTCAGGCCCATCGCCCAGGATTACCAGATGCCATTCGTCGGGAAGTTTGCTGAATGCGTCGACCAGTCGCGGCAATTGCTTGACCGGGCGCAGACCCGCCAGCGTCCCGACCCAGCGTTCGCCTTCCCGTTTGACGACCCGCAGCGCACCCGGCTTTGGCGGCTTGGCAAACGCCTTTGTGTCGATGCCGTTGGGGATGCGCACAACGCGGGCGCGCGGCTGCTTCCATGTGTCGATGGCAATCCGCTCCAGCACGGTGCTCGGCACCACCAGCGCGGATGCACGGCCCAGCGCAATGCGGCGATACCAGTTGCGGCTGAACTTCAACTCGCGCGCCTCGTCCTCGTTAAAGCCGTCCTCGTGATGGATCAGTGGCGGCAATCCGAACTGCGCGGCGAACACGGTGTGCGCCATCACAACGTCCATCGCGCCCCAATTGTAGGTGAGGATCAGGTCATACCCGCTCAGCGCTTTCGCTATCTCGACCAGCCGACCGGGGGTTGGTCGCCCGGTGAGACTGGGGAAATTCTGCGGAAAGCTGACCTTAACGCCGCGTTCCAGCAATTCACGCGCGCCCATCTGATCGGGCATGGCGGAGATGACAGTGTGATCGGCCCGGCGGCCAAACGCATTCATCAATCGCACCGCACGGCGTTCTTTTCCGCCCGCGGCAAAGGTCGAATGGCAGTGCAGGATATGTACCGGTTTGGCCGGCGAACCGCCCGCAGGTCTGGTCATGGCAAGCTGTCGAGCAGCGCATCGATCGCAGCACGCGCTTCGGGTTCGTCCAGCGTCGGCGCATGGCCAACGCGCGGCACGGTAACCGTGCGCATGGCGGGATTGTGCTGCGCCATCTGCGCGACCGTTTCGGGTGATAGCAGGTCGGTCAGCTCACCGCGCAGAAGCACCATCGGCACATCGCGCAAGGTGTCAAATGCGGGCCACAAATTGGCGGGCGCTGCATTGTCAGCCTGCGTAAAGGGCTCGGCAATAGCCATATCGTAATCGTAACTGATGCGACCGTTCTGGCACACCACCAGCGTGCGCTTCGCCATTTCGAGCCATTGGTCGAGATCGTAATCGGGAAACGCCGCGCCGTGCACCGCAGAGATTGATCGCGCGGCGTGAATCCACGTCGGATAGCTGCGCCCCTGGCCCACATAGCCGCCGATCCGCTCCAGCCCGGCTATGTCTATCACGGGGCCGATATCGTTCATCACCACGCCTGCCAGCCGCCCCGGCTTTGCCGCCGCCAACAGCATGGTCATCAATCCGCCCATCGAAGTGCCGATGGAGATGAACCGGTCGATCCCCGTCTCGCTCAGCAGCAATTCCACATCGGCCACGTATTGCTTGGGGTTGTACGTGCTCGAATCGGGTGCGTAATCGCTCTGACCGCGCCCGCGCATTTCAGGCACGATCACGCGGCGACCGCGTGCCGCAATATGTTCAGCCAACGCGGCGAAATCGCGGGCATTGCGGGTGAGGCCGTGCAGGCACACAACGGGCGTGCGTGCATCTGCGCCCTCACCGCCGGGATAATCGCGGTAATACAGCTCTAGCCCATCAGCGCTCTTCCAGCGCTTTTCTTCGTAGCTGTTGGCCATTTACGCCCCTGTCATTCCCATGTCCGTTTGTGCGAAAACCCTTGCGCAGCGCATCTCGCCGCTTGCAAGCATCATTTGCGCCGCCCACTATCGCGGGATGGACGCCAAATCGCAACCGGGCAGCTATCGCCCCGATCCTGCCATCAACCAGTTGGCGCAATGGCTGGGGTCGCCCGTCGCCGCTGCCGACTTTCCCGAAACGACAATCCGGTT
Organism: uncultured Alphaproteobacteria bacterium; assembly: GCA_963838365.1. Taxonomy (GTDB): domain Bacteria; phylum Pseudomonadota; class Alphaproteobacteria; order Sphingomonadales; family Sphingomonadaceae; genus Erythrobacter. Next base: position 42,185 of record CAWIQR010000011.1, read on the forward strand.
CCGCAACGATCGCGCCGCCGCCAGCGTCGGGCTTGCAAGTTTGAGCGATGCGGATTGGGCACGGCATTTCGGGCGGTTCGCAGCCCTGCCCGATAACCTGCCGCAACCGCTGGCTCTCAAATATCACGGGCACCAGTTCAGGGTCTATAACCCTGAGATAGGCGACGGTCGGGGGTTCCTGTTTGCGACAGATGCGCTCCGCCGACGGCCGGCTGATGGATCTGGGGACCAAAGGATCGGGCCAGACGCCCTACAGCCGCCGCGGCGACGGGCGGTTGACGCTGAAAGGCGCGGTGCGCGAGATACTGGCGACCGAGATGCTGGAGGCGCTTGGGGTCAACACCTCCAAGACATTCAGCGTGATCGAAACAGGCGAAAAGCTACATCGCGAGGACGAGCCAAGCCCGGCGCGGTCCGCAGTGATGGTGCGGCTCAGTCATTCGCATATTCGCATCGGCACGTTCCAGCGGTTGCTGGCGCTGGAAGAGTCGGACCACATGGCCGCGCTGGTGGACTATTGCCTCATGCAATTCCCCGGTCCGCCGCCGCCCGACGATGCACCCGGACGCGAAGAACCGGCGGCCCAGCTGATGCATCACGCGGTCGAACGCATGGCCGATCTGGCCGCAAGTTACATGGTCGCAGGCTTCGTCCACGGGGTGCTCAACACCGATAACATGAACATCACGGGCGAGAGTTTCGACTACGGCCCGTGGCGTTGGCTGCCCATTTGGGATCCGGCATTTACTGCCGCCTATTTCGATCACGGGGGCCTGTATTCATTCGGCCGCCAGCCAGAGGCGCTCAACTGGAATTGCGGGCAATTGGCGGTCAGCTTGCGCCTGCTGGCGGACAGCGCCCCGCTGGTGGCTGCGCTCGATCGGTTCGGGCCGCTCTATATGGAGGCGATAACCCGGCGGTGGTGCTGGCGGCTGGGCGTGGAACCACGCGGGTTGGAAGCGGATGCGCAGATGATCTCGGCCTGTGAAAAGGCAATGACGGAGGGCGAGATGGGACCGGATGCGTTCTTCTTCGCCCATCGCGGGGCACGTGCCCTGAATGATGCCCCGCCTCCGCTGGCCGATGCGCTGGACGGATATGCTCCCGTCGAGCGAAGCCATGATTACTGGTCCGATACCCGGCCTCAATCCATGCTGATCGATGAAGTCGAGGCGATCTGGTCGGCCATCGAAACGCAGGATGACTGGGGACCGCTGCGGGCAAAAGTCACCGCAATACGGCGCATGGGTGAAGCCCATGGTCCAGCACCCTTGCCTGCCGGACACGCCTGAATTGGCCGCGCGTGACCGGCTACGGGGATTCCGTCGCGGTAAGGATTTTCCTTCCGTTTACACAAACCGGTAATTAGGACATGGCGGCTAACGCGCTGAAAGGTTGCGATTTGGCTCAAATGATCACCCTCGCGAAATTATTGTCGGTCGGCACCGGGTGCGGAACAAAACGCGCGAAAAAGAGTTTGCACCACCTTGACTGAAACCATCCTGATCTCCACCGAACCGGCCACTGGCGAAGAGTTGTGGCGTGGCCAGCACAGCGATGTTGGCGAGGCGGTCAGCCGTGCGCGCAAGGCCTGGCCGTCCTGGGCAGCGACAGCGCTGGGTGTGCGGATCGAGACGACGCGACGCTTCGCCAACGAAGTGCGCAAGCGCGCGGACGAGTTCGCGTATCTGATCGCGCGCGAGGCGGGCAAACCCCTGTGGGAAGCGCGCACCGAAGTCGACGCGGTGATAAACAAGGTCGACATTTCGGTCAGCGCCTATGCCGAGAGAACGGGCAAGAAAAAGCTCGACAGCGCAATGCTGGGAACCGCCGCCGTCCGGCATAAACCGCACGGCGTGATGGCGGTGCTTGGCCCCTACAATTTCCCCGCACACCTGCCCAACGGACACATCATTCCCGCGCTGATCGCGGGCAATGCGATCCTGTTCAAACCTTCAGAAAAGACACCTGCCACAGGCGAAATGCTGGTCACCTGCCTGATGGCGGCAGGCATTCCCGAAGACGTGGTGCAACTGGTGATTGGCGGCCCCGAGGAGGGCAAGGCACTGGTCGCGCATCCCGGCGTCGATGGCGTGCTGTTCACCGGTTCCGCGCAGGCCGGGATCGCGATCAACCGCACGCTCGCCTCCAATCCGGGCAAGATGGTTGCGCTGGAGATGGGCGGCAACAATCCGATGGTTGTGATCGACACTCCCAAGCTGGCCGATGCCGCCGTGCTGATTGTGCAAAGCGCCTTTACCACCGCCGGGCAGCGCTGCACTGCCGCGCGCCGATTGATCGTCAAGGAAAGCGTCTATGATGATTTGATGAATGAGCTGGTGCCCCTGACGCGCAAGCTGATAGTCGGCGATCCGCTGGCTGATCCGCAGCCGTTCATGGGTCCGGTGATCGACAACGACACCGCAGACCGCCTTAACGAAAGTTTCGTCACGCTGGTCACCGCCGGGGGCAAGGCGTTGTCGCCGATGCGCCGGATTGACCCTGACAAGCCGTTCCTGACCCCCGGCATTATCGACACCACCGCCATTCCCGACCGCCCCGATATCGAATTGTTCGGGCCAATTCTGCAAGTGATCCGGGTGCCCGATCTGGACGCGGGAATTACCGAGGCGAACAATACGCGCTTTGGGCTGTCAGCCTCTTTGATCGGCGGTACGCCCGATGATTACGGGCGGTTCTGGGCCAATATCCGCGCCGGGATTATCAACTGGAACCGGCCCACCAATGGCGCATCGTCATCGGCTCCGTTCGGCGGGATAGGCTTGTCGGGCAATCACCGCCCGGCGGCGTTCTATGCAGCGGATTACTGCGCCTATCCGGTCGCCAGCACCGAGATGGAGCAGCCGCGCGCCAACATCGAAATCGGGCTCAAGGAATAGGCGTTTCAGCGTCCTATTCGAGAGTCCATGTGATTACATCGACCGCACTCAGATTGCCTGCGGTCTTGCGCGCATAAACCTGCAAATGCGTGCCCCGGCGATTGCCGATCAGGCTGGCTTCGGGCGCAGCGAAAATAACAGGGCCCAGCTTGGCGCGATCCGCCATCGTGTAGTGATATTGCAGCGCATCCTCGATCGCGACCGGCGTGACATAACGCACGATACGCAAGGTGCAGCCGGGCTGATCGACCGCCGCTGCCAATCGCACCATTCCATGCGGCATGACCTGTGCGATATCAGGTAAGGTCGCGGCATAGGCGAAATCGCCAGCGATATTCTTGCGACATTGCGTTGGCACATCGATAGCGCGCAGCAGCGCCTCCACTCCGAACGCCTGATCGAGCGAGGCTGGTCCGGCGCCCTTCTGCGGCGCGGGCAAATCGCGGATCGGGCCGCCCTCCAGCAATTGCAGCCGCGCAGTCTCGCGCGCGCGGCCCGCTTCCTCTTCGGTCGCCTTGAACGATGGCAGCGCGTGATCGTACCCAAAGGTGATCGCCGCATTGGCCTCGTTTCGATACGAAAGGTCAGGATCGACCATCAGCGGATCGTTCAAGGCGCGGGCAATATAGGGATCGACATCGTTGACAGGGGACACAGGAGCCTCCGCCCCGCCGCCACCGCACGCGGCAAGGGCAATCAAGGGCGCACAAAACGCAAGTCGCAAGCGGGCTGTCATACCGTTGGGCAGTGCCACACCTTGGTTAAAAAATACGTCACCTCAAGGGTCGCCCAAGGCGAAAACGCCCCCACCCCGAAACCGGGATGAGAGCGCCTTCCGCGGCTGGTGGGAGCCGCGCCGGGACCATTGGTGGGAATGGCCCAAGCTGATAAATCTGTCACGTGAACGCAGGGTAATCATTCCCCGAACCGCGATTTCATTCATATATAATGCGCGCAATGTGAACAAATCTGCATCAGCGATGACAGCCGCCGTTCAGCTTTTTAAGCGGTCGTGTGAACAGACTGGCGGCGCTTGCTCCGCGTGACCCATCGGCCTACCGCACCATCACCATGACTGATGCCGCGCCCGAATCTCCCTCGCAACCTTCGGGCCTGCCGCCTGCGTTTGCGGCCTATCTGATATGGGGATTCCTGCCGCTGTATCTGCTGCTGGTAAAGAGCGTCCCGGCGTTTGAATTTGTCGGCTGGCGCATCATCTGGACGCTGCCACTTTGCCTTGTCATTGTTGCTGTGCGGCGCCAGTTCGGTGAGATCCGCGCTGCCTTTTCCAGCCCGCGAGCAATCATCATGCTGCTCGCAAGCGCCTCGCTTATCGCGATTAACTGGTTTGTTTATATCTGGGCGATCACTGCGGGCTATGTCTATGCGACCAGCCTCGGATACTACCTCAATCCGCTGCTGAACGTGCTGCTGGGCACCGTCTTTCTGGGAGAGCGATTGTCGAAACTCCAGTGGACCGCTGTGGCGATTGCCGCATCGGCGGTTGCGCTGCTTGCTGCTGGCGCGTTGACGACGTTATGGATCAGCTTGAGCCTCGCTCTCAGCTTTGGCCTATACGGCATTGTCCGCAAACAGGTTTCCGTTGGCGCATTGCCCGGTCTGACGATTGAGAGCGCGATCCTGCTGCTGCCAGCATCTGCGATTGCTGCCTATTATGCAACGACGCCGCAAGGCTCCGCTTTCGGCACGGATTTCACATTGAGCGCGCTGATTGTTTTCTCGGGCGTGGTGACAGCGGTGCCGCTGTTGTTGTTTGCAATTGCGGCGCGGCGAATGGATTATTCCACGCTCGGCTTCATCCAGTATCTCGCGCCCACCATCGTTTTCGTATTGGGGCTGACCGTCTTTGGTGAGCAATTGAAGCCCGCACAGCTTGGCAGTTTCATGCTGATCTGGATTGCTGTCGCGATCTTTGCGGCAGACCTTTGGGCGCGCTCCCGCCGGGCAAAGCGCGCCGCGCTGCCTGCGTAAACGCCAACTAGTCGCGATCTTCCAGCCCAGCGTTTGCCCGGCGTGGAACGGCACGATCTCCTCTCCGACCAGTTCCAGCGCATCGGGCACGGTCACGGCTGCGCGTTCCAGCGTCACCGTTTCCTCATTCACCGGCAGGCCGTAAAATGCCGGTCCATGAAGCGAGGCGAACCCCTCAAACCGGTCCAGCGCGCCCTCCGCCTCGAACACGGCGAGATAGCTTTCCAGCGCGTAGGGTGCGTTGAAGATACCTGCGCACCCGCACGCAGCTTCCTTGGCTGATCGCAGGTGCGGCGCGCTGTCTGTGCCCAGGAAAAACCGCGCCGATCCCGAGGTCGCCGCGCGGCGCAGCGCCAGCCGGTGCGTCTCGCGCTTGGCCACCGGCAGGCAGTAATTGTGCGGTTGAATGCCACCCACCAGCATCGCGTTGCGGTTGATATGGAGATGCTGCGGCGTGATCGTCGCTGCGACCCCTTCACGCGCACCCTCGACAAAGGAGACCGCATCGGCGGTGGTGATATGTTCGAATACGACCTTCAGACGCGGGAAATTCGCGACGATGGCTTTCAGATGCCGCTCGATAAACTCGGCCTCGCGGTCGAATACGTCGATATCGTGATCGGTGACTTCGCCGTGGATGCACAACACAATACCTTCGGCCTCCATTCGCTCCAGCACGGGATAGATGCGCTCCACATCGCTGACCCCGTGCGCGGAATTGGTGGTGGCGTTGGCGGGATAGAGCTTTGCCGCGGTGAACACGCCGTCTGCGTGCCCGCGCGCCAGATCATCGGCATCGGTGGTGTCGGTAAGGTAGCACGTCATCAGCGGCTCGAACATCAGCCCGGCGGGCACAGCGGCGCGAATGCGGTCGCGATAGTTGGCGGCAAGCGCGCTGGTGGTCACCGGGGGCGAGAGGTTGGGCATAACGATCGCCCTGCCAAACTGGCGCGCCGTGTATGGGACGACTCCACGCATGATATCTCCATCCCGGAAATGCAGGTGCCAGTCATCGGGGCGGCGGATCGTGATGCTATCGGTCATGCGAGCGGTCCTAGTCGCACGTGAGGGGGCTTTCCAGTGCGATGGTGCGCGCCTACACGCTTCAGCCTATGGAAAAGATCGGATTTCTCGCCTGCGAAACCACCTTACCTGGCGAAGGCGAGCGGCGGGGCGACGCATTCGAGCATGATCTGATGATCGCTGCACTGGAACCGGCTTTCGCAAACGCCGGGCTGGAATTGTGCGTGATCGACTGGGAGGCGCCGGTCGAGGCGTTCGACGGTATCGCGCTCGTCATGCTGGGCACGGCGTGGAATTATCAGGACAAGGCCGACGCTTTTCTCAATCGGCTTGAAGAGATGGCTGCGCGGGGCATCATTGTGTGCAATCCGCCCGACCTTGTCCGCTGGAACCTGACCAAGACATATTTGCAATCGCTCTCGGATGCGGGCGCGCGCACCATCCCGACGCTATGGCAGGACACGGTGGACGCCGCCGGGGCACAGGCGGCGATGGACCACTTCGACTGCGACCGTTTGGTGGTCAAACGGCAGGTCGGCGCGGGCGCGCAGGGGCAGGAATTGCTTGAGCGCGAGCGCCTCGCCCCTGATTGGCGATACGATCACCCGGCCATGCTGCAACCCTTCCTTCCCGCCATCGCGCAGGAAGGCGAGCTGAGTTTCGTCTTCATCGACGGCGCATTGAGCCACGCGCTGCGCAAACGCCCGGCAATGGGCGATTACCGCATTCAATCGCTGTATGGCGGGCGCGAAGAGGTGCACAATCCGACCGCTGACGAAGCTGCGGCGGCACAGGCTATTTTGACAGCAATTCCCTTTCCCACCCCCCTTTACGCCCGGATCGACATGCTGCGGATGCCCGATGACGCGCTGGCGGTTATGGAAGCGGAGCTGATCGAACCCTATCTCTACCCCGAACAGGGGCCGATGCTGGGCGAGCATCTGGCCACGGCAATTGCCAACAGGATCCGATGATGACGAACACCCAGCTTCAATCGCGCGCCGTAATCCGCCTTTCCCCGCGCGAGCATGGCGAAGATGTGCGCGCGTTTCTGCAAGGACTGGTGACAAACGATGTGTCGGGCGCGCTGCCGGTCTATGCCGCGCTGCTGAGCGCGCAGGGCAAAGCGATGTTCGATTTTCTGGTGTGGGAGGGGGAAGCGGGCGCGATCCTGCTCGATTGCGAGGCGGACGTGGCCGACGATCTGTTAAAACGCTTGTCGCTTTATCGACTGCGGCGCGCGATCGACATTACGCGCGATGATACGCTGGCGGCGCATTGGAGCGTTGACGCCCAAGCGGGTGGGGTGCCCGATCCGCGTTTGCCTGAACTGGGGTATCGCTGGCTCGCCGCACATTCGGGTGAGCCGACGGATGACGCGTATCTAGCCCATCGCCTGTCGCTGGGCGTGCCGGAGGGCGTCGCGGAACTCGGCGACATCCTGTGGCTCGAAACCAACGCGGTGGAACTGCATGGCGTCAGCTTTGAGAAGGGCTGCTATGTCGGGCAGGAAAACACGGCGCGGATGAACTGGCGACAAAAGGTCAATCGACGTCTGGTTGTCGTACCGCTCCCTGTATCGGACGAACGACGGCGCAAGGCCAGCTATCCCGAACTGGGGCTGGCAGTCGATCATCTGCGGGTGACTGACCTCGACCCAGCGACCCTGCCGGAATGGCAACGCGCGGGGCTGGCGGACTAATTTTCAGCCGACCTCATCCAGATTGAGCGAGGCTTCGAGCATTTGCTGCGCGCGTTCACGCGCCGCATCGCGCGGCAGGCCCAGCGATTTGGCCAGCGCCGCCCCGATCAACGCATCACCCAGCGCCAGCAGCACCAGATTGAGCGTGTCGCGGTGGACCGTTTGATCCTCGCCCGAATGGTTTGCCTCTTCGGGTGCGATTTCATCGACCAGATCGTGGATCGTGGCGATAATCGGAGCCAGCGCATCTTCGTTGCCCGTCAGCAGCATCCAGCTGGTAAGCGCGCCCGCGCCTTCCCGGTCGAACGCGTCGAACGCCAGATCCACCACCTCGCGCGCCGATCCAAGGCCTGCACGGCTGGCGCGTACAGCGTCTATGATCGTTTCGCACACCGTCCGCGCCAGATGTTCTGCCAATGCCTTTTGCAGACCCGATGCCGATCCGAAATGGTGCAGCAGATTGGCGTGCGTGCGCCCGATACGCGCTGCCACCGCCTTCAGCGTGACCGATTGCGGCCCGGTTTCGATCAGCAGCGCACGCGCAGCCTGGAGGGCGGAATTGCGGGATTCCTCGGGTGTCAGACGTTTGCGAGTGGCCATTGTCACCGATCTCTAGGTCCAAATACGGGGCCGGACAAGCAGGCCCTGCCCGCACGCCACATTCCCCACATTGCCGCCTGCCATGATTTCACGCTGCGCGTCGTTCGTCGCTTTGCGGTTCGGGCGCTGCGCCGTCCATCCCATCGCGAAAATCGAATGCGTATTCGTGCGTCAGCGCAGCCTCTCCCCGGCCACAGGAATGGCGCATCAGCGAACGACCCGTCGGCTGAAACCCGAGCTTATCCAGCACGCGGCCACAGGCCGGATTGTCGTAAAAGTGCGACGCGACCACGCGCGGATGGCCCAGCGTGCGGGCGATTTCCAGCACCGCCCGGCCCGCTTCGGTGGCGTATCCCTGACCCCAATACGGCCGCGCGATCCAGTATCCCAGCTCCACCGCGTCAGGGGCATCGTCCGCATCGTCAATCCCGATGCAGCCGATCACCTCGGCGTCGCGGGCGCGGGTTATGACGAAGCGCGGTTCGTGCGGGGCGATGGGCAGCGCGGCGAATTTGCGCGCGTCATCTTCGCTATAGGGCCACGGAGCGCGCGCCAGATTGCGTACCACTCCTTCGTCCGCGATCCCGCCAAGGATGCCGCGCCAGTCCTCCGGCCATACAGGCCGCAAGAGCAATCTTGCACTGCGATAAAACACGTCTCGCTCCTCCTTCGCCCCGCGCCTTGCACCTAGGCACAGCGCGTGACGTTTTCATGGCCGCGCCCGGTAAAAGCGCGGCAGGGTGAGGGAGAAATGCGAAGAGGGAGACGGCTCCCCCGGTTGGCGGGGTGGCCTGTCTCCCTCTTGAACGCCGATATCGAAGTATCGGCTCAGGACCATCCCGCGGGGGACGATCCTGTCAATGAATCGTCCGGTTATTCGGCGGCTTGCGCCATGATGTCTACCGACACGTATTTGCGGCCAAGCTTGCCCTTGTGGAATCGGACTACGCCTTCACCCATCGCGAACAGCGTGTGGTCCTTGCCCATGCCGACATTCGTGCCCGGATAGAACTTCGTCCCGCGCTGACGCACGAGGATATTGCCGCCGATCACGTCCTGACCGCCGAACTTCTTCACACCAAGGCGACGACCCGCTGAGTCGCGACCGTTGCGTGATGAACCGCCTGCTTTTTTATGTGCCATGGTTCTTTATCCTTACTTCTTTTCGTCGGCCTTGGGCGCGGCCTTTTTGGCGGGCGCTTTCTTGGCCGGTGCTTTTTCAGCGGTCTTTGCAGGAGCTTTTTCCGCTGCTGCCTTCTTGGCCGGAGCGGCCTTCTTCGCCGGTGCTGCCTTGGTTTCCGCCTTGGCTTCTACCTTCGGAGCAGCTTTCGTCTTGGGCGCAGCTTCCGTCTTGGGCGCAGCTTCCGTCTTGGCAGCGGCCTTCTTCGCGCCGCCAGTGCCGACATCGGTGATGCGCAGCAGCGTCATGTGCTGACGGTGACCTGCCTTGCGGCGATAATTGTGACGGCGACGCTTCTTGAAAACGACGACCTTTTCACTCTTTGCCTGAGCGATGATTTCCGCCGAAACGGTAACCTTGGAGGCATCGGCGATGGAATCGCCTTCGCCCGCCAGCAGGATATCACCCAGCGTGACCGTGTCACCGGCTTCTCCGGCGAGCTTTTCAACGGCAATCTTGTCTCCAGCGGCAACCCGATACTGCTTGCCGCCTGTGCGCACTATCGCGAACATGGCTATAAACTCTCAATCTTGTGCTGTGTCCGGCCCGCTGCGGGCTAACCCCGCGTGACCAAACGGCAATGCGGTGCTGAGTCGAAATCAGCCCCGGAAAGAACGGTGCCGTTAAGGGAACAGGGCGAGCAAGTCAACGGGTAAGCGGTCTGAAAAATGTGCTGATCACCAAAAGACTCGCGAATTTGCACACGCTAATCCGCCGGCCTCCAAAGCCATGGACGCGGACGCGAATCCTTGCCACTCGCCGTGACCATGATAACACAGCGCCGGATCATGTCTGACAATTCACAATCTTGTTTGCTGCGGATCGCCGCCACCGCATGCCTCTCGATAGTGTTGCTAAGCGGGTGCGCGGGCGGTTCAACGGAGTTTCCGCCGTTCACCGTTCCCACAACCTCAGCTGAGGGGGGGCGCGTTTCGGTGCAGTTTCCCGGTGTAACGACGGTCCAGCCGGTCGATCCGGCGACCATCTCGCAACCGTTGCCACAGGATCTGGACGCCGCGATTGCCACGATCAGCACGCGTGCGGACCGCGCGACGCGCGAATTTGCGGCGAAGTCCGGTTCCGTGCGGGCTTTGGCGGACGCGGCGCGCGGCGATGGCATCACTTCCGACCGGTGGGCCACCGCGCAGGTGCGCCTGGCCGACCTCACCTCGCATCACAGCGACGCGCGCCTCGCGCTGGCCGATCTGGACCTGCTGGCCGCACGCGCGCAAATCACCTTGGCGGAGGCGGACGAAAGCGCCGCCATCGCACAGGTTCAAAGCCGGTTGGCTGCAACCCTGATCGAGCAGGACCGTGTCCTTGCCGCGATCGCGGCGCGGCTGGAACGCTGAGGATCGCGGCATATGGGCAGCACCGTCCAGCTTTCCTGTGACGATTGCCCGGTGAGGGCGACCGCCGCCTGCGCCGTACTGACCGCCGAAGAGCGCACAGCAATGGCCGCTGCGGGCCGGACACGGATACTGGAACGCGGAGAGATGCTGTTCGCCGCCGGAGACGAGGAGGCCGCCTGCGCCACCCTGTTAAGTGGCGCACTGAAGGTTGCGGCGATTGACCGCGATGGCAACGAACAGATCCTTGCGCTCGTGCATCCGGCGGGCTTTATCGGAGAGCTGTTCGCCCCGTTTGCGCATCACGATGTGGTCGCACTGACGCAAAGCCGACTTTGCACCTTCTCGCGCCGCGATATCGAAGCCGCGATTGAGAGCTACCCCGCGCTTGCCCGCGCATTGTTGCGCCGCAGTCAGGAAGACCTGGTGGCAACGCGCGCACTGCTGGAGCTTACCGGGAATGCTACCGCTGAGATGCGGCTTGCGGCGCTGCTGAATGATTTTGCGGTGGCGGCCAGCCAGTCATCCTGCCACCCCGCGATCCATTTCGAGTTGCCGCTGACGCGCGGAGAGATCGCCAACATGCTGGGCCTGACGATCGAGACGGTCAGCCGCAAGCTGGGCGAGCTTGAGGGAGCGGGAGCGATTGCGCGCACGGGCAAACGCGGGATCAATGTGCTTGATCCCGCGCTTCTCGCAACGCTCGCGGGGCGCTGAACCGGGGATTTCGCCCGCTAGCTGACGATAGCGGCGATTATGGCTACCACGCCGCCCCACCCCGCGATCAGGACTGGCAAGATCAGCATCTGTACGCCCGCATCGCGCGCAGCCAATGGGCCGGTGTGGGTCATGATGCCCCCGCGAGCAAAGCTGGCGGGATCGAGCGGGTGGCTGACATTGCCTTTTAGCCGGGACCAGATCGCCGGCACGCCGAACGCTCCGGCGATAAACACCGCAAAGATCACCATGGGGATCGCCAGCATGGGCGAGGCAAAGGCCATCCAGGTGATTGCGAGAAACGCCAGATAGCAGCCAACCGTCGCGATATAGAGCCCGGTGGGCAGTTCGAAATTGCGATCCACCTCGACCTGATGGCGCGGGGCGCTGATGGCGGGCGCTTCCTTTGCCGGTGCGGCAACAATACGGGCTTCGCCGCGCGCTAGTTTCTCATGGACCAGTTTGCTCATCAATCATCTCCTGTGTTGAGATGAGCATTACGGACGATCCGGGAGGCTGCCTTTGATCTCGATCAAACGCGCGAATTATTCCAGCGGGATAGATCCATGTGGTCCTGCGCACGCGGTTCGATCCAGTGCCACTCACCCGCCCGCATCTCGCGTTTCCAGAACCACGCCGCGCTTTTGAGGTGGTCCATGCAGAAATCGACCGCGTCGATGGAGTCGCGGCGATGGCGCGCGGCGGCGCTGACGCAGACGATCGCCTCACCCGGTCGCATCATCCCGACGCGGTGGACCATCAGCAACCCCATCAGATCGAACCGGGAAAAGGCGCGATCCGCCAGATCGTGCATTCCGGGCAGGGTAAGCGGTTCGTAATGGGTGAGTTCCAGCGCCTCCACCCCGCCGTCAGGGCGCACTTCGCCAACGAAGGTGCATACCCCGCCCAGCCCCGGATTGCCTTGCGTAAACGGTCCGATCAGCGTGCCGGGAATGAACATCGTATCGAGCAGGCGGATATCGCGCACCGCTTCAGCCCCCGCTGACCGGCGGCAGCAGCGCGACCTCGTCACCGTGGCAGGCGATGAGTCCTTCGCGATCGTCCAGCACAACGCCGTTTAGCGCGACCTTGATGCGCTCATCAGCGACCACGTCCGCCAATCCTTTGCGCACGTGGTCGTCGAAAAGGGCCAGCAGTTCCGGCCAATCAAGATTGCCTGAACTGGAAAAAAACTCCAATTCGGTCTTGCCTGCTGCATCGGCCAGCCTGCCGAGATAGACGACGCGCACCCCGCCCATCAGCCGCCCGTCAGCGACATGTGCCGCGCCTGCGCCGGGTCTGCGCCGCGTGTGTCCATGCGGAAATGGTGCTTCTCCGGCTTGATCGCGAGTGCCTGGTTCAGCCCCTCCGCAAGCTTCCCGGCAGGATCGTCGGATCGCAGCGCGGCGCGCAGATCGACCCGCTCTGACCCGCCGAGGCATGGGTAAAGCTGTCCCGTCGCCGTAACCCGCAGCCGGTTGCAGCCTTCGCAAAAATTGCTGGTGTGCGGGGTGATGAGACCCAGCCGCCCGCCGGTTTCCGCCACGTCCCAGTATCGCGCCGGACCACCGGAGGACGCGCTGCTGGGGGTGAGGGTCCAACGCTGCGACAGCCGCTCTTTTACCGAGTCGAGCGGAAGATACTGGTCCAGCCGTTCCTCCTCCACGTCGCCCAGCGGCATCACCTCTATCAGGGTCACATCGTGGCCCTGCGCGTGCGCCCATTCGATGAGATCGGGCAATTCGCCCTCATTCTCACCTTTCAGCGCGACTGCATTCAGCTTGACTTTCAGCCCCGCCGTCTTGGCCGCAGCAATGCCTTCGAGCACTTGTGGAAGCGCATCGCGCCGCGTCAGACGTTCGAACCGCGCGCGGTTCAGCGTGTCGAGCGAAATGTTTACGCGCGACACCCCCGCGCTCACCAGATCCTCGGCATAGCGCGCCAGCTGCGTCGCATTGGTGGTGAGCGTGAGTTCTTCCAGCCCCACTCCGCCATTGACGACCAGATGCCGCCCCAGCGCACGGAACAGGTCGATAATGTCACGCCTTACCAGCGGTTCGCCGCCGGTAATGCGGATTTTGGTGACGCCGCGCGCGATAAAGCCAGTCGCCAGATCGTACAATTCCTCCAGCGTCAGCACCTCGCGCCGTGGCAGAAACGTCATGCGTTCGGGCATGCAATACGTGCAGCGCAGGTCGCAGCGATCCGTCACCGACAGCCGCAAATAGGTAATGCGGCGTTGAAACGCATCGACCAGCGGCGCACCGTGATCGACGCGAATCACATCGCGTGTGCGCAGCGGATCGGGGCGCTTCAACTCAGTCATGGGACTGAACATAGTGGCCGGTGACGCCGGGCGCATCCTGTAAATAGGTGAGCACCGCTTCCAGCGCCTCACCCGCGCTGCCACCCGCAATGTTGACCCGCCGGGGCGCATATTCTCGCGCCAGATCGCCCGCGAGCGCACGCCGCCATGCATCGTGATCGGGGCCAGCAGGCGGCAGGATGATGGCGAGCGCGCTTATGCCCTCCTCCTCCATCACCACACGCACCTGTGGCAGGCAGCGCGTCACGAACAGCGTATGCGCATCCAGGCTGCTGGTGGGTAGGTCTTCAAAGGAAATCTCGCGCTGCATCGCAGGCGGCTACGTCGCTGGCCGTTCGCGGTGGAGCGTGATCCCGATCCGTTCGTTCGCCTCGGCAATGGCCAGCTTCACGATCTTCACCGTCACCGCCTGCACCCTGCGGTCCTGCACGAACAGCGTCTCGCAAATGTGGTCCGCGACCGCTTCGATCAGCTTGAAATGCACGTCCGAAGGCAATCCCGCCGAGGCAGCGTGTTTCAGGTCCATGTAATTCTTGGACGCATCCAACGGAGTGTCGGGATCATACCGGCCAGCCACATCGTATCGCGCCTGCACCGTAATGCGCAGCGGCTGGGGCTTGCCGGTTTCCTCGGAGTAAATGCCGGTCAGGACATCGACTTCCAGATCGGCCACTTCGAGGATCAGCGAATCGGTCATGTGGGTCATGCCGCGCGCTTAGCCCGGATTGCTCCATCGTGCGAAGATCGCTGTTGGCAAAAGCCGCGCGCCCGGCCCTTCCTCACGCACAACAAGGTCGCCGTGCTCGATGGTGCCAGGCAGGTTGCGCAGTTTTTCTTCGAGTAACCCTGCCAGGGCCACGCTGCTCATGCGCACGGCATAAACGGTGAGGAACAGGAAGCGGCTTTTGGCATCGAGCAAGCCCGCGCAATCGCCGATCAGGTCCGGCAGTCCGGTTTCCAGCCGCCACGTCTCGTTCTTTGGTCCGCGTCCGAATTTGGGCGGATCGAGGATGATGCCGTCGTAACGCTTGCCCCGTCGCACTTCGCGCGCGGTGAATTTCGCGGCATCATCGACCAGCCAGCGGATCGGACGGTCCTCCATCCCCGAAAGCGCGGCGTTCTCGCGCGCCTGTGCGACCGATTTCTTGGACGCATCGACATGCGTGACCGGTCCGTGTCCACTCAGCGCGAGGCTGCCGAGACCGGTATAGCCGAACATGTTGAGCGTCTCGGCGTCCTCACGCCCTGCCAGCAGCGCTCGCATCCAATCCCACACCGGGGCCATATCGGGGAAGAACTGGAGGTGCCGAAACGGCGTCGGCTCGGCAGTGAAGCGCACCTCGTTCCAGGCCAGTTCCCAGCCGCCTTCTGGCACGGTCTGCTCCATTATCCAGCGCCCGCCGCCATCCTCGTCCGATCCGGGCACGAATTCGCCCGCGGCGGGCCAGTCTGAAAGGCGCGGCTGCCAAAGCGCCTGCGGTTCGGGGCGGATGAAGGCATGGGGACCGAACGATTCGTATTTGCGCCCTGCCCCGCTATCGAGCAGGCGATAACCGTCCCACCCGGTGCATTCCATCAGGACTGGATCGCGGATCAGGTCAGCCATCAGGCGGCAGGCGTGTCGGCTTTGCCCACGGCGCGTTCCAGCACGAAATCGCGCGCAGCTTCGTATTCGCCGGCGATTTCGGTGTAATGCTCCTCGCGCCCGAACAGATCGCCCACGCGCGCAGGCAGGCCGGGGCGCATACCAATGGCGCGTTCAACCGCATCGGTGAACTTGGCAGGATGCGCGGTCGCCAGCGTGACGATCGGCGTGCCGCGCGGCACCGTATCCTCACGCGCCAGCTCAATCGCGGCATGGAGGCCAACGGCTGTATGTGGGTCAATCACCTGCCCGCAATGGCGCTGCGCCCATTGCATCGCGCGCGTGGTCGCGTCCGGATCGGCGCTGGCGCTCGTAAACAGCGCGGCGGCGTTTTCACGCTGGCTGTTGGTGAGCTGCATCGCGCCTTCGCTTTCGAAAGTCGCCATCTGCGCCGCCAGCCCCGCACCATCGCGCCCGCCGCAATCGAACAGCAGCCGCTCGAAATTGGAACTGACCTGAATATCCATCGAAGGGGTGTGCGTGGGCGTTACCACTCCGGCGGAATAGTCCCCGTTGCTGAGCGCGCGGTGCAGGATATCGTTGATATTGGTGGCGACGATCAGCCGCTCTATCGGCAGGCCCATTTGCGCCGCGACATAGCCTGCAAATACATCGCCGAAATTGCCCGTCGGCACGCTGAAAGCAGCCTTGCGTGTCGGCGCACCCAATTGCAGCGCGGCATAGAAGTAATACACTACCTGAGCCATCAGCCGCGCCCAGTTGATCGAATTGACCGCACCCAGATTGAGCATGGTGTTGACTTGCGCGTCGCCGAACATGCGCTTCACGTGGCGCTGCGCATCATCGAAACTGCCTTCGATCGCAAGGTTGTGGACATTGGGCGCGCGCACTGTCGTCATCTGGCGGCGCTGCACCTCGCTCACCCGGCCTTTTGGGTGGAGCATGAATATCTCGACCCGGTCGCGCCCGGCCACAGCGTTGATCGCGGCAGAGCCGGTGTCTCCGCTGGTCGCGCCGACAATCGTCAGCCGCTCATCTCTTCGTTCGAGAAAGGTTTCGAACAGGTGGCCCAGCAATTGCAGCGCCACATCCTTGAACGCCAGTGTCGGGCCGTGGAACAGTTCAAGTAGCCAGTGCGTCTCGTCCAGCTGGACCAGCGGCGTCACCGCCTTGTGCCCGAAATCACCGTAAACTGCCTCGCACAGGGCATCCAGTTCATCGTCCGACAGGCTGCCCGCGACGAACGGACGCATCACCTGCGCGGCGAGTTGCGGGTATGGCAGCCCGCGCATGTCCTCGACCTCGGCCATACTGAAGCGCGGCCATTCGCGCGGCAGATACAGCCCGCCATCGCAGGCAAGCCCGGCCAGTGTCGCGCCTTCGAAATCGAGTGTCGGCGCATTTCCTCGGGTGGATACATATTGCATGGCGGCGGGGATTAGCGGCGCGGGCGCGCGGGGGCAATCATTTGGGCGATTTGCGTGTGCGGGCGTTGATGCGGGCGCGCACGGCAATCGCGTAAATGACAAGCGCGGTCAGCGCGAAGAAGAACCACTGGCCCGCATAGGCGAGGTGATTGTTGGGCAGATTGGAGGGGTCGGGTTTTGCCAGAGGTTGCAAACCGGCTTGCGGCGGATCGGCAACAAGACGCGGCCCCGGTGCGATTACTCCGGTTACAGTACCACCGTCCCACTCCGGCAGATCAAGCTCGCGTGCAAAGCCAAGGTCCACCAGTGCATCCGTCCCGCCTTCGGTGACGCAAGTAACGCGCATGGTCCAACCCTTGGCACCATTGGCTGCCGTGCCTGCGACCGGCTTTATCGCGCCTGCGCCGTCGCAATCGATGGTGCTGTGCCGGAACCACACGTTTTCGCCTTCACCGTCTGAAGGAAAAGCAGCTTGGTCAGCCATAGCAGTTGCATCGGAATACCGCGCGATCAGCGCCGCCTTTTCATCGGCGCGGCCGAGCTGCCAAATGCCGAGGGCAACCATGGTCAACGCGGCGGCGATGACTATGATGGTCGGGATAATGGGAAGCTGCCGGATCATTCCTCATTCCCCTGCTGGCCCGCTTCGTATGCCTGATAGACAAACGCCGTCTTGAACAGTCGCAGCGCGCCCAGCACCACGGCCACCGTCAGCGGTGCCCAGATCAGCGCCTGCAACCAGATTGGCGGACGCAGCGCCTCGTCGATCAGCACAGCAGCCGTCATCAGCAGCGCAGCCAGTATCATGGTAACAAGCCCTGCCAACCGCCCCCCATGCGCCAACGGCGCCAGTTCCAGCCCGCACGCGCCGCATTCAGGTGCGATCTGACCCGGCGCATCGAACAAGGTGCGCGCACCGCAGCGCGGGCACAAACCGAAAAGGGCAGCCCGGATCACCCCAGACTGCCCCTTTTGCATGTTCGGGCTCTCACCCGTTGGCATCAGTGGTATTCAGCGCCCCAGCCGCCCCAGACATAGATGGAGATGAACAGGAACAGCCATACGACGTCGACAAAGTGCCAGTACCACGCGGCCGCTTCGAAACCGAAGTGCTGGCGCGGGGTGAAGTGGCCGATATATGCCCGATACAGGCACACAGCGAGAAAGATCGTCCCGATCAGCACGTGGAACCCGTGAAAACCGGTCGCCATGTAGAACGCGCTGGAATAGGTGTTCCCGCCAAAGCCGAACGGCGCAACGCTGTATTCGTAAGCCTGGATCGCACTGAACAGCACGCCCAGCGCCACGGTTGCCCACAGACCCTGCTTCAGACCCTCGCGATCACCATGGATCAAGGAATGGTGCGCCCACGTGACAGTGGTGCCCGAGCATAGCAGGATTATCGTGTTGAGCAGAGGCAGTGCGAACGGATCGAGGACCTCCATCCCCTTGGGCACGAATTGCGTCGCAGCAGCGGCCGCTTCGGTGCCGAACAGGCTCGTGGTGGTATCGGATGCCGAGTCGTAACTAAGCGCGGCTGGGAACAGCGAAAAGTCGAAGAATGCCCAGAACCAGCCGACGAAGAACATCACTTCCGAAGCGATGAACAGGATCATGCCGTACCGCATATGCAATTGCACAATAGGCGTGTGGTCGCCGCGCTGGGCCTCGACCACGATGTTCTTGAACCACATGAAGAAGGTGGCGATCAGACCCGCCAGTCCGAGATAGGTGACAATCGAGGCCGCCGACCCGAACACTTCAGGGTGGAAACTGAGCACCATCCCGCTGGTAAAGGTCAACGCCGACAGCGAGCCGACCAGCGGCCAGATATCCGGTTCCAGAATGTGATAATCGTGGTTTACTTTGCCACCCATGTTACGTGTCCCGTCCCTAGGATTGAATGCTATTGCGATTGCGCTGTGCGATCCAGAGCCGAAGATACGGGCTCTTTCGCGCGATGAAAAGTGTAGCTCAACGTGATCTGTTCTACGTCGGCCATGAATTCGTCTTTCAGGATCGCCGGATCGACATAATAGACCACCGGCATGGTGACCTCTTGCCCCGGCTCCAGCGTCTGCTCGGTAAAGCAGAAGCACTGCACCTTGTTGAAATACTGCCCCGCCTGCGCCGGTTCCACGTTGAACGTGGCCGTGCCGGTGATCGCCTCTGCGCCATTATTGCGCGCCACATACGTTGCCATATCGCGCTCGCCTATGCGCACCGTATCCGTCGCTTGGCTGGGGTGGAAGGTCCATGGTACATTGCCGGCGGTAGACCCGTCGAACCGGATCGAGATGGTGCGGCCCGTGGCCCCCGCCAACGCCCGCGCAGCGTCGCTCTCGCTCGCCACCTGCGTCGTGCCGCCAAAGCCGGTGACCTGACAGAACATACGGTAAAGCGGTACGGACGCAAAACCGAGGCCGATCATCGCTGCCGCCAGCCCCAGCGCCATCAGGCCCGTGCGCACGTTGCGGCGCTGCGTCTCCATGTCGAGCGTTGGCGCGGTGTTCATTGCGAGCCCATCCTGACGATGGTGATCGCATAGAACAAAACCACGAAGAACAGCAGCGTCCCGCCAACCACCAGGTTGCGGGCTTTCTGGCGACGTTTGAGTTCGGTTTCTTCCTCTGGGGTCAAGGCAGCATCCCCCCGGCAAGCATCCCTGGTCCGATAACGCCCTGCGCCTCAAGCACGCGGTCTACAACCAGCGCGCCGAACAGGATGAACAGATACAGGATGCTGAACTTGAACAGCGCCTTTTCCTCGATCATGGGATCGCCGCCTTCTGCCGCCGGTCCCATCACCGCGTTGCGGCGCACGACTGGCAGCGCGAGCGCGATGAACAACGCGGACAACGCGACCGCGAACGAGCCATAGACCCAGCTCGTCCCGCCAATCAGCCACGGCGCGACCGCGATGGGTGCCAGCGCCAGCGTATAAATCCAGATCTGGTTGCGCGTAACCCGTTCACCCGCGACCACGGGCAGCATCGGGATGCCGACCTTCGCGTAATCGGTCTTCACAAACAGCGCGAGCGCCCAGAAATGCGGCGGCGTCCAGAAAAAGATGATCGCAAACAGCAACAGCGGCATCGCGGTGATATCCCCCGTTACGGCCACCCAGCCGATCAAGGGCGGAAACGCGCCCGATCCGCCACCGATCACGATGTTCTGCGGAGTGCGCGGCTTCAGCCAGATAGTGTAGATGACCGCGTAATAGAAAATCGCGAACGCCAGCAGCGCAGCCGCCAGCCAGCCAATCCCAACCCCCATCAGCATCACCGAAATGCCCGACAGGAACATGCCGAAATCGCGCGCATCCTCGCGCCGCATCCGGCCGGTGGGCAACGGTCGGTTGGCGGTCCGCTTCATCCCGGCGTCAAGGTCAGCCTCCCACCAGTGATTGAGCGCCGCCGATCCGCCTGCCCCCATCGCAATTGCAAGCACGGCGGTAAAGCCAAGTACGGGATGGATAGAGCCGGGCGCGGCCAGCAAGCCGCAGATCGCAGTGAAGATCACCAATGTCATCACGCGCGGCTTTGTCAGCGTGAAGAAGTCGCGCCATTCGGTCGGCAGCATCGCCGCGGTCGACTGAGTTTGAGGCGTCAAAAGGGTCATAATCCTGCGTATCAATGTTGCGAAGAAGCGCGCCCGATTATCAGACGCGCCCCCTCAATGTGTGTCCAACCGGAGCGATGGCACCAACCACCGCCGCTCCGCTCTCCTTATTCGGCCGGTTGAGCGACCGGACGGTGATCGTGATAATCGTGATGATCCTCGATCACAGGCAGCGTTTCGAACTGATGGTAAGGCGGCGGGCTGGTCAGCGTCCACTCCAGCGTCGTCGCGCCTTCACCCCACGGGTTGTTGCCCGGCTTGCGACCGGCTGCGAAAGCGTAGACGAGATTGGCGAAGAAGAAGACCATCGAGAACGCGGTGATGTAATAACCGATCGTGCTTATTTCATGCCAGTACGTAAACGCCTCTGCATAGTCGGGATAGCGACGCGGCATGCCCTGCATCCCCAGGAAGTGCTGCGGGAAGAAGATCACGTTCACGCCGATGAAGAACGTCCAGAAGTGGATATGGCTGAGCAGTTCGGAGTGCATCCGCCCACTCATCTTCGGGAACCAGTAATAGAAGCCCGCAAACAGCGAGAACACGGCGCCCATCGACAACACGTAGTGGAAGTGGGCGACCACGTAATAGGTATCGTGCAGGTTATCGTCGATGCCGCCATTGGCCAGCACCACACCCGTCACACCGCCAACGGTGAACAGGAAGATGAAGCCCAGCGCCCAGACCATCGGCGATTTGAAACTGACGCTGCCGCCCCACATCGTCGCGATCCAGCTGAAGATTTTCACACCGGTCGGGACAGCGATAACCATCGTCGCGGCGGTGAAATACATCTTCGTGTTCACGTCGAGCCCGACAGTGTACATGTGGTGCGCCCAGACGATGAAGCCGACCACACCGATGGCGACCATCGCGTATGCCATACCGAGATAGCCGAACACCGGCTTGCGGCTGAAAGTGGCAACAATCTGGCTGATCATGCCAAAGCCCGGCAGGATCATGATGTACACTTCGGGATGGCCGAAGAACCAGAACAGGTGCTGATACAGGACGGGGTCACCGCCGCCAGCCGGATCGAAGAACGTCGTCTGGAAGTTGCGATCGGTCAGCAGCATGGTGATGGCAGCGGCCAGCACCGGCAGTGCCAGCAGCAGCAGGAACGCGGTGACCAGCACCGACCAAACGAACAGCGGCATCTTGTGCAGGGTCATCCCCGGGGCGCGCATGTTGAAGATGGTGGTGATGAAGTTGGTTGCACCCAGGATCGAGCCTGCGCCCGCAAGGTGGAGCGAGAAGATTGCGAAATCGACCGCCGGACCGGGCGAACCCTTTGTCGACAGCGGCGCATAGACTGTCCAGCCCGTGCCTGCGCCCAACCCCTCGGCGGAACCGGGAACGAACATGGAAAATAGCAGGCTGAAGAAACCGACAACCGTCAACCAGAAGGAGACGTTGTTCATGCGCGGAAACGCCATGTCGGGCGCGCCGATCATCAGCGGAACGAACCAGTTGCCAAATCCGCCGATCATCGCGGGCATGACCATGAAGAACACCATGATCAGGCCGTGCGCGGTGATGAACACGTTCCACATGTGCAGATTGGCAGCGACGCCCGCCTCTCCGCCCAGCATATCAACCCACCAGCCCAGATACTGAATATCGGGCGCGGCCAGTTCGGCGCGCATGATGCCGGAAATGCCGCCACCGATGATCCCCGCGAAAATCGCGAAGATCAGATACAAGGTCCCGATATCCTTGTGGTTGGTCGACATAAACCACCGGGCGAAAAAGCCCGGCTTGTGATCCGCATGTGCGTGATCATCGTGGTGTGCCTCGAAACCTTCAGCAGTGGTGGCCATGGTTCAGATACTCTCGCGTTCGTATTAGTTCTTAAATTCAACTTCGGGCAGCTATCGCAGCATTAATTACTGCGCAGAAGCCGCTACGGATGCATCGACTGCGCCAGTCGCAGCAGCAGCCGGAGCAGCTTCAGCCTCTCCGGGAATGGTCCCGCCCTGTTCACGGACCCATGCCTCAAACTCGGCCATGGGCAACGCCTCAACCGCAATTGGCATGTAGGCGTGGCGCGCGCCGCACAATTCGGAACACTGGCCGTAATAAACGCCCGGCTCTTCAATAGTGAGCAGTTTTTCGTTCAAACGACCGGGGACGGCATCCATCTTGAACCAAAGCGACGGGACGGCAAAGGCGTGAATGACGTCAGCACCGGTTGTCTGTATCCGCAGCGGCACACCAGCGGGCACAACCATCCGGTTGTCCACCGCAAGCTGGCTCGGCTCGCCATCGGCCAGCGCATCAGCCTCGTTCTTCATGTTCGAGACAATTTCGCCCATGTCGTAATCGGGGTATTCGTATCCCCAATACCACTGGTAACCGATGGCCTTGATTGTCACCGCGTTTTCCGGCGGTGTTTCGTATTGGCGCGCCAGCAGTGTGATCGAAGGGACAGCAATAATAACAAGAATAATGACCGGAACGATGGTCCAAATCACTTCAATCGCGGTGTTGTGCGTAGTGCGTGAGGGCACCGGGTTCGCAGCGCGGCGAAAGCGTGCGACCACATACAGCAGTAGGCCAAGCACAAACAGGCTGATGATCGTGATGACCGGCATCAGGATGTAATTATGCATCCCCAACGCATACGCGCCATCTTTCGTGTATTGGTCCTGGAAGGTCATGCTCTTGAGAAAGGCACCATCCTCGCCCGAGCGCGGATCGGTGGGCATGCCCTTGTCCTTGGTCGGAGCCATCGGAACATAGGTGCCCTGCGGAGCGGCTACAGCCCCAGCACCCTCAGCCCCAGCACCCTCAGCTGCGTCTGCCGGCACAGCGGTGTCTGCGACGGTCGCCTCAATCGGCGCGGCAGCGTCCTGCGCGCTGACGGCAACGGGAGCGACCAGCGCTCCGAATGCTGCTGCGAGTGCGATGATAGTGACCTTCATACGGCCGATCGTGTGACCCATGCTTGTGTGCCCAGTGGTTCTAAATTTTATCCCATGCCGCCCGGTCCGGTCCGTAGATTTCGGACAACCTGCCTGACAGCGACGTATCGACAATTCTGCCAATGCTGTGATCCCATTAGCCGCGCTTGCCCAGACCCTCAAGCGCTTCTAGGGAGAAATTTATGCAAGCGAGCATGAACCGCGCGCAAGCAATTGGCTTCTCCACGCTTTTACTCCGGTTGAGGAATGATTATGACCGCCTCTGAACGCTTGCCTGAAACACTCGACGATGTGCTTGCGGAATTTCGCGGCTGCGAAGCGCTGCTGGAGGGTCATTTCAAGCTTTCGTCGGGTCGGCACAGTGGACATTACCTGCAATGCGCGCGCGTTCTGATGAACCCGGCGCGCGCCGCCCGGCTGGCGCAAGCGTTGGTTGCCAAGATCCCCTCGGATGTCCTGGACCGGGTCGATATCGTGGTCAGTCCCGCGATGGGCGGCATCATCATCGGCCACGAAGTCGCCCGCGTGCTGGGCAAGGACGCGCTGTTTCTGGAGCGGCCAGATGGTATTTTTCACCTGCGCCGCGGCTTTGCACTCGATAAAGGCGCAAGGGTGCTGATGGTCGAGGATGTAGTCACCACCGGCCTTTCCAGTCGCGAGGCGATCCTCGCAGTCGCGCGTGAGGGTGGAGAGGTGATCGCGGAATGCGCGCTGATTGATCGGTCGGTCGGCACCGTCGATCTGGGCGTACCGTTCTACCCGCTCGCGGCGTTCGATTTCCCGACTTACGCCGAAGACGACATCCCTGCCGAACTCGCCGCCGTAGCTGTCACCAAACCGGGAAGCCGCAAGGAATAGCACGCCGATGCCCTCACCATTCCGCCCCAACCCACTGCGTCTGGGCGTCAACATCGATCACGTCGCCACTATCCGCAACGCCCGCGGCGGGGATCATCCCGATCCGGTGCGCGCGGCAGAGATCGTGGCGCGGGTGGGCGGCGATGGTATCACAGCGCATCTGCGCGAAGATCGGCGCCACATTCGCGACGATGACATCGCTCGCATTCAGGCTGCGACCGATCTGCCATTGAACTTTGAGATGGCCGCGACGCAGGAAATGCTCGAAATCGCGCTGCGCCACAAACCGCACGCCGCCTGCATCGTCCCTGAAAAGCGTGAGGAGCGAACGACCGAAGGTGGCCTCGACGCAGCAGGTCTGCACAACACGCTGGTTCCGATTGTCTCGCAATTGCAGGATGCTGGCATCCGGGTTTCCCTTTTTATCGAGGCTGATGAACGCCAGCTCGACACGGCATTGCGCCTTGCTGCCCCGGTGGTCGAATTTCATACCGGCGAATACGCCCATGCCTTTCTGGACGGTGACAGCGCGCGAATCGAGAGCGAATTGCGCCGCATCAGCGACATGGCTGCATTGGCAGCCAAGAACGGGATCGAGCCGCATGCGGGCCACGGTCTGACCTTCGAAAACGTGCAGCCCATCGCCGCCATCCCGCAGATTGCGGAACTGAATATCGGCCACTACCTGATCGGTGAAGCGGTGTTTACCGGGCTGGAGCCTGCCATCCGCCAGATGCGCGAATTGATGGATGAGGCACGATAACGTGACCGCGCCCGATCTCCCTCCGCTGACCGGCGAACAGAAGCGCTGGGCCTTTGGCGCGGCCGCGCTGTTCCTGGTGGCGGTAGGCTTCCTCGGCTTCGCGCTCAACACCGGCGTCATGCGGGTTTTCGCTGTCGGCTGGGTGGCGCTGATCATCTTCGGCTTTGTCGGTGCGGCACGGGTAGCGAAGGGCGATTTCGCGCATCCCCTGTTCAAAAGCCAGGTGATGCTGCACGTGATTGCGCTGATGCTGCTTGCGCTAGTTGTGGTAAGGGCGTTCAAATGATCATCGGCCTTGGTTCTGACCTGTGCAATATTGAGCGCATTGGCAATTCGCTCGCCCGCTATGGCGAGCGGTTCGAGAACCGCGTATTCACCGAGACCGAACGCGCAAAGGCCCGCAAACGCCCCTTCACCATCGCCGGAACTTATGCCAAACGGTTCGCCGCCAAGGAAGCCTTCAGCAAAGCGGTTGGTACCGGGTTCAAGCGCGGGGTGTTCATGAAGGACATCGGTGTCGTCAACGCTCCGTCGGGCGCGCCGACGCTGGCGCTGACAGGCGGCGCGGCAAAGCGACTTGAAGAAATCTGCCCACCGGGCCATGAGGCCACCATTCATCTTACCCTAACCGATGATCACCCATGGGCGCAGGCATTCGTTATTATCGAAGCGCACCCGATCACCAGCACCTGACAGGCCCCGTCATAGTGAACCAGACACCCTCCACCTCCGGCTATGAACCCGGCGCCGCGCCCGAGACCGGTCAGCCTGTTGCTCCCGACCGGGCCATGCCGCCGGAAACTCCCTCCAAGCCTGAGGTGAAGGAGGAGAAGACCGAGGAAAAGGTCGATTGGCTCGCAGAAATTCGTGGGCTGGCGCTGATGCTGGTCGCCGTGCTGGCATTCCACAGTCTGGTTGCCAAACCGTTCTACATTCCCTCCACCTCGATGATGCCGACGCTGTATGTCGGAGACCGGCTGGTGGTGAGCAAGTATCCCTATGGCTGGTCATGGGCATCGGCCAGTTTCCACATGCTGCCGCGCAGCGATTGGCGCATCTTTGCCGCAACGCCGGAATATGGCGACATCGTGATCCCCGTGCACCCGTTGCGCGATGAAGATTATATCAAGCGGGTCGTCGGTTTGCCCGGTGACACGATCGAAGTACGCGATGGCCGCATTATCCTCAACGGCGAGATGGTACAGCGGGAAGTCGTGCCGCCGGCGCGTATTCCGTTCGAACCGGAATTGCTGTGCGAAGGGGATCAATGTCTGAACGCATTCGACCGTTTCAAGGTCACAGAGGCGAACGGTTCGCAGTTCTATGAACCGCCGACCTATCGCGAAACGTTGCCCAATGGCGCGACCTATCTGGTGATAGACTATACCGATCAGAGCCTCGACAATTATGGCCCGGTCACCATCCCGCAAGGCCACGTATTCGCCATGGGTGATAACCGCGATCAAAGTGCGGACAGTCGCGCCGCAGCCGAGGCGCGCGGTCTGGGCGGGCCGATCCCGCTGGAAAATATCGGCGGTCGTGCGGAATTTATCACCTTCAGTCTGGATGGATCGACAACGTGGAACCCGCTAAGCTGGTTTTCCAGCCTGCGTCCCGACCGTGCGTGGACCACGTTGCGCCCCGCACTGGTGGAAAAGGCGGAACCCGATAGGGCCGCGCGCGCTGAATAGGTTGCCCACTCGCTTTCGGACAATTTGCTGAATTATGGCCAAGAAATTTCTCTATTTCGTCGCGATCTGCATCGTCGGGGTGCTGGTTGCCGCAATCGGCTATCAGCTGTTCCAGAAGGAAATCACTGCACTCGCACTGGTGCCGAGCGCCGAATTCGTCGAGCAGGAACCGCTTGAGGTTAATGCCTATCAAGATCCTTCGATGTGGATTTCGCGCCCCGGTATCGGCGTAAACGATCCGGCGCGTTGGCAGCCTGCTTATGCTGCGGTCGAACCGGAACCTGGCGCAAGCGGTAGCAGCAGTACTGCCCGCCCGCTGAGATCCGGTGCAGCGCCCGATGCGCCCGATTTCGCGGTATTTTTCGTCCATCCCACAAGCTATCTCAGCCGCACAAGCTGGAATGCGAAGCTGGGAGAAGACGCCGATGCCGAGGCAGAGCGTGTCGCTCGCCTGTATGTTCGCGGCATGGCCAGCCCGTTCAACGCAGCTTCGCAAATCTGGGCGCCGCGATACCGGCAGGCAACGATGGGCGCGTTCCTGACAGACAAGCCTGAGGCGGGCGCGGCAATTGACGCGGCCTACACCGACGTGCGCGACGCATACCGGTATTTCATTGAGTCGCTGGACGATGACACGCCGATTGTCATTGTGGGGCACTCGCAAGGAGCCTTGCATCTGCTGCGCTTGCTGCGCGAGGAAGTTATGGACGGGCCTGCCGCAAATCGGCTGGTCGCAGCCTATGCCATCGGCTGGCCCGTTTCTGTTGAGCATGATCTCCCCGTAATCGGCATCCCCGCCTGCGCCACGCCTTCGCAGACCGGGTGCCTGATTTCGTGGTCGAGCTTTGCCGAGCCTGCCGATCCGACCTCCGTAATAGAAACTTACGCCGATTCGGTCGGCTATGATGGGCAACAACGTGGTGACAGCCAGATCCTGTGCACCAACCCGCTCACCGGAATGTTTGGGGGTTCGGCCCCAGCTTCGGCGAACCTTGGCACGCTGGTGCCCGACGACAGCATATCGAACGGTGAACTGGTGCCGGGGGCGGTCCCCGCGCGATGCAGCGAGCGCGGCATTCTGCTGATCGGCGATCCGCCCGAACTCGGGCCGTATGTGTTGCCGGGCAACAATTACCATGTTTACGATATCCCGCTGTTCTGGGCCAACACCCAGGCCGATGTGGCGCGCCGTGTGCGGGCCAAGGTCGGCGTGGCGAATGCGGATGCCGCGTCCTGATCACCGACAATTCCCTCGATTTCGGGGATGCCCTGCCTGACGGGGGCGTGTTGCTGGGCCTCGATCTCGGGACCAAGACCATCGGCGTGGCGATTTGCGATGCGGGCTGGCGCTTTGCCACCGCAGGCAAGACACTGGAGCGCGGCAAGTGGGGCCGCGATCGTGAGCGGTTGGCCGAGGTGATCAGGCAACGCAGCATCGCCGGGATTGTGCTGGGTCTGCCGCGCAACATGGATGGCAGCGAAGGGCCGCGCGCACAGGCCAGCCGCGCCTTTGCCCGCAATTGCGCCGAAGCCTTCGCGCTGCCGGTACTGCTATGGGACGAACGCTGGTCCACTGCCAGCGCTGAAGGGGCGATGATCGCGCAGGATATGAGCCGCGCCAAACGCGCCGCTGCGATAGACAGCCACGCCGCCGCCGTGATCCTGCAAGGCGCAATCGACCGGCTGGCTGGCGCGGTCTTTTAATTCAGCGCGAGCTGCGCGCGCCGTTCCCTTGCGATCTCCGCCACCATTCGGCTGCCGCTTCCCTCTGCCTTGCGCCACAGCGCGTCCTTTTGTTCGTCTCGCATCAGCCCCGCACGCGCTTCGAAACTCGCAAGGCGCAGGCGTTCGCTGGGATGGCCCGCGCCCACCCAGTCGGCATAATCAAGCGCCTCATCGGTGCCCGATGCGACCGCGACGCGCAGGAACGCCTCGCTCGCATTGGGACTGAGCACGCGGTCCACCTGATTGCGTTCGACATCGAACGCATATTGATCGAACCAGCATTGCGCCGGATCGACATGCATAACGTTGAGGGAAACCGACAGCGCCTCTGGCGGCAATTGCGAATGCACGTCCAGATGCGCGCGATACAGCATCAGCTTGCCCTCGTTCAGTGCGCTGCGCTCCATAAACCGAAGGCCAGCTGCCTCACCAGGATGCCCGATCACGCCCTCATAATCGTATTCATAATAATCGCTGATATAACCCGGCCCGCAATATCCGCTCGTCAGGAACGAGAAATTGTGATCGTGCGGCACTTCGTAGACGAAGCTTTTCGCGCCACTGGTCTGGAAACACAGATCCTGCTCCGATGGCCAGATATTGGCGCGCAGAAACATTCCTCCGCGCAAGGGGCTCAGGACAATGGCCTGTGGGCCGTACCCGCTGTCCAGCACCTGACCGTTGCCGCCTGAAAGACGACCGGCAAGCTGGCCAACCAGCCAATCGGCCAAAAACCGGCGATTGTTCGTCAATCGGCGCAGCCACATTGCTGCCTCGGCGCAATTGCCTTCGTCACGCGGATCGAAGTTAAGGTCCGCCAGCGCCTCTATGGCCTCTGGTAAGGAACAGCTCGAATTGCTCGGATTGTTGATGATCAGCGGCATCAGGCATGCTCCCTTGTCAAAGTTCGCAAGGCCGGTTGCGCGGCGAACAAACGGGCCATCAGCGAACGCGCGGGCGACGCCAGCGCATCGTCGGCGCGCTGATCCAGATCGGCCAACAGCGACAACCCGCGCGCTGCATCCAGCGAAAGGGTCTGACGTACAGCCTCCCACCGGACATCGTTGTCCTCGCGCCGGTTCAGAGCGGTATCGCGCATCGCATCAAGGGCGGATCGTGCACCCAGCGCGCCGAGTACGCCGATTGCCATCAGCGCCTGACTGGCCGATTTGTCGCCGGTAGCGGTGCGGATGATGCCGCCATCCTCCAGCGAGATTTCGACGGTCGGTTCTGGCGCAGCAGGTTCGCGGCTCAATTGCAGGACCAGTAGCGTGTTCTCGACGCGCCGTACCTGGCGCGCGCTCACCTGTGCGGTGGTTTCTATCACGTCACCCGCTTTCCAGCGGTGCTCCGTGTTGTGGAGGTGGCCCGTATCCCTGCGGCAGTGCATCGTACCCCGTGCGCATCCGCTGACAATGATCTCGCGCGCGTCGCAGTCGGCAAACAGCGCGGTTGTGGGTGGGCCAGTCCTGAGCCCGGCCTGACCGGGCAAGGGTTCGTAGGACGTCAGGCTAAGCTTTGCGGTACCTGCGTCGAACAATTGCATGTTCGACAGGCCGCGCGATGTCTTGAACCGGAACGGGACTTCGCACAGCGGCGCTGCTCGTGTGGTTGCGATCATCACCGCGCACAGCCGATCAATAAGGGCGCGCGCCGCCCCCAGATCGCTGGTCAACGCGGTGAGATGCGGGCAGTCGGACAGTGACGTGCCACGCGCATAGCTGGTCAGTTCCTGGGCAATCGCCCGCACCGCCGGCTCCATCAGCCATTTGTCACGCACACGGCGGATCGTATCGGCATTGCGCTGTGCGGATGTCCGATCACCAGACTTCTCCGCAAGACCGGTCTGCGGGGATTGCGGCCCCCGCAGACAGGCAATGGCAGGATGCACTATCATATCAGGCTTGCTCCCGCTTCCAACCGATCAGAACGGGATCTGCGGTGGCGGCGGCGCGGTGTCATGAATATAGACCATGATCATCACGACGCGGTCGTCGTAATTTGCACCAGCCTGCGTAATGGAGCCGAACAGGCTCTTTGCAGTTTCAAGTCCGGGCAAGGCTGAAAGGTCAATTTTGGGGAAGTTCATTATGGTTCCTTTCTCTCAGGCGCCAAAGCATATGCTCCGACACGCAGCGCCGAGTGGGCGAAAATGGACGAGGTTGGAAATTAAATGATTGTAATCAGGGTCTTGACCATTCAGAGGCTGTTCCCATGACTTCGCAGAATACCGCTTCTCCCGCTCCTTTCGATCCGGAACAGGCGGCAAAGTTCTTTTTCAGGCACGGCCATACGGGCTGGCTGGGGCTGCGATATTGCCGCCACGGGGAAAACTGGGTCGAACTGGAATTGCCCTGGCGTGACGATCTGCTGGGCGAGCCCGATCGCCCGGTGCTGGCTTCGGGTCCGATTTTCAGCCTGATGGATATGGCCAGCGGAATGGCGATCTGGACCACGAAAACTCAGTTCTTTCCGGTCGCAACACTTGATTTGCGGGTCGACTATCAGCGTGCCTCGCGCGACCGGGCCAGCGTGTTTGGCCGGGTCGAGTGTTACCGCATGACGCATTCGGCCGCATTCGTTCGCGGGGTCGCCCACGATGGCGATGCGGATGATCCGGTCGCGCATATTGCAGGCGTGTTCATGGTGATCGCGTCCGACCCGCGCAGTGGAGGACGCAATGACTGAGCCGTCCACTTCGCTGCAACTGCCTGCCTATGCGCGCTCGCTTGGGATAACAGTCGCCAGCATCGATGCGGACGCGCCCGTCCTGACCGTCGATTTCGGGCCCAATGTAGAAGGGCGACCGGGCGCATTTCACGGCGGCGCAACGGCCGGATTGCTGGAGGCAGCTGGGTATGCCGCGCTCCGCATGGCGCTGGATCGTGATGAAAGGCGCAGGCCCGGCCAGCCCCGGCTCAAACCGATCAACATCACGGTGCAATATCTGACCGCCGGAAAACAGAAGCAGACCTATGCGCGCGCCCGGATAACGCGGCTTGGGCGGCGCAACGCCAATCTTACGGTGGAAGCATGGCAAGACGATGCAAGTCGCCCGATTGCGACAGCTGTAATGAATATCCTGATGGCATGATGGCGCCGCACGCGCTGCGGTACTATTGGCCGGAGGGCGTGGGTTGCGGCGTCGGGGGTGGCTGCGTCCGGCTGGGAACAATAGCCGCGCCATTTTCATCAAGCCGCAATTCGACCGGCACCCCGTCCTGGCCAACAGAAATAGCACCGTCCTCGATGCGCAGCACGGTGCCATCCTCGCCGATTTCGATTTCCTCGCCTCTTCGATATCCATCGGTTGCACCGGGCCTTCGGGATCGGGCGAGGACTTGGGTGCGGGCGTCGGCCTTAGCGACAGGGCACCGCGCATGAAATCGCCCCAGATCCGCGCGGGCGTACCTCCGCCAGCAACGCTGCCCATGGGCGAATTGTCATCGTTGCCGATCCACACGCCCACCACCAGATCGCCTGCGTAGCCCACGAACAAGGCGTCGCGCGAATCCTGCGTCGTTCCGGTCTTGCCGAAATTCGCAATCGGCAGCGTCGCCGCGCGCCCGGTGCCGCGGTTGATCGCGGCGCGCAGCATCTGTTCGATATCCTGATGCACCCGCCCTGAAAGACTGTCCTCATTGGAGGTGAACCAGTCCCAGAGTTCCTGCCACCAGCTTTTTTCTTCGGGCGCAATCGGGAACGGGCGCACGGGAAAGCTGTTGGCGGCCACCCCGGCATAGGCGCTGGTCAGCTCCATCAGGGTCATCGTCGATGTGCCCAGCGCAAGGCTGGGATCGCCTTCTGGCATGGGAGAGGCAACGCCGAGTTCGCGCGCAGTACGGATCACGCGTTCGCTGCCCACTTCATTGAACAGCCGTACGGTGGCCACGTTGCTGGATCTGGCGAGCGCATCTTCGAGCGTGATCGCGTCCGAATAGTTTTCCTTGGCATTTTTGGGGCGATAGCTGCCAGTTTCTATCGGCAGGTTGGAGATCGTGTCATCGGGTCTCCACCCAGCCTCCAGCGCGGCGAGATAGACGAACAGTTTGAACGTCGATCCCGGCTGGCGGCGCGCCTGCGTCACTCGGTTGAAGGGGCTTTCGGAGTAGTTCTTGCCGCCCACCATCGCGACCACTTCGCCATTGGTCCGCATTGCCACAAGCGCGATCTGCGCATCGCCCAGCCGCGCCCGGCTGACCACTTGTCCGGCCAGCGCCTGAAGCCGCGAATCCAGCGTCGTGGTCAGCACTTGACTGGCATAGCCACCGCCCGCCCCCTCACTCGTTTGTGCACGCGCCAGTGGCAGCGCCCAGTCGGCAAAGTATGTGCCGGTCGGCAGATCGTTGCGCGTGCGGCTGTCGATGCGCGGATCGGGCAGTTCATTGGCCTGTGCCGCGGAAAGATACCCCTCCTCCACCATGGCGCCCACGACCAGATCCATTCGCTTCTTCGCGCGGTCGTAATGTTTCGTCGGGGCATAACGTGACGGCGCTTGCAACAGGCCCGCCAGCATCGCCGCCTGTCCGGGCAGCAGCTTTTCAGGCTGGCGATAGAAATAATGCAGACTCGCCGCGCGCAGGCCATACTGGTTGTCACCAAAATAGGCGTTGGACAGATACCGCTCAAGTATCTCATCCTTGGTCAGCCACCCCTCCAGCCAGACCGCGATCAGAGCCTCGCGCGCCTTGCGCGTAAGGCTTTGTTCCGGCGTCAGGAAAGTGAATTTCGCAAGCTGCTGCGTGATCGTGCTGCCGCCGCCAACCCCGGTCCATGCCGCGCGCGCAACCCCGCGCGGATCGATGCCCCAATGGGAATAAAACCGCCGGTCCTCAATCGCGATAAAGGCCTGCGCAACGTGGTCGGGCAGTTTCTCCAGCTCCACCGGTTCCCCCACCATTGCGCCCGACCGCGCAATCGGCGTTCCATCGCTGGCCAGCAGGGTGATTTGCGGCGGGACGATGGGTTCAAGGCTCTTGGAAAGCGGCGCGGTGATGGTCAGCCATGCGACGAGCAGTATTAAGGCGAAAAGGATTGCTGCGACAATCCGCACCGCCCACCAGCGTTTGCGCCGGCCCTGCCAGTATGCAGGCGTCCACCACGGTAGACGGCGGCGTTCCTCGATAGCGACCGCGCTGTCGATCTGGCCCAGCCGTGTGTCCCAGCTGTGGTAATCGGGTGAAGCGCGCGAGTTTGTGCCCGCGCCTTGGTCCAGATCGAAATCGTCATCTGCATCAAAAGGACGCTGAGATTCATACAACGCGTAATATTCATTGCCGGGCAGCTCCTCAGCACCGCGCCCATTTGCGCGCCTCAGGAATCGGTCAAATAACGCCATAATGCTTGCTGTGTTAGCAGCCTATAACACTGCGGTGCAAGTGCGCCCTTCGCGAAGAGATTATTTTCGTCGGCACGCGCGGCCTCATCAGGCCGCGCGTGCCAGCGAATGAAAAAGCGTCAGCGCAAGAACGCCGTCCAATCCGCCAATATCCGCTTCAGCGCCGATCCTGTCCTTGAGATCGATACGGAGATTGAGTTCGAGCGAACAGTGGAACCTGATACCGAAGCGCTAGGGCGGGCTATCTCTACATTGCCTCCGTTCGGAACGCCCTGAGTAACCGTAATCGACTTGCCGGGTGCTGTTGCGGTCCCCGACGCGAAACCGTTGCCGCTGGTCGACACATTCACCGACACTGAACTTTTTGAACCGTTCGTTGAAGATGACGCAGACACAAAAGAGGACGAATCCGCTGCGGCGGGAACGGTGATGGCGCAAGTGACCAGTGCAGCCAGTGCAATTGGGTGAAGTTTCATTGTAATTCTCCTCCAACA
Organism: uncultured Alphaproteobacteria bacterium; assembly: GCA_963838365.1. GTDB lineage: Bacteria > Pseudomonadota > Alphaproteobacteria > Sphingomonadales > Sphingomonadaceae > Erythrobacter. Next base: position 76,420 of record CAWIQR010000011.1, read on the forward strand.
ATCGGGCCAAGATCATCCTCGACCCGTTTGCAAACAATATCAGGAGAATTTATTCGGTATGTTACAAATGAAACTATTCATCGCACCTATCAGACCACTCGCCGCGAATGAAAGTGTAGAAAAAGATTTTAAGAGTTCTCCATCAGGTGTTGACCGACTCACTGCCTCGGCAACGGATCAGCTTCCCTTCACCGCGCTTTCAGGCAGATCCTCGCCAAACACGCGCTGATAGTATTCGCTCACCAGACCGCGCTCTGCCTCGTCGCATTTGTTGAGGAAACTCAGGCGAAAAGAGAAACCGAGGGATTTGAAAATTGCCGCGTTCTGCGCCCACGTAATCACAGTTCGCGGGCTCATCACGGTCGAAATATCGCCATTGATAAAGCCCTGACGGGTCAAGTCGGCGACCTTGATCATGTTGGCGATGGTCGCATCGTCGGTGTCGGGCGTCTTGGACTTTACGATTTCCTGCTCGACTTCCGGTGCGAGGTAATTGAGCGCGACCACGATGTTCCAGCGGTCCATCTGCGCCTGATTGATCGCCTGCGTGCCGTGATACAGCCCGCTTGTATCGCCAAGGCCGACGGTGTTGGTGGTCGCGAACAGGCGGAACCAGGGGTTCGGTGTAATCACGCGGTTCTGATCGAGCAGGGTCAGGCGGCCATCGAATTCGAGCACGCGCTGGATAACGAACATAACGTCCGGGCGGCCTGCATCGTATTCGTCAAACGTCAGTGCCACCGGATGCTGCAGAGCCCACGGCAGGATGCCTTCCTTGAACTCGGTGACCTGTAACCCGTCTTTCAGCACGATCGCATCGCGCCCGACCAGATCGATCCGGCTGATATGCGCATCGAGGTTCACCCGGATGCTGGGCCAGTTGAGCCGCGCGGCGACCTGTTCGATATGAGTCGATTTGCCAGTCCCGTGATAACCCTGGATCATCACCCGGCGATTGTGCGCAAACCCCGCCAGAATGGCGAGCGTCGTGTCCGGGTCGAAGACATAGGCCGGGTCGATTTCGGGCACATGCTCGCTCGGTTGGGCAAAGGCGGGCACTTGCCAGTCGACATCGATGCCGAACGTCTCGCGCACGTCGACAATCGTGTCGGGTTTGGAAGGGGTGGCGTTCTCGCCAGCGAAATCAGAGGTCATGGATGAATTCATTGCGCGCCCCGGTTAGAACGCGAATGGCCGCCCTGCAAGTATCGCGTTGGTCAATCCGGCCATCTCTCTGATCGCAGTGGGCATTCTGCACGACGATGCCTATATGTCCCGCATGGCCGATCCAATCGAAACACTGCGTCTCAAGGTTGTTGAACAAGTGCGGGGTGTCTTCAACGATACCGCCAACGGCCAGCAACCCGTGCCCCCATCCGACGATGCCCTGTTTGAACGGGATACGCCGATCAGGCTTGTCCATGCTGATCTTGTCGGGATGATGACCGGGGGGATTCGCGGGCTGCTGCTTCAGATGTTGCATCCAGAGGCGTTGCAGGGCGTGCTCGATCACTCCAACTTTCGCGAGGATATGCACGGGCGGTTGCAACGCACCGCGCGATTTATCGCGGTGACTACTTTTGGGCAGAGGGACCGGGCGATGGCCTCGATCCGCGCGGTCAACGCGATCCATGCGCGCGTCGGCGGTACGCTGCCAGATGGAACCCCCTACAGCGCCAGCAATCCGCGCACGCTGGCCTGGGTGCATGTGGTTGAGGCGCAAAGTTTCCTGGCCGGATACCTGCGCCATGTGCAGCCAGACATGCCACTTGCGAAGCAGGATGAATATTACCGACAGTTCGCCGTTATCGCCCGCGCTTTGGGAGCCGATCCTGTGCCCGAGAGTCGCGCAGAAGCGGACCGTATCTTTCGCGAACTGCGTACCGATCTGCGCGCCAGTCCCGAAGCGCGCGAGGTCGCGCAGATGGTCCTGACACAGCGCCCTTCCGGAACGCCGCCGGGGATACAGGCGATGCTGGGCGCAGAAGCGGTGGCGATGCTGCCCGACTGGGCGCGATCAATGCTGCGACTGCAACGCCCGATCCTGACCGCGATCCCCGCCCGCGCGGCTACATGGGGCATGGGACGCACGCTGCGATGGGCGTTTAAGCAGGGCTAAGCCGCGGGAAGCTCGAAAAGCGCAACAAAATCAAGCGCGGCCACACGATCACCAGTTATGCATAATGCGCCCGAACGCTCCAGCTCGCCCGGATCGACCTTGGCATAGAACAGCGCGACCAACGTGGCGGCATCGCTCACTCCGAACACAAAATCCGTCCCTGCAATCGGCTCACGCGCGATCGGCAACAGGCCATCGGACAGACGCGCCAGATAGCAATCACCGTCAATATCGAACCCGATGACAGCGCTGCGTCCTGCCGCCTTCGCCGGATCGAACATCGTGCGCAGGGACAGCATCATGGAAACCGCCGACATCGGCAGTGCGGGATTGAGCAGCGGCGATTGCGCCGCCCAGCGGCCCAGTTCCTGGATCAGCGGTTCCGCGCGATAGCCCCAGTCGGTCAATTCATAGACCTGCACCGAAGCGGGCTGCGGCAATTGGCGGCGCATCAGCACCCCGCTCGCTTCCAGTCCGGCGAGCCTTTCGGTCAACACCTTGGCGCTTAATCCGGGCAGGCTGGCGCGCAGGTCAGAAAACCGTCTTGGACCCAGTATAAGCTCGCGAATGACAAGCAGCGACCAGCGCTCACCAACCAATTCGAGCGCGAAGGCGGTGCCGCAGGCATCGTCGTACCACTTGCCGTGAATACCGCTTTCGCGCGGACTAGTTTCTTTTAGTAACTTCATGGTTGCTTTTCTATACTTTATTGCTCATCATCGTCAAGCCGAGTCGCGGGGGTCTGCCCGGACCTTGGACAGGAGGATGGATCATGACCTTTATAGATGGGTTCGTGATGGCCGTACCGACAGCCAATCGCGAGAAATTCCAGCAGCATTGCAACACCGCCGACAGCTGGTTCCTGGAAAACGGAGCTACCCGCGTCCTTGAAACGTGGGGCGAGGACGTACCCAAAGGCGAGGTTACCGATTTTCACCGCGCCGTCGCCGCGCGCGATGACGAGACGATCTGCCTTGGCTTCATCGAATGGCCCGACAAGGCAACACGCGATGTCGCCATGGCTAAAATGCAAGGCGGCACGATCCCCGATGATCGCTTCGATCCGGAAAAGAACCCGATGCCCTTCGATGGCAAGCGGATGATCTTTGGCGGGTTTGCCACGATCTATGATCAGGCGAGCTAGGGAGACGACCAATGGCAAACAAACAGGGTGATTTCATCTGGTATGAATTGATGACCACAGATCCCGAAGCCTCGCAGAAATTCTATGCGGGGCTGATTGGCTGGACCTTTAAAGACAGTGGCAATCCGGAGATGGATTATCGCCTGTTCTCCTCCGCGACTGCCGAGGTTGGCGGGTTCTTTGCCCTCACCAAAGAAATGACCGATGGCGGCGCGCAGCCGTACTGGGCAGGATACATCGCGGTCGATAATGTCGATGCCAGCGTTGCAGCGATGAAGGCGGCGGGCGCGGCGGTGCATATGGAACCGTGGGACATTCCGCACGTTGGCCGGGTCGCATTCATGGCCGATCCGCAAGGCGCGATGTTCTACGTCATGAAGCCGGTGCCCCATCCCGATAATCCCGACGCGCAGAGTGTGAGCTTTGCCGCGACCGAGCCAATGGAAGGGCACTGCGCATGGAACGAGCTTGCCTCAGCCGATCCCGCTGCGGCCAAGGCCTTCTATGGCAAACAGTTTGGCTGGGAGCCGGAGGGTGAGATGGATATGGGGGAGCTTGGCAAATACGAATTCTGGAAAGTCGGCGATGATCGTGGTCACATGATTGGCGCGGTCATGCCCCTGATGCCCGGAATGCCGATGAGCGCCTGGACCTACTATTTCCGTGTGCCAGACATTGATGCGGCGGCGGACTATACGAAAACGAATGGCGGCACCGCGCTGCAGGAGCCGACCGAGATACCGGGCGGCGAATATTCCTTTTCCGGCGTCGACCCGCAAGGTGCCCCATTCGGTCTTGTCGGCCCGCGCAAAGGAGATTGAACGATGGCGGATTACACATTCTACACCAACCCGATGAGCCGTGGGCAGATCGCGCGCTGGGCGCTGCACGAAGCGGGCGCGGACTATGAGCAGGTTTTGCTCACCTATGGCGGCACGATGATCGAGGAGAGTTATCTCGCGATCAATCCGATGGGCAAGGTGCCCGCACTGGTCCACCACCACACCCATGAGAACAAGGGTCGCCACGATCACATCGTGACCGAGGTGGCGGCGATCTGCCATTACCTGGCCGAGATGTCCGCACCCGACCTGCTGCCGCGCGCGGAAGAGAAGGCGGACTATTTCCGCTATCTATTTTTCGCCGCAGGCCCTGTCGAACAGGCCGTGGTGGCAAACAGCATGGGCTGGAGCGTCGACGATCCGCAAAAACAAGGCATGGTCGGTTTCGGCAGTTACGAGCGTGCGATGAATGGACTGGAGACACTCATGTCAGGTCGCGACTATGTCTGCGGAGACCGCTTCACGATGGCCGATGTCTATGTCGGCAGCCAGGTCGACTGGGGCATGTCATTTGGTTCAATGCCGAAGCGGGACGTGTTCGAAGCGTATGCCGAACGACTGCGGACCCGCGAAGCCTACAAGGCAGCCAAGGCGATCGACGGCAAGCTGATAGCGGAGGGAGCGCAATGACCAGCACGGCAAGCATTTTCCTCATGTTCGACAGCGAGGCAGAAGAGGCTGCGAACTTCTACGCCACCACCTTCCCCGACAGCGCAATCGGCGAAGTCATCCGTCCAAAATCCGATGTGCCGGGCAGCAAGGCTGGTGACGTGCAATTGGTCGAAATGCGGTTGTGCGGGATGCCTTGCGTGCTTTTGAATGCAGGACAAGATGCCGTACCCAATCAGACATTTTCGTTGCAGGTCTATACCGATGACCAGGCTGAAACCGACCGGCTCTGGGATGCGGTCATCGGATCGGGCGGTGCTCCTATCATGTGCGGCTGGTGCAAGGACAGGTGGGGCTTCCACTGGCAAATCACCCCGCGACAGCTCATGGCGGCGCTCACCAATTCCGATGTCGAAGCCTCACGCCGGGCACAAGAAGCGATGTTAACCATGACCAAGATCGACATCGCAGCAATCGAAGCGGCTGTGCGAGGAGCGGCGTAAAGAATGAATTGTTTGTCACCCGCGATATCGCCGCTCCGCCGGAAACGGTGTGGGAGTTGTTGGTCGATCTGCAAAAAGATTGGCGGTGCCCGCGCCCCTTGGTCGTCGAACTGATCCCGCAAGAACGCCGCGACGGCGGCGGCAACGCAGTCATCGGTCGATAACCCTATAAGATGGCAGCGCTTTTCCGCAGCAATTGATACGCCTCAACCACGCGGTTCAGGCGGGCTTCGTGGCTGCGATCTCCACCATTGCGGTCAGGGTGATAGCGGCGCACCAGCTCGGAATACCGCCGACGCAAACGCCGCTTGTCGGTGTCGGAGCCCAGCCCCATGGCTTCAAGCGCCTCGACTTCGACTTTCGAGAAGCGGACCGCGCCATTGTGTGCATGGGCCATTCGCGCGGCGCGTTCGGCGCGACTGCGGATGCCGCCAGCACGCGCTGCAATCGCATCCAGCGGATCGTCGAAATCGGCCCAGCGCGGCACGCCATCCACTGCGGCGCGCTGTGAGAACGCCTTGTTCTCCGTCCTCCACCCGCTGATCGGTGATTGCGCGGCCAGGATTTCGTCCGCGCTCATCCCTTCGAACCAGTCATACCCCGCGTTGAATTCGCGCACATGTTGAAGGCAGAACCAGCGCCATTCGCCCGGCCCGTCAAAACCGTTGGGACGATGGCCCGGCGCGCGGAATTCTCCGGCCTCGCGGCAACCGGGTGCCTGGCAGCGCCGTTCGTTGGTTTCGTATCGTCCGTGAAGTCTTGCCGCAGCCATAGGGGTTGAGAATGGCGTTTCGTGCCCCAGATTCCAACCCGTAAACCGTTGCAAATAAGGAAACACCCATGTCGATCCGACCCGTCGCCGAGGAAATGCGTGAATTGCTGGAAAGCGCCTTTGCGCCCACCGCGCTTGAAATCATCAATGACAGCGCGAAGCACTCCGGTCATTCGGGTGACGATGGCTCGGGCGCATCGCACTTTACCATTGTGATAGAGGCGCAAGCGTTTGCCGACATGAACCGGCTCGCCCGGCAGCGTGCAGTCATTGCCGCGCTTGGCAATATTGTCGGGGAACGTGTCCACGCCGTCGCAATCCGGGCGAGCGCGCCAGCAGCATGAGCCTTAATCCTGTCCTGCGCCTGCGCCGCGCGGCGCGGCTGATCGTGCTGGATGCAGAAGGCCGCGCGCTGATGTTTCGCTATGACGTGCCGGGACGCCCGCCATTCTGGGTGACGGCGGGTGGCGAGTGCGAGCCGGGTGAAAGTTTCGAGGATGCGGCGCGGCGCGAATTGCTCGAGGAAACCGGGATCGTCGCGCATCCGGGACCGCAAATCGCGCAAATGACGCCCGAATTCATCACGGTTCAGGGCGAGCCAGTGCAGGCCGATGAGCGGTTTTTTCTGATCCGCGTGACCCATGCGCATATCGACACCAGCGGCCACACCGAAACCGAACAGGCGCTGATGACACAACACCGCTGGTTCACGCAGGATGAGCTTGATAGCTGGCACGAGCCGGTTTTTCCGGCGAAATTGGCCGATATGATCCGCTCGCAAATCTAGCGCTTGATTGCCCTTGGATCACCCTCCCGCTAACCCTTCCGGGAGAACGGGAGAAAGCAATGGACTTCGCTGGCAATTTCGGGGGCAAGGTGGCGTGGATCACCGGGGCATCATCGGGCATTGGTGCTGCGTTGACGCGCGAACTGGCGCAGCGCGGGGCGCACCTCATCCTGTCAGGCCGTGACGAGGCGCGATTGCAGGAGGTCGCGAGCGATTGCGGCGAAACGCTGATACTGCCCTTCGACGTGCGCAATGAAGCGGCTCTTGCCAAAGCGACGGCAAAGGCTCTTGGATGGAAGGGCGGCGTCGATCTGGCGGTCGCAAATGCCGGAATATCCCAGCGCAGCCGCGCGTTGAACACCGATATGCAAGTCTATCGCGACATCATCGAGATTGATCTGGTCGCGCAAATTGCATTCAGCCAGGGTCTGATCGGCCACATGGTGGAACGCGGATCGGGGGCGCTTGCATTCATCTCCTCCATCGCAGGCAAGGTCGGCGTGCCGATGCGCACCGCTTACTGCGCGGCCAAGTTCGGACTGGCGGGATACGCCGATGCGCTTCGCACGGAGCTTTCGAACACCGGTGTTGCCGTTCACACCATCTACCCCGGCTCCATCGCCACCGGCGTCAGCCGCAATGCGCTGAACGGCGACGGATCGGTTCGGGGCCGGTCGGACAAGGCAATCGACAACGGCATTGCGCCTGATACTGCCGCGACTTCGATGCTCGATCAGATGGCCGCCGGCACGCGCGAAATCATCATCGCCGAAGGGGTCGAGCAAGCGATGGGCGAAATGCGCCGCACGCCCGATGCGCTGCTGGATCAAATGGCCACTATGGTCGCCAACGGCTATATGGAAAAGATGGAGGCGGATGGCTGATCATGGCGCTGGAGCAGAAACGGGTAGAACTCGCCAACGGCATCCACCTCGATTGCGTGGATGAAGGAGCCGTCGATGCGCCCGTCCTTATTTTTCTTCACGGCTTTCCCGAGAGCCACCGGACATGGCGTCACCAGATTGCGTATTTCAGCGATCGCTACCGCTGCATTGCGCCCGATCAGCGCGGCTATCGCGGATCGTCAAAGCCGCAGGATGTCGCCGCCTACGCGCCTACCAATTTGATCGGTGATGTCTTCCTGCTGGCCGATGCTCTGGGCATCGCGAAATTCACCATTGTCGGCCATGACTGGGGCGGCGCGATTGCGTGGGGCGTGGCACTGGGCGGACAGCACATGCGCGTGGAGCGCGCGGTGATCGCCAACGCGCCGCATCCCGCGATCTTTCAGCGACTGCTCTACACCCACCCCGGCCAGCGCGAGGCGAGCCAGTATATCCGCGGCTTTCGCGACACCGCAAACGACGCGCTGATAAAGGATGCAGGGCTGACCGGCCTTATGCGCAAAGAGGTAAAGTGGGACCGCCCCCAAGCGATGGAGCCGGAGGAGCGCGAGGCACTGCTGCGCGACTGGCAGAACCGCGATGCGGCGTTCGGTATGATCAACTATTATCGCGCCAGCCCGATTGACGTGCCGACGATGGATGACCCGTTCGAGGTGCCCGCAGACTATGTCCCGCTGGACCTGCCGAAGCTGACGATCCCGACACTGGTGATCTGGGCGATGGATGACCTCGCCCTGCCGCCCGAAAACCTCGAAGGGCTGGACGAAATCATTGATCCGCTCACCATCGTGCAAGTGCCCGATTGCGGGCATTTCGTGCCGTGGGAGGCACCGGACAAGGTAAACGCGGCGATGGAGCGGTTTCTGGCGAACCAGTTGCTATCCTGACCACTCCACCCATGCGCCATGTGGGTGGGCCACCGCCAACCGTTTCCATGTCGCGCCTCCTGGCCAGTACCGAACGGTCAATTCGTGGCGGTGGGTGTCGCGATTGGCCTCAAGCGATATCCACGCCAGCGGAGCCTCCCTCGTGGCCGGCTCGCCCGCCGCCTCAATCAGCGCGGTGATCGCCTCCCGCTGGTCCTGCGGCACATACTGCCACACCACCGAATGCATGATGACGCGGGTGACGCCGTCTTGCGCCGGTTCGCCCAGCACCCGCTCGACAAAGGCACCGGCGCTTTCGTGCGCGATTTCGGGCGGCATTGTATTGGCCGCTTCCACCGCTGCATCCATGCGGGTAAATCGTTCGGCGAATTCGGGCCAGACATAGGCGCGCAGCCGCAAAGCCTGATCGGGATCGGTAAGGTCGATCGGTGCAACATCACACCCGCGCGCGCTCACAATTTTGACCGGATGCGCAGGGGGTGCATCGCCGCGCCATTCGGGCACCAGCCGCATCTGTGCCGTATCCGGGCCCAGAGTGGTCCCGCCAAGATCATAGAAATACTGAGCCATCATCAAATTGATGCCCGCGCTCGAACCGAGTTCGTTGAGCGCGAACCGCGCGGGCAAACCCCGATCGGCAAGCCACAGCAGCGCAGCGGCAAAATTGCTCGACCGGCCCGCTTCGTTCGTTTGCGGCGGGCTATCCAGCCATGGCAGCAGGAACGCCTCGTTCCGCTCGATTACATCGGCGATCACTTCGCTGGCGTTCGAGACCCGTTGGCCGGTGTAGATCGGCGCAAGCTCCGGCGTCTCGCCCTTGCGAAACAGGCCGTGCAACCCGCCCGCCAACCGCAGCGGCAGGGCATCGGCAAGCGGTGGCCCTGCCCACTTGCGGATGCGCAGCATCACTGCGCCGCCGCGTGTCGTATCGATAAGTTCGCGCAAGGCCTGACACACGGACGCTGTGACCGGCGCGCCATTGTCGCGGCAATAGGCGACCTGGTTCTCGAACGCGCGCGCCACCGCCTGTGGCCCGGTCGCCTGTGGGTCGATTACCTGATACTTGGCCTTGTTGGTCTCTGTGCTGTCCAAGTGTCCGACCCTTTCCAATTGCCCTTTGCCCGCCCAATCCCTAAGTCCCGGCGCGCCATGACTTCCCCTGCCAACATCACCACCCAGCCGCAGCTTACCTTCGCTGTGCCAAAGGGCCGCATTCTCGACGAAGCGCTGCCAGTGATGGCGCGCGCCGGAGTGGTGCCCGAAGACGGCTTTTTCGACAAGTCCAACCGCGCGCTGGCGTTTGACACGACGCGCGCTGACATGCGCCTGATTCGCGTGCGCGCTTTCGACGTGGCGACGTTTGTCGCGCACGGAGCGGCACAGGTCGGGATCGTCGGATCGGACGTGGTTGAGGAATTCGACTATTCCGATCTCTATGCTCCGGTCGATCTCGATATCGGGCACTGTCGCCTTTCGGTCGCGCGCCTGGCCGATGATGACGACCCTGACGAAAGCGCCAGCCATTTGCGCGTGGCGACCAAATATCCCAGCCTCACCCGCCGCCATTTCGAAGCGCGCGGCATTCAGGCCGAATGCGTAAAGCTCAACGGCGCGATGGAGCTGGCCCCCTCGCTTGGCCTTGCGCGGCAGATCGTCGACCTTGTCTCAACCGGACGCACGTTGGCGCAGAATGGCCTGGTCGAAACCAGCCGCATCATCGACATTTCAGCCCGCCTGATCGTAAACCGCGCCGCGTTGAAGACGGACGAGCGGATCGCCGCGCTTGTCTCTGCCTTTCGCGAAGACGCCGAACGCCGCCGGAAGGAAGCCGCGTAATGGAAATGCTCACCACTATCGACCCCGATTTCGAGATGCGTTTCGGGCGCCTCGTCAATGCACGGCGCGAGACCGACCGCGATGTCGCCGGGCAGGTTTCCTCGATCCTCGCCGATGTGAAGGGCTCAGGTGACAAGGCCCTGGTTGAATTCACCCAGCGGTTCGATGGATATGCACTGGGATCGGATGCCGACTGGGTAGTCACCAAGGAGCGTATGAAGGAAGCCTATGACGGGCTCGAACCTGCTCTGCGTGATGCGCTGGAACTGGCTGCGGCCCGCATCCGCGCCTATCATGAGGAGCAATTGCCCCGAAACCGCGATTACACCGACGATGCTGGCGTACGGCTGGGAGCGATCTGGCGCGCGGTCGATGCAGCGGGGCTGTATGTACCGGGCGGACGCGCGGCCTATCCGTCGTCACTTCTGATGAATGCGATCCCCGCGCGTGTTGCTGGAGTGGAACGGGTGGTGGTGGTTACCCCAACGCCAAAAGGGCAATCGGACCCGCTGGTGCTTGCCGCCGCGCACATTGCCGGTATTGACGAGATGTGGCGCGTCGGCGGCGCGCAAGCGGTGGGCGCGCTCGCCTATGGCACCGAGAAAATCGCAGCCGTCGATGTGATCACCGGCCCCGGCAACGCCTATGTCGCGGAGGCGAAGCGGCAGCTGTTCGGCGTGGTCGGCATCGATATGGTCGCCGGTCCATCCGAGATTCTGGTGATCGCCGATGGCAAGAACGATCCGGAATGGATCGCGGCCGATCTGCTGAGCCAGGCCGAACACGATCCCACCTCGCAATCGGTGCTCATAACCGATGATGCGGGTTTTTCCCGGCAGGTCGAAGACGCGGTCGATGTGCTGCTCGGGATGCTGGCAACGGGCAAGCGCGCGCGCGAATCCTGGGACGATCACGGCATCATTATCGTGGTCAACGATCTGGCGAGAGAGGCGCCTGCCCTCGCCAACCGGCTCGCCGCAGAGCATGTCGAACTGGCGGTCGACGATGCGCTTGCCCAGCAATTGCTCAAGGACATCAGGCACGCAGGCAGCGTGTTTCTGGGACGGATGACGCCCGAGGCGGTCGGCGATTACGTCGCCGGGCCGAACCACGTTCTGCCAACCGGACGGCGCGCACGGTTTTCAAGCGGACTGTCGGTGCTCGATTTCATGAAGCGCACCAGCTTCATCCAGCTCGACGAGGCCGCGCTCGACGCAATCGGCCCTGCCGCAATCGCGCTCGCCCATGCAGAGGGCCTCCCCGCCCATGCCAAATCGGTCGAGGTGCGGCTCAAATGAACAATTCTCATACCAATCCACGCTCGCAGGCGCGATCGACCGCGCGGTTGGCTGCCGTGCAGGCGCTGTATCAGGCGCAGATGGAGGGTACCGCCCTCAACAAGCTGCTCGATGAGTTTCACCAGCACCGCCTGGGCCGAGTGATCGACGATGAGGATCACGGCGAGGCGACTTACGCCGATGCCGAAGTGGCGTTCTTTGACGATATCGTGCGCGGCGTGGATGCGCGCCGTGATGAGATCGACGCGCTGCTGGGTGCCAAGCTCGCCGATGGATGGACGCTGAAACGGCTCGACAAGACCATGTTGCAAGTGCTGCGCGCCGGAGCCTATGAACTGGTCGCCCGTATCGATGTGCCTAAAGCCAGCGCAATCAGTGAATATGTCGATGTCGCCAAGGCATTTTTCGACGACCGGGAAGCCAAATTCGTCAACGGTATTCTCGACGCAATTGCAAAGGACGTGCGCTGAAGCGCGGACGCAAAACATGCAACCGGCTATTTCCTATGACGCAATCGTAAAACCGTTTCCCGATACCGCTTTCACTTGATCGCTTTCCCGGTTATGCCTGTGGCGGGATAAGTTTGGGATGACGATAACATCATGAACGAGCTGGAGTTTCTGGCGGAGCTGCGCGCTCTGCCTCTGCATCCGGGTGCGCGCAATCTCGAAGATGATTGCGCGGTTGTGGAATTTGGCAGTGAAACGCTGATCATCACGCACGACATGATGGCCGAAGATGCCCATTTCCTGCCTGAGGCACGGATGGAGGATGTCGCGTGGAAACTGGTCGCGGTGAACCTCTCCGATCTCGCATCGAAAGGCGCTGAACCCATCGGAGCCATGCTCGGCGCTTCGCTGGGCAAGGATGACGCCGGTTTTATCAACGGGCTGCGCGATGCTCTGGCGGTTTACGATGTGCCGTTGCTGGGCGGCGATACGATTTCCTCGACAGGAGCCAGCACTTTCGGCATCACGGCACTGGGCCGCGCCACTCATTCCCCCGTGCCATCGCGCAAGGGCGCGCAGGCTGGCGATGCGGTCTATGTCACGGGCATCATCGGCAGCGCAATGCTCGGTTTTGAGGGCAAGGCGCAACATGCCGACGCCTTTAACCGTCCGCAGCCGCGCATCCGCGAAGGTCGCACCCTTGCCCCGGTGGTCACCGCGATGATGGACGTGTCGGATGGGTTGCTGCTCGATGCCTGGCGACTTGGAAAGGCCAGCGAGGTGACGATCCGGCTCAATCCCGAATTGATCCCGGTCGCCGATACCGCGCGTCTGCATGACTGCATTCGCTGGGGCGACGACTACGAATTGCTGTTCACCACGCAGCCCGAAACACAGATTCCGGTCCCCGCGACACGAATCGGCACAGTCGAGGCAAAGGGCGATGCGCCGCTCTATCTCGGTGGTACAGCAATGGCCGATCCCGAAGAGCTGGGTTACCAGCACGGCTGACCTGCAGCAGTTGTTCACAGACATCGGTGTCTGTTCACAGACTGGCAGCCGCCTTTCGCGTTTGCTCTTGCCACGCCCATCCAACCCCGTAAGTTGCCGATCCCGTGGCCTTCCCTTGGGAAAGGGTGTGCAATTCGGGATAAAAACATAACACGAGAGAGGGGATCATCGTGGATCTGATACTGATTTCAATCGGGCTGGGACTGCTCGCCATTGTCTATGGCATCGTCACCAGTCGGCAGGTGCTGAGTGCGGACCCCGGCAATGCCAAGATGCAGGAGATTGCGGCTGCCATTCAGGAAGGCGCGCAGGCCTATCTTAACCGCCAATATGCCACAATCGCCATGGTCGGCGTGGTCGTCGCGATTATCGTTGGCGTGGCGCTGGGGTTCATCCCGGCGATCGGCTTTGTCATCGGTGCGGTGCTTTCGGGCGTGGCGGGTTTTATCGGGATGAACATTTCGGTACGCTCCAACCTGCGCACCGCGGCTGCTGCTGCCAAGGGCCTTCAAGAAGGTCTGACGCTGGCATTTCGCGCAGGCGCGATCACCGGAATGCTGGTGGCGGGACTGGCGCTGCTCGCGATTGCGGTATTCTTCTATGTCCTTGTCGGCCCCATGCAGCTGGAAGCGAACAGCCGTGAAGTGATCGACGGTCTGGTCGGCCTTGCGTTCGGTGCCTCGCTCATCTCGATCTTCGCGCGTCTGGGCGGCGGTATCTTTACCAAGGCGGCCGACGTAGGCGCGGATCTCGTCGGCAAGGTTGAGGCCGGCATTCCCGAAGATGACCCCCGCAACCCCGCCGTGATTGCCGACAATGTGGGCGATAACGTGGGCGATTGCGCAGGCATGGCCGCCGATCTGTTCGAGACATATGTGGTGACTGTGGGTGCAACAATGGTGCTGACCGCACTGTTGCTGACGCAGCTCGGCGATTTGCTGTTGCCGCTGATGACGCTGCCGCTGCTGATCGGGGGCGCTTGCATCGTCACCTCGATCATCGGCACGTATTTCGTGCGTCTGGGCGGCGGGACCAACGTTATGGGAGCGATGTACAAGGGCTTCCTTGTCACCGCAATTCTCTCCGTTCCGCTCATCTATGGCGTCATGCAACTGGCACTGGGTAACATGGGCACGGTCATAAATCCGGGCACCGATATGGTGGAATTCACCGGCATGGACCTGTTCTTTTGCGCGCTCATCGGCCTGATCCTGACAGGCGTGATAATCTGGATCACCGAGTATTACACGGGCACAAATTTCCGCCCGGTGCGCTCTATCGCAAAGGCTTCTGAAACCGGCCACGGCACCAACGTGATCCAGGGTCTGGCCATCAGCCTCGAATCGACAGCCTTGCCGACGCTCGCCATCGTTGCGGCGATCATCGGAGCGTATCAGCTGGCAGGCCTTATCGGTCTTGCCTATGGCGCGACCGCGATGCTGGCGCTGGCTGGCATGGTCGTGGCGCTGGATGCCTATGGTCCGGTGACGGACAATGCGGGCGGCATCGCTGAAATGGCGGGTCTGGATGAAAGCGTCCGGGAGAAAACCGATCTGCTCGACGCGGTTGGCAACACTACAAAGGCTGTGACCAAGGGGTATGCCATCGGTTCGGCGGGGCTTGCCGCGCTGGTGTTGTTCGCCGCATACACCGCCGATCTGCGCGAGTATTTTCCGAATGCTCAAGTCGATTTCAGCCTCGAAAACCCGTACGTAATCGTCGGGCTGCTGCTGGGCGCTCTGCTGCCCTATCTGTTCGGCGCGATGGGCATGACTGCCGTTGGCCGTGCAGCGGGCGATGTGGTGAAAGACGTGCGCGAACAGTTCCGCGAAAAGCCGGGCATCATGGATTACTCCGAAAAGCCCGACTACGCCCGGACCGTCGATCTGGTGACCAAGGCCGCAATCAAGGAGATGATCGTGCCCTCGCTGTTGCCGGTGCTGGCGCCGATCGTGGTGTATTTCGTAATCACCGCACTGGCAGGACAGGATCAGGGCTTTGCCGCACTGGGTGCGCTGCTGCTCGGCGTGATCGTAAGCGGGTTGTTCGTGGCGCTGTCCATGACCGCTGGTGGCGGCGCGTGGGACAATGCCAAGAAGTACATCGAGGATGGCAATCACGGAGGCAAGGGATCGGAGGCTCACAAGGCCGCGGTCACCGGAGACACGGTGGGCGATCCGTACAAGGACACTGCCGGCCCGGCGGTGAACCCGATGATCAAGATCACCAATATCGTCGCGCTGCTGCTGCTTGCGGCCCTGGCGAGTTGACCTGAACAAACCGTAGCTCTGCTGCGCGCCGACAACGCAGTCTAGGCGATCAGGAACCCGTCGGACCCTCGTGTCCGGCGGGTTCTTGTTTGAGGAAGGTCGGAGGCCGCGCCGGAATATGCGCGGCTTGACTTGGCAGCCCGCACTCTCGCATGGGCGTGCACCATGAGCGAACACCCCTCCCCTACAGCCCCCACTCCCGAACATCTGGTCGAAGAGCTGGTGCGTCTGCTGACCGTGGAGAAGCGCGCGTCCGACATCTATCGCGGCAATCCTCAACAGGGCGGCATGGGACGCGTATTCGGCGGGCAGGTGCTGGCGCAGGCCTTGCAAGCAGCACAGGCGAGCGTTCCGAGCGCCAAGACCGCGCATTCGCTGCACGCGTACTTCCTGCGCGGCGGGGTTGAGGGACCGCCGATCGAATACCGGATCGAGCGTGATTTCGAAGGACGCAGCTTCGCCAATCGCCGCGTTGTCGCCGCGCAAGAGGGTGAGGATGGTACTTCGGTGCCGATCCTCAACCTTACCGCCAGTTTTCAGGTGCCTGAAAGCGGGCTGGAACACCTTGATGCGCCCATGCCCGACGTCGCCCCGCCCGAAGACTTGCGCACCGACATGGAGGCGCGCCGGGCAATGGTTGAGACAATCGGCGACAGACTGACCGAGGCGCAGCGCGCGCTGATGCTGCGCCCGCGCCCGATCGAGATGCGCACGGTGGACCGGCTGCACTGGATGAACTCCGAGCCGAAGGAGCCACACGCCCACAGCTGGTTTCGCACCTGCGCGCCCATCACCGGCGCGGCCGACACACCCGACCTGCACCGCGCAATCATCACCTATGCCAGTGATTACACGCTGCTGGGCACCAGCGCGCTGCCTCATGGGCTCAGCTGGATGCGCGGCGAGCTGGTCGGGGCGAGCCTTGACCATGCGCTGTGGTTTCATGCGCCCGCGCGCGCTGACGAGTGGCTGCTGTATGTGACCGACAGCCCGTGGAGCGGCGGCGGGCGCGGCTTCAACAGGGGGCGCATCTTCAACCGCGAGGGGCAACTGGTAGCCAGCGTCGCGCAAGAGGGCATGATGCGCCGGCGCAAGGGCAAGTGATCTGAGGGGGCGGTGCCGTTCCCCTCCATTCGTCGCCATCTGGGCACTCCTGACACACCTGACACACTGTCCAGAGGGTGAAATCCTTTCGATCAGCAAGGCGCTTGGTGATCGTCTCACTCGATCACGGCTAAGCGATGCTGAACAGATACGGGAGAGCGCACATGCAGCCCTGTTAGGGCACGCAGGCTGAGTAGGAAAACACGCCGTGCGACGCGGCGTTGCCAATCATCTCAGGAGCCTTGGAAAAATAGGGAATATAGTTGCCATGCGTGCCCCGGATCGACCCATTTCACCTGCTTCTCGCCAACAATCTGGTGCAGAACGTGGTCAATTTTCCACGATCTGGTTCGCGCTTCATCTTCTGGGCTTTTCTGGAAACCCGCTCAGTGTTTGTCACCGGAAGCATGGAGTTCCAATGCGTATTCACCTCCTGTTCACCGCGGGATTTGCAATCTGGTGTCGGCAGCCTTGTGGATCACCACCGCAAGAAACGGATCATGCTGGCATCAAGCGCGGGATCGTTCGTGCTCTACGCCATCGCGCTTGTCATCTATGCGCTGGTCCCGGAACAGGCTTTTGCGCAGAGTGCGAGTACCCCGCTCTGGGTGTTTATAACGCTCGTGATGCTGGGCGTGATCTGCGGCAACATTCGCATGATCGCCCTGCCTACGCTGGTGACGCTGCTGATCGAGGAAGACCGGCGTGACAAGGCCAACGGACTGGTCGGCATGGTTGGCGGTATCGGGTTTCTGATGACGTCCGGCATCAGCGGCTTTCTGGTCGCGTGGGATGGAATACGCGGGCCGCTGATGCTGGCAATCGGCTTTACCGCGTTCGCTTTTTTGCACCTGCTGACCGTGCGCATCGACGATCCCGAACCGGAACATCTTCCGAGCTGGACGGGCGCAAGGAGATTGATCTTGGCGGCACAATTCGCGTGGTTTCCGGCGTGCCGGGGCTGTTCGCGCTGATATTCTTCTCCACCTTCAACAATCTGCTGGGCGGAGTGTTCATGGCCCTGCTGGATGGGTACGGATTGTCGCTGATGGCAGTCCAGGACTGGGGCCTGCTGTGGGCAGCGGCATCCTCCGCGTTCATCCTTAGCGGGGCGATGATTGCGAAGGGCGGTTTGGGAAGGAAACCGCTGCGCACTCTGCTGCTGGCCAATTTGGCAATCTGGCTGGTGGCTAGCGTATTTACGATCCAGTCTTCGATCATCCTGCTGATTATCGGCTGTGTGACCTGGATGTTCTTTGGTCCTTATGCCGAGGCGGCAGAGCAGACCACTCTGCAAAAGGTTGTTCCGTATGGGCGGCAGGGGCGGGTATTCGGCTTTGCGCAATCGGTGGAGCAGGCGGCCTCTCCGCTGACCGCGTTCCTGATGGGGCCGCTCACCCAGTTCGTGGCGATCCCGTATATGACCACGGGCGCGGGTGCGCAGCTGATCGGCGGTTGGTTCGGAACCGGGCCAGAGCGCGGCATTGCGCTGGTGTTCTGTCTGACGGGATTGCTGGGCGTCGCGCTTACGCTGGCTGCGTTCGCCTCGCGTTCCTATCGCCAGCTTTCCGCGGCCTATGCCGCCACACCTGCCGCAGATGTGACGCCCAGCCCCTCTCCCGTCAATGCGCGATGAAGATCGGCAATTGCGGATCGCTGAGGGCGCGCCTTGTCACCCCGCCCATCAGCAATTCCGCCAGACGTGAATGGCCATAGGCACCCATCACAATCATCCCGCATTCGCGCAATTGCGCGGCAGAAAAAAGCGTGTCTGCAATTTTCGCCTCGCCGCGCGGGATTTCGACCAATTCAGCATCGATTCCGTGACGGCTGAGGTAACGCGCGCCCTCCACGGGCGGAAAATCATAGCGATTCTGGTCGTTCTTCTCCTCCACCGTCACCAGATACACCGCGTCTGACAGCGCCAGCAACGCCGCCGCTGCACGCAGCGCGACGCACGCCTCTGACGATCCGTTCCACGCGACCAGCATCGGCTTTCGCACGTCCAGTCCCTTTGCCAGTCCCTTTGCCAGCCCCTTTGCATCGCCAGGTACGACAAGCACCGGAACCGATGCCTTGAGCGCAAGCGTTCCGGCCATGCCAGAGGGACCGCGCGTGCCGTCTTCGCCAATGTCGTTGGGGCCGATCACGATTAAATCGTGCAGCGCCGATTGTTCCAGCAACCGCGTCTCCGCCATACCTGTGAAGAATTGCCAATCCCACGAAACATCTTCGTTGGCGAGATCGGCTTCGATCTTCGCTCGCAATTCCTCCGCCGCCTCCTTGATGAGGGGCAACGCCGCCGCCATCGCCGATCCGTAGAAATCGCCGGGCGCGAACACCTCGTAACTGACGGCTTGCAGGCAGGTGATGTGGCCACCGGTGGCGCGCGCAATGTCGAGCGCGGCCTGCAGGCGCGCCTCCATGCAGCTGTCGCCGCCGATATGCAGCAGGATCGATTTCATGGTGCTCTCCTTGTCATGGCTTGAGCCATACCTTGCGAGCGTGGCAACGATATGTCGTTGACCAGGATCAAACCGGCAAAGGCTTTTCCAAAAGCGCGCGGCGGGCTATCCTGCCGGTCGAAGAGAGAGCCAGCCCATGCAGATCATACGCCAGCCGCCGGTAAAAGTCAGCCTGAAGCCATCGAACCACCCCTATCTTTCCGGTCCGTGGACACCAGTCCATGAAGAAGTGGATGTGGATGAGCTGGAGGTGATCGAGGGCGCGATCCCCGACGATATTGACGGCATCTATCTGCGCAATACAGAAAACCCGGTGCACCAGCCGCTGGGCCGGCATCATCCGTTCGATGGCGATGCGATGATCCATCAGGTGAGTATTTCCGGGGGCAAGGCAAGCTATCGCAACCGGTTTGTGCGCACGCAGTGTTTCACGCAAGAGCAGATCGCGGGCGAAGCGCTGTGGGGCGGGTTGATGGACCCGGCGGGCACATCGAAGCGCCCAGGCTTTGGCGCGCATGGCGGTCTGAAGGATACCGGCAGCACCGATATCACCGTTCACGCCGGGATCGCCTATGCCACGCTGTATCAGTGCGGTGAGGCGTGGATGATCGACCCGGTGACGCTGGAGAATCTGGGCAAGGCTCCGTGGGGTCCGCTGGACGGGGTTTCCGCCCATCCCAAGGTGGACGAGGCGACCGGGGAACTGATGTTCTTCAACTATTCCAAGCACGCGCCCTACATGCATTACGGCGTAGTCGACCGTGCGGGGAGCCTTGTGCATTACGTGCCGATCCCGCTGCCCGGTCCGCGTCTGCCGCACGATATGGCGATCACGCAGCATTGGTCGATCCTCAACGACATGCCGCTGTTCTGGGATGCGCGGCTGCTGGAGCGCGGCATACACGCAGCGCGCATTCACGATGGCGTGCCGACCCGGTTCGCGCTGATCCCGCGCCGAGGGGAGCCAGAGGAGATCCGCTGGTTCGAAGCCTCGCCCACCTATGTCCTGCACTGGACCAACGCGTACGAACAGGGTGATGAGGTGGTGCTCGAAGGGTATTATCAGGACAAGCCGATGCCCGATCCGATCGAGGAAGCGGGCGAATACAGTCACATGATGGCCTATGTTGACGAACACTCCTTTCAAAGCCGGTTCCACCGCTGGCGCTTCAACCTTGCCACAGGGGAAACGCGCGAGGAGCGGCTGTCCGACCGCATCGTCGAGTTCGGGATGATCAATCCCGACTATCTGATGCAGCCCAATCGCTACACCTGGTCCACCACCACGCGGCCCGGCTGGTTCCTGTTCAACGGCTATGTCCGCCACGATAGCCAGACGGGGGAGGAACAGGTCTATCGCCTGCCCGAAGGGGTCTATGCCAGCGAAACCCCGGTTGTGCCGCGCAAGGGTGCGACCGATGAAGCGGACGCGTATCTCGTCACCTTCCTGATCGACGAGAACAACGGCACCTCAGAACTGGCGATCCTCGATGCGAGCGATATCGCCAAGGGCCCGATTGCTCGCGCGCGCCTGCCGCACAAGATTTCCAGCGGGGTGCATTCCACCTGGGTCGAACATGCGCAAATCAGGAAGGATGCAGCATTCCGGCGCGAGCGCATGGTGCAGGCTGCGGCGTGAGTTGGTGAAACAAGGCGCGCTGCCTACAGCGGCGCTGCGACCTAATCGCTCGCCAGTCGCGGCAGGAACCGCGCCCAGCGCATCCGCAGCGTCAGCTTGCCGACCACGTGCTGAGGCTCGACATTCGCCAATCCGCTCGGGCTGCGGGGACACCTGGCAAGACTGCGCAGACCCACGCGCCCTTCCTTGCTCACTCCTGCCACCTTGCGCACCAGCAGCCCGTGATCGGGATGCATGACCAGCACGACATCGCTGCGCTTGAAGCTGCGTGCCGCCCGGAACAATCCGGCGCTCTTGTGCGGAAGCACGGGACGCATACTGTTGCCCGAAACCCTGAAGATCGTATAACCCAACATACTTCGCGACCGTTAAGTGCTTGATCGCTTGGCAGCAATACCCCGGCATGTGAAAAGTTGTAACATAAACAATCGCGCGCTGCGGCGGTGCGGGCAGGTTTTTCCTGCGCCCCACGGCAACCATTGCTACGCCCAATCATTGCTTCCATAGGAACGCATCCGAACCACGCAAACTGACAGAGGACTTTATCATGGCTTTCAAGCTTATCGACCTTCCGTATTCCGACAGTGCGCTTGATCCCGCAGTCTCCGCAGAGACCCTGTCCTATCACCATGGCAAGCACCATCAGGCCTATATCGACAAGACGAACAGCGCGATCGAGGGCACGGCCCACGCCGACAAGGCACTGGAAGATGTGATCGCCGCCGCGCGAGGCAGCGATCAGGGCCTGTTCAACAATTCCGCGCAAAGCTGGAACCACGGTTTCTACTGGCATTCCATGGCCGCAGAAGAAACCTCGCCTTCCGACGAACTGGTCTCGATGATCAAGGACGCCTTCGGTTCGGTCGACAAGCTGAAGGAAGAACTGAAATCGCGCGGCGCGGGCCACTTTGCCAGCGGCTGGGTATGGCTCGCGGAAAAGGGCGGCAAGCTGAGCATCGAGGAAACGCACGACGGCGACACGCTGGCCGACAGCGATTTCAACCCGCTGCTGACCGTGGACGTGTGGGAACACGCCTATTACCTCGATCACCAGAACAAGCGTCCGGCCTATCTCGACGCGGTTGTCGGTGACAAGCTGAACTGGTCCTTCGCCAGCGAAAACCTCGCCCGCGGCGAGACGTGGGTGTATCCCAAGTAAGACGCCAAGTTAGACGGCGTTCGCGCCGAGCAATTGAAGAACCCCGTCCCGCGATTTGCGCGGGGCGGGGTTTTTTGTTGCAGGGGTGCGACCTCTTCAGCGCTGTCTGAACGCGGCAGATCACCTCTGGCGGGCTTGGCGACGAGCAAACATCGGAGGTGCTGGCGCAGGACAGGTCGAGGATGGCTTATTTTGTTCTTTTTTCGTCACCCGGGCGCGAGGAGAGTTACAAAGCGGCCAAGAACGGTGGCCACCCGCACTGGATCATGGCAAGCGTCGTAATGACCGAAGGTCGGTGGTCAGTCGCCGTCCTCTCCATCGTCGCCCCGTGCTTGACACGGGGTTTGGCTTTGCTCTTTTGCCTTAGTTCCGCGATATCCACCTGATGGGCAAGGGCGGTTGGGTTTACATCATGGCGAACCGCTATCGCGGCGGAATGTATGTGGGCGTGACATCTGACCTCTTCGGGCGAGTATATAAGCACCGGGAATGCATCGGTTCCACGCATGTTGCCAACTTCGCGAAAACCCGGCTGGTTTATTCCGAACGTCACGAAGAGATCGAGCGCGCGATTTCCCGTGAAAAGCTCGTCAAAAAATGGAAGCGCGAATGGAAGTTCGCGTTGATCGAGGCGGATAATCCCGATTGGGATGACCTCTGGGCAGAGTGGTTCACTCAAGACACCGCGCAAGAATAGCCAAGCCCCGTGTCAAGCACGGGGCGACGGATGGTATGATGGCACCAATGTATCCAAACCCGCCACAGCCACCCTCACCCGCCAGCATGATAAAAATCATACACCTGCCGCGCGACCTTTTCGCTCACTCCCGGTGCGCGTTGCAGGTCTTCCAGCGCGGCGGCGCGGACTTTGCTGGCGGTGCCGAAATGCAGCAGCAGCGCGCGTTTGCGGGCCGGGCCGATACCGGGAATCTCATCGAGCGGCGATGCCGTGATCCCCTTTGACCGTTTGGCCCGGTGTGCGCCGATCACGTAACGGTGAACCTCATCGCGCAGGCGCTGGGCGTAGAACAGGACGGGCGAATTGGTCGGCAGCGTCTTTTCGCGCCCGTCGGGGAAGTGGAACACCTCGCGCCCCTCGCGCCCGTGATGCGGCCCTTTCGAAATGCCGACGATGGCGAATTGATCCGCCAGCCCGTATTCCTCCAGCACGCGCATGACGCTGGAAACCTGACCCTTGCCCCCGTCGATCAGGAGCAGGTCGGGCAGGATGGTCTGGTGGCCCTCGCGTTTGCCCTCAACGGCCCGCGGGGGTTCTTCCCCTTCCGACCAGTTGCGGAACCGGCGCGCCATGACTTCGCGCATCATGCCAAAATCGTCGTTGG
The DNA here is from genome assembly GCA_963838365.1 of uncultured Alphaproteobacteria bacterium. Taxonomy (GTDB): domain Bacteria; phylum Pseudomonadota; class Alphaproteobacteria; order Sphingomonadales; family Sphingomonadaceae; genus Erythrobacter. Next base: position 99,562 of record CAWIQR010000011.1, read on the forward strand.
TCTGCGCCTCGCGAATGTTGAACTTGCGATATTGCGACTTTTCAAAGCCTTCCGGGCTGGCGACCACCATCGCGCCGACCGCCTTCGCGCCCTGAATGTGGCTGTTATCGTACACTTCGATCCGCTGCGGTGGCTCCTCCAGTTCAAGAAATTCCGCCAGCTCGCGGTGGACTTTCGCCTTGGTGCCCTTTTCCGCCAGCCGCCGTTCGAGCGACTCCACCGCATTGCGGCTCGCCTGCGCCAGCAATTTGCGCCGGTCGCCGCGCTGTGGAATGGAAATCGCGACCTTGCTGCCCGCCAGCTCACCCAGCGCATCCTCGATCAGTTCGCGTTCTGGCAGGTCGCGGTCGACCAGAATGGTTGGCGGCGGCGGCACCTCTTCATAGAATTGCAGCATCACATCGGCGAGCACCTGATCTTCGTCCACCTCGCGGGTGTGGCTGGGAAAGAACGCGCGGTGCCCCCAGTTCTGACCCCCGCGAATGAAGAACGCCTGCACGCCCATATCGCCGCCTTTGTGGGCAAGGGCAAAGACATCGGCATCGCCCATGCCGCTGGCATTGATCGCCTGCGACCCTTGAATAAAGGTCGCCGCGCGCAGCCGGTCACGCAGGATCGCGGCGGTTTCAAAGTCCAGGTTTTGCGCCGCTGCGGCCATCTGCTTTTCAAGGTCGGCCTGCACCTGCCCCGATTTGCCTGCCAGAAAATCCTTCGCCTGCCGCACCAACGCATCATAGCCCGCTTCGTCAATCCGGCCAACGCACGGCGCTGAACACCGCTTGATCTGGTACAGCAGGCAGGGCCGGTCGCGATTGTTGAAGAAACTGTCGGTGCAAGACCGCAGCAGGAACAGCTTTTGCAGCGCATTCAGCGTGGTGTTGACGCTGCCCGCGCTGGCGAACGGGCCGTAATAATTGCCCTTTGCCCGGCGCGCGCCGCGATGTTTGTGGATGCGCGGGAAACCGTGGTCGGCGCGCAGCAGGATGAAGGGAAAGCTCTTGTCATCGCGCAACAACACGTTGAAGGGCGGGCGAAACCGCTTGATCAGCTGCGCTTCCAGCAGCAGCGCCTCGGCCTCGGAATTGGTGGTGATGATCTCCATCGCGCGGCACTGGCTGACCATGCGTTGCAGCCTCTGGGTCAAACCATTGATCTGCGTGTAGTTCGCCACCCGCGCCTTGAGGCTGCGCGCCTTGCCGACATACAGAACCTCTCCGCGCGCATCCAGCATCCGGTACACGCCCGGCACCGGCTTCAATGTCTGCACGGTGTCGCGGATCGCCTCCAATCCCGCCTCCAGATTGGGCGTGGCGGAGGCGAGCGTATAGGCCGCGCGTTCTTCGTTGAAACGCTCGGAGCCTCCGGGGTTGGATGGTGTTCCAGCTTCGGTTCGCGACATGATGCACAGATAGGTCGCCGGGGCAGCGGATGGAAGCGCCGCGATTGGCTCAACTGTTAAATGGAGAAAAGTTGTAATATCGCGCCAATCTAAACGACTATCTCAGAATCCTGTTCAACTATTCGCGGGCCGTGTTAGGTTGCGGCGAATCAATAATAAACAACTGGTCGCCTAACCGTTAACTAACAGGGAGGTGAACTATGTCCGTTTCAGATCATCACGGTATGAAAACGCTTGAGGGTCTGAACCCCTTTTGCAGTGTAAAGCATTACGGCGAAGAAGACGTCGGTGGATTTCGCGAAGATCGTTTTGGCAGACTTTTCCCGGACTTGCACCCGGCCTACACCCGCCCCGACATTCTGATCGAGATTGGCCGGATAGGCGGCAAGATGGACGGCGGTTCCTCCGATGATCGCACCGATACCGTGCCCGTCGGCATGATCTTCTTCGGACAGTTTGTTGACCACGATGTCACGCTGGACGCCTCGACTACGTTTGACAGCGTCATCGACAATCCCGGCGAAATAGCCAATGTTCGCACCCCGACGCTTGATCTGGATTGCATTTACGGGCTGGGGCCAGAGGCGCAGCCTTACCTGTTCGATCAGAGTTCAGTCGGTGGGCAGCCGGGACCGTTCGCGGGGGTCAAACTGCTGACCGGGGCGGATAATCCCGGTCAACCGGGCCTCAACGAGCATGATCTGCTGCGTTCGCCCAACAACCGCGCGATCATCGGCGATCCGCGCAACGATGAAAACCGTATTATCAGCCAGATACAGTTGGCGATAATCCGCTTCCACAATCTGGTGGCAGAAACGCTGCACGCGGAAACCGGACTTGCCGGGCACAATCTGTACGAAGCCGCCCGGCGCGAGACGACCTGGCATTACCAATATTCGCTGGTTCACGATTTTCTGGTGGCGATCTGCGGTCGGCCGGTGGTGGAACGGATACTGGGCTGCGGACGTCAGGTCTATTGCGGGAACGTGCCCTTTATCCCGGTTGAATTTTCGGTCGCTGCCTATCGGTTCGGCCATTCCATGATCCCGATGAAGCTACAGGTGCGCAGCGGCGGCACGCGGTTCGAACTGTTCGGATCGGAACTGGGACACGGTTTCGATGCGGTCGGCATACCCGATGCGGTGGTGGACTGGCACGAACTGCTCGACACTCCCGAAGGACGCAATGTCGAACGGGCGCAGAAGCTGGATCTGAAACTGGCGGGCGATCTGCTCGACCTGCCGTTTATCAACCCGAATGCCCCGGCGCAGGAAAAATCCCTCGCCACCCGCAATCTGCTGCGCGGCAACGCATTCTTGCTGCCCGGCGGGGAAAAGGTCGCCGCCGCGATCGGTTGCCCGGAAGAACAGATCGACAAGGTGCTGGACCGGATCGAGGACCTCAACGGCGATCTTGGCCGCGATGGCATACCCCTGTGGCTGTATCTGCTGGCAGAAGCCGAGGTGATCGGCCGGGCGGAGACGAACGGTTCCACCAACGAAGGTGAAGCGCTTGGCCCGGTGGGTGCGACCATCGTTGCCGAAGTTCTGATCGGTCTGCTGGAGCTGGACGACCATTCATGGCTCGGGGCGAACCGCAATTGGGTTCCGCGTGAAGAATGGAACACGCTTGGAAAGCTGGTGACGGCGGCGCAGCCCGCTTTGCCACCGGTTTAAAGGCATCATTCGGGCAGTCTCATCGTCCCCGTAAGACTTGTCCGAGTGATTGCCGAATGTGGCGGAACGGGCGCAATCGTCCCCTGCGCACCGTTCCGCCACACCACGTTTCCTTGGCAGCACGCAGCATCGCGCCTATCGCCAACACGATGCAGCGATACGATGTGATTATCCTTGGCGCAGGGGCCGCCGGCCTGATGTGCGCCGCCACCGCCGGACGGATGGGAAAGCGTGTGGTTGTGCTGGAAAAGGCCGATAAGCCGGGCAAGAAGATCCTGATTTCGGGCGGTGGGCGATGCAATTTCACCAATCTGGGCGCTGGGCCTGCCAACTTCATCTCTGCCAACCCGCATTTCGCCAAGTCGGCGCTGGCGCGTTACACGCCGGCCGATTTTCTGGCGCTGGTCGAAAAGCACGGCATCACCTGGCATGAAAAGACGCTGGGGCAATTGTTCTGCGACGGATCGGCGAAACAGATCGTGCAGATGTTGCTGGATGAATGCCCGGCGGACCGGGTCGATGTGGTCTGCGATGCGAACGTGACAACAGCGGTCAAGCATGGCGGCGACTTTGCTGTCCAGACCGCAGGGGAGAGCTACACCGCCCCCGCCCTCGTCATCGCGACCGGTGGACCGTCTATTCCAAAGATGGGCGCGAGCGGGTTTGCCTATGACCTTGCCCGCCAGTTCGGCCTCAAGGTGGTGGAGCCGCGCCCTGCCCTCGTCCCGCTGACGCTGGGCGGGGACGATGTGCTGTTTCGAGAGCTTTCCGGCGTCTCAGCCCCGGTGCGCGCCACAGCGGGCAAGACGACGTTTGATGAGGCCGCGCTGTTCACGCACCGGGGCCTGTCCGGTCCGGCAATCCTGCAAGTCTCCTCCTACTGGCGCAACGGGGAGGACGTCGCCATTGCGTTTCTCCCCGAAGCGGAGAGCGACTGGCTGATCGCCGCCAAGCGCGACCGACCGCGCGCCACGGTGAAGGCCGTGCTGCGCGACCATCTGCCCGCCCGGCTGGCCGATGCCCTCTCCGAACGTTTGGGTTTGGACCGCGAACTGGGCAATCTGCCTGACAAGGACTTGCGCGCCGCGGCGCAGCGGCTGTCGGACTGGCGCTTTACCCCGAACGGCACCGAAGGATTTGCCAAGGCCGAGGTCACGATCGGCGGGATCGCCACCGCAGAACTCTCCAGCCGCACGATGGAGGCCAGCCGCGTCCCCGGCCTCTATGCCATTGGCGAGGCGGTCGATGTGACCGGATGGCTGGGCGGCTATAATTTCCAGTGGGCCTGGGCTAGCGGCGTGGCCGCGGGCGAGGCTTTGCAGGCCTGATCGGTCATGCGTGAGCAGGTGCTTGCCGGGGCGGCAATAAAATTACGCATTCGCGATGACTCGGTAACAAAACTTACGCTTGCGTAAGGTTGTCTCGCAACTGAAACGTCCCTACCCCTAGGTAGAGAGCTCGACGAACAAGGGCCGCGCCGGTGGCTTTGCCGGTGATCAGAGGAGGATGCCTTTGCGTCAGTTGCAAGGAATGGACTCATCGTTTGTTGCGATGGAATCGCCGAATTCGCCGATGCATATCGGCAATCTGCTGATCTACAATCCTGCAACCGCGCCCGGCGGCTTTGTCCGCTTCAAGGATATCCTGCAATTCTTCCAGTCGCGGATGCAATTGTCCAAGACTATGCGGCAGCGTCTGGTTCGTGTGCCATTCGATCTGGACTATCCGTACTGGATCGAAGACCCCGATTTCGATCTTGAATATCACGTGCGCCATGTGGCCCTGCCCAAACCGGGCGACTGGCGGCAATTGTGCATCCAGACCGCGCGCATCCACGCTCGCCCGATGGACCTCACTCGCCCCCCGTGGGAATTCACCGTGATCGAAGGGCTGGACAATGTGCCGGGCTTCCCACCCGGTTGTTTTGCCTTCGTGACCAAGGTTCACCATTCCGCCATCGACGGGATGAGCGGGATTGACCTGATGGAGGCGCTGCACACGATCGCCCCCAACACTCCGCCGCCCAATACGCCCGATGAATGGAAGCCGGAGAAGATCCCCGGCCCGGTCGAACTGCTCGGCAAATCCTATCTCAACGCGCTGATAAACCCCATGAAACAGGCGCGTGTCGCCGCACAGGCGGTTCCGGGTATCGCCAGCGCGATCAAGGGGTTGGTGACGCGCGAATTCAAACTGACGAGCGATTATGTCCCGCCGCGCACGCGGTTCAACCGCACCATCTCCGCGCATCGCGTGGTCGAAGGGCGATCTTTCCCGCTGGCCGATGTGAAGGGCATTCGCGCATTGTTGCCCGAGGCCAAGATCAACGACGTCGCGCTGGCCATAATCGGCGGGGCGCTCAACAAATACCTCACCGCCAAGGATGATCTGCCCAAGGGTACGATGACCGCGATGGCGCCGATCTCCGTGCGCTCTGACAACGAAAAAAGCGATATGGGCAATCAGGTTTCGGCCATGATCGCCCCGCTCGGCACACATATTGCGGACCCGGCTGAACGGCTGGAATATGTCTTTGCCCGGACGAAGAATTCCAAGGCGATGACCAACGCCATGGGCGCGCGAACCATGACAGAGGTGAGCAAGGTCAATCCGCTGCTTTACATGGCCCTGGGCGCGCAACTTTTCAGCCGCGTCAGCGTGGCACACCGCGTGGCGATGCCGTTCAACACGGTGGTGACCAACGTGCCCGGGCCGCCCGTACATATCTATTCCGCGGGCGCGCGAATGGAGAGCATGGCGCTATCGCTGATCTGCCTGACCGACGGGCTGGGGCTGGCGCATGTGGTTCAATCCTATGTCGATGAAGCGATCATCAGTTTCACCGCCTGCCGCGACGTGATGCCGGACCCGGAGTTTTATTCCGAATGTTTGCAGGAAAGTTTCGACGAGATGCTGGCGGCGGCAAAGGCGGTCGAGGGGAAGGCTGCTGCCACCAAAACTCCCGGCAGGTCAGCTTCCAGCAAGGCAGCCGCGCCTAAAGCTTCGGTCAAGAAAACTGTGGCCCAAAAACCACCGGCGAAAAAACCCGCCGTAAAGACACCATCTGATAAGGCATCGCTCACGGCAGCGGCTAAAAGTGCGGCGAAGACAACTGCCCCCAAATCGAAACCCAAACCATCCGCAGCCAAGCGCAAGCCTGCAAGGGCATCAGCAGCGCGGATCGTCAAGGAGAGCAAGTAATGGCCACTATGGCACCGCCTTCGGGCAGTATCGTCGTCAACGACCGGGCTGGCAGTCGCCGTGTTCCCGTGTCCGATGCGACCCCGCCCAATCGGATCTGGACGTTGTCGGAAGGCCGCGCGCTGATCGAATTCGCCTCGTTCTACCTCACTCGCCCGCTGCTGTCGGCTTTGCCAAAGGGCGATGGGCATACGGTGATGACGCTGCCCGGTTTCATGGCGACCAACAGTTCAACCGTGCCGATGCGCAACCTGCTGACCGAGCTGGGCTACGACGCCCATGGCTGGGATTCGGGACGCAATGTGCGCGTGAACGAAGAGCTGATCGCCCGGCTGGAAGAACAGCTGGACCGGTTGTGCCAGGATAGCGGACGCAAGGTTTCGCTGATCGGCTGGAGCCTTGGCGGGGTGCTGGCGCGCGAGCTGGCCAAGCTGCAACCGGAAAAGGTGCGGCTGGTGATGACGCTTGGCAGCCCGATCTCGGACGATCGCAACCACACCAGTGCTGCGCGCCTCTTCAAGTTTTTCAATGGCGATGAGCCGGAGAAAATTCGCGGCGGGCAGTTCCACGGGCTGGACATTGCGCCGCCAGTGCCAACGACTTCGGTGCTGACCAAGACCGATGGCATCGTCCATTGGCGCGGCAGCGTGCAGGACCCGCGCAAGACCAACGGCCATCCCAGCGAGAACATCGTGGTCTATGCCAGCCATTGCGGCCTCGGCGTGAACCCCAGTGTGATGATTGCAATGGCCGACCGGCTGGCGCAGGCAGAGGGCCAATGGGCCCCGTTCGAGGCGCAACCCCGCCACAAATTGCTGTTCCCTAAGCTGAAGTTCTAAGGCATCTGATTGCGTACGGTGCACGCCGTACGCAATCAGGATAGCTTGCGCCTAAAACAGCTTACGAATGTCCACTCCGACAAACCGACCGACCGGATCGATCACGAACGGTTGGTAATTAATCGGGGTCGCACCGTTTTCATCGCGAACCGCGCGCTGCGCATCGAAGATATTGTCCATCCGCAGCGATATCCGCACGTTCTTCAACGCGGGGCTGGTGCTGCCGGTCAGCTCGTCGATATTGCTGAAGACCCGGATGTCGAACGTCGCCAGATCGTCGAAGAACAGATCGCTGCTGCCCGGCAGGCCCGACCCATCGAGCCGGGTGGAGCCGGTGTAGCGGCCCGACAGGCGCATCCCCAATCCCTTGCCAAAGATACCCGCTTCCAGCCGCGATGTGTTGCGCGGCAAGCCGAACGCACCGGTAGCCTGCCCGTCCAGCTGATCGAGCTGCGGCACGCCGCGCGCGATCAGGATCTCGTTCGCCAGCTCGACGGTATGCGTGAGGTTGACGAAATATCGCCAGCCGCGATCTCCGCCACCACCGCCGAAGGGATTGAACGCCACACCGCCCGCAGGCGGGCCGCCGCTGCCTGATGCGCCGCCAGCTTGCCCGGAACCCGGAGGGCCATCGGCAGAGCAGATACGGGTGCGGAACTGTTCCAGCGCCGCGTCTGGGATGGTCCCGTCGGGTCCGCGCTGGCGGTCCAGTATCAGCTTCAGAAATTGCGGATCGACGCCCGGCAGCATTTGCGAAAGGTCATCTCCGCGCTCGATCGCGTCGACCAGCTTGCGCATTTGCGCGAGGCCATCCTCGCCGCAAACCATCGTGCGCAGGGCCGCGAACTGCTCGCCGCGCGGTCCTGAGCCGCCCGGTCCTTCGCCGCCCCCATCGCCGCCGCCAGCCCCGTCAGGACGCCCGCCAAACATCGCAGGATCGACGCTGCAGATCCGCTCACGGAACTGCGCGAGTTGGTCGTCGGTCAATTCCGCGCTTTCTGCCCCGCCAAAGCGCGACAGGATGCGTTGCACGCTCTCGCTCGTCAGGCCGGGCACGATGGCCGAGACATCGCCGCCAGCGCGCGCGGTATCGATCACTTGTCGCATCACCGCCAACCCGTCATCGGCGCAAATGCGCGTCCGGAACGCCATGAAGCCCGCACGACGGCCCGTTTCCCCGGTGGCACCGTCTGGGGGTCCACCTGCGCCCTGCGGAGGTCCGCCAGCCCCCGGAGGCCCGCCGCGTCCTTCTCCGCGTCCTTCTTCTCTGGAGCCTGCGCCGATGCTCCCACGCGCAGACAGCTGGAATTGCAGACGTTCGCTGCGGGTCTGCGCAAAGTTCACCGCTCGCCGGTCCAGCGCGATCAGCGTGCCCGCTGCGTCGCGGGTGATGCGATCGCCGAACGCCGCCTCGATCTCGGGCGTGATCTGCGGGAACCCGCTCGTCACATCGTCCGAGCGGTTGCGGATATATTCGACCGTCAGGCGTACGCCATCGGCAAAAGGCAGTTCCCAGTTGGCGGCGAATTTCCAGTCGCGCTGTGTTTCGGCAGGCAGATCGGGATTGCCACCGCTCGTCACGTCAGCCAGCACCGTTTCGCCGTTGACGAAGTCGAACACGGGGACGTTGAAATTGGTAACTTGCGGATTGCCAAGCGCGGACAGGCTCGGCGCGACCTCGCGATATATATAGGTCGCGGAAAGATCGAGGCTGTCGGTCGGCGCCCAGTTCAGCGAGACGTTGTAATCGCCCAGCGTCCCGAAATCCGAAAGCCGCTCCAGCCCGACCTGCGTATTCAGCGTGAAACTGCCCAGCGCATCGGCAAACCCGGTGCGGCGGCTGGTGATCGGAATGACCAGATTGGCCCCGGTGTTGATGTTGCCGCGCGTCAACTGCACCTGTTGCAGCGTGCGGGTATCGGCGCTTTCGATCCGGTCCCAGCTGTATCCCAGATCGAATGTCGCCAGCAATTCGCCGCCCGGAAGATCGGTGATCGGACCGTTCAGCGTGTTCTGGTTCACTCCGCTCAGATTGCGCGAGAACGCCGTTTCAAATCCGGCCTCCGCCCCGGTCGGCAGGTCGCCGTCCAGCGCCAGAGTGCCCGCCAGCGCCGCATTTTCCAGCGCTTGCGTATCGAACTGCCGGTCAATCTGTGTCGTCGTTTCGGAAAGGCTGGCATCGAACGTGCTGGTCAGGCGGAACGCGCCCACCGGCGCGGTGAGCGATCCGGCAATCGCTCCTGTATCGCTGGCGGTGCGCCGTTCCAGCGGATCGTCACCGCCGAATGTGCGAAACACGCCGGCGTCCGGATCGGTCGGGTCGGCGGTCAGGAACACTGTATTCAGGCCATCAAGGCTGCGCGTATCATTGCGCTGGTAATTGGCATTGGCGGACAATGAAATGCCGCTGTCGATCAAGGCCTTGGCCCAGCTGAGGTTCGCCTCAAGGTTGCGGCTGTCGGCAATCAGGCTGCGAAACCCTGCGGGATCGGGATCGCCGGGGATCTGCGAAACCGAGCCGGGCGTCTGGATGATGTTGCGCTCATCCTCAGTCAGCAGCGACGTGTCCTGCGCGGTCAGATTAAGGTTGATGCGCGCACCATCCGCAATCTTGAGATAGCCGAATTCCTGTTCGTTGACGAAATAGCCGCCGCGCGATGGACCTTCGAATTCCAGTTCGATCTCGCGGCTGGAATAGTCGTCCTTGAGGATCAGGTTGATGACCCGCTGATCGGGCGCAAAACCAAACCGCACGGCGACTTCTTCGGGGAACACCTCCACCTTTGCGAGCGCTTCGGGCGGGTACTGGAACAGCTCGCGGAATGATCCGACGCGGATGCCGTTGACCAGAATGATCGGTCGCCCGCCGCCGCGTCCGCGTGCAGAGCCGGTCTGGTTGCTGATCTGGGTGACGAGATCGGCGATGGATGCAACGCCTTCTGCGGCGATTTCCGCCTCGCCCAGTTCCAGCAGCGGCGCCTGCCCGACATTCAGTTGCCCGCGCAGCCGTGCGCCCTGAACCACGATCTGCCCACCGTCGACGGGATCGAGGCTGGTGCCCGGTCCGCCGCCTGTGTCGGTGCCGAAATCGGTGTCCTGCGGATCTGTCTGTGCCCCACCCTGATTTGCACTTTGTCCGCTATCCTGCGCTCCGCTTTCCGCGCCAACTTCGCCAGCATACGCCAGTGCTGGGATGGCCAGCGTGCCCATGGTGGTCAGGCACACACCGGTCATCAGGGCCAGCCGCAGCGGGAAAATCGGTTTCAAAGGGAGCATCATGGGGCCTTTTGCGCATTCCAGCAGTCTGGGCAAGTTACTGGAGCGTATCGGTTTGCACCGGATTTGAGGAAAAACGGGCGTGGGTGTGCCTTACCTTACGTGCCCAACGCACGCAGGGATGATTTTGTTCTCTGGCTTTTTCACACGTTGGTCGTTACAGCGCGCGGCCAGACCGACGGGCGCTTTGCCCTGTCGCACTTTGATAAGGAAATACATGGCCAAGGAAGAACTCCTCGAAATGCGCGGGCGCGTGGTTGAGCTGCTGCCCAATGCGATGTTCCGGGTCGAGCTTGAAAACGGTCATGAAGTGCTCGGCCACACAGCGGGCAAGATGCGCAAGAACCGCATCCGCGTGCTGGTGGGTGATGAAGTGCTGTGCGAACTGACGCCGTATGATCTGACCAAGGCGCGCATCACCTATCGCTTCATGCCCGGACGCGGCGGCCCCGGTCCCCAGTGATCTGGCAGTAATTTGGTGCGCGCATGAGCGCCCCCTCCAGCACGCCTCACCTCACCCTCGCCTCGGCTTCGCCCCGGCGGCGCGATCTGCTGTCACGGCTGGGCGTGGTTCCGCAAGCGATCCAGCCCGCCGATATCGATGAAACCCCGCTGAAGGCGGAGCGCCCACGCGATTATGCGCTGCGTATGGGAGAGGAGAAAGCCGCGGCTGTATCCGCCCCCGGTTTCGTGTTGGCGGGTGATACCGTGGTGGCGGCCGGTCGGCGCATTCTGCCCAAGACCGAGACGCCGGAGGAAGCGCACGCTTGCCTGAAATTGCTGTCTGGGCGGCGGCACACCGTGCTTTCCAGCGTAATCCTGCGCGCGCCCGATGGCACCATGCGAGCACGGCTCAGCGAGAATATCGTGCGGTTCAAATCCTTGTCGGATCAGGAAATCGCGGCCTATCTGACGGGCGATGAATGGCGGGGCAAGGCAGGCGGATACGCCATTCAGGGCGCTGCGGAGGGGCTGATCCAGTGGATCAGGGGCAGCCATTCCAGCATTATGGGCCTGCCGCTGTATGAAACGCGCGCATTATTGAAATCGGCGGGTTTCACGATTGCCTGACTGGTTGATCGAAAACGGGATCGGCGAACGGCGCAGCCTGCTGATAGACCGCGGCGAAGTGATCGCAGCCCGGCTGGAATGGCCGGGCGAACTGCTGGCGGGGCACGTTGCCATGGCGCGGCTCGCATCGAAAGCGGCGGGCGCGCGGCGCGGGGTCGCGGTTCTAAAGAACGGAACTCAGATATTGGTCGACCATCTGCCCGCCCACCTGACCGAGGGCGCGTCCTTTGCCCTGCGCATATCGCGAGCAGCTATCGCCGAGCGGGGGCGGTTCAAACGCGCGCAGGGCCGTTTTCTGGGCGACACGCTGCCCGTCGATGACCCGTCCCATCTTGCGCCGCAGATCGCCGGAAAATCGGTGCCGGCCTTCGAGGCAGGTCTGTGGGAAGACGTATGGCACGCCGCCTCTTCGGGCAGTCTCGCGTTTGCTGGTGGCGAAATCCTGTGCAGCACCACGCCGGCGATGACGGTGATTGATGTCGATGGCACTCTGCCGCCGCGCGCACTTGCCCTTGCCGCCATTCCGGCGATCGCGCGCGCGCTGCGCTGGTTCGATCTGGGAGGCTCGATCGGGATCGATTTCCCCACCTTGCAGGCAAAGGAGGATCGGCGCGGCGTCGACGATGCGTTGACTGCCGCCCTGTCAGGCTGGCAGCATGAACGCACCGCGATGAACGGTTTCGGCTTTGTGCAACTGGTCGCCCGGCTGGAGGGACCGTCCTTGCTGCACCGCTTTGCCACGTCGCGCACCGGAATGTGCGCGCGCCATGCGTTGCGGGTGGCGGAGCGGGCGCAGGGGACCGGGCGGGTGGTTCTGCTGACCTTGCATCCCGCCCTCAAATCGAAGCTCAAACAGGAATGGCTGGAGGAATTGCAACGCCGGACGGGGCGCGATGTCCGGATCGAAACCGACCCGGCCCTTGCACTTGAGGCACCTAATGCTCAAATTCTTGTCTCATGACATCGAAGCCATCCAAACCCTGCCCGATCTGCCGTAAACCGCGAGCCGAGCAATACACGCCGTTTTGTTCGTCGCGGTGCAAGGACCGTGATCTGGCGCGCTGGTTCGGGGATGGCTATGCCGTGCCCGGTCGCCCGGCCTCGCCAGATGACATCGCGCGCGAGGATTGGGATCAAAAGGACTGATTTGTGCTTGCCAATCGCGCATGGCTTCGCCATAGGCGCGCTCTCATTTGCTCGCCGGTGCCATTTGCAATGCGCCGTCGCCGCAGCGAATGCCCGGGTAGCTCAGGGGTAGAGCAGCGGATTGAAAATCCGCGTGTCGGTGGTTCAAATCCGCCCCCGGGCACCATTCGCATGCAGCAGGGTAATGCCCAAGGGGATCAATGCCATGTCGCGTCGCCGTCAGATCTACGAAGGCAAGGCCAAGATCCTTTATGAAGGGCCGGAACCCGGCACACTTATTCAATATTTCAAGGATGACGCGACCGCCAACAACGCGGAAAAGCGCGGCACGATCAACGGCAAGGGCGTGATCAACAATCGCATCAGCGAACACGTGTTCACCCGCCTTTCGCATATCGGCATCCCCACCCACTTCATCCGCCGCCTGAACATGCGCGAACAGCTTATCCGGCAGGTGGAGATCATCCCGCTCGAAGTGGTGCTGCGCAATGTTGCGGCTGGTTCGCTGTCGAAACGCCTCGGCATCGAGGAAGGCGAACCGCTGCCGCACACGCTGATCGAATATTATTACAAGGATGATGCGCTGGGCGATCCGCTGGTCGCGGAAGAGCACATCGCCTGCTTCAACTGGGCCAGCCACGAAGAGATGCACGACATTTCGTCCATGGCGATCCGCATCAACGATTTCCTGTGCGGCATGTTTGCCGCGATCAACATCCGGCTGGTCGATTTCAAGCTGGAGTTCGGGCGGCTGTACGATGGCGACTACACCCGCGTCATTCTCGCCGATGAAATCAGCCCCGATGGCTGCCGTCTGTGGGACATGGAAACCGGCGAAAAGCTCGACAAGGACCGGTTCCGCCGCGACATGGGCGGCGAGGAAGAGGCCTATCGCGAAGTCGCACGGAGGCTGGGCCTGTTGCAGGGTGAGGACAACCAGCCGGGCGAGGTGTTCGATCTTTCCAGCCACCGTTCACGCTTGCGCGGGACGCCGCCTGTAAAGAAATAGGGCGATTGCGCGCTCGCAGCGGCGATCCCATCGGGCAATTTCCGACGAGCATTTGCGTTGCCTACCGCCGCAAATTTCGGCACGATGTGGCCATGCTGAACTTGCGCCGACTTCGTTGGTCGCTGGTGTCGACAATGGCTCTGGCGGCAACTCTCACCCTTTCCTCACCCCTCGCCGCACAGGATACGCAGGCGCAATCCGCATCCGAACCGGTGTGGTTCTTCGAAACCAGCGACGTGCCGGTCGATCCGGGCTTCACGTTCGGGCGGCTGGACAATGGGATGCGGTATATCCTGCGGCAAAATGCAACGCCCCAAGGCACGGCGCAGGTGCGGATGCGCATCGATTCGGGCTCGCTGGACGAGAACGAGGCCGAGCGCGGCCTTTCGCACTTCCTCGAACACATGGCTTTCAACGGGTCGAAGGGTATTCCCGAAGGCGAGATGATCAAGCTGCTGGAACGTGAGGGGCTGGCATTTGGCGCGGACACCAACGCCTCCACCGGATTCGATGCGATCACGTATATGCTCAACCTGCCGCGCAATGATACTGCGCTGCTGGACACCGCGCTGATGCTGATGCGCGAGACCGCGAGCGAGCTGACCATTGCGCCCGATGCGGTGGACCGCGAACGCGGCGTGGTGCTGGCCGAACGGCGCGACCGGGCAAACTTTGCCCAGCGCGCGCAGGAGGACGGTTTTCGCTTCATTGCGCCGGGTGCGCGGTTTGTGGAACGGCTGCCAATTGGCGCGCTCGAAGTGCTTGAAACCGGCACGGCGGCTGATCTGCGCGGCCTTTACGAACGCACATATACCCCCGCCAACACCGTGCTGGTGATCATCGGCGATTATCCGGTGGACGTGATGGAAACCGCCATTCGCGCAAGATTTGCAGACTGGTCTGCCGGCGCGGCTCCGGTCGATCCGGAAACTGGCCCGATTGACGTGACGCGGCGCGGACTGACCGATATCTATATCGACCCCTCGCTGACGGAATCGGTCTCAATCATGGTCAGCGGGCCGTGGACCGATCGCCCCGATACGCTGGCAAACCGTCGGCAAGCCTTGCTGCGCGGGATCGGCTACAACATCATCGGTCGCCGGATGACGCGGCTGGCGCGCGAGAGCGATGCGCCGTTCAAGGGCGCCGGATTTGGAGCGGGCGATATCTTTGAAGATGCGCGTTCCTACACCCTCTCGATCGCCAGCGAGGACCAGCAATGGCGCAAGGGCGTGCTGGCGGCCGTGCGCGAGCTGAATCAGGCGCTGACCTATGGCTTTACCCAGGCGGAAATCGACGAACAGCTGGCCAATGCCCGCACCGCGCGCGAAAATGCGGTGGCCGGTGCGCAGACGCGCAGCAATGGGGCGTTTGTCGGCGCGGCGCTTGGCCTTGTGGCAAACGATATCGTGCCGATAACGCCGGAGCAGTCACTAGCCCTGTTCGAGGCGGACGCCGCCGGTGTCTCTCCGGAATCGGTGATGGATGCTCTGCGCGCCGATCTGGTTGCGCTGGAAAATCCGCTGATCCGGTTTCAGGGCCGTACCGCGCCCGAAGGCGGCGAAGAAGCGCTGCGGGTGGCCTTTGAAGAGGGAATGGCGCTGCCAATAGCCGCACCCGACGATACCGGCGCGACGCAGTTCGCCTACACCGATTTCGGCGCGCCGGGTATCATCGTTTCCGATGTGCTGGAACCCGCCTTTGGCATCCGCCAGATCACCTTTGCCAACGGAGTGCGGCTGAACCTCAAACAGACCGATGTGCGCAAGGACCGCATCAATGTGCGCGTTGCGCTGGATGGCGGCGATCTGATGCTGACGCGCGATGACCCATTGGCAGTGTATCTCGCCGGTTCCATCCCCGCAGGTGGGCTTGGCCAGCACAGCCAGGATGAACTTTCCACGATCCTTGCCGGGCGCAGCGTCAGTTTCGGCTTTGGCACGCGACCGACAGTTTCACCATGGGCGGCGGGACCACGCCGCGCGACCTTACATTGCAGATGCAATTGCTCGCCGCTTTGCTGACCGATCCGGGCTATCGACCAGAGGGGGTCGAACGGTTTCGCAAGGGGATTGCGGATTTCTTCGAGGCGCTCAATTCGACACCGGGCCGCGCGCTGAATGCAGTGCTGGGTGCGGAATTGTCAGACGGTGATCCGCGCTTCTCGCTGCAATCGCAAGCGGCGTTCGAAGCGCTCGATTTTGCGGGGCTAAAGGCCAATATTGCAGACCGGCTGGCCCGCGGCGCGATTGAAGTGGCGCTGATCGGCGATCTGGACGAGGACGCCGCGATTGCCGCCGTCGCTTCCACTCTGGGTGCGTTGCCCCCGCGCGAGGCGGACTTTCTGCCGCGTGAGGCATCGCGCATTCGGGCCTTCACTCAGGACCGTTCAACCCGCACGATCCTGCACGATGGCGAGGCAGATCAGGCGCTGCTCCGCATGGTCTGGCCTGCCCGCGATGACAGCGATCATGCTGAATCAGTGAGGCTGCAAATGCTCGGCCGCGTGTTGCGGCTGGAGTTGACCGATCGCATCCGCGAGCAACTGGGGCAGGCATACTCCCCCAGCGCCAGCGTCGCCCTGAGCGACGATTATCGCCATTACGGCACGATCACGATCGATGTGTCGGTCGATGTCGAACAGGTCGCTGCCGCGCGCGAGGCGATTGCCACGATGCTGGCCGATCTTGCCGCAGACGCTATCACTCCTGACCTGATTGAGCGGGCGCGCAAGCCGTTGCTGGAAGGGTACGAGAACGCGCTCAAGGATCTGGGCGGATGGACTTCCCTTGCGCAGCGCGCGCAGAGCCAACCCGAACGCATTGCCCGCTTTGTCGACTATCCGGAAATTCTGGGCGCGGTCGGCGTCAATGATCTGCGCGCGGCGGTGGCGCAATATCTCGCCCCCGGTGCAGCGGCCACGTTCATCGTGCTGCCGAGCGAAAAGGCTCTGGCAAAGGCAGTGGTGGCCGAAAACGCTGCCGATCATAGCCGATAAAATAGGGCTGGCAGGTCAGCCCCTGCCAGCCCTGTTCGACTGCAAGCTTTGCCGTGGCGCCAGCGAACCTGAGGCGCGAACCTCCGGGGCACCGGCGCAGACGGGCTGCGATCAGTAGTTAATGCCCACCGACACGCCGATCACCCGCGGTTCGTTTACGAAGGCCGTGTTGTTGTTAAAGTCGACCACGCCCTGAACATTGTCCTCGCCCGTGATATTACGGGCGAAAGCAGCGATCTCGTACTGGCCGTCATTGCCGCGATAGCCGACCCGAAGGCCGCCTTCGAAGCGATTGTCGGCGTTGAACTCAAGGCTTTCATAAAGCAGGAAATTCGTCTCCCCCAGATACGTCCAGTCGGTGAAGATGAAGAACTCATCGCTCTCTCCCACCGGCACGGTGTAGCTGGCGGTGAAATCACCGCTCCATTCGGGCGCATTGGGGAACGGGTTGCCGTCAACCGCAGCGAAAGTCACCGGGCCAAAGGGACCAGCGATAATGCGCGTTGGATCGGTCACGGTGCATTGTGCGCAGGTGCCCACTTCCAGTGTATTGTCGTTGATCTGCGTGTTGTTGTACGAAACGCCGAGGGTCAATTGCAGCTGGCTCGACACCTGGAATGCGGTGTCCAGCTCAAACCCGTAGGCCTCGCCCTCGTTCGCGTTGACCAACTGCACCAGATTGCCCGCACCGCCCACGGCCGTGAACTGCGGGTCTTGCACGTTGTAATAGAACACGGCGCCGTTGATGCGGATTGCCCGGTCGGCCAGCTCGCTTTTGAAACCGATTTCGTAACTGGTGATGTTTTCCGATTGCGCCACGCTGGGCGGGTTGAAAAACGCAACATCGCGCCCCTGAATGGTCGGCGCGCGGAACGCGTTGGCGATGCGACCATACACGCTGGTATCGTCCGACACATCGGCGAACAGGCTGATATCCCAGTCGATATTGTCATCCTGCACCGAAACTGGCTGAGGCGCGGCGCCGGACACGACGATAAAATCCTTCTGATCGTCGGAATAGCGCAGGCCGCCTGTCACTCGGAGCAAATCGTTCAACTTGTAGGTCAGCTGACCGAACACCGCCCACGCTTCGTTGGTGTGGTTGACCGTCACCGGCGGCGGGAAGGTGAAACCGACCGTTGTCACGTCGAAATCGCTGTCGAAATAGAATGCGCCCACTTGCCAGCTGAACGGGCCTTCGGCGTTGGAGGCAAGCCGCACTTCCTGCGTGAACTGGGTAAGATCGATCGAATCCTGTGTGTCTGATGGGAACGGGATGAAGCCCGGTCCCGAAACAGGCAGGAACACCGCGCCAAATCCGCCATCGACATCGCCGCGCGAGAAACCTTCGCTTTCCCAATAGCTCGAAATCGAGGTCAGCGTGGCCGCGTCAAAATCGTAGTCCAGCTTCAGCGTCGCGCCGAACTGGTTGTATTCCGCCGGGTTGCCGCCGCCCGCATCGTAGAACACGGTGTCGCGGTCGTAATTTTCATTGAGATTGTTGGTGTTATTGGGCTGGCTGGCGCTCGGCCCCAGAACGTTCGCGCGGAAGAAGGTGGACGAACCGTTCAGATCGCGGAAATTGACCGACGCAAGAGCGGAAAACCGATCCGCAGCGTCAGGGGTCAGCAACAACTGGCCGCGAATGGCGAAATCGGTGAAGCCGCCAAGGACGTTCTCTTCACCCGTGAAGCCGTTGTCGATCCAGTCGCCCCGGCGTTGGAACTGGGTGGAGACGCGGAACGCCAGCACATCGTCGACAATTCCGCCGCCCAGCGCCGCGTTGGCCGAGATGGTGTCAAACGAGCCGAAGCTGAAGCCCAGCTGGATATCGTCCTCGAAGCCCGGTTTGATCGTGTCGATCTTGACTATGCCGGCAGGAGTGTTGCGCCCGAACAGCGTGCCTTGCGGCCCACGCAGCACTTCGATCCGTTCGACATCGAAAATCGGGAAACTCTTGAGGGTCACGTTCTCCAGCACCACCTCGTCCAGCAGGACGGACACGGGCTGCGATGCGGCAAGGTCGAAATCGGTGTTGCCAAGGCCGCGAATGTAGAACCGCGGGGCGACCCGGCCGTTGGAGCTTTCGACATTGAGGCCGGGCACCGATCCGGCCAGCGCCGTTGTGTCTCCCGCCGCGCTGAAAATGGCGCCAACGCGGCCCTGGTCCAGAATTTCTGCCGACACCGGGACGTCCTGCAGGTTTTCCTCGCGCCGGTTGGCCGTGACGATAATCGAGGGCAGCTTGCCTTCCTCTGCGCCATCGGCTTCAGCATCCTGAGCGGCGGCAGGCGCGGCAAGCGCGAACATGGCAGCGGTGAATACGGTGGTGCTGACCCAGAAGGCGCGGGCGGAGGGAATTCTGTGTGACATGCAAGGGCCCCTTGAAATGATCGCGAAGGTTGGTGGTAGCGGTGACGATGCGGGGCGGACGCTGGCAGATCGCACCGATTCGAGCGAGATGTGCAGCGGCGGTTACGCCCGCAAACAGTCCTCCACGCCGCTTTCTTGATGTGATTGTTGCGCGATGGTTACACTTTGAGCGGCAAAAAGAAGCGGAATGGAGCGGCGCGCGGGCGAAGAGTTGGTTAAACTCCGGGCAAATGCGACTGGCTCCGATTGCGCCTCGCCGCTCTCCCGCTATATCGGGGCCACGTTATCAACCGACTGTCGCGACATCGCAGGAACCTGTGCCATGAAAATCCGCATACTTGTTCGCCTCAAGTCCGGCGTCCTCGATCCGCAGGGCCGTGCGGTGCACCATTCGCTGGAAGGCATGGGGTTTGACGGGGTAGCCGATGTCCGCATCGGTAAGCTGATAGAGATGGACGTTGACGACGATACCAGCGACGAGACGTTGCGCGCGATGTGCGACAAACTGCTGGCAAACGCCGTGATCGAGGATTTCGAGATCGTCCGACCCGGTGCGAACGCTCTTCAGGGAGAGCCGGCCTGATGGGTTTCAAATCCGCAGTCATCACCTTCCCCGCGTCCAATTGCGATCGCGATATGGCGGTGGCGCTGGAGGCGGTGTTCGGCGCCGCTCCCTTGCGCGTATGGCACGGCGATGCGCAATTGCCCGATGGGCTTGACTTTATCGCGTTGCCCGGCGGGTTTTCCTATGGCGATTACCTGCGCGCGGGCGCGATGGCGGCGCGCAGCCCAATCATGCAGGCGGTAGCCGCAGCGGCAGCGCGCGGCGTGCCGGTGCTCGGCGTGTGCAACGGGTTCCAGGTGCTTACCGAAACCGGCCTGCTGCCCGGCGTATTGATGCGCAATTCCGGGCAACGCTTCATCTGCCGCACCGTGCCGCTGATCGTGGAGAACACCACGTCGCTGTTCACGCAAGGGTTTACTAAAGGTGAGACGATCCGCGTGCCGATTGCGCATCACGATGGCAATTACTTTGCCGACGCTGCCACGCTGGATGCGCTGGAGGCGGAGGACCGCATCGCCTTTCGCTATGGCGAGCCGTGCAACGGATCGCAACGCGACATCGCCGGTGTGCTCAGCGCCAATGGCCGCGTGCTGGGCATGATGCCGCACCCCGAACGCGCAATCGAGCCTGCATCACACCCGGCATTGGGCGGCAGCGACGGGCGACGGGTGTTTGAAAGCGTGGTTGAAAGTCTCGCCGCAGTCTGAATTGTCGGAGACTGAAGCGGTGACGGACGGTCAGGCAATGCGGGCCTGCTGAGCCTTGAACAGCAAACGCGCGTCCTCGTTCGTCATCGGTCGGCCAAAGTAATATCCCTGAATCTTGTCGCAGCCCAGATTGCGGATCAATTCGGCCTCTTCGCTGGTTTCAACGCCCTCTGCTGTGGTGGTCATGTCGAGGCTCTTCGCCATTGCGACCACGGCATTAATAATCGCCAGGCTTTCATTGCTGCCCTGCGCTGCACCCTGCACGAATGTGCGGTCGACCTTGATCGTCGAAAACTGAAGTTTGCGCAGGTATCCGAGCGAGGAATACCCGGTGCCAAAATCATCCAGCGCCACCGTGCAACCCAGCGCCAGAATCTGTTCGAGTGCAGTTCGCGCGATGGTGGCATCGCGCAGGAAAATGCTTTCGGTGACTTCGATCTCAAGCCGGTCGGGCCGCAGGCCGGTGGTGGACAGCGCCTCGACAACCTCGTGATGGAAATCGGGCTCCAGCAATTGTTCGGGCGAAACGTTGACGTTCACCTTGATGTGGTCGGGCCATTGGCACGCCTCGCGGCACGCCTGCCATAGCACCCATTTGCCGATCGGCACGATCAGGCGCGTTTCCTCTGCCAACGGGATGAACTTGCCGGGGCTGACAAAGCCATGGTCGGCACTGTCCCAGCGAACCAGAGCCTCAAAACTAACAATGGCCTCGCTGCGGGCATCGACGACGGGCTGGTAATGCAGCACCATTTCATCGCGGCTCAACGCCTTGCGCAGTGATACCTCCAACTGGCGCCGTTCCTCGGCAGACGCGTGCAGGACCGGTTCGAAACGGTGATGCTCGCCCCCGCCTGCATCCTTTGCGCGGTACAGCGCAAGGTCGGCGTTGCGCATCAATTCTTCGACGGTCGCCCCATCGCGCGGGCCGAATGCCGATCCGATGCTGGCCCCGACATACAGGGTGTGCTGATTGACATGATACGGCTCAGACAGCGCCCGGATGACCCGTTCTGCAATCGCGCGAACGTGATTTGCATCGCTGGCATCGCGGATGACGATGGCAAATTCATCGCCTCCCAGACGCCCGCAGATCGTGTTGTCATCCATCATCGCCTTGATGCGCGCGGATACCTGCGCCAGCAATTTGTCGCCGATCATGTGGCCCAGCGAATCGTTCACCGATTTGAAGCGGTCCAGATCGACCATCAGCAGCGCACAGCGGGTACGCCACTGCCCGGCAAATTTCAGCGCATCGCCCAGCGCCTCGGTCAGTTGCAGGCGGTTTGGCAACGAGGTGAGCGTATCGAAACGCGCAAGATAGGCAATCTTCTCGCTCGATTCGCGTTGTTCGGTCTTGTCAGAGCCAACCCCTCGAAAACCAACAAATTTGCCGCGCTCATCGCGGATCGGCGTGCCCGAAAGCTCCCACCAGCGCGCCTCGCCAGCGATGGACACCTGCACCAGCAGATTGGAAAAATTCTCGCGGTTCTTCAGCTTGTCCGCCAGTTCATGCAGGCTGGGCGGGAACTGGCCTGCATCCCAGGATCGCCCGGTGATGAATTCCAGCAGCGGCTTGCCTTCGATATCGGCCTGCGTTCGGCCCAGCGCGAACGCAAAGCGCGGGCTTACCCCGCGCAGGCGGCGATTGGGATCGACCTCCCACAGCCAGTCCGCCTCGTTCTCTTCGAACTCGCGCAGCAGGAGCGAGACGACCTCCTCTTTCTCGATCAAGGCCGAGCGCGCGAGATGCTCCGACAGGTATGCCCGCCCAACCTGCAGGGCGCCAACGACCGTGAAGGCACCGAACGCAAGGCTGCCAAGCATCGCAAACCACATGGCGTTGATCGCCATCGCCGCCGCGACAGAGATGCTGAGAATGGCGATGAACAGCACCGACCCCAACGGCGCGGCCAGTCGCATGAATGCCGAAGCGGTGCACAACGTGGCGACAACCGTCATCAGCGCAACCATATCGGCGTGCGATCCATTGGGCCCGAAAAAGACGATGGCCACGCCCCAAATCAGGCCTGACGCAACGGGAGTGACGGACTGGCGGCGAAATTCCTGCCGGGTAATCGACCGGCGATCGACATCAATCAGAGTGCGATCGAACCGTGCGCCCAAAACATGCACCACAATCATCGCCGCGCACCACGGCACCAGCGCAAACGGCGAGATCGAGTCGACGAAAATGACGGCAATGATGACAGCGAGAATTACGTGAGCCGTAGCCCGCAGATACGTGACTTTTGCAAGGTCTGCGTATTGCATACCGCGCAGACGTGCCCAATCATCGTTGCCCACCCCCGTTATGCCCAGCACAGCGGAAAAGGACAAACCTGACGGCGGTTCCTGGGGTTGGCTAACGCTCTTTTTCACAGATGCAGGAATATGCTGTAAAGGTTAACCGGGATGTAAAGCCAGCCTACATTTATTGCAAATTTCACTAAATTATTCAGCCACGTACCATCAAATGATAATAATCACGGCGGTGCTGGGCCCGCCAGCCCAGCCTGCGTTGCGGCGCGTTCCCAGTTGCGCCCGTCAAACGGCGTAATTCGGGGTTCCAACCCGCTTGCATCATCGACACACGCAAGATGCACGCTGAACGCATCGGGGTGGGACCGCGGCTGGTAAAAGCTCTTGATCCCGCAAATCCGGCAAAACAGATGCTCTGCACGGCCGCTGCCAAACCGGTAGGATGTCAGGGCATCTCCGCCCTGCACCAGGGTAAACCGGTCATGCGGGATTATCAGGTGCAGATAGCCGGTCGCGCTGCAGATCGAGCAGTTGCAATCGAGCACTTCAGGCTCGCGATCCGCCCGCAGCGTGAACCGGACCGCGCCGCAGTGACAGCCGCCTGTTACCTCAACCAGTTCGGCAGCGCTCATTCAGAATCTCATTCGACCGTAACCGATTTTGCCAGATTGCGCGGCTGATCGACATCGGTGCCTTTGACCACGGCGACATGATAGGCCAGCAATTGCACCGGGATGGCATAGACCAGCGGTGCGATCAGCGGATGAACCACTGGCATTTCGATGGTGGCGAGGCAGCCTTCGCCCGCCTCCTCCAGGCCCTTTGCGTCCGAGATCAGCACCACCTGTCCGCCGCGCGCGCGCACCTCTTCCATGTTCGAGACGGTCTTTTCAAACAACGGGCCGGAAGGGGCAATAATCACCACCGGAACCGAATCGTCGATCAGCGCGATTGGGCCGTGCTTCATCTCTCCGGCGGCGTAGCCCTCTGCGTGGATATAGCTGATTTCCTTGAGTTTCAGCGCCCCTTCCAATGCCAGCGGGAAATCCTGACCGCGGCCCAGATACAGCACATCGCGAGCCGGAGCGATCAGGGGTGCCATCGCCGCAATATCATCATCATGGTCGAGCGCAGCGTTGAGCGCGGCGGGCGCTTCGAGCAGGTGGCGCACGATCTCTTCTTCACCGGCGCGGTCAACCAGCCCCTTTTTCACCGCCATATGCGCGGCGAGCGCGGCCAGCACGGCGAGCTGGCAAGTGAACGCCTTGGTCGACGCAACGCCGATTTCCGGCCCGGCATGGGTTGGCAGCAGCAGGTCCGCCTCGCGCGCCATCGTGCTGGTCGGCACGTTGACGACGACGCCGATGGTCTGGCCGTGCGCCTTGCAATGGCGCAAAGCGGCCAACGTATCGGCAGTCTCACCGCTTTGTGAGATGAACAGCGCCAGCCCGCCTTCTTCCAGCACAGGCTCGCGATAGCGAAACTCGGACGCGACATCGATATCCACCGGCACGCGGGCGAATTGTTCGAACCAGTATTTCGCGACCATTCCGGCATAATAGGACGTGCCGCAGGCAACGATGGTGAGCCGCCGCACGCCTGAAATGTCAAAGTCGAACTGCGGGAGGGCGACCGAATTGTCCTCGCGCCGCAGATAGGACGCCAGCGTCTGCGCCACCACGGTGGGCTGTTCGAAAATCTCTTTCTGCATGAAGTGGCGATAATTGCCCTTCTCCACCGCCGCTGCCGATGCGCCCGATGCCTGCACCGGGCGGGACGCCTCTTGCCCGTCCGCGTCGAATATCTGCACACCATCGCGGCGCACGATTACCCAGTCGCCTTCCTCCAGATAGGTGATGCGCTGCGTCAGCGGGGCGAGCGCCAGCGCATCGGAGCCAAGGAACATCTCATCCACCCCATGCCCCACCACCAGCGGGGAACCCATCCGCGCGCCGATCAGCAAATCGGGGTGCGAGCGGAAAGTAATCGCCAGCGCAAATGCGCCGCGCAGGCGTGGCAAAACGGCACGCACGGCGGCTTCGGGGCTGTCGCCTGCCTCGATCCGGGAGGAGATCAGGTGCGCCACGACCTCGCTGTCGGTTTCGCTCTCGAACGTCCGCCCGGTGCCCGCGAGTTCGGCGCGCAATTCCTTGAAGTTCTCGATGATGCCATTGTGCACGATCGCGACTTCGGCGGTGGCGTGGGGGTGGGCATTGGCCGCGGTCGGCGCGCCATGGGTGGCCCAGCGGGTGTGGGCGATGCCGATTGTACCACGTGCAGGATCTTCGCGCAGCACCTCGATCAGATTGGCGAGCTTGCCCTCGGCGCGGCGGCGCACCATCGCGCCTTCGTGAAGGGTGCAGACCCCGGCTGAATCATAGCCGCGATATTCCATCCGTCTGAGACCATCGACCAGCCGGTCGGCGACGCTGGTCTGGCTCACAATTCCAATAATGCCGCACATTGATTGTGGTATTCCCCTGTTGAATGGCCTGCGCGGTTAACGCTGCGCCATGAATATAGACTTGCCAACTTCGCCGGCAGTCCCGTCAGCCCTTTTTCGTGGCGAGGGGACCGGTTGGCAAGGCCCCTGCACCCTGCCCGCGCAGCCCGTCGCGCCACAGATACAGGCCCGATGCGATTATCATTCCCGCTCCCAGCAGCGTCCACCAGTCCGGCACCTCGGCAAAGAAGATCCAGCCCAGCGTCACCGCCACCAGCATCTGCACATAGATCGCCGGGGCGACCTGCGCGGCGCCTGCCTTGGAAGTCCCGACATAGGCCAGCCAATGCGCGGTGCTGGCGGTCACCGCAACCAGCGCACAGCGCGCGATCACATCCCAGCTTGGCCAGCTGAAATCCAGCGATGCGATCCCCGATCCCTTGGCGACCAGACACGCAACAATCAGGATCGGCGCGGAAAACGCCGCAACAAAGAATTGCGCGGCCAGCGCGCTGCTTTTGCCCGCGCTCGCCCGGTTGGTGACCATCAGCATTGCGAAGAACACCGCCGATGCGAGCGGCAAAAGCGCGCCCACCCCCAGCAGCGCGAGATTGGGCCGCAGGATGATCGCCACCCCTGCCAGCGCCACCAGCGATACGGCGTAAACCTTTGGCCGCACCCGCTCGCCCAGAAACAGTCCGGCGAAAATCTGCGTCAGGAAAGGCGCCAGAAACGCGATCGCCATCGCCTCTGCCAGCGGCATTATGTAGATGGCCGAGAAAAAGCACAGGGATGCCATGGCCAGACAGGCCCCGCGCGCCAGTTGCAGCGTCGGGTTTGCGGGCACGAAGGCGCGAAGCCCCTCCGCCCGCCACAGCAACAGCCCCAGCCCCGCCGCACCGATTGAAAATCTCAGGGCTGCAACGGCATAGGCCGGCCACGCCCCGGCCATGCTTTTTATCACGGCATCCCCCATCGAAAGGATCGCGAAGCCCAATACGGCATAGACGATTCCGCTGCGTGGGGTGGAGGTCACAATGGGGTTCTTTCAGGATACGCGGGGCACGACGGACGGGTAACGATGCCGCAATCGCAATGCTCTAGCATGGTTTACGGTTGCTTAAAGCTATCCCGGCTAACTTCACGCAGATGAGCATCACAACACGAAACGCCGGCCTGGTAAATGGGGATGCATCGCACCCGAATGCATGGATGCGCAGCCTTCCGGGTGCGAATTCGGCGGTATGGTTGTATGCCCTGCTCGGATTGCTCGGCGCAATCCATATCTCCATGGTGCTTGGGCGCTCGATAAACGGCGATGAGTTCCTGTTCTATTCGCAGGTAGAGATCGTCGCGCGCGGCGAGGCAATCTCACCGCTCCAGACGATCCACACGCGGGCCTTCGCGTGGTGGCTTCCATCACTTCCGGGTAACGAGATCGACCATATTCTGATCGCGCGATGGTTCATGCTCGCCATGCTCGCGCTGACGGGCTTCGGGGTCTATTCCATTGCAAGGGCCTTTGCCGATCATCGCGCGGCCCTGATTGCAGCGGCCGCGTATCTGGGCGCAGGTTATGTGCTGCAGCATGGAACGTCGTTTCGGGTCGATCCTATTGTCGCCGCCTTGCTTGGCCAACGCGCTGGCCGTGGTGGTTCGCACCGATCTTTCCGCCCGCTGGATCGCCGTGCTTGGAATTCTGGTCGGGGTCGCGGCAATGGTCACGATCAAGCTTGTCCTGTGGGCACCAGCCTTTGCCGGGGCGGCGCTGTGGAGCTGGCAGGCGCGCAAGTTCGATTGGCAGTATCCGGTCCGCTGGATTGCTGCTGGCGTCATCGCGCTCGGCGTGTTTGCGTTGCTTTTTGCGTTGCACAGCATGGATCAGGGGCTGCTATCCGCCGAAGGGGCAGCGAAGGGGACGCTGGCGTCATCGGGCGGACGAATGTTCGGGCTCAATCAATGGATCTACATTCAGTTCATGGGCGCGGCCGCAGCCAATTCGTTGCCATTGACAGCCATGGCATTCATGCTGCCGTTCGTTCTGGCAAAACGCGCAATGCCGACTGTCCGCAAATGGTCGATAGCGGGCCTCTGGATCGTGGCGCTGACGCCGATCTATTACGAGAACAGCTCACCCTACGCCTATGTGTTCTTTCTGCCGCCCATCGCTGCGACGACGGCGTTCGTGGTGCCGTGGCTGGCGCAGCGATACAGCCATGCCGCGATTGCCGGAGCCATTGCCGTGTGCGCGCTTGCGGTCTGCACGCTTGAGCGCCGCGACGTGCTGCCGCAGCAGCAGCAATTGATCAGCGCGGTCCACACCTCTTTCCCCGAAGCGACCGCCTATTTCGATTGCTGCGGGATGTTGGGCAGCCTTTCGAAAGCCAACGGATTTCGCAGCGTGTGGGGGGTTGAAGGCTATCTGGTTGCGGGCGAGCCTGAATTTCTCAATGGGATGAGGCGCCAGACGGTCCCGCTCGCGATCGACAACAACGATGATTTCTCGCCGCTGTTCGACGGCACCGGCACGGACAGGATCCTGCCCGCCGACGCCGCTGCCCTGCGCGACAATTTCATCCCGTTTTGGGGAGACATCTACGTCGCCGGGATCGAACTCGCGCCGGGGGAAAAGCGCGACTGGTCCCTGCTGGTGCCGGGAACCTACACCGCGATGGGCGATCTGCGCATCAATGGCGCGACGATCGCAGACGGATCGCTCGTGGAATTGAAACGCGGCACCATCGCGCTTGAAAATCCGGGCGCGCAATCGTCGCGGCTGATGTGGGGCAATCGCCCGCGACCCCCACTCCATGCTCCGCCCAAAGAGATTTGGGTGTCGTTCTGACGCGCAGCGCGCACCCATGCCGACATGGTTTACGATTGCTTAAACCCCTCCGCGTAACACCGCATCGAAGAGCGCAAAACGATCCGCCTAGCGCGACCGGGGGCAAGCCGCGATACCATGACGAAGCTGATTATCCAGATCCCGTGCCTGAACGAGGCGCAAGTGCTGCCCGACACGCTGGCCGCCCTGCCGCGCAGCCTGCCGGGCATCGACGTGATCGAATACCTCATCATAGATGACGGCAGCGATGATGACACGGCGGGCGTGGCGCGGCGCTGGGGCGTGCACCACATCGTGCGCCACCGCCGCAATCGCGGCCTAGCCGAAGCGTTTCGCAGCGGTATCGACAGATGTCTGCAGGAAGGCGCGGACATCATCGTCAACACCGATGCCGATGGCCAGTATGCCGGCGAAGACATCGCCGCGATTGTCGCTCCGGTCGTCGCACAACAGGCAGACATCGTCATCGGTGATCGCTCGGTTGCCGAAAATCAGCATTTCGGGCTGTTCAAGCGGCTGTTGCAACGGCTGGGCAGCATGGTCGTGCGCACGCTTTCGGCGACGGATATAACCGATGCGGTAAGCGGCTTTCGCGCGATCAGCCGGGACGCGGCGCAGCGGATCAACATCACCACGGAATTCAGCTACACCACCGACATGCTCATACAGGCGGGGCGCAAGCGGCTGGCCATCGTCTCGGTCCCGATCCGGACTAACGCTGTGACGCGCCCCTCACGCCTGTTCAAGTCGATCCCGCGCTTCATCATGTCGACCGGCGTCACGATCATCCGCGCCTACACAACCTTCAATGCGCTGCGCGTGTTTGTCGCGATTGGCGCGCTGCTGAGCGTGCTTGGTCTGGTGCCTATCGCGCGCTTCCTGTGGTTTGTGATGCAGGGCGAGAGCGACGGCCATCTGCAGTCTCTCGTCCTTGGCAGCGCGCTTTTGATTGTCGGCGTTCTGGTGGCGACACTCGGCCTGCTCGCCGATCTGGTGGCGACCAACCGCAAGCTGCTGGAAGCGAACATGCTAAAGCTGCGGCGGATAGAGGAGCGGTTAGTGGACGTATCCGCGGTTAGTGATCTCGCCCACGCTAATGCTGACATCGACGCTCATGCAACGTCCGATCCGGTCGCGCTTCCCGCCGCCCGCTCCGCCTGACGCTGCGTACCAACCAGTGCTGCTCAGGCCTTGCCAGCGGCGTGGCGGCTGATTTCATCGACAATATAACGGGCAAGGTTGCCCTGCTGGGCGAGATAGTCGCTGCGGGCCTGCTCGAACCCAGCAAGCATCGTCGGATCGAGCCAGCGCTCCACCGTCGCCAGCAATTGTGCAGTGCCCGGCTGCCGCAAGGCTTCAACCAACCCCGCTGCTGCCAGCGAACAGGTGGTGCCGGGGTGATCGGGCCCGTCATAAATGCCCGGACAGCCCAGCATCGCCGCCTCGTGCGCCATGGTTGCGCTCTCGCCTACGTACAACCGGCAATGCGCCAGCAAATGATGCAGATCGGCTTTTGCCCCGCGATACAGATTGCCGCGAAACCGATCTGGCAATTCGCGCTCAGAAGATAGGTGCACCCGTCCGCACTGCGACAGCCGGTCGATCAGCGTGGCGAGTTCGGCATCGTTCCAGCCCGATTTACCCAGATCATGGTTCGCGCCCCATTTCACCGTGCGCACAAAAAAATTCGCTCGCCCCGCTTCCCACCCCGCAGCCCGAGCGCGCTCTGGATCAGCGGTGAAATTTTCGGGATGGAAATAAGACAGTTCCTTGATCCCCGGAAACCGCGTGGTGCGCCCCTTGGCCGTCGCCGCACTATAGGGTTCCGGGACATACAGATGGCTGATGAACGGCCACGTCAGCCGTGTTTGCAGCTTGGCGGTGTCTGCCATGTAGAACGCAAGGCTAGTGCGCCGGGTCACCCAACCGACATGCGCGATCGCGATCCCGCCCAGGCCGATCATCACGTGGGGTTTCCACCGCAGCACCTCACCCAGCATCGCCAGATCGCGACGGACCAGCTCGCTAGCGAGCCCGAACGCGCCCGAGCCCGCCGCTGAAATCGAGCGGTGCAACAAGCCCAGCTCATCGAGCAGGTCGCAGGCAACATCCTTGCGCCGCGAGACGATCCGGATGGATGCGCCCTGTTGCTCAAGCATCCGGATCGGATGATAGAAGAACAGGACATCGGCCGGATGGACGATATCGAACAGCACCCGCATCACGCTTCGCCTCCCTGCCCGTCTGGCCGACCCCGCGCCAGTCCCGCCAGCACAACCAAAACTGCCATCGTAAGGCCGAAGATGCGGTTTAGCGACAGCGCGACAAAGGCCGCCTCGGGCGCGGCCCCGATCGTCAGGGCCAGCGCCGCTCCGACGGATTCGACCAGCCCCACCCCTGCAGGGACCACGCCCACCACCTGACCCACTAGTGAAGCTCCCGAATACACCGCCGCCTCGCGCCAGGCGAAAGGCTGCGCCAAAAACGCAAGGATTGCGATCAACCGCAGTACAGTAAGCGCGATCAGCACTATCCGGACCACCAGCAATCCCAAGGCATTGACCGGATCGAACCGCCACGCGAGCCACAGGCTGACCGCTCCTGCGCCGAGAGCCAGCGCCCAAGCGAGCAACGTTCCCTCAACCCCGGACACAGCGGCAAGGATCACCAGCCCCGCAGAAAGCATCACCCAGATCGCCGCGCCAGCCCCGAGGATGACCGCGCTCTCAGCTGCATGCGCACCCGCTCCGGTAAAGCTGGCCGCCCGCACCAGCAGTCCGCCCGGCAGGGGCAGAACGTTGGCGATCGTCGCCGCACTGCTGACCGAAAGCGCGCGCACGTAGGTGTATTCCACCGCCAGCGCCCGCGCAGCCAACCATTGTTCGAGCGCATTGACCAGCACCGCCAGCACCACTGCCAACAGTATCGGCCCGAGCATGGCATAGCGCAAACGTTCCGAATCCAGTTGGATCGAGGACAGTGCCCAGACCAGCCCCACCCCAAACAATGTCAGCCCCGCCACCAGCAGCGGCAATCGAAATCGCTGCGCCGCGCGGCGACTACCGTTAAACTTGCTGAAGATGGTCATTAGCCCAGCCGTAACCGGTTCGCTGCACCATTCCAACCTCCCGAACACCTTAGGGAAAAAATAAGCTTTCCTGTTTATTCACCACAATTCGAGAGGCACCCTTCGCGCTTTTGCGGATGAGGTGCGTTCAACAGGATCAATGGCCTTGGGGGCTTGGCATGAGTGCATTCGGCAAAAAAGGTAACGCTGGAGGGATCAAGCCGGGCGGAAGGCCCGCATTCGGTGTTGCCCGGCCAATGAAGACATCCGGGAGTCAATCCTCCCAGCCCCAGGGCGGCGAGCAATTCCCGCCCTTGCCCAACGAAGAGGAAAAGCCGCGGCCCAGCCGGCCAAGCGCATCGTCCTCGTCCGGCAATTCCAAGGGCAGCACGGCAGAGGCGATGGATCGGCTGGCCGAACGCGCCGCGCTGATCGAGGCCACCCAGCACGAGCCCCAGGGTTTCGAGGCGAGCGTCCACAAGATCAAGGAACAGGTGCTGCCGCGCCTGCTCGAACGCGTCGATCCCGAAGCCGCCGCGACCCTTTCCAAGGAAGAGCTGTCGGAAGAATTCCGCCCGATCATCATGGAAGTGCTGGCTGAACTGAAGGTCACGCTGAACCGGCGCGAGCAATTCGCGCTCGAAAAAGTGCTGATTGATGAACTGCTCGGCTTTGGTCCGCTGGAAGAACTGCTGAATGATCCGGACGTGTCTGATATCATGGTCAACGGCCCGGATCAGACTTACATCGAAAAGAAGGGCAAGCTGACGATTGCCCCGATCCGCTTCCGCGACGAACAGCATCTGTTCCAGATTGCCCAGCGCATCGTGAACCAGGTCGGCCGCCGCGTCGACCAGACCACTCCGTTGGCCGATGCCCGCTTGAAGGATGGCTCTCGTGTGAACGTCATCGTTCCACCGCTGTCGTTACGCGGGACCGCGATCTCAATTCGTAAATTCTCCGAGAAGCCGATCACGATCGACATGCTCAAGGAATTCGGCTCGATGTCGGACAAGATGGCAACCGCGCTGAAAATCGCTGGCGCCTGCCGGATGAACATCGTTATTTCCGGCGGTACGGGTTCGGGCAAAACCACCATGCTCAACGCCCTGTCGAAAATGATCGATCCCGGTGAGCGCGTGCTGACGATCGAGGATGCCGCCGAACTTCGCCTGCAACAGCCGCACTGGCTGCCACTGGAAACGCGTCCTCCAAACCTTGAAGGACAAGGCGCGATTACAATCGGCGATCTTGTGAAGAACGCCCTGCGTATGCGTCCTGACCGTATTATCCTGGGCGAAATTCGCGGCGCGGAATGCTTCGATCTGCTCGCCGCGATGAACACGGGTCACGATGGTTCGATGTGTACGCTCCACGCCAACAGCCCGCGCGAATGCCTTGGCCGTATGGAAAACATGATCCTGATGGGCGACATCAAGATCCCTAAGGAAGCGATTTCGCGTCAGATTGCCGAATTGGTCGATCTGATCGTGCAGGTGAAGCGTCTGCGTGACGGTTCGCGCCGCACGACCAACATTACCGAGGTCATCGGGATGGAAGGCGACGTGATCGTGACGCAGGAATTGTTCAAATTCGAATATCTGGACGAGAGTGAAGACGGAAAGATCCTGGGAGAATATCGCTCAAGCGGCCTGCGTCCCTACACTCTGGAAAAAGCCCGCCAGTTCGGTTTCGATCAGGCTTATCTGGAGGCGTGTTTGTAACAAGCGGGCGCGGGCTTTATCCCCGGATCGGGATAGGCAGATCAAAGGGTACTCAAAACCACCGGCAGGCTCATCGCCAGACAGCCGCCGCCGATCATCGCGCACATCAGGAACATGCCGGTCCACGGCACCCAGCCGACCCGTTCCAGCCGCTCGACAGAACGGGTGCGCCCACGCCGCCACTCCATCAGCGCACACAGACCAGCGACCACCCAGAACGCAGCGCCTGCCACAGCCATCCGCTCGGCATCACTGGCCAACACCAATTGCGTCCATGCGCCCGCGATCACATTCAGGAATTCCAATACCATTTCCGCCGATCAAATAGCCCCCGCGTGATTTAGTCGCCCCGCGCGCTTGCGCAATCCCCGGCCGTGGGCCAAGCGCTGCCTATATGGATGGATCAATCGCCCGCCCTCGCCCTTATCTTGCGCTGGGCCTGCGATTGCTCACCGCCGGAACGCTCGCGACGATGGCAATGCTGGTCAAACTGGCGAGCACGCGCGGCGTGCATCTGGCGGAACTGGTGTTCTGGCGGCAGGCCATAACGTTGATCGTGGTGGCAGGAATGCTGGCGCTGCTGGGGCGGCTTTCCGCCATCCGCACACAGCGGTTTGGCGCCCACGTCACGCGCGCAATCTATGGCATTACCGGCATGTTCTTCGTCTATGGAGCGGTGGTGCTTTTACCACTGGCAGAAGCCACGACGTTAAGCTTTACAGCGCCGTTTTTTGCAGTGCTGCTGTCAGTCATCCTGTTTCGCGACAAGGTTGGCAAGTATCGCTGGGGCGCTGTCCTGCTGGGCTTTGCCGGCGTGCTGCTGCTGACCCGGCCCGGCACCGATCTGATCGACCCGTTCGGTGCGGCGGTGGGCCTGATCGCAGCGTTTCTGGTGGCGCTCATCAGTTTCCAGATTCAGGATCTGAACAAGACCGAAGCCCCTTGGACCATCGTGTTCTGGTTCGCCGCACTCACAACTCCGCTGGCAGCGCTCGCGCTTCCCTTCGTCGCGAAAGCCCACGATCCGCAAACGTGGGCGATTATCGTCGCGATGGCGCTATGCGGTGCGCTGGCGCAAATGTTGCTGACAGCTTCGCTGCGGTTCGGATCGGCGGCAGTGATCCTGCTGATGGATTATACATCGCTGCTTTGGGCCACCGCTTATGGCTATTATGTGTTCGACCGCGCGCCTTCCGGCAGCCTGTGGCTGGCCGCGCCGCTGATCATTGGCGCAGGCGCGCTGATCGCATTTCGCGAACGGTCCCTCGCCCGGCAAAAGAAACAGATTGTCGAACCTGTGGAACCAGTCAGCGTGTAGAAATGTTATGTGGTCGACAGATCAAATTTTTCAGGAGTGTATCATGATCCGTAAGACCATTCTCACCATCGCCGCCGCCAGCATGACCATGGGCATTGCAGCCTGCAACACAGTCGAAGGCGTGGGCGAAGATATCCAATCGGTGGGCAAGGCCGGTGAACGCGCGATTGACTGATCGCGCCTTCGCGCTGCCCGTTCAGGCCCGCGCGTAGACCAGCATAAGATTGTTCGCGGGCATTTCATGACGCGCCCGGCGGATGAAATCGTGACGTTTTGCCAGCGCATCCATTTCCTCAATGTCGCGTAAGCCCCAGTGCGGATTGCGTTCTTTCAAGCCTGCATCGAAATCGAGGTTTGACTGCGCAGCCTCCACGTTTTGCTCGAAATACGGACCATAAAGGATCAGGGGCGAACCCTTCCCGCTGAGGATCTGCGAAGCTCCGGCAAACAATCCCTTGGTCACCTCCCAGGCGCTGATATGCACCATGTTAATGCACACGATCGCATGGGCAAGCCGCGGTTTCCAATCGTCCTGCGCCGCGTCCAGCAATACCGGTGCGATCAGGTTCGATCCGCTGTAATCGTCGCGATAGGCCGCTATCGAAGCTATCGCTTCGGGATCGGGATCGCTTGGCCACCAGTCCAGCGCAGGGAAATGCTCTGCGAAATAGACCGCATGCTCGCCCGAACCAGCGGCAATTTCCAGTACGGTGCCAGTTGCTGGCAATTCGCGCTCCAACACTTTCGCGATAGCCTCGCGATTGCGGAGCGTTGCAGGGGCGTGTATTTTCATCACTGGCCCTTTCGTGATCAGCCGACCTGCCGTTCCTGCCCGACCCAATAGGGATCGCGCAACTGGCGACGCAGAATTTTGCCGCTGGCATTGCGCGGCATTTCGGGAATGATGTCGATACTTTTAGGCACTTTGAAGGCGGCGATCCGCTCTCGCGCATAGGCGATCACATCAGCCTCATCGATATTGCAGCCGGGTTTGGCAACGATGCAGGCTTTCACCTCTTCGCCCCATCTGGGGCTGGGTATGCCGATGACGGCAACCTCGGCAATGGCGGGATGACCGTAGATCGCGCTTTCAACCTCGGCGGGATAAACGTTTTCGCCGCCTGAGATGATCATGTCCTTGATCCGGTCCTGGATATAGACATAGCCGTCATCGTCCATGATCCCGGCATCACCGGTGTGCAACCAGCCATCAGGGTCGATGGTGCTGGCGGTGGCTTCGGGCAGGTTCCAGTATCCGGCGGTGTTGGAAGGGGAGAGGATGCACACCTCACCGATTTCGCCGCGCGGCAATTGCGTGTTGTCTGGACCGCGTATTTGGATCTTGACGCCGGGCACGGCCTTGCCCGCCGACCGCATCCGCTGATTGCCCTCCAGATCGTGATCTTCAGGCGGCAGCAGCGAAATCGTGCCGGTCGTCTCGGTCATGCCGTACACCTGCATGAAGCCGGTGTCGGGCATGGTCCGCACCGCCTGTTTAAGCAGTTCAAGCGGCATCGGCGCCGCGCCATACATCAGGTATCGCAGGCCGGAAAAATCGGTGTCGGCCGCGCGTGGATGCTGGATCATCATCTGAATTGCTGCGGGCACCAGAAACAGCAGCGTAGCCCCGCCTTCGATGGCATCAAGCGTCCCGTCGGGCGTAAATTCGGGCAACACATGCACACGTACACCGTTGGCCACGGCGATCGGGCCGGAACCGGTTCCCCCAATATGCGCGCACGGCATGGCGCCCAGCACGCAATCGTCCGGTTGAAAGTTTTGCCACGGCAGGTGTTCCTCAAGGCTCGGCTTCCTCAGCGCAAACAGATTGCGGTTGGAAAGCTGCGCGCCCTTGGGATTACCGGTCGTGCCGGATGTGTAGAGTTGCAGCACCGGCTCATCGTCGGCGGGCGGCGTGTAATCTGCCGGGTCCATCGCCGCAGCCTCGACAAAGGCGGCCTCTGCCTCGACCACGGTGGGTGCGGGATCAAGTGTGGCGGCAACATCTTTGGCCGTGGCCACGAAATCGGCCGCCGCAATCACCAGCTTTGCCCCGGTGTCGCTGAGGATAAAGCCGATCTCGCGCGGGGCGAGCCGCCAGCCGATTGGCGCCATCACCGCACCCATCCGTCCGGCGGCATACAGCGCGAGAAAATAACGGTCGGAGTTCTTGCCCAGCCACGCGATCCGATCCCCCTTGGCGATGCCGTGCGCGGTGAAATACGCGATAAGCTGGCGCGTCAGACGGTCCGCCTGCGCATAAGAGGTGCGGCGCGTGCCCTCTTCCACCGCGATGCCATCCGGGCGGTGCTGCGCCCAATACGACAGGAACTGGTCAAAGGTGGTGAGCTGCTCGTGCGCGGCCTGTGACATCGTCGGTCTCTCTCCCGGATCTTATTGACCCACAGGAGTAATCCCCGTCACCCGCTGCGTCTACCACTTTACGCTACTGGAACCGCCCTCTGGCGCGTGCACGGCGTTCGCGGATCAGCAACCACGCGATCAGTCCCACCGGCCCGGCAATGAAAGTGGCGACCAGTACGGGCACCTGCAACCATCGCGAAAAGAACTTCGCATCCGCATCGCGGGCGATCCACAGATCCCACGAACAGATCGAAAGCGAGGTAGTGCGTCCAGCCGATCACGACACCCACATCGCTGCCGAATATCGCGCGCACCCCTTCGATAGTGGTAAAGTTTGCGCCCCCGCCCGCCGGGATAACGCCGGTCAGCACGCTCGCAAGCAACACGGCATACAGCGCGCACAACCCGCCCACGCCCAGAAACAGGATACCCGATAGCAATGCAGGCGGGCGCGGCAGCGCAATGAGTGCCACCCACGCAAACAGCGCGACCACGTTGACCGTGGTGAAAACGGCGGACCAGTCCATCAATTACTCTCCCTGCGGCGCGGCCTTTGCCCGCCATTCGCGCGCCGCTCGGCGCATCGCTTCATTATCGTGAGTGAAACGGCCCGCCGCCTTGCGCAGGCCAAGGCCCAGCGCAGCCTCCGCCACCAGCGCCGCGTCGACCGATCGGAACATCTCCCACTTGCCGCTCAGCAGCGGGTCGATCAGCGGGGCAGCAACCAGCGCCAGCCGTTCCAGCGGGCGGAAATCGTCCTCTCGCGCGCCGCGCAGCAGGCCGGGACGCAAAATATCGAGCCGTTTGAAACCCACCTGCGTCACCAGCGCTTCGGTCTCGCCTTTGACCTTTTGATACAGGTGTTTCGATCGGGCATCGGCACCCGCGGCACTGATGAGCACCATGTTCTCAATCCCGGCGTCCTTGGCCGCCTGCGCGGTGCGGACGATGAGATCCTGATCGACGCTGCGGAAATTTGCCTCGTCACGTCCGGCTTTTTTCCACGTCGTGCCCAGCGCGCAGATCAGCGAGCGCGGGCGCACGGCTTCCATCACCTCGCCCCATTTATCGGTGTCTGAGACGAACAATTCCATGCGCGCGCCCGGCGGCATTTCAATCTCGCGCCGGGCAATGCCGACCATGCGCGCTTCTTCGCTGGCGCTCGAAATCTCGATCAGGGTGCGCCCGATCAGTCCGGTCGCACCAACCAGCCCAATGCGTGTGGGAGCAATCAGCGCGCCCGCCTTGCCAAATTCGCCCTGTGCCTTTGCCCGGCGGGAACGCAGGTTTTCAGACATTGCGCAAACCCTCCGGCCGCTTGCCATAGATCGCGGTGCAGGCGTCGATGGCGAACTGATCGGACATGCCGGCAATGAAATCGGCGATCATGCGCGAACGCTCCGGCTCGCTTGCCGGTAAGCGGCCCTGCCAGTCTTGCGGCATCAGCCGGGCATCCTGCGAATAGGCTGCGAACAGCCGCGCCACCACATCGCGCGCGCGGTGTGCGGCGGCGACCTGTTCCGGATGGAAATACAGCTTTTCGTACATGAACGCCTTTAGCGCCCGCTCGTACTGCGCCATTTCTGGCGAGAATCGGGCCAGTTGCCGTCCGGCGCTGCGCACTTGTGCCACCGTTTCCATCCCGGCAACCGCATTGCCGGTCTGCTCCAGCACATCGTTCACCATCAGGCCGATCTGTTCGCGGATCAGTTCGCGCAATTGCCGGTCGCGCGGGGCGTTGGGAAAGCGTTTTTCGACGGCCCGCCATTGATCGGCGAGGAAATCGAGCTCCATCAGGTCATCCAGACCCAGAAACCCGGCGCGCAAGCCATCGTCGATATCGTGATTGTCATACGCGATATCATCGGAAACGGCGGCAATCTGCGCTTCGAGCGAAGGCCATTGCGACAGCGCCAGCGGCAGCGCGACATCCAGCTGCGCCAGCGCCCAGCCGGGTGTGGCCACCGGTCCATTATGCTTGGCCAGACCTTCCAGCAGATCCCACGTCAGGTTCAGCCCATCATGATCAGGATAGGGGCTTTCCAGCCGCATTACCGTGCGCAAGGTCTGCGCGTTGTGGCAAAACCCGCCAAACCGCTCCATCGCAGCCCGCAGCGCGTCTTCGCCCGCGTGGCCGAACGGCGGATGGCCCAGATCATGCGCCAGACACAACGCTTCGGTCAGATCCTCGTCCAACCCCAGCGCACGCGCCAGCACGCGGCCTATTTGCGCCACCTCAAGGCTGTGGGTGAGGCGAGTGCGATAGTGGTCGCCCTCCGGCGCGATGAACACCTGCGTTTTCGATTTGAGACGCCGAAAACTCATCGAATGGATGATGCGATCACGATCCCGCTGAAAATCGCTGCGCGGACCCCGGACTTCAGCGCTGCCGCGCGGCGCTCTTCCAAACTCGCGTCCGCCATGGTGTGCCGGGTCAGCGGCGTATGGCGCTCGGCCGGTTGGGGTCAGCCCTGATGGGTGCAAGCTCGATGGGTGCAAGCCTGATGGGTGCAATATAGTCACAAAACCCGACTAGGCAGGCCTAGCGTTCCGCTCAACGGGAACAGATTGGCAACCGCGTCAGGAAGCGCAGGAATGCGGTGGATAGGACGCTGCATAAGAGGATCGGCGCAGAATGTGGGCGAATCGGGGCGCTGAATGCTCCTCCAGTCCCCTCGGATGCACCGGGCACGGATCAAACGCAGGCAAGTAGCGTGCAGTTATTGGGGTTACGCGATGGGAATGGGCACGAAAAATGCGCAAAGGGGGCCACCCGCCGGTGCTTTGGGGGGTGAGGCAGGTGGCCCCGCAGGGCCATCGGAATGCGACCCGAGGACCCGGAGAATGCCGTTCCATATAGGAATGCAAACTCTTGAGGCTCAGTTAAACATGACTTGCTTAACTTACAGCTTAATTTTTCTATTGTGCGGCCAAGCGTTCCGGGTGACGGGCGATCTGCGAATTAAGCCACAGTTTCGTGCTCAAGTATCCAGTTAGCCGCCGCCTCGCAGTGGATGCGGGTAGAATCGAACACCGGAAGAACGTTTGCGTCCACATCGACCACCAGATTCAATTCTGTGCAGGCGAGCACAATAGCGTCCGCCCCCTCTTGCGCCTTGTTGGTGATGATCGTTTTCAACGTGCGCTGCGCATCGCGCGAGATTTTACCAAGCATCAGCTCTTCATAGATGATGCCTTCCAGCTTCTCTACCACGGCCATATCCGGGGCCAGCAGGTCGACACCCTGCGCCACCAGCCGTTTGCGGTAGAAGCTTTCGGTCATGACGTTGCGAGTGCCGATCAGCGCAGCGGTTTTGTGCCCGGCGTCGCGGATTGCGCGGCCCACCTGATCGGCAATGTGCAACACCGGTATCGACACAGCTTCCGCCACGTCGTCATACAGTTTGTGCATGGAATTGGCACCAATGATAAGCCCTTGGGCGCCCGCATTCTCAAGCCGCTTGGCGCTTTCGCTCAGCACTTCGCCCGCGCGTTGCCAGTCGCGATCTTCGCGGATCGCATAAAGCTCGGAGAAATCGAGGCTCTCGATCAGCAACGGTGCGCTTGCCATCGGGGCGGCGCGCCGTTGCACAATGCGATTGATGCGGTCGTAATAAATGCCGGTCGACACCCAGCTCATGCCGCCAATCATACCCAGTTTGCGCAACGCAATTTCCTCGAATCCGTGTGGCTGTTCCCAACAAGCTGTAGCGACGATGCGAACCCTGCGTCCATAGGGCTGAAATTCCCTAGTGAATTTGCACACTTATATGGTTGATTTGGGGTTAACCAGCCACTTTCGCAGCGTCTGAAGTGTCGCTTCGGGTGCTTCTTCGTGCGGCAAATGGCCGATTTTGGGATAGACGGCGATCGTCGCGTTCGGCATCACCGTGTCAAGCCAGCGTCCCGCCGATACGGGAATCAGCGCGTCCTCCTCCCCCCAAAGGATCAGCGTCGGCGCGGTGATCGCAGCAATCTCATCGCGCGTCAGTGGATCGTAGGCGGCTGCAAACCGCGCCATGGTTGCTGCACGATTGCCGGGATAGCGCAGCAATTCCCAATACCGGTCCACCGCGCTTTGTGTGACCACCGATTGCACCGATACGCTTTGCTGAAGGCTCTGTTCGATCAGGCTGCGCGGCGTGATCTGTTCCACAATGCGATTGATGCCGGGCATGCGCGCGATGGCAAAACCGATATTGCCGCTGCCGCTGTCCTTTTCCTTTTCTTCTTCCGGGATCGGCATTCCGCCCGCATCGACCAGCACCAGTCCAGCCACGCGGTCGGGATAGGCCGCCGCAAAGGCGAGCGCGTGTTTGCCGCCCATCGAATTGCCGCCAAGGATGAACCGGTCCAGCCCCAGCGCGTCGGCGACTTCGCGAATATCCTCGACATAATTGGCGCGGCTGTAATCGCCCGCCGGGTCCGGTCCGGTCAGGCCGTGGCCGACCTGATCGAAACGGATGACGCGGGTGTCCTCGCGCAAATCGTCCACCCACGGCTGCCAGGTGTGCAGATCGGAATTGGAACCGTGCAATAGGATGATTGGAATGCCATCGCGTGGGCCTTCGTCACGCAGATGCACGGTCACGCCGTTGCCGATTGCGACAAATTGCGAAGGCGCAGCGCCGTATTTGGCGCGCATTTCGGCTGGATCGGTATCGGGGGTGCGAAAGACAACAAAGGCGATGATCAGCACCACAACCAGCGTGCCGACAATCCGGATCAGCCACTTCATCGCTGCATTTCCGCGATCCATTTGCGCACGATTGCGATGCCGTCCGGATCATTGGTGGAGCGGCCCAGTTCGGGCATGGCGACGCCCGGTTCGGTCGAGCTCATCCGGTAGACCATGATCGAGGCATCGGGATCGCCCGGCGCGAT
Organism: uncultured Alphaproteobacteria bacterium; assembly: GCA_963838365.1. GTDB lineage: Bacteria > Pseudomonadota > Alphaproteobacteria > Sphingomonadales > Sphingomonadaceae > Erythrobacter. Next base: position 140,729 of record CAWIQR010000011.1, read on the forward strand.
GCTGACCAAATGCCCGCCCGCGCCCCTTCCCGCTGCGACCGGGGGTTTGAGAATGCCGATGGCGTGCGGATCGTCCTGCTCCCAGCGCAGGTCCAGCCCGCTGTTCGACGCCCCGCCGCCCGGCTGGTGGCAATGCGCGCAATTCACATCGAGATAGGCGCGCGCGAGGCTTGCGGTGTCGGCGGTCCTGTCACCCCAGACCGGCAATGCGCGCGCGACCTGCGGCATATCGGTCAGCCTTCCCGCAGCCACATTCGCAGCCAGCCAGTCACGCGACAGATTGCGCGCCTTGGGGCCGATGGGAATCACCTCGCCGTCTTTTGAATGGCATGTCTTGCATTCGTTCTTGTTCGGGATGCGATAGCTCACCTCAACCCCATCGGGCCGAGTGATCGGCAAGCGCGCTCCTGCGAGTGCAAGTGTCGCCTCGGTTTGCTCCGCGTTCCAGCGATAAGGCAGCGCCACCCAGCCATCGGCGCGGTGCAGCAAGACGCGGGTTTCGATAAAGCGCTGGTCTGCGCCCTCGCCAAAGGCAAATGTCTTTATAATCGCGCTGCCAACCGGGAAGTGCAGCAGGCCCGCCCCCTTGTGCTGCATCTGGCTGCCATCGGGTAGATAGATATGGCGCAGCTTGTCCGCGCCATCCGAATATAGCGGCGTGTTGAGCGCATAGCCGGTCAGCCCCGCATTCGGCACGCGCGCGGCGTCATCAGCAAAAAAGCCAAACTCGCTCAGCGTGCGCGGCATTCCCTCGCCCGCTATAACGGCGTCGTTCACCGCCGGTGGAGCCGCCGAACGCGCGGCAATGGCCCCGCCGAATGCGCAGGTAGCCGCCGCCAGAACGAGCGTCGAACGCTTCACTTCAACCGCGCCTCCAGCGCCTTTGCCGCCGTGGGGAGTTCCTTGCGCGTGAGGACCGGCGACCCGGCTTCAAGCTCAATGAAATCGGGCTGTGCCTGCGTCAGCGCCTGGCCGACCCTGGTCAGGCCGAGCGTCAGCGCGCGGCGCGCTTTCGAGCTGGTGACGTTGCGGTGCAGCCCATCGGTGAGGATTGCGGGCAACGCCTCAAGTCCGGTTGCCTGCAACAGTTGCGCTCCGCCTGCGAAATCAGGGGCTGTGCCGCCCGACCCAAAGATATTGTCGCCAATGAAAACGTCCTGCGGCACCGGCTGGTAACGCTCGTCGGTGAAGTCTCTTGAATAGGCGATCAGCATCACGTGGCTGGTGGAATTGTTGATCAGCGCATTGTCGATGATCTGCACGCCGGTGTTCGCCATCACCATGATCCCGGTGCCCGAAGGCACGCTGGCGACGATGTTGCCCTCGGGCGCGAAATTATCGGTGTTGTTATCGATCACCGCATTGTTCGCTATCAGCACGTTGCCGCCCCCAACCTTTGGCAGGCCCGGCAGATCGAACACCAGAATGCCGCCAGTGTTGCGGGTCGCGAGGTTTTCGGTGACTTCGGCGTTGTTGCTGTTCTCGATCTCGATCCCGGCGACGTTCTCGACCACGCGGTTGCGCCGCACGACGATATTGTCCGACTGGCCGACATAGATGCCCGCATCCGAAGCACCGCGCACATAGCTATCCTGCACGAGGATGTTGGACGCCTCCACCGGGTAGATGCCGTATGCTCCGTTGGATGCCTTTGGCCCGCCGGTCCATTCGACCCGGATTGCGTGATAGATGATGTTGTCCGCGCCTTTGGACTTGATCCCGTCGCCCTTGGCGTTTTCGACCGCGAAATCGCGCAGGGTGACGTCGTCCGAAGTGACCAGCAGCCCTTCGCCCGATCCCGCCTGCGCGGTGAAATCGAGGATGCTGCCCGCTTCGCCCGGCTCCATCCCCGCCCCGCGCACCGTGACGCCATCGACATCAAGGCTGAGCCCGTCGGTCAACGCGTAGCGCCCCACGGCCAGCACGATCTCGTCGCCCGGCTCTGCCAGGATCAGCGCCTCTTGCAGGCGTTCCTGCGCGCCCTCGCCCGGAGCAATCGCGTGGGTCTTGGCCGATATGCCTGCACTGGAGGCCAGCAGCAGCGCGGCAGCGGTAATCCTGATCATGGTATTCTTCCTCTCACCTGCGCATTGTGGCGCAAGGCGGGGAACAAATGCAAGCGGCGAAAAGGGCGCGGCCCATCGTCCCTCAGCCGATCAAGTTGCGTCAGCCAATTCCAATCGCGCACAGACCGGCGCTGGTGGTGACGACCGCGACGGCCTCGCGATCCTCGACCCGGCGCAGGCGTTTTACCAGATCGCCCAGCCCGGTGGCACTGTCCGCCTCGCTATCGCGCGGGGCCATGCCCGATTGCAGTTTGTAAAGCTGCCAGACCGACAGGCGATCAACCATGCGGTCCGCCATGCAATCGGCGCGTTCATCGGAGAGGCCGGAGGCGAGAAGCGCGCTTTCCACCCGCCACTTTACCACAGGACGCGCGAGGCCGGTTTGAAACGCAATCCCCGCCAGCAACACGAGCACAACCACCGCGATCAGCAGCTTACGCATTGACGAATGCCTTCAACACTGCCCGGCTCAATCCAGCGCCTTCACGATTTCCTCGACCATCTTCTTGGCATCGGACAGCAGCATCATTGTCTGGTCCATGTAGAACACATCGTTATCGACGCCGGCATAACCCACGCCGCCCATGCTGCGTTTGATGAAGAACACCTGCTTGGCCTTGTCCACGTCGAATACGGGCATACCGTAAATGGGCGATGTCTTGTCGGTCTTTGCGGCAGGGTTCACCACATCGTTTGCGCCGATGATGAAGGCGACGTCCGCCTGCGCGAAGTCGGAGTTGATGTCCTCCAGTTCGAACACCTCATCATAGGGAACGTTCGCCTCGGCCAGCAGGACGTTCATATGACCCGGCATACGGCCTGCAACAGGGTGGATCGCGTATTTCACGTCCACGCCCTTTTCCTTCAGCTTGTCGCCCATTTCGCGCAGTGCGTGCTGCGCCTGCGCCACCGCCATGCCGTAGCCGGGAATGATGATGACCTTTTCCGCCTGTTCCAGCATGTAGGCCGCGTCTTCGGCGCTGCCCTGCTTGTAGGGGCGCTGTTCGCGCGCTTCGCCGCTGGCAGCCGCCCGCTGTCCCCGCCAAAGCCGCCAGCGATCACGCTGATGAAACTGCGGTTCATCGCCCGGCACATGATGTAGCTGAGGATCGCGCCCGACGATCCGACCAGCGCGCCGGTGATGATCATCGCCGAATTGCCCAGCGTGAAACCCATCGCCGCTGCCGCCCAGCCGGAATAGCTGTTCAGCATCGAGACGACCACGGGCATATCCGCGCCGCCAATCGGGATGATCAGCAGGAAGCCGATTATGAAAGCGAGCACCGCGATGGCGAGGATCATCCAGCCCTCGCCAGCCCCGCCCTGCGGCGAGACGGTGTAAAGCCCGATCAAGCCAAGGATCGCGATCAGCGTGCCCAGATTGATGATGTGGCGTCCGGGCAGCATGATCGGAGACCCGCTCATCCGGCCCGACAGTTTCAGAAATGCGATGATCGAGCCTGAGAACGTGATCGCGCCAATGGCAATGCCAAGGCCCAGCTCCACGCGGCTGACGGCGAGGATCTGCCCAGCCGCATCGACGATCCCGAAACTGGCCGGATCGAGCCACGCGCCAAGGCCGACGACGACCGCCGCCAGTCCGACAAGGCTGTGAAAGCCCGCAACCAGTTCCGGCATGGATGTCATCGCGATCTTGCGCGCTACGGTGACGCCGATGATCGCGCCAATGAAGATGGCGATACCAATCTCGATAATGTTGGCGATATCGTGCGTGATCAGCGTTGTGACCACGGCCAGCACCATGCCGATCATGCCATTGCGGTTGCCGGTGCGTGATGTTGCGGGGCTGGAAAGTCCGCGCAGCGCGAGGATGAAGAACACGCCGCTGATGAGGTAGGCGAGCATTGCCCATGCTGGCGTGGCAGACGCGCCGCCCGCAGCGTGTGCTGGGGTGGCAAGGAACACGGACATTGCCGCGAATGCGGGTGTGGCGCGGTTGGAGAAAGTGCGGCTCATCCTCACTTTTCCTTCTTCTTGTACATGGCGAGCATCCGCTCGGTCACGGCGAACCCGCCAAAGATGTTGATGCTGGCCAGCACAACTCCGAACAGGCCGAGATACTTCGCCGCATCGCTCGACGCCTCCGCCGCAGCAATCAGCGCGCCGACGATAATCACGGATGAAATCGCATTGGTCACCGCCATCAACGGCGTGTGCAGCGCCGGGGTGACCGACCAGACCACGTAATAACCGACGAAACACGCCAGCACGAAGATCGAGAGGATTGAAATAAAGTCCATTATTTGCGCTCCGCAGTCCACGGCAGGACGAAGTTGCGCCCTTCCGACCAGGTCTGGCCAATCACCTTGCCATCGTTCAGGCAGGCCGAAGTGTGGTAGAATCCGCTGCCGTCCGTGGTGCGAAATGCTACTCATGTCCGGCCTTGCGCCGTGCCTGCCCGGCCAGCGCGAATCTCGCTGTTATAGAAATTGCCGGTCACAACGCCCTGTTCGTCAATCTCGAGATTCATCGGTTGGCTGTAGGGCTCATCATCAAGCGAGCGCCGCAAGTCGACCATCCATTCACCCGAGAGCGCAGCAGCCCGCTCCTGCGCGGGGCTGGCGGCGACAAGCAGCATTGCAGCAGCTGACAAAAATATCTTTCTCACCCCTGCAGCCTCTCGTTCACAACCTTGCCGCCCTGCGTCAGGCGGATTGCGTTGCCGATTTCCTCATCGAACACCGGCTTGCCCGCGTCCTTGTCCCAGAACGCCTGGAACATGGTGAAGTGGTTGCGCGCAAACAGCGCGGATGCATCGGCGGGCAGGTGCGCGGGCGTGTTGGAATAGCCGATGATGTTGACGCCGTGTTTGACCACAACCTCATCCGGCTTTGACCCTTCGACATTGCCACCTTGCGCCACGGCAAGGTCGAAAATGACGCTGCCCGGCTTCATTGTGGCGATCTGTGCGTCGGTAATCAGCCGCGGCGCCGCGCGGCCCGGTATCAGCGCGGTGGTGATCACGATATCCTGCTTGGCAATGTGTTCCGATACCAGCTGCGCCTGAGCGGCCTTGTATTCCTCGCTCATTTCAGTGGCGTATCCGCCCGAACCCTCGCCTTCGATACCCGCGACGTTCTCGACGAAAATCGCCTTTGCGCCCAGCGACTGGATCTGTTCCTTGGTCGCGGACCGCACATCGGTGGCGGAAACCTGCGCACCCAGCCTACGAGCGGTCGCAATCGCCTGAAGACCCGCAACGCCCACGCCCATGATAAACGCGCGCGCGGCCTGCACGGTGCCCGCCGCGGTCATCATCATCGGAAACGCGCGGCCATAGGTGTTGGCGGCGACCAGCACCGCCTTGTAACCTGCAAGGTTGGACTGGCTGGACAGCACATCCATCCCCTGTGCGCGGGTGATGCGCGGCATGAATTCCATCGAAAGCGCCTCCAGCCCGGCCTTGGCATAGGCGGCAAGGAGATCGCCATTGTTGAACGGATCGAACAAGGCGGCGACCATCGCGCCGGGCTTCGCCCCGATCAGCAGCTCTGGATCAGGCGCCTGTATCGCCAGCACGATATCGGCGTCCTTCACCGTATCCGCCGCACTGCCCACGCTCGCGCCAGCTTCGGCATAGGCCGCATCGGAGATCGAGGCATTCAACCCCGCTCCGGTCTCCACCGCGAATTCATTGCCTAGGCCTGCAAACTTCTTGATCGTTTCGGGCGTCGCAGCAACGCGGGTTTCGCCCGCGCCGCGCTCTTTCAGGACAGCAATCTTCACGTAGGTTTCGCCCCTTTTCAAGCTGGCTTAATCAGCAATCATCATCATCACGACCAGCACGATAACCGCAATGGTCGGGACAACCCATTTCAGCGTGCTCATGAAACCGCTGTAAAGTTTGTCCTTCTGTTTGATATCCGGGCTCGCCATCGCCTTCATTCCTTATGCATTCTGTTTCAAGCGGCGCTTTGGGCGGACAATCGCCAGACACGCACCGCATCACTGATCCGGGCCGTATCGAAGCGGCACGCTTTGCTCAAGCCCTTCGCGCATGGTTGGCGGGGATGGTGCATTTGCGGGCAAAGCCGCGAACAGCCTTAATCTGCTCTTTACTCCGCCGCGCTATCCCGGCGTGGAACGTTTCATCCCGGCACACTCACGCTCGGGTTTGGGGGAGCAAAGGTTGCGCGCATGACGGAAGTGGGTCCACGACTTGTAATGCTGATCGACGATGAGCCGGCGCAAAGCCGGCTGATCACGGCGATTGCCGCGCGCGATGGCTGGCGTACGGTCGTGGCGTGCGATGCCGAAACCGCGATAGCGACGCTTGGCACGCGCGAGGGGATGCAATTGTCTGCAATCCTGCTGGATCAATGGGTTCCGGGCGATGATGCCTGCAACCTGATCCGCGAATTGAAGGAACGCCGCCCCGCTTTGCCGATTCTGATGCTTACCACCAGCGCATCCCCGCTGCTGGCGGTCGAGGCTATGCGGGCAGGCGCCAGCGATTATCTGGTCAAACCGGTCGCGCCGGACCGGCTGATGGAGGCGCTGCGCACCGTCACCACCCGATCGGCACCACGCGATGAACTCGCGCCCCTGACCGAGAAGATGTCAGCCACGCTCGATTTCGATGCGATGATCGGCACCGCGCCGGGTTTCCGCACAGCGCTGGCGCAGGCGGCCAAGGCTGCGCGTGGTCATTCGCACGCCTTGATCGAAGGGGAAAGCGGCACGGGCAAGGATATGCTGATGCGCGCGATGCACGCCGCATCCCCGCGTGCAAAGGCTCAGATGCGTGTCATCAACATAGCCAGCATCGCGCCCAATTCCATCGAATCGGTTCTGTTCGGGCACGAGCCCAACGCCTTTCCCGGCGCGTTCGACCGCCAGATCGGCGCCATGCAACATTGCGACGGCGGCACGCTGATGCTTGACGAGGTCGACCGGATTTCGCTGGGGGTGCAGCAGCGCCTTGCCGAAGCGCTGGCGACCGGCATCGTGCGCCCGGTTGGCGCATCGCACGGTTTCCGCGTGGACGTGCGATTGCTGTCGGCCAGCAACCATTCGCTCGATGAGCTGGTGGCGGGCAACCAGTTCAACGCCGCGCTGGCGGAAAAGCTGGGCGCGACCCGCATCAGCCTTCCGCCTCTTCGCGACCGGACCGGAGACATCCCGGCGCTGAGCCGCCATTTCCTCAGCCGTATCGGTGAACAGCCGGGACTGAAATCGCTCTCGGTCAGCGACGGTGCGCTGGCGCTGCTCGCCGCGTATGACTGGCCGGGCAATGTGCGCCAGCTGCAATCGGTGCTGTTTCGCGCGGCGGTCTATTGCGAGGGCAATACGCTGACTGAAGACAGCTTCCCGCAATTGTCCGAAATGCTGGGCGAACAGGAAGTTACCGGAGGCGGACAGCACTTCCACGATGGCGTGGGCGTGATGCTGTACACCGCAGACGGCAATCTGCGCCCGCTGGAAGAGATCGAGGCCGATGTCATCCGCCTCGCAATCGGCCATTATCGCGGCCGCATGACAGAAGTAGCGCGCGGCTCGGTATCGGGCGCTCCACGCTGTATCGTAAGCTGAGCGATCTGGGGATCGACAACGCCGCGTGACCCGCGCTCCCAAAAAACCCATCGACGATCCGAAGGTGAGAGCCATCATGCTGGCGGCGGGTACCGCTTGGTTGGGCGCAATGGCTTTCACGTTGAGCAATCCGCGCAAACGCCGCAGGTTCATCGACGATGTAGGCAGAACCATCGCTGAAAACGCGGCGCGAGAGGCAAAGTCGAAAGAGCAACTTCGTATCAGAATCGAGGTCGAAAAGGCGGAGAGAAAGGCAAAGGAGGCGCGAGAAAAACGTCGCTACTTGGCGAAATACTTCCCGCCCAGAACTCGGCGCGTTCTGGCCCCGTATCCTGATGCGCTCAAGGTAACGACAACAGGCGGATGGGGTGGATGAGTCGGGTTCGCGAATCGCAGCGAGATCGCCGATGCTTCGATCGATGCCGCGTGGAGTCCTTGGGATGGTCGTGGCAAATTCTACGTGAAAATCGAGGAAGTATTGGTGTCAGGAGAGTTCGAAGACAGGGGCGGCTATGTCCTCTTTCCGGTCGCCAATTTAGTCGGCACCTCGAAGGATTATTTCACCGAGGAACAGACGGAAATTATACTGCGGCTGATGGGCGGAGACGGCGGCCCGGAAGAGTTGACTTTCCACCGGATCAAACGATGACCGCGTAGTTTCCGTCGACAATCGATAGCAGAAGCGCCGATCAAACGACCTTGATGGCATAGCGTCCAACGCCTAGCGCTGGTCGGATGGAAAATTTCAATGATTTCGCAGGGCGCACCGCGCTTGTAACCGGGGCAGGTTCCGGGATTGGTGCAGCGTGTGCACAGGCGCTGGCGGCGCGCGGCGCGGCCAAGCTGTTTCTCAACGATATCAACGTCGATGGGCTGAACGCTCTCGATCTGCCAGACACGTGCGAGGTTGAGCAGGTGATCGGCAGCGTCGCCGATGAAGGGTTCTGGAAGGCGCTCGAACCGAGGCTTTCCGGCTTGGATCATGCAATCGTCAATGCCGGGATCGGATCATTCGGACCCCTTGCTGAACTGACGTTTCAGCAGTGGCGACAGGTGATGGATGTCAATCTTGACGGGGCGTTCCTGACGCTTGCCTCCAGTATGCGCGCGATGACAGCGAAGGGGGCGACGACAGGGACAGCGAAGGGCGGCAGCGTCGTCGTGGTCGGCTCCTCGACGGGTGTGAAAGTGGTGCCCGGAACAGGCGGCTATGGCGTGGCCAAGGCGGCGGTTGCCCACATGGCGCGTATGGCCGCGCTGGAGGGCGCGCCCCAGAACATCCGCGTCAACGCGATCGCACCGGGCGGGGTCGACACCGCGATCTGGGAAAGCGGCGAGGACTTCAACCGGTCTGTCGAAACACACGGCCGCGAGGCGACGATCAAGACGATGGCAAAGACCACGCCGTCGGGTCGCTTTGCCACCTCGGACGAGATCGCGGGCAATATCCTCTATCTGCTCAGCGATGCCGGGTCGAACATCACCGGGCACGTGCTGGTTTCGGACGGCGGGTTCATCCTGTAACGCCGCCGCCCACGCCCCATTCCTACCAGGTAAAGCTCTGTTCCGCCAAGGTCTGGCTGGTGTCGCCCTTCAGCGTCATCGTCACCTGTTTCTTCCCCCAGTCGATATCGACGAGCCCGTAATTCTCCACCGCGAAGAACGGCGTCACCCGCTTGGGATCGGGTTCGCGCGCGGAGCTTTTCGCGATGTCACCATCACCAAATGCGAGGTTGAGCGCCGAACTGGTCAGCTCCCACAGCGTGCCGCCGCCCGGAGCATCGTCGATCTTGTAGATCCCCGCCGCGTGCCGATCACCTGAAAGCAGCACCACGCCGCTGTCCGCGCGTGCGCCGATCATCTCCAGCAACTTTGCGCGCTCCTTGGGGAAGTTCTCCCAGCTTTCGTAGTCGTGCGCCTCGGTCAGCACCTGGATCGAGGAGACGACGATGCGCAGGTCCGCAGGCTTTGCCAGCTCGCCTTTCAGCCAGTCCCATTGCTCCGCGCCCAGCACAGTTGCCGCGTCGCTTTCATCGGGCAGATACACGCCCAGCGGCGGGCGCTCACGGCTCCAGTCCATGCGATTGAGGTTGGACCGGAAAAACCGCGTGTCGAGCATGATGATCTGAACCCGCTCGCCTGTCGGACCGGACATCACGCTATCATAGATGCCGGGACGCTGGCGGACCACGTCGGATGATCCCCAGAAATGCTCGAACATCGTCTCCGACCAGCGGCGCATGGGAAACGCCGCGCCTGCATCGTTCAGCCCGTAATCGTGATCGTCCCACGTCGCCAGCATCGGCACGGCCGCGCGCAGGCGCTGCCATTCGGGATGCGATGCCTGAAGCGCATAGGACGCGCGCAGGCTTTCCAGCTCCGCATCGCCGTCCCACGCATTATCGCCATAGACGTTGTCACCGATCATCATGAACAGCTGCGGGTTGGCGCTGGCGACCTGCTGCCACATGTGCTGGCTGGCGGACTGATGATTGCAACTGCCAAACGCAATCCGGGTCAGCCGGGTTGCGGGATCGAGCGCCGGTCCCTCGCCCGCATGAGGCAGGGAAACGCTCTGGCGCAGTTTGGCGTAATAGGGCGCGAGCAATTCGTCGGGCGAAAGCGACACGGCGACGGGAGCAGGTTCGGGGGAGCAGGTTCGCGCGCTGACGCCTCGCCGTGGTGATCCGCCATGAGCGGGGCTGCACCGAGCAAAGCGGTGGCGCTGGTCAGGGAAAGCAGGATGGATCGGCGCATTGTTTCAGGAACTCCTATTGATCTGTTGTCGCTGCCTGTTGGCGCGGCTGCATGACGGCTTTGCGACGATCTCGCAATTCCAGGCTATTGATCGCGCGGCAACTGGCTGAAATCCGTGAGCGCCGCATCGCGCATTCCGCGCCACACATTGCGTGCCTGCACGCTGTCGCGCACATCGTGGACGCGCAGCATCTGCACGCCCGCATCCATCGCCCGCATCATCAGCGCGATGGACCCTCCCAGCCGCTGATCCGCCGTCTCCTCGTTGGAAAGAGCGCCGATCATGCGTTTGCGACTGACCCCCACCAGCAGCGGACTGCCGAGCGCATGGAACAGCGGAAGCGCATTCATCAGCGCGAGGTTCTCGGCCAAGCGTCTTGCCGAACCCGATGCCGGGATCGAGCATGATGTTGCCTTGCGCAATGCCCGCTGCAATCGCCTGTGTCCGCGCGGATTTCAGGAAGTCGAACACCTCGCTGACCACGTCGGTATAGCTGCCACCCTCATGCAGATCATCGCCAGTGCCCGGTGCGTGCATCAGCACCACGGGGCAGCCAGCCGAGGCGACCAACCCGCTCATCCGATCGTCAAAGCGCATCGCGGAAACATCGTTCGCCATGTGTGCGCCCGCCTGCAACGCGGCCTCCAGCACGCCTGCGCGGCGGGTGTCGATGCTGATCGCGGCACCCATCGCGGCGCAATATTCGATGGCGGGCAGGACGCGCCTGTTCTCGTCATCCTCCCATGTGGCCGCCGCGCCGGGGCGCGTGCTTTCGCCGCCAATATCGATGATTGCCGCGCCCGCCTCCAGCATGGCGGCAGCGTGGGCACGGCCTGCATCGGGTCGGTCGAGGAAGTCGCCGCCATCGCTGAAACTGTCGGGCGTGACGTTGAGGATCCCCATGATCTGCGGCTGATCGAGCCGGATCGTGCGCGCGCCCAATTCCAGTGGCGGGTGCGATTTGGAGAGGTTATCCCATTGCTGCGCCGCGTCCTGCGCCAACTCCCCCTCCAGCGCGCCCAGCACCGCCACCGCATTGCGCGCGCCGAACACCTCGCGCCGGATCACCGCCCCGCCATCGCGCACCACCAGCGCAAACCGGCTGGCATAGGCAAGCCCGCCTGCAAGCCGGATCGCTCCGCCCTCCTCCGCCTGCGGCCCCGATGCAAGGCCGATAGGGTGGACGTAAACGTGGGCGGTCATGGTGCGCGGCCCCCGCTCTGTCGCGGAGCGGTGACACACCTGACACACTGTCCAGGGGGAGAAAACGAGCCGGCCATGCAAGGGGCGAAAATACGCAGGTTGCGGTCCGGGAAAAGGTGTCTTTTTGTCATGGCCATCAGGCTTAATAGAAAGGCGCGATGTAGGACAGTGCGTTTCGGGCGAGCACGTCAAAGCGTCTGATCCACGGCGAGTCCCACGGGTACAACGGGTCAGTCAAAGGATCTGGAACCGCTGCCGTGTTCACCGGTTCTTGCACCCGATCACAGCTTGTTGCAGAGGCAACCCATGGACATCATCGCGCTATTATCCGATCCGGCCGCCTGGCTTGCCCTTCTGACTCTGATTGCTCTTGAGGTCGTGCTGGGTATCGACAACCTGATCTTTATTGCGATCCTGTCGAACAAGCTTCCTGCGGATCAACAGGAACGGGCGCGCAAGATTGGCCTTCTGCTGGCATTGGTCATGCGTATCGGGCTGCTGTTGCTGATCGGTTGGATCGTCACCTTGCAGGAGCCGCTGTTCGATCTGGGTATCGTCGGCCCTCCGGTCGAAGGCACCAACAAGCCGACTTTCGAGACTGCCTTTTCTGGGCGCGATCTGATCCTGCTGGCAGGCGGGCTGTTCCTGTTATGGAAAGCGACGAAGGAAATTCACCATTCGATGGAGCCGGAAGATGCATCGGGCGATCTGCTGGACAAGACGCCCGGCGTGACGGAGGGCGTAACGGCCACCTTTGGCGCGGTCATCGTGCAGATCATCGCCATCGACCTTGTATTCTCGGTGGATTCGATCCTGACTGCGGTTGGCATGACCGATCAGATCCCGATCATGGTCGCAGCCGTGGTCATCACGGTCGGCATTATGCTGATGGCTGCCAATCCGCTGGCCCGCTTTATAGAACAGAACCCGACGCTGGTGATGCTGGCGCTTTCATTCCTTGTGATGATCGGGCTGGTTCTCATCGCCGATGGCTTCGGCTTTCATGTGCCCAAGGGGTATATCTACGCCGCGATGGCGTTTTCGGTGACGGTGGAGCTTTTGAATATGCTGCAGCGCAACCGGCGGCGACGCCTCGCGGCTGGTTGATCGTATCGCGCCCGACCGGCTGGTTTCAGGTCAGGCGATCAATCCTCGTTGGCGAGCAGGTAAAATTGCCGCGCGGCGTCGATCGGCAGGGTTTCGCCGCCCTTGTCATAGTGCCAGAATGTCCAGCCGTTGCAGCTGGGTGCGTCTTGCAAATCCTTGCCGAGGCCGTGGATGGAGCCGGTCTGGCTTTTGCCTGAACCTGCCTGTGTATCCAGTTCCAGCGAGCCATCGGCGCGCACGATGGCGAACCAGCGACGCTTTTTATCGAACACCCGCGTGCCCGGCGGGATCAGGGCGCTTTCCACCAGCGCACCAAAGGCGACGCGCGGGGCGGATTTTTTGCTCTGCATCGTTTTCAGCGCGCTTTCGTCCAACGGAAGTTCCTTCGCGATGCGCTTTTCCGCGACCTCACGATAGAAATCCTCGCGCTCGCAGCCGATCCAGTCGCGGCCCAGCCGCGTTGCCACCGCGCCCGTAGTGCCGGTGCCGAAGAACGGATCGAGCACCACGTCGCCCGCCTCGGTCGTGGCCAGCAACACGCGGTAAAGCAGCGCCTCCGGCTTTTGCGTGGGATGCGCTTTCTTGCCGTTTTCCTTCAGCCGTTCCCCGCCCGAACAGATCGGCATAACCCAGTCAGAACGCATCTGAAGTTCATCGTTCAAGGTCTTCATTGCGCGGTAATTAAAGTGATAGCGCGCCTTTTCCCCCATGCTCGCCCAGATCAGCGTTTCGTGCGCGTTGGTAAAGCGGGTGCCCTTGAAATTGGGCATCGGATTGGTCTTGCGCCAGATGATGTCGTTGAGGATCCAGAAGCCGAGATCCTGCAGGATCGTGCCAACGCGAAAGATGTTGTGATAGCTGCCGATCACCCACAGCGCGCCATCGGGTTTCAGCACCCGGCGCGCTTCGGTCAGCCAAGCCTTCGTGAAATCATCGTAGGCGCGGAAACTTTCAAACTGGTCCCAATGATCGGTCACCGCATCGACTTCGCTGCCATCGGGACGGTTGAGATCGCCGCCCAGTTGCAGATTATACGGCGGATCGGCGAACACGCAATCGATCGAATTGTCGGGCAGCGAACGCATCGCCGCGATGCAATCGCCGCTCAGGATTTTTCCGGTCGGCAGGGCTGCACGGGTGTCCAGCGCGACTTCGGCCTGGGTTTTGCGGCGGGTTTTGTCGCCCGTCCGCGCCGCCACTCTCGTTGTCTCGATCACGCCCACTTCTTGTCCCCGCAAATACGCCAGTTCAAACTTATCCACAGGGCATGAGTCCTCATGGACTCCCCGTCAAGCGGCGATTCTGCGGCGAACATGGTTAACGAAAGGTAAGCTGAGCCAAGTTAACGCGGAACGAAAGGTGACTGGCACAAGATGTTGAGTCCCTTCAGCTTAGCGGGACTCCAGATGGGGTGGTGTGGCGCGCAGGACTCGATCCGCGCGGTTTCGTTCAGACAAACACCAGCACCACATTGCCCGCGAACACCGCGACCAGCGCTGCACCGAGCAAGCGACCGATGTGCTTTCCCCTCCACAGCATCGCCAGCAGCGCCGCAGAACTGACCGTCAGCAGCGCCATCTGTGCGCCGGCGAGGCTTTGCGGAATGGGCATCGGAGCAATCGTCATCGTCGCTCCGCCGATCAGCAGGATGTTGTAGATGTTGGACCCCACAACATTGCCTAGTGCAAGGCTCGATTTGCCGCGCAGCGCCGCCGCAACCGATGCGGCAAGTTCGGGCAAGGATGTGCCCACCGCCACCACGGTCAGGCCGATCACCGTCTCGCTGACGCCAAAGGTCGTCGCCAAGGCAATCGCGCCGGTGACAAGCGCCTGTCCGCCCGCGATCAGGATCGCCAGCCCGGCGATGAACAGGGCGGTTGCGATCAGGCCGTTGACATGCGCGCCGCCGGTTTCTTCCGCGATCTCTTCCGTACGCGGGTGGCGATATCGCCAGATGACATAGACGACGATGCCCACCAGCAGCGCCACTCCGACCCAGCGCGCGCCCAGCCCCGATAGTGCCAGCGCCCACAGGATCAGCGTCACCCCCAATGCGACCACGGAATCCCGCCGGCCTATACCTGTCAGAGTGATGGGCATGACCAGTGCGGAAATGCCAAGGATCAGCAGGATGTTGGCGATGTTCGATCCGACTACATTGCCCCAGGCGATTTCCGGAGCACCGGCGAGCGCGGCCTGCACGCTGGCCACCATTTCCGGCATCGAGGTGGCCGCGCCGACGATCACCAGACCCGTCACCAGCGTCGACACGCCCAGTTTCTGCGCGATGCCCACCGCCCCGCGCACCAGCAATTCGCCGCCAATGGCAAGGCCCACCAGCCCGACAAGGCTTAAAAGAACAGCGTTCAACATTATGCCCGCGCGCCTAGGGTAAAGGCGCGTTCAAAGCAAAGAGGCTTGCGCGACAGGCGCAAACGACCGGCGATGCAGGGGGGTGGGACCATGGATACGCAACGCCTCCATGTGCTCGGCCGTTCCATATCCCTTGTTCCTGTCCCACCCGTAATGCGGATGCGCCTGCGCAGCGGCGACCATCAGCCGATCGCGGTGTTCCTTCGCAAGGATGGAGGCGGCGCTGATCGCAGGCTCCAACCCGTCACCGCCGACGATCGCGCGCGCGCTCCAACGCCAATCGGCGCAGCGCCCATGCGGGGTCTGGTTGCCGTCGATCAGCACGCTGTCAGGATCGCGGCCCAGCTGCGCGCACAGATCGGCAACGCAGGCTGTCATCGCCAGCATGGTCGCCTGAAAGATATTGACGCGGTCAATCTCGTCCGGACCCACCACCGCGATGGCAAAGGCGTGGCCGCCCTCGCGCAGGGCCAGGTCGAGGACTGCGCGCCGCCGGGCCGTTAATTTCTTGGAATCGTTCAGCCCAGCAGGTATCGCTGCCCCCAACGCGCAGGCGGCGGCCACCACCGGCCCCGCCAGCGGACCGCGCCCGGCCTCATCCACGCCGATGATCAGCCGGTCGGCACCACTGAACGATTTGGGAGTTACCCCTGACATGAACGTATTCTCCAGATTTTCGCCCGCCATACTCGGCGCACTCTCCCTCCCCGCACTCGCGCTCGCAAGCTGCGTCAACACACAATCCGGGGAAAGCGCGGGCGATAACGCGCGAGCGGTTGAGACGGCCGCCCCTTACACCGTCACCGAAATGGGCAAATTCGACGAGCCCTGGGCGCTTGAGTTTCTCCCCGGCAGCGACACGCTGGCGATCACCGAAAAGGCGGGCACGCTCAAATTCATGAAGACCGGCACGGGCAAAGTCACCATCGTTTCGGGCGTTCCAGAGGTTGCCTATGGCGGGCAAGGCGGGCTTGGCGACGTTGCTTTCCTGCAATCGGAGGAAGAGCGCGAGGACGGGCGCACGATCTACCTCACCTTTGCCGAGGCGGGCAGCGAGAAAGACACATATGGCGCAGCATTGGGCCGCGGGACGGTGATGTGCGACGATGTCGCCAACACCTGCGCGATCGAGGGTTTCGAGGTGATCTGGCGGCAAACGCCCAAGGTGGCTGGACGCGGGCATTATTCGCACCGGATCGCGATTTCGCCCGATGAACGCTATCTTTTCATTGCCAGTGGTGACCGGCAAAAACAGACGCCTGCGCAGGACACTTCGAACACGCTGGGCACCATTGTGCGCCTCAATCTGGATGGCACCCCTGCGCCGGGCAACCCGTTCGCCGACAAAGGCGGCGTGACTGGCGAAATCTGGTCGTATGGCCACCGCAACATTCTGGGCATGGACTGGGATGCGCAAGGTCGTCTGTGGGAAGTGGAGCACGGCCCCAAGGGCGGGGACGAACTCAACCTGGTGAAGCAGACCGCCAATTACGGCTGGCCCACGCGCTCCTATGGCGACAATTACAACGGCGATCCGATCCCCGATCACAGCGCCGACGACGGCTTCACGAAACCTGCGATCTATTGGACCCCGGTGATCGCGCCGGGCGATATGATCATCTATTCGGGGGACATGTTCGCCCCATGGAAGGGGCAGGCGTTGATCCCCGGACTTTCCACCAAGGCGTTGATCCGCGTCGGTATCGAGGGCGAAAGCGCGACCGAACTGGCGCGCTATGACTTTGGGAAGCGGCTGCGCTCGATCGAGCAGGGCGAAGATGGCAGCATCTGGATCGCCGAAGATGGCGAAGGCGGACGGGTGCTGCGCCTGACGATGTAATCGCAACGCACGAGACATAAGGGTCGCGGCGTTTGTCCATCGACAACGCCGCGCCCCGCGCCTAAGCCGCCGCGCCATGTCCACCACGTCGGAAATCCAGACCCCTGATAACGACAACAGCGCCAGTCTGGTGCCGCTGTCTGCCGTGCCCGATGCGATGATAGAGCAAGTGCTGGACCGCGCATTCGGCCTGGATCGCCATGCCCGCACTGCCTATCGCATCCGCGCCGGGATGGACTGGCTACCCGCATTGAGCTTTGCCGCGCTCGACGCGGATGAGATGTTGGTCGCCACAATCCAGTGCTGGCCGATTGCGCTGATGCAGCCAGACGGGCGCAACGTTCCGCTGGTGATGGT
This sequence comes from uncultured Alphaproteobacteria bacterium, assembly GCA_963838365.1. GTDB lineage: Bacteria > Pseudomonadota > Alphaproteobacteria > Sphingomonadales > Sphingomonadaceae > Erythrobacter. The sequence continues at coordinate 157,986 of CAWIQR010000011.1, forward strand.
CGGGCCGGTCGCGGTACTGCCCGAACGGCAGGGCGAAGGGTTCGGCATTGGTCTGATGGCCGCGATGCTGGACGCGGAACAGCGATTGGCCGCCGATGGGCAGGTGCCGTTTGCGCAAATGCTGATCGGAGATGTCGGATATTACGGGCGCTGGGGATATTCCGCCGCAGCAACGGGCGGCTGGCGCTGCCCCGGCCCGTACGAGGCGGACCGGCTGCTGGCACGCGGCGCGGCGCTGGCGGCGATGCCGGGCGAAGGGATGCTGGGGCCGTGGGGTGGATAATTCGCGCAACGCCTGATCGGCCTTCGACGCGATTAATGGTCCGTCTGCATCAATTCCCCTTCCCCGGAACCTGTCAATCTGGCACCGCGTTCAGCGCCTATGCCTTATGAACCGCCCCCCTACCTCGCCGAACTCACCCTTGCCCAGATTGCCGAGGAGGTGGCCATGCGCAAACTCCCGCCGGTGGAACACTGGGCGCCGCAAACCATCGGGGAAAGCGGAATGCGCATCGCTGCCGATGGCACGTGGTATCACGATGAGGGTGTGATCCGCCGCCCGGCAATGGTGCGGGCGTTTTCCGGCCTGCTGACGCGCGACGATACGGGCACGCACTGGCTGATCAGTCCGTTTGAAAAACTGCATATCGAGGTGGAGGACGCAGCCTTCATCGCCACCGATTGCGAGCTGAAAGGATCGGACATCGCGTTCCGGCTCAACACCGATGAAGTGCTGGTGGCAGGACCAGACAACCCTATTCGCGCGGCGGGCGATCCGGAAACTCCGGCAATCTACCTGCATGTGCGGCGCGGTTGCGAGGCCCGGCTGAACCGCTCGACGTATAATCAACTGGCCGAAATCGCATTGCAGACCAGCGGTGATGATTGGCTGGTGACAAGCCAGGGCGCAATCTTCTCACTGATCGCAGCGGGCTGAAAGATGGGCCGATAAGGGGCGGCGCATGGGGGAATTGTTTGATCGGCTATCGGCGCAATATGCTGCGGGGCACGCGCGCGATGTGTCCGGCCTGCTGACCGACGCGCATCTGGCTGACAATCGCGCGACCCCGGCAGCGGTGCTGATCGCGGTGACGGATCGACCCATTCCCGGCGTGATCCTGACCCAGCGCCCCACAGCGATGCGCGATCATCCGGGGCAGGTCGCCTTTCCCGGTGGCAAGATTGACGCGGGCGAGGATGCCATCGCCGCCGCCTTGCGCGAAGCGGAAGAGGAACTGGCGCTGCCGCCATCCGCCGCGCAAGTGATCGGCGCGACCGACATCTATCACACCGGCACCGGGTTCGTGGTGACGCCAGTGCTGGCCGTGGTCCCGCCCGATCTTCCGCTGGTTCCCAGTCCATCGGAGGTGGAGGCATGGTTCGAAGCCCCGCTCGACCTGCTGCTGGATCCCGCCAACTGGACCGAAAACGAGGTCAACTGGCGGGGCGCACCGCGGCGGTATTACGAGATGGACTATCAGGGCTTTCGCATCTGGGGCGTGACTGCGGCGATCATCCTCAATCTGGCGCGGCGGATTGAAGTTGCGCGGATCGCCGGTTAAGCGGGGCGCGGAACAGATCGGCATGATACAAACCCTCCCCAAAGCGGACTGGACGACGCGCGCAGACCTTGCCGCGCTGGGCCGGGCGCTGGGCGTGCAGAATATGCGCTGGGTTGGCGGGGCTGTGCGCGATACCTTGCTGGGGGTGCCGGTCAACGATGTCGATTGCGCGACGCTGCACCTGCCCGACCGGGTGATCGACCTGTGCCGGGATGCAGGCATTCGCACCGTACCCACCGGGATCGATCACGGAACGATCACCGCGATCCTTGAAGGGGGGCCGGTCGAAGTTACGACCCTGCGCCGCGATGTGGCCACCGATGGCAGGCGCGCCACTATCGCCTATGCTACCGATTGGCGCGATGACGCCGCGCGGCGCGATTTCACTATCAATGCGCTGTATGCGCATCCCGAAACGCTGGAAATTGCGGATTATTTCGGCGGGCTGGCCGATCTGGAGGCGCGCCGCGTGCGCTTTATCGGAGACCCACGCGAACGCATTGCCGAAGACCACCTGCGCATCCTGCGATATTTCCGGTTTCAGGCGCGGTTCGGGGCGGCGCTGGACCCCGCGGCTGAGGATGCCTGCGCCGATATGGCCGAAACGCTGAAGGGATTGAGCCGCGAACGCATTGCCGACGAATTGCTCAAACTGCTCAGCCTGCCCGATCCCCATGCGACCGTAGCCCGGATGCGCGCGCTGGGTGTGCTGGGCGTGATCCTGCCGGAAACCTGCGCGGTGCATGTCGGGGCACTGGCGGCGCTGATCGCGGCGGAGGCGGCACAGGGCATCGCGCCCCACCCGGTCCGGCGGCTGGCCGCGCTGTTGCCGCCATCGCGAGATGTTGCCGAGACGTGCGCGGCGCGGCTGCGGCTGTCGAAGACGCAGCGCGCGCGGCTGGTGACGGCGGCGGAGCGGCAGGGCGACGACACCGCCAGCCCCCACGCGCTCGCTTATCGTATGGGCGTGGGTAGCGCACAGGATCGCCTGTTGCTGCTGGGCGCGGACGCGCAGGCGTTGACCGGCTACACCCCGCCGACCTTCCCGTTGAAGGGTGGTCAGATCGTTGCCAGCGGCATCGCCGCCGGTCCGCAGGTTGCGCGGATCTTGCAAGCGGTGGAGCGCCGCTGGATCGCCGAAGATTTCCCCGATGAAGCCCGGATCGCGGCCCTGCTGAATGATGAACTGCATCGCCAATAGCCATCCGGTCTCAAAGCTTGCGGACATTCCCCCACATAACCAACACGTTCAGCCGGTCTTCAGATGGGACAGGCTACCAATCCGATCGTGTGATCAGCTTGTCTCCCTGCGGCAATTTTCGTTAGGGATGGCATAGTGTGCTACACACACCCACAGGACGCGCATACCTCTCGGCATTCTGGCGTCGCTGGTCGGTTCGGCAAAAACCTGATCCCGGCCACGTCGTCTTTTCCACTGGCGTGTCAATCGCGCGCTGCGAACCGCAGCGTTAACAGAGCCCTTGACGAACGGAGTGACAGTTCAATGAAATTTGCAAAGATGGCCCTTCTGGCCACCACCCTCGCCGCTGCCCCCTTTGCGGCCAATGCGCAGGATGCCGGTACGACGGTCTATGGCAACGATGACGCGCCGATCGGCACTGTCGAAAGCAATGCTGACGGGATCGTCACCATCGACACCGGAATGCACAAGGCACCGCTGCCTGCGGACCTTCTTGCCGAGCGTGAAGGCAAATGGACGGTCAACGCGACCAAGGACCAGATCGACGGCATGATGGCCGCGCAACTGGCCGAAGCCGAAGCAAAGCGCGACGCAGCGCTGGTCGTCGGCACAGCGGTCAACACCGCAAACGGCAACCCGGCGGGCACCCTGACCAAGGTTGATCTGGAAGCCGATGCCATCGTGCTTGAAGGTGAAAACGGCCCGGTCGCGATGAAGAAAGAGCACTTCGCCGTCGATGCGACCGGCACGCTGGTCGCGCTGTTCACCGCCGACCAGTTGGCGAACGCAGCAGCAAACGCCCAAGGAACTGGCGGCGCGTCAGAATAACCGCACTGCGGTAATCGCTCGCAAGAAAAAAGCCGCGCGGATCATGGCGATCCGTGCGGCTTTTTCGTGTGAACGGGACAGGTTCGAGCGCCGGGTTTAACCGCGCCCCTCAATCAAATGTATTGTCCTTGGGAAAGCCTGTTGGCGGCATCCGGCCCGCCGCGCCGCGCGCGACCTTCCACATGCCGATCTCGTTTTCCGTCCGGGTTCGCTCGCCACTGCCACCCATCTGCCAGCTAAGCCCGTCGGCCAGCGTAAAGGTAATCGCATCGGACAGCCCGCCATCGCGGTAACGCTGCACCTGCACCCCCTGCCCGCGCGCCATCACCGGCATTTCCTGCAGGTGAAAGACGATCAGTTTGCGATTGTCGCCCACCGCCGCGATATGATCATGCGTCTCCGCAATCTCGCGGATCACACGCAACGTGGCCGATCCCTTGAGGTTGACGACCTGCCGTCCTTTGCGCGTTTCGGCCAGCAGCTCACTCGTCTCCGCCACAAACCCTTTTCCGATGCTGGAGGCGAGCAGCAGCCGCCCGCCTTCACGGTGGACCAGCATCTTTGCGATCGAGGTGTCGCTTTCCAGATCTACCATCGTGCGCAGCGGCTCGCCAAAGCCGCGCGCGCCGGGCAATTTGTCGCAGCCCAGCGTAAAGAACCGCCCGTTCGCCGCCGCAATCAGCAGCTTGTCTGTGGTCTGCGCGTGCAGGATAAAGGCGAGCGCATCGCCCTCCTTGTACTTGAATTCCTGATCCAGCGGCACGTGACCACTTGCCGCCCGGATCCAGCCCTTTTGCGACAGGATCACTGTCACCGGCGCCTTTTCAATCATCGCATCCATGCTGAATTCCACCGCCGGAGCAGCTTCCTGAATGCGGGTGCGGCGCGCGCCGATCCTTGTATCCTCCGCATAATCCTTGCGCAGGGTGCGGAGGTCTTTCTTCAGCCTTGTGCGCTGGCGGGCCGGGCTTTCGAGCAACTTTTCCAGATCGTCCTGTTCGGCCAGCAGTGCATCCTTCTCGGTGCGCAGCTGCATTTCCTCCAGCTTGCGCAGGGACCGCAGCCGCATGTCGAGGATCGCTTCGGCCTGGCGGTCGGTCAGGCCGAATTCCGCCATCATGATTGGCTTTGGCTTGTCCTCGGTGCGGATGATCTCGATTACCCGGTCAAGGTTGAGGAAGGCGATGATATAGCCTTCGACCAGTTCCAGCCGGTTGGCGATCTGATCCAGCCGGTGCTGGGTGCGGCGTTGCAGAATGTCGATCTGGGCGCGCGTCCAGTTTTCCAGCAGCTCTTTCAACCCCATCACCATCGGCGTGCGGCCCATACCCGGCTTGGCGTCCAGCACATTCATGTTGAGCCCGAACCGCGTCTCCATATCGGTCAGCTTGAAAATGCTTTCCTTCAGCAGTTCGGGATCGACATTGCGGCTGCGCGGGACCAGCACGATGCGGATCGCCTCGTCGCTCTCATCGCGCACATCCTCCAGGATCGGCAGTTTCCGGTCGCTGATTGCCTGCGCGATCTGCTCGATCAGTTTGCCCTTTTGCACCTGATACGGGATTTGCGTGATGACGAGCTGCCATTGCCCGCCGCCCAGCCGCTCAATGCCAGCCGCCCGATCGTCCGCCGCATCAGCCTCGGGTGCTTCGAATACGCCGCGCAGACGAAAACTGCCGCGCCCGGTTTCATACGCCCTGGAGATCACATCCGCGCTGTCGATCACCTGACCGCCGGTGGCAAAATCGGGGCCGTGGACCAAGCTCCATCAGATCGTGCGTGTTCGACATGGGGGTTGTCGATAAGTTCCAGAGTGGCGTCGATAACCTCTGCGACGTTATGGCTGGGAATGTTGGTCGCCATGCCCACCGCAATCCCGCTGGCACCATTGCCCAGCAGGTTGGGGAACAGGCCCGGCATCAGTTCAGGCTCGCGTTCCTCACCATTGTAGGTCGGAATGAAATCGACGGTCCCTGCATCCAGCCCTTCCATCAGCTGGATCGCGGTTTTTGTCAGCCGCGCCTCGGTATAGCGGTAGGCGGCAGCGTTATCGCCGTCGATATTGCCGAAATTGCCCTGCCCCTCGACCAGCGGATATCGCAGCGAGAAATCCTGCGCCAGCCGCACCATCGCATCATAGGCAGCCGTATCGCCATGCGGGTGATACTTGCCGATGACCTCCCCTACGACGCGGGCCGATTTCTTGAAGGTGCTGGACGGGTCGAGTTTCAGCTGGCGCATCGTCCATAACAGGCGGCGATGCACAGGTTTCAGGCCATCGCGCAGATCCGGCAATGACCGCGCGGTGATGGTGGACAGCGCATAGACCAGATACCGTTCGGACAGCGCGGCATCAAAAGGCGCATCGACAATTGCGTCAAAGGGATCGGATTCGTCTTTGGTGGTAGGATCAGCCATGCCACCCGCTTAGCAAGTGCTTGGCCCCACCGGGAGTGGCGTTTCCACAGGCAAAGCAGCAGGCGGCTTGGCATGGAAGTCGGTCAGGCGACGGCTATCGCGGGCGTCAGAAGATGATCTCAAACGCCTTTGTCGCCTCTGAGCCACAATTCATCCAAAGCGACGGAACACATTCGCCCCGATTGGGTTGGTTCATCATACAACTTATAGGGAATTACACATGAAAAACGTTCTGATTATTGCTACAGATGGGTTCGAACAATCCGAGCTTATGAAGCCAAAATCTCTACTCGAAGAAGCTGGCGTCGATGTTTCGGTCGCAAGTCTTGAAGAAGGCGAAATCATGGGCTGGAAAGATGGCGACTGGGGTGACAGCGTTGCCGTCGACATGACTGTAGAAGACGCCAACGCCAATGATTACGATGCGTTGCTTCTGCCGGGCGGACAGATCAACCCTGACGTCCTTCGCATGAACGACACCGTGATCAGCCTGATCCGGGAATTCAATTCGCAGAACAAGCCGATTGCGGCGATCTGCCACGCACCATGGTTGCTTGCCGAAGCTGACATCATCGCAGGCAAGGTTGTGACCAGCTGGCCTTCACTCCGCACTGATTTGCGCAACGCCGGTGGTGAAGTGGTGGACCGGGAAGTTGCCGTCGATGGAACGATCATCACGAGCCGCAATCCTGATGATATTCCGGCCTTTACCGAAGCGCTGAAGGATGCGCTGGGAGTAAGCAAGGTCGCTGAACCGGCCTGATGTCCCTCATACGCCCCGGCTCAATCTTTTAGGAAAGAGCATCGGAATCATTGGAACCCCGCCACGCATGCCGTGTGGCGGGGTTTTCTGCGTGCGCTTCGCTTTGTGCCTTATTTCCGCCCGAATGATGAGTCGTGACGGCCGGATTCACGGAGATCTGTAGCGATCTATCATTTCGAACTACGCTCAAGCAACCATCAAGCCGTTGTAGAACCTCATGATTTATAAGCCGCTTGCCAGACCAGCACAATTATGGCCTAAATGTGGCGACAAAATGGCAAAAAGGAGGCCACAATGAGGCAATACACAGCGACCGGACTGAACAAGGGCACAATTCTGATCGGAATTGTGGCATCCTGCCTGGCATTGGCAGCCTGTGAACAAGCCGCGGAACCCGGTTACGACGCGGCCCAGACTGATAGCGTGGCCGAGAGCGCAACCGAACCGGCCAGCGATCTGAGCGTCGATGGGTCGCCCGTCCCCACCCTTGGCGAAATCCCGATGACTGTACCCAAACTTGCCTACACCTACGATTTTCTGTGGCGTATGCCCTCCAAAGAGATCGGGCCCTTGCAGCGCCGCCATGCCAGCCTGTGCGAACAACAGGGCGCGGGCATTTGCCAAATTCTTGCCATGAACAAATCGGGCGAGGAGGCGGACGAGGTCAGCGGCGTTCTGCAGATGGCGGTCGCCAGCAGACAGGCCCGCGCCTTTGGCGCGCTGCTGGAGGATGAGGCGGAAGACGCCGGGGCCGAGCAGGTTTCCGCCGAAATCGCCTCCGATGAATTGTCGAAACAACTGGTCGATACCGAAGCGCGGCTGCGCGCTCGCACGCAGCTTCGCGATAGACTGCTCGATGTGCTGAAGACGCGCAAGGGCACGGTGGAAGAGCTGGTCGCGGCCGAACGCAGCGTCTCGCAAGTCAATGAAGAGATCGATCAGGCGCGCAGCTGGATCAAGGAGATGGAAGGCCGCGTGGCCTATTCACGCGTGACCGTGCGGTACGAAACCGGCACCCCTGTCAGCAGCGATTTCCTGGGCCCTGTGCAAGGCGCGCTGGGATCGCTCGGCACGATTTTCGGCTATCTTGTGGCGCTTGCGATCCTGTTTGGCTCTATCGCCCTGCCGGTTGGCGGGGTCGTATGGGGTGTTCGCAGATTGACGCGGCGGGCGCAGATCGCTGGTACTGCCGAAGTCTGAGCGCGGCCGATGAACAGGACTGGGCGGCCTCACATCTTGCGTGCGTCGGCGCTTTGCGCCGGGACGCTGACGGTGAGGCCGTCCAGATTTCCATCCAGTTCGATCTGGCAAGAAAGCCTGCTGGTGCGACGCACGCCTGCGGCAAAATCCAGCATGTCTTCCTCTTCCTCACTGGCGGGCGGCAATCGGTCGAACCATTCGGGCGCGACGATCACGTGGCAGGTGGAGCACGCCATCTGCCCCTCGCACGTCCCTTCAAGCGGGAGGCCCGCAGCCTGGCCTGCACGCAGCAGGCTGTCACCGGTCTCGGCGGTTGCTTCAACCGGGTTGCCGCGCGGATCGATGAAGGTGACTGTCTGTCCCACTTTGCCTACTTTCCCTGTTCCGCCTGCGCGCCCCATTTTGCCTGCTCAAGCGCCGCATCATTGATGACCTTCGCCGCCTGTTCAAGTTCTTCCATCGTGGTGTAGCGGCCCCAGCCCAGTCGGATCGAGCTTTTCGCCTGTTTGTCGCTGAGGCCGATGGCTTTGAGCACATGGCTGGTCCGTCCCGATCCACTTGCGCACGCGCTGCCGGCTGAGAACATGACATTGCGGCAGTCTGACATCAGCCGGTTCACGTCCAGCCCCTCCATCCGCATGTTGAGATTGCCCGGCCAGCGCGCGTCCAGCGAACCGTTGATCTCCCACCCAGCAAATAATTGGCGCGCACGGTCCCACAATCCGGCCACATGTTCTGCATCCTGCGCCATGCGATCGCGCGCCAGTTCGGCCGCAGCGCCCATCCCGGCGATCAGCGCGGGGCTAAGCGTACCGGATCGAAGCCCTGCCTCTTGCCCGCCGCCGGTCTGTTGTTCTTCCAGCGTTACCCCATTGCGCACCCACAGCGCGCCGACGCCCTTTGGCCCGTGGAACTTGTGTGCGGATATGGCGATCATGTCCGCTCCCGTTACCTCGATCCGGCCATAGGCCTGCACCGCGTCGATCAGGAACAGGGCATTGTTTTCCTTGGCTTTGCGATGCCAGTCGACGGTGGGCTGGATCGTGCCGATCTCGTTGTTGACCGCCATTACCGCGATCAGCCGCGTATCGGCGGGCACATCCTGCGCGGTGTTGCACTGCCCTTCTTTAGAGACGTTGAGGATGTGCCCAGCGTGGATAGCCTGCGCGGTGTCCAGCACGGCGGCATGTTCGATGGCAGAGACAGACACCGACCCCTTCGTACCGCTGCCCCGGATCGCAAGGTTCAGCGCCTCGGTTGCGCCGCTGGTGAAGATCACCCGCCCGCCCGCTGGAAACAACGCCGCGACCCGATCCCGCGCGAGTTCAATCGCAGCGGCAGCCTGACGACCCATGCGGTGCGGACTGTGCGGATTGCCGAACCCGGTCCCCTCCGGCCCATCAAGCCAGCGCAGCATCGCATCGCGCGCTTCGGGGGCCAGCGGGGTGGTGGCCTGATAATCAAGGTAGATCATGTCAATGAAGCCCACGCGCGCGCAAATCGTTCCAGTTCTTCAGGCGTGGTGTTCCACCCAAGGCTTACGCGGATAGTGCGGCTCGCCACGTCATCGGGCACGCCGAACGCATCCAGCACGCGGCTTTTCTTGAGCGTGCCGGACGAACATGCACTGCCCGCCGACACAGCAAAGCCCATGGCATCGAGGCGGATGAGCAGGACTTGGGCGGTCATCGTGGGGTGGGTAAGCGCATAAGATGTAATCGACCTGATTGCCCATCTGCATGCGACTTTCACACAAATCGCGCGGCGAAATCGACACGGTGCTGCACGGTCGTTGCCCACTCGCCCGCATCCAGCGCGGCAGCCATACCCATTGCACTTGGCAGATTCTCGGTCCCCTGGCGATATCCACGTTCATGTCCGCCGACCGGTTCGAGCAGGTCGAAATCGCGCACCAGCAACGCACCGATACCAATTGGACCACCAAATTTGTGCGCAGAGATTACCAGCATATCTGCATCGGGTAGGTCCATCTTGCCCGCGCTTTGCGAACAATCTGACAGGATTACCGCGCCGGAGGGTCGGATCGTATCAGCCATCTGGCTCACCGGGTTGATCGTCCCGGTTTCCGAATTGACATGCTGAACCGCGAGCACGGTGTAATCGTCAAATGAGCAATCGTCGTTGAAAATCTCCGCATCCGGCGCAGCCCGAAACACCGCGTCATGCTCGACCGCGCTGACGATCCGGCGTTTCAACCTTCGCCCGGTTTAGCGCGATCCACAGCGCCTCACTCGCTCCGCTGGTGAAGATCAGTTCACCACTCCACGCCAACGCGCGCTTCACCCGCTCGCGTGCATCCTCCAGCGCAGCCTTGGCACGGCGGCCTTCGGCGTGCGGGCTGGACGGGTTGGCCCACAGGCGAAAACCCTCCTCCATCGCGGCGCGGGCTTCCGGGCGCAGGGGCGAAGTGGCGGCATGATCGAGGTAAATGCGCTCCATTCAGGGTCGCCCGACAAAAAATTGCGCATTCTGCATCCGACCCTATATAGAGCGCGCATTCGCAGGCCGCCACCCGGCGTCCGGCGGTTTCTCAGTTTCTTGCAAGGTAGCCGATGCCCTCAGTCATCTTTCCCGGTCCCGAAGGCCGCCTCGAAGGCCGTTTTTCCCCGCCGCCGCGCCCGCGTGCGCCGGTGGCGATGATCCTCCACCCTCACCCAGAGGGCGGAGGGACGATGAACGACCGGATCGTGCAGCGGCTTTACAAGACCTTCGTGGATCGCGGGTTCGCGGTGCTGCGCTTCAACTTTCGCGGCGTGGGCCGCAGCCAGGGCAGCTTTGACAGCGGTATCGGCGAGCTGTCCGACGCGGCGAGCGCGCTCGACTGGGTGCAGTCGATGCATCCCGAAGCGCAGACGACATGGGTGGCGGGCTATTCGTTCGGCGCGCTGATCGGGATGCAATTGCTGATGCGTCGCCCCGAAGTGCGCGGGTTCATCTCCGTCGCGCCCCCTGCGAACATGTACGATTTCTCGTTCCTCGCCCCGTGCCCGGCAAGCGGCATTTTCGTGCAGGGCGCATCCGATACCGTGGTGCAGCCCAATGCCGTGCAAAAGCTGGTCGACAAGCTGCGCACGCAAAAGCACATCACGATCCACCACGAGGAAATCCCGCGCGCCAACCATTTCTTCGAAAACGAGATCGAGGATCTGATGGGTTCTGTCGACAACTACCTCGACTTCCGCCTGTCGCCGGATTGCCCGATCAAGTAACCGCGCAGCCTGTGGGCGCAGCCATCACATAATAACCCCTGTGATTCCCCGCGAAGGCGGGGATCTCCCAAGGCACAAAGCCCATACGGCTGAGGCTCCCGCGTGCGCGGGGGCGCACGCTGGTCGATGTACTCCCAACGTCCCCGCACAAATTAATTGCGCGAACACCAGCCAGTCCGATGCAAAATAGGTCTTAAATCGCAACTCGAAACAACTTGCGTACACAATGTTATGTTGTAACATTGCAGGAGAGGAGCAACAAGGAGACCCTCCCATGAGCTACGCATCGCACGCCAACACCACCCGCCCCGCCGCCCTGCTCGGCGCGCTCGCTGTCCCGCTGGGGTTCGGTGCGCTGTTTGTTACGGGACTCGCTATCAGTCTGACGAACTCGAAACCGGACAAGCGGCTCGAACGGATTCATCCTGCCTGCCGATCCCACGCCGCTTCCTCCGCCCCCGCCAACACCCCCGGTGGAGCCGCAGCCCAACCCAAATCCCGTTGCTCAATCACCCAAAACGCCCAATCTCATCATTCCGAAAGCCGACATCACGCTTTTGCAAAGTCCGATCATTCCGGTCGATATCTTCGATGGGACGATAACCAAATCCCTGCCGATCCCCGCGCCCAAAGGGCCGCTGACCGGTACACCCGGTCCATCCCCCTCTCCGCTTGCCGATCCCATCGGCGCAGTGCCGCGCGGCAATCCCGGTGGCTGGGTGACGACCAGCGATTATCGCACGCGCTGGATCAATGAGGGGCTGACAGGCATCGCCAGCTTTACGCTGAAGATCGACGCGAGCGGGAAGGTGAGCGATTGCGCCATCACCAAGTCGACCGGGCACGATGTGCTGGACGGTGCGACCTGTCGCCTGCTGGAACGCCGCGCCCGTTTTACCCCCGCACGCAATGGCAAGGGCGAGAAGGTCGCCGGCACGTATTCCAGCTCGATCAACTGGCAAATACCGTAGGTTTTGCGCACCCCGGCCGGGGGTGCGTGCTCGGCGATTGCGCTGCTGATACGCTACCGCCCGGCAGCCTCGCCCACCTGCTCGATCGGGGCGGAGCCGTCTTTGGTCGGCACCGTCCAGATCAGGACATTGACCACTGCGATAACTGCCAGAACCAGCATCAGCGCCGGCTGTTTCGCCTCGCCCGTGCGTCGCCACATCAGATAAGCGCCCGCCACCAGCGCAAGCGCCGTCAGCATTACCAGCGATAACACCACATCCGTCATCGTTCGGCCCCATTCTCCCTGATCGCTGTGCCCGGCAACAATTTATCGTGATACGTCATTGCTCTGGCACATCACCGGCTTATGCCCTAACCCTTGTGAGAACCGAAACAAAGGAAGATGTCATGGGTATTTTCAGCTCGATCAAGAATGCAATCTGGGGCGACGACGAAGACGAGAAAAAGGTAGCGAAGCCAAAGCCCGCGCCGGTAGCCACCCCGGCAGCGGAGCCAAAGCGCGCCGCCATCGGACAGGTTGATGTGATGCAGCGTGTTGGCAATATTCCAGGAGCGGACAAGCTGAACTGGCAGACCTCCATCGTTGACCTGATGAAGCTGCTGAACCTCGATCCAAGCTATGAAAACCGCAAGGAACTGGCGGGCGAAGTCGGCATCACCGGTTATTCCGGTTCTGCAGAGGACAACATCGCGCTGCACCGCGCGGTGATGCGCAAACTTGGCGAAGCGGGCGGCATTGTGCCGGACGATCTCAAGAACTGAACCAACGACTGATTGATCCCGCACCGCCAGCGCGTTAGGCATGGCGGATGAGCGAGACACACACAAACTTCACACGCCGTCAGGCCCTTACCGGGCTTGGCGGCGTTTCCGCATTGGCGATCCTTCCCGGATGCGCCGGGGCCGCCTACTCTACTGCCAACGCACCGATCATCGGCCTGTCGCCCGATGCGATGCTGGACCGCATATCCTACGCAATGCTCGCGCATGAGCCGGGCCGCGCGACCGGGATTGGGGTGGATACGGGCGCATATGCTGACTGGCGCGGCACCTGGGGCACTCCGGGTCCGGCGGGGCGCGAGGCGTATCAGGCCACGCTCACCCGGCTGCTGGCCGAAGCGCGCAGCTTTCCCAAGGACGGTTGCACCCCGGATCAACTCATCGGTTTCGAAGTCGTCGAAAGCGCGTTTTCCAAGGCGCTCGAAGGGATGGCCCTCCCGTATGGCGATGTCGCCGTCGGCAGCTGGCGCAATGCGCCATACCTTATCATCCAGAATGTCGGCGGGTATATCGACTTTCCGCGTGCGCTGGGGTCCAGTCAGCCGCTCAACACTGCTCAGGACGCCGAATATTATCTCAGCCGTCTGCAGGAGGTGCCGACCCAGCTTTACGGAGAGCTGGAGCGGGTGAAGCAGGCTCGCGCGCTGGGCGTGGTGCCACCCGATTTCCTGATCGACAAGGCGACCGCGCAATTGCGCAACACCTTGAAAGCGGCGGGCGACGGATCGCTGTTCATCGACGATTTGAAGCCCGCGCTGGAAAAGGCGGGACTGTCGCAGTCAATCGTGGAGCAGGCCGAGCCATTTGTGACTGGCCCGATCGCCGTCGCATTGGAAGCGCAACTGGCCGAGTTGTATTCGCAGCGCCGCGAGGCGAAGAGCGATGCAGGCATCTGGGCGCAGCCCGATGGCGAGGCATGGTACAGCTGGGCCACAAGCGCATCGACCACGACGTCGCTAAGCCCGGACGAAATCCATCGACAGGGGCTGGAGGAACTCGACGAGCTGCATGGGCGCATGGACCCGATCCTGCGCGAAATCGGATATACCAAGGGCACCGTGGGCGAACGGATGCAAGGTCTCTCAGAAGACCCGCGTTACAAATTTGCCGAGGGCGATCCGGGACGAAAGGAGATTTTCGCCTTCATCGACGAACAGGTTCAATGGATCAAGGCGCAGATGCCGCGCGCGTTCAACACGCTGGTCGATCCCGCATTGGAAGTGCGCCGCCTGCCGCTGGCCGAGGAACCGGGTGCGCCCGGCGCATATGGCGGGGCGGGCAGCAAGGACGGATCGATACCGGGCCGTTTCTGGATCAACCTTCGCAACACCGACCTGCACCGCAAATACGATCTGGCCGATCTCACATTCCACGAAAGCATCCCCGGCCACGTGTGGGAGGGCGAGTTTTCCAACCGCCTGCCGCTGATCCGATCAATCCTCGCGTTCGGCGCGTTTTCCGAAGGCTGGGCGCTGTATGCCGAACAGATCGCGGACGAACTGGGCGCGTATGACGATTTCAAGGTCGGGAAGCTGGGGTATTTGCAAAGCCTCGCCTTTCGCGCGTGCCGACTGGTAGTCGACACCGGCCTGCACGACAAACGCTGGACGCGTGAGCGGGCCAACCGCTTCTTCGTCGAACGAAACGGGTCAAAGGCGGAGGAAGTCGCGGGCGAGGTGGACCGGTATTGCAGCTGGCCAGGACAGGCGTGCTCTTACAAGATCGGCCATTCCGAGATCGTGCGCCAGCGCGCGCGGGCCGAGGCGGAACTGGGTAGCGCGTATGATTTCAAGGCGTTCAACACCGCCGTCATCCTCGGCGGTAACGCTCCGCTCGATGTGGTGGGCAACACTGTCAGCCGCTACATCGCAGCGGCCAAGGGGTAGCACTGGTATCCGCGCCCACGCCCCCCATCTACCTTGACGAAGAGCACGCGGGAGGCACACGATGGAACAACTGGGTCAGGATCTCGAAACCATGCGCCGTGTGCCGTTGGCACCCGAGCATATCGAGGCGATCTGCGAAATCGGGCAGGAACGCTCCTATGCCAAGGGCGAAACCGTCTCGGAAATCGGCGATCCGATGGATACGTTCGTCTATGTGATCGACGGGGAGATCGAGGTGGTGAACCACCATACCGGTGAACGCCTGCTGGAAAGCTCGCTTGGGCCAACGCAGTTCATGGGCGAAATCGGCTTCCTCAACCGCGGCACCAATTACCTGCGGATGCGGGCTGCACGCGATACTCGCGTGATTGAGGCCCCGCGTGAAGCGATGCTGGACCTGATGAGCCGCGTGCCCGAACTGTCCGACCATATCATCACCGTCTTTGCCGCGCGTCGGCGCAAGCAATTTGAAATGAGCAACGGGTCGGTCAAGGTGATCGGGGCTGACCGCGATCCGTCGGTTCAGGCAGTGGAGCGGTTCTTGTCGCGCAATCGCATCCCGTTCCAAAGCTACGATCTGGACGCGACCGATCGCGAGACCTTGCAGGTGTGTGATGTTTCCCGGCACGAACCCTCTGTCATTCTGGGCACCGATACCCGGCTGGAAAACCCGACCCCGCGCAAGGTTGCAAAGTTCCTCAATCTCGATCTGGATATCTGTTCGCAGCGCCTGTTCGATCTGTTGATCGTCGGCGGAGGACCGGCGGGTGTGGCCGCGGCGGTCTATGCCGGGTCCGAGGGGCTGGACGCGCTGGTGATCGAGGATACCGCGATCGGCGGGCAGGCGGGCACGTCCAGCCGGATCGAGAATTACATGGGCTTTCCCACCGGGATCAGCGGCACCGACCTCACCTATCGCGGGCAGATACAGGCGCTGAAATTCGGCACCAGTTTCGCCATGCCGCGCCGGGTGGAGGCACTGGAACGGCGCGACGACGGTACGTTCTGCGCGACGCTGGATACCGATGAAAACGCAGCCGATCAGGTCTGCGCGCGCGCCATCCTTGTCTCGACCGGGGTGCAGTACAACCGCCTGCCGCTAGAAAACCTGCGCGAACTCGAAGGTGCAGGCGTATTCTATTCCGCCACCGAGATGGAGGCGCGGTTCTGCAAAAAGACCGAAGCCGTGGTGATCGGCGGCGGCAATTCGGCCGGGCAGGCGGCGATGTATCTGTCGCGCAGCGCGCGCCACGTGCATCTTGTGGTGCGATCGGACAGTCTGGCGGCGTCCATGTCGAGCTATCTTTCCAGCCGGCTGGAGGCCGATCCGCGCGTCACCATCCACTACAACACCAAGGTAACCGCGTTGCACGGCGATAAATGGCTGAGCGGCGTCACCTTCACCACGCCCGAAGGATCGCGGCGGGTCGACACGACCGCCCTGTTCATCATGATCG
This sequence comes from uncultured Alphaproteobacteria bacterium, assembly GCA_963838365.1. Taxonomy (GTDB): domain Bacteria; phylum Pseudomonadota; class Alphaproteobacteria; order Sphingomonadales; family Sphingomonadaceae; genus Erythrobacter. The sequence goes on from CAWIQR010000011.1 coordinate 174,283, forward strand.
GCGCGGCACCCAACACCGATTGGCTTTCGGGCCTGGTCAAGACCGATCCCAAGGGGTTTGTGCTGACCGGGGCGGGAGTGGGGCGCGAAAGCCAGTTCGAAACCGGCACCGATGGCATCTTTGCGGTGGGCGATGTACGCTCCGGATCGGTAAAGCGGGTGGCCAGCGCGGTTGGCGAAGGATCGGTGGTCGTGAGCCAGATCTGGACCTATCTGGATGCGCTCAAACACCGGGGATGAAGCTGCGCGAATTTTTTTCGCAATTCCCTCTGGCCAAGTCGTTTTCAACAAATATAGTGTCCAATTGACAGCGTAATCGCAGGCGCTGTGAAAGGGACTGTTCTTTGACGATACATCGGCTGTTCGCCGCTATTGCGCTGCTTTGCGCGCTGGCATTCTCTCCCTCGCCCGCCCATGCCGAATGGTACGAAGCGTCGAGCGATCACTTTGTCATCTACGCCGATGACAAGGAGAGCGACATTCGCCGCTACGCCGAAAATCTTGAACGCTACCATTCCGCCATGGAATACCTGACGGGCAAGAAGTTTGAAAAGCCCAGCCCATCGAACCGCGTGGTAATCTTCGTGGTCGGCAGTCAGCGCAAACTGCAAAAAATCGCAGGCGGCAACAGCCGCAACATTGCTGGGTTCTATGTTCCCAGAGCAGGCGCTTCGCGCGCGTTTGTGCAGGATATTCGCAACAAGAACGGCTATCCCGATTTCTCGACCATCGTGTTGCTGCACGAATATGCGCACCATTTCCTGATCTCCAGCCAGCGGTTCGAAATGCCACGCTGGCTGGGAGAGGGAATGGCGGAGTTCTTTGCGGCGGCCACGTTCGAGAAGGATGGCGGCGTCCTGATAGGACGGGTTGCGCGCCACCGTGCAGGTGAGCTTCTCTATGCTCAGGATGTCTCCGTGCGCGAATTGCTGGACCACGATCTGTACGAACAGAACAAGGGCAAACGTTACGATGCATTCTACGGGCGCAGCTGGCTGCTGTATCACTACCTGATCTTCAACCCGGAACGCAGACCGCAATTGCGCAAATACCAGACTGCAATTGTCGAAGGCCAATCCTCGATTGAGGCTGCAAATGAAGCCTTTGGCGACCTGGATCAACTTCAGCGTGAACTTGACCAATACATGCGTGGCCGCCGGTTCATGCAGCTTCCCCTGCCATCTACCGATCTGCACGTCGGAAACATCGCGTTCCGAAAGCTTCCTGAAGGCGAGGCTGAAATGATGCCGTTGCGCATCCGCTCGCAGCGCGGCGTCAACGCCGAGCAGGCCGCCGAACTGTTGGTGGAAGTGCGCGAGGTCGCGGCGAAATATCCCGGCGATCCTGGCGTGCTCGCCGCACTGGCAGAGGCAGAATTCGATGCTGGTAACGATGCCGCGGCCATCGCTGCGGCGGACCGGGCCATCGCCATCGATCCCAAACGCACCAATCCCTATGTGCAAAAGGGTTTCGCGATGTTCCGCATGGCTGCCAACGCCGAAGACGCCGATGCCGATGCCAAAGAGGCCGCATACGAGGCTGCGATGGAGCCGTTTTCAAAGCTGAACACGCTTGAAAACGATCACCCCTTGCCGCTGGTGTATTATTATCGCAGCTATACAGAGCGCGGCGCGACGCCGCCCGAAAACGCCCGGCACGCGCTGGAGCGGGCGGCGCAGCTGGCTCCATTTGACAAGGCGTTGTGGTTCAGTGTCGCCGTGATGCAGATGCAGGAGGGCAAGATCGCGTTGGCGAGGGAATCGCTGCAACCCATCGCCAACGATCCGCACGGCAGAGGACGTGCCGGCGGGGCCAAATCGCTCATCGCACTGCTGGACGAGACAGCGGAAGGCACGAGCCTGAATATGAGGGAAGTCCTGTCAAGACAGGGGGATGAGCTTGCCGATGAGGCGGCCGATGACACTGGTGATACTGGTGAAGGATATAGGGGCGATGGGGATACGGGCGACACGGATACGGGCGACCTGAATACGGGCGACACGGATACGGGCAACGAAGATGGCAAGGAAACGCAGTAAGCTCACCCGATGCGCACTCCTTTTCGAAACTGGTGCGCGTAACCCGATTGTCGTCTGGTGTGGCCAATCTGGCCCGTGTGCAAAACGCCTTTCATTCGGCTAACCTCCCGGAACGCGGCGGATTCGCAGACTTCGCCGGCAGGGGCATTCAAACTATGATTTCACGGATATTTTCGATTGTGTCGATGGTGGCAGCCGCGCTGCTGGCCAGCGCTCCAGCCCATGCCGAATGGTACGAGGCGTCCAGCGATCACTTTGTCATCTACGCCGATGACAAGGAGGCCGACATCCGCGCCTTCGCTGAAAACCTCGAACGCTATCACGCGGCAATGGAGGATTTCACCGGGCGAACGCTGGAAACACCCAGCCCCTCCAACCGCGTCACGGTGTTCGTCGCAGGGTCTGCCGGGCAGGTTCGCAAACTCGCAGGCACATCCTCTGTCGCCGGGTTCTACATCCCGCGCCCCAGTGGCAGCGTCGCGTTTGTGCAGGATATCCGCAATAGCGATGGCTATCCCGATCTCTCCACGGTTGTCCTGCTGCACGAATATGCGCACCATTTCCTGACCTCAACCGAACGGTTCGCCATGCCTTTGTGGATGAGCGAAGGCGCGGCCGAATTTTTCTCCGCCACTTATTTTCATGAAGACGGTTCGGTTGTTCTTGGCCTGCCGGCACGGCACCGGGTCCTCAACCTGTACATTGCAAAGGACGGGACTGTCTCTATCCCCCAGGCCCTGCAAATCGAAGATACGTCCGGCCTGACAAGCGCCGGGAGCGATGCCTTCTACGGAAAAAGCTGGCTGCTTTATAACTACCTGTCCCTGACAGAGGATCGGCAGGGCCAGTTGAAGGAATACTGGATCGAAGTGCTGAAGGGCACTCCGTCGCTGGAGGCGGGCGAAAAAGTGTTCGGCAATCTGGGACTGCTCCAGCGCCAGATGGACATGTATTTGCGTGATCGGAAGCGCAAACCTTACCAAGTCGCCGCGGAAAAAATGGGCTTGAGTGAGGTCGTGTTGCGGCCTCTCACCGAAGGGGAGGCGGCGATAATGGAAACGCGCATGGCCTTGCAGCGCGGCGTCGATGTGCAAACGGCGGGCAACCTCGCCACCACTGCGCGCACCATTGCCGCGCAATATCCACAGGACGCCGCCGTGCAGACGGTGCTGGCCGAAGCGGAATACAAGGCTGGCAACAATGACGCTGCCATCGCGGCGGCAGACACGGCGCTGGCGCTCGATACAGGGATCGCAGCGGCTTATCTGCACAAGGGCGAGGCGTTGTTTCGCAAGGCCCGGCAGGCGCCTGACGGATCGGCGCAGGAGGCTGCCTATGCCGCCGCGATGGAGCCTTTCATGGCGCTTAACCAATTGGAGAGCGATCACACCGCGCCGCTGATCTATTCCTTCCGATCGTATCTGGAACGCGGGGTGGAACCCAGCGCGGATGCGCGTCAGGCGTTTGCGCGCGCCGCCCAGCTTGCTCCCTTCGATCAGGATCTGTGGCTGATCCTTGGCATGACACACATGAATTACGGCGAGATTGCCGATGCACGCAATGCGCTACAACCGCTCGCCAGCGCGCCTCATGGAAACCCCAAAACGGCGCAGGTGCGCGATCTGCTGGCCTTCCTCAGCAACAAACAACAGGGCGAACGCGTGCCGGTGCTGAACGCAATTACAGCGCATTTCAGGGCGGAGTAACTGCGCGTCTGTTGGCGATCAGCGCTTCATCATGCCCGATACGATCGAGCCGAGAATACCGCCCAACGCGCCGCCGCCTGACCCAACGCCCGTTCCAACGCTAGCCGGAGCAGCGGCCGGTGCCGCGCCGGCGCTGCGCTTGTCCATCGCCTGTTTCGCAAGGTAGCCTGCGGCCGCCATCGCCAGGATCGGGAGCATTTTCTTCAGCAGCCCTTCGTCCAGCCCCGTGGCGCCCGCAACCTCGCCCGCGACAGAGCGACTCACATCCTTGCTGCCGAATATCGTGCCGAGGATATCGTTGCCCGGCTGCGTCGGTGTCGGCTTGCTGCCCAGCACCGCATCCAGCAGACCGCCGCCAAGGCCACCTGCCAGCGCTCCGCCGAGGCCGCCTGAAGAACCCGAACCACCGCCCAGGATCGCGCCTGCCAGCCCGCCAAGCCCGCCAAGCGGATCAGGCGTGGCAGAACCACCGGTGGCGCTGCGGCCCATCCCGGCGACAATTGCGGGAAGCAGCGCGCCAGCCGCCGTTTTGGCGGTGGCCTCATCAACGCCCAGTTCCTTTGCAATCGAGGCAATGGCCCCGGTCTGCTGCAACATCTGTGCAAGGCTCATATCTGCTTCTCCGTATGGTATATTGCCGCGTCTCGGCGTTGATCAGGTTCTTACTAAGTCATAACGCATCAGGCAGCAATTGGAGCCGCGTTGCGCACGCCTTCGTCGACATGCGCTGCAAATTCGGCGAAATTGTCGATGAACAGCTGCACCAGTTTGCGTGCGGTCGCATCGTATTCGCCTTTGTCCGCCCAGGTGCTGCGCGGGTCGAGGATCGACTGGTCGATGCCTGCAGCGGTCAGAGCGGGAACGTGCATCGGCACGTCAAACCCGAAATTGGGGTCCGCGCGAAACTCCACGCCGTCCAGATCGCCGTCGAGCGCCGCATTCAGCAGCGCGCGCGTCGCCTTGATCGGCATGCGGTTGCCCACGCCGTATTTGCCGCCGGTCCAACCGGTGTTGAGCAGCCAGCACTGCACGCCGCCACGGGCGATGCGTTCTTTCAGCAGATTGCCGTAAATGCTGGGATGCCGCGGCATGAACGGCGCGCCAAAGCAGGTGGAAAAGGTCGCCTCCGGCTCGGTTACGCCGATCTCAGTGCCCGCCACCTTTGCGGTGTAGCCCGACAGGAAGTGGTACATCGCCTGCTCGGGCGTCAGCCGCGCAATTGGGGGCAGGACGCCGAATGCATCGGCGGTCAGCATCACCACGTTGCTTGGCACCGGGCCAAGGTTCTTTTCAGAAGTGTTGGGAATGAAGTCAATCGGATAGGCTCCGCGCGTGTTCTCAGCGAGGCTGTTGTCGTCGAAATCCAGTTCGCGGGTGACCGGGTCCATCACGACGTTTTCCAGCACCGTGCCAAACCGTTTTGTGGTGGCGTAAATCTCCGGCTCTGCATCGGGCGACAGGCGGATCATCTTGGCATAGCAGCCGCCCTCGAAATTGAAGACCGCCGTGTCCGACCAGCCGTGTTCATCGTCGCCAATCAGAGTGCGGCTGGCATCGGCGGACAGCGTGGTCTTGCCCGTGCCCGAAAGACCGAAGAACACCGCGGTCTTTCCATCGGCGCTGATATTTGCCGAACAGTGCATCGGCATGACGCCCTGTGCGGGCAGCAGGTAATTGAGGATGCCGAACACGCTCTTCTTCATCTCACCAGCGTATCTGGTGCCGCCGATCAGGATCAGCTTTTCGGCAAGGTTCACCGCGATAACGGTTTCGCTGCGAGTGCCGTGGCGGGCCGGATCGGCGCGGAAACTGGGCAGGTCGATGATGGTGTATTCGGGCGCGAAGTCACCCAGTTCCTCCACCGTCGGGCGCACCAGCAGGGTGCGGATAAACAAATTGTGCCACGCCAATTCGTTGATAACGCGCACATTCACGCGGTGTTCGCTTTGCGATCCCCCAAACAGATCGGCGACGTACAGCGTTTCCTTCTCGCTCACAGCCCTGAGGAAATCCTGTTTCAGCGCGGCGAAATGTTCGGGCGTCATCGATGCGTTGACCTTACCCCACCACACCGTGTCTTCGGTAACGGCGTCGCGCACGATAAACTTGTCCTTCGCGCTGCGCCCGGTGTGTGCGCCGGTCTGGACGACCAGTGCCCCATCCTTTGACAGCGCGCCCTCACCCGCCGCCAGCGCTGCTTCTACCAAGGCGGCCGTACCGAAATTGGTACGAAGTTCGCCAGATGTTTCAATGCCCAGTGAGGCAAGCGATTGGGAGAGCGGGGTCAAGGTCGATCCTTTCGAAGACTTCTCATGAAAGCGCCTGCGCATGACTACGCCTGGCGGCTGAAAACCGGACAAGAGCAGGCGATACGGGGTTGCGTGGCCTGATTCGCCGCATTCACCTCGCGCCAATTTGGGGTCGGCATAGTCGGGCGGTTTACCCCCGTCAAACGCGCGGAATGCAACCCGTGTCCGATCAGCGGTGAGTGGATTGTATGCGTTCAGGTAACTCGCGTTGATTGTCTTGGGCGGGCGATCGGGCTAGACCTCAAGACTGGAGGAAACCCGGATAAATGGTAAACGCCACACCCCCTGTCGATACCCCAGATCAGGACGATCAAACTTCGCCCCCGACCAGCCCGGATTTTGGCCCGGATAATGGCCCGGATGACGGCCCAGATAGCGGCCCGGATACGGGCGGCCAAGCGAGCCTGGCGGTCGCCGCTATGGACAGCCCGGCTCACCCTGCGCCCCGGCGCGAGGAAGCGGGCGTTATCGCGCTGGTCGATGATGATCGCAATATTCTCACCACAGTCTCCATCGCATTGCAGGCCGAAGGGTATGTTACGCGGCTGTATTCCGACGGCGAAACCGCATTGAAAGCGCTGATTGAGAACCCGCCCGATCTGGCGGTGTTCGACATCAAGATGCCCAAGATGGACGGGATGGAATTGCTGCGCCGGGTGCGCGCGCATTCCGCTCTGCCGGTGATCTTTCTCACCAGCAAGGATGATGAGGCGGACGAGGAAGCCGGGCTGGAACTGGGCGCGGACGATTACATCGCAAAACCGTTCAGCCAGCGTCTGCTGATTGCGCGCGTTCGCGCAATCCTGCGCCGGTCAGAGCCGGATCGCGAGTTTGATAGCGGGCATTATGCCAATGAACCGGTGAACCCGGTTATCTCGCGCGGCCGTCTGTATATGGACCCGGCACGCCATTATGTGACGTGGAACAATCTGCCTGTAAGCCTGACGGTGACTGAATTTCTCATCCTTGAAGCGCTGGCCGCGCGACCCGGTGTCATCAAAAGCCGCAATCAGTTGATGGATGCGGCCTATCCCGATGACGTGTTTGTGGATGATCGCACGGTCGACAGCCACATAAAGCGGATGCGGCGCAAATTTCGCGTCGTCGACAACAGCTTTGGCGCCATAGATACCCTGTATGGCGCCGGCTACAGCTTCAACGATGCGTGACCTTCGATGAACGCGCACCCCGTTCCCGATCAGATGCAAGTCGACCCTTTCGGCGCGGACGATCTCGCAGCGGCGGCAGTGGATGCGGGCGCGTTCGAAAGGCTGAAGGCGAAAGGCCGGCTCTCCCTTTCCGCGCGCATCCTGATCGTGAACATCATGCCGCTGGCGCTGCTGGGCGGCGGGCTGTTCTATCTCGACAGCTATCGCACGCAGCTTGTCAACGAACGGTTCAAACTGGCGCGCATCGAAGCCCAGATCACTGCCGAGGCACTGGCCGGTGCCAGCCGTGAACGCCAGGAGGCTCTGCTGGTCCAGATCGGCAAGGAACAGCGTATGCGCCTGCGAATGTTCGATGCTGAAGGGCGGCTGTGGGCAGACAGTTTCGCGCTCGCCGAACCCGCCTTCGAATTCGAGAATATAGAGGATGACAGCTGGGATCAGCAATTCGCCCGCTGGTTGGATCGCACGGTTGACGCCATTGTCAGCGCAGAACCGGTCACCGACTATACTGAGCCGTCACCGGAAGAGGCGATGTTTGCCGATGCGTGGCCCGAATTGGCCCAGGCGCGCGAGGAGGGGGTCAGCCAGATCAGCCTGTATGACTGGCTCGACGGGTCGCCGGTTATAACCGCCGCCGCGCCGGTCGGGCTAAACGGGGCGACGTTGCTGACGGTGCGCAACGCGGTCGATATCACGCAGAATGTGCGCGCCGCGCGCACCACGCTGGGCATTGCCGTGCTGGTGGTGCTGGGCGCATCGGCGCTGCTGTCGTTGTTTCTGGCGCGCACCATCGTCACGCCCTTGCGAGAACTGGCGCGCGCTGCGGTGCGCGTGCGGCAGGGGCGCTCGCGCGAGGTCAAGGTGCCCCGCCTGCCTGAACGCTCGGACGAGATCGGCCAGCTGGCGCGCGCGGTTTCGGACATGACCGGCGCGCTGCGGCAGCGGATCGACGCGGTCGACAGCTTTGCCGCCGATGTCGCGCATGAGATCAAGAATCCGCTCGCGTCGCTGCGCAGCGCCATCGAATCACTTCCCCGCATCAAGGATGCCGACCTGCGCGAGAAACTCATCGCCATCGCTACGCACGATGTGCGCCGAATTGATCGGCTCGTCAGCGAGATTTCCGATGCCAGCCGGATCGACGCGGAAATGTCGCGCGCCACTTTGGAACGGATTGATCTGGCCGATCTGACACGCGCCATCGTGGGCAGCCGCGAACACCGCGCCGAAAACCACGATCGCCGGATAGAGCTGCACACGCGCGGGTTTGCCGCCACTGTCATGGGCGTTGGCGCGCGGCTTGAACGGGTGGTTGAAAACCTGCTGGACAACGCGGTGTCCTTTTCACCGCCCGACGCTCCCATAGAAGTTCTGATCGATAACGATGGCACTTGCGTCACGCTCAGAGTGTGCGATTTTGGGCCGGGCATCCCCGAGGACGAGCGCGAGAAGGTATTCAAGCGGTTTCACTCCGTCCGCCCGGTGGAAGAGGATTTTGGCAACCATTCCGGTCTGGGTCTTGCGATTGCGCGCGCCATTGCAGAGGCGCATGATGGCACGCTGTACGCAGAGGCGCGGCCCGATGGCGCGACCGGCGCGTGCCTGCTTCTGCGCCTGCCCGCAGCCTGATTGGCCGATTACCGAACGGATGTGAGTTTGACGGAAAATGCGGAGCAATCGGTCCAACAGGCCAGCGCGGTCGCGATTGATGGCCGGGCGCTGCTGATCGAGGGTCCTCCGGGCGCGGGCAAGTCCAGCCTCGCGCTCGCGCTGATTGACCGCGGCGCGCAGCTGATCGGCGATGACGCAGTGACATTGTCGCGCGATGATACGCGCGCCGAGCCGCGTTTGCTGGCCAGCGCGCCGCCCAACATTGTCGGACTGATAGAAGTGCGCGGCGTAGGCCTTGCCCGCCTGCCCGTCGCGTCGCCCGCGCCCGTCGCCCTGATCCTGACGATCGCTGACGATGCAGAGCGCCTGCCCGATGCTGTCACGATGCGCGCCTTGCTGGGTTGCGCCGTCCCCAACCTCGCCTTTGTGCCCGGCTCCATTGCCCCGGCGCGGCGTGCGGAAATTGCCTTGCAAATGCACGGACTGACCTTCGACTGATCGCCGTTGGCGGCTGGTATAAACGGGGCTGCGTGGCAAAAGTCACTTTCCCTGACGCACGATTGCGGCAAAAAGGATCTGACATGAACAACGCTCAATCGCTCTCATCGCCCGCAACCGCCGAACCGGCGGACCGCGAACCGCTGCGATTGTTGCTGGTTACCGGGCTATCGGGCGCGGGCAAATCGACCGCGCTGGATGTGCTGGAGGATCTGGGCTGGGAGACCATCGATAATCTGCCGGTTCGCCTGCTGGAAAGTCTGGTCAATTCCTCCATCCAGAACGCCCATTCCCCGTCAGGCCCGCTCGCAATCGGCTTCGATTCGCGCACCCGCGGGTTTGTCCCTTCCGACATCATCGAATTGGTGAAGACCCTTTCGAGCCGTCCCGGACTGTCGATCACTTTCATGTTCATAGATTGCAGCGGGGCGGAGCTGGAGCGGCGCTATAACGAAACCCGCCGCCGGCACCCGATGGCACAGGGCCGCCCGGTTTTTGACGGTATCGCGGCGGAGCGCGAATTGCTCGAACCGCTGCGGCGCTGGGCCGACATCGTGATCGACACCACCGCCCTTTCCAGCAACGAATTGCAGGCACGTGTGCGCGAGCAGTTCGCCCCCGCTGACAATGGCACGATGACGCTGACGCTATCGAGTTTCGGATTTGCGCGCGGGATGCCGCCGCTCGCCGATCTGGTGTTCGACATGCGCTTTCTGGACAATCCCCACTGGGTCGATGAATTGCGCGAACTGACTGGGCAGGACGCTGCCGTGGGCGAACACATCGAGCGTGATACCGGTTTCGCCCCTGTTTTTACGCAGATTCGCGATCTTATCGTGACATTGCTGCCGCGCTACACCGCGCAGGGAAAAGCGTATGTTCATGTCGCGTTTGGCTGTACCGGAGGGAGACACCGCTCAGTCTTCACCGCCGAACGCATGGCGCAACACTTGCGCGAGGCGGGATTTTCGCCCACTGTCCGCCACCGCAATCTTGGATCACGCGCAACTGACGATATCGAACGCCAGACGCGCCCATAGCCCTCGAATTGCACAGGTACAGCGCAAATCGGCTCGCAGGCCGATCAGAAAGACGGACCACACCTCACACATGACTGGCCACGCATGATTGGACTGATTCTGGTCACCCATGGTCGCCTTGCCGACCAGTTCGTGGAAGCCATGGAACACGTGGTCGGCGAACAGTCGGCCATCGCGACCGTCTGCATCGAAGCGAACGATGATATGGAGCAACGGCGCGCCGAAATCGCCGACGCCATCGACGCGGTCAATACCGGCGCGGGCGTCATCATCCTGACCGATCTGTTCGGCGGCACACCCTCCAACCTCGCCATATCGCTGCTGGATGCGGGCCGGATCGAGGTGATCGCGGGAATAAATCTGCCCATGCTGATTCGCCTGGCCGGCGTGCGAAAGACGATGCGCGTCGACGATGCAGTGGAGGCGGCGAGCAAGGCGGGCCGCAATTATATCACCGTGGCGAGCGAACTTCTTGCCAGAGAGACCAAGCGTCCCGATACGGCATCGGCCGATTGAGGGGGCGTGCAGCGCGATGATCCAGCCATGACCCAGCAACGCCAGAGCGTAACCATCGTCAACAAGCGCGGCCTGCACGCGCGCGCCAGTGCGAAATTTGTCGGTGCGGTCGCCGCCTTGGACGGACAGGTCGATGTGCGCGTGGCAAAGGACGCGAACAGCGCGGCGGGCGGTTCGATCCTGGGCCTGATGATGCTGGGCGCGGCAAAGGGCGACACGGTAGAGGTGATTGTCGATGGCAACGGTGCGGACACGGTGCTGGCCGATCTGGTCGCGCTGATCGAAGACGGATTTGGCGAGGAATGAGCCGTTGCGGCAGGTCTGGCGTGCGGGTTGGCGTGCGCGCGAAATTGGTCTGAGCGGGATCGATGCGCAAAAATATCAGCGGGTTTTCCAATCCTACCGTCAAATATCTGCGTTCCCTGCGGGACAAGAAACATCGCAAGCGGTCGGGTCAGTTTCTGGTTGAGGGCCTGCGCCTGTTGGAGGACGCGCGCGTTTCGGGCCGCCTGCCACGCCAGCTGGTGATGGCCGAAGGGCGCGATGAGCACACATTGCTCGCGCAGCTGGAAAGCGCGGTAGAGCAGGCGGGCGGTGAAACGATCACCACCTCGCCCGATATCCTTTCAAAGATCACCGGCAAATCGAATGCGCAAAGCGTGGTGGGCGTGTTCGACGAATTCGACACCGCGCTTGGCGCTCTGGATCGCAGCGCTGCGCCGATCTGGCTGGTGGCGCAGGATGTGCGCGATCCGGGCAATCTGGGCACCATGCTGCGCACCGGCGACGCGGTGGGCGCAGGCGGACTGATCCTGATCGACGATTGCGCCGATCCCTTCAGCGCCGAGGCGGTACGGGCGAGCATGGGCGCGGTGTTTACCCAGAAGCTGGCGCAGACACGGTGGGAGGAATTTGTCCCGTGGCTGCGCGGCGGAGATGGCCAGCTCGTGGCAGCCAGCTTGCGCGATGCTGTGCCTTATCGGGGGGCGTCCTACGCTGCGCCATGTTTCATTCTGGTCGGCAACGAATCGCAAGGGCTTCCGCAAGCGTACGAGGCGGAGTGCGACCTGCGTGTAACAATGCCGATGAAAGGCCGAGCGGACTCGCTGAATGCGGCGGTCGCGGGCGCGGTGTTAGCCTATGAAGTGCTGGCAACCCTTGAGGGGCAAAGTTGACAAGCTTCAAGCCTGAGCAAGAAGGTTTCGCGCGGATAGGATGGGCCGGTCCGCCGTTCGGCTAGACCCACATCCTGCAAACGGGTGTTTTTCCATCACCCCAGTCGTCACGTGTGAAAAGCCAATTTACCCTCAGTGGCCGCTGAACGCTTACTCTGCTGCGTCCTTGCGGTGTTCCAGTTCCGGATATTCGACTTCCACCGCTTCGGCATCGGCAGCGTTGTAGCGCGGCACGCTTTCCACCAGCGGAACGTCTTCGATTGCATTCTTGCCAATTGCGATACCCTTGTCCGCCATTCGCTTTCCCGAAGAAAGCACGTTGCGTTCAAAGCTGCCGACGAACTTGTTGTAATTGCTGACCGCGGTTTCCAGACCTCCGCCCACACGTTTCATGTGTTCCGCTGCAACCCGCAGCCGGTCATACAATTCCGCGCCAAGCTTGCCGATTTCCTGTGCTTCCTTGGCTAGCCCATCCTGCCGCCAGACTTGCGCCACGGTGCGGGCGATGGCGACGAGATTGGTGGGCGTCGCGAGCAGCACGCGGCGCTCGAACGCAAAGTCCCACAAGGTCGGGTCGGCCTCCAGCGCGGCGGTTACGAAATGCTCGCCCGGCACAAACATGATGACGTAATCGGGCGCTTCCTCGAACTGGCTCTGATAGCTTTTGTCGCCCAGCGTCTGCACGTGGTTGCGCATGGATTTTGCGTGCAGTTTCATCTGTTGATCGCGTATCGCATCATCATCCGCTTCGAACGCGGCCTGATAGGCGTTCAGCGAAACCTTGGAATCGATCACCAGTTTCTTCTGGCCGGGAACGTTGATAATCGCATCGGGGCGCAGTCGCCCTTCGTCCGTGTCGATCGAATGTTCCATATTGAAATCGGTGTGCTGCGCCAGCCCGCACTGTTCGAGCAGGTTCTGCAACGCGCGTTCACCCCAGCGGCCCCGCGCCTTTGGCGCGTTGGTCAGCGAATTGCCCAGCCGCTGCGCCTCGCGCCGGACCTCTTCCTGCCCTTCGCGCATCGACTGGATAACGCCATTCAACTGCCCAAACGCATCGACGCGCTGTTTCTCCAGCGTTTCGACCTGCTTCTCGTACTTTTCCAACCGCTCCCCCACGGGTGACAGCAGTGCCCTGATCTTTGCCTCGCCGGTTGCTTCGGATTCCTTGAACCGGGCCTCGGCGCGCTTCAGAAATTCGTCCTGATTGGCCTTCAATACCTCTGCCCCGGTCGCGCGAAACTCGCTCAGCATCGCCTCACGCGCCTCGATCAGCACGCGTTTCTGGTCTGCGTGAGCAATCTCGCGCTCTTTCTTGGTGGCCTCCGATTCGGCTAACAGTTCGGCAAGCGCCGCGCGTTTTGTACGCTCCTCGGTCAGTGCGATCTCCAGGCTATCGGAACGCAAGGCACGCTCGCCCATAGCGGCCAGTTCGACCCGTGCTTCGCCCAGCCTGCGATCCGATTCGCGGCCGGTCTGCTCCGCCTCAGTCAGCCGCTCACGCAGTTGCGCAGACGGTTTTCCGCCAAAAATATATCCCACCGCCGCTCCCACCAACAGGGCGACAATCGCGATAATTCCGATAACGATACCTGATTCCATCACCGGAACATACATGGAACAATAGTCGTAGCCAAGCGGCGTTTCGGAACCTTTCCCCTGCCCCGTTCGCTTCGCCTGCATAAGGAGACGAAACCATGTCGATCAAGGAAATGATTCAGGACCATCCCCAGGTGGGTGGTGACTACAACGATGCACTGGGCGAGGCTGTGAAGCACGCCATGTATGGTGCTGCGATCATGAATTCCTGCGCCGATGCGTGCCTCGCCGAAAGCGATGCGAAAGAGCGCGCCGAGTGCATCCGCCGGTGCCTCGATGCCTCGGACGCCTGCACCGCGTTTTACCGCATGGCATCGCGCCGCACGGGCGGAAATGTGACAGCGATCAAGGCGATTGGCATGGCAACGATAGTTGCCTGCGAGGCGTGTCTGGAACATTGTTCGATGCATGACGACGCCCATTGCAAACGGTGTGCGCGCATGTGCAACGAGGTGATCCGCGATGTAAAAGCCGCGCTTGAAACGATGAAGCGGGACGGCTGAACGCCATCCCTTAATCCTGATGCACAGAGGGTCGCGCTGGCAGCCAGAGGCTTCGTCAGCGCGACCACGCGCCTACAGCCAATGCGCGGAAAACTCGCACCCCGGATGGGATGCGCGGATAATCACGCCGCCTGTCGTATTTTCTTGAGCTTTTTCATCGCCATGCCGCGTTTCAGGCGCGACAGGTGGTCGATGAAAAGGATGCCTTCGAGGTGATCCATTTCATGCTGGAGGCAGGTTGCCAGCAGCCCTTCGAGCTTTTCCTCGTGCGCGGTACCCTCCAAGTCCTGAAACCGCACGGTGCAGGTCGCGGGGCGATCCACGTCAGCGTAGATTTCGGGGACGGACAGGCAACCTTCCTGATAGGTCGACAGTTCTTGCGCCGGATCGACTATCACCGGATTGATGAAGATGCGCGGTTCATTCTTCGTCGGCTGGTGATGGTGGTGGTGCCCATCATGCCCGTGATCGTGGTCGCAGGGGACCGGTTCCGCATCGGGATCATCAGGTTGCAGGTCAATTACCAGCACCCGTTTCGGCACCCCGATCTGAATCGCAGCGAGGCCAATGCCGGGGGCATCATACATCGTCTCGAACATGTCCTCGACAAGCTGCTTGAGATCGTCGTTGAACTCGTCCGCCGCAACGGGGGTGGACACGGTTTTGAGCCGGGGGTCCGGCACTTCTAGGATTTCACGGATAGCCATGCGGCGTAATTTAGTGCGGAAGGCTCAAAACGACAAGGGATGAGGTGCGCGCTATTCCACCGGCCTGCGCGCCCTGAGCGCCTGCGCCAGCGTGCCTTCGTCGAGGTAGTCCAGCTCCCCGCCAACCGGCAGGCCGTGGGCAAGCTGGGTTACGCGCAGAGCGTGGGGCTGAAGCCGTTCTGCGAGGTAATGCGCGGTCGTCTGCCCTTCCAGCGTGGCGTTCATCGCGAGCACGACTTCATCGACCGCGCCACCGGATACCCGCTCGATCAGGCTGCCAATGTTGAGATCCTCCGGCCCGATGCCGTCGAGCGCGGAAAGCCGCCCGCCCAGCACGTGATAACGCCCGCGAAACAGCCGCGCGCGGTCCAGCGCCCACACATCTGCGACATCCTCCACCACGCATAGCGCGCGCTCATCGCGTTTGGGATCGGCGCAGATGCCGCAGGGGTCGCGCGTGTCGACATTGCCGCAGGTGCCGCACTCGACCAGCGTTTCTGACACCATGGCCAGCGCCTCCAGCAGCGCGGGCAGCGCGTTCTCGCGGTTCTTCACCAGCCACAGCACCGCGCGCCGGGCAGAGCGGGGCCCAAGGCCGGGCAGCCGGGCCAGCGTGCTCGAAAGCGCTTCGATCTCTTGCGATGCCATGGGGGGAGAGATAGGGGCTGGCGCAATTGCGAGAAAGGGCCACGCGAAAATCATGCGCATCATTTTCATGGGAACGCCCGATTTCGCGGTGCCGGCGCTGGTCGCCTTGCACGCGGCGGGGCACGATATTGCGAGCGTTTACACCCAGCCGCCGCGCGCTGCTGGTCGGGGCAAGAAGCTGCGCGCCTCCCCGGTGCAGGCACAGGCAGAGGCGCTGGGATTGCCAGTTCGTGCGCCCGCATCGCTAAAGGGCGCAGAGGCCCAAGCGGAGTTTGCAGCGCTGGGCGCGGATGTGGCGGTGGTGGCGGCCTATGGCCTGATCCTGCCGCGCGCGGTGCTGGATGCACCAGTGCACGGGTGCCTCAACATCCACGCATCGATCCTGCCACGCTGGCGCGGGGCCGCGCCAATCCACCGCGCGGTGATGGCGGGCGATGAGGAAACTGGGGTGACGATCATGCAGATGGAGGCGGGACTGGATACCGGACCAATGCTGCACGTGGTGCGAACCCCGGTGGCGCACAAGACCACGGGTGAGTTGACGCAAGAACTGGCGAAGATGGGCGCAGCGGCGATGGTGGAGGTGCTTGCCAATTTGCCCGCCTTCCCGCCTCTTCCGCAAGACGATGCGCAGGCGATCTACGCACCCAAGATCGACAAGGCGGAAGCGCGGATCGACTGGTCCGACAGCGCCAAGACTATAGAGCGGCAGGTGCGCAGCCTTGCCCCCTTCCCCGGCGCGTGGTTCGAGTTGGGGGATGAGCGGGTGAAGCTGTTGCTGGCGAAAAACGTCGAGGGCTCGGGCGCTCAGGGCGAAGTGCTCGACACCGATTTTACCATCGCCTGCGGGTCGGGAGCGATCCGCCCGATGCGCCTGCAACGCGCGGGAAAGCCTGCGATGGATCGCGGCGATTTCCTGCGCGGACGGTCGGTTGAGCCGGGGACCATGCTGACTTGACCCGCTTCGCACTCACCATCGAATTCGACGGCACACCGTTTTACGGACTCCAGCGGCAGACCAACGGGCCAAGCGTGCAGGCCGCAATCGAAGACGCGCTCCGCCGGATCACGGGCGAGGACACGACCATGCACAGCGCCGGTCGAACCGATGCGGGTGTCCATGCGCTTGCCATGCGCTGCCATGTCGATCTGGAAAAGGATATGACGCCGTTCAAACTGGCGGGCGCGCTTAACGCCCATGTGCGGCCGCTGCCTATCGCGATCACCGAGTGCAAGGTGGTGCCCGACGATTGGCATGCGCGCTTTTCGTGCACGGGGCGCCGGTACGTCTATCGCATCCTCAACCGCCGGGCGCCGCTCACTCTGCTGCGCGATCAGGTGTGGCGGGTTGCGCCTGTTCTGGACGCAGACGCGATGCACCGCGCGGCGCAAATCCTGATCGGGGAGCATGATTTCACCACCTTCCGGTCCGTGAATTGCCAGGCGAAAGACCCGGTCAAGACGCTCGATCTGCTGAATGTGGAGACGTGCGAGACACAATACGGGCGCGAGGTGCGCATTCACGCCGCCGCGCGCAGCTTCCTCCATCATCAGGTGCGCAGCATGGTCGGCTGCCTGAAGCTGGTAGGACAGGGGAGATGGAGCGAGGATCGACTCGCCGATGCCCTCGCCGCCAAAGACCGTAGCAAATTAGGACTTAACGCGCCGCCCCAAGGGCTCTACTTCGTGGCGGCGACCTACCCCGATTGAGAGAGGAATAATCATGACCACCACCGGAAACCAGCTCTTCACCACCCTTACCGCTGACGGCAAACTGACGCTGGAGGTAAGCGAGGCGAGCTTTCCCGAGCCGACGGGCAATCAGGTGCTGGTCAAGATGGAGGCCGCGCCGATCAACCCCAGCGATCTGGCAATCCTCACCAGTGCCGCCGATTTCGACAATGCCGAATACTCCGCTGGCAAGGTCGTGGCGCAGATGCCCGAGCCGTTCCTGTCAGGCCAGCGCGGTCGCCACGGTCAACGCTTGCCCGCCGGTAACGAGGGCGCAGGGACAGTCATCGCGACGGGCGATGGCGACATGGCAAAAGCGCTGATGGGCCAACGCGTAGCCTGTGTTCCGGGCAATGCCTTTAGCCAGTACGCTGTCGCGGACGCCATGATGTGCCTGCCGCTGGGCGACCATTCAAGCGAGGTGGGCGCGTCCAGTTTCGTCAATCCGATGACCGCGCTGGGTTTTGTCGAGAACGCGAAAATGGACGGGCAAAAAGCCATCGTTCACACCGCAGCGGCGTCCAATCTTGGCCAGATGCTGATCCGTATTTGCGAGGAGGACGGGATGGAACTCGTCAACATCGTGCGCAAGGCCGAGCATGTCGAGATGCTGAAAGGCCTGGGCGCGAAACACGTGGTCAATTCCTCCGACGACGATTTCATGAAGCAGCTGCGCACTGCGATCGACGCGACCGATGCCTTTTACGGGTTCGACCCCATCGGCGGTGGTCACGCCACCGACAACGTGTTCAAGGCGATGGAACAGGTCGCCGTCTCGAAGATGGATGAATTCTCGCGCTATGGCTCCAACCAGCAAAAGCGGATGTTCATTTATGGCCGCCTCGATATGGGTGCGACTATCCTGACGCCCAGCTATGGGTTTGGCTGGACGCTTTCGGGCTGGCTGCTTACCCCGTTCCTTGCCAATGCGGGCATGGAAACCGTGGTCAGGATGCGCACCCGCGTGCAGCAAAACCTCACCACCACCTTTGCCAGCCATTACAAGGCGAAGGTCGATCTGGAAGGCATGCTGACCAAGGACGCCATCACCGACTATCGCCAAATGAAAACCGGCGAGAAATATCTGGTCACGCCCTGGGGTTGAGGCGCACGCGAGTCCCGGCCTGTGCGGGGACTCGCTGCCGAATGATGTCTGCGGCGAAGGGCTGATTTTGAGGGGGCGGTGGCTTTGGGTTGAATGACTGCCGCTGGGTGGGAAGCCGAAGTGATGCCCTTTGGAATGCGACACTACTCTGCCCTTGTATTGGGCCTTCAACATAGCCATCTTTGACCCACGCCATTGCGCTGCGTCTAGCACAATTCTGTCGGGCGTTGTCTCTACACAATCAGAACTTCATTTGATTGGCTTTCCTGAGACAGGAAAAGCAATCGTCGTGCGCGGGCCAAAGGCAGCCGCGCGCGGACGACCGATGAAGGTGTGCCTCATGATTGGCTATTTCCTACTCGTCCACCGCTACCCTGAGCAGTTCAAGCGCCTGTTCAAGGCAATTTACGCGCCTGGCAATCAATATGTCATCCATATCGACAAGAGTTCCGGTGCGGTCCTTGCCGATGATATCACAGGCTTTTTGAAGCCGTATCAAGGCGTGGACGTGCTCGAATCGCAAGACGCACTTTGGGGTGGGTACAGCCTGGTGGATGCAGAGCTGCGAGGCATGGCGCGCCTGCTCGAGATGGATGCCAATTGGTCGCATTACATCAACTTATCGGGCCAGGATTTCCCGCTCAAAAGCCAAGAGTACATTCGCCAGTTCTTCGCGGCAAATCCCGGTAAGCAGTTCATTCGCGCACTTGACCAGCGCATGGAACGCCCTGACACGATTAACCGCATCAGCCACCTGTTTGTCGAAGAGGGCGGCAAATTGACCGCGACTGGCGTAGCGCGGCCTTTTCTGATTGGCGACACACCATTCATCGGCACCCAATGGAAAGCCGTTACCCGCAGTTTTTGCGAGTTCGTTTGTCACGATCCCAAGGCTGAACGGTTCAAGAAGTTTTATCGCAACAGCTTCATTGCAGATGAATCGTTCTTCCAAACCGTGATAATGAACAGCGGCGATCAGGGCATCATCATGAACGACGATCTCAGGATGATTGACTGGGTGCCCGATGGCGACATCAAGTTGCGTCCGCGCAATTACGTCAAGAGCGATCTGAAGCGTTTGACGAGGAGTAGCGACTTGTTCGCTCGCAAGTTCGACGCTGAGGAGAACGACGACGTTCTCACGTCGTTGGAGCGCCACCTTAAGACGTCAAGGGCATGCGTGTATCGAAACCCGCAAGGAGCCATGGCTGTGGCTCCATCCGCGCCCGATCCAATATTGGCGGCAGCATGATCGACGCACGCAAAGGTCTGTTCTTGGGTCGCTAGCGCAACGGCCGCTCTTTTCGCCAGAAGTGCCATGGCGGCCATCGCAAATCCAATCGTGGAACTCCGCCTGCGCGCAGATGCGCATCATGATGCGCGGGGTCTCGCCCTATAACCTATCGCCCGTCATAGGCGCGCTGAATCGCGGCGGGGTCGCTTACTCCGCCCGCGATCAGCAATTGCAGCAGGATGCGCGCCTTGGCCGGGCCTAGTGCGCGCGCGGCGATGAAGCGGTTAGCGTCGTCCTCCGGCTCGCGGTCGACCAGCCCTTCTTCCAGGCGGCTTGATCGGACCACTGGCATTCCCCTTTCTGCGAGCACGACCAGCGCCTCTCGCACCGGATCGGGCATGTTGCCCTCCCCCACACCGGCCACCACGATGCCGCGCGTCTCTGCCACCACCAGCCGCGTGACATAATCGGGCGTCATACCGGCGTGGATATACAGGATCGGCACGTCTGGCAGCAGATCAGGCAGAGAAAAGCGCGCGCCCTCACCCACCCGCCACGGCGCGCCGAACCATTCGAGCGCGGATGGCGTCACCAGCCCGACGGACATGCGCGGAAAGCCCGCAAACGCGTCCGATCCGCGCGTGCGCGCCTTGCGGATATCGCGCGCGGAAAACACCCGGTCACCCATCACCACCAGCACGCCGCGCCCGGCCGCCTCTTGATCGCTGGCGACGCGCACCGCATTGGCAAAGTTGCGCAATCCATCGGACCCGACCGCATCGGCGGGCCGCATTGCGCCCACCAGCACCACCGGTTTTGTCGTGGGCAGTGTCAGGTCGAGCAGAAAGGCGGTTTCCTCAACTGTATCCGTCCCATGGGTGATGATGATACCGTCGCACGCCGGATCGGCGATGGCGGCGGTGCATTCGCGATGAAGAACGTCCCAGATTGCAGGGGTGATGTCCTCAGACCCGATGCTGGCGATCTGTTTGCCGGTCATTCGCGCTGCCATCCCAAGCCCGCGCGCAGCATCGAGCAATTCTTCAATCCCGATCTGGCCAGGCTGATATTCGTGCCGGGTCGCATCGCCTGCCGTGCCCGCAATCGTGCCGCCAGTTGCAAGGACGAGGAGGTTGGGAGAGCGCATCGGGGCGGCATTAACTGCCCCGTTCGCGTTACGCCAGCAATTCACGATATACTCGGTTCATCGCAAGTGAAGCACACTTCGCAGTCATAAGCGGCGCGACAACGGAACAGGCGCGGTTCTGAAGCGGTGATAAGCCATATACATATATATACGGAGAATAGAGATGATCGGTTGGGCAATTACATTTTTGGTTATCGCACTTATTGCGGCAGTTCTTGGCTTTGGCGGCATCGCCGGTGCGGCCACTAATATCGCTTACATCGTATTCGTAATCGCGCTGATTTTGGCGGTGGTCACCTTCCTGCGTCGTTCCGTAAGCTGATTGCAGTCCACTTCGGGTGGAAAGGATTTATATAAATAATCCGGCACACAGAAACAGGACCGGCTGCAGCAATGCGGCTGGTCCTTTTCTTTTGTCTCCATTGCGCTAAAGGCGGGGCCGAGGGCGATTAGCTCAGTTGGTAGAGCATCTCGTTTACACCGAGAGGGTCGGCGGTTCGAGCCCGTCATCGCCCACCACTCAAACCCGCTCGGATCGGTGGGTTTCAGCCTCCTCACTCCATGCAGTCGCGGGCCCCTCAACACTACATCCACAATTGGAATTGAGCCGAATCGTTGACCGTTGCCAAAGGTCCACCGATCGGTAGCCGGGTAGTAACGCGGCCTATTTCTTTTTCGCAGGATCCGGCATCAGGTCGGGCCAGCCATACTTTTCCCACACCGCAAGCAATCCGATGAGTTTGGCGAAGTCCATGAAGTCGGGATGCAGCCGGGTCTGTCGAATAGGTTCGACATCGGCCCACAACGACATCAGACCGACCATATTGGGCGGCGTTATCTGCTTTCCCAGCGTCTTGAAGACCATTTCCGGATATCCCATCCAGATCGCGGGCCACACGATTGTTGGGTCATACGGATCGGGCAAGGTAGCGTGCAGAAAATCCAGCGTCCGGCAGTATCGCTCGCGGTCTTCCTCCTGCCCGCCATGGATACCCCTTGCCGCCATCGACCAATAGGCGTCCATCGCTTCTGGCAGCATGGGTGTTGTGCCCGCTGGCGCGAAAATTACCGCGTTCATAAGCAGGCGGCTGCGCTGATATTGTTCGACCGCCAGATCATGATCGCCTGTCGCCCGTGTCGCTGCAGCCAGATGCAGCGATGGCTGGCCAAGGTCTGTCGCCCTTTGTCCCGCCGCTACAGCTTCATCGACGTTGCCAAGGTTGAGATGGGCGGTGCACAGCATCATGTAATTGCGGCCATCGACCGGGTCCTGATCAATCGCCGCCTCGATATAAGGCAGCGCCTGCGCGGTGCGCCCGCAATAGAGCAAAAACGAGCCGAGGCGCATCACCACGGCCGGGTTTTCAGGTTCCAGCTGGTAAGCTCTGAAAGCCAGATCGAGCGCGCCCAGCGCATCGTTCCGGGTCCATTGATACAGGCCGAGAAGGGCATAGGCATGGCCCTGAGCCGGAGCCAGCTCGATGGCTTTCTTCGCGCAATCAGCCATGCGTTGCGCCTCGCCCAGCTTATCGAGGCACGGAGTATAGACCGCCCTGTACACATGCGCTTCCGCCAGCGCAGCCCAGCATTCGGCAAATTCGGGTTCCAGTTCCAGCGCCTTTTCCAGCAGCTTGATTGCGTTGTCCAGCACCCCGTCGCCGATCGCCCGGCGGGTCAGAGCGCGGCCTTGAAGGTACAGCCCGTAGGCCTCCTTGTTGCTGGTCATCGGGCGGATCTGCGGCTCGACGATATCCAGATCGAGCGCTTTGCCAAGTTCGGTGGTGATCGTTCGCGCCACTTGCTTGCGCGAGGAAAACAGATCGTCCTCGGTGCCTTCGTAAGAGTAGCTCCAGCTTTCGAACCCGGTTTGCCCGTCGATCAGGCGCACATTGATGGCGACGTCCGGATCGAGGCGCTGCACCGATCCCTCGATCAGATAGGTTACGTGCAGCTGGTCGGCGATTTCCGGCAGGGTCAGACTGGTGTCCTTGAACTGGAAGGACGATGTGCGTCCGGCAACCAGCAATTGCGGCACCTGCCCCATCGCCGTGATCAGTTCATCCACGATCCCATCGGCGAAGTATCCCTGATCATCGCGGCTGTCATGCGAGGCAAAGGGCAGCACCGCGATCCGCACCTTGCCGCTGTGCCGGTCTGCCATAATGACGCGCGATGACGCCGGGTGGCGCACCATCCACGCATCCAGCAAGCGGTTGTGATCCGCCAGCTTTCCCGCCGCTTTCAACGCTGACAGCGCCGCGCTGATCTGCGTTTGCAGACGCATTTCTATCGCCTGACGCCGTTCAGCAAGCCAGCTGTCAAGATCCTCGCCAAAACCGATTTGGTCGAGGAGCGGCTTGCCCCCGATCTCGCCAAGCAGTCTGGTGGCTTCCTGCCATCGCCCCTCGTCCAATGCAGCTTCGAGTTCGGCAAGGTCGGATCGCACGCAGTCGGCATTGAGGTTCACACGGCTGCGCGACACTTCGATTACGTCGCAATCGGCTGCATCGAGCAATTTGCCGAGGTCCAGCAGGCACTGGCGCAGACTGGCGCGAGCCTGAGCGTCAAACCTGCCGGGCCATAACAGTCGGCTCAGATGATCGCGTTCAAGTGTTTCATCGGGTGCGACGCACAACATCGCAAGCAAGGCGCGGGCGCGGCGGTTGGAAATGACAACCTCCGAACCATCGGACGCGGCCATCTGGAATGTGCCGAACAAAGACACGGTTGCAGCCACAGTGACTGTCACGAAAGCGACCCGACGCCCAAACTATTCAAAACGCGACCCCCACAAGCCAACACATCATTTGTTATATCAAGGAACGCGTCAGTGGCCAACCCTGTCACCAGCGCAATGGGCGGAATACCTTTCAATAATCAGGCGTTGACCCTGTGGTCCGCGAATATGATGATGATTGGAGGAGCGGTATCGAACCGTTCAGAACGCCGCCTTGAGGTCGGCGCTATGGTGCCAAAGCCTCGCGTATTTGCGCGATCGCCTCTTCGCTGTCCCATTCGTAATCCCCGGCAACACGGAACACTTCCTTGCCGCTGGCATCATACAGCACCGTGGTCGGCAACAGTCCGCCATCGGCCAGCGTCACGCCCAGTTCGGTCTTCTGGTCCAGCCACGGTTCCAGCTTGGCAAAGCCTTGCTGCTGAAAGTACGGCACCACCTTTTCCGCGCCCTGAATGTCCTGGCTGACTGTAATGACGCGCACCTCGCCTTCCAACTCGCTCGCCAACCGGTCCAGCAGCGGCATCTCCACTTTGCAGGGCGCGCACCAGGTCGCCCACAGGTTGAGCAGGACCGGCTGACCGATCTTGTCCAGCGCCAGCGTCTTGCCATCGGGATCGGTCAGGGTCAGCGCCGGGATTGCCTCGCCCGCGCGCATTCGCACGATCTGGCCCGGCAGCGGCGGCGGGTTGGGAGCATTCGCACCGCTTTGTGCGGTTTGCGCGCTCTCCGGTTGCGCGTCTCCGGTGGGCGCACTATCGCAGGCTGCCAGCAGCAGCGCTGGCGCAAGAAGAACGGGCAAGACGCGGGACATGGCATACTCCAACCAGATGTGGGGCGGACGGTTCGCCGGTGGGCCTAGCGCGATCATGCGCGAAATCAATGCCTCAATCCCGTTCGACAAGGCGCTTTGGCGGCACGATATCCTCGCGAGCGAGGCGCATGTTGCGATGCTGGCCGCGCAAGGGATCGTCAGCGCCGCCGACGCCGACACGATAACACAGGGCCTCGCCCGGATCGCTGCCGAATACGAAGCCGATGGCGTGCCCGAAGACTGGGATCTTGAAGATATTCATATGACCACCGAGAGCCGCCTGACCGAACTCATCGGCCCGGCGGCAGGACGGCTCCACACCGCGCGCAGCCGCAACGATCAGGTCGCCACCGATTTTCGCCTGTGGGTGCGCGAAGCACTGGATGAGATGGACGCAGGCCTCGCCGGGCTGCAACGCGCGCTGGTGACGCGGGCGGATGAGAATGCAGCGGCGATCATGCCCGGCTTCACCCATTTGCAAACCGCGCAGCCGGTGACTTTGGGCCATCACCTGATGGCTTATTACGAGATGTTTGCACGCGACCGGTCGCGGCTGTCCGATGCGCGCGCGCGGCTGAATGAATGCCCGCTGGGCGCAGCCGCGCTGGCAGGCACCGGCTTCCCCATCGACCGCGATATGACCGCGCAGGCGCTGGGCTTTGCGCGCCCTTGCGCCAATTCGCTGGACGCGGTGTCAGACCGCGACTTTGCATTCGATTTCCTCAACGTCGCCAGCATCGCCGCGATTCACTTGTCGCGGCTGGCCGAGGAACTGATTATCTGGGCCAGCCAGCCGTTTGGCTTTGTACGGATGCCCGACAGCCTCTCGACCGGCTCTTCGATCATGCCGCAGAAAAAGAACCCCGACGCCGCAGAACTGGTGCGCGGCCATGCCGGGCGCGTGATTGGCTGCGCCACCGCCTTGATGGTGACGATGAAGGGCCTGCCGCTCGCCTATTCCAAGGATATGCAGGACGATAAACCCCCCGTGTTTGAGGCCGCTGGCCTGATGGCGCTCAGCATTGCGGCGGCAACCGGCATGATTGCCGAGGCGACGTTCAACACCGAGCGGATGCGGCAGGCGGCAGAATTGGGCTATGCCACCGCGACCGACCTTGCCGACTGGCTGGTGCGCGCGGTGGACATCCCCTTTCGCGAGGCGCACCACATCACCGGCGCGGCGGTAAAGCTGGCCGAGAGCCGGGGCTGCGCGCTGGACGCGTTGCCGCTGGCCGATCTTCAGGCAATCGATGCGCGGATCGACGCACGGGTGTTCGATGCGCTAAGCGTGGATGCATCGGTCGCCAGCCGGGCGTCGTATGGCGGGACAGCGCCCGACGAGGTGCGCAAACAGGTGACACGCGCGATGGACGCGCTGGGAATGGACAGATGATGCGGTTTTCGGTTTCCTATTCAGGACTTGCCCCGCTGGTGCTCGCGCTGGGAGGACTTATGCTGGGTGGCTGCGGATCGCGGGCCACGCTTACCCCGCCCGAAGGGGCCAGCCTGCCAGTCGCACCCTATGGCGCGGCCATCGTCGAGGAGACGGGCGAGCCGGTGCGACCCACCGCTGAACAATTGCTGCAACTCGATGCTCTCGCCGCGCCCGAACGCAGTGTCGAACTGCGCCGCCGATCCGAAGAACGCGAAGACGATCCCTTCGATCTCCCGCCCGAATAAAGCCCAGCCATGAACCATTTCGAATACCGCGATGGCGTAATGCACGCCGAAGATGTCCCCCTGCCGCGCATCGCAGATGAGGTGGGCACGCCCGTTTACGTGTATTCGCGCGCCACGCTGGAACGCCACGCCAGGGTGTTTCGCGATGGGCTGGCCAGTGTGCCGGACAAACTCATCGCTTTCGCGGTCAAGTCCAATCCGAACCTGTCAGTACTCAAAGTGCTGCAACGGCAGGGTTACGGTGCGGATTGCGTCTCCATCGGGGAGGTTCGCCGCGCGCTTGCCGCCGGAATGGCCCCTGAAACCATCGTGTTTTCCGGCGTGGGCAAAACCCGCGCTGAACTGGTCGCCGGACTGGAAGCGGGCATTGGCCAATTCAATATCGAAAGCGAGGAAGAGGGGCTTGAGCTTGCCGAGATCGCCGCCGGGATGGGTGTCATCGCGCAGTGTGCGCTGCGCATCAATCCCGATGTCGATGCAGGCACGCATGACAAGATTTCGACCGGCAAGGCGGACAACAAATTTGGCGTCCCAATCGATCAGGCGGGCCAGATATTCGGCAAACTCGCCAGTATGCCAGGCGTCAATTTGCGCGGCGTGGCAGTGCATATCGGATCGCAACTGGCCGACCTTGCGCCGCTGGAACGCGCGTTTGGAAAGCTCGGTTCGCTGGTCACATCCTTGCGCGGTGCCGGTCACACGATCAGCCATGTCGACCTTGGCGGCGGTCTTGGCGTGCCCTATCGCAGCGATGAGGTGTTTCCAAGCCCCGCCGAATACGGCGCGATGGTCGCGCGCGTGACGAAGGATTGGGGCGTCACCCTGATCTTTGAACCGGGCCGCGTGATTGCGGGCAATGCGGGCGTATTGCTGACCCGTGTGGTGCGGGTGAAGCGCGGGATCAACGATCCGTTCGTGATCGTCGATGCTGCGATGAACGATCTTGCGCGGCCGGCGCTGTATGGCGCTTATCATGATTTCGTGGCGGTTGAGCCGGGCGGAGATCAATGGGTCGCCAATATCGTCGGCCCGATCTGCGAAACCGGTGATACCTTTGCCATGGGCCGCGAATGTGACGGCTTGGAATCGGGCGATCTTGCGGTGTTCCGCACCGCCGGAGCATACGGCGCAACAATGGCCTCAAGCTACAATTCGCGCGGCTTCGTGCCAGAGGTTCTGGCCGATGGAGACCGCTTTGCTGTTGTGGCGGAACGGCTGGATGCGGCTGCGATCATGGATGCAGAGCGCGTGCCCGAATGGCTGGCCTGAAGGTCTGATGATGGCGGGGACCAACGGCCAGATCGGGAGCCTTCCTCTGTTCCACCAGATCACCGGACAGCGCGTGCTGGTGCTGGGCGATGGTGCGGCGGCAGAGCCAAAACGGCGCCTGGTCGAGCGCGCGGGCGGCATCGTGATCGACGATACAGCGAGCGCCATCGATGAAGGCGTGCGGATCGCGTTTGTCGCCTATGAGGATGCGAAGGCGTGCGAAGTCGCGGCGATCAACCTGCGCTGTGCGGGGATGCTGGTCAACGTCGTCGATCGGCCCGAATTGTGCGATTTCACCACACCCAGCCTGCTTGATCGCGACCCGTTGCTCATCGCGATTGGCACGGGCGGCGCGTCGGCGGGCCTTGCCAAGCATGTGCGCCTGCGATTGGAGCGGGTGTTGCCGCAGACGCTGGGCCTGCTCGCCGATGCGTTGCAGGCGGCGCGCCCGCTTTTGCGAAAGCGTTTGCCAGATGGTGCGGACCGGCGCCGCACCATTGACGCTGCACTGAGAGAGGGTGGCACGCTCGATCCGCTGGATGCCCAATCGCATGAGCGGGTGGCCGACTGGGCGCGTAATTTGAGTGAAGGCCATGATCGCGAGGGAGCGTCGCGCGTATGCGTGGCCTTCACCCTCAACAGCGCCGATCCCGATGACCTGACCGTGCGGCAGGCACGGATGCTGGGCGAGGCGGATGCGGTGTGCGTGGCTGGGCCAGTGCCCCCTGCGATCATCGCCCGCGCAAGAGCGGACGCGGCGCGCCTTACCTGCGATACGGAAAACTGTCCGATGGCAAAGCAACGCGCACCAGGTGCCAAAGGCCATGAGCCTGCGCGTTGCCCCAAATCGGCGAGCGAGATCGGAGAGAACGCCCTAACAGTTATCCTGCGATATCAGCCAGACAGCTGAACCCGACCGTCTCATGCAGCCTGGGCTAGCGGAAGCTCCACTTCGGCGAAATATCGCGCCATCGCATCGACGCTGCTATCGGACAACTGGATGAAGGCGCGGCGGCGATCCATATCATCGGCCACGCGTTCGAAAATGCCGCAGTCGACCATCTGGTTGACCCAGCGCAGCGCCGTGGTTGCGGGCACTCTTGCAGCAATACACAGCGAAGTCACCGAAACGCGTGCGTTTTCGGCGCGAGCCGCCGTCAGATCGAGCAGCATGTCCCACGCAGGGTCGGAAAACAAATCGGCATTAAAAAAGCGCGCCCGCGCCTCCCGCGCGGCGATGATGCGCCGCACTGCCCGCGGATCGGGCAGGTCTGGCGCCCTAGCCTTGCGCGCATGTTCGGCAAAGGAAAACGCCGTTCCGGTATCGCCCCCCCCACCCGCATCGTAACCGCGCTTTGAATCGCTCAGGCGCCCATCATGCCTGTCTTGCACGTTCGAAATCCGGTCGAGCTGCTGGGCAATCGCATCAACCTGTTGCGACAGATGGATCAGCGCAGTGCGATCCTGTTCGCTCATCTCGCGCACGCGTCTGCTCGCTCCGGTTGCGACCAGTGACATTACCCGGCCCACTGCGACAACGCGTTCCGCCCGGCTCGGCTCGACCAGTATTTGCGCACCCGACTGATCCAGAGCGGCGAACACATCGTCCAGCGCCTCTATCGAAGTCGTGACAATCAGATGCGCGCCGGACTTCGCAACCCGCATGTCCAGCCGTGCCAGCGCCGCCATCGTGCGTGCGTCCAGCCCGCCTCCCGATGCAGGCAGGCAATCCATCATCACCAGATCGCCCAGCATGGTGATCGGCCCGTCGAGCAGCATCGCAATCGCCCCGCCATCAACGCAGCGAAAGCCCGCACCCTCCAGATCATCGGTAATCTGGCTGCGGGTATACGGATTATCAGCGAAAACGGCGATCCGTGCAGGCAATCCAGCGGCATCGCACGCGGCTCCATAGGAGAAATCCGACACTTCTTCACACGCCTGAACCATACGACTCACCTCCATTTTCGATGGAACGTGAGTAGAACAAACCAAGTATAAGTCAAGAATGGATCAGATAGATTGCGTGCCCTATTGCCGTATTTCTATCGGCGTGCCGTCGGGCACTATCTGCCACAATTCCTCGATCTCGGCATTGGTCAGCGCAATGCAACCATCGGTCCAGTCGCGATTGATCGGTGGCCCGCCATATCCCGTCGGCTGGCCGTGGATGAAGATGTCGCCCCCGGGCGATCGCCCGTATTGCGCGGCAAAGGCGCGGTCGGCTGCATTCGGATACGATATGCGCAGTGACAGGTGATAGCTGCTGCGCGGGTTGCGCGCGTCGATCGTGTACCGTCCCTCGGGCGTGCGCTCGTCGCCTTCGAACCGCTTGTGACCACGCGGTGCCTCGCCAAATCGCAGGCTGCGGTAGGCCCGGATCGGCTTGCCCGCGCGATAGGCGATGAGCAGGCGTTCCGATTTGTCGACCAGAAGGAAATCGGCGATCGGAAGCCCCTGCTGCGGGGAGGCACGTTCGACATCGCGCGGCAGCGGCGCCGCGGCGGTAGCAGACGCCGGAACCGGGGCTGTTCCCCCACCATCCCCCCGCGGTGCAGCGCAACTGGCGATGCACGCTATTGCTGCACACAAGCCAATATGTCGGACCGAAATTCGCATCACGCCGAGAATGATACGCATTCACCAGCGCCTTGCCAATCGACGAGTTGCGCACAAAGCGCTGCAACAGGTGACCTATTGCGTGCGGACGCCGATCAGCGTGCCCTTGGCACCGGGAACCAGCGTCCAGCTGAAATCGGGCCAGTCGCTCCGCCACCGGCTCGCCACCACCCGCTCTCCGGGCCGGGCCGCATCGTCGAGCAGCACCATGCCGCCGGGCCTGATGCGACTGAACAGGCATTCCGCCTGCCCGCGCCCGAACGGATTGAGCGCCCATGGAGGTCCGTCGATCACCAGCAGGTCAATTTCTGCCGGAACACCCGACAGGTCGTACCAGCAATGCGACCACCGGGTCGGGCTGGCGACGATCGGCGCGTGCCGCATCGTCGCGCCCAGCCCGTGGCTTGCCAGCCAGTCTCCGGTCTGGATCACGAAATCGGCGTGCTGATCGAAGCTGACCAACTCACCCGGCCCATCAATCCCGGCGCAGCGTTGCATCGCGCGCGACAGCACCAGCGTCGATGCGCCGCAGCCCAGTTCGACGACGTGTTCCGGGCGCAACTGCTCAACCGCGTCGACGATGTGCCACAAGAACCACGTATCCGCTTTCCAGCTGCCCAGATTGGGCAGCGCATCATGCGGCAGGTCGAGATGGTCGAGCAGCGCGTGCTTGTCCTCCAGTCGCCCTCCCCACAAACTGCGCAACAGCCAGGGCCATTGGACGGCCCCCCACGCAATCGTGAGAAGCTTTTCAGCGAACGGGCGGTCGACTGTGTCTGACACACGGGCCAGAAAGTCGGTCTTCTCACGGGATGTCATTGGACTCGCCGTTAGGCGCTATTCTGAGACCACGATAGCCACATTCGGCAGTCCGCCCTAATCGACAAACGGATCGCGCATCAGGATGGTATCATCGCGTTCCGGACTGGTCGACACCAGCGCCACCGGACATTCGATAAGCTCCTGAACACGCTGGATATATTTGATCGCATTGGCCGGCAGATCGGCATAGCTGCGCGCGCCCGCGGTCGATTGCTCCCAGCCCTCCATCTCCTCGTAAATCGGCTCAACCGCGGCCTGATCGGCGGAGTGTGCGGGGAGGTAATCATAGACCTTGCCGCGCAGGCGATACCCGGTGCAGATCCGCACCGTTTCCATGCCGTCCAGCACGTCAATCTTGGTGAAGGCGATGCCGGTCACGCCCGAGATCGAGCAGGTCTGGCGCACCAGCACCGCATCGAACCAGCCCACCCGCCGTTTGCGCCCGGTGACGGTGCCAAATTCATGCCCCCGCTCGCCCAGCCGCTGACCGATCTCGTCGTCCAGTTCGGTCGGGAACGGACCTGAGCCGACGCGGGTGGTGTATGCCTTGACGATGCCGAGCACGAAGCCGGTCGAATTGGGGCCAAGCCCGCTGCCGCTCGCCGCGGTGCCGCTGACGGTGTTGGAGCTGGTGACGAAGGGATAGGTGCCGTGATCCACATCCAGCAGCACGCCCTGCGCGCCTTCGAACAGGATCTTTGCGCCCGCACGGCGCACCTTCTTCAACCGTTTCCACACCGGCTGCGCAAACCGCAGCACGAAATCGGCGACATCGCGCAGTTCATCCAGCAGCGCCTCACGATCAACCGGCGGCTGATCGAACCCTGCGCGCAGCGCATCGTGGTGCGCGCACAGCCGGTCCAATTGCGGATCGAGGCTGTCCAGATGCGCCAGATCGCACACGCGGATAGCGCGTCTGCCCACCTTGTCCTCGTAAGCGGGGCCAATCCCGCGCCCGGTGGTGCCGATCTTTCCCTTGCCCGCCGCCGTTTCGCGCAGGCCATCAAGGTCGCGGTGAACCGGCAGGATCAGCGCGCAATTGTCCGCAATCGCGAAGTTGTCATCATTGATGACGACGCCCTGCCCCTCCAGCTTCGTCACTTCATCGCGCAGCGCCCACGGGTCCAGCACCACGCCATTGCCGATGATGCTGAGCGTGCCCGATACGATGCCCGAAGGCAGCAGGCTGAGCTTGAACACCTTGCCATCGATCACCAGCGTGTGCCCGGCATTGTGCCCGCCTTGAAAGCGGACGACGGCATCGGCGCGGCTGGCGAGCCAGTCGACGATCTTGCCCTTGCCCTCATCGCCCCACTGGGCGCCGATTACGGTGACGTTGGCCATGCTGTGCTTTCTGCGCTTTCTGCTTGAATCGAGTGAACCGCGCGCGGGGTAGGCGGTTGCAGCGCATCGGGCAAGCGTGCGCGCGGGTTGTGCGCAGGAACTCGGTTCATCGCAGCTACGGGGCGGGTGACACACCTGACACACTGTCCAGGCGGTGAAATCGGTTCGATCACAGGGGCGACGTTTGATCGGGTGAGGCGATCAGTGCGGGGAGCGGTGTTAGGCGGCGCGGAATGGGGTGCGGAGGGCATGGCGCGCAGACTGGCAGATGCGGGCGTGAGTAGGAAAGCGCGGCGGGCATCAAGGCCCCTTGAGGCGTCGCCCCTCCCTGCCCACTCTCGACACCCCGCCCACACTCCGTCACCCCGGACTTGATCCGGGGTCCAGCTGCCTTTGACGCGGAGCGGGAGGCAAGAAGCGGGTTCCCGGATCAGGTCCGGGATGACGGTGAGGCGTTGTTGCCGCGATAGGAGATAACGGTTTCGCCGTTCCAGTCATAGGCGATGGCGTAGAAGCCTGCTTCCTCAGAACCATCGGGAAGATCGGCATTC
Source organism: uncultured Alphaproteobacteria bacterium (assembly GCA_963838365.1). GTDB lineage: Bacteria > Pseudomonadota > Alphaproteobacteria > Sphingomonadales > Sphingomonadaceae > Erythrobacter. Next base: position 206,855 of record CAWIQR010000011.1, read on the forward strand.
AGGATCGTGGCATTTCCAATGTCACGCCCCGCTTCGCTTTCATCGTTCGCACTACGGCTTGCAAAGACCCCTCTTCCGTATCCACGGTTGTACGCATCTAATGCCAATAGCGAAAAAGACGTCTCGGTTCATTTGTCGCTTCTCCTTTACGGAAGCGCACCGTGCCTTAAGGTTGCAGCTAAACTGTAGATCTGTGCAGTTCGATGGCCTGCCGCTTAAGGCTCGGCTCGCGGATACGTCGGACTCAACCACCCCAACCGCTGTTTAATGCCGGTTGTCACCGGATCATCGGTCAGCTGCACGGTGATGCGTCTTCAGGCTCACGCCCTCGCCAAAACTCGCCGCCAGATTATCGGGTTCGACCAGCGCCACGCTCGTCGGGTCTGACAGATCACCGAAGGTCACCAGCATCGGATAGGCAGAGCGCTTCTCGATCCAAGCATAGGCTGGAAAGGTGCGCGGAAGTTCCGTCTCACCCTTCAACCGCAAGGCGTTATCGAAGCGCGGTTTACTTGCAGAGCCACCACCCTTTGGCGCAACCCTTGAGACAATTGTCTCAGCCCATTCGATGTCGCTCTCCGATCGCAGAAGCGCGAACAGCGTGCGCCCATCCGATAAATCGACGGCGACGGCTTCGCCTCGAATGCGCCGATAAATTTGAGAGTTTGCAGGACTTCCGCCCGCTCCGCCCAAGCTCTGCTCAACCTCGATCACGCTCGATCCGGTCCTCAACCCCTCGGGCGTGTCGACCTCGACCGTCAGGCGGTAACGGTAATCGGGGGCCCTGTCCTCGCCCAGCACGTCGCCACATCCCGCCAGCAGCAGCGCCCCCAGCACCGCCCCCAAGAACGGCCAAATCCCGGTAATCGCGCGCATGTGCAGACCCTTCTCCAGCCGCTCTCCCACCAGCAATCGCACGGCTTGGTTACGGAAAGGTCATCGCGGGGGCCGCTGGGCGATGTGCGAGCGCGAAGCGTCGGGACTGGAGTGCTTCGCTACGCTCCTGATGGCAAGTTGGGATAGCCCCCTATAGCGCCCTTACCTCGCCGCCGTCCAGGACATGCGTGCAGCCCAGCGCGCGCGCGTCTTCGCCTTCGGACAGCGCGGCGACGGTGCGCCAGCCCTCGGCGCGCAACGCGGCGGCGCGAGCGGGATCGTGGCCCAGCGGCAGATACAGCGTGCGTTGCGGTGCAGGATGCGGCGCGGCGTCGGCCACGCGGTCGATATAGAGGGTAAAGCCGCTCGCCGCTTCCTCGCTTCCCGCAATCGTATAGGTGCCGCCGCGCCCTGCCGAACCGCGCACGCCGCTGGCATACAAGGTAAAGCCGAACCAGCTCTGATATTCGAACCCGTGCCGCTCTGTCGGGTCAAGCGTGATGCGCACGTCCTCTCCGGCAAGGGCCGCCACGCGCGCGGCGACCGCTTCCAGCCCGTCCAGCCTCGTGCCCAGCGCCCCGCCCGCGTCGATCTCTCGCAAGCGTGCCATCGCACTCTCGAACGGACCGGCGGCGTACAGCAGCGGCAGGTAAGCCTCCCCACCCACGCTGCGCAGGCCGCCTGCGTCCTTTGTATCGAGTTCGCGCCGGATCGCCTCGGTCGTCTCCGCGCTCAGCGAACCATCCTGCGCTGCCAGCGTGTCGACCAGATCAGGCAGCGTGAAATCAACCGAGATGCCGGTCAGGCCCGCCGCCTGCAATGCCTCTATCGCGACGCACACGGTCTCACTCGCCGCCTCTGCTGTGTCCGCGCCGATCAGCTCCGCGCCCAGTTGCAACCGCTCGCGCGCCGGGTCCAGCTGGCTCGCCTGTATCAGCGCGGTGTCCCCGCAATAGGCAAGGCGCAACGGGCGCGGCGCGGCGGCCATGCTGGTCGCGGCGATGCGCCCGATCTGCGGGGTGATGTCGCTGCGCAGGGCGAGCGTCCCAAGGCTTGCCGGATCGACGAACCGGAACATCCGGCGGGTCTGCACCCCCTTCATCCGGGCGGCGAGCGACGCCTCGAATTCGAGCAGCGGCGGGCGCACCCGGTCATATCCGTGTGCGTCCAGCCGATCGAGCGCAGCGCGCATGGCCAGCGTGATGGCCCTCGCGGATGCGGGCAGGCGATCTTCCAGCCCGATGGGCAGCAGGTCTGTCGATTTGGTCATGATCGGCGCATTGCCCCTATAACAAATCCCTAAAACACCAGCGCCTTTACCGTGTTCACGCCTTCGACCCGCTCGGCCTCGGCCAGCACATCGGCGCCCGGTGCCTCATCGACTGACAGCAGCAGCACCGCTTCGCCGCCTGCGTCACGCCTGCCAAGGTTGAATGTGCCGATATTGATGCCGTGTTCGCCCATCAGCGTGCCGATGCGGCCGATGAAGCCCGGCTTGTCATCGTTGACGACGTAGAGCATGTGCCCTTCGAGATCGGCCTCGATCCCGATGCCGAAAATCTCGACGAGGCGCGGCGCGTCCTTGCCGAAGAGAGTGCCCGCCACCGAGCGTGGCCCCTGGTCTGTTTCCACCGATACCCGGATCAATGTGTTGAACGCGCCTTCGCGGGTCTGGCGGATTTCTGCGACTTCCAGCCCGCGCTCCTTGGCTAGATAGGGCGCGTTGACCATGTTCACCGTGTCCGAATACCGCCGCATCAGGCCCGCCAGCACCGCGCCGGTGATCGGCTTTCCGTTGAGTTCCGCCGCTGCGCCTTCGCGCTCGATGCTGATCTTGGTCAGGTTGCCGTGCGCCAACTGCCCGACAAGACTGCCAAGCTTTTCAGCGAGCGCCATGTAGGGTTTCAGCTTGGGCGCTTCCTCGGCGGAGAGGCTGGGCATGTTGAGCGCGTTGGTGACGCCGCCATTGACGAGGTAATCGGCCATCTGCTCGGCCACTTGCAGAGCGACGTTAACCTGCGCTTCGGTGGTGGATGCGCCCAGATGCGGGGTGCAGATGAAATTGGGCGCGCCGAACAGCGGGTGATCCTTGGCTGGCGGTTCGGTTTCAAACACATCCAGCGCCGCGCCCGCGATCTGGCCGCTTTCGAGGCAGTCTTTCAGCGCCACCTCGTCAATCAGCCCGCCGCGCGCGCAATTGACGATGCGGATGCCGGGCTTGGCATTTTCCAACCGCTCACGATTGAGGATATTGCGCGTCTCATCGGTCAGCGGCGTATGCAGCGAGACGAAATCGGCGCGGCTCAGCAGCGTATCGAGATCGACCTTCTCAATGCCGAGTTCGATCGCGCGGTCCTGCGTCAGGAACGGATCGTAGGCGATCACCTTCATCTTGAGACCAAGCGCGCGGCTGGCGACGATGGAGCCGATATTGCCCGCACCGATCAGGCCCAGCGTCTTGCCCGTGACCTCGATCCCCATGAAGGCGCTCTTGGGCCATTCGCCCGCCTGCGTGCGCTGGTTCGCCTCGGGAATTTGCCGGGCGAGCGCCATGATCAGCGCAATCGCGTGTTCGGCGGTGGTGATCGAATTGCCGAACGGGGTGTTCATAACCACCACGCCCTTGCCCGATGCGTAGGGGATATCGACATTGTCGACGCCGATCCCGGCGCGTCCGATAACCTTCAGATTGGTCGCCGCGTCGAGAATGGCGGGCGTCACCGTGGTCGAGGACCGGATGGCAAGGCCGTGATAATCGCCGATGCGCGCGGCGAGTTCTTCCGGGCTTTCGCCGGTGATGACGTCAACATCGCAGCCCCGCTCTTCGAAAATGCGCGCGGCGTTGGGGTCCATCTTGTCGGAAATGAGTACTTTGGGTCGGGTCATTGTGAAAACTCCACACAACCAACCGTTCGCCCTGAGCCTGTCGAAGGGCCGCACTTCTTCTTGTGCATCGGTCGGAAATAGAAAAACGGTGCTTCGACAGGCTCAGCACGAACGGTTGAGATGATGTTTGGCGAAGATCAGCCGTTCTTGACGGTTTCGTAGGCCCATTCGATCCACGGCAGCAGGCGTTCGATATCCTCGGCTTCCACCGTGCTGCCGCACCAGATGCGCAGCGATGGCGGCGCGTCGCGATAGCCGTTGAAGTCGAACCCGACATTGCGGTCTTCGAGCAGCTTGACGATTTTCTTGGGCACGCCCGCCTGATCTTCGGCAGACAGGCTTTCATACCAGTCGCCCTGAAACACCATGCATACGCCCGTGTTGGTGCGCTGCGCCGGATCAGGCACCATGTTGCGCAGCCACGGCTTTGCCTCGATCCAGTCGCGCACGATCTTCGCGTTGGCATCGGCGCGTTCGATCAACGCCTTGCGCCCGCCGATGGACTTCGCCCATTCCAGCGCGGCGATGTAATCCTCGGTCGCCAGCATCGAGGGAGTATTGATCGTCTCACCCACAAAGATGCCCTGATTGATCTTGTCACCCTTTTTCAGGCGGAACAGCTTGGGCAGCGGCCATTGCGGATCGTAGCTTTCGATGCGTTCCACCGCCTTGGGGCTGAGGATCAGCATTCCGTGCTGCGCTTCCGATCCCATGACTTTTTGCCAACTGTAGGTGGTGGCGTCGAGCTTTGCCCAGTCCATCTCCTGAGCGAACACGGCGCTGGTCGCGTCGTTGATCGTGATGCCTTCGCGGCCCGGCTCCAGCCAGTCGGTGTCGGCGATCATCGCGCCGCTGGTCGTGCCGTTCCAGGTGAAGACAACATCGTTGCGCTGCGGGATGGTGGAAAGGTCGGGGATTTCGCCATAATCGGCGGTAAGGACTTGCAGGTTGGGCAGTTTCAACTGCTTCACCGCGTCCTGAATCCAGATATTGCCGAAACTCTCCCACGCGGCGACGGTAACCGGGCGCGCGGGGTCCAGCATGGACCACATCGCCGCCTCAATCGCGCCGGTATCGGATGCGGGCATGATGCCAACGAGGTAATCGTCGGGGATGCCGAGCAATTCCTTCGACAGGTCGATCGCGTATTTCAGGCGCGACTTGCCAAGCGCGGACCGGTGCGAGCGGCCCAGCGATGCGGTTTTCAACTTGTCGAGGGACCAGCCGGGGAACTTTGCCGTCGGACCGGAGGAAAAAAATGGACGCTCTGGTTTGAGCGGCGGCTCATGCGAGAGCCCACGTGCGTAGTCAGTCATTGTATTCTCTCCTTGCAGAGAGCTCGCGCGGCGTTGGGACCGCGTGGCCCGCTGGCCGCATTAGTGGCCGCGCGTGACAAGTCAATGAAGTTCGCCCCAAAAACCATGTGGAAAAGGTGGAGTGTGGAAACGTAACGATGTTTGCACTAGACGATGGGACAATGGAAATATCGGACCTTCGCATTGCCCTTTTCAGCGGCAATTACAACTACACCCGCGACGGGGCCAATCAGGCGCTGAACCGGCTTGTCGGCTCCTTGCTGGAACTTGGGGCGAATGTGCGCGTCTATTCGCCCACCGTTGCGCAACCCGCATTTGCGCCGACCGGCGATCTGATCGGCACCCCTTCGGTCGGGATGCCTTTTGGACGCGGTGAATACCGAATTCCCACCGGGCTGGGCCGCCGGGTGCGGCGCGATCTGGAAAAGTTTGCGCCCAATATCGTCCACCTCTCCTCCCCCGATCCCATGGGCCATGCCGCGCTGCGCTGGGCACAGGACAATGATGTGCCGGTGCTGGCATCGGTGCACACGCGGTTCGAGACCTACCCCCGCTATTACAACATGGCGTTTCTGGAGCCTCTGATCCTGCGGTTGCTGCGGCGGTTTTACCATCGCTGCGATGCGCTGGTCGCGCCATCGCAGAGCATGATAGACGAATTGATTGCAACCGACATGCACGACGATATCGGCCTGTGGTCGCGCGGGGTGGATCGCACGATCTTTGCCAGCGAAAAACGCGACCCGGAATGGCGGCGCTCGCTTGGCCTCGCCGATGACGATGTCGCCATCGTGTTCCTCGGGCGACTGGTGATGGAAAAGGGGCTGGATGTGTTTGCCGAGACCATCGTGCAATTGCGCAAGCGGCAAGTCCCGCACAAGGTGCTGGTGATCGGCGATGGCCCCGCGCGCGGCTGGTTTGAAGACGCGCTGCCCGGCGGGATCTTCGCCGGGTTCAGGACCGGAGTCGAGCTTGGATCGGCATTGGCGAGCGGTGACGTGTTCTTCAACCCTTCCATTACCGAGACGTTCGGCAATGTCACGCTGGAGGCAATGGCTTGCGGTCTGCCCGTGGTCGCCGCGGGGGCAACCGGCGCGGCCAGTCTGGTGGTGGACGGCGAAACGGGCCAGCTGGTCCCTCCCGGCAAAACCACGGCACAGACGGCAGAGCACTTTGCCGAAGCAATCGCGCCCTATTGCACCGACGCCGCCCTGCGCCGCGCCCACGGCGACGCAGGCGAGGCGCGCAGCCTCGAATACAGTTGGGAGGCTATTAACCGCGTGGTCGCAGATACCTATGTGCGCCTGACGGAAGACCGCCGCGCGCTGCAGGAAGCCGAGCGGCAGGAGGCAAAGAGCGAGGCGGCCTGAAGCCTCAATCTGGCCGATTAACGCAACACGCCCGCCTTGCGCATCCGCAAGCTGTAATAGATCAGGCCCAGCGTTATCGCCCAGATGATCGCTGCAAAGATCCATTGACCTGACCCCTGAAGCTCTTCGGGCATGGCACCGCTGAACTGATACGAGCTGGTTACAACCGCACCGATAACCGAAATCAGAAATGCCCAGAGCGCGAACCTGCTACGAAACAACAGGAGCAGCGAGCCTAGTACCGATCCCCACACCCCGAACGCCCAACTGGCTTCAGCCCAAGCGGGGAATCCGTCGATATAGGCCATCATCTCGTCCACCGTGATGTCATAGGTGCCGGTCATGCTTTCGAGGTAAGTGCGGTTACGCAATTGAGATTGCAGGTAATCGTTTGCGCCGATGGCGTTCCACAGCAGGCTGACGCCGCCGACCACCCACAGATGCCAAGGCGTTGCGGGCCGCGTGCCATTGATGGTTGTCATTGTAACTCTCCCTCACGGCGCGACCCGTCGGAAGGCGAGGATACGCGCGTCGGACGTCCGCTGCAATCGCACCGGGGAGGTTTGGCTGGCCAAGGATCGGCGGTGAAATGCTGCGGAACCCGCCGCCCAACTGTGTGGTTACACAAGATCGCCCGTGCGGATCATCTGCCATGCCTCATGGATGGATGCGGCTGTGATGAAGAGGCTGACGCATAGATATGCAAACCGCATGTCTTCGGCAAAAAAGGCCCAATCATCTCCGGCGATGCGCGGCATGGGCACGTAATACCAGAAATAGGTCATCACGATCAGGCCCAGCAACGAAGCGATAAACGCGGGCAACGCGTGGCGGCTGCCCATCAGCAGCAGAACCGATGCCAACGCCGCGCCCCAGGTACCCGTCGCCCACGCAATATTCACCCATAAAGGCCATACGTCGTAATAGCGCACGACCTCTTCCACCGGGATGCGCAACTGGTGCGCGCGCAGCGCGAGGTAGGCCGGCACCCGAAGCTGGATCAGCAGGTTGTCGACCGCGCCGCCGCAGCCGCTCCACAGCACTCCGGCCAGCCCCAGCCGTTGATCGTAACGCATGAGAAAGGGTTGATCGAAACCGAACATGGGGCGACCTTTTGCAGGGCTGCATCGCATCAGCGCTGTGAACGGTCCTGGCAGAGGAGTGTCGCCAAGCGGTTAATGACACGTGTGAGATCGGCAACGAACCGCCGCATTTAGCGGCGGCTCGTCCGATATTTTCAAAGCCGCTCGATCCGCTTGGCCACCTCGTCGATGATGTCGACGATTTCGTCCATGGCGCCCTTGTCCAGCTTGCCCTTGCGCGTGCGGTTGCCGATCACGGTCGCCAGATTGCCCATCGCGCGGAACAGATCGGGAGAGCGGGCGTCGCGGGTGCGCTTTCCGTGGATTGCGAGCCTGCCCATCAGGTGCTCCACCTCGTCCTTGCGCTCTTCGAGTTCGGCCATGCCATCGGGCGTCGCCTGAAACGGCTTTTTCGCGCCTTCCGCCTGAGCCTCCTCGATCTTGCCTTCATCGGCCAGCAGTTGCAGCGTCGGGTAAACCGCGCCGGGACTGGGCGAATAATCGCCCGAGGTCAGCTCCTCGATATCCTTGATCAGTTCATAGCCGTGGCGCGGCTTATCGGCGATGAGCAACAACAGGGTGAGGCGCAGTTCGCCCTGTGCGAACATCCGTTTGCGTGCCGCATTCCGGCGTGGGCCAGACCGCATTCGGGCGCCCCGCTCGAACGATCGGCCATCGCCAAACATGCCATCGCCAAACATTCCGCGCGGGCCAAACGGGCCACCCGGACCGAACGGGCCGTCGCTGCCGAACGGTCCTTCATTTCCGAACGGTCCATTGCGGCCAAATACGCCGCCATCTCCGAACAGCTCTGACCAGCCAGACCGGCGTCTGCCTGCACGGCGGGAATCAGAGTTGTTTTCATCATCGGCATCGACATCAACATCGATATCGACGTCGAACTCCTCGCCTTCGGGGCGGTCGGGAATGTATCCTTCAATCGGCTCGATATCGCCTGATTTCTTGTCCTTGCGTTTCTTGGTCATGGTCACCTCCTGCGGGTTTTCGATATATCGAAGTTGTATCGAAAAGCTGGCGCTGCAAGAGGCCGATGGCAATTTTACGATGAGCGTCCTATCTCGAACGACCAATGGCTGACCTTTTCGCAGACGATACCGCGCCTCTGAACGCGCGAGCAGCAACGCGCGACAACGCGTCGCCTGGCCGACCGCCCCCTCGCCGATCGGCTGCGCCCGGATTCTCTGGATGAAGTCATCGGGCAGGAGCATCTGACCGGGGCAGAGGGCGCAATCGGGCGCATGGTGGCGGCGGGCCGGCTTTCCAGCATGATCCTGTGGGGACCGCCGGGCACGGGCAAGACCAGCATAGCGCGCCTGCTGGCGGATGCCGTGGGGATGCGGTTCGTATCGATCAGCGCGGTGTTTTCCGGCGTCGCGGACCTCAAGAAAGTCTTTGCCGAGGCGGACAAGATGGCTGGTGCGGGGCAGAAAACGCTGTTGTTCGTGGATGAGATTCACCGCTTCAATCGCGCGCAGCAGGACGGGTTTCTGCCGTTCGTCGAACGCGGCACAATCACGCTGGTGGGGGCGACGACGGAAAACCCCAGCTTCGCGCTGAACGCCGCTTTGCTCAGCCGTGCGCAGGTGCTGATCCTTGGGCGGCTCGACCATGCCGCGCTGGAGGCTTTGCTGGCGCGCGCCGAGTCGCTGGAAGGCCCCCTCCCCCTCACGCCGGATGCCCGCGCCGCGCTGATCGCTTCAGCGCGATGGTGATGGCCGATTTCTGCTGGGGCAGGCGGAAACATTGTACAACGCCGCGCTCTCCCGCCCGCTCGATCCCGCCGCGCTGGGCGCGTTCCTGCAACGCCGCGTGGCGGTGTATGACAAGGATCGCGACGGGCATTACAACCTCATCAGCGCGCTGCACAAAGCGTTGCGCGGGAGCGATCCGCAGGCCTCGCTGTACTACCTCGCGCGGATGCTGACCGCGGGGGAGGAGCCGCTGTATGTGCTGCGCCGCCTTGTCCGGTTCGCCTCCGAAGACATCGGCCTCGCCGATCCGCACGCGCTGATCCAGTGCCTTGCCGCAAAGGACGCCTATCAGTTTCTGGGCAGCCCCGAAGGCGAGCTGGCGATCGTGCAGGCCTGCCTGTACTGCGCGACCGCACCCAAATCGAACGCCGCCTACGCCGCGCAGAAATCCGCGTTCAAATCCGCACGCGAAACCGGCAGCCTGATGCCGCCTGCCAACATCCTCAACGCGCCGACCCAGCTGATGAAGGATATTGGCTATGGCGAGGGCTACGCCTACGATCACAACACCGATGATGGCTTTTCGGGCGACGATTACTGGCCTGAGGGGATGGAGCCGCAGCAATATTACACGCCGGTTGAACGCGGGTTTGAGCGCACGGTGAAGGAGCGGATGGAGTGGTGGGCAAATCGCCGGACGCACTTGCAGGCAGAATGATGTCCGCAATTCGGAATGCTTCGCAAAGTCGCAGCAATTGATGGCGCAATCGCTGCCGCCCCGGTTCGACCACTTCCTCGCCATTGACTGGTCAGGTGCGCGCGGTGAGCGGCATAAGGGTATTGCGCTGGCGCTGGCGGATGCCGGGGGTGGCCCGCCGGTGCTGGTCGAACCACCTTCGGGTGGCTGGTCCCGGTCTGAAGTGCTGGCATTGTTGCGCGATGATCTGCCGCCGCGCACACTGGTCGGCGCGGATCTGGGCATCAGCCTGCCGTATCAGGACGCCGGTGCGTTCTTTCCCGGATGGCACGCCAGCCCGCGCAGTGCGAAAAAGCTGTGGGCGCTGATCGACGAGATCTGTGCCGACGATCCGCATCTGGGCGCGCAAAGCTTCCTCGATCACCCCGAGGCCGCACGCTATTTTCGCCACGGCAAGCAGCATGAGGGCGACCGGTTCCTGCTACCCGGCGCTGGCACGCGCGAGGGGCGCTTTCGCGTGGCCGAGGGTGCGCAGCGTGCGCAGAAATGCCGCCCGGTCAGCAATTTCAACCTCGTTGGCGCGGCGCAGGTGGGCAAAAGCTCGCTCACCGGAATGCGGATGCTGCACCAGTTGCGCGAGTATCTGAATGTATGGCCGATGGACCCGGTGCCCGATGCCGCAGGACCGTTGCGCGGAACTGTGCTGGTCGAGATATACACCGGCCTCGCATCACGAGAGAGCGCGGATTTGGGCGCCCGCACGAAGTTTCTGACCTATGCCGATCTCAATGCGGCGCTGGATGCGCTGGGATCGCCGCCGGTTGACCAGTATGGCGAGGTGGACGATCATTCCTCCGATGCACTGCTGACCGCCGCATGGCTGCGCAAGGTCGCGCCCGACGCGCAGCGCTGGGAACCGCGTTTCCTCACCGCAGAAATCGCCTGGACCGAGGGCTGGACGTTCGGCGCGCTTTAGACCCGATCCATCGGAATTGCGGCCATGACGCAATTGAACGGTATTTCCGCAAATATTATGCCCGAGTTCGCAATCGCGCAGAACCGTACGCGTCGGAAAAAAATTAATCGACGGCGATGATAAAACTGGTTTCGCTATCAACGCGGATTATTCCGGTCGTGAATAATTGTAAGAGGTGTTTTATTTACTAGACTAACCTTTCCTTCGACCTGGTACATTTGACGGCTGGGCACAAATCAATTGCCGGGTATTACCGGAAACCACGAAAAAAATCACATAAGGGTCGCACCTTTTGAAACCTATCCTGAACTCGGCACGCTGGTTGCTTGGCGCTTCGTCGATTCCGGCGCTCGCTGCGTGTGGAGGAGACGACAGCGGTTCCTCGCCCACAGCGGCAACTGCAATCCTTCCCGCACCGACCCCTGCGCCGACTCCCACGCCCACGCCTACTCCAAGTCCGATGCAAGTGAACTGCGCTTCGGGTCCGGTCCTTGCGCGGCTTGGCTGTCTCGACGTCAGCGACGTGCCCGAACCGCTCGCCGCCAGCCTTGCGACAGCCTCAGCCGGGCCGATCCGCTTTACCGCGCGCACCATTCTTACCGGGATGACCTATTCCTACGGCTTTGCGGTGGCCGATTTCAATCGCGACGGCCGGCCCGATATCAGCTTTTTCGATTCCTACACCGGCAATTCCAGTCGAACACCTGCTGGCGTGATCGGATACGTGCAATATAACGGAGGATCGCTTACGACGATCGTCGACAACGATCCCATGCCGGAACTGCCGTTCACCGGCGTGTTGCTGCTGGAGCGGCAGGTCGCTGTCGACGTCAATGGTGATTCGTACCTCGACATTGTCGGCGTGCTGAACTCGCACGAACATGTGATGGCCTACATCAACCCCGGCCCGGCCGGGGGCAAGTGGGCCCGACGCACGCTGGCGAGCGGGCTGCCCAACCCCATAAACATCGCAAGCGGCGATATCGACGGCGACGGCGATCCCGACATCGCGATCAACATGCGCGTCAACTCCGATTCATCCGACTCAGAGCCGCGTGGGATCGTCTGGCTGGAAAACCCCGGCAGCGGCAATGCCGCCTGGACAACGCGCCGGATCACGCAGGACAGCTATTCGCGTTCACTGGTCCTGGCCGACATAGATGGCAACGGCATCCTCGATGTGGTTGCGTCCGACAACCAGAGCGGCGCGGTCACCGCCTTCATCGGCAACGGCGGCCGCATGGAACGAGCTAGCGCTTTCGAACAACGCCATTCACGGCCATTTCGGCTCCGCAGCGGACATCGACGGAGACGGGCGGGCCGAGATTTTTCAGCCCAAATTCCATGCGATCGATACGCTTTTTCTCGATCCGGCCACCGGCGCAGCGGTCACCCAATCGCTTGCGCGGTTCGAACTGGAAGACGTCAATCTGATCGTCACCTCCGTAAAGCCGGGTGATCTTGATGGAGACGGGCTGACCGATATCGTTTTCACGATCGGATCGAGCGCGAGTACCGTTGATGGAAGCTTGCGAGGCGGGCTTTACTACCTGCGTCAGACGGCGGCATCCTGGGAACTTGGCGTGCTGGATGACAGCCAAGGCTCGATGGTGGGCGTTCAGGTGTTCGATTACGATGGCGATGGCGATCTCGATATCGTGGCCAATACCGAATATCCCGCGCAGGCTGTGACGCTCTATCTCCAGAATTAAAGCGCTGGACTTTTAGCGCGGTTTGCCGCATCCGCGCGCTCGGTGACGCCGGCTTAGCTCAGTTGGTAGAGCACCTGATTTGTAATCAGGGGGCCAGGGGTTCGAATCCTCTAGCCGGCACCAATGCTGCAATTTTCTCATGCGACACAGTTCGATCGACCCTGCACCGTGATTGTGTGCAGGGGCATTTGCCTGTGTGCAACGCCGCTTGGTATCAATGCATTCTCGCGCGCTGACGGTGACGCGCATCACGGCAACGGGCGAATTCAGCGCCTTCGCAGGGCGGTTGTTCATGGGGCGGCGCTCCGGGAGAGACCGCCCTGTGACGGCGCGTTCGACAAAAGGATGCCACCGCTGCAAAGTCCTGGCGCCGTGTCGTGGGCAAAAAAAGGGGGCGACCACTTGCGTGGCCGCCCCCTTTTTTGACTGTGTCAGCCGGGACTTAGAACGATACGCGGACGCTCGCACGGGCTGAGTGGCCGCTATAGCCTTCGTTGAAGTCACCGAGATAGCCAAGGTCGACGATGAAGTTGTCGCCAACATCGATCGAGGCACCCGCCGACAGTTCGAACCGGTCTTGCTCACGCAGCGGCAGGACGGCGTTGAAGGTTGGCAGCTGGACCGAGTTGAGACGGAACGAGCGGGTCGAGTCGATAAAGTCGTGAATGACCGTACCCGAAATGAACCCACTTACACTTTCGGAGACCTGAGCAGCCAGTTGCGCCCCGATCCGACCTTCGATGTATTCCGCATCGCCGCGTTCGACCGTGAAGCCAAACCCGCCTGTTTCAACCGCATCGTCGAACTCGATCCGCGCCGCGTTCACACCGATGGTCGGCGTAAGCGAGATGTTCTCATCGGCGAGAAGATCGTAGCCGATGGTGGTGCGAGTTGCGATACCGTCGAAATCGTAGCTTGACGTGATCGGAGCACCGAACCCGTTGCGCGATGTGTCAACGTCACCTGTGAGGTAGGCGACTTCGGTGTTGACGAAGCCACGCTCAAGGAAGCTGACCGCGACGTAGGCACCCAGTCGAATGCTATCGACCTCTGCGGTATTGCCACGGGCACCGGTCGCCGATTCATCATCGACGTCAATATCGGCATAGCTGGCCAGCAGGCCAATGCGGATATTGTCACCCAGCGCGTAATCTGCGCCTGCCGTGAAGATCAGCTGATCGCTTTCGTAGCCATCGGCCGAAGGCGAGAGTGCATCCTGCTCCGCACCGCGAACTGCGATCTGGCCCCAGATACCCGAACTGCCCGATACCAGGTGACGCTCAAGCGCCTGGCTGGCGAGGCTTCCGCTCTCGAAAATTTCACGACCAACGCCATCGCTCAGCGAAGGCAGAGCATCGTTCAACGCATTGGTGAGAGCAGCATTGTTGCCCAGTCCATTGAGGAAGTCGAAGTTTGCCCCGCTGACCGTACCGCGATTGAGGCCACCTGTGAGTGCATTGCCAATTGCGACAAGGTTCGGATCGTTGCTGCCAACCACGATATCGGCAGCCCTGACGTTGACGCGAAGCGTATCTGTCAGCACCGGAGTGTAATCGATCAGCAAATCATCATCGAGGATGTTGATCGTCGCACCGTTGTTGGTGATCCCGGTGCCGGACGCGAATACCAGAACCGACTGGCCGATCAGCTGTTGGTCAAGCGGGGTGCCGATGGTCAGCTGCCCGGTTGATTCAAGCGTGATCGAACCTGCCGTTCTAAGTGCATCAACGCCCAGATCGACGCGTACGTTACCGATGTGGAATACATCGCCCGAAACCGTCTGGTCGCCCGAAATACGCAAGTCGAACAAGGTGCCGAGTTCGGTCCGCTCAAAGCCCTGGAAGTTGCTGGCATCAAGCGTGCCGCCAAGGATCGCGACGTCCGTTCCGTCACCGCCGACAATCCGCCCGGATACGGTCGAGTTGGCCCCTTCGAGAATGAAGGTGTCATCGCCGTCGCCAAGCTGGATATTGCCGGTGACGCTGGCCCCGGTCCACTGTTCGAAGGTGTCATCGCCGGCACCCAGTTCAACAGCGTTGGTGACGCCGACGATCGAACCGAAGTTGACGATCCGGTCGTCGCCCCCGCTACCCTGCACGCCGCGGAAGCCCGAAACGGTTCCACGGTTCGTCAGCGTCGATCCCGAGTTGAAGCGGATCCCATCGCGAATTTCCGAAGTGATCGATCCGCCCACTGCGTTGGTGATCGTCGCCACACCGGCCACGTCGACCGCACGTCCATCGCGGCCCGAAATGCTGCCCGAGTTGGTAAGTACGAGATCGCCGGTGACTGTGATTGCCTGCGCATCGTCACCCGTCGCAGCAATTGTCGCTTCATTGGTGATCGTGCCGTCGCCGTTGATCACGATTGTGGGCGCATCGCGCCCTGTGGTCGTGATCGATCCGCCAGCGACGTTCAGGATGGAACTGCCATCACCCAGCGCGATGGCAAGACCCATCGGTCCGCTGGATGAAATCACGCCCCGGTTGTTCACAGCCGAGTTGGCGCCCAGTACGATGCCTGCGGTGCTCATGCCCGAAGTAGTGATGGAGCCCGAGTTGTTGACCGTCGAGTCATCCGGACCAAAAATGGCAACATTGCCGTCACCAGTCGTCAGGATCGAACCCGCGTTGGAAACGGTCGAACCGCCCGCATTCAATCGGATTGCTTCGCCGCCTGACGAGGCGATCACACCGCCCTGTGCGTTGGCAATTGTCGAGGCGAGCGCCACGTCGATTGCGCGACCACCCGATGCAGCGATTGTGCCGCTGTTGATGACCAGTGCCTCGCCCGTGATCGTTACCGCCTGCGCAGTTGCACCGCCGGTTGCGATGATACCGTTGTTGGTCAGTGTACCGTCACCGGTGATGATCAGGCCAAAGCCGTTGTCGCCCGTGGTGGTGATCGTCGCACCGGCTGCGTTGGTAACGGTGGAGCCATCGCCAAGCACGACGCCAACGCCGCTCATACCGGTGGAACGTACCGAGCCGGTGTTGCTGACGGTCGATGCCGCGCCCAGCAGGATGCCGGCGGTCGACATGCCATCGGTGGTGATCGAACCGGAGTTCGTGACCGTGTTCATGTCAACGCCGTTGATGCCGAAATTGCCATCGCCCAGCGCGGTGATTGTCCCCGCATTGGTCACGGTGGAATTCGCCGCGTTCAACCGGATCGCATCGCCGCCCGAGGAGGCGATGGTGCCGCCGACATTGTTGGTGATGGTCGAGGCGAGCGCCACGTCGATTGCGCGACCACCAGCAGCAGCAATAGTGCCGCCGTTGACGATGGTCGCCTCGCCCGTGATCGTTACCGCCTGCGCAGTTGCACCGCCGGTTGCGATGATACCGTTGTTGGTCAGTGTACCGTCACCGGTGATGATCAGGCCAAAGCCGTTGTCGCCCGTGGTGGTGATCGTCGCACCGGCTGCGTTGGTGACGGTGGAGCCATCGCCAAGCACGACGCCAACGCCGCTCATACCGGTGGAACGTACCGAGCCGGTGTTGCTGACGGTCGATGCCGCGCCCAGCAGGATGCCGGCGGTCGACATGCCATCGGTGGTGATCGAACCGGAGTTCGTGACCGTGTTCATGTCAACGCCGTTGATGCCGAAATTGCCATCGCCCAGCGCGGTGATTGTCCCCGCGTTGGTCACGGTGGAATTCGCCGCGTTCAACCGGATCGCATCGCCGCCCGAGGAGGCGATGGTGCCGCCGACATTGTTGGTGATGGTCGAGGCGAGCGCCACGTCGATTGCGCGACCACCAGCAGCAGCAATAGTGCCGCCGTTGACGATGGTCGCCTCGCCCGTGATCGTTACCGCCTGCGCAGTTGCACCGCCGGTTGCGATGATACCGTTGTTGGTCAGTGTACCGTCACCGGTGATGATCAGGCCAAAGCCGTTGTCGCCCGTGGTGGTGATCGTCGCACCGGCTGCGTTGGTGACGGTGGAGCCATCGCCAAGCACGACGCCAACGCCGTTCATGCCAGTAGACAGCACCGAGCCGGTGTTCGTGAACAGCGAATTATCGCCCATCAGCACGCCAGCGGTACTCATACCCGAAGTGCTGATATCACCGGCGTTATCGAGGAAAGTATCGTCGCCAGCGGTGTAGGCAAATTCGCCATCGGCTGTGGTTGTGATCGCACCGTTGCTGGTGATCGTCACGCCGGGATCAATGCCGTCATTCGCGCCAACTATCAGATCAACCGCACCGTTGATGGTGCCATCGATGATCGCCGTATTGACGATCGTGATGTCTTGAGCTGATGTGCCAGTCAGAGTGACCACGCCAGTTGCCGGGGTGGTGCCGAGGGTGCCTGCCGAGAAATCAAAGGTCTGCGAGCCGACACGGATGTCTTCGAAATTCGTGATCGGAGCGCCGAGATCGAAAGTGCGATCCGTCTGATCGGTTACGATAAAGGCATAAATATCGGTTCCCGCGCCGCCATCGACTGCGCCCGTAACTTCGCCGTCATTGACGCCGATGTACAGATCGTCGCCGTCGGCAAATGCGATTGCAGTCCCTCCGGTTCCGGTGATCGAGCCAAGGTTGGTGATCCTCTTGGCAGTGCCGTCCGCGTCCATCGCGATACCGGTATCACCGCTGATCACGCCGCCGGCGAGGTTGGTGACGCTGGAGTCGATGGTGCCAGTGCCAAAGTTGATCGCGGCATCGCCGCCATCCACTGCGATCGTGCCCGAGTTGAGGATCGAACCGCTGCTGATGTTGATCGCATTCGCAGCTTGAGCCTGGATCAGGCCGGAATTCTCGATAGTAGCATTGTCGCCGCCCGAAACCGTGTCGCCCGCGCCAGTGATCTGACCCGATGCTGCGTTAGTCAGGACAAGATCAGTCCCTGCATCAATCGCATTGGCGTTGACCGAGCTGATTTCTCCAGTGTTTTCAACGCTAAGATTGTTTGCTGCAACAATGCCGCCATCGCCGTTGAGTGTGGCGCTAATAACACCGTTGTTGACCACGCTGACATCGTTGAAGCCGTCAGCGTCGATCGCCTCGTCAGCGTCGCTTTCGATTACGCCATCGTTGCGGATCGTCGAACCGTCGCCGCCAATGCGCAGTCCATCATCACCCTTGGACGAGATGAAACCACCAGTGAAGTTGGTAACGGTCGCCACGCCATCAATATCCACTGCAGTGGCAAGCACCGAAGTAATCCTGCCCGAGTTCTGGAGATTGCCGTCACCCTGAATGGTGACGCCGGTGGAACCCGCTCCCGTTGCCTGCAGCAATCCACCCGCATTGACGACCGTTCCGGCGCCGGTGATGAGGATTACATCTGAATTGGCACCGATCGTGCCGATCTGGCCCGTGGGATTGTTGTTGATGGTCGACCCGTCGCCCGCCTGGATAGCGAAAGCGTTGTCACCCTGGGTGGTGATGATGCCGTTGTTTTGGACGAAAGAATTCGCGCCGGTCTGAATGGCCGAAATGTCGCTGCCGCCGGTAAAGATGGCGCCAGTAGCGGAATTGATGACGGTCGAATTGTCGCCAACCCTGATTGCGTTCGAGATATCGCCCGTGGTGACAATGAAGCCGTTATTGGTGACAAAAGCATCGTCGCCCGCATTAATGCCATCACTCTCCGCCGCAAATGTCTGAATGAGACCGTCATTAACAACTGTGACACCGTCGCTGTTGGCAAGAGCGATGGCAGAACTTCTGAACCCGGTAGTGAAAATTGAGCCAGTACTGGAATTGGTTACAGAATGATCATTTGTTCCAGTCGAAGAAAATACGCCGAAGTCACCCCCACCGCTGGTACGGATCAGGCCATTATTGATGATCGTTCCGTCACTTCCACGAAGAGAAATACCGTATCCAGGACCACTGGACCCTGCGCCGTTGATCGTTCCGTTGTTCGTGACCGTTGATCCGGCCCCAACTCGGATTGCATCGCCGCTGACGGGGCCAACCTGAATGAAGCCGTTGTTAACGACGGTTGCGACATCGCCCAGGAAAAGCGCTGGCCCAGTCGAGGTAACAATAGAGCCGTTGATCGTCGCATCGACGTTCTCAAGCAGATTAATCTCACCCTGGACCTGCGAGCCATCCTCAACAGTTACCGAAATTGAGCTGAAAGGCTGAACGAAGCCATCGGGATCGGTGCCAGGGGCGCAGACAACCTCCGGGGGCGAAACGGTTGTGACTAGCGCGCACTCTTCGATATTGCCGGGAGCGGCCGGCGCAACCGGGTTGGGAGCGGCCGATACCGGCGCAGGCGCAGCCAGAGCGCCCGTCGCACCGGCAAAGCCAGCAGTCAGGGCGATTACCGAAGCGCCACCGATGGCGCGAAACTTGATCGAAGCGGAAATGGTCATGGAATGCCTCTCGAAAGCCGTTTAAAGGGCCATGTAAATTGTAACTTTGTCACATGGAGAGGTAATCACACACGGTTCATCGTGCAGGCACCCCCCTTGGACGCAGGCGCTATCCATACACTATGACAATTGGATTAAAAGCCCATCAATCGAGAAATACCCGATTTAACTGTTACGCAAAAGATACATAGATTACTGATTACCAAACGGTAAAGCGGTTAACCGCGTCCCCTGTAGGGCTGCACACCCTGATCCGGTAACCACAGTTCCGCAGGCGGCGCGCCGCTTTGCCAGAATACATCGATAGGTATTCCACCGCGCGGGTACCAATAGCCGCCAATTCTCAACCATTTTGGTTGCATCTCTTCGAACAGGCGCTGACCGATGCCAACTGTAACGTCTTCATGAAAGCCGTTGTGATTGCGAAAACTGCCCAGAAACAGCTTCAGGCTCTTTGACTCGACAATGGTTTCGCCCGGCGCGTAATCAATCACCAGATGCGCGAAGTCAGGCTGATCGGTCACCGGACACAGCGAAGTAAACTCCGGCGCGGCAAATCGCACCATGAACAATGCCCCGGCACGGGGATTGGGCACATAGTCCAGCACCGCCTCTTCGGGCGATTGCGGGAGAGGCGTATCCTTCCCAAGAAATGCGGGTTTCCGGATGGTGGCGTCCGGGCCATTTTCCGAAGCATGGTCCGAAGTTGAGGCAGGCGGTGTGGTTTCCATGCCGCGCTGTTGCCGCGAATACGTAATTTTCGCAAGCAGGCAGGTGCGCGGGCGCGCAGCAGACGCCTATGTTGACACAAACGCTGATGGCTTGGGGATGGAGTGCTGGCGGTGCGGTGGATATCGCGTCGGCTGTCACTCCTCACCCAGCCAGCACGCCATGCGACACAGATAGAACAAAATAACAAACGCCCAGAGCGAATATCGAGCCAGCCCATGTCACCGCACACATATTCCATTGCCGAGACGCCATTTCCCGCAAACCTGCCCGCAGGAAAACCGGATTACAGGCCGTCGACCCGCACCGCTGCCGCAATATCGGTTTGGGCTGTGGCTGTTGCTGTGGCGACGGTTCCGGCCCCCGCCCTTGCCCAAAGCAATCCAAGCGATTTTACGCTCCCGACCCCGACGCCCACCTCCACCCCTGCGCCGCAAGGTCCGGTGGACGAACGCGCTGGCGTGCCCATCGCTCCGCGCGTGATCCCGCCCGAACGGCGCGCGCCTGCCCCGACACCCGCTCCCACGCCCACCCCGACGACAAGGGCAGTGCCGCCCGCAGCATCTGCGCCACGTGTGATTGCACCGACGCCTACTCCCACCCCCGCTCCTGCCAACAGAGCCACAGCACCCGCCACCCGCGCAATTGCAGCGCCGGTGCCCGGTGTGGGCGCAAACCCCGCATCTGAGCCGCGCGTAAGTCCTGACACTGGCAACGCCCCGCCGCTCGAACTGCCCGATGCGGCAGGTGCGGACGAATTTCAGATCGGTGCAGATGAATGGGTCGATGATGCGCCCGCGCCTTCGATCAATCTCGATCCGCCGCCAGTGCAAAATGTTGGCCCCGTCGTGGATTACGGCGATGGCGTAACGGGCCTGTCGCCGTGGCTCTGGGCGATGCTGGCCCTGATGGTGCTGGCGGCAGGGTTTGGCGGGTGGCGCGTGTTGCTCGCCCGGCGGCAGGCAATTCCGCGTCTGGAAACCGATCTTGCGTCCAATGTGCGCCGCCATATGGCCGAGCGCGGGCGGGAGAACGCCGCAACACATAGTGCAAAGGGGGCTGCTGGGGCGTCGCCGCACACGGGGACGGGAGCGGCGCGGCCCGATCCGCAGCCTGCCTCCAGACCGGCAGCAGACGCGGGGCAACGACCCGCTCCCTCGCCCGTTCCGGCTCCGCCTCCGCTGGATCTTCGCGATACCGATGAAGTGCCGCCGCTCGACCTTACGCTTGCGATCACCAGCGCCACGCGCAGTGTCATGATGTTCACTGTCGAATATCGGGTCGCGCTGACCAATCGCACGGACAAGGCGGTGCGGGACATCACCCTTTCGGCACGGCTGACAAGCGCGCAGAAAGGCACCTCGAATGCTGGCTCGCTTGGCGCGGGGACGCCAATCGGGAGCATCGAGCGGATCGGCCCGCAACAAAGCATTGCGGTGACTGCAACGATGCAATTGCCGATGGTGGAAGTGCGCGCGATCCGGCAGGGTTCGACACCGGTGTTCATTCCGCTGTTGCACATCACGCTCGAGGGTGCGGGCCAGCGGGCCGCCACCACCACATTTGTCATCGGCACGCCCAGCGCGACCACGCACATGCGGCTTCATCCGATTGCGCTCGACACGCCGCCCGGCAGCATTCGCGGTCTGCGCGCGAACGAAATTCGTGCGCTTGTCCCCGGTGAGAACGCCTGAGCGATTGCGGGCGCGCGCGCATTCTACCCAGTTGCGCGGACGATAATCGGGAGGCATCACTGGCAAGCCTTGGCTTGAGGCGAAGGCGCGGCTAGTCCTGCTGGATGGACCAAACCTTTCCCGCGCTGGTATCTACCGATTGGCTTGCCGCGCACCTGACCGACGCCGATCTCGTCGTCCTCGATGCCTCGAACCATCTGCCCGCAGCGGCACGAAACGCGCGCGGCGAGTTTGCCGCCGGACATATCGCGCGCGCGCGTTTCCTCGATCTGGCGACCCTCACCGATAATGCGTCCCCGGTTCCGCAGGCCCTTCCTGACGCTTCGCAGGTGTCGCAACGGCTGGCACAATTGGGGATCAAGGCAGACGACCGCATCGTGCTGTACGATGACAGCGCCGTCAAAACGAGCGCGCGTGCGTGGTTCGCGCTGACCGCGCACGGGATCGAGCAGGTCGCAATCCTCGATGGCGGGCTCGCCAAATGGCGCAGCGAGGGGCGTGCGCTGGAAAGCGGAGAACCGGACGTCGCTCTGGCGACCCCAACGACCTTGCCAAAGCCCACCGCGTGCGGTTCAAGGCAGACATGATCGCCAATCTGGACACAGGGACGGAGCAAGTCCTGGACGCACGCAGTGCGGACCGGGTATTCGGCACTGGCATCGACCCGGTGCATGGCGGGCAGAACGGACGCATTCCCGGCGCGCTCAACCTGCCGTTTGGCGCGGTCTATAACGCGGACGGCACGTTCAAATCGCCCGACGCCCTCAGAACAGCCTTTGTCGAAGCCGGTGTCGATCCCGACCGCCCCGTCGTCACCACCTGTGGCAGCGGAGTGACGGCATCGGTGCTGCTGTTCGCGCTGCACCTCATCGGAAAGCGCGACGTTGCGCTGTACGATGGCAGCTGGTCGGAATGGAGCGCCGACCCCACCACGCTCAAGGTTCAGGGACCGCTGGGCGTGTGCGCATGAGCAAAGACGACCGCGACCTTAATCCAGCGACCCGCATCGCCCACGCCGGGCGGCGACCCGAATGGACCGGGCGCGTCGTCAATCCTCCGGTCTGGCGCGCCTCCACGCACCTCTACGAAAGCGAGGCGCAGCGCAAGGCGGCCACCGGTTCGGACCGCGATGGAGAGTTCTTCTATGGCCGCCGGGGTGCGCCGACGCAGTGGGCGCTGGCCGATGCGCTGACACAGCTGGAGCCGGGCGCTGCGGGCACCGTCCTGTATCCCAGCGGTGTCGCTGCGATTGCGGGCGCGCTGTTGGCGGTGTTGAAACCCGGCGATACGCTGTTGATGACCGACAATGCCTACGATCCCTCGCGCAGCATGGCGACCGGGCTGCTGGCGCGTCTGGGCATCCATCATGCCTTTTTCGACCCGCTCGACATTCCCGCGTTCGAGACGCTGATGGCGCAGCATTCACCCCGCGCGGTATGGCTGGAATCCCCCGGCAGCCTGACGATGGAGGTGTGCGATGTGCCCGCCCTGACCGCGATTGCGCGGAATGCGGGCGCGGTCAGCCTGATCGACAACACCTGGGCCAGCGCGCTTGGCTTTGCGGCACTGAAGACGGGCGGCTGCGACATAGCGATGATGAGCCTGTCAAAGCATGTCGGCGGGCATTCGGACCTGATGATGGGCAGCGCCAGCGCAGGCGACCATTGGTACAAACGCCTTCGCCGCACCGCGCACGAACTGGGCCACGTCGTCTCTCCCGATGATGCAGCGCTGGCCGCGCGCGGGCTTCGCACGATGGGCTTGCGGCTGGAGCGCGGCACGGCGAGCGCGCTGGAAATCGCACGCTGGTTGGCAGAGCATCCCAAGGTGGCGCGCGTCATGTGTCCGATGCTGCCCGGCGATCCGGGTTACGCCTTGTGGAGTCGCGATTTTACCGGCGGATGCGGCCTGTTCAGTTTTGTGCTGAACACCGATGACAAGGACGCTTCGGGCCGGGTCGTCGATGCGCTGGAACTGTTCGGCATCGGATACAGCTGGGGCGGGTTCGAAAGCCTTGCCCTGCCGATCTATCCGCACACGCACCGCAGCACAATGGGATCGCCGACCGATGACAAGGGTGACACAAGGCCCGCCATTCGCCTATCAATCGGCGTCGAACACCCCGGAGACCTGATCGCGGACCTCGCGCAGGCGCTGGGCAATCTGGATTGAGATGACCGCACCCGCCGCCCCTACCGCTGCTGCAACGCCGCCAGACGCAGCAGGCTTGCCATTGGGCGATGCGCAGGGGGAGACCCCCACGCCGGACGTGACCCCCACGCCCGAAGTCACCCCGACGCCCGAACCAACCCCTACTGCACCTGTCGAAGTGGTCGGCGGATCGGGTGATTTGGTGAATGATGTCTCGGAAAAAAACGAGACGGCCGGCGCGTTTCTGGGATATCTCGATAACCTCGCGATCGAGACCACCCAGTTCCGGTTCTCCATCCTCGATGCGCTGTTGATTATCGCTGTAATCCTGCTGGTGCTGACCGCTGCGTGGCTGGTCAGCCGCGCCACCCGATCCGCCATTTCGCGCGTCAGCCGGTTCGACGATGCGCAAAAACTGCTCGCGGAAAAGCTTACCACGATCCTCATCTGGGGCGCTGCCTTCTTTGTCGGGATTGATCTGCTTGGCATCGACCTTACCGCGCTCGCATTCTTTGGCGGCGCGTTTGGCCTCGCCATCGGGTTCGGCCTGCAAAAAACCTTCGGGAACCTCATCGCCGGGATCATCCTGCTGATGGACAAGTCGATCAAGCCGGGCGACGTCATCGCGGTGGCGGATACGGCGGGCAACGAAACCTTCGGCCAGATCCGCAAGATCGGCATTCGCGCGGTGTCTGTCACCACCCGCGATCAGCGCGAATATCTGATCCCGAACGAAAACCTGATGATCAACCAGGTCGAAAACTGGTCCTATTCATCGCGGCAGGTGCGAATGCAGGTGTATGTCGGGGTGAGCTACGACGCCGACATGAACCTCGCCGAGGAATTGATGCTGAAGGCCGCCAAATCGGCCAAGCGGGTGCTGATTACCCCTCCACCAATCGTGTGGATGACCGAATATGGGGACAGTTCTGTCAATTTCGTGATCCATTGCTGGATCGTCGATCCCGAGGAAGGCGTCGGCAACGTGCGCAGCGATGTGCTGAAAAACCTGTGGTGGCTGTTCAAGGAAAACGGCATCGAAATCCCTTATCCCCAGCGCGATATCAACCTGCGCGACAACGATCAGATGCACGCACTGATCGAGGCGATTGGTGGCAGCGGTCATGCTCGGGGCGGCAAGCCGGATGGACCATCATGAGCGCGCCCGCAGCCGCACCCGCCGCAAACACGTCTACCAGAACCGCCACGCCAACAACCGATCCTGCGCAGTCAGACCCCGCGGTTGAGGGCGCACAGCCAGCGCCCGAACTGACACCGGCCCCCACTCCGACCCCGACACCCGAACCCGAGCCGGACGTCGTCATCATCAACGAAGGAGCAAAGGAAGGCATCGCTTCTCAGGGCGACACCATTGGCGCCGTGGTCGAAAAGCTGGACGAATGGGCGCTCGTCATCGGTTCGGTCAGGATTTCCGCGTTCGATGTGCTGTTCCTGATCGCAACCGTCCTGCTGGTAGTCAGCGCTGCGTGGTTCGGATCGCGGCTCGCGCGCAATCTGCTGCGCCGGACGAATGGGCTGGACGGCACGCAAAAACTGCTCGCGGAAAAGCTCGTCACCGTGGCCATCTGGACGCTTGCGTTCTTCATCATGATCGATGTGATCGGCATCGATCTCACCGCGCTTGCCTTCTTTGGCGGGGCATTCGGCCTTGCCATTGGTTTCGGCCTGCAAAAGACCTTCGGGAACCTCATTTCCGGCATCCTGCTGCTGCTGGACAAGTCGATCAAACCGGGCGACGTGATCTCGGTTTCCGATCAGGCGGGCAACGAAGCTGTCGGGCAAATCCGCAAGATTGGCATTCGCGCGATATCGGTTGTCACCCGCGACCAGACAGAACACCTGATCCCGAACGAAAACCTGATGGTCAATCAGGTGGTCAACTGGTCTTATTCCTCGAAAGACGTGCGGGTAAAGGCGCCCATCGGCGTCGCCTATGACAGCGATCTGAAGCTGGTGACGCGGCTGCTGTATCAGGCCGCCGAGGAAACGAAACGTGTGCTCAAAACACCCAAACCGCGCGTTAATATCATGGAATTTGGCGACAATTCGGTCAATTTCGAACTGCGGTTCTGGATCCACGATCCCGAAGCGGGCATCGCCAACATCCGATCCGATGTGTATATGCGCATCTGGGAGCTGTTTCGTGAAAACGAGGTGGAAATCCCCTTCCCGCAGCGCGATCTGCATCTGCGATCCTCCAAACAGCTCGATCAACTGGTGGAGTTGATGAGCGCGGGCAAGATACAGAAGGACTGAGAATTTCCGCCGCGCGATAGCTTTGCTTGAGTGCGCGAAAACCATTCTCACTGGCGCCATCGGCCGCGCTGAACCATCTGGATCGGCATGAGCCACACTGGAACCCTCTTTCTTGTCGGCGCAGGTCCGGGTGACCCCGATCTGTTGACCGTGCGCGCCGCCCGACTGATCGCGAAAGCCTCGCTGATCGTGCACGATGGGTTGGTGAGCGCGGATATCCTCGCCCTTGCCGCGCCTGATGCGCGGTTGATCAGCGTGGCGAAACAGCGCGCGCGCCACACCCTGCCGCAGGAGGATATCAATGCGCTGCTGATCCGCGAGGCCTTGGCCGGGCGCGACGTGGTGCGGCTGAAAGGCGGCGATCCGCTGATCTTCGGGCGTGGCGGCGAAGAGGCAGAGGACGCGCGCGCCGCCGGCGTCCCGGTGGAAATTGTGCCGGGTATCTCGGCTGCAAACGGCGCAGCGGCGGCGGCGCAGATTGCTCTTACCCACCGCGACGCGGCCAGCATCGTCAGCTTTGTCGCGGGCCAGTGCAAGGGGCTGTCCGATCAGGACTGGTCGGGCCTTGCCGGGAAAGGCCGCACGCTCGTCATTTACATGGGCGTGTCCACCGCAGCCCAGATTGCCGAGAAACTGATGGCCGACGGGCTCGCCCCCGATGTGCCGCTCGCCGTGATTGAGAACGGCGCGCGCCCGGAAATGCGCGTGGTGCGCGGGATGCTGGCGGGCCTGCCCGATCTCGTGAAAGCGCACACAATCATCAGCCCCGCGCTGATCGTGATCGGGGATGTTACCGCGCGCAATGACGCCGCCCTCGCCACTCTCGCTGCGGAGGCCGCGCAATGAAGATCCTCACCGGAAACGATCTCAAGACCGGCGCTGTCGTGTGGTGGACTGGCACTGGCTGGTCGATTCACGTCGATGATGCGGTGGACGCTGGCGCAGATGCCGAGGAAATCCTCGCCCGCGAAGAGGCTGCCCGCAGGGTCAACGTGCCCTATTCGCTGGAGGCCACCACCGACGCCGGGGGCCGCGTGCGTCCCGCCCACATCAAGGACCGCGTCCGCGCGCTTGGCCCCACGGTGCGGCCCGATCTGACGCTTAAACCCAAAGACCCGCAAGCCATCGACTGGATCATCTGATGTATCAATACGACCAATACGATCAGGCCATGGTCGATGCGCGCGTGGAGGAATTCCGCGATCAGGCGCGCCGCCGCCTCGAAGGAAAGCTGACCGAAGATCAGTTCAAGCCACTGCGGCTGATGAACGGGCTGTATCTGCAATTGCACGCCTATATGCTGCGCGTCGCCATCCCCTATGGCACGCTGAACAGCCGCCAGATGCACGCGCTGGCCGATATCGCGGACAAGTATGATCGCGGTTACGGGCATTTCACTACCCGGCAGAACCTGCAATACAACTGGATCAAACTGGAAGATGCCGCCGATATTCTTGCCGATCTGTCCAAGGTCGAAATGCACGCGATCCAGACCAGCGGGAACTGCATCCGCAACATCTCGTCCGATCATTTTGCCGGCGCCGCGCATGATGAACTGGTCGATCCGCGCCCCTATGCCGAACTGATGCGGCAATGGTCGAGCTTTCACCCCGAATTCACCTATCTGCCGCGCAAGTTCAAGATCGCGGTCATCGCAGCGGAGAAAGACCGCGCGGCGATGCGGCTGCACGACATCGGTATCCAGATCGTACAGCAGGATGGCGAGATCGGCGCGCGCTTCTTCGTCGGCGGCGGGATGGGCCGCACCCCGATGATCGCGCCGATGATCCGCGATTTCGTGCCGCTGGATCAGCTGATTACCTTTGCCGAGGCGTGCCTTCGCGTCTACAACCGCCACGGTCGGCGCGACAACAAGTACAAGGCACGGATCAAGATTCTCGTGCACGAACTCGGCGCGGAGGAATACACGCGGCAGGTCGAGGAAGAATTTGCGCACTTGCTCAGCGTGGGCGTTGAGCCGCCGCGTGAGGAATTGGAGCGGATTGCGCAGCATTTTGCCGATCCCGCGTTTGTCGATGGCCCCAGAACCCTCGACCGTTCTGATCCCGATTTCGCATTGTGGGTGGATCGCAACACTCATCGGCACAAGCATGACAGCTATGTCAGCGCCGTCGTATCGTCTCAAGCCTGTGGGCGGCATTCCCGGCGATGCGACCGGCGATCAGATGCGGTTGATGGCGGACCTTGCCAAGGCATACAGTTTTGACGAATTGCGCGTGATGCACACGCAGAACATCGTCCTGCCGCATGTGCGCATTGCGGAACTGCACGCGCTGTGGACGCGGCTGGAGGCGGCGGACCTCGGATCGCCCAACATGGACACGATCGAGGATATGATCGCGTGTCCCGGCCTCGATTACTGCGCACTTGCCAATGCCCGATCGATCCCGCTCGCGCAGCGCATTTCGGAGAAATTCGATGCGAGCGGCAAAACCGCGAAACTGGGCGAGTTGAAGCTGAAAATCTCCGGCTGCATCAATGCCTGCGGGCACCACCATGCCGGGCACATTGGCATCCTTGGCGTCGATAAAAAGGGCGTCGAGAATTACCAGTTGTCGCTTGGCGGGAGCGAGGCGGAAGACGTCTCCCTCGCGAAGATCACCGGCCCCGGCTTTACTGAGGATGGCGTGATCGAAGCGGTCGAAAAAGTGACCGACGTTTACCTCGCACGGCGCGAAGGCGAGGAACGCTTCCTCGATACCTATCGCCGCATCGGCATGGACCCGTTCAAGGAGGCGCTTTATGACCGATAACCTCGGCACTTCGCCCGATGAGGTGCAGTTCCGGTTCCGCGATGATGAGCCAGCCGATCACGGCACCGTCACCGTCGATGCGTGCTGTGACCAGACCAACGCGACCGCCGTGCGGATTGAGCCGGGCGACGATGCGCGGCTGCTGCTGGCGTTTCTGGATCGGCTTGCGCTGATCGAGGTCAACTTCCCCAGCTTTGGCGACGGGCGCGGCTATTCCGCCGCCCGGATTCTGCGTGAGGCTGGCTATGCCGGCGAATTGCGCGCGGTGGGCGATGTGGGTGTGGACCAGCTTTCGCACATGCGCCGCTGCGGGTTCGATGCCTTCGCGCCTGACAAGCCGTTGGACGAGAAGGACGCTGCGCGCGCCTTTGCGACGTGGCAGAACGTCTATCAGCACGCCGCCGATACCACCGGCGCGCGGCGGCGCACGATTGCGGAACTGCGCCATGAATAGGCCACTGAACGCTGCTGAAGTCCACTCGCGCGCTGCTGACCGGATCGACACCGGGCCGCGCTTTACTGACCACGATGCCATGCGTTTGAACCGCATGTTTCGCGGGTCATCGACCACCGAAATGCTCGAAGCGGTGATCAAGGGCAGCCTTGCGGGCGATGCCACAACCGTCTCCAGCTTTGGCGCGGAAAGCGCGGTTTTGTTGCATCTGCTTGCCCAGATCGAGCCGGGGTTGCCAGTCCTCTTCCTCGACACAGGCAAGCATTTTCCCGAGACGATTGCCTATCGCGATGCGCTGGTTGATCGGCTTGGCCTGACCAATCTGGTGGTGCTGACGCCCGATCCGGCTGAACTGGCGGCGAAGGATGAAACGGGCCTCCGATGGTCATACGATCCCGATGGCTGCTGCGAGATCCGCAAGGTGCGACCTCTGGCCAAGGCGCTGGCGGATTACGACGCCAGCTTCACCGGGCGCAAGGCGTTTCAGTCAAAGACCCGCGCCAATCTGCCGCGCTTTGAAGTGGATGGATCGGACGCGCATGGGCGGCTGAAAATCAACCCGCTGATCGACTGGAGCGCGCAGGATATCGCGGCCTATTTCGCAGAGCACGATTTGCCGCGGCACCCGCTGGTGACGCAAGGTTATCCGTCGATCGGCTGCGCGCCCTGCACTAACAAGGTGGCGGACGGAGAAGACCCCCGCTCTGGCCGGTGGAGTGGCTGGGACAAAACCGAATGCGGCATCCACAAACCCGGCGAGGAACCGTTTTTGTAATGGAGCGCGGCGGCAGAAGGGTTACAACCACCCTTGCGCGCGATACCATTCGGCAGTCATCCTCAGCCCCTCCTCACCTTCAATCCTCGGCTTCCAGATCGCCTCCGGCACGGCGCGGTCGAAGCGGGAGACCCAGTTGGGATGCACCATGTAGCCGACGCGGTCTCGCGTCAGTTTAGCGCGGTCGCCGCGCAGTAGCCTGTCTGCCATTGCGGCAAGGCCAAGCGCGGCGGCGGGCAAATGCGGGGCGAACACGGTTCTGCGCCCGACAGCACGGCCAATGGCCTGCGCCAGTTCCTTATGGCTCCACCCGCCCTCGCGCCCATCATCGGGTTCGTAAATGGTGCGGATGCTGGTTTTCCGGGCGAGCTGGACCAGCAATTGCGCAAGATCGGCCACGTGGATGATCGAACTGGCCCCGCCCGGTGGCAGAGGTACAAAGCCGAGCTTTGCCGTGCGGAACATTTCCAGGTAATCGGTATCGCGCGGGCCGTAGACGCCCGGTGGGCGCACGATGGTCCAGTCAAGCCCGCTCGCTTCTACCAGCGTTTCCGCCCGCGCCTTTGATGCACCATAGGCCGACAATTTCGGCTCGCGGGCGGAGAGCGATGAGACGAACACGAATCGCCCCACCCCGCGTGCCTTCGCCGCCGCGATAACGCGCGCGGTGCCGTTTACGTTCGCACCCTCGAACATGGCCGGATCAGGCGTGTTGGTCAGCCCCGCGACATGGATCACCGCGTCCACACTCTCGCACATTTGGGCCAGCGCTGCTTCATCCTCCAGCGTGCCGCGAACCCATATCACGCCCTCGCGCGGCGTTTGGTCGCGCCGGGTGAGCGCCCGCACGGCAAAGCCAGCCTCCAGCGCCGCATCCAGC
This sequence comes from uncultured Alphaproteobacteria bacterium, assembly GCA_963838365.1. Classification (GTDB taxonomy): domain Bacteria; phylum Pseudomonadota; class Alphaproteobacteria; order Sphingomonadales; family Sphingomonadaceae; genus Erythrobacter. Next base: position 237,556 of record CAWIQR010000011.1, read on the forward strand.
ACTGCCGAGCCGACAAATCCGGTTGCGCCGGTGATCGCCAACGTTTCGGCGGGTTCGCTCATCCTCGGACCATGTGATCGCGGTGAACGACCGCGGCGCGCGGGGCATAGCCCAGCTTCGCCTCCTGCTCGCCCTCTCGCGTGCCGATTATCGTGCGGCATTCCGCAGCGCTGTATTCGACCAGCCCCTGCCCCAACCGCTCGCCTTTGGGACCGTGCAGGCTGACCAGCGCGCCGCGCGCAAACTCGCCCTCAACCCCGGTCATCCCGGCGGCAAGCAGGCTCGCACCCTTGCCCAGCGCCTCGACACAGCCCGCATCGACGCTCAGCACGCCTTCGGGTGCCAGCCGCCCACCCAGCCACGCCTTGCGCGCACCATCCGCGCGCACCGGCACAAACACCGTGCCGCGATTGGCCGCGATCGCATTGGCAATGGCGGATTCCTGGGTGCCGTTGATGATCGCGAGCATGATCCCCGCGCGTTCCGCAATCCGGGCGGCCTGCAATTTGGATGTCATCCCGCCCGATCCCAGTCCCGACCCGGACGCGTCGCTGGCCATCGCGATAATTTCGGGCGTCACTCCCTCGACCCGCTCGATCAGCTGCGCGCCGGACTGGCCCGGTGGCCGATCGTACAGACCATCCACATCGGACAGCAGCAGCACCGCATCCGCGCCCGCCGCCTGCGCCACGCGCGCGGCCAGCCGGTCGTTGTCACCAAAGCGGATTTCCTCGGTCGCAACGCTGTCATTCTCATTGACCACTGGCACCGCGCCCGCCTCGATCAGGCGTTCCAGCGTGGCGGCTGCGTTGAGGTAGCGCCGCCGGTCTTCCAGATCGCCCAGTGTCACCAGCATTTGCGCCGCGATCAGATCGTGCCGCCCCAGCGCCTCGGCCCACAATTGCGCCAATGTTACCTGCCCGACAGAGGCCGCAGCCTGCGCGTCGGCAAGGCTCGCCCGCCCGCCCTTGGGGAGGCCCAGCCGCGCCGCACCGAGCGCAATCGCGCCCGAACTGACGACGATGATCTGGACGCCCTCATTGCGCAGCGCCCACAGATCCTGCGCCAGCGAATGCAGCCGGTGGAGCGCAGGCTTGCCCTGTTCGACCAGCAGCGCGCTGCCGATCTTCACCACGATCCGGCGCGCGCGTCCAATATCCTTGATCGCGGTGGGGGTCATCGCGTCAGATGGGCGACCATTCATCGTCATCCTCGGAGACGTCTTCGACTTCGACCGTCTTCGTCTCGGTCGAGGTACGGTCGGGCAGATACCCCAGCACGGCGTCCAGCAAATGCTCGATACCCTGCCCGGTTGCGCCCGATACGGCGAACACCTGATCCGCGCCCGCTGCGATCAATTCGGCGGAAAAGGCGGAGACAAGCTCCTCATCGGCAAGGTCGCGTTTGTTGAGCGCAACCAGACGCGCCTTGTCCTCCAGGCCCGCACCGTAGGCTGCCAGTTCTTCCTCAACCACGCGCATCGCTTCGGCGGGGTCCTGGTCCTCGGTCCCGGTAATGTCTATCAGGTGGATCAGCACCCGGCACCGCTCGATATGGCCCAGAAAACGGTCACCGATGCCTGCACCATCCGCTGCGCCTTCGATCAGGCCGGGAATATCCGCCAGCACGAATTCGCGGCCCTTGTGATGGACCACGCCCAGTTTCGGGACCAGTGTGGTAAAGGCATAATGCCCGACCTTGGCGCGCGCGTTCGACACCGCGTTGATAAAGGTCGATTTGCCCGCATTGGGAAGCCCGACCAGCCCGACATCGGCGAGCAATTTCAGCCGCAGCCACACCCACATCTCCTCACCCGGTATGCCTGGCTGATGCTGACGCGGCGCGCGATTGGTGGAGGTTTTGTAGGACGCATTGCCGCGCCCGCCCATGCCGCCCTCCATAAAGACGATGCGCTGACCGACCTCGGTGAAATCGGCGAGCACTTGCTCCTTGTCTTCGGACAGGATCTGCGTTCCAACCGGCACCTTGATCACCAGATCAGGCGCGCCTCCGCCGGTGCGGTCGCGGCCCTGCCCGTGATTGCCCCGCTTTGCCTTGAAGTGCTGCGAATATCGAAAATCGATGAGGGTGTTGAGGCCCGCCACCGCTTCGAAGATGATGTCGCCGCCTTTGCCGCCGTTTGCGCCGTCGGGGCCGCCATATTCGACATACTTCTCGCGCCGGAAAGACACAGCGCCCGGCCCGCCTGCGCCGGATTTGAGATAGATTTTCGCCTGATCGAGGAAATGCATAGCCGCGCATCTATTCATTTCCTCGTCAGATTGCGAGGCGTTCTTTCGATCCGCACGCCATTCGGCGCGCGATATCCTCGCTCATCGCGGCCTATGGCCGCATCGCTGCGGGCGGGCGCCCCAACTCTTGGCGCCCTTGCGGGCCTGCGGCCCGTTAAAACGTCGCGCTTATTCCAGCAATCACCGTGCGCCCCGGCGAGACGAAGCTGAACACCTGTTCGTAGCGTTCATCGAGCAGGTTTTCCGCCCGTGCGAACGCCTCGACCCCCTCGGAAAGTCGCACCCGTCCGTTGAGATTCACCAGCGTGTAATCATCCAGCACGGCTCGCACCGGGACGAAACTGGGATCGGTGAACGCCAGATCCTGCGTCTCGCCATTGTGGCGCACGACCAGCGTGGCCGACGCTGCATCGCCCGGCGCGGTCCACGTCAGCGCGGCGCTGGCAACGCTTTCCGGTCGGCGCACTTCGGTTAGGCCGCCCTCTTCCGCATCGAGGTAGGTGTAGGCGGCGTTGAGGCTGAATTGCGGCCCGATTTGCGCCGCCAGCGCCACCTCGACGCCTTGTTGATCGCTCTGGGTTGTGCGGTTGGCGGGCGTGGCAGTGAAAGTTGGCGCGGGGAAGGTGGTGAATATCTCCTCGTCCAGCGTTGCGTTGAAATAGGTCACCGAAAGCGTCGCCGCTTTATCGGCAAGATCCTGATCGACGCCCACCTCCCAGCTGGTGGACTTTTCCGGTTCAAGGTCCGCATTGCCGATGAAGCGCCCGTCGACAAATCCGAACAGCTCGAAAAAGCCGGGGTTCTTGATCCCCGAACCAGCGGAGGCGCGCAGGCGGGTGCTGTCGGTCACCGCATAGCCCGCGCCCACGCGGAACGTGGTTTCATCGGCAAAGCGATCGTTGAAATCCTGCCGGATCGCGGCGGAAAAATCGAACCGTTCGCCATCGTAGCGATATTCGCCGACCAGGCCGACATTTTCGATCTGCCGGCGTCCGTTGAAGGCAAACCCGCCCGGTGTCGCGTTGCGGAACCGCTCTCGCTCCCAATCAGCGGCAAAGGTAAGCGAGTGATCCTGCGCCAGCTCGAACCCGCTCACATAGGATGCTTTCAGCCGGTTGCCTTCGCTGGCGTTGGAGGGTCCAAATGCATCGAAGGTATCGCGGTCGATATCGGCAATCTGGGCGGAAAGATCATGCGTCCAGCGCCCGTCCAGCGTCTCAAGCCGCGCGCCGACCAGCGCATAGATCGCCTCGTTCACGAAGCGCGTGCCGGGGCTGTCGATCACGAAGCCGAATGTCGCGTTGGCGGAGTTGAAATCAGAATCGTTGAACTGGCCCTGCGTGCGGATGAACCGGGCTGCGGCGCGCAGGGTGAAGTCGGATGCGACCTCGACCGATCCCTTGCCAGAGAGGGTGTAGCTGTCGCGCCCGATATCGCGCGTTCCGCCTCTTGCATTGGGCTCGCCATCGGTGCTGACCAATGTGGCAGACAGCGCCGCGTCCCACCTATCGCCTGCAAAACCGGCACGGGCGGCAGCGTTGATGGTGTTGTTCGATCCGCCTTCGACCCGCGCGGAGAAACCCTCGCGCTCGCGCCCGCTGGCGCTTTGATAGGCGACCACGCCGCCGATGGAATCGGTGCCGTACAGCGCCGATTGCGGCCCGCGCAGCACTTCGACGCGGGCACCGATTTCCGCCTGCAAGGTGCCGATATCGAACTCACCCGCGAACGGATCGGAAACCTCAATCCCATCGACCAGCACCAGCACATGGTTGCCCTCCGACCCGCGCAGGCGGATCTGGGTCTGGCCCGCCACGCTGCTGACCGCAACGCCGGGCACATCGCGCAGGACATCGGCAATGTCGCGGGTTTGGCGATCCGAGAGATCGCTCGCCGTCAGGATCGTAGCTGAACCCGTGTGATCTTCGATCGTTACGGCATCCGCGCCGCGATTGGCCGAAACCAGAATGATATCGGGCGCAATAAACGGCTCAAGAATAACGCATTGCGAGCCATCCTGATTATCGCCACACGGCTCCGCGCTCACATCCTGCGCCACAACGGGCGCGCTCCATGCCAGCGCGACCACAGCCGCGCCGCACAACAATTTCACACATTTCATCTCTGCGGGTATCCTTCGTCACGAGCATCAACATTGGCCTGCCGGGAACACCCCGACACACCGCACATCGTCGCTCGAGACGAAAGTTCATTCGCGCCGGATCAATCCCTGAACCAGGCAACAAGCGACACTCGCCGGTCGGTCTCCTGGCTTGCGGGTCGATGCGGCTGGTCCACCTTCCCAGAGTGTTGAACCCCAGTGGTTGCCTCCCTTTCAAGGAGGCGCGAAACAGTCGCTCACCGCTTACAGTTGCAGGGACAGCTGCGGAATTAAACCGCATTCCCGTTACCGATGAGTGCCTCTGCGATTAGACAGGCGTACCGCACATGGCAAGCCGCCACGTGCTGCGATGCTTGCACATAAAAGGGTGGGGAAACGCCACACTGGTGGAGCCGAGCGGAATCGAACCGCTGACCTCGTCATTGCGAACGACGCGCTCTCCCAACTGAGCTACGGCCCCGTTCCAGTGTTGGCGACCGAACGCATGGTTCAATCAGGCCGCGCGCATTAGCGCGGGAGCGGCGCGCTTGCAAGCGGCGAAAGCGTGCCATTTGGCAAACCCACACCCGGCACGCAGCGATCCAGCGCTACCTTTCGGGCCCGCCCTCGGTCGCCTGAATTACCGGTTGCGAGATAACGTTTTCATCCACCGGAATTACCGGCACGCTCGCACCTGTCTCAGGGTCTGTCACAGAACCCGCCGGACGCGCCGGCATGGCAAGCGTCGCCGCCGGATCGGTCAGTTCGAAACTGGGCACCGGCACGCCATTCGCGCGCGCCTCCTGCACCGCAACCCAGCCCGGCTGCGAGGGGCCATAGCGACCGCCATACCTTACATCCCACGCGGCGGAATCGCGCTGATATTGCTCATAATCGGTGAAGAAAGCGTCGAACGGCACTTCCAGCACCGGGAAATTGATGAGCGCAAACTCCGCTGGATCGGCAGGCGGGGTCGCCAGCGCCACATTGGAAATATTCAGCATGGTGCGGCAAAAACCGGAGCGCACGGGCGGCAGCGTGAAGAAGTTGTAAACCCGCGTCATGTGCTCCTCTCGCGCCAAAAGCGCGGCGCGCTGGTCGCCCTCGCGCTTGCGATAGGCCTGATCAATGCGGTCATTGATCCGCCGCAGCGTGCGCGCATTGGTATCGAGAAACGCGCTGTATCCCGTCAGGATCGGCTCGTACTGCGGATCGAGGCAATTGAGCGCCGCCACGTTCCAGGCGGACCGGAAGTGCCATACGCGTTCATCGTCGCTCAGCCCCTTGTTGATGGTCTGACGGATGCCCGTCTCGTTCGTGAACGGCACCTGCATCACATAGGCCGCGCCCTGGGGCGGTAACGGGCGATACGGAACGATCTCTACAGGCGGCGGCGGAGGCGGCGGAGGCGGAGGCGGCGGTGGAGGCGGCGTGGTCGCGCACGCGGCAAGGGCTGCAAGCCCCGCAGCAATGATCGTGATGCGCAGGCCTTTGGGCGCTGCTGTCTGACGCGATGTGCGCGCTGCCTGAGCGTCGGCGGCCTGCGCCGCTTGCGTGTTTCTAGAACCTGTCATGTGCGACCGAATGCCTCTTTCGAATATCTTTCCCGGAAGGCTATCGCAGCGCGCCTTGCCCTGCGGTGAAGCCCACCTGATTTGACCCAGCTTGATTTCACAATGCGTTAGGCGAGCGCGCGGACAAAGAAAATGCCCGGAACCTCATAAAAGGCTCCGGGCATCATTATTGCACAGTTCTGACGTGGGTCACCCGCCGCCAGATACCGATAATCGCACTATTCGCGGCTGCCGAGGAAGTTCAGCAGGAACATGAACATGTTCACGAAGTCGAGGTACAGGTTCAGCGCGCCCATGATGACGGCCTTGCCCATGAACTCGGTCCCGCGAAGGACGCTGTACTGTTCTTTCAGACGCTGCGTGTCGTAAGCGGTGAGGCCTGCGAAAATCAGCACACCGGCGGCGCTGATCACGAAGGACAGCGCGCCCGACTGCATGAAGATGTTGAGAACCGAAGCGATGATCAGTCCAACAACACCCATGATCAGGAATGTGCCGAAGCCCGACAGATCCTTTTTCGTGGTGTAGCCGAACAGGCTGAGACCCGCGAACGCACCGGCGGTCGCAAAGAAGGTCAGCGCGATCGATTCCTGTGTGAAGACCAGGAAAATGGTCGACATCGAAACGCCCATGACCGTCGCATACAGCCAGAACAGCACATTCAGCGTGCCCTTGCTCATGCGGTTGAGACCAAAGCTCATCGCCAGCACAAAACCGAGCGGCGCCAGCATCACTACCCACATCAGCGGCGTACCGGCGATGGCGGCAGTTATACCCGAAGACGCCGAGACCAGCGCAACGATGCCGGTCAGCAAAACTGCCGAGCACATGTAATTGTAGATCGAGAGCATGTAGGAACGCAGGCCCTCATCGTAAGAAACGCCAGCGACATCGCCGCCAGCGCGCGGCACGGAGCCAAAGCCCTGGCGCGTCCGCTCTGTTTCATTCCAGTTAGCCATTGTGGATCCCTTGTCTCCAGATGCGGCGCACACTCTTGTCGCCGTCGTGAATGCAATATCGGCGTATCAGCAACAATTTTCAAGTGAAACTCGCGTGATTGCCATGCAACTTGTTCATTATTAGTTTCGAAAGAATGAACACGATTATTTCAGCCCTCATCCGCTCGACGCGCTGAGCTCCGCGCCGCGCCGCGCCGTCGCGTCCAGCGTGGCTGCCAGCAAGGTGACGAGCGCCCCGCCATCGTCCAGCACATTCAGCCCTTCGCGAGTCATCCCGCCAGGGCTGGCGACGCGGTCAGCCAGTTCTCCCGGTGAGATGTCCGCCTGCGCCGCAAGCGATGCTGCGCCCTCCACCATTGCGGTGGCGAGGCTGGTCGCCTGCCCTGCATCAAGCCCCAGATCACGCGCGGCGACGGCCAGCGCGTCGATGAAGCGATAGACGAAGCCCGGCCCCGATCCCGCCAGCGCCGTAACCAGATCGAACTTGGCTTCATCCTCCAGCCAGACCGCCGTGCCCAGCCGATCAAACAGGGCAAACGCCGCGGCCCGCGCCTGCGTATCCAGCCCGTCTGCCAACAGGATAACCGGCGATTTGTTGATGCGCGCAGCAAGGTTGGGCATCACCCGCACATGCGCCGCGGCGCCCGGAAATGCGCGGGTCAACTGCGCCAACGTCAGCCCGGCGAGCAACGAATACACCGTCACGCCCTGCCCGGTTATCGATTGCAGTCCGGGAGCCAATTGGCCAAGCTGCTGCGGTTTGAAGCCGAGCAACACCGCGTCATGGCGAGCCGGCACGTCAGCGACACCGCGATACAGCGCAACGCCATCGGGCGCAGCCGCCAGCGCCGGATCGAGGATCGCAAACCGTGCCGGGTCCGCACCTGCTGATAGCCATCCGGCCAGCATTGCGCCGCCCATATTGCCGCAACCGACTATGAGCAGGTGATCAATAGAGGACATGGGAAAACCGCCTTTCAGCGCATCAATGGCTACGCCTCACCCGCCGCGTCAACCATTGCCGCCTCCAGCGCCTCGCGCGGGGTCTTGTCACCCCACAGCACAAACTGGAACGCGGGGTAAAACCGGTCGCATTCGTCGATAGCGATTTCCACAAGCGCCTGCGCCTGATCGAGGCTCAGCATCCCGTCATCGCCCAGCATTGCGCCGTGACGATACAGCAGCACATCGCCATTCGACCAGATATCGAAGTGCCCCAGCCACATCTGTTCATTGACCAGGCTGAGCAATTCGTAAGCCCGCTGGCGCTTTTCCTCGGTCACGCGGATATCGGGCAGGCACAGGAATTGCAGCACATTGTCGGTGCTGCGCCAGATGCCGCGCAGCTGATACTTGGCCCAGCTGCCCTGCACCTCTCCGGTCATCTCATCATCGGACACGATCTCGCAATCCCAGCCGCGCGCCTCGAACAGGGCGGCGAGCATTTCGACCGGAGCGGCATCGTGATCGGACCGGAAAGAGGCATCGGACGCTCTCATCGACAGAGCCTGTGCGAGCGTGATTCGGGGCGACCAATCGCGGGGGGAGGAAAAGCGTTCGTCATGTGCTGCATCAATGAACCCGGCGCGATACAATTGGCAATGCACGCGAGGCGCAGTTTTTGGGGAAACCCGATTTGCCCTGTTCAAAGCCTGTGAACAGAAAGCCGGGGAAAGCGTGCAATAAGATCGCTTGTCACCTGTTAAGCGGTTGAATTTCGGTGCCTTCGGGACTGGTATAGGAAAAGGTATCGATCCCCTTCTCCTTTAGTGCGGTGACAAGTTTGCGCGCCTGCGCATCGGAGGATACCGGCCCCACCAACAATCGGTTGGCCTGACCCCACGGGCTGGTGTGCGCCTTCATATCGCCAAGCTGATCGGGTGCTTTGCGCTCCAGCCGGCGCCAATCGAACGCCAGCGCCTTGAGATCGCGACCCGTCGCCAATTGCACCCATATGCGGCGCGGATGGACGGGTTTGGCAGGCTCCGGCTTGGCCACGCTGGCCGGTTTTGCCGCCGCAGGCGGAGCCTCTCGCGGGATTTCGATCCTTGCGATATCGACTGCGCCGGGCGGCTTGCCCATCGTCGTCCCGGCACGCGGGGCGGGTTCGCTCAGCAGATCGCCGAACGCGTCCGCCACGCGTGCGGGTTGCGGTTGCGGTTGCGGTTGCGGTTGCGGCAAAGGCTGGGACCGCAAAGTCGACGGTGAATTGACCTCGGCAACTCGCACGGCGATTTCGGTGGGACCGGAAAGCGTCGGGACCGGGGTGATTGTCGGCGGGGTTCTTGCAGGGACCGCTGGTTCGGGCTCTGGCAAAGCCACAGACGCTGGTATGGCGACAGACACCGGACCGGGCGACGGGGCATCGGCACCGGCCACCCGCGCCGGCGCAATGACGGCAGCAGGCGTGGAGGCTGACGGCGCGGCTTGCCTGTTGCCCAGCGGTTCGCCAGCTGGTTCCAGCTGATCGCCGGCATCGCCGACCGGTACAGCGGCGATGCGCGGGGTTGGCCCTGCGATGGAGCCGGCCGCCGGTCCGGTCGCCGGACCGTTGCGATAGGCTGCAACCTCAACCGAGTCGCGCCCGATGTCGGCCGCGCGCGGGAAAACGCCGAGATTGGCAGCAGCGGCCTGTTGCGAGGGGGTGAGGCGTGGCATGAATTCGAGGTACGGCGAAATCCTGTCTCCCAGATCGCGCGGCATCACCGCATCGACGATGGCCGCCGCGCGTGCCTGCTCTCCCATGATGGCAAGGCCGAATGCGCGCGTGCGAAAAGCGGCGAAGTCGCGCCGCTCAACCAAAGGGCGCAGGGTCGACTCGAATCCTTCGGAATTGCCGCTGATCGCATAGCTGAGCGCCAGCCGCCGCTGCGCTTCGGCGCGGAGCACGCTTGTTTCACCCGGCTCGCGCGCGATGAGGCGCGTATAGACAGCCTGTGCTGCGGCCTGTTCGCCGACCATATCCAGCGCAAGCGCCTCTTCGAGCAGAACCGCGGCATCCTGCGAGGCCGCACCCGGCGCCGAACGCAGCAGCGACAGGGCCGAAACCGGCCGCCCGGAGCGCAGATAGACCGACGCCAGCCCGAACGATACTTTCGGATTGTCCGGTTCAATCTCGCGCGCGCGTCCGAAAAATCCGATTGCCGCGTCGAGATCGCCCACCGCAACCGCCGCATCGCCCGCTTCGAGCAAGGTGGCCATGCTGCGCGGTCGCTTTGCCAATTGCAGCAAAGCGCGGTTCAGACGTTGCACATCTTCAGAGGGAAGCGGCTGGACCACCGGGCGCGAGGTCACTTCCTGTGCCGCCGCCGGAATTGCCACGAACACCGGGATCGAAAGCGCCGCCAGCGCAGTGAGCCATGCACCGGTTAAAGGCCCACGCGTGGTGCGGGATAGAAAGTGCGATTGGAGGCGCATGAGCGACATGGACAGACCGAACTTCACAAAAGGCGGGACACGATTAGGCATTTGCTAACGTAATTCGCTGCCCCCGCCAGACCATTACGCAGTCAGGCTAGGCGAACGGAGTGATACTCCGGCTGAACGGTTTCCGGCACCCTGCCCCGTGCGCCCTGCGTGGACGCACAGGTCACGGATGGTATCAACCTACTGGTTGTTCTGCCGCCCCAGAAAACGCGGAATGCTGAGCGCAGGGGCATCGTCATCGCCGCCATCGTCGTCATCATCCTCATCGGAATTGGAGCTGCGCGAAAGGTTGGCCATGCGCTCAAACAACGTGCTGGCCGGAGCGGACCCAGAACCGCCGCCGGAACCGCCATCCTGCCCGGAACGCGCCTGGCCGCCACCGCCGCGCGCTTCAGGCGATTTGTTCGAAGACTGTTCGCCTCGATCCCCACGCGCATCGCCATCGGGCTCGCCAAGGTCAGAATATTCAGCGTCCAGCATCACCGGTTCAACCGCATCGCCGCCACCGGAACTTCCAACACTCCCGCCAAAGCGGGTGTCATCAGCGGGATCGGGCATATCGTCTTCGGCTTCTGCGCCTGAAAGGTCGAAGGGCTCGTCTTCCGCACCGCGTAAACCTGCGAGGGGATCGACGATCCCATCGACGTCGTCGTCTTCCTCGCCCATGTAGTCGCCTGCCTGCATTCCAGACAAATCGAACGGTTTGGCCTTGTCGGAATACTCCTCGCCGTCAGCTTCCTGCGCATCGGCAACCGGGTCCGCGAACAAGGCCGGCTTTCTTGCAAGCAGCGATGGTTCGGATTCAGCCTCGGCCTCGGGCTCGTCTTCGGGCTCATATTCTGCATCGGGCTCGGCATCGAGCTCGGATTCTTCAGTATCCTCGACTTCGGGCTGGGAACCATAGGTCGGAGGCGTGAGGGTAAATGACGCCCGCGTCGTCGTCGCCGAAGCGGGAGCCGCCGGTGCAGGCTGCTCGGCAGGTTCGTCATACGCCTGGGGTTCGTCCATCGTCTCTTCATCGAGAACGTCAACTTCGTCGAGCGTTTCGGCATCGTCCATCAGATCGAGCACGGGCCGCTGCGGCGCGCGCGTGCTGGCCATGGAATTGGTCTTGGGCCGGGCCGCAGGAACATAATCGTCATCCTGCTCGATCCCGGTGGCGACCACCGAGACGCGGATCTTGCCCTGCAAATCGGGGTTGAACGCGCTTCCCCAGATGATGTTTGCATCCTCATCGACCAGCTGGCGAATATGGTTCGCCGCGCCGTCGACCTCGAACAGTTTCATGTCCTCGCCGCCGATGATCGAGATGATGACGCCCTTTGCGCCCTGCATCGAAACGCCATCCAGCAGCGGGTTCGCGATGGCCTGTTCGGCAGCATCCTTCGCGCGGTTTTCACCCTCGCCCTCGCCGGTGCCCATCATCGCCTTGCCCATCTCGCTCATCACGGAGCGGACGTCGGCAAAATCGAGATTGATGAGGCCGGGCATGACCATCAGATCGGTGATCGAACGCACGCCCTGTTGCAGCACCTCGTCTGCCAGCTCGAACGCCTGCTTGAATGTGGTGTCAGGGCTGGCAATCAGGAACAGGTTCTGGTTGGGAATGACGATCAGCGTATCGACCTGTTCCTGCAATTCGCGGATACCGGCCTCTGCCGCACGCATCCGGCGCGTGCCTTCGAACAGGAACGGCTTGGTCACGACGCCCACGGTCAGCACACCCTTGCGCCGCGCAGCCTCTGCAATGACCGGTGCAGCACCTGTGCCGGTGCCGCCGCCCATGCCGGCCGCGATGAAGACCATGTTCACGCCTTCGAGCGCTTCCTCGATCTCGGCGACGGTTTCTTCGGCTGCGGCCTTGCCCACTTCGGGACGGGCGCCTGCACCAAGGCCATTGGTGATATCCGGGCCAAGCTGGATGCGCTTTTCTGCTGGGGAGGTGCTGAGCGCCTGCGCATCGGTGTTGGCGACGATGAACTCCACGCCCTCGATTTCCGAGGCGATCATGTTGGCGATCGCGTTTCCGCCCGCTCCGCCGATCCCGATTACGGTGATCTTGGGGCGCAGGTCGTCACTGGCCGCTGGTCCAATATTGATGCTCATCCGCTGATCCTCCGGCCACACATACTTGTTCTAGTGGCGTCTGTTAGTCTGTGACACAATCGTGAAGCGCCCGTTATACCGCCCAAACCCTTATCCCCAAATCCCTTATCTGGAGTGGGTCTTTGCGGTCCCTATACCATAGCAGCGCGGCGTGAAAATCGCGCGAGGCATCATTCGGGCGCGTTTCCTGTGCATGTTTAGCAATTTTATGCGCGATTTGGCGATACGCCATTAGTCTATTGGGCCCCTTATCCTTTACAAACAGTTCAAAAGGTATCGCGTGAGGCACGCCACAACCGCGTAATGGCGGCCCACAGGCCAAGCCGACCTGCAGGGCTGCGAATATCCTGAAAGCGGGTTTTCAACGCCTGAATATCGGGCGGGCTTTCGGCGGCATAAAGGCAAAGCCCGGCCAGCGTGGCAAATCCGGGGGTCGAATGCGCTTCGGGCAGGCCCTTTAACGATGGCGTGCGTCCAATGCGCACCGGCATTCCCAACGCGCTCTGCATGAATTCAGCGAGGCCTGCCAGTTCCGATCCGCCGCCGGTCAGCACAACCTGCCCGGCGCCCGGCCCGGTAAAGCCCTCCGCTTTCAACGCGGCGCCGATGGCTTGCGTCAATTGCGAGAGGCGCTGGTTTACGACCGCGATCAGGTCCGCGCGCGAAATGCGGTTTTTTTCATCCGCGCCGCGCGCCATCGGTCCGGGCGGATTACCATCGAGGCCATCGTTGGGACCGTTGACCGGGATCATCTCGCGATGATCGTGCAAACTGGAAATGGCCGATCCGGCCACGCATTTAAGGCGTTCAGCCTGCATCCGCTTTATCCCAAAGCTGCTGGCAATCGCGTCGGTAATGCTGCCCGAACCCATGTCGATCGACCGCAGGCCGACCAGCATTCCGGCGGCGAACACCGATACGTTGGTTACATCGCTGCCGATTTCAACGAGGGCGACGCCCAGATCGCGCTCTTCTTCTGACAGGCAGGCATAGGCCGACGCGAGCGGAGCGGCGACCACGCCATCAACCTTCAGGTGCGCGTTGTTCACCGCCTCTTTCAGGTTGCGCAGCGGTGCGCCCTCGGCCAGCGTCACATGGACATGCACGCCCAGCCGTTCGGCATGGAGACCGCGTGGATCGACCACGCCATGCGCGCCGTCCAGCGTATACAGCGCGGGCTGCGCGTGCAGCACTTCGCGCCCGTCGGGCCGCACGCCTGATCGCGCCTGCGCCAGCAGATGTTCGATATCTTCTTCTTCGATACGCCGACCGCCGATCTCGATATCGGTGGGAAAGACATAGCTTTCCAGCCCCGCGCCCGAACACGCGACCCACACGCTGGTTACGGCGGTCTGCGCGTTCTGTTCGGCGCGCTCCACCGCATCGCCGATGGCGTGGGTGGCGGCTTTCATTTCAGTGATATAGCCGCGTTTTACCCCGGCGCTCGCGCGGTGGCCGGAACCCAGAACCAGCAATTCGCCGGTTTCGGTCTCGCCCATGATCATCGCGGAAATGCGGAACGATCCGATGTTCACCGCGCCGAATGTGCGCACCAGTCGCGCCTTTGCGGGCGTGCCCTTGGCGGGCACTTTCACCACCTGCTGCCCGGTCGACCCTTGCGGTGCGGCTGGTTTTTGCGGCGACCCTTTACCGGCGACCTTGCTCGCGCCCTTGGCCGCCAAACCCTTGGCTGCCAGCCCCTTGCGGAGATCGATCATGTTCCGCCCTTTGCCAGTTCGATGCGGTCCGCGCGCCCCGGCTCCCGCATGTATATTCGCGGAGGGTTGCGCATGTCGAAACTGGTCACCTTGCCCCCGATCAAGCGGTATTGCCCATCGAGATTGGCGAACTTGCCCAGCGCGGTGACGGAGGCCTGCCTGCCTTCGGGCAGTGCCAGCACCTGACCGCTGTTGAAGGTGAGGTTCCAGCGGCGATTGCCGACCCACTCCGCCGCCTGAACCTGCGCTTCTATCGCGGGAACGGCGGCGAACAGCGTGTTGAGCGAGGCCACCTGCCGCGCCGCGCCCGGCCCTGTCAGCAGCAGCATGGACTGTGCCTCTTTCGGCGTCACGGGCGCAAGTTCGTGGCCCTCCATATCGATAAGCACCTGATGATCGGGCTTTTGCAACACCGCGTGCGGCTCTCGCTCGACGATGTCGATGGCAAGGGTATCGGGCAACTGGATCGACACGCGCGCATCCTTCACCCACGAAAGCTGCATCAACCGGGCGCGCAATTGCTCGATATCGACTTGCGGCATCGACTGGTCTTTCTGGCCCATCGCCAACGCATAGACCACGCTTTCATCCATCCTGTCGGTGCCCGACACGCGCACGGTGCGCACGGCGAAGCCGGTGTCGCGCGCCACCCGCGTCAGTTCGGCGTGAGCGATGGCAGGAACACCTGCGAGATTTGCGATGGTCGCGACCAGCAACGCCCCGGCGCCGAGGATCAGCACCATGAACACCTTGCTCCACTGGTCTTCGGTCAGCGGCAGCAGGCCCATCGCGCTGTCAACCAGCCCGCTGGTCTTCGCCTTTGCCCGGCGCGCGCCCGCAGCGCGGCTCTGCGATTGGCCTGCGCGGCGCACACCCTTGCTGCCTGATCGGGTAATCCTAGCCATCGGCGGTACCCTTCGCCTTTGGCGCTGAATGCCGTCTGAGCGCATCCTTCACCAGAATGTCGACCAGATCGGTGTAGGGGATACCGGCGGCAAGCGCCTGTTCGGGCACCAGGCTGAGCGGGGTCATGCCCGGCTGCGTGTTGGTTTCCAGCACAAACAATCCGTCCTCGCCCGCGTCATCGTCCCAGCGAAAATCGGTGCGGCTGGTGCCGTGACAGCCCAGCGCAGTGTGCGCGCGAACGGCGTATTCCTCGCACAGCGCGGCAATTTCTGGCGGGATTTTGGCGGGGCACACATGCTGCGTGCGCCCTTCGGTGTATTTGTGCTCGTAATCGTAAAAGCCGCCTTCGATCACAAGTTCGGTCACGCCCAGCGCGCGCGGGCCATCCTCTCCATCCAGCACGGCGGTGGTCAGTTCACGTCCACGGATGAACGGTTCGGCCAGCAATTGCGCAAATTCCTGCCACGGCCCCACCGCATCGCGGGCGATGGGATTGCCGACATTGCTGTCCTGCGTGACGATTGCGACGCCGACGGAAGAGCCTTCGTTCACGGGTTTGAGAACATAAGGGCGCGGCAGTGGATCACGCTCGAACAGATCGGCGCTGCGCACGATCCGCCCGCCGGGCATGGGAATTCCGTGCGGGGCCAGCGCCTGCTTCGTCAATTGCTTGTCAATCGCGATTACCGAAGTCGCCAGGCCCGAATGCGTGTAGGCAATGCCCATCAGATCGAGCATCCCCTGAACGCTCCCATCCTCTCCCGGCACGCCGTGCAGCGCGTTGAACACCACATCGGGGCGGGCCTCAGCCAACCGTGCAGCCACATCGCGGCCCATGTCGATGGGCGTCACGCGATAGCCTTTTTGCTCCAGCGCATCGGCAACGCCATGGCCGCTCATCAACGACACTTCGCGTTCATTGGCCCAGCCGCCCATCAGGACGACGATGTGGATATTGCTGTTTGCGGTATCGCTCATGGTCGCCCTACCCGCTGGATTTCCCATTCAAGACTGACGCCCGAATGCGAGTAGACTTTTTCGCGCACCATTTCGCCCAAAGCCTCGATGTCGGCGCTGGTGGCGGTGCCTGTGTTGATAAGGAAATTGGTGTGTTTCTCGCTTACCTGCGCAGCCCCGACCATCAGCCCGCGGCAGCCCGCCTCATCCACCAATTGCCATGCCTTGTGCCCGTCCGGATTTTTGAAGGTCGATCCGCCGGTCTTTGTCCGCAGCGGTTGCGATGCCTCGCGCGCGGCGGCGATGCGGTCCATCTCCGCGCCGATTTCCACCGGGTCGCCGGGCGTGCCCCGGAATCGCGCCGCAACCACAATCGCGCCATCGGGCAAAGCAGAATGGCGATAGCTGTATTGCAGGTCTTCCGGCATCAGCGTTACAAGTACACCCCCGGATAACAGCACTTCGCAGTCAACCAGAATGTCGGCCACTTCGCGCCCGTAAGCGCCGCCGTTCATGCGGACAAAACCGCCGACCGTGCCGGGGATACCGCGCAGGAACTCCAGCCCCGCAATCCCTGCATCGCGCGCGGTGGAGGCAACCAGAATGCCGCTCGCCCCGCCGCCGCAGGTCAGCACGTTCTCCCCGGTTGCTTCAGCCTGTGCGAACGGTTTGCCCAATCGCACGACCACGCCCGGCACGCCGCCATCGCGGATGATGAGGTTCGACCCCAGCCCCAGCGCCATGATTGGCAGGCTGGCGTCCATACGCTCCATGAACAATTTCAGATCATCGAGGTCGGCAGGCTCAAACAGCCAGTCCGCATTGCCGCCGGTCTTGAACCAGACGAGCTTTGCCAGCGACGCCTGATTGGCCACGCTGCCGCGAATGCCGGACAGCGGCACGGGTGCGGCAACCGCGCCCTCGACCGCGCAGGTTGGTGCCGCGCCCGTATCGCGAAGGTTGCTTTCGCCCAGTTGCGGGGTGCGATATACCGGCGCCTGCATCATGCCGCGCGTCCACCCACTTTTACCGCTTCGACAGCGCTGGCCAGATCCGCGGCCCAGCGGGTGATGTCGCCTGCGCCAAGGCATACGACATAATCGCCGGCCGCAATGACTTCCGAAAGCGAATGCGCAAGCGCATCCCGATCCTCGGTCATTTGCGCAGAGCGGTGCCCGCGCGACTTCATCCCGGCAACCAGCGCCGCGCTGTCAACGCCGGGGATCGGTGCCTCGCCCGCTTCGTAAACCGGGGTGACATAGACCATGTCGGCATCGTTGAAGCAGGTCTGGAAATCGTCCATCAGATCATTGAGCCGTGAGTATCTGTGCGGCTGCGCGACCGCAATCACTTTGCCCTCTCCGCCGCTCACCGCTTCGCGCGCGGCGCTCAGTACGGCGCGGATCTCGACCGGGTGGTGGGCGTAATCGTCGATCACCGTCACCACGCCGCCACCCTGCGCGTTGCCCAGCGCAATAGTGCCGACCTTGGTAAAACGGCGGCGCACCCCGCTGAAACTCGCGAACCCTTGGCGGATGACTTCGTCCGGGCAGCCCATTTCGATGGCGACCGCAATTGCGGCGAGCGCGTTCTGGACGTTGTGACGACCCGGCATGGGCAGGTGCACGCCCTCGATCCGGCGGTCCTCTTCCCCGCGCTGGCGCACCATCACATCGAAGGTGTTGCCGCCGTCGCTTGGCCGGATGTTGACCCCGCAAATGTCCGCCTGAAGCGAGAAGCCATAAGTCACAACCTTGCGATCGCGCACCGCACCGATGATTGCCTGCACTTCCGGGTGATCGACGCACAGGATCGCCGCACCATAGAACGGCACGTTGTGAATGAATTCAAGGAACGCGCGCCGCACCCCGTCAAAATCGCCGTAATGATCGAGGTGTTCGGGATCGATATTGGTAACGACCGCAATTGTCCCGTCGAGCCGCAGGAAACTGCCGTCACTCTCGTCCGCTTCCACGACCATCCAGTCGCTGTCACCCAGCCGCGCGTTGGAACCGTATTGTTCGATGATCCCGCCATTGATGACCGTCGGGTCGATGTGTCCGCAATCGAGCAGGCTGGCGATCATGCTGGTGGTGGTGGTCTTGCCATGCGTGCCCGCGACCGCGACCGTCGATTTGAGGCGCATCAGTTCGGCCAGCATCTCTGCACGGCGGACCACGGGGATGCGCGCTTCCAATGCGGCGGCAACTTCGGGATTGGTGCGACGCACAGCGGTTGAGGTAACGACGACTGCGACCCCTTCGACGTTCTCCTTGGCATGGCCGATATGCACGGCAATGCCGCGTGCGCGCAGACGCTCCACGCTGGGGCCATCGGAAATGTCGGACCCCTGCACTGTGTAGCCAAGGTTGCGCATCACCTCGGCGATGCCGGACATGCCGATCCCGCCAATGCCGACAAAGTGGATTATTCCGATATCTGTGCCAACGCCCTTCATTTTAGAGGGGCATCCTCTGCCACGTCACGCGTAGCTGCCTGCGGTTTGGTGGCGGTCTGCGCCGCGCGCGGCGCAGCCTCTCCCACGCGGATCACGTCCATCAGATCCACCCCGCCAAGGCTTTCGACCAGATCGGCGAGATCCCTTGCCGCGTCGGGCCGTCCGCAATTCCACGCGCCGTGGGCCGCGTTGGCAAGCGTTTCGGGCTTCAATGCGAGAGCCTGTATCTGCTTGGCCAGCTCCTTGGGACTAAAATTGTCCTGCCGGATCATGCGCGCGCCGCCCGCCTTCGCCATTTCGCGCGTGTTGGCGGCCTGGTGATCGTCGGTCGCGATGGGCAGCGGGATCAGGATCGCTGGGCGGCCCACGGCGGTCAGTTCCGCAATAGTCGATGCGCCCGCGCGTCCGATGAACAGATGAGCATCGGCCAGCCGTTCATGCATGTCCTCGAAATAGGTGCCCAGTTCGGCGGGAATGTTGTGCTCGGCATAGCGTTCTCGGACGTTGTCCAGGTCTTCGGGGCGGCATTGCTGTGTCACCTGCAACCGGCTGCGCAAGGGCGGCGGCAGCATGGCAAGGCCATCGGGCACCACTTCGGAAAGGATGCGCGCGCCCTGCGATCCGCCAGTGACCAGCACGCGCAGCAGGCTGTCAGCGGTCAGCGCCGGAAAATCCTGATCGCGCAACGCCAGCACATCCTCGCGCACCGGATTGCCGATCAGATGCACTTTTGTCGCGTGTTTCGATTTCAGCCGATCGACCGCGGGATAGGAGGTTGCGATGGCATCGACCCGACCCGCCAGCAGACGGTTGACCCGGCCCAGCACCGCGTTCTGTTCGTGAATGACGCTGGGGATGTCCACCGCCAGCGCGCCCAGCAGGGCGGGCAGAGCGGGATAGCCGCCAAAGCCGACGACCGCGCTCGGCTCGAACGTTTCGAACAGCCGCAGCGCCATCTGCCGCCCTTCCAGCACTGCGCCGATCCCGGCGGGCCATTTCAGCGGGTTCTTGCCGAAGCGGCCAGCGGGCAGGACATGCGCGGTAAGGCCATCGGGCTTTCCCGGAATGTTTGCCCCACGTTCATCGGTGATCAGCGCCACGTGATGCCCGCGCGCCTGCAGTTCGGTCGCCAGCGCAAATGCCGGGATCAGGTGTCCACCCGTGCCCCCTGCCGCCAGCACGAAATGACGGCTTGCGCCCTTGGCAAGGTGCTGGGCCAGTCCTGGTGTCGTCTGGCTGTTCATGCCGCGCTCTCCTTGCGCTCAAACGGGTTCTTCAATCCGGGCAGTTCGCGTTCGAGAAACGGATTGCGCCGCGTGATCGCCAGCAGCAGTCCGAGCGTCAGACAGATCGCCCACATGGATGATCCCCCATAACTGATCAAAGGCAAGGTTGTACCCTTGGCGGGCGCAAGTTTAAGGTTCACCGCCATATTGAGGAAGGCTTGTCCCCCGAATTGCGCGATCAGGCCCGTCCCGGCAAGCAGCGCGAACAGGTTATCCTCGTTCGCCAGCCGGATCAGCACCCGCGCGATAATCGCCAGATACAGGATCACGATGATGGCGCAGGCGATCAGCCCGCCCTCTTCTCCGATGACGGAGAAGATGTAATCGGTGTGCGCCTCTGGCAGGTTGTATTTGCGTGTTCCCAGCCACAGCCCGCTGCCGGTCCACCCGCCATTGACCAAGCGTGCGATTAGCCAGATCGACCTGATCGAATGCGGTCCCGCCGCTGAGGAACGCGTCGATCCGGTTGCGACCGTTTTCATAAGTCAGATACATGATCGCAAATCCCGCCGCGCCCACACCGGCCAGCATGGCGACGCGCTGCATCGCGATGCCCGACAGGAAAATCAGCACGCAGAACGTGCCGACGAACAACATGGTTTCGCCCAGATTTGGCTGCATCATCAGCAGCGCGCCGACCGCCAGCGTGATCCCGCTGGCCAGCCACATCACCGGCAAATTGGGATCGCGCGCGCGCCAGCTGAAAATCCACGCCAGCGCCACGGCAAAGCCGGGTTTGAGAAATTCGCTCGGCTGCAGGCTCATCCCCAGATTGATCCAGCGCACCGCGCCGTTTTTCTCGACACCGATGATCGGCACCAGCATCAGCAGCACAAACATGATTACCGCCACCCTGATGCCCAGCCGCCGCGCTTCATCGCGGCTGACCAGCGAGACCGCGATCATTCCGGCAAATCCGGTCAGCAAAAAGAACATATGGCGTTTGAAGAAGCGGAACGGATCGACGGTTTCGTTGGCGGTCGACAATTGATCGGCGCTGGCGGGCGATGCGGCCAGCACAGCGGCAATCCCTGCGCCCATCAACAGCAGGATCAGGACCAGCAGCACGCGGTCCACCTCGCCCCACCACACGCGCACCTTTGCCCGCCAGCCGCGCCGCAGCGGCACCGGCGCGTGATAGGCCGCGGGCGATGTGGCAGGCGAAGCGGCGCTGGCAGATGCGCGCAGGCCGGACGATCGCAGGGAGTTCATCGTGCATCGCCTTCATCGGAGCCAAGAATGCCGACCAGTTGGCGGAAATGTTCGCCCCGCTTTTCGTAATCGCGAAACTGATCGTAACTGGCACAGGCGGGCGACAGCAGGACGACATCGCCCGGCTGCGCTGTCTCCCATGCGCGGCGGACCGCTTCGGAAATGAGCTCGGATCGCTCCACGCGTGGCACGCGGTCTTTCAGCAATTCGGCAAAGCGCGGCCCCGCCTCGCCCACGGTATAGGCGGCGGCAACGTTATCCAGATACGCTTCGCAAGCGCCCAACCCGTCTTCCTTTGGCAGACCGCCGACGATCCAGTGAATGCGCGGTTTACCGTGCTCACGCGGAAACGCGGCGAGCGCCGGGGCGGTGCTATCAGTGTTGGTGGCCTTGCTGTCGTTGAAGAAATGAACACCGCCTTGAGTGGCGATGCACTCCATACGATGCGGAAGGCCGGAATAGGTGCGCAGCCCGCCTTCTATGTCGAGATCCGACAGGCCCAGAACTTTGCAGGTGTTGATCGCAGCGTCCGCGTTCTGGAGATTGTGCGGCCCTTGTAAAGCGGGCCAGGCATCTTGTTCGCCGCTTTGGTAAAGTTCTTTGAGGATGGCGACGCTCTTGCCAAACTCGGCCGCGTGTCCGACGCCCTGCATTTCGAACAGTCGGCGCTTTGATGCAGCATAGGCCTCGAAACTCTCGTATCGGTCCAGATGGTCGGGAGTGATGTTCAGCAATACCGCCACTTCGCAATCGAGCGAGAAGGTGAGGTCGATCTGGAAGCTCGACAATTCCAGCACATAAACACCGCCTGCGGCAAGCGGCTGCTGCGCCATGATCGGTTCACCGATATTGCCGCCCATCAGGCTGGGCACGCCCGCCGACTGCAGGATGTGGTGAACCAGCGCGGTGGTCGTGCTCTTGCCGTTGGTGCCGGTAATGCCCACGACCTTGTGCGGCGGCAGATCGGCGCGGGCCTGCGCGAACAGCTCTATATCGCCGATGATCGGCACGCCGAACGCCGCGGCATGGGCCGCAATCGGATGGGTGTTCAGCGGCACTCCGGGGGACACGATCACGCCATCGAACCCGGTAAGGTTCATCGCCAGCGGATCGGCAATGTCGCACCGCCCCTCGAACGGTTCGCGTGCAATATCCTGCCGATCCCACACGGTGATGTTCGCCCCGCTTGCCAGCAGTGCCTCAGCCGCAGCCGCACCCGACCGGGCAAGGCCCAGTACGGCATAGCGTTTCGCGGCAAAGGCAGGCGAAGTGATCATCGCAGTTTCAGCGTCGCCAATCCGGCCAGCGCCAGGACAATGGCAATGATCCAGAACCGGATCACCACCTTCGTCTCGCTCCAGCCAAGCTGTTCGAAATGATGGTGGATCGGCGCCATGCGGAATACGCGCCTGCCCGTCCGCTTGAACCACACAACCTGGATGATGACGGACAATGCCTCGAACACGAACAGGCCGCCGACAATCGCCAGCACCACCTCATGATGCGATGCGACTGCAATTGCGCCCAATGCTCCGCCAAGGGCAAGGCTGCCGGTATCACCCATGAACACCGCCGCAGGGGGCGCGTTGAACCAGAGGAACGCGAGCCCCCCGCCCATGATCGCTGCGCAGAATATCGCCAGTTCGCCCGCCCCCGGCACATGCGGAATGCCCAGATATTCACTGAAATCCGCGCGTCCGACCAGATAAGCGATGATCGCAAACGTGCCGCTGGCGATGATCACCGGCATGATCGCGAGGCCGTCCAGCCCGTCTGTCAGGTTTACCGCATTGCCCGCGCCCACCATCACCACGGCGGCAAACACGTAATAGGCCGGCCCCAGCGGGATCGAAACGTCGGAGAAGAATGGAATGTAGAGGTTCGTGTTGATCTGGCTGACGATGATATAGCTCGCCACGCCCGCCACTGCGAATTCCAGACCAAGCCGCACCTTGCCCGATACGCCTTTATGCGAATTCTTCGTGACCTTGTCGTAATCGTCAAGGAAACCGATAACGCCAAACCCCATGGTCACGGCAAGGCACGCCCACACAAATGGATTGCGCAGGTCCATCCAGATCAGCAGCGACAGCGTCATCGCGATAAGGATCATCAGCCCGCCCATCGTGGGTGTGCCGACCTTGGCCAGATGCGTTTGCGGTCCGTCCTCGCGGATTGGCTGCCCTTTCCCCTGCCGCACGCGCAACAGGTTGATGAAGCGCGGGCCGATAATCAGCCCGATAAGCAGCGCGGTAAGCAGCGTCGCCCCGCTGCGGAACGTCTGGTATCGTACCAGGTTGAAGATACCTTCGAATTCCAGCCATTCCGCGAGAAGGTAAAGCATCAGGTATCCCTCGCGCGCATCACTCCGGCGCGCTTGTAAAGTGTGTCACAAGCTTTCCGAGGCCGACCGAGTTGGACCCCTTCACCAGCACCGCATCGCCATGGGTCAGGGGATAATCGGAAAGCGCCGCGATAGCTTCGTCAGGCCCTTTGCAATGGGCGAAGCTGGGGTGCTTGCCAAGCGGATCGTTGCCCGCTTTCCCCAATTCGGCCTCAAGCGCGCGCATTTCCTCGCCCACCAGAATGACGTGATCGACGCGCGCCTCGACCAGCGGATCGACCAGCGCGGCGTGGAATTTGTCCGAGAAATCACCCAGTTCCTTCATCGCGCCTAGCACTGCAATGCGGCGCAGCGCAGGTGTCTGGCCAAGGCTGCGCAGGGTGGCGCGCATCGATGCCGGGTTGGCGTTATAGCTTTCATCGATCAGCAGCGCCTTGCCGCCATCGATCCCGCCAGCGGCGGGCACCTGAAAGCGGGCGCCGCGCCCCTTCAATCCGCCCATTTCCGCCAGCGCCAGCCCCGCGCTCGCCAGATCGCCGCCCGCCGCGCGCACCGCCGCCATGACGCACAGGGAGTTGGCGATCCAGTGCTCGCCCGGTTCGGCCACGGTGTAGCATACGCGCTGATCGCCCATGTCTGCGGTGACGAGCGATCCGCCATTGGCGTTGGGGATCGCATCCAGCAGTCGGACATCGGCATTGGCACTGCGCCCGAAGGTGACGGTGGTGACGCCCAGCTTGCGCGCATGATCGATCAGGCGCGGCGTGTGTTCGCTGTCCGCCGGGATGATCGCGGTGCCGCCGGGCAGCAGGCCGGTAAAGATCTGCGCCTTTTCATCGGCAATCGCCTCGATCGAGCCGAGGTTTTCGATATGAGCGGGTGCGATGGTCGTGATGACGGCGACATGCGGGCGCACATGCGCTGCCAGCGGGGCGATTTCGCCTGCGTGGTTCATCCCCATCTCGAACACGGCGAAGCGCGCGCGCGCTGGCAGGCGCGACAGGCTGAGCGGTACGCCGACATGGTTGTTATAGGACCGCACGCTACGATGCGCCCCGCCCCGGCTGGACCGGTCAAGCGCGGCGAAGATCGCTTCCTTCACGCCAGTTTTGCCGACCGACCCGGTTACTGCAATCCGCTTTGCCGTGCCGCGGTCGCGCGCCGCATGGGCAAGCGCGTGGAGCGCGGCGGTGGTGTCTGCGACCAGCACATGCGGGTAATCGACAGGCCGGTCGACAATTGCTGCGACCGCGCCTTTTTCAAACGCCATGGCGAGGAAGCGGTGGCCGTCCATCGCCTCCCCCTTCAGCGCGACAAACAGATCGCCGGGGCGCACATCGCGGCTGTCCATCTCGACGCCGGAGGCCTGAAACGCCTCGCTCGCAGTGCCGCCGGTGGCCGCCGCAATCGCCTGCGCATCCCACAGCGCCAGAGGCAGGGTATCGCGCGCAGCCTTTGGCCAGCTGCGCAGCAAAGGATGGTTCTAGGGCTGCCGACGCACTCATTGACCTGCGCCCTTTGGCCAAAGCTGCGGCGCATTCGCGGGCGACCTCCACATCGTCGAACGGCAAGACCTGCATGTTTTCCCCTGACCCGATTATCTGTCCCTGCTCATGGCCCTTACCGGCGATGAGGATAATGTCGTTTGCGCCCGCCGCGCCAATCGCTGCACTGATGGCAGCGCGCCGGTCAGCGACTTCGCGCACATCTGCGCCGCTGACAGCGCTCGCGCCGCGCAGAATTGCTGCGCGGATCGCGCCCGGCTCCTCCCCGCGCGGATTGTCATCGGTGACGATGATCGCTTCGGCCGCGCGCGCGGCGACTTCGCCCATGGCCGGGCGTTTGCCCGTATCGCGATCCCCGCCCGCGCCGAACACAGCAATCAGCTTGCCCGCTTTTGCAGCCTCGACATGCGGGCGCAGCGCGGCAATGGCGGCTTCCAGCGCATCGGGCGTGTGGGCATAGTCGATATAGACCGGCGCTCCGGCGGGAGTAAGGCACGCGCGCTCCAGCCGGCCGCGCACCGGTTGCAGCCGCGCCATCGCGTCGAACACCTGCGATGCCGGTGATCCGGTCGATAGTGCCAGAGCGCCTGCGACCAGAGCATTTGCCGCCTGATATTCACCGATCAGCGGCAGTTTGATCGTGCGTGGCGTGTCCTCGCCCTCGTATTGGATAGTCAATGTCTGGCCCAGTTGCCCCGCTTCGCGCGCGGCGAGGCAGAGGAAATCACCGCCTTCTCCAACCGTGCGCACAATCAGTCCGCGAGCCTTGGCGCGCTCGATAGCCCTTGCACTCCAGTCGCCCGGCTGCGCGCCCACATGGATGACTGCGACCGCGCCCGGCTCCAGCACTTCATCGAACAGCCGCATCTTGGCCTCGAAATAGGCCTCCATCGTGCCGTGGTAATCGAGGTGGTCGCGGCTGAAATTGGTAAAGGCTGCGGCGGTGACGCGCAGGCCTTCGTTACGATATTGCGAGAGGCCGTGGCTGGACGCCTCATAGGCAACATGGGTCACGCCCTCGCGCGCGAGCCCGCTCATGTTGCTGAGGAATGTGACAATATCGGGAGTGGTCAACCCGGTCGATACGCTGCCATCGGGCGTCGTCACACCGAGCGTCCCGATGCTGGCCGCGCGCTCCCCGCACATGCGCCAGATCTGGCGGGTCATCTCTGCGCAGGATGTCTTGCCGTTGGTCCCCGTGATTGCAACGATGGTTTTGGGCACCGGTGAAAAAAAGCCTGCAGCCAGTTGCGCGAACACCTGCCGGGGTTCCTCGCTGACGATATGCACAGCGCCCTCTATTGTCGCCTCAGCCCGAGCGACAATTGCGACTGCGCCCGCTTCGATGGCGGCGGGGATGAAATCCTCGGCATTGAAGGTCGCGCCGCGAAACGCGCCGAATACGGTGCCCGGCGCAACCTTGCGATGGTCAATGGCAAAGCCTGTCACCTGAGCATCTGCGCCGGCTGTCAGCTCTATCCCGATCCGCTCTGCCAGCGCCCCCAGCTTCACTTTTTGCCCTCCACCAGATAACGCAGATCGCTGATGTCGACGTCGCGCGTGTTGTCCGGCCGCACGCCCAGCATCGGGCCTGCGCGGCGGATCAGATTGCCGACAATCGGCGCGGCGTTATAGGCTGCCGTGCGCCCCGGAATGGCGTGGGTGATCTTCGGCTCATCCAGCGTCACCACCACCACATAACGCGGGCGGTCCATCGGAAAAGCGGACGCAAAGGTGGTGATCAGCTTGCTCTTTGCATAGCGGCCATTGACCAGCTTTTCCGCCGAACCCGTCTTTCCGCCGACACGGAAACCATCGGCATCCGCTTTTCTGCCGGTGCCGTAAATCGCGACCATGCGCAGCAATTGGCGCATCCGGTGCGAGGTCGAAGCCTTGAACACCCGCTTGCCCGGATTGATCTTGCCCGGCTCGGCTTTCAGCAGCGTTGCCTGACGGAAAATCCCGCCATTCACCATCGCGGCATAGGCGTTGGCCAGGTGCATCGGCGTCACCGAAAGACCATGGCCGTAACCCACCGTCATCGTGGTCAGTTTGGACCACTTGCCACGCGGCCAATACGGCTTCCCACGGGCCTGCAATTCAATCTCAGGCGCGTGGTCCATGCCCAGTTCCAGCATCACCCGGCGCAGTTGTTCGCCGCCCAGCGCATCGGCAACGCGCATGGTCACCGTGTTGGAGGAATAGGCCAGCGTCTGCGGAATGTTGAGGCGCGAACCCTTCTCCTCGAAATCCTTGAAGCTGCGATTGGCAACCTTGACCGGGCTGGCGTCCCAGCTTTTCGACAGATCGTTGACCACGCCCGCATCCAGCGCTGCCGCAACGGTCAGCGGCTTGAACACTGATCCCAGTTCGCCGGTGACATAGGTGGCGCGGTTGTTGGTGTTGTCCTTGTCCTTGGGAGAGATCCGGTTCGGGTCGAAATCGGGCATTGATGCCATCGCCAGCACCTCGCCCGTATCCACATCAAGCACGATGCCTGCCGCGCCGTTGGCCTGTGCTGCCTTCATGCCGCGGCCCATTTCATCCTCAAGCGCGCCCTGCACCCGCACGTCGATGGACAGGGCGACCGGCTGCGCGCGCAGCGTCTCGTCGCTAAGCCGCGCATTCAGCGTCTGTTCCATCCCGAACGCGCCCACACTGACGCCGCGATCATCCTCGATCACGCGGCCAAGCACATGCGCCGCCAGTTTGCCCTGCGGATAGTGGCGATCGGGAAATTCAGGTGTCTGCACCGCCGGTTCGCCAAGGCTCCAGACCTTGTTCGCGTCTTCGGGCAGGACGCGGCGGCGCAGGAATGTCGGCTGACCCTTGGCCAGCAGGCGCGCGGTCTTCGCCTCGTTCAGATCGGGGAAAATCGCCTTGAGGTCACGCGCGACCTCTTGCGGGGAACGCACCAGCGGAGAGCCACCGTCGCCGCCCATGGCCTCCGGGTAGAAATACAGCGATAGGGCAGGATATCCCAGCGCGAGCGGCGCACCGTTGCGATCGGTAATCTCGCCGCGCGGGGGCAGCAGATCGGCAGAGACCGGCCCGCGCGCAGGGCCGCGCCCCTCAATCCCGAACCATGCAATCTGCACCATCGCCACCAGCGCCAGCGCGGAAAAGATCAGGACAAGCCACACGATGCGTTTCTGCGCGCAAAGCAGCAGGCGCAGGCGCACTTCCATCAAATTGACGCGGGCCGACTGCGGGCGAAGCGGCACCTTTATGCCGGTATCGGTGGCTTGCACAAACGGGTTCGGGAGCCCTGCCGGGCGGTTGGCGGTCACTGCCGCGGATTTGCGGTCCGTACCGCCTTTGCCGGAGAGATCGGGCAACCGGTCGAACAGGCCCGGCTGGGCCGCACCGGCAACCCGTGCGCTGGCGCTCATTCCGCGTCCTCGGAGGCGAAGCGACGCGGGCCGGTTCCGGTCTGCGCCTTGGCCTGCCGGATCGGGGATGCCTCGATCAGGATATCGCCGAACGCCTCGGCAAAGACGGTGCCGGGGACTTCATCGGTGTTGGCGGCTGCCAGCGTGACCGGCGCGCCCGAAACCGGAGAAATCATTTCACGGCGAGCGCGGTTTGCAGCATCGCCCGCGACCGCAAATGCGGCCTCGCCACGTGCCACCCGGATCGGGGACGGCGCGCCGGGGCCGACCGGCTGGCCGAGGGCAGCAATATCGCGGCGGTTTTCCAGATACTGGTCCGCGCGCGGCGCCTCGTAACCCAGATCAACCCGGTTCCAGTGAGCCAGCTGATGCTGGTTGGCGCGCGCCTGAAATTCGGTTTCCAGCCGCTGCTGCTTGATCTTCAGCCGCACGATTTCGCGGTCGGCCAGCACCACTTCGTTGCGCACCGCGTGAACGGTGACGCTGAACACCACGAATGCGGTGATGCAAACGGCCAGCACTGCACTCCAGCCGATCTGGCGTCGGCGTGATCCTGTCATCGTCATCACATTGTCCTTGGCGAGCGGGTGGCGTCGGCGGGTGCAGCTGTGCGCACGGCGTATCGCAGCACCGATGACCGGCTGCGCGGGTTGCGATCAATCTCGGCGTCGGTGGGGCGGATCGCCTTGGAAACCTTCGTGAATGTCGGGTCGGGCCCATCAATCTCGCCGGGCAAGTGACGCGATACGGTGCGCCCCGCGCCCGACGTCTCGCGCAGGAAGCGTTTGACGATGCGATCCTCAAGGCTGTGAAAACTGACCACCGCCAGCACCCCGCCCTCGCGCAGCAATGCCTGCGCTGCGATCAGGCCTGCGCGCAATTCGCCCAGTTCATCGTTCACGTGGATGCGCACCGCCTGAAAGCTGCGGGTTGCGGGATCTTTCTTGTCATGCGGGCGGTATCCCAGCGCGCGGCGCACCACGCGGGCTAGATCGCCGGTCGTCTCCAGCGGGCGCGCGGCGACGATCGCGCGCGCGACCCGGCGCGACTGGCGTTCCTCGCCATATTGATACAGCACGTCGGCAATCGCGGCTTCATCTGCGGTGTTGAGGAAGTCCGCCGCGCTCTCGCCCGCCTGGCTCATACGCATGTCAAGCGGACCGTCCTGCGAGAAAGCAAAGCCGCGCGCGCCTTGGTCCAGCTGCATCGAGGACACGCCGATATCCATCACCACCGCATCGACCTGAGGCACGCCCAGCCGCTCCATCTCCTCGCGCATTGCGGAAAAGCGGTGCGGGTGGAGCGAGAGCAGCCCATTATATTCGGCAATCATCGCAGCGGCATCGCGCACCGCATCGGGATCGCGGTCGAACGCGTAAACCCGCGCGCCGCAATCCAGCAGCGCGCGCGAATATCCGCCCGCGCCAAACGTCGCATCGACCACGCTCATGCCCGGCGCGGGCCGGATCGCGGCAACCACCTCATCGAGCAGGACGGGGATGTGGGGCGCGTTCATGCTGCGCCTCCCTTTGCCTTGCCCTTGGCTTCGGCTTCGGCAATCAGGCTGGCGCAAGCGGCTTTGGCGCTGTCCCAGCCATCGCCCATATTCGCCAGCTGCGCCGGATTCCAGATCGAGAAAAAGCGTCCGGCGCCCTGAAAATACAGGCCGTCCTGAATGTCCGCGAGATCGCGCAAATATTCGGGCATGATAAAACGCCCGCTGTCATCGAACGGCACTTCGACAAAGCCGAACAATTGCGAGGATCGTTCGTCCCAGTCGAAATCGCGGCCCAGCCGCATCGCGCGCTCTTCTTCCTTTTCGAGCTGTGCGCCCAGTTCATCCTTGCGCGACAGGCCAAATCCGATGAGGCAATCCCAGCGTTCATGCTTGGCAAGGCACAGGATGCGCGAGCCTGCCCCGCTTTCCTTCACGGCCTTGCGGAACAGTGGCGGCAAGACAAAGCGGCCCTTGTCGCCAGCAGGCGAAAAGGCTTGACCGCTATATCCTCCAAACGCCGACACCTCAGCCGATCCCCTTCCCTAAACCACGGATCGGCCCCCTGCGGACGATCCGGCGATCAATCCTGCCTGTGCCAGGGCCGGTGCAAGTTGATTGCGGCCCGCTGGCACAGCTTTCCCGCCACCACCCGCGCGAGTAAGCGCGGGCAGCGCGTCAATCGAAACGATGACGCGGGACAGGCAGGCAAGATTGATGCTGCCCCGGTGATATCGGGGAACCATCGGGGTTTCTAGGTCAAATTTAGGGATTTTTGGGGAAGAAGCGGTAAAGGTATGTTTTGGTTAACTTTTCTTAAGGATCATTTTTGCCTTATGGCCGCTGTGTTCTCGTTTGTGCCGCAAGAATGTGTCGTAAACGCCTCTCAACAGGTCGAAATTCCGTGCGAGTCCCGGCTCGGCGATTCCTTTCGTGGCAATCTGATCCAGCGTTCCCGCGCCTTCCCCGACGCGCTGATCTGCCTGCCTATCGCGCCTGACTGTCGCCAAAAGCAAAGCGCATGAGCGCAAGGATCGCCGCGCCGCCCTCGCCCGCCAGTTCGCGATGTTCGAACACGGCGGCATCGGCCAGCAAAGTGACGGTGCCCTTGCCAATGGTGCATTTGATGATCGGTTTGGGCGTGCCCTCGGCGCAGAACGGCCCGCTTGATCCAACCTCTCCCGCCAGCAGGACGGGGATCTCGCCAGACCCCATATCAGTTGTGCGCGGGGCATCCGGTTGCGCCTCGTCATAGCTGACCTCGATCCCCCAACGGCTGACCACCGGCGGGATCAGCGCGCTGTCGGTCGGGCGGCGCGGATCGCCCAGCGCCAGATCATAATCGCCGGTTAGCACCGGATCGAGCACCAGCAGCAATTGCCCGCCTTCGCGCACCCATTCATCCAGCGCGACATTATCCGCAGGCGACAACCCACGTGGCTGGATAACCGCGAGCCGCGTAAGCCCGTCCAGCGGATCGGTCTCGACACCGTCGCTTGTCAGCGGCGCGATTGCGGACAGCGTATCGAGCGGGGTCAGGGTAAAGCGCTGCTCCATCACCGTGCGGCCCCACGGCGGCATGGCCTCACCCGATGCAATCTGCGCAAAGTCCGCGTCGACGGGCCAATATAGCGGCAGGCTGGTCATCAGCCCGAGGGAGGCGTTTTGCGCGGGTTCGGGTGGTGCCGCAGCGGTATCGGCTGATCCGGCAGGTTCGGCTCCGCATCCCGCCAGCAGCAGCGTCGCAAGCAGAGCCACCGCACGAGCCACAGGTCTAATCGTCATTCCGCCGCGTTCCGGTCCGGGTTTTGGGGGTGTCCGGTAGCGTAACTGACCTTTGCGCCGCCGCATCGGATGCAGGCGGTGCGGGCGCGGTATCTTCAGGGTCGGGGGGAATATCGGGCACGACGCCCGCGTCGGCCAGGGGATCGCTTTGCGATGGCAGGGCGGTCGGCTCTGTCGTGGGAGCGGCGTCGGGAACCGCGTTCTGCTCGGCCTTGCTCGCCTGACCGCCAATTGCATCGGCAAGCCCGACCAGCAGGATCATCGCAAACACGCCGGTTATCCCGACCTGCAGTCGCTGCACTGCCTCTGTGCGCGTCCCGCCCAGTGGCGCGGCAATGCGCGCAATGTCCTGCGGTTTTGGTTGGTGATCGGTGCTGGTGCCCGAACGCTGCCATGCTCCGGGAACTTTGGGAACTTTGGGTACCCTGTCACCCAAACGTTCGAATAGATCGCGCGCTGCCATTGCGTCAGCCTATCAGGCCTGATCCGACTGTTCCAGCCAATCGAACACCGGAAGCCCTTTTGCCGCCAGCCATTCGGCGTTGTAGAGCGTGGAGAGATAGCGAAAACCGGTGTCGCACAGGATCGTTGCGACTTGCGGATTGGCCTGCCCTTCTGCCACCAATTGCTGACCCAGCGCAACTGCGCCCGCCACATTGATGCCGGACGAAAGGCCAAGGCACAGCCCCTCCTCGCGCAGCAGGCGGCGGACCCATTCCAGTCCTTCCTCGTCAGAAATGCGGAATTGCGTGTCGATCGCCGCGCCCTCAAGGTTGGCGGTGATGCGGCCCTGCCCGATCCCCTCTGCGACCGAAGACCCCTCGGCCTTCAACTCTCCGTGGGCGTAGTAATTGTACAGCGCCGCGCCGTGCGGATCGGTCAGCGCGATACGGATATCGGGGTTCTTTTCCTTGAGGCCCAGCCCCACGCCCGCAATCGTCCCACCCGTGCCCGCCGCGCAGGTGAAGCCGGTGATGGTGCCGTCGGTCTGTTCCCACAATTCGCGCGCCGTGCCCTCGATATGCGCGCGGCGATTGGCGACATTGTCGAACTGGCCGGCCCAAACCGCGCCTTCGGTTTCCTCTGCCATCCGGCGCGAAACGTGCTGAAAATGCGCAGGGTCGGAATATTTCGTGGGCGGGACCAGCACCAGTTGTGCGCCCAGCGCGCGCAGCGTGTCCATCTTCTCGCGCGACTGGTTGTCGGGCATGACGATGATGGTCTTGTAACCCAGCGCATTGGCGACCAGCGCTATGCCGATGCCGGTGTTGCCCGCCGTCCCCTCGATCACGGTGCCGCCGGGCTGCAATTCGCCGCGCGCCTCTGCATCGCGGATCATGTACAGCGCCGCGCGGTCCTTTCACGCTGGAGCCGGGATTGGCGAATTCGCACTTGCCCCAGATATCGCAGCCCGCAACCGCGCTTGGCCCGGCCAGCCGCACCAGCGGGGTATTGCCGATCAGGGAAAGCGTATCGCCAAGTGGTTTGGTAATGTTCATGGGCCGCGATTTAGGTGCTTTGGCCAGACGCGGCAACGCATAAGGGCTTTGTCAGGCAGTATCTCGCCTTTTCATCACCGGCTGCGCAGCAGCCGCAAGCGCAAATGCGCGCCCGCAGATGCCCCGAAGGGAACAGCACCTATGAGTGCTCGCGGATGCGAGCACCCACACGATCAGTCTTCAGGAGCGATAGTCACCTTCATGCCGTCAAGCTCTGCGGTGAAGGCCACCTGGCACGACAGGCGCGAGTTTTCCTGACGGTGATCGCTTGATTCCAGCAGGTCATCCTCGTCCTCGCTCACGGCGGAGGTCTTGTCCATGAATGCCGGATCGACATAGACGTGGCAGGTCGCGCACGAACAGCATCCGCCGCACAGCGCCAGCAGCTCGTCAAAGCCGTTGTCGCGGATCGCTTCCATCACGGTGAGGCCAGTTTCGACTTCGATTTCGCTTGTCTCACCATCGCGATTGGTAACGATCAGTCTGGGCATGGGCGGTTTATCCTCGTCAAGAAATGTTGAGCGCAAGATAGCGCGCTTCCGGTAAAACAGGGGCGCTGCTACGAGGTTCCGGCGAGCATGGCAATATCCGTCCCGCTGGCGATTTGGGAAGGAAAGCTTTCATATGAACGGCAGGTTCCGATGGGATTGACGGGCGATCGGATCAGGCACGGGCTTGATGCTCTGGCGCAAACCGATGCGCGGATTGCAGCGCAGCTGGAACGTGTCGGCTATCCGGAGCCGCGCCTGCGCGACCGGGGGTACAACACTCTGCTGCGCACAATCGTCGGCCAGCAGGTGAGCGTCGCGGCGGCGGCTTCGATGTGGAACAAACTGGAGGCGGAACTGGGCGCGGATTTCACCCCCGCCTGCCTGCTGGAACGCGATTTCGACACCCTGCGCGCGTGCGGACTGTCGCGCCAGAAACAGGGCTATGCCCGGTCGCTGTCTGAACTGGTGGAGGCAGGCGCGGTCGATTTCGACAACATGCCCGCCGATGACGAGGAAGCCATCGCGCTGCTGACGCAGATCAAGGGGATCGGGCGGTGGTCAGCGGAGATATATCTGCTGTTTGCCGAGGGCCGCGCCGACATCTGGCCTGCAGGCGATCTGGCGGTGCAGGAGGGCGTAAAGCGTCTGCTGAAACTGGACGAGCGCCCCGGCGAGAAGAAAACGCGCGAACTGGGCGCACAATGGTCCCCCCACCGCGGTCCGATGGCGATCTTCACCTGGCATTATTACTCGGCAAGCAGCGAACCGGTTTGAGGATCATGTCCGGTTTTCACATTCGCAGCAGGAAAGTTGCCGTTCGGCTTGCGACCCAATGTCGGCCATGAACTCCCGCCACTTTGACTGCCGAAAGCGAACGCAGTTTGCACTGCCTCCGTGAGATGAAGGCGTCGCAGAGCTAAACTAATCAAGCTGGCTGAGCATTCTTGCGCAACGGCACAGTCCAGTCGTTCAGGGTTGCTGCGCGCCAAGTCCATTCCAGCGGTCCGTAGCGGTATCGTGCATACCACCAATGTGCGAACAGTATTTGCAAACCGAAAAAGGCGATTGCAAGCAAGATTCTCGTTTGCGTGTCCCACACCTCCGCCATTCCGAGCCCGAACTGATACAATATTGGAACGGCGACAAATGAATGCGCGACATAAAGCGTGAGTGTCATCCGGCCGGGCCCCTTGAACAGGCCAACGAGCCATTGCACTGGCGAATTCCACAAGAGCGCCAAAAGCCCGATTTGCGCTGCTATTCCGCTGATTCCTATCCACTGGAAAAGGATTGCGCGCTCGGTAAAGGGTCCTATCGCAAACTCGGCGCCTGCTGGTGATCCGGGGACCATCGGCTTCACGATGAATTCGAGGATCGCGAAGATAGTGCCGGCAATGAGAACCAGTGCCAATGCAATCCCGCGATCTTTCGCAATGCGTGCGAAGAAACCTGTTCGCTGGATAACAACGCCAACGGCAAACAGTCCGGCAATCTCGCTTACCCTGCCAAACGACCAGTTTATCGACCACTTGACGAGGTTGCCCTCTGTCGCATTCGCAGCGATGAGTTCTCCCAAGCTGCCGTTCCTGAAGGTATCCCATAGGTAGGAGTTGGCAAAATAGGGCTCTGACGCGGCGAAGGCATTGCCCCAATTGGCCAGCATCCACTGGATAAGCAGCGGTATCTGAAGGAAGAACAGGCCCGCAATCGCCATCAGTGCGTAGTTACTGCGAACTCTGTCCAGCGGGATAAGCAGAAGGCCAAGAAATGCGAGTAAGCGGAGTATCTCAGGGGAATACAGCAGCGAGTGAACAAATCCGATCGCCATGAGGAGGAAAAGCCGCCATGCGAAACGGCCGGTGAAATCGACGCCGCGGGCGCGCCGATTGGACATGATCGTTGCAAAGCTGAATCCGAAAAGCAGCGCAAATATCGCAAAGGCCTTGCTTCCGAAGAGAAAGAAAACGGCCTGCCCCCACGCATCGTCGGTCGATCGCGATAGCCCAACACCGTATGCTTCAGCCGCATGCACCATGAGCAAGCCGAACAAAGCGAAGCCGCGCAGGGCATCAACAAATTCAATTCGTTCAGGCTGAACCTGTGCTCTGCTTGCGCCGTTCATCAACCTCCCCCCGTGGATTTGCGGCGCGACCCAGAGGGAACTAGGCACATAAGAACTCTTCTTGTCAATGTGACGCTCCGATAAACTGCGTCCGCATTGATCGCCTTGCGAAGTCAAAGCTGACCTTCCGCCCCCCACCCACTTTCAGCCATTCAGCCGCCGTTTGGACCGGCCCAGACACCCGTCTTCCATAGCTGCGCTGCATTATGGCTGTGGTGAACAGGGAGCTGCTTGAAACCAACCTCTTGAAATTGCTTTTCTCACCGCGATGCCTCGCAGCATTGCAGTTTTTCCATTGTCACGCGAACCGGGCGCCTTGGTGGTATCGCAGAACATTCGCTCCGGGCACCTCTTGGCCAGAATATCCCTCTTGCCTCTATAGTTAATGGGCGTATTATCCGCGCAACACACTGACTGACCCGGCTTGAATTGGAGAGGATCGCGCGCCCATGTTTACAAAATCACTCACCGCCCGCCTGCTGACCGCCACTGCCGCTGCGGCTGCGCTAACCATTGCCAGCGCAGCCGTTGCTGACGGCCACAACAAACAGACAACCTCCGGAGTATCAATGACCACAACCGCCCAAGCCGCCCCCCTGATCCCGCGCGACGCGCTGTTCGGCAACCCGACCAGAGCGCAGGGGCAATTGAGCCCGGATGGCAAGTGGCTCAGCTGGCTCGCGCCCAAGGACGGCGTGCTCAACATCTGGATCGCCCCGCGCGATAATCAGGACGCGGCAAAGGCTGTCACCAGCGCAACCGACCGCCCGATCCGCAGCCATTTCTGGTCGCCCGACAGCAAAAGCGTGGGCTATATTCAGGACAAGGGCGGCGATGAGAATTTCCTGCTTTACAAGATCGACGTGGCGACCGGCGAGGAGACCACTCTCACCCCGTTCGAGAACACCCGTGTCGAGATTGTCGGCGCGTCCGAAACGATCAGGGACAAGCTGCTGATCAGCGTCAACAATCGCAATCCCCAGTTCCATGACGTCCACCTGCTCGACATCAATTCGGGCGATCTCGAACTGGTCTATCAGAATGACGGTTATGCCGGCTTCATGGCGGATGACACGCTGACCTTGCGCATGGCCTTTCGCCAGAACGAGGAAGGCGGCACCGACTATTTCGAAATGACCGACAACGTAGTTGCGTCCGAGCCGTTCGAGACGACCGCGATGGAAGATTCGCTCACAACATCGCCCGCCGGATACACCACCGATGGATCGGTGCTGTACTGGACCGACAGCCGCGGGCGCGACACCGCAGCCCTGTTTGCGCAGGACACGAAGACAGGCGAAAAGACGCTGATTGCGCAAGATGACAAGGCCGATATCAGCGGCACCATGCGCGACACCAAAACCGGCAAGGTGCAGGCCTACTCGGTGAATTATCTGCAGAACGAATGGGTCGCGACCGATCCCGGCATCAAGGCTTCGCTCGATTGGCTGGAGGAACGGCTGGAGGGCGAATTCAGCATTTCCAGCCGCACCGATGACGATACGACCTGGATCGTGGCGAACGATCCGCTGACCGCGCCCGCGCGAACTTTCATCTATGATCGCACCGCGCAAACGCTGACGCCGTTCTATGTCACCCGGCCCGAACTGGAGGGCGCGCCGCTGCAACCGATGCACCCGATAGAGATCACCAGCCGCGACGGGCTGACCCTGCCTTCCTACCTCACCCTGCCGCCGGGCAGCGACAGCGATGGCGATGGACGGCCCGATGCTGCCGTACCGATGGTGCTGCTGGTGCATGGCGGCCCGTGGGCGCGCGATGGATACGGCTTTTCCAGCGGCGTCCAGTGGCTCGCCAATCGCGGCTATGCCGTGTTGCAGGTCAATTTCCGGGGCAGCACCGGGTTCGGCAAGAACTTCCTCAACGCCGCCAACCTGCAATGGGGGCTGAAGATGCACGACGATCTGATCGATGCGACCGACTGGGCGATCAGCGAAGGCATCACCAGCGCAGACAAGGTGGCTATCATGGGCGGATCGTATGGCGGCTATGCGACGCTGGCGGGACTTGCCTTTACGCCAGAGAAATTCGCCTGCGGGGTCGATATCGTCGGCCCGTCCAACCTCGAAACGCTGCTTTCGACCATCCCGCCCTATTGGGCGCCACTGGTCAAGATTTTCCACGAACGCATGGGCAATCCCAACACCGAAGAAGGGCTGGCCATGCTGAAAGCCGCCAGCCCGCTTTACAAGGCGGACCAGATCGAAAAGCCATTGCTGATCCTGCAAGGCGCCAACGATCCGCGCGTCAAGCAATCGGAAAGCGACCAGATCGTTGCCGCGATGAAGGAGGCGGGCATCCCCGTCACCTATGTTCTGTATCCCGATGAAGGCCACGGCTTTGCCAAGCCGGTGAACAACATCGCCTACACCGCGATTACCGAGAATTTCCTTGCGACCTGCCTTGGCGGGCGCAGCGAACCAATCGGCAATGCGGTGGCGAACAGCACGGCGAAAATCCTCGAAGGGCAGGAGTTTGTCGCCGGGCTGGAAGAGGCACTGAGCGAATAGACGAATGCGATGCGCGCCCCTGTGCCACACGGGGGCGCGCAATTTCAGTTCATGAGGCATGACAAGCCCGCCCGCCTCACCTAATCAGGTTGCAAACTGCAATCCATGAGAGGGGAACCCATGAGCGAAGCACCCAAACGCTCCATTTTCATCACCGGCGGCGGATCGGGCATCGGTCGCGCCACCGCGCGCTATTTCGGGGAGCGGGGCTGGTTCGTCGGCATTTCCGATATCGACGCAGACGGGATGGAAGAAACGCTGGCGCTGATTCCCGGCGGGTTCAAATACTCGCACCAGCATGACGTGCGCGACCGCGCCGGATGGGACGTTGCGCTCAATTCGTTCTCTACCGCTGCGGGCGGGCGCATAGATGCGCTGGTCAACAATGCCGGGATCGGCACGGGCGGCGCACTGGCGGAGATGGAAACGGACGAGATTGACCGTTGCCTCGATATCAACC
This sequence comes from uncultured Alphaproteobacteria bacterium, assembly GCA_963838365.1. Taxonomy (GTDB): domain Bacteria; phylum Pseudomonadota; class Alphaproteobacteria; order Sphingomonadales; family Sphingomonadaceae; genus Erythrobacter. Next base: position 276,135 of record CAWIQR010000011.1, read on the forward strand.
TCAAAGGCGTGCTGTACGGCGCGCAAGCCGCCTACCCGCATCTCGTCAAAACTGCGCCCGGATCGACGCTGGTCAACATTGCCAGCGCAGCGGGATTGAACGGCAATTCGGGCATGAGCGTCTATTGCGCGACCAAGTTCGGCGTGCGCGCTGTCACCGAAAGCCTAGATGCCGAATGGGCACCCGACGGGATCAAGGTCGCCTCGATCTGCCCCAGCTTCATCGACACCCCGCTGCTCGACGGGACCGGCAATCGCCGCTCGAACGAGCGCGTGCGCGATGTGGTCACCGCCGCCGGGCTGGAAATCACCCCGGTGGAGGAAGTGGCCGAGGCGATCTGGAATGCAGTCCACGGCGATGATCTGCACTATCTGGTCGGCAAGACGGCGCGCCAGCTCAATTTCGCCAAACGCTGGATGCCGGGCCGCGTGCGAAAGCAAGGGCGCAGCTCTGCAACGCTGTTAGGTCGGTGACGGGCGGGCTGCGCGTGCGGGCAATTATTGCCCTGACCCTCGCCTTGACATTCGTCACGGCCCCCGCAGCGGCGCAACTGGTAGAAGCGGAGCCTGTGACGATCGCGCAAAGTTACACTCTGGCTTCCAGAGTGCTGGGCGGCGACCGTGTCATATCAATCCGCCTGCCCGCCGAATACGAGGCCGAGCCGACGCGCCGGTTCCCCGTGGTCTATCTGCTGGATGGCGGGCCCGATCAGGATTTCATCCACATCGCCGGGATCGCTCAGAGCCGGGAGATGAATTACAGTTTCGAACCCTTTATCCTCGTCGGCATACAGAGCGTGGACCGGCGGCGCATGTTCACGCCCCCGGTCGCAGATCCGCAACCCTACATCGAAATGCTCAAGGCGACCCCCGGCGGCAGTGCGCAATACCGCGATTTCCTGCGCACCGATCTGAAGCCTCTGATCGAGGGAAAGCTGCGCACCAACGGTGATGATGCGATCATCGGGGAATCGCTGGGCGGTCTGTTCATCATCGAAACGCTGCTGATGGAGCCGGGGCTGTTTGACGATTACATCGCCATATCGCCCTCCTTATGGTGGGAAGAGATGAGCCTTGCCAAACGCGCGCAGGACTATTTCGCTGTTGCCCCGGCGGGCAAGAACAGGCTGTATCTGACCACTGCGAATGAAGGTGACTGGCATCGCGAAGGCACCGAGCGGCTGGTTGCGGCCCTGCGCGAACACGCGCCGCAGGAGCTGGAATGGAGTTTCGTCGACGCCGGTGCGCGCGAGACGCACGGCACGCTGTATCACCCCATGGCGCTCGATGCGTTTCGCGCGTTGTACGGTTCACCCACACGCGAATACGGCAATCATCCGTTGGTTGGCGGTCCGTCCGACCTTGAACCCACGCCCGAGGAACAGGCGCGCATCGACACACCCTGCACCCGCGAAAGCGCGCTTGTGATTACGCCTGACGTGGCTGAACGTATCCGCGATGCGTTCGAATACGCTTGCGTGCTCCACCAGCTTGGCCCTCTGCCGCGCGAAGGCAATTTGCCGGGCTGAAATTCCAGGCTGACCGGGTCTTACACCAGCCGGTCAATCGCGCGCGCCATGGATGCATCGCGGGTCGAAAGCCCGCCTGCGTCGTGCGTCGTCAGAGTAATCTCGACCTTGGCATAGACGTTGAACCATTCAGGGTGGTGATCCTGACTGTCCGCCAGCAGGGCGACGCGGCTCATGAAGCCCCAGGCTTCCGAAAAGTCGCCGAACTGGAATGAGCGCTGGATCGCCTTGCCATCGCGCACCAGTGCCCATTCGGGATGGTCGGTCAACAGCCGGTCGCGGTCTTTGTTGGAGAGTTCGGGGATCGTTGTCATCATTGGGGCCTTCCGTCTTGTGAGTATGGCCGTCTGGCAAATGTTGTAGGCGTGAATGCTTTTCCCTAACGCTTCAACCGATGCAAGGTTCTGACGCCCCATCAATTGTCGCAAACGATCTCGCCAGTATGCGCGGAGACAGGCTGCTGTTCCGCAAGCTGTCGCTGGAATTGGCCGGGGGTGAGGCGTGCCATGTGACTGGCGCAAACGGCGTGGGAAAGACCACTCTTATCCGTACTCTGGCCGGATTGTCGCCACCCTATGCGGGCGTGGTTCGGGTGAGCGGCGCGGTCGGCCTGCTGGATGAGCGGACCGGGCTGGACCCGGAACTGCCACTGGGCAAGGCGCTCGATTTCTGGTTCGCGCTGGACGCGGCGGCGGACCGCGCAGGCGTACTGGAACAGCTGCGATTGAGCGGCCTTGCGCAAGTGCCGGTGCGATACCTTTCGACCGGCCAGCGCAAGCGCGCAGGGATTGCACGGTTGCTGGGACAGGGCGCGCCGGTTTGGCTGCTGGATGAGCCATTGTCCGGTCTGGACGCCGCTTCTCAGGAACTGGTGGTGGATCTGATCGCGGAACATGTCGGCGGCGGCGGGCTGGCACTGATCGCGTCGCACCAACCGCTTGGGCTGGCAGGTCTGCAAACGCTCGCGATTGAGGATTATGTTCCCCGCCGGAGGACGCCGGGTGATCGCAGCTTTGCTGAAGCGCGACCTTGCGCAATTCTTTCCTTTTGCGGGCGTTGGCGGCGGCGGCAGTTCAGGTGGCGGGGCGGCGCTGCCGGTGATCTTCTTTGTCGCGGTGGCGATGTTGTATCCGTTCGCCGTCGGGCCGGACCCGGCGATGCTGGCGCGCACCGGCGGCGGGGTGATCTGGATCGCCGCCCTGCTCGCTGCGATACTGCCGCTGGACCGGCTGGTAGCGCGCGATATCGAGCTGGGGCATTTCGACCAGCTGCGCCTTCGCGGGGTGAGCGAGGAGGCGATGATGGCGGTGCGCTGGCTTGCGCACTGGCTCAGTTTTGGCCCGCCGCTGATCCTTGCAGCCTTCCCCGCCGCGGCGCTGCTGGGACTGGATGGGCCGACATTGCATCTGGTGCTGCTGGGCCTGCTGGCGGGCACGCCGGGACTGGCGGCGATCGGGCTGATGATCGCGGCGCTGACCGCTTCGCTGCGAGCCGGGGCGGCGCTTTCTGGTCTGCTGCTGATCCCGCTTGCATTGCCGATCCTGATCTTTGGCGCGGGCGCTCTGGCGCGGAGCGACGCGGCCAGCATCGGCTTTGTTGCAGCGATCAGTCTGGGACTGGTGGCGATAGCGCCGTTTGCCGCGGGAGCAGCCATCCGGGCTGTGCGTTAGGGCAGATATGCACGGGACGCTTTCCAATCTCTTCGCCGCTGGCCGCGCTCCGATGCTGAACGCGCGCGCGGCCAATCGCTGGCTGGGGCACATCGCGATGGGTCTGCTGGTGTTCACGCTGTTCGCCTTCGGGTTGAAAGCGGCGACCACGCCTGCGGTCCATGCGCGCTACACCCCGCTGGTGATTGTCCACGCAGCCAGCATGGTCGCATGGCTCGCGCTGCTGGCGGGGCAGGCTTATCTGATCGGGCGCAGCAATTTCGCAGTTCATCGGTGGATGGGCCGCACCTCGATCGCGCTGGTCGCGATTATGGCGGTTTCGGGCGGCATCATATCGGTCAATATCGGCCAGGAACTGGGTCGGCCCGAGGTGACCGTGGTCAATCTGTTCGCCTTCGTCACCTTCCTGCCGCTCTACGGCGCCGCGCTGGTGTTCGCCCGCCGCCGCGACATCCACACGCATCGCCTTGCCATGCTGGTAGGCACGCTCGCCTTCATGACGCCAGCCTATGCGCGCGTGGTGCAAGTGCTGGGCCTGCCCGACCCGGCAGCGATAGCGGCGCAAGTGGCGCTGACCGGGCTGATCGCCGCAGCGTACGACTGGGCGGCGAGTGGACGGATCACCCGTGCGCTGGTGTGGATGCTAAGCTTTAGCTACGGCCTGCTGGCGGTTATGATCGCGGTGCTGGCGGTGTTTTTCCTTTAGCCGCGCGTGTCGGCGACACTTCTATCGCCCCTTCACAAGCAGGACACTGCCAAGATCGGAGCAAAATTTCCGAAGCCTGATCGTAACGATCACCAATTCAAGGTTCGCCAGTATCCCGACACTCAGAACGGCGATCAGGAAGACTTGCGAATAACCCAACGCATAGAGCGAGATGACAAACACTGCGGCCAGAACCGCGCTCAGCTTTGACAGATAGAGATGATACGCCGGAAGCCGCCGGAACCTGATCACGCACGCTGCTGCGGCGGCTGCATAGCTCACCAGAAAGGCGATCAGCCAAGGCATTTCAGGTTGCAGCGTGTGGCGTTCAAACAGGCCAATCCCGAGCAGGGCGACAAGCGTCGTTGCGCCATCCGCAATCGTATCCAGCCGCGCCCCGCGTTCGGATGCTGTGCCCAGCCATCGCGCAAGCGGACCGTCGATCAGATCGGTTGCGAGGCTGACGATCAAAGCCACGAAAAACGCATCGCGCAGCCCCGCCAGCGCAAGGCCCGCAATGACCGGCGCAGCGGCGATGCGATAGATCGTAAACGGATCGGCGAGTGAGCGCATCGGACCGTCAATCGCGCCTTAACGTGACGGGGGTCGACGTGACAGGGGCGTCACGAATAAGGCGGCTTGTCGCGGCCCGTCGGGCTCTTGGTGAAAATCTCCACCCCGTCCTCGGTAATCGCGAGGCTGTGTTCGAACTGCGCAGACAGCGACTTGTCGCGCGTAACCGCGGTCCAGCCGTCGCCCAGCACTTTCGCCCACGGCTTGCCCAAATTGATCATCGGTTCGATGGTGAAGAACATTCCGGGCTTCAATTCGGGGCCGGTGCCTGCCTTTGCCGCATGGACGACTTCGGGCGCATCGTGGAACAGGCGGCCAAGCCCATGCCCGCAGAATTCGCGCACCACGCCATAACGGAACTGGCGCGCGTGGTTCTCGATCGCGGCGCCGATATCGCCCAGCCGCGCGCCGGGTCTGCCCGCCGCCTCGATCCCCAGCATCAGGCATTCATACGTCACCTCGACCAGTCGCCGCGCCTTGATTGCAGGTTCACCGGCAAAGAACATGCGGCTGGTGTCACCATGCCAGCCATCCAGCAGCGGGGTGACGTCGACGTTGAGGATATCGCCATCCTTCAGCACCTTTGGCCCCGGAATGCCGTGGCAGATTACATGGTTGATCGAGATGCAGCTGGAATGCGTATAACCGCGATAGCCCAGCGTCGCAGGCACAGACCCTGCATCCAGCATCATCTCGCGAATGCGGGTGTCGATGCTTTCGGTGGTGACGCCCGGCTCAACCCATTCGGCCACTTCATCGAGGATCCGCGCTGCCAACTGCCCGGCGCGGCGCATCCCCTCGAACCCTTCTTGCGTGTGCAGTTTGATCGTACCGTCGCGGTAGACGGTCTGATCGCTGTCGATGAGCTGATATTCTGTCATGCGCGCCGATATAGCGAACCGTTCGCCCAAATGCGAGAGCTACTCGCCCAGCGCAAATGCCGCGCGATAGTCGGGCTTCACCGCCCTCAGGACCGCCGGAGTTACGGGCAGCGTGAATTCATAGTCCGCCTCGGCATAGGGACCGGCAACATAGGGCCGTAATACAGCCCAATCCGGTCGAACGCGCTCCCGCTGGATGATCCAAGAACAGCACCGTCCCCTCAATGGCAACGCATGTGTCCGCCCATTGTGTCGCGCCCGCCGGCACCGGCTCGCCGCGCCGTTCCTGACGCTCACGATTGAGCAGGATGCAGACCTGCTGGCCGATGGCGCTGTCCAGCGCGGCGGGCGACGAGAACATCTCCAACGGCTCAAGAGCGCGCTCTGCCTCGCGGTCCCAGACCAGCGCGTCGCGCCACCAATTTCCATGCGCACCGCCGGTATAATTGTTGGCCGAAACGACAGGCTCAGAAAGCGCGGCAGATCGGCGACCACTTCCCAGCCGACCGAATGCGATCGGTGCGACAGGAGGCATATTCCGGCGAACAATCCGCGCGCGCCTCGGCCCAATCGGTCTTCTGGTCGCGCAGTTCCGTATCGCGCTTTGCGGTCAGTATGCGCACCAGTGCGGGAATGGCGCTTACTTGGGCAGGCCAGGAATATTCGAACTCGCGCCCGCCTTCGCCTGTGCCCTCATTATCGGTGAACAGCTCCGGCCCGGCCACAATTATGGGAGTCGTCGCAGGCGCAGCCTGCACCGTCCCGGCATCCACCGCGCCCACCTTGTTTGCGATGTCCGCTGGCGATGAACAAGCCAGCAGCGCCTCCGCCGTAATTGCCGCAACCAACCAGCGAACCATCGAAACTTCCCTCCCCGGCAGCGACCGACAGCGAATTGCCGCGTGACATGTGATAATCCGCGCTTACTTACACGGGCATGACTGATATTTCCGATCTGATCCAGCCCGACCGAGGGCAGGACGCCGTCGCCATCCGCCTTGTAAACAAAGCGGGCTTTGAAGACTTTGCCAAGACACTGAGCGCAGGGCAACGCGCGCAGCTTGCCGCGCAGAAATTCGACGGTAGCGGGTATCAGGTCGGGATCGTGCCCGATGGAGAGGGGTTCTTCGCGGTCGGCGGGGTTGCCGATCCCGAAAGCCTTTCCAGCTGGTGCCTTGCCAAACTGGCAGAGCAATTGCCCGGTGGTACCTATCGGCTGGAACCCGGCGAGGCTGGCCCGGCGATGTTCGGCTGGCTGACCGCGCAATACCGGTTCGAACGCTACAAGAAGGATGAGAACGCCGCCGGGCCGCGCGTGCTGCTGACCGAACAGCCGGGCCGCATCGATGCCGCCGTGGCCGAAGCGCGCGCGGAATTGCTGGTGCGCGATCTCGTCAACACGCCGGCAGAGGATATGGGCCCAGCCGCGCTGGAGGCAGAGTGCGAACGCCTTGCCAAACAATTTGGCGGCGAATTGCAGGTGACGAAGGGCGATGCGCTGGAACAGGGATATCCCATGATCCACGCCGTTGGCCGGGCCGCTGCGCGCCACCATGCGCCGCGCATCATGCACCTTGTCTGGGGCAAAGCCGATCACCCCGTGCTGGCGATCGTCGGCAAGGGCGTGTGCTTCGATTCGGGCGGGCTGGATATCAAGCCGGGCACAGGAATGCGCCTGATGAAGAAGGATATGGGCGGCGCGGCGCACGCGATTGCGCTGGCGGGCCTGATCATGGGCGCCGGGTTGAAGGTTCGGCTGCACCTGCTGGTCCCCGCCGTGGAGAACGCCATCTCTGCCTCCGCCTTCCGCCCCGGCGATGTGCTGTCCAGCCGCAAGGGTCTGACCGTCGAGATTCACAACACCGATGCGGAAGGGCGCCTGATCCTGGGCGATGCCCTCACCCGCGCAAGCGAGGAAGAGCCTGACCTCATCATCGACTTTGCCACGCTGACCGGCGCAGCGCGCGTTGCGCTTGGCCCCGATTACCCGGCCATGATGACGCGCCGCGATGAAACCGCGCAGGCGATGATCGATGCTGGCCGCGCGCATGACGATGAACCGTGGCGACTGCCGCTGCCAGAGGCGTATCGCGAATACCTCGCCAGTGACATTGCCGACATCGCGAACGCGCAGTCCAACCCCTATGCCGGAGCGAGTGTCGCGGGGCTGTTCCTCGACCGGTTCGTGGCCGATGGAGTGGACTGGGTGCATTTCGACACCTTTGCCTGGTGCCCCTTCCCCAAGCCGGGCCGGACCAAGGGTGGCCGCGCCTATGGCCTGCGCGCCGCGTGGCACATGCTGAAAGCGCGCTATTCCGGGTGAGTGCGCGCGCCGGTAACTTGCCGCCAGCACCAAGTGCGGCTAATCGCGGCGACCATTGGGGGCGATTACAGGATTCAACGTTCATGAGCAGTGCGGCAGGCGATGCACCGCAATACACCATTCCAACGGGGATACTCGGCCTCAAAGGCCCGGTGGCAAAGCCTGCGCCCGGCACCCTGCCCTTGCGCGGTGATCTCGCGCATATTGCGCTCGCAGGAACGCATCTGGCCGGTCACTATGTAATCCCGACTGGCGCGATCGTGGCGGCGGACATCACCAATATGCGCAGTGCAGCGCGCGACGATGCCGACATTACGCTGGTGCTGGAACGCGGACAGGTGCTCGAAGTGCTGGATATTGGCAAGGATTGGGTGTGGTGCTGCCTCGGCGCGCAGGGGCCGAGCGGCTATATCAGTACGCAATGCCTCACATTGGACGCCGAGCCGGACTGAGCGGGCATGGCAACGCGGATCTTCATCGACGGTGCGGCGGGCACTACGGGCCTCGAAATCCGCGACCGACTGGCAGGGCGCAGCGAATTTGAGCTGCTGGTCCTGGACGATGGCAGCCGCAAGGATGAGGCCGCGCGCCGCGATGCGCTGCACGCCGCCGATGTGGCGATCCTGTGCCTGCCCGATGAGGCGGCGATTGCAGCGGTGGCAGCTGGCCGAAGGTTCTGATACCCGCATCATCGACGCCTCAAGCGCGCACCGCGTGGCGGAGGGCTGGACCTATGGTTTTCCGGAGCTGATCGGGCATGAGCGGATTGCGAAGCACAGTTTGTCTCCAATCCGGGTTGCTATCCGACCGGCTTTCTCGCGCTGGTCGCTCCGCTTGTTCGCGCTGGTCTTGTTGCCAGCCAACTGGCCTTACACCGTCAACGCGGTCAGCGGCTATTCGGGCGGTGGCAATGCCTTGATCGAGAGTTTCGCTCACAACCCAGAGATCGCCTTTCGCACATATGGGCTAGACCTTGGCCACAAGCATCTTCCTGAGATGCGGCCTATGCTGGCCTTGCAAATGAGCCGATTTTCTCGCCCAGCGTCATCCCGGCTCATCGGGGGATGATCGTGGATGTTCCGCTTCCGCTCACCGCGATGGGAGCGCGCGGGGCTCCGATGGCCTTTTGGAACGCGCTTAACGAGTTCGCCGAATTCGCTGTTCCTCCGGCGTCATCACAATCCACGAGATGTCCGAGAACCCAGCGGAGTTGCTCCTTGAGCAAGGTGTCGAGGCATGGGATGGGCTAGAACTTCTAGTTTGCGCTCCGCGTGATGGCTGGACCAACACTGAAGCGACCCAGTGCCGGCTCATCGCCCGGCTCGACAACCTTGGCAAAGGCGCGAGCGGCGCGGCGATCCAGAACCTCAACATCATGTGCGGCCTGCCAGAAACCGCCGGATTACGGCTTTGACCCGGTGATTTTGCCCATAATTTAGGCAAAATTGGCAATCGAGTCAGAACGGTTGCGTTGCACCGCACAATATTGCTACTTCCTTGGGCAGACGGGGTGATCCTTGCGCCTGCGCACAGAGTCGCTACTCCGGTTGAACACCTTCGACCGCGATTCCCGGTCGAAAAATGCGCGTCAAACACGAAACAAAAGCGATAAGCAGGCGGGAACACACTACCGTGAAGAAGATCGAAGCGATCATCAAACCCTTCAAGCTGGACGAGGTGAAGGAGGCGCTGCACGAAATCGGCGTATCCGGGATCACTGTGCTGGAGGCGCGCGGCTTTGGCCGTCAGAAAGGCCACACCGAACTGTATCGCGGCGCGGAATACGTCGTCGATTTCCTGCCCAAGGTGAAACTCGAAGTCGTGGTCGAGGATGATCAGGCCCCCCGCGTTGTCGAGGCGATCACCGCCGCCGCGCAGACAGGCCGCATCGGCGATGGCAAGATTTTCGTCACCGCCATCGAAAGCGCGCTGCGCATCCGCACCGGAGAAACCGACGGCGACGCGGTGTAATCCGCAGCGCCCACATCCAAACTGGCCCGCGCGAACAGCGCCGGGCGTAGAACCCATAAACCAAGGAGCTAAGCGAACATGGCCAAAGTGAAAGACATTCTGAAGCGGATCAAGGAAGAGGAAATCGAGTGGGTCGATCTGCGCTTCACCGATCCCAAGGGCAAATGGCAGCACCTCACCATGTCCTCCGTCGTCATGAATGAAGACGCGCTGGAAGACGGCCTGATGTTCGACGGCTCCTCGATCGAGGGGTGGAAGGTAATCAACGAATCCGACATGATCCTGAAACCGGACATGGATGCGGCCTATATCGATCCGTTCAGTGCCACCCCGATGCTGGCACTGTTCTGCGACATCGTGGAACCGTCCGACGGGCAGCTGTATTCGCGCGACCCGCGCTCCACCGCAAAGCGTGCCGAGGCCTATCTCACCTCCACCGGGATCGGCGACACGATCTATGTCGGGCCGGAGCCTGAGTTCTTCATGTTCGACGATGTCCGCTTCGAAGACGGATATGCGGGCAGCGGCTACACCATTGACGATATCGAACTGCCGACCAACACCGGCCGGGAATACGAGATGGGCAATATGGGCCACCGCCCGCGCGCCAAGGGCGGATATTTCCCCGTCGCGCCGGTCGATGCGTGCATGGACATTCGCGGCGAGATGGTTTCGACCATGCTCGAAATGGGCCTCAACATGGACAAGCACCACCACGAAGTGGCCGCTGCCCAGCACGAACTCGGCATCACCTATTCATCGCTGACGACCGCTGCCGATCAGGTGCAGATCTACAAGTATGTGGTGCAGCAGGTTGCGCACGCATACGGCAAGACCGCGACCTTCATGCCAAAGCCGATCAAGGACGATAACGGTTCGGGCATGCACAGCCACATGTCGATCTGGAAGGACGGCGCGCCGACCTTTGCGGGTAACGAGTACGCCGGTCTTTCAGAAACCTGCCTGTATTACATCGGCGGCGTCATCAAACATGCCAAGGCGATCAATGCCTTCACCAACCCGACGACCAACAGCTATAAACGGCTGGTTCCCGGCTTTGAGGCACCCGTGCTGCTCGCCTATTCGGCGCGCAACCGGTCGGCATCGTGCCGCATTCCGTATGGCGCGGGCGACAAGGCGAAGCGCGTTGAATTCCGCTTCCCCGATCCGCTGGCCAACCCGTATCTGGCGTTCTCGGCGCTGTTGATGGCGGGCCTCGACGGGATCGAGAACAAGATCCATCCCGGCGAAGCAATGGACAAGAACCTGTACGACCTGCCGCCCGCAGAACTGGCCGAAGTGCCGACCGTGTGCGGCAGCCTGCGTGAGGCGCTTAACAGCCTGGAGGCCGATCACGACTTCCTGCTGAAGGGTGACGTGTTCTCCATGGATCAGATCGAAGCCTACACCGAACTGAAATGGGCCGAAGTCCTCCGCACCGAAATGACCCCCTGCCCGGTCGAATTCGACATGTACTACAGCAGCTGACTTTTTTGGGAGCCGGGGGACGCCAGCGCGCGCCCCCCGCCTTTCAGCAAGGCACAAACTCACCCTCATCGCAAAAAGGGATATACAGCCGCCAGTGTGGCTTGACTCATCGCGAGAGGTACGACACCTTCGTTGGTGGGATGAGATATTATGGCGATCGAGGGAAGCGATTTGAACCTCGGCTGCCAAATTATACTTGATGACGACTGATTTGGCGCAACTCGACAAAATGCCGGATCGCTCCGATATTCAGGTTGGGCGAATAATGGCAGTTTCGTCAGGTAGCCTGCGAATTCATCCCGACTTTGATCGAGGAGGTCGCCTATGTCGCTGCAAGCTGAAACATCGTTGACTGGACCAGCCGACTGGACAGTCAGCCTCAGTTATCAAAGCACGGCAACCCGGCGGCCAACCATAGCTGACTTGTCCGAATTGACGGAAAGGGCGAGGAGGCGGAACCATAGCCTCGGCGTGACCGGACTATTGCTTTATGATCGGGGGCAGTTTTTCCAGACCGTGGAAGGGCCGCCCGAAAGCATCAAAACCATATGGGAATCGATCAGCAGGGATTCTCGCCATACCGATATAGATATCCTGAGCGAGCATATCATCCCGACCCGGCTTTTCGGGAATTGGGACTTGCTTAGCAGACACGGCGATGCGGAAACATCGGCGAACATACAGCAGTCCAAAGCGGCGCACCAACTCACATCTCAGGTGCCCGTACTTATCGAAAAGGTGTTGAATGGAGATGACATCGGGACCAACACCCTGATAGCATCTTTTGCGGAGGCTGGATGGCAAGGCGATTTGATCCTTTGCCATCTGATCGAACCCACAGCGCGGGCTTTGGGGGATGTCTGGATGTCCGATGATTGCTCGGAACTCGATCTGACCATTGGCCTCAGCATGTTGCAACTTGCCGGTCATGCCGTTCGTCACACACCCACTCCCGAAGAGCTGAAGAACAGGAAATACAGTATTCTTCTGGCAACGATGCCGGGTGAAACGCATTCATTGGGGACATCCCTGCTCGCCGATCTGTTTACCGATGCCGGGTGGCATGTGGATATGGCATTCCCCGACAGCACGCACGCGCTGACCAATCAATTGAAGGCACAGCAGCCCGATGCGCTCGACCTCGGCCTTTCCGAATCGTTGCTGCGCAGAGACAGCGTGGTGCAATTGCGCGAAACGATTGAGCGCAGCCGATTTGCCGCTCCAGACCATCTGACCGTGATATCGGTTGGAGGGCGATTGTTCGCAGATGCTATTGCTACCGCAGAATCGGTTGGCGCGGACCACGCCCGCAAGACAGTTGCCGGGGCAAGCGTGCGGATCGCGGAATTGATCCGGCAAAAACGTCAATTGCCGCGGTAAAAACAAGTCTGCCTGCACAACCGCACCACGATTCCGAAATGTTGCGGTGCCAATTCGATAAGCTGCGCGGGTTAAACCATTTTCCTACTCGGCAGAATTCTGCCTAATTGTCCGGCCTTTTTCCGCAATCAAAGGCCGCATTGCCATGACAACTCCGTTGCCCGATCCCGCCAGTTCCCCACGCAAGCCGATCTTCGATGTCGTCCGCACAATGCTGCGGCGCGGGTTTCGCCAACCGGAGGTGGACACCATCGATACTGCGGTAGACGACGCGATAGACCGGGCCGTTGAACGGGCGACAGAGCGCGCAAAGCTGGTCACGGAAGATCAGATCGACAGCGAAGAACCGGGCGAGGGAATTTCGCCCCAGAACAGTGTGTCACCTGTGTCAGGCGTTCCGTACATCCGACGAAGTGAGCCGGCGAGCGCTTCGGTCCCCAGCCTCCATCGGACCGGCGGGCATCGCGCTGATCAAACAGTTCGAAGGCTGTGCCCGGCTGCGGCGCGATGGGTTGGTGGAAGCCTATCCCGATCCGGGCACGGGCGCAGAGCCTTGGACCATTGGCTGGGGCGCGACGCGCGGCGGGCTGCACGGGCACGTCGGCCCCCACACGGTGTGGACGCAGGACCAGTGCGATGAACGGCTGGCGCAGGATTTGGCGCGCTATGCCAGCGAAGTGCGGCGCGCGATTGGCGATACACCGACCACGCAAGGGCAATTCGATGCGATGGTCAGCTTTCACTACAACACCGGCGCAATTTCCCGCGCGACCCTGACCAGGCGGCACGTGGCACGCGATTTTGAGGGCGCGGCGGGCGAGTTCAAGCGCTGGAACATTGCGGGCGGGCGCGTGCTGAAAGGGCTGGTGCGGCGGCGCGCGGCGGAAGAACGGCTGTATCGAGAAGGGTGATGGCAAGAGCGTGCGGCTGCGAATCGGCCCGATCAGTAATCCCGGCTGATTTCCGCCCCCACCCGGTCGCGTCCGATGGTCGTCACCGTGCCCAGCAACGCCAGCCAGCGGGTAATCCGGTATTCGACCTGCGTTGCGGAATAGCCGCGTCCGTCGGTGATGATCTCGACATAGAACTTCCGGCCCAGGTTCTTGCCCAGGGCGACCCCGGTGCTGCGGCCCAGCGCCGGATCGGCGGAGACAATACGCAACTGGTCAAGGCCGATGGATTCGCGCAAGCGTCCAATTGGGTCCAGTCCGCCGCCGCCGCCGCGCAGCGATGCAAGCGCCGCGCCCAATTGCACCGCATCAGTTGCGGAAAGTGAGGTGACAGACCCGCCGAACAGCAATTGCGCGAGGATTTCCTCTTCGGGCAGGTTCGGCTCCGAAGAGAAGTTGATTTCGGGCGACTGGCTATTGCCGGTGATTGCGATATCGACGTTCACGTTGCCCGTGTTGGCCTCTGCCAGAATATCCAGCCGGGGGTCGATTGGCTGGTCTCCGTCAAACCGGATGCGGCCTCTGGTCAGTTCAAACCGCGTACCCGCAAAGGTGTAGTCCCCGCGCACAAGGTTCGCCTGACCGCCAATGCGCGGATCGCTGACGGTGCCGCGCAGGGCTATATCGACGCCCCATTCGCTGTCGAGGCCAAGGCCGTCCACCGCGACCCGGCTGGGGGCGGTGGCATTGACGAGATAGCGCCACGAACCGGCCCCGGCGCGGCGGGTGCGCGGTGCGATCTCATCGGGCAGGTTAACCTCGCGGGTGGCGATGCGGGGCAGCGCAAAGTCCTCCGCCGCATAGCCCAGTTTCCAGCTGGCCCGGTCGACCCGCACGCGCCCGGCAATGGTGCCGCCCACCCCATTGGAAACGATGCGGATGGGGCCGGTTACAGTAGCATCCAGCCCGGCGGCATTGACAATGCGCGCGTCCACGGCAGCGGCGCGGATATCGATGCGCGGGCCGCGCCCGCCTCCGATGGAGGCAAGGTCCACGGTGCCGCTGCCCTTGATGGTGCCACCGCCCTGCGTCGCCCCGGCAAAACGGGTCAGTTCCAGCCGCGAACCAGCAAAGCGACCACGCGCGCTGACGTTGGTGATGTCGGTGCCGGATATCGCGCTTTGCAGGCGCAGGTCATCGCTTGCGAGTTGTCCGACGATGCGCGGATCGGCAAGCGTGCCGGTGGCGCTGGCGGATACGGTAAGCGGGCCGGTGAGGTCGAACGCCTCAACCGCAAGCAGTCGCCACAGCGATTGCGCGGGCCCATTGTAGGCGAGTTTTGCCGCCAACTGCCCGCGCCTGATACGCTGGGCAAGAGGGCCGCCGCCGCCAATGCCGGTGATGCGCGCATCGACCCGGCCAAGCCGCGTGCCCGCGCTCTCGAAATTGGCTGCCGCGCGCAGTCGCTCAGGTCCAAGGTCGAAACCGGCGGTAAGATCAATCGGCGTCGAGGAAAGGACGAGGCCAGACCGCGCAAAGTCATCGACCGTGAACCGCCCGCTGGCAGTGGGTGCAGCGCCGCCGCTCTGACGATAATCGAGCTTGCCGGAAAGCCTCCCGCTGAGGCCCAGTTCCGCTCCCACAAGGTCCGCAAGGCGCAGCGGCATGCTGGCAAGGCTGGCGGCGAGGCGGGTTTGCTGGCCACCCACCTCACCCTCGACAATGGCAAAGCCGCGCGCATATCCGATCTGCGTCGGTGCGAGACGGTAGCCGCCATCATCCTGCCTTGTCAGCACCGCGCGGCGCGGCATGGTGATCGCGCGGCCAGCATACTCACCGCGGGCCAGCAGCGCGATGCGTCGGGGCGAAATGTCACCGTCGAACTTGAGCGCAAACCGGTCAGCCCGCCGCCCCGCGATGGATGCAGTGATGTCGCCGGAGCCATCGACGACGCTTGCATTGGCCGCGAACCGCGCGATGCGCAGGCCACCATATGTGAAGCCGGAACCGGCGATGTCCGCGCTTAGACGGGCCGGCGCGCTGCCACCAAAGCTGCCGCGCGCGTCAATATCGGCGCTGGCAATGGCGATGTCCGTCACCCCGCCAAAGCGTGCGCCCTTGGCTGTCAGGTCGATGTCGAAACCGGTCGCTCCGCCCGGCGCCGGTATGACAGCGACGGTCCCGTTCAACCCTCCCCCAGCCAAGGCGAGGCGGCCCGTTACGCCGCCATCGCCAATCGTCAGTGCGCCGGTAACGTTGGTGCGATAGACCTGCAGACTGTTCACAGCGATGCGGGCCGGACCCCCTGCTGGCAAAACCAGGCCAAGCTTGCCATTGAAATCGCCCAGCAGCGATCCGCCCGCCACATCCAGCGCGAGGCCATCCCCGCTAGGTGCGATACCGACGCGCACGTTCGAGAGCCCGGCTGCGGGCAGAGGATCGGCCAGCACCAGCTGCGCGCTGAGTGCATCGCCAGCAATGTCCGCATCCACAGTGAAGGGGCCATATTGAACGTGCCGCCCTGCCCCCGTCAGCGTGGTGCGTCCTGCGGCAAGGCGGCTGTCAAAGCGCGCATTCAGCCGATCACTGTCCACTGCAAAGTCGCGCAGGATAACTGGTTGATCGCGTCCCAGCCCCACCTGCCCGCTGAACCGCACTTCGTTGCCAGCGACGTTGGCGATGGTCGCGTTCGATACGCTCGCCAACCGGCCATTCACATTGGCGCGTACGTTCCATGGCGTGTCCTTGCCAAATGTCGCGATCAGCTTTGCCGCACCGCCTACCGTGCCAACATCGGGCACGGTGATGCGGCTTGCCTGGATCGGTCCGGCAATCGCATAGACACCGGTGCGTGTGTCGCCGCGCAGCGAGAGATCGGCAGCGAGGCCGGGGAAGGCGATGCGCGTGTTATCCGCAATCAACCTGCCCGCTGCAAATGTCGCCTGCCCGCGCAATGTACCCCCGACAAGCCGCGGATCGGCAAAGTCGGAGCCTGTAACCACGCGCGCAACCGTCACGTCCAGCGGGATTGTGAACGCCCCGTCCTGCACCCGCGCGCGGCCTGCTTGGGTCAGACCCTCAAGTCTCGCAGCGCCGATATCCAGTGCGCCCGCGCGCAGACGATGGGTGATGGTCAGATCGCGAAACCGTCCATCCATCGTCCCTGTCAGCAAAGCCTGTTCCAGCCGCACGGTTTTGCCAAGCAGTTCGGGATCGAGCAATTGCGCGCTGAATGTGACATCGCGCGCCCGGTTGCCCGCCAGATCGAACGCACCCTTGCCCCGCAGATCCAGCGCATCGGAAAGCCCCGCGATGCGCCCGATCAGCGTACTGTCCTCCAGCGTGCCCATTGCCGCCAGCGCAATTGCGTCGCCAACCGCACGGTCCAGTATGCCGCCGCCGGTCAGCATCGGGTTGATCTCGCCCAGAATGGCGTAACGGCCGCCATTGTTGGTTATCTGGAGGGCGGCGACACGCTGCCGGGGTGCATTTTCCTTTGCTTCCTGACGCTTCACCACCGCATGGCCAAGCCACCGGGTCCAGCTGCCCTCACCCCTGATCCGCGCGTCATAGGCTGCGCTTAGCCCTGCCAGCTTGGCTATCGGACCATCGGCGGCGGCGCGGTAATCGAGCGCGAGGTTGAACCGATCGCCATCGGGCCGCGCATCCAGCAACAGGTCGATCGCATCATCGGTCCCGAACCTGCCATTTGCATCGATCAGCGTTCGGCCCCGGCGAATGTCGATTTGCGCACTGAGATCGACGCGCTGCTCCACCTCTCCAGCGATACCGGGAGCAAGTTTAAGGTTCACGATCTCAAACGTATCCACCCGGATATCAAAATCCGGAAGCAGCGGCGCATCGGGATCGCCCGGAAGCAATTGCGGCAGCCGGGTCATCTGTCCGCGCCGGGCGGTGAGTTCGCGCACATCGAGCCCGCGCCACAGCCAGTTCAGCGGTCGCCAGTCCAGCGTAACCTCGGGTATGGTCAGGAACGCACCCTCGGGATCAAGCAGCGTCACATCATACAGCGTCGCACTGTTGTAAAGATCGCCTTCGATCCGCCCGACGGTAAAGCGCAGACCCGATGCTGGCGCGACCTGCGCGATCTGTTCGGCAACAAACCGTTTGCCGATGGGGGACGCCAGAAACGCTGCCGCCAGAACAAGCGGAGCGAGCAGGATCGCAATTGCCCAGCCGAGCCGCTTTGCCCAGCGGCGCTTGCGCTTTACGCGCGGTGGTTCGGGGGGGGCCTCGTCCATCAGCATCTCGTCCATCAGAACGCCTGCCCCAGACTGATATACACCGCGACGGGCGAATCGAATTGATCGGGATTGATCGGGACGCCGACATCCACTCGGATCGGACCAAAGCTGGTCTTGTAACGCACGCCGATCCCGGCACCAAAGCGGATGACATCGAAATCGGGCGTGGTGGCCTGCGAGACCGATCCGGCGTCAATGAACGGCACAATCTCTACCGCGCCATCCAGCAGCGGCGTCTCGATCCGCGCCTCAAGATTGAATTCGACCAGCGACCGGCCTCCGGTGGGGTTGCCGAATTCATCGCGCGGGCCAATCGCCTGAAACGCATACCCACGCACCGATCCGCCCCCGCCCGCATAAAGCCGCCGCGTGGGCGCGATATCGAACGTCCCCGCGCCGTTGATGGACTGAACATGCGCCCGGCCCGCCAGAACGGTGGTTCCGACCGATTGGTAATAGGCCGCATCAATGCCGGTGCGGACATAGAAGCTCTGCTGCCCCAGCGTTCGGCTGACATCGGGGGCGATCTCTCCGGTCAGGCGAAACCCTTTCGAGGGGTCGAGCAGATCGTCGCTGCCATCAATGGTCGCACGGGCGAACAGGCCGCCGATGAGATATTCCTGACGCGGCTGCGTGGTATCGAAAAATGTCGTGTTGCGCGCATCGGTCAACAGCACTTCTGCGCCGACGGCCCAGCTGAATTCCTTTTGGAAAAGGAGGTTCGATACCCGCTCAAATGTGCCGCGCAGCGCGATAGTGCGCGCATCGATGGCATCGGTGTCGATATCGCTGGCGAAGGCGTCCACGGTCAGAATCTGGTCGCGCGCACGAAAATTGGAGCGTTGGAAACTGATGCTGGCAAGTTGTTCCTGCGTGCCGACAATCCCGCGCAGACGCAGCGCCCCTTCCGGCGGGAACAGGTTGCGGTGTTCCCACCCCGCCTCCAGCCGAAATCCCTCTTCTGTGCCATATCCGATTGCGCCAGAGATAGTGCGGAGCGGCGCGCGTTCGAGCGTCACGTCCAGCGCAACCTCGCCTGGTTCACCGGCGGCAGGCGCACGCACTTCTCGCGGGGTGACGACCGCGCTCGACACCAGCCCGGTCGCCAGCACTGCGCGGCGCAGATCGGCCTGGAGGCTGGCCTGATACAGCTCCCCCGGATCGAACCGGGCGATGCGACCAAGATGGCGGCCGGAAAGAAACGCCGGATCACTGCTGACCACGCCGCCGAACACATATTTGCCGCCCGGCTGGACAGGCACGGTCAAATCGCCTTCCTCGCGTGCGTGGTCGATCAGCAGCGATGCTTCGGCGATGGTCGCGAAAGGATAGCCGGATTCGCCCATCTTCACGCGCAGATCGGTAATTTCGCGGGTGATGCGGTCGGCATAGAGCGGATCGCCCGAAGCAATTTCGAACGCGGCAACAAGCTCGCCGCCCTCAGGCAGCGGAACGTTATCGAGCTCACCAAGATCAATCGCACCAAACCGGTACAGCGCGCCCGGCAGGATATCGAACCGCACCTGTGGGTCCTGCGCCGCGTCTTCGGGTTCGGCCTCGGGCGATGCGCCGCGCCTGCCTCCCGACAGCTGGCGGATAACCTCGGCGTTGTAATAGCCATAGGTCCGCAGCACCTCGACCAGCAGCCCCTCGTCCGCGCGGGCGCGCGCAGCAAGTTGCGGGATCGTCTCAACCCCGGTGTCAAGCTTTTCGATGGTCGACAACGCCTTGAACCGGGCAAGGAAATCGGTGCGTTCGGGAAACCTGTCATTGTCAGCCGGAAAGGCGAGGACAAGCTCGTCGCTGACCCGGAATTGCTCCAGTTCTGGCATGTCGATCAGGTCGGGCGCGTCAATCGTGGCCAGCGCTTCCACTTCGGGATCGGGCGACAATTGTTCCGGCACGGCATCGTCAGGCATGGCGACCAGATCCGCATCGTCACCGAAGAAGTCCGACGCATTTAGATCTTGCGCGGCGAGTTCGGAGTTGTCGCTGAGGGCATCAGGTGCAGCCGGTGCGTCTACACCCTGCGCAGCCCATGCGGCGCTATCTTCGACGGCGATGTCGGGGATTAGGTCGGACAGGTCTTGAGGCGGGGGCAGAGGCTGGGGTTCTTGTTCTGGTTCTGGTTTTGGTTCGGGTGTCGGCTCAAGCTGGGATTCTGGGGGCTGGGGTTCCGGAGGCTGCGCGGGCGGCATGTCCAGCTCTTCGACGGTCGCATCTTCGCCTACGCGCTGTTCACCTTCATCACCCGGCAAGGCTGGCTGCACATCCGCAATCGCGCCCGACGCTGCTTTTACCGGCGGGGTCGATGCGCATAGCCCGACCGCTACGGCCAGTGTCAGTCGGGAAATTTGCAAAAAGTCAGCTCGCGGTAAATTTGACGGGTTGCCCGTCTTTACCCCTCGCGCCGCTGATTGTCCCATCCGCCCGGTCGCGCGGGGCGGTCGCTTTGGCGATAAGTTGCGCCTGACGATCCTCGCCCATGCGCTGCCATCCATCGCGTGAGAGGGTTTCGAGTGGTCGATACCGCACCTTATAGGCCATGCGGGGGCTGCCCTCTACCCAATAGCCGAGATAGACGAACGGCAATCCATCCTGCGCTGCACGGCGGATGTGATCGAGGATGATGAAATTGCCCAGACCCGCGCGGCTTTCGTGTTCCGGGTCGTAGAACGAATAGATCATCGACAGGCCATCGCCCTGTTGATCAGTCAGACATGCGCCAACCAGTCGACCGGGGGAACCGTCATCAGTAGGCTCACGATATTCTACCAGCTGGCTGGTGACGGGCGTGTGCTCCACCATGTCTGCGTAATCGAGTTCGTCCATCGCCGACATCCCGCCATCGGGGTGACGCATGCCCAGATACTTGCTGAGCAATTCGAACTGTTCTTCGGTTGCCCACGGACGGCATTCCGTGACGACCAGATCGCCGTTACGCTTCAATTCGCGCTTTTGCGTGCCTGACGGTTTGAATTCGGAAGCGACCACACGCACTGAAACGCAGGCCTGACAATCCAGGCAGCTAGGCCGGTAAGCTACGGTCTGACTGCGCCGAAAACCGATCCTGCCCAGCGCCTCGTTCAGTTGATCGGCATGTGATCCCTTCAGTTCCGTGAACACCTTGCGCTCCATCCGGCCCGGCAAATACGGGCACGGCGCAGGGCTGGTCACGAAAAAGCGGGGAAAGCGGATCGGAGCCGTCACGGGTCTGACTGAGTCCTTCGGGTCGTTGTGCACCGGCGGAGGCGAAAAGCCCCGGCAGAGGCTGGGTGGAATCGGAGATGTCTTTATTAAGACATTCTTATGCCTTTTCCGGTTCGGCGGTAAAAGACCTTTAACCACGAAACGCGGTTAACAAAGCCTTACTTTGCACAATCCGTTCGATACGGCGCAGAAATCCTGACTTTTTTAAGCAATCTTTTTTTCACCAGAATGTCGCGGTTAACGGCGCGACCGGAATGTTCGGCAGCACCTGTCCGGTCGAGACTCAGTTCAGCTCCACCATCTGCACCGCATAATTCGCGCCCCGCAGGGCATCGACGAGCCGTTCGACCTGTGCCGCGTCGCGCGCTTCGCATTCGATATCGGTGATCAATCCCTTCGCGGGCAAAGTGGTGAAGATGCGCTGGTGGTAAATCTCGATGATGTTGACATTGTGCTCGTCAAACAGCCGCATCACCTTGAACAATGCACCGGGGCGATCCTGCAACGTTACGCGCAGCCGCGCCAGCCGCCCCTGCCGCGCCAGATCGCGCAGCAGCACATTGGCAAGCAGCCGCGTGTCGATATTGCCACCGCACAGCACCAGACCAATTGTCTTGCCCTCGAACCGTTCCTTGTTCGCCAGCACTGCGGCAAGGCCCGCCGCGCCCGCGCCCTCGACCACCGTTTTCTCGATCTGAAGCAGCAGCGCCACCGCTTTTTCCAGTGCGGGTTCATCGACCAGCAGGATATCGTCGACGCGTTCCTTTATCACGCGTGCAGTGAAGGCACCGGGCCGCTTGACCGCGATCCCTTCGGCCAGCGTGTCGCCCCCGCAATCAAGCGTCTGCCCCTTTATCTGCGCGAACATGCTGGGGAACAGTGCCGCCTGCACGCCGACGACCTCGATACCGGGGTTGAGTGCTTTGGCGACTGTCGCCATCCCTGAAATCAGCCCTCCCCCGCCAATGGGCGTTACCAGGCAATCAAGACCGGGCATGACCTCCAGCATTTCGAGCGCGACCGTGCCCGCTCCGGCTGCGACCAGCGGATCATCGAACGGGTGAATAAAGGTCAGGCCGCGTTCGGCCTCCAACTGGCGGGCATGGGCATACGCATCATCGAACGTCTCGCCTTGCAAGACGACATTTCCGCCCACGCTTTCGGTCTGCATCACTTTAACCGTGGGCGTGGTCTTTGGCATGACGATGGTGACCGGCACGCCCAGCCGGGTGCCGTGATAGGACAGACCTTGCGAATGGTTGCCCGCCGATGCCGCGATAACGCCGCGCTCTCGTTGCTCCTGCGTCAGATGCAACAACGCATTCAGTGCGCCGCGCTCTTTATAGGCGGCCGTGAATTGCAGGTTTTCAAACTTCAGCCAGATCTGCGCGCCCGTGATTTCCGACAGGGTGATCGAATGCATCATGGGCGTTTTTACGACCGACCCCTCGATACGCGTGGCAGCGGCGCGGACGTCGTCGATGGTGAGATCGGCTGGCGTCGCTGCGCTCTCCTTGGGCGTAATCGGAGCTTCGGGCGTGATCGCGGCTGTCTTGTTCATGGTACCCGGACCTAGGCTGTGGCCGCCCCGAGGGCAATCGCAATTCCGCGGAAGAATTGCGTGCAGGAAGGTCAGCAAGTGCGATTGGCAATCGCGGCATTAGCGATTAGGCCTGCGCACCATGAGCAACACTGAATCGATTGCCTTTATTGGCCTTGGCGTGATGGGCGGGCCGATGGCCGGGCATCTGGCGCGCGCCGGACATCGCGTCACCGCCTATAACCGCTCCCCTGAACGTGCCGGGAAATGGCGCGAGAAGTGGGCGGCGGATGGCCTTGAGGTCCGCTTTGCCGACTCCCCGGCAAAGGCTGCATCGGGGGCTGACATTGTCTTCACCTGCGTCGGCAATGATGCAGATTTGCTTTCTGTGGTCGATGGCGACGACGGTGTGCTTGCCCAGTTACCACGAGGCGCCCTGCTGGTGGACCACACCACCACCTCTGCAAATATGGCACGTTCCGTTGGCGAAAAATGCGCCAGTATGGGCATCGCCTTTGTCGATGCTCCCGTCAGTGGTGGGCAGGCGGGTGCGGAAAACGGCCAGCTTGCGATTATGTGCGGCGGCACCGAAGACGCGGTCGAGCGCGCGCGCCAGGTGATGGATTGTTATGCCAAGACTATCGTTCATGTCGGCCCAACCGGCGCAGGCCAGACCGCCAAGATGGCAAACCAGATGTGCATTGCGGGCATTCTGGGCGGGCTTTCTGAAGCGATCCGGCTGGCGCAGGGCGCGGGACTTGACCTTGAAAAAACTTATGAAGCCATTTCGGGCGGCGCTGCGCAAAGCTGGCAGATGGACAATCGCTGGGCGACGATGACTGCCGACACGTTCGATTTCGGTTTCGCCACAGACTGGATGCGCAAGGATCTGGGTTATGCCCTTGATGAGGGAAAGCGGCTGGGCCTCTCATCACCCGTCACCGCGCTGGTCGATCAATTCTATGCCGATGTTCAGGCGCGCGGGGGCGGCAGGCACGACACCAGTTCGCTGATCACCCGCCTCGCCAAATCCCCTTCCTGACAAGGACTGCCGATGAAAACCCTGTTTACTGCCGCCCTTCCCTCGCTTGGCGCAATTCTGCTCGCCAGCGCTGCATCCCCGGCCATGGCCGATACGCTGGTCCACAATGTCGATGGGGTAACGATCGACGAAAATGGTGAGGTGAAACGCTTCACCGCGCTCGTCTTCGATGATGAGGGCCGCATTACACAGGTGCTGGAGCGCGGGGACAAACGCCCGAAGACCGATTACGGCGTCGATGGAGAGGGCCGCGTGATGCTGCCCGGCATGATCGACGCGCACGTACATGTAATGGACATCGGTTTTGCGGAATTGACGCTGGACTTGTCCGACACGATTAGCCTCGAAGATGCGCTGGCGAAGATCGGCAAGTTTGCTCAGGACAATCCGGGCCGCCCATGGATTCTGGGTCGCGGCTGGAATCAGGAGAAGTGGGGCCTTGGCCGCTTTCCTACCGCTGCTGAACTCGATGCGGTGGTATCTGATCGACCGGTGTGGCTGGAACGGGCAGACAATCACGCCAACTGGGCCAACAGCCTAGCGATGCAACGCGCCGGGATCACTGCGGAAACGAAAGATCCGGACGGCGGACAGGTGATTCGTGATGGCAAGGGCGCTCCCGCAGGTGTGTTCGTGGACAATGCGGTGGAATTGGTGGGGAAGGTTGTGCCCGCGCCCCGCGCCAAGGATCTCGACGCCGCCTTTGCCAAGGCTCAGGAACGGCTCATCGCCAACGGCATCACTGCTGTCGCCGACATGGGCACCACGATGGCAGAATGGCACACCTTCAGGCGCGCGGGCGACCGGGAAGGCCTGCAAGTGCGAATCATCTCCTACGCTGACAGTGTGGAGAGCATGGAATCTATCGCAGGATCGGCTCCGACACCGTGGCTGTATGACGACAAGCTGCGAATGACAGGGGTGAAGCTGTATCTGGATGGTGCGCTGGGGTCGCGCGGGGCCACTTTGCTGGCACCCTATGCCGATATGCCCAATGCGCGCGGTCTGCCGCTGCTGACGCCTGCACAATTGCGCAATTTGATGAGCCGCGCCGCGCTCGATAATTTTCAGACTGCTGTTCACGCGATCGGGGATGCGGCGAATCAGGACGCACTGCTCGCAATCGAGGAACTGTCAGAGACTTATACCGGCGATCGGCGGTGGCGGATAGAACACGCTCAGATCGTCGACCCGTCCGACCTTCCGCGATTCGGCCAGCATGGCGTCATCGCCTCAATGCAGCCGCTGCATCAGACCAGCGACCGTACCATGGCCGAAGCACGGTTGGGCGACGCGCGACTGGGCGGCGCCTATGCCTGGCGCAGCGTTCTGGAAGCGGGTGGAAAGCTGGCTTTCGGCTCCGATGCCCCGGTGGAGCCAGCCGACGCCTTTGCAGGGATCGCAGTAGCGATTAGCCGCACCGATGCCGATGGCGAGCCGTTTGGGGGGTGGCGTGCGCAAGAAACTGTAAGTCGCGAGGCTGCGCTGGCAGCCTACACCTCCGATGCGGCATTCGCCGGATTTGCCGACGGACGCTTCGGGCGGCTAATACCTGGAGAACGTGCCGATTTCCTGCTGGTGGATCGAGATCCACTGCTCGCCTCCCCTGCAGAGATTCGCGCCACGCAGGTATCTCAAGTCTGGATCGGCGGAGAGAAGGTGCTTGACCGCGAATAGTGACGACAGCTTCAGTTCGTCTACGCTATACCGCGTAACAGCCTGAATTCAGGAACAGGTTCACGATTAAGTCATTTAACAGATGCAATGCAGCGCTGTCGCTGGATTGAGAAACGGCGGTGAAACGTTGTAATTGGTTGAGTTGGCAGTAATAGCGCTCCGGTCGAGGAACGTTGGCGTCGGCCGCAGGGTTAATCTGGCAGCAATGTCTTTGACCTTTTGGTAGGCGGTGCAATTTTGTCACATTCGACTTAACAATTGAATACAAACCGTTCTTTTGGCGGCTCAGGCTACGGTTTGTTGCACGAAATGGGTTGCCATCAGAGCTTGGTCACCGTAATGGTGCATCGAATTCGAATGAAATAAGAAGATCTCATAGGAGGCTACTAATGAAGTTCCGTAATATCGCCCTGGCAACGGCTGCCCTGTCGCTCGCGACTGCACCTGCCATCGCTCAGGCTAATTTCGAGCGTGCAAGCGCTCCGGTCGAAGGCGAAAGCGAATTTGAAGGCAACGGCATCATCCTCGGTGTGCTCGCAGCTGCCGCAATTATTGCCGGTATCGTGATCCTCGCTGACGGTGATGATGATGATTCGGTCAGCGGCTAATCGCTTGACTACTACGAATTGAAAAGGGCCTCCTTGTGAGGCCCTTTTTTTCGCCTGTGTCGCAGGTCAGGCGAGAGGTGTTATCACTTGATGTCTGCTCGCCACCACATCTTCGAATGATGGCGAAGGATGGCAATGCGCAGTCCCGACCGCCTCGCGCCTGTCCCACACAGTGGCAGGCTCGACCAGCCGAAACACGCGCACATGGCCGGTACGGTGGTCAGCGCAGTCTGGTGGGCGGTCTGTTCTTTTGGTAACGGCCCGACACCGGCATATAAGCGCGAAGTTGCTGCCAGAATCACCCCAACCCAGTCCGTGTTCAACCTGCATCGGCGTTGGGCGTTGAATCCGATTGGCCGCTCGCCGGGGTATCGTCTTTTTCTGCGACTTTTTCAGCCGCGCTTGCAGCGACACTCTCGACCGGGTCGACTTGCGAGTTTTGTGCTATCTTGCGCTCCTGAAAGCGCATCAACAGCAGCGATCCTTCGAACAGCAGCAATAGCGGGATCGCCAGAATAATCTGGCTGCCCGGATCGGGCGGGGTCACCACTGCGGACACCACAAATACGCCGACAATGACGTAGCGACGCGCGCCAGCCAGTTGGGCGCGGGTCACGATCCCGGCGCGGTGCAGCAGCATCAGCAGAACCGGCAGCAGGAACGTCAGGCCAAACGCCAGAATGAATTGCATCACCAGATTGAGGTAGTCGCCCGCCGAGGGCATCGCCTTGATGTCCAGCCCGCCTGTTGTTCCGCCAAATCCGAGAAACCACAGAAATGCCGTAGGCATCACGACGTAGTAGGCCAATGCCGCGCCACTGATGAACAACACCGGCGTGGCAAGAAGAAAAGGCAAAAACGCCTTCTTCTCGTTGGCGTACAGCCCCGGCGCGACGAATGCCCACAATTGGTTGGCGATAATCGGAAAGCTGACCATGAAGCCTGCAAATAGTGCGACTTTCAGCTCGACAAAGAACACTTCGGGTAGCCGGGTAAAGATGAGTTGCCCCTCGCCATCGGGAAACGCATCGCGCAACGGCTGCACCAGAAAGCCCAGGATCGGGTCGGCAAAGTACAGGCAGACGCCAAATGCGATAATCAGCGCAATTATTGCGCGGACCAGCCGGGTGCGCAGTTCGATAAGGTGATCGAGCAACGGGGCGCGGGTTTCGTCAAGGTCTGCGATCTCGAAAGCCATCGCGCGCCTCAGGATTTGCCGTCGGCGGCAGAGCCGGAACCGGGCGCGGGCAAAGGTTCCGATGCAGGATCGGGCGCCGTTGCTGCCGGCGCAGGGCTGTGAACATTTGCAGGCTCAAAATTTGCGGACGCCGGTTGCTTCGGCGGTGCGGGAGGCGTGGCCTCCACGGAAGCGGCGCTATTCACGGCAGGCCCGGTCATCGCCGTTGCCCCGCCCGCATCGCCTGACGCAGCATCGCCCGACGCAGAATCACCCGGAGAGGGCGGGCTTTTGCGCATGATCTCCTCGTTGCGCGCCTTCCACTCCTTTTCCATGTCCTCAAGCTCGGCTTCGCGAACCATCGCATCGATACCGGTGCGGAAATGCGCGGAGACACGGCGCACCTTGCCCACCCACCGGCCAGCCGTGCGCATCGCAAGCGGCATGTCTTTTGGACCAATCACCACCACCGCGACAATCACGATTACGAACAGTTCAAGCGCGCCGATTTCGAACATGGCCAGAGCGCCTCAGCGCACCTCCTGAAGTGTACCCCGTCGCGGTCGCAACGGGCGCAATCGACGAAACTTCAAGAACCAGCGGTGTCGCTGGGTTCTTTCGCCGTCGGCTGAACCGGGGCTGTCGGCTGCGTAGGGGCGATATCCGCGGACGGCGCTTCGATCCGGGCGCTGGAAGCGGGCGTATCGCTCACGTCCTCGCTCATTCCCTTTTTGAAGCTGGAAATGCCTTTGCCGAAGTCGCCCATCATTTCAGATATTTTCCCGCGTCCGAACAGAACGAGGACGACGACTGCGATGATAGCGATTTGCCAGACGCTGAGACCCATGGGGACATTCTTTCCTTGGTTTGCCCACACAAACTTGCGAGCTACCCCCATTATAGGGACTGAACGCGGGGTGCGCCAGTGCGCTTACACAGGATCGTCGTCCGGCGTGCAATCGTCGCTTTCATCCGGACCATCGGTTTGCGCCTGCTCACCTGCAACGTCCATCGCCTCCTCATATGCATCGTCGACAGGATCAAGCAGCCCTGCCGCGCGCAACTCGTCAATGCCGGGCAGGTCGCGCCGTGACCCGAGGCCGAAATGGTCAAGAAATTCTGGCGTCGTTGCATAGATCACCGGGCGTCCAGGCACTTCGCGTCGCCCGGCGAGCCTGATCCAGCCCGCCTCCATCAATACATCCAGAGTGCCAGCACTGGTCTGAACCCCGCGAATCGATTCGATTTCCGCCCGGCTGACAGGTTCGTGATAGGCGACGATGGCCAGAACCTCGGTCGCAGCGCGGCTCAGGCGGCGCACCTGCTCGCGTTCGCGCCGCAGCAGATGGGCAAGATCGGGCGCGGTCTGAAAATGCCAGCGTTTGCCGCGCTCCACCAGCCTGACGCCGCGATCCGCGTAATGATCGGCCAGCGCGTGCAGACCCGCTCGCACGGCGGCGGTGTCCAAATTGCCAAGATGCGTTGCCAGCGCCTCGATGCTCAGCGGTTCTTCGGAAGCGAACAGTGTCGCCTCGATCGCGCGCTCCACATTATCTGGTGCGTCATCTGGCGCGCTCGCGGGACCGTGCCGGGGCGTCACGTCATCGCTGGGCACCGGCTCATCGATCACGGCTGCGCACCTTCTTTCAGCCGCCGGATGCGCAGCGGAGAAAAAGCGTCGCCCTGCTGCAGTTCCGCCCTCCCCAGCCGCGCCAGCTCCAGCGCCGCGACAAAGCTGGATGCGAGCGCAGAACGGCGCAATTCAGGATTGGCGTGCGCAGGCAGGAAGTCGCGAATGTCCATCCATTCCAGCGTCACCCCCAGCATCGCGGACACACGGTCCAATGCACTGTCGAGCGTCATCACCGGGCGGTTCGCGACATGGTAAATCCGAGGGGCCGTCCGCGCCTTTACCTGACCATAAGCCTGAATCAGCGAATAGGCATCGCATTTCCATAGCGTTTTGCGGTCGATCCGCAGCCCTTCCGGCGCTCCGCGCACAAAGATATCGCGTCCGATCCGGTCCCGCGCCATCAGCCGCGCCGCAGCCTCGCGCATTGCGCCCAGCCGTGCCAGCCGCAATTGCAGGCGCAGCGCGAGTTCTTCTGGACTGGGGTCTTCCTGCTCATCCTTGGGCAGCAGCATCGCGGACTTGAGGTAAGCGAGCCACGCCGCCATCACGAGGTAATCCGCCGCCAGTTCCAGCCGCAGATCGACGGCGCGCTCGATATAGTCGAGATATTGATCGACCAGCGCGAGGATCGAAATCTGGCGCAGATCGACCTTTTGACGCCGCGCCAGATCAAGCAACAGGTCGAGCGGTCCCTCCCACCCGTCAAGTTCCAGATAAAGCTTGTCATCCTGGTCCGGCTTGCCCTGCGGCGCAGGCAGGTCATCGGGCCAGTCATCAGGGGTCAGCGCGCCGGGTTCCGCCTTGCCCGCCTTATCGCCGGTGAGCATAAAGCCGGAATTGTCGGCAGACAGATCCTCCGGCGCCGTCACGCAGGCGTTCCCGTCAGCGCCAGCAGCGCATCGCGCGTTGCCAGCAATTCGGTTTGCTGCATCGGTATCGCGTCGGCAATATGGGTCGGCTCCAAAGCGCGCTCCAGCCGCGCTGCGCTAAGTTCGGAGATCGCAGGCAGCGCCTCGCAAATGCCGATCATGTCGTCCATCTTCGCCCAGCAATTGAGGATGATGTCGCACCCGGCTGCGTGGGCGCGCGCGGCACGCTGCGGGATCGTATCGGCCAGCGCTTCCATGTCGATATCATCGGTCAGCAATAGCCCGGTAAAGCCGATCTTGCCGCGAATGATTTCACGGATGATCGTGGGCGAAAGCGTTGCGGGGTTCTCGGCATCCCAAGCGGGGAAGATCAGGTGTCCGGTCATGCCGATCAGAGCGGTGTTGAGCGTGCGGAACGGGGCGATGTCCTGCTCCAGTTCAACCGCGGTTTCGTCCACGATGGGTACTTCCTTGTGACTGTCGACCATGCTGCGACCGTGGCCAGGCATGTGTTTGATACAGCCGGTGACGCCGCCGCTCGCCAGCCCACTCAACTGCGCACGACCAATGGCGGCCACCTGCATCGGGTCCGATCCCAGGGCGCGATCCCCGATCACGTCATGCGCGCCCGGTCGGCGCAGGTCGAGCGGGGGATGAAATGTTACAGTGATGCCCATTGCCGACAGTTCCAGCGCCATTGCGTGGGCATTGGCGCGGGCTGCCTCTATCGCGCTGGCGGGTGCGAGCGCGTAAAGCCGATCGAACGCTTCGCCCGCAGGATAGGCGGACCAGTGCGGCGGACGCAGGCGGGCGACACGGCCCCCTTCCTGATCTATCGAAATGAGCAGTCGTTCGCGCCCGTGCAGAGCGCGCAATTCATCGGTCAACGCGCGTAATTGCTGCGGGTTTTCGCAATTGCGACCGAACAGGATGTAGCCCGCCGGATCCGCCTCACGAAAAAAGTCGCGCTCGTCCGCTGTCAGCTGCGGTCCGCTACATCCAAAGATTGCTGGTGTCATAGCGCAAGCGTTGCAGCAGTGGCGCGGTCAGGCAAGCGCGGTAACCAATCAGCGTGGGGAAAATGCTTAAACGATCCACGCCTATCCCCGGCTAAACGCTTCAGGGTTTAACCTGACAGTCCATTCCTTCGCTTTTCAGCGAGCGGCACAATTGATCCGCCGCTGCGCGGTTGGCCGTTACCGCCTGCAGGCGATAGACGGTGCCCATCGCAATCTTGCCTTCGACAACGCGGTGGCTGAGCCCGGACAGCGCTTCCGAACGCCGCCGAAGCTCGGTCCAGCCCTGTTCGGCACGCGCTCTGGATGTGTAGGCGGCCAATTGCACGCCCACGCCTCCGGTTGCGCCGGTTGTTCCAGATGCAGCCCCGCCGGTATCGGCATTGGCAGGTGTCGCCTTCGCGCTCGCACTTGCGGGTTCGTCCGCGCCCGCGATCTTGTTGCCCGCAGGAGCGGCTGCGCCCCCGATCGGCGGCATTTTGACGCTGAGATCCTGATCGCCCGATGCCGCGCCGGTCGAATTGGCAAGCTGTCCTTCGGGTGCCACCCCTTCACCCACGCCCGGCGCAACATCACCGGTTCCGGGAAACTCCTTGCCGCCAGCATCGTCCGGGCGTTCCTTATAGGGGCCTTCAGGTGCTTCTATCGTACTGCCATCCGCGACCATTTCCGGCCCGTCGCTACGACTGGACATGAACCAGAACAGGCCCGCCACCACCATCAGGATCGCCACCAGCAGCGCGAGGAACCCCACGAGTTGCGCGGTATCCACGCTGTTGCCGCGATCGTCGGTTTCGTCCGCCTCCAGCCACGGCAGGCTGTCTTCTTCGCCAAGGTTCAATTCGCCTTTGGTCGCACCTGCACCGCTGCCGCCTCCGCCGCCGCCGTCAACTTCCTCGAATTCCGCCTCGATGATCACGGACTTAACCCCTTCGCTCCGCCCGCCACTCGCCTGATTGGACGGACGAGCGGACGCTTACATGGATTCAACAGCCTCAACGCCTAACACGCGAAGCCCATTGCGGATGACCTGCCCGATTGCGTCAGCCAGGAAAAGCCTTGCTGCGGACAAACCCTTGTCGTGTTCCACGATGAAGCGCTTTTGTATATCCTTGTTACCTGCCGTGTACAACGCATGGAGATCTGACGCGAGATCATACAGGTAGAACGCAATCCGGTGCGGTTCGCGTGCCTTGGCAGCAGCCTCTATCTCACGCGGGAATTGCGCAGCCCGTTGGATTAACGCGATTTCGTCCGCTTCCAGTCGGTCCAGCGCGGCTGGATCGGGGGCGACGCCAAGTTCATCTGCCGACTTGCGCAGCGTGCGGCGAATGCGGGCGTGGGCGTATTGCACGTAATATACAGGGTTATCCTTCGACGCCTCGACCACCTTGGCGAAATCGAATTCCATCTGCGCTTCGGGCTTGCGGGTCAGCATGGTGAAGCGCACCACATCCTTGCCCACTTCCTCAACCATGTCGGCGATGGTGATGAAATTGCCAGAGCGTTTGGACATCTTCACCGGCTCTCCGGCGCGCATCAGCTGCACCATCTGCACCAGCTTTACGTCAAACGGGATCGGCTTCCCCTCCCCTTCGGACAAGGCGGCGACCGCGGCTTTGATCCGCTTTACCGTGCCCGCATGGTCAGCGCCCCAAATGTCGATCAGGGCGTCCGCCTGCGCGGCCTTCTGCATATGATAGGCAAGGTCCGCGCCGAAATACGTCCACGCGCCGTTGGACTTCTTGATCGGGCGATCCTGATCGTCACCGTACTTCGTTGACCGGAACAGCGGCAATTCCACCGGCTCCCAATCTTCGGGCGGGGCCTTGCCCTTGGGCGCCTCCAACACGCCGTCATAGACCAGATCGTGCGCGCGCAGCCACGCCTCGGCCTCGTCCGGCTTTCCGGCAGCGTGCAATGCAGCCTCGGATGAGAAGAGATCGTGGTGGATACCCAGCTGCGCGAGATCGGCCTTGATAAGGTCCATCATGCGCGTGACGGATTCCGCCCGGAATATGGCGAGCCATTCCGCTTCCGGAGCGGCGGCGTATCTGTCACCGAACTCGCCTGCCAGCGCCATGCCAACTGGGACCAGATAATCGCCGGGATAAAGGCCTTCGGGTATCTCGCCGATCTCCTCGCCCAGTGCTTCGCGATACCGCAGGTGTGCTGACCGGGCGAGCGTATCGACCTGCCCGCCTGCATCATTGATGTAGTATTCGCGGGTGACTTCATGCCCGGCAAATTCGAGCAGGCTCGCCAGCGCATCGCCGACAACCGCACCCCGGCAATGTCCCATATGCATCGGGCCGGTGGGGTTGGCGGACACGTATTCGATATTCACGCGCGTGCCGGTGCCAATGGTCGAACGCCCGTAATCATCGCCCAGCGCGGCCATCGTGCGCAGTTCCGCCAGCCATGCTGCGGGATCAAGCCGCAGGTTGATGAAGCCCGGCCCGGCAATCTGCGCGCTGGTGATGGCCGGATGCTGCGTAAGCTTGGCGACGATCAGATCTGCCAGCGCGCGCGGATTGGTCTTGGCCGACTTTGCCAGCACCATCGCGGCATTGGTGGAAAGGTCGCCATGAGCTGGATCGCGCGGAGGCTCCAGCGTGACGTTGGCAAAACTGATGCCTTCAGGCAGCGCGCCATCGCTGACGAGCTCGGCCAGAGCGGCTTCGACGGTGCCGGTAAAGGCGGTGTATAGGGTAGGTTGTTGAGACATGGATATCCACCTATGCGCTCCCCGTCTGGGGGAGCCTCATGCGCCAACAGCCCGCGTAGGCGAGGCAGCGCGTCAAATTCAATGGCAAACAACCGCCCTTGCTGCGCAGATACAGGGGCCGATGACCGTGGGCAAAATCACCGTGTGGCGTTGTATGCCAGCTGTTGTTCGGTCAGTTGGAAACCGATCAGCATTTCGAACCGCGAACGCGCGATCGCTGCCTTCACTTCGGTGTCGGCCAGCGGATCGAGTGCGGCGTCGACATCGCCCGCTCGTCGCTTGCGCGTGATCTTTTCACGAATATCATCGGGCAGGGTCGCCGCCGCGCGGTCGATGAAACTGCCCGCTTTGCCGTTTGCGGTCGCACGGCTCGCCCCGTCAGCGAAATTGAGCGTCACCTCGCCCACGCGCTTTGTCACCACGGCGTTACCGCCGCGCAGCACAGTCACGAAATAGGGCAGCGTTACGGTGCGTGCCCCGCGCGGATCAATACGTTGGGCAACGACGTCAAAAGTAGCCTCGGAATACACCTTTTCGCCGGTTTCGTTGCAGGTAGAGCGCAGATTGGTCATCGCGGCAGAGACATCGAGGTTGCCCGCCGTCGTCGCGCCATCTGCGCCGAACGTGGTGACATCGCCGGTGTAATCGGGAATGCCCACCGCCGGGCAGGCAGACAATACTGCCGTAATGCCGACGCCCTGATCGACCACCAGGTCGCCTTCGCGGGCGCATCCTGCCAATGCAAAAACGACAGCGACAAAAGGCAGCACTCGGGTGCGAAACATCATGCGAAAAACCGTCCCTGAAAAATCGTGGTTCTGTTCAAAGGTCAAATTAGTGATTCTGCCGTTCACGGCTGCTGCTTGCCCTAGCGGGGGCGCGGCGAAAGCGCTAGAGGGGGGAGCATGAACGCGCCCTTTCCAGACTCGACCGGCCTTATGACAGGCCCCACCGACCCTGCCGATGATGCAGCCACATTGGCGGCCACACCGGGACAGCGGCAACCGCTCAAATTGCTGATCGCCGCGCCGCGAGGGTTTTGCGCAGGAGTGGATCGCGCGATCGAGATCGTCGAAAAGGCGCTCGAACGGTATGGCGCGCCCGTTTATGTCCGGCACGAGATCGTCCACAACAAATACGTGGTGGAGGAATTGAAGGGCAAAGGCGCGATCTTCGTCAAGGAACTGGACGAGGTACCCGATGATGCGCCGGTTGTGTTCAGCGCTCATGGTGTCCCCAAATCCGTTCCAGCAGAGGCGCAGCGGCGCAACCTGATGTATGTCGATGCCACCTGTCCGCTGGTGTCCAAGGTGCACCGCCAGGCTGAACGCCTGATCGAAAAGGACATGCACATCGTCTTCATCGGCCACGAAGGGCACCCGGAAGTTATTGGCACGATGGGCCAGGTGCGGCCCGGCCAGATGACGCTGGTTGAGAATATCGAGGACGTGGACAAGCTGCCGTTCGACAGCGACATGCCGCTCGCATACCTCACCCAGACCACGTTGAGCGTCGATGACACGCGCGAAGTGATCGAAGCACTGGAATGGCGTTATCCCCACATCCATGGGCCGAAGGCAGAAGATATCTGTTACGCCACCTCCAACCGGCAGGCCGCGGTCAAAGAACTGGCGCGCGATTGCGATCTGGTTCTGGTGGTTGGCGCGCCCAATTCCTCTAACTCGCTGCGGCTGGTCGAAGTGGCCGAGCGGCTGGGCACGCCGGGTAAACTGATCCAGCGCGCCTCCGAAATCGATCCTGCGTGGCTGACCGGGGTGAACACCGTGGGGCTGACCGCCGGCGCCTCCGCCCCCGAAGTTTTGGTGCGCGAAGTGGTAGACGCGCTGGCGCAGATGCGTCCGGTGACCGAAGAAACCATCATGCACACCGAAGAAACGATGACCTTCAAATTGCCGCGCCAGCTGACCGAATAGGCGCTGGCGGTCGGGGGGCGATCAGGGGGCACTTGGAAGGATGGCGGTTTACACGCATCTCGGAGCAGAAGAACTTGCCCGGCTGATTTCGCACTATGACGTGGGCGATCTCACCTCGGCAAAGGGCATTGCCGAAGGGGTGTCCAATTCCAACTGGCTGATCGAAACGACCGCGGCCCGTTATATCCTGACGATGTACGAACGCCGGATCGAGCTTTCCGACTTGCCCTTTTTCCTCGGCTTGCTCGATCACCTGTCGGAGCAAGGGTGCCCGGTGCCGCGCACGATCCACGATACGTCCGGGGCCGCGTTCCGGATGGAGCAGGGAAAGGCGGTGGCCCTCATCGAGTTTCTGCCCGGCATATCACCAACCCGGCCCACGCCTGCACAGGCGCGCGGCGTTGGCGGTGTGCTGGCGCGGATGCATCTGGCCAGCGAAGGATTCCCCCTCTCGCGCGCCAATACGATGGGTTTTGCCGATAATAGCGCGGTCCTGGAACGGTGCGGCGTGCACGGGCTTGCCAGCATTAATTCGGACCTGCCCGCGATGCTCGATCCCGCACGAGCTGCCGCCGCGCTTGACCTTTCCGCGCTGCCAACCGCGCAGATCCACGCCGATCTGTTTCCAGACAATGTCCTTATGCTGGGCAGCGAAGTGACCGGGCTGATTGATTTCTACTTCGCCTGCACCGGCCCGATGGCGCTGGATTTGGCGGTGACCCACGCGGCGTGGTGTTTTGACGGCGCCAACGAATATCAACCCGATCTTGGTGCTGCGCTGGTCTCCGGGTACGAAGCGGTCCGCCCTCTTGACCCGGCAGAGCGCGCGCTATTGCCTGAACTTGCCAAGGGCGCCGCCCTGCGCTTTGTCGCGAGCCGCGCCGAAGACTGGCTGGACACGCCCGACGATGCGCTGGTCACCCGCAAGGATCCGATGCAATTCGTCTCACGCTGGCACTTTTATGACAATAATGGCGCTACGGTGTTTCCCTGAGGCGTTCATCCCGGCAAAAGGGCGGCAAAAGAAGGGATATGAGCGAACCGATGAAACAGGTCTCCATCTTTACCGATGGCGCGTGCAAGGGCAATCCCGGTCCCGGCGGCTGGGGTGTGCTGCTGCGCATGGGCGCGCATGAAAAGGAATTGTCGGGCGGCGAGGCCGATACGACCAACAACCGGATGGAGATGACGGCCGTCATCCGCGGTCTCTCTGCCCTGATCGAACCGTGCCGGGTCGAACTGTATTCAGACAGCAAATATGTGCTCGACGGGATCACCAAGTGGGTCGAGGGGTGGAAGCGCAATGGCTGGGTGACGGCCAGCAAGAAACCGGTGCGCAACGCCGATCTGTGGCATGACCTGATAGAGGTCGCCGCGCGGCACGAAATCGACTGGCACTGGGTCAAGGGGCATTCGGGGCACCCGGAAAACGACCGCGTCGATGAACTCGCCACCGCAGAGGCGCTGCGGTTCGCGGCAGAGGGTTGAGAGCGAGCGCGCCAGACGCAAAACGGACGCACCAGACGCAAGACGGGCGAGCCATTTGAAAGGCCCGCCCGTTTGATCGCTCATCCGCAAACGCGGTTTAGCTGTTGTCTTCGATTTCGGCGCCCGGACCGTTCTTCTGGATGGATTCGATGGCGCTTTTCGCACTTGCCTTGCTCGCATACCCCTCGGTCGAGAACATCGTTTCCGAATTGTATTTGAAGCGGACGCGATACTCGCCCTTCTTGTCCTTATGGATTTCAAACTTGTGAGCCATGGTCGTTGCCCTCTCCTTTTGTGTGATAAACAGGGATACCCTAACGATCCCGGACCGTTTGGCTACCCGGCTCTGGCGCGCGATACATCATGAAACCGGACCGGGTCATAGATGGACGGATCGATCCCGGCGGTCATTGCATCGGGCGGATGGCCCAGCATGATCTGGGAGGCAAGGCGCGCGGCGGCGGGCGCGGTCTGAATGCCGAACCCGCCCTGCCCCGCGAACCAGAAGAACCCCTTGACCAGCGGGTCGGCACCGTAAACGGGCAGCCGGTCGGGCGCGAAACTGCGCAGGCCAGCCCAGCGCCGCTCCACCGCCTCGATGCGCCAGTCGGTCGCGCGCTGGAACCGGTCAATGGCGTGGGCGATATCGATTTCTTCGGGCGCGGCGTCGCAGGGCGCGCTTGGTATCTCGTCATGCGGGCTGAGCCACAATCGGCCCGCGTCAGGCTTGAAATAGAACCCGCCCTTGATGTCGAGCACCAGCGGCAGGTCTGGCGCAGCATCGGGCGCGACACGCAATTGCACAACCGAACGCCGCAGCGGAGCGATGCCGATTGCGCGCGCACCTGCCAGCTGCGCGACAGGATCAGCCCACGCTCCGGCAGCGTTGACGATATTGGCTGCGCTCCACGATCGTCCATCCTCGCTGGAGATACGCCAGCCGCCTGTCGCCTGCGTCAGCGAGGCGACCCGCGCGCGGCAAATCAGATCGGCGCCAGACTGTTTCAGCGCCCCCAGATAATGCTGGTGCAGGCCCGCCACGTCGATATCCGCGCAGGCTGGCTCCCAGATCGCATCGCACCATTCTTCGCGCAGATGTGGCAAGCGCTCGGCAATGCCGGCGCGGTTCAACCGCTCAATCGTTACACCGGTCCCGGCAAACGTCGCCCAGAACTCGTCCATCGCGGCCCGATCCTGCGCGCGCCCGATATACAGCGCGCCGCGTCCTTGCAAAAAACCGTGCTCACGCAGGTAATTACCCGACGCCAGCGTCAGCGGGACAACGCCCGGCCCGCCATAGCATTCCTCCCAGAACGCCGCCGAACGCCCGGTAGCGTGATAGCCGGGGGTGTCCTCCGCCTCCAGCAACAACACGCGCGCATGGCCGCTTAGCTCGGCAGCAAGGCTAGCCCCGGCCATCCCGGCGCCGATAATCGCAAAATCGTACGTCGCCGCGCTCATGCCGACGCAGGGGCAACCCGATCGAGGAATTCGGCGACGGCCTGCATGGCACGATCACGCACCTCATCGACCTCACGCAGGATTTCATGGTGGGCTTCCTCACCGAATTCGACCAGTTCGCCTTTAGGCAGGCGCTCCGCAGCGCGGACATTGGCGGGGTGGCTCACCAACTTGTCGATGGAGGTCGACAGGATCAGGACCGGCGTATCCAGACCCTCCAGCGCACCATCAGCCTCCAAGATGCGCAAGGAGGCGTAGCCGCGTTCGACCCAGCGCCAGCTCGCCGGGCCCATCACCAGCTCTGGCCGCGCATCGCGCCAGAACTGCTCATCGTCGTAGCGATCACGGTCATGCGTCAACAGGTGAACCCGCGCAGCGGGCATCTCGCCTGGCTTCTCGCTCCATTTCCAGGCTGGCCGCGTGGGTTCGCCCACCCCGTTCATGACCCGTGCCACCGCGTGCAGGACGGGCAGCGGCAATGGCGGTGCCTGAAAGCCAAGCATCGGCGCGGACAGCACTGCCGCCACGGGCGCGACCCGGCGTTCGACCAACGCGCGCAGGACCAGATGCCCACCCATCGAATGTCCCATCAGGATGTGGGGTCCGGGTGTCCGGGCGGTCCAGTCTGCCCAGAAATGTGCCAGATCGTCGATCCAGATCGTATAATCCTCTATGTGGCCGGTAACCTCGTCCTTGCCCAGACGGCCGCTTCCCGCCTGCCCGCGCCAGTCCGCCGCGGTGACGCGCCATCCTGCGCGATGCCATTCTTCCAGGCTTTCGAGGTACTTTTCGTAATTGTCCCCGCGACCCGGAAAGAACAGGATGGAGCCGCGCGCGCCGTTCGCCCCGGCTCCGGCAGAATCCTGCGCGCCAGGCCAGTCTATCCGCCGCAGGGAATGGCCATCGGCGAGTGTGTGCACGCTCTCGCGCGCGTCCGCAGGAATGGCGCGCCGGTCGATCGGCGCTACATCTGCAACCATGCCATTTGTATCGTTGCTAATCTGATCACTCCGGGCTTGGTTACTTTTTGGTAAGCCATACTCTGTAACACACCGTCGTGAAATGCTGATCCGGGATCATCGGGTCCGGCACATTCTTGCGGGGGCAACAGACAATGGAAGTTTTCAGATACGGTCTGCTGATTGCCTTGGCAATCGCGCTGGTCCTGGTCGCCGTGGGCGATATCCGGCACCGCCGGATCAGCAACGTGCTGAACGCCACCATCGCGCTGGGTGCACCGCTGTTCTGGATTGCGTCGGGCATGGCTTTCTGGCCGGACATCGTCATTCAGATCGGGCTGGCGCTGGGCGTGTTCGCCATCTGTTGCGGGCTGAATGCAATGGGTTGGCTGGGCGGCGGCGATGTGAAGCTGCTGGGCGCGCTGGCGCTGTGGCTCACCCCGCTCGCATTTGTCGATTTCCTGTTCGCCATGGCCGTTTTCGGCGGCGGGCTAGCGATTCTCTTCGTCATTCGCCGCACAATCTGGCGGTCTAAAACCAAGGTTAGCCTGCCTTACGGCGTGGCAATCACCGCGGGCGGTTTGTGGGTGCTGGGGTCGACCTATCTCCCGCAGGCAGCCTTAGCAGCGATTCCGGGGTGAACCTGATTTTAACCAATTCGGCCGTAAGTGTCGAAACCATACCTGCCCGCAATCAAATCTGGGCCGACAACAAGGGGGCTTGATAAGCCATGGATAGGAAGAAACTGGTTCTGCTGCTCGGTGCGCTGATCATTGCGGTCGGCACAGCTTTTGCCGCGCGTAGCATGTTCATGGGAAACACTGCACCGCAAGCCGCCGCAGCGCCTGCTGCTCCGGTCGGTCCAAAGGTGCTGGTCGCCAAGCGGGCCCTGCCTGCCGGTACGATCATCACCGCCGATGCGATGGGTTTCCAGCAATGGCCCGATGAGCTGGTGCAGGACGCCTACTACATCGAAGGCGAATCCGACATGGAAAAGCTGCTCGGCACCGTCGTGCGCTTCCCCATCACTGCGGGTGAGCCTGTGACACAAGGGTCACTTGTCGCTCCGGGTGATCGCGGGTTCCTTGCTGCGGCGCTGGCGCCGGGCATGCGCGCTGTCACTGTGCCGGTTTCGGCGCGAACGGGCGTTGCCGGTTTTGTCTTTCCAGGCGACCGTGTCGACCTTGTGCTGACGCAGACCGTCGAGGGCGAAGGCCGTCCGCTTCAGACTGCGGAAACCGTGATGCGCAACCTGCGCGTCCTCGCAACCGATCAGTCGACCGAACAGGTTCAGAACGAAGAAGGCAAGACCGTAGTCACCGCCTTCCGCACCGTCACTCTCGAAGTGTCGCCGAAACTCGCTGAAAAGGTTTCGGTCGCGCAGTCCATCGGGACGCTCAGCCTCGTGCTGCGCTCGATCGCGGACAATCAGGCCGAACTCGAACGTGCGATTGCATCGGGAGATGTGAAGATCCCGGCCAATGCAACGCCTGAAGAAGAAGAGCGCATCCTGCGCGCCGCCATGAGCCGTCCGATCGATGAAGGCACGACCTTCCAGACCGGTGGCGATGTCTCGCGCTTCCAACGCCGGACCGTGCCCGAGGATGAAGGTGCAGCAGATGCCCGTCGTCAGGCTCAGGATCGTGCCGCCCAGATTGCCCAGCAGCGTGCTCTGGCCGCCGCTCAGGCCGCTGGCCGTACGTTGACCGGTGGTGGAGTAAGCGGTCCGACAGTTCGCGTGTTCCGCGGCAAAACGGCGAGCGAAGTTCCTGTCGACAGCGCAGCAAGTGTTCGCAAGGCAGGCGAGGCCACCGGTTCGGTCATCGGCTCGGGCATTGTCAAGTAAGGGGACGTGACGATGGCAAAGACAATTCATGGCCTGACCCACAGTCAGGGCACTCAAACGGCGGAAACGCTGACGAATTTCTCGGGGAAACCCAGTGAGGGGCGGAAAATGAAACGCAAATCTCGGCTTCGTATGTTGATGGCTGGCCTCGCGCTTGCCCCGTTGGCCGCAGTGGCCACGACCACGGCGACCGCACAACAGGTCGTCAGCCCGTCGCAGAACATCGTTCTGTCAATCGGGCGCGGTGAACTGGTGAGCATTCCGGGAGCGATGGCCGACGTGTTCGTCGCGAACGAGGCGGTGGCCGACGTTCAGGTCAAGTCGCAGCGCCAGCTGTATGTCTTTGCCCGTTCCGGCGGCGAGACGACGATCTATGCCAGCAACGCCCGCGGCGATGTTATCTGGTCGGCCAACGTGCGGGTCGGTAACAACATCGACAGCATCGACCAGATGCTGGCGCTGGCAATGCCCGGTTCGAGCATCGGTGTCGCCACGATGGGCGCCAACACCGTGCTGTTGACCGGCACCGTAGAAAGCCCCGAAGATGCATCCGAGGCCCAACGCCTTGTCACTGCATTTCTTGGCGAAAGCAGCAATGTTATCACCCGGATCAAGACGGCTACTCCCTTGCAGGTCAACCTGCAGGTCAAGATCGCCGAAGTCAGCCGCAGTCTGGTTCGTGAAATCAACGGCAACCTTGCCACGTATGACACCACCATTGGCGGGTTCCGCGGCGGTGTTGGCACCGGACGACTGCTCGGCAATGCCGACAGTCCAATCGGCCCGCAAGGGGCGCTGGCGGTGGGCGGAGGAGTTGCAAACCCTGTGCTGAGAATTGGCACGGACGCCGCTGGCGATCCGATCACGGTCAACGGTCTTGGCGTTGACTCCACCGGCGGCACGACGCTTGCCGGTTTGGGCCGCCTGTTCGGCCTTGATCTGGCCGGTGCGCTGGATCTGTCGGAACAGATCGGTCTGATTACAACGTTGGCACAGCCCAACCTGACGGCCCTGTCGGGCGAAACTGCGACGTTCCTTGCGGGCGGCGAGTTCCCGATCCCGATCAGCCAGGGTCTTGGCAACGTCTCGATCCAGTATCGCACGTTCGGCATCAGTCTGGCCTATACGCCGACGGTGCTGTCAAACGGTCGCATTTCATTGCGGGTGAGACCGGAAGTGTCGGAACTTTCGACCCAGGGCGCGATCGTGCTCAACGGGTTTCAGGTTCCTGCCCTGACAGTGCGCCGCACGGAAACGACGATTGAGCTTGGCTCGGGCCAGAGCTTCATGATCGCCGGACTGCTCAGCAACAATTCGCAGAACGCAATCGACAAGGCACCGGGTCTTGGTGACATGCCGATCCTGGGCAACCTGTTCCGTTCGCGCTCTTTCCGACGCGGTGAGACAGAGCTGGTCATTATGGTCACGCCCTATCTCGTCAATCCTGTCGACGCCAAGGACATCAAACTGCCGACCGATGGCTTCCATACGGCCAACGAGTTCCAGCAGCTGCTCGGCTATCAGGAAAATCGCGGGGTATCGGGTGAACAGCGTCCTGGACCGCGTGCAGCGGATTCCGAAGCGCCTTTGCCTGATATCAGCAACGCCGATCCCGAAGCAATCGTGCCCGGCAGCCCTTCCAGCAAGACACGCACGGCGGACCGCAAGTCCGACGACAAGCCTGGCAAGAAAAAGCGCCAGGCCGAAGCGGCCGCTCCCGGCTTCAGCCTCTAAGCTGCTACCCCAAGAAAGGTGATGACGATGCAAAGCGCAACGAAAAACAACTTCAAACGGGTGGGCACCCTCGCCCTGGCAGCGACGTTCGGGCTTGGCCTGGCGAGCTGCGGCGGGATGCCGACCAACAACACGGTTTACAGTATCAAACAGCCGATTGTCGAACGCGAGAACTTTACCCTTGATGTCGCGACCAGTTCAGGGGGCCTTACGGTTTCCGAACAGGCGCGTCTCAATGACTGGTTCGAAGCCATGGACCTGCGGTACGGTGACCGTGTGGCGGTCGAAGACCCCGGCTCCAATCCGGCCGTGGCCAATGCGATCAGCGATCTGGCTGCCCGTTACGGCATGATTATCAGCGAAGTCGCGCCAACCACAGCGGGCATCCTGCCGCCCGGTCAGGCGCGGGTCGTCATAACCCGCTCAAGTGCGGAAGTGCCCGGCTGCCCGGACTGGTCGGCAACCTCCGACATGAATTACACCAACGCCACCAGCCCAAATTTCGGCTGTGCAAACAATTCCAATCTCGCCGCGATGGTCGCCGATCCCGAAGACCTGCTGCAGGGCAAGACTGCCACGTCTGAAACCACCGCTGCAACTGCGACCAAGGCGATCGAAGCATATCGCAAAGCTCCACCGACGGGTGTGCGTGGCCTTCAACAAGCTGATACTGGGGGGAACTGATCAATGAACGCGCCATGGAAATCCGGCTTGCCCGGCAATCGCGATCCGTTCGCAGCCTATATTTGCGATGACGGTGCGCTGGACGTTTTGCGTCCCGTAATCATCGAAATGGGCTGGCAGCCGGAAAAGTGCAACAAGGGCGGTCTGCGCAATGCGATCCAGTCGCTTTCGGTCAGCGCCAGCCCGGCGATCCTGTTCGTCGATCTTTCGGAAAGCGGCGATCCGCTGAACGATATCAACGCGCTGGCAGAAGTGTGCGAGCCTGGAACGGTCGTGATCGCGATCGGTCAGGTTAACGATGTGCGGCTCTATCGCGATCTGTTGTCCAGCGGCATCCACGATTACCTGCTGAAACCGCTATCTGCGCAGCAGGTGCACGATGCGATCAATCAGGCACTGGCAGTGTTCACCTCGCCCAAGGGCGGTGATGACAACGCGGTAAAGCGTCACATCTCCACTGCGGTCGTTGGTACGCGTGGCGGGGTTGGCGCTTCGACGCTGGCAACTTCGCTGGCTTGGCTGTTCAGCGAGAAACACGGCTCGCCCACGGCGTTGCTCGATCTTGACGTTCACTTCGGCACCGGCGCTCTCGCGCTGGATCTGGAGCCGGGCCGCGGCCTGACCGATGCGATCGATAACCCCAGCCGTATCGACGGTCTGTTCATCGAACGCGCCATGATCCGGGCGAACGACAACCTGTCGATCCTATCGGCCGAAGCTCCGATCAACCAGCCGCTGATGACCGATGGGTCTGCGTTCGTGCAGCTGGAAGAGGAATTTCGTCAGGCGTTCGAAATGACCGTTATCGACATGCCGCGCAACATGCTGATCAACTTCCCGCAATTGCTGGCAGATGTGAACCTGGTGCTGCTCGCCAGCGAACTGACGCTGGCCTCGGCCCGCGATACGATCCGCATTCTTTCGTGGCTCAAGGCAAATGCGCCGCACGCTCATCCGAT
Source organism: uncultured Alphaproteobacteria bacterium (assembly GCA_963838365.1). GTDB lineage: Bacteria > Pseudomonadota > Alphaproteobacteria > Sphingomonadales > Sphingomonadaceae > Erythrobacter. The sequence goes on from CAWIQR010000011.1 coordinate 320,375, forward strand.
GATCGTCGCAAACAAGGTGCAGCCCGGCATGGCCGAAATCAGCAAAGGCGATTTCGAGGCCTCGATCGAGCGCAGGATCGACTTCATGGTGCCCTACGACATCAAGGCCGCCTCCAACGCGGCCAAACTGGGGCAGGTGTTTGTCGATGCGAACCGTTCGAGCAAGGCCACAGCCGTGATCAAGCAGATCGCAGACCGCGTGCTGGGTGCATCGGAAGAAGATCTCGACAACCCGGCCGAAGAGAAGAAATCGCTGCTTGGCGGTTTCGATCTCAAGTCGCTGTTGGCGAAGAAGGACAAGGTCAAGGAAGAGCAGCCAGCCGAATAATCGGCAACTGCAGCCGGGGGGCGGCGCGATAGTTTTCATCCCGCCCCCCGGCGCCCCTTCCGCTCAATCACTGCGCGCGCGGCTGAATCGCTCGCGCCACGCAAAGGAAAAGGCAGGACGCATATCATGGACATCTTCCAGACCCTGCTGATCACGGTGGTGATCTTCAGCATCCTGATCGGTATCTATTTTCTGTTTGAAGATACCGGCCTTGCCAAGTCGCAAAAGCGGCGGATGCAATCGCTGCGCTATCGCCATTCGGACAATCTTGACGCCAAGGTTGAATCGCAATTCAAAAAGGCACTCGCCGCGCGCAAACCCAAGGCCTACAAGGTCAAAGGTTCCGGCTCCCGGCTCGAAGCGCTCGAAATGCGGCTTGATCGAACTGGCAAAGGTTTCACCATTGCGCAGTACTTCTACGCCTCTCTCGGCATCGCGCTGGTCGTGGCCGTGCTCATCTTCATTCAATCCGGCGCGCCGTTCCTGGCATTGGGCATCGGCTTGCTGGTCGGAGCGGGTCTTCCGCATCTCGTGATCAATTTCCTGATCAAAAAACGCACTGGCCAGTTCAACGCCAAATTCCCGGATGCGATCGAATTGCTTGTGCGCGGTTTGCGTTCGGGCCTTCCGGTCACTGAAACGCTGGGCGTTGTCGGGCAGGAAGTGAACGGCCCAGTCGGGCTGGAATTCAAGAGCATCACCGAACGCATCAAGATCGGCAAGACGATGGAGGATTCGCTTCAGGATACAGCCGACCGGCTTGGCATTCCCGAATTCAACTTCTTCTGCATCACTCTGGCGATCCAGCGCGAAACCGGTGGTAACCTCGCTGAAACGCTGTCCAACCTTGCCGATGTTCTGCGCAAACGCGCGCAGATGAAGCTCAAGATCAAGGCGATGAGTTCGGAATCGAAGGCGTCGGCCTATATCGTGGGATCACTCCCGTTCATCGTTTTCACGATGATCTGGTGGATCAGCCCCGATTATCTGGCGACCTTCTTCACCGATGATCGTCTGATCGTGACCGGGCTTGGCGGCCTGACGTGGATGGGCATCGGCATCTTTATCATGGCCAAAATGGTCAGCTTTGAAATCTGACGGGGGCACGCAGGCACATGATTATCGACCAACCCACAGGCCCAAATCTGCTCGGCTTCGATGTTGTCTTTGTCGGCACCATCCTGGCTGGCCTTGCCGCCCTGTCCGTGATGTTTGCGATCTACACCGCCGTCACGATCAGAGATCCGATGGCCAAGCGCGTCAAGGCTCTGAATTCGCGGCGTGAAGAGCTGAAGGCGGGGATCGTCACCGCCGGGGCGAAAAAACGCACCAGTCTGGCGCGCAAGACCGAAGCGACGAGCAAGGTCAGGGATTCGCTTGGGCGGCTTAACATCCTGCAGCAAAGCCAGCTGCAAACGGTTCAGCAAAAGCTCGCTCATGCAGGTTACCGCAACAAGGAAATGGCGGTCTACATCATCGGTCTTCGCGCGATCCTTCCGATCGTGCTGGGGATCGCCGGGTTCCTGCTGTTCTATGTCCTGGAAATCTATCCCGATTGGGGACCGATGAAGCGGCTGGCGGCGGTCAGTGCAATTCTGATCGGGAGCTATAAGGCGCCCGAAATATACCTCTCCAACAAGGCGAAAAAGCGTACCAAGGAAATCCAGAAAGGCCTTCCCGATGCGCTCGATCTGCTGGTGATCTGCGCCGAGGCGGGCCTTACCGTCGACGCTGCATTCAACCGTGTGGCAAAGGAACTGGGCCGCGCCTATCCGGAACTGGGCGATGAATTTGCCCTTACCGCGATCGAGTTGTCGTTCCTCAACGAGCGCAAGATGGCGTTCGATAACTTCGCCTACCGGGTCGATCTGGAGGCGGTCAAAGGCGTGGTCACCACCATGGTCCAGACCGAACGGTACGGTACGCCGCTGGCCAGTGCCCTGCGCGTGCTGTCGGCGGAGTTCCGGAACGAGCGGATGATGCGCGCCGAAGAGAAGGCCGCACGTCTGCCCGCAATCATGACCATTCCGCTGATCCTCTTCATTCTGCCGGTGCTGTTCATCGTGATCCTTGGTCCGGCGTCCTGCTCGATCAACGACGCACTGGTCAAATAGCAATCGGCTGAGCCTTTCGGCACCCGACCAAGGCAAAGGCCCGCACGGATTGTATCCCTGCGGGCCTTTCCATGTCCGCGGCGGGCGCTTGGGCAAACTGCCCCCGATCAGCCCCGCGTGCGCGCCATTTCGGGTGCCAGTTCCCGTGTACGTGCGCGCAGATGTTCGAGCATGGCGCGCAGGCGTTCACAGTCCGCTGCGCCAAGCCCTGCAAACAGTTCGCGTTCGGTTTCCTGCGCCAGCGGCATCACCTCTTCATGGATCGCCCACCCTTCAGCAGTCAGCACCAGCAAGTGCGAACGGCCATCGGCAACATTGGGAGCGCGCACCAGGAGGCCGCGTTCCTCCAGTACCTTGCAAGCGCGATTGACCGCGACCTTGTCCATCAGCGTCGCCTCTGTCAGCGCGCGCTGGGTCATGGCGGAACCGCCGTGCCCCATAGCAGAATCGCTCGCATCGCCCAGCACCGCGATGATCCGCCATTCCGGGATCTTCAGTCCGAAGCGTTTGCGATATCGCTCTGCAATCAGGGCACTCACCGCGTTGGACGCGACCGAAAGCTGATAGGGCAGGAAGTCCGCGAGCTGTCCGGTTGCCAATAACCCCGATTCCGGCCCTTTGGCGCCCTTGGACGCCTTTTCGCCCGGCGCGCCATCATTCGACCCGCCCTCTTTCGCATCGTCCTTAAATGTCATGCCGCGCCGCCTCATTCGTACCTGCGTTGTTCCCACCACGGGTAGAAATCGGGCATGTCCTGCGTAACCTTGCCCGGATAATCGGGGGTTCGCTTTTCAAGGAAGCTGGCAATCCCCTCCTTCGCATCGGCACCGCGCGACAGGCGATAGATTGCGCGACTGTCAATCTTGTGCGCCTCCATCGGATGATCGGCGTTCATCAACCGCCACATCATCGCCCGCGTCATGGCGACCGACACGGCCGACGTGTTCTGCGCAATCTCGCGTGCGATCCCGCGTGCCTCGGTCAACAAGGCGCCGGGCGCATGGACCGATCGCACAAGACCGCCCGCCTTGGCCTCTGCCGCGTCGAACACCCGCCCCGAATAGCACCATTCAAGCGCCTGGCTGATGCCCACCAGCCGCGGCAGGAACCACGCCGATGCTGCCTCCGGCACGATCCCGCGCCGCGCAAAGACGAAGCCATAACGCGCGGTCTCGCTCGCCATGCGGATGTCCATCGCCAGTTGCATCGTCGCGCCGACGCCCACCGCAACGCCGTTGCACGCGGAGATCAGCGGTTTCGTGCTCTCGAACAGGCGCAGCGTCAGCAGGCCCCCGCCATCGCGCACACGCGGATCGGACAGGTCTTCGACCGTTGTCGGGTCGGAGAACACGTGTCCGCCGCCTTCAGGTGTCAGGTCGGCGCCGGCGCAAAACGCCCGTTCCCCTGCGCCGGTGAAGATCACCGCGCGCACGCCATCGTCCGCGTCGATATCGTCCATCGCGGCAATGATCTCTGCGCCCATGGTGCGCGTGTAGGCGTTCATCTTTTCCGGGCGGTTCAGGGTGATTGTCGCGATGCCATCGGCTTTCTCGACCATGATTTGAGTGTATTTGGTCATAGATATCCTCTCTCAATTCACCGCATTGGCGGGGTATGGCTGACACACCTGACACACTGTCCAGAGCGTGAAAACCTGCGGCGGGCAACAAAGCCGGTTGTTCCGTCGTCGATGCAGGGGGCAGATGAAGGGCAAAAGGCGGTGAACCATGCACCCGACCCTAGATTGCGCGCCGCAAGTAGGAAAGCCCACCTGCCCGCCGCACGCTGCGCGGTTGGAACGCGATGCCTTCAACGCCGTTGATCGTGTGAACCACCACCGATGCGCCAACCCCGCCCACCGTGTTGCGGCCCGTGCCCCCTGCGGGCCGCAACACGATGGGATGAGCGGCGCACAAAACATCATGAAAAGGCTACCAATGTCGACGATCCAGACCCGCAACCCCGCCACTCGCGAGCCTCTCGAAACATATCCCTTGATGAGCAAGGAAGAAGCCTTCGCCAAGGTTGAAGCCGCCCATGCAGCGTTCGAGGATTGGCGGATGCGCAGCCTTGAGGATCGCGCAAAAATCCTGCGCCGGATTGCCGAGGTGCTGCGCCAGAATTCAGACCGGTTCAGTGAATTGATGACCCGAGAAATGGGCAAGTTGCTGCGCGACGGCAAAACCGAAGTCGAACTGTGCGCGCGGCTGTTTGAGTATTCCGCCGACAATGGCCCCGGTGAACTTGCCGACGAAGAACGCACCCATTCAGGCGGCAAGAAACGCGGCATCGTCACCTATTCGCCCATCGGCGTTATCTATTCGATCCAGCCGTGGAATTTCCCGCTGTATCAGCCAGCCCGCGTGCTGGCGGCCAATCTGATAGCGGGCAATGCCTGCATCCTGAAACACGCCTCCATCTGCACCGGCAGCGGGCTGTTGCTGCGCGATCTGTGCCTGGAAGCGGGTCTGCCCAAAGGATTGTTCGACGTTATCATCGTTGGCCATGATGTCTCCGACGAAATCATCGCCCATGACAAGGTGCGCGCCATCACCATGACCGGCAGCGACGGTGCCGGCGCACACATCGGCAAGACCGCAGCCGAGGCGCTCAAGAAAACCGTGCTCGAACTGGGATCGAACGATGCCTATCTCGTGCTGGAAGACGCCGATATCGACCTGGCAGTCAAAACCTGCGTGGCGGGCCGCCTGTACAACAATGGCGAAACCTGCGTTTCGGCAAAGCGGTTTGTGGTTACCGATGCAGTGTACGACCAGTTTATCGAAGCATTCGTGGAGCAGATGAAGGCCACCCGTATGGGCGATCCGCGCGATGACGACACCCAGCTTGGCCCGCTGTCCAGTGAAGATCAGTTTACCACCGTGTCCGATCAGGTTTCCAAGAGCATCGAGGGCGGCGCAAAGCTGCTGTGCGGCGGTGATCCTGAAGACAATCCCGATGGCTGGTATTATCCTGCGACGGTTCTGGCCGATTGCCCTCCGGGAACGCCTGCACGTGACGACGAAATATTTGGCCCGGTGGCATCTGTGATCCGTGCAAAGGACGATAAAGACGCAATGCGGATTGCCAATGAAAGCCGTTATGGCCTTGGCGGGGGCATCTTTTCCAAGGATGAGGACAAGGCCATCCGGCTGGCGCGCGATCATTTCGACACCGGCATGGTGCGGATCAATTCATTCGGCGCGGCAGACCCCAACATGCCCTTTGGCGGGGTCAAGAACTCCGGTTATGGCCGCGAGCATGGCGGGTTCGGGATGAAGGAATTCGTCAACGCCAAGGCGATCTTCCTGCCCTCGTAAGGGTGGCGATCATCCGATCATTCAGGAGCAATTCCATGAAAATTCTCGTCGCCGGGGCTACCGGCAACACAGGTCTGCGGTTGGTCAGCGAATTGGCCGATCGCGGGCATGACGCCATTGCCCTTGTCCGCAAGTCTTCGGACACAAGCGATCTGCCCGACACTGTCGAGACACGGCTGGGCGATCTGACCGATCTGGACGAAGGCGCAACCAAGGGCTGCGAGGTCGTGATTTTCGCGGCCGGTGCTGGCGCTGGATCGAGCGAGGAAATGACAGACAAGGTCGATCGTGACGGCGCGATCCGCCTGATCGAACTTGCCGAAAAGTCGGGCGTGCGCCGGTTCGTAATGCTGAGCAGCGTCGGGGCGGGCGATCCCGATCCCGACAGCGAACTTGCGCATTATCTCCAGGCAAAGCACGACGCCGATGCGCGATTGCAGAAAAGCGGTATGGAAATCGCGATTTTGCGTCCTGTCAGCCTGACCGATGAGGGCGCAACCGGCAATGTGCGTTTGGGCGACGATGTCGATCCATCGGGCGAAGCGGCGCGCGGCGATGTCGCGATGCTGCTGGCCGATGCAGCAACTCAGCCTGAATGGATTGGCCGGGTGACGCTGATGGAAACCGCAGCCTGATTACAAGCCACGAGTAACAAAAGAAGAAAAGCCGCCAGTGCCGTGTTGGCGCAGGCGGCTTTTCTTTTGTGCCTCATCAGCGCGGTCTCGTCTGATCGGGGCTGATTTCAGGCCTAGCGCGGGGCCATGCGGATCGCTCCGTCAAGCCGCACGTCCTCTCCATTGAAATAGCCGGTTTCGATCATGCACATCGCCAGATTGGCGTATTCCTCGGGATAGCCAAGTCGCTTGGGGAACGGAACCGATGCGGCCAGCGCTTCCTTCACCTGCGGCGGCGCGGCATTCATCAGCGGGGTGTTGAAAATGCCCGGCAGGATGGTGTTAACGCGGATGCCTTCGCGCATCAGGTCGCGTGCAATCGGCAGCGTCATGCCGACCACCCCGCCCTTGGACGCGGAATACGCCGCCTGCCCCATCTGGCCATCCTCGGCGGCGACGCTGGCGGTGTTGACGATCGCGCCGCGCGCGCCGTCTTCGTTGATGGGATCGAGGCTCATCATGCCCGCCGCCGATTTGGCGATGCAGCGGAACGTGCCGATCAGGTTGACCTGAATGACGAATTCGAACGCGGACAGCGGGTAATGCCTGATCTCGCCGCTCTGCTTGTCGCGGCTGGCGGTTTTGATCGCGTTGCCGATCCCTGCGCAGTTGACCAGAATACGCTCCTGCCCGTGGGCGGCGCGCGCCATTGCAAATCCGGCGTCCACTTCCTCTTCGCTGGTCACGTTGACCTTGCAGAAGGTGCCGCCCAGTTCGGCGGCCATGGCGTTGCCCTTCTCCTCGTTCATGTCGAAGATGGCGACCTTCGCGCCTTTTGCCGCCAGCGCGCGCGCGGTCGCCGCGCCAAGGCCCGACGCGCCACCGGTGACGACGGCGGGGGTGTTTGCAGATACTTCCATTGGTGATTTCCTCTCGGGATTTGCGATTAAACGGATTCGATGATGGTGACGTTGGCGACCCCGCCGCCTTCGCACATGGTTTGCAGGCCGTATTTCTTGCCGTGCCGTTTCAGCGCGTGGACGAGTGTTGCCATCAGTTTCGTGCCCGAAGCGCCCAGCGGATGGCCCAGCGCAATCGCGCCGCCATGGACGTTGAGCTTTTCCGGGTCAGCGCCGGTGTGCTTGAGCCAGGCGAGCGGGACGGGCGCGAACGCTTCGTTGACTTCGTACAGGTCGATATCGGACATTTTCATGCCTGCGCGTTGCAGAGCGCGGTCCGTGGCAAACAGCGGTTCTTCCAGCATGATAACCGGATCGCCCGCCGTCACCGTCAGGGTGTGGATACGCGCCATCGGGGTGAGGCCATAGCGTTTGAGCGCTTCCTCGCTCACTACCAGCACCGCGCTTGATCCGTCGCAGATCTGGCTGGCGGATGCGGCGGTGATCTTGCCATCGGGGCTGATCAGCTTGACGCCTGCAATGCTCTCCATCGTCGCGTCGAACCGGATGCCCTCGTCCACGGTGTGCATCTCAGCGCCATCTGGCGTTTCGATCTCCACCGCCACGATCTCATTCTCAAACGCCCCGCCCTGCGTCGCGGCAATCGCGCGCCGGTGGCTTTCGAGCGCGAATGCATCGAGGTCGTCCTTGGAGAACCCGTGCTTGTTCGCGATCATCTCCGCGCCCATGAACTGGCTGAACTGGATGCCGGGAAATTTCTCATCAAGGCCCGGCGATTTGTAGTGGCCCAGTCCCTCTTTCATGTGCAGCGTCGCATTGGACCCCATCGGCACGCGGCTCATGCTTTCGACCCCGCTGGCGATGACCACGTCCTGCGTGCCGCTCATCACGGCCTGCGCTGCAAACTGGATCGCCTGCTGCGATGATCCGCACTGGCGGTCAATTGTCACAGCCGGAGTGCTTTGGGGCAACAGTCGGGAGGCGAGCACGCCCATGCGCCCAACCTGCATCGCCTGTTCACCCGCCTGAGTGACGCAACCGGTAATCACATCATCGATGGCCGACGGGTCGATCCCGCTGCGTTCCACCACAGCATCCAGCGATTTTGCAAGCAGGTCTACCGGATGCACCCCGGCAAGGCGGCCACCGCGCCGCCCTCCGGCGGTGCGCACGGCGTCGACGATATAAGCTGTGGTCATGATCCTCTCCGTTACTTCGTTTCCAGCCCCGGTTTGCCGGGCGTTTGAGGCGAGCGATAGCCCACGCTGACGCGACGTTGCAAAAGCGACGGCAAAAACGTTGCGATTTGCCACTCGCCCGCTGCGGTTCCGGGATTATGGTAGCGCGGTTCCGGAATCAACCACGCAAATCATTCATCCGGAAAGCGCCTCCGTCCGAAGCTTGCCGAGCCGCAGCCGAAAGCGATTTTCCCGCAGCTTTCGCACTGTTGCATTATGGCGACAGCCAGAGTTGATTTTTGTGAAATCCATCAGCGTCGCTTCACTTGTGCGGGTTAACAGTCCATTCGGCACGCTGAGACTTTGTCCCGTGCGTCGGCGTGCGCCTCACGTTTGTACCACGTGGAAAATTGTCCAACGAACAGGCGGAAGCCGGAAAGCTGCAGGACTGAGCAGATCCGGTTTCATCCAGAAACAGGCCGTTTGGCTCGCCAGCAGGCCTTTTAATGAGGGTAAGTAACCTATGAAGAAATCAACTCAATTGCGACTGAGCGTAGGCTCGTTTGCGGTCGGCCTCGCGCTGGCAGCAACGCCGTCCTTCGCACAGGATGCGGATACTGACGAAAATGTCGGCACCGCAGAAGGCGCCGGCATCCAACCCGAAGCGCCCCGCAACGCAATCATCGTGACCGGTTCGCGCGTCACCGATCCCAACCTGCGCCTGTCGTCGCCCGTCGCCGCTGTCGGCGAAGAAGAGCTGACGCTGCGCCAGACCACGGTTGCTGAACAGTTCCTGCGTGAATTGCCGGGCGCAGTTCCCAGCATCGGCGCACAGGTCAACAACGGCAATGGCGGCGCATCGTTCGTCAACCTTCGCGGTATTGGTTCGCAGCGTAACCTCGTCCTGCTGGACGGTCGTCGCTTCGTCCCCGCCGATGAAACCGGCCGGGTCGACCTTAACAACATCCCGCTCGCCGTGATCGAGCGTACGGACATCCTGACCGGCGGCGCCACCACCACTTATGGTGCTGATGCTGTTTCGGGCGTTATCAACTTCATCACCAAGCGTGATTTCGCCGGTGTCCAGCTGGACGCCGCAACCGGTATCACCGAACAGGGCGATGGCGAGTTCTTCCGCACGGAACTGACCATCGGTGCCAATTTCGATGATGGCCGCGGTAATGCGGTTCTCAGCGTCGGCTATCAGGATCAGAAGCAGGTGCTCCAGGGCGCCCGTGACTTCTCGGTCTTCAACGTCGGCTCGTTCAACGGCGCCGCTGGTGGCTCGTCGAACGCGGTTCCGGCAAACATCATTTTCAATGCACGGACGGATCCGACCACAATCTGTGATCGGACGCTGTTCCCCGTCGCGGCGAACTGCCCGGTGCTTACCGGAACGCTTTTCCGTGACGGTACACTTAACGCAATGGGCAACCTGCAACGGCAGACCTTCACCGGTCTTGGCTTCACTGGCGGTCTCCAGGCGCAGATCAACGATCAGGGCACGGACATCGTCACAAATGCTCCGGCGAACCTGCTTGACAATGGTGAGTTCAACCCAACACCGTTCAACTTCAACCCGTTCAACATCTTCCAGACGCCGTTTGAACGTTTCAACATGTTCGGTTCGGCGAATTACGAAATCTCGCCCGCGGTTGAGCTGTATACGCAAGCTGTCTTCTCGAAGAACAGCGTTTCGACGATCATCGCGCCGGGTGGCTCGTTCTTCAACACGTATCAGTTGAACCTGAACAACCCCTTCATCCCCGATGCGATCGCTCAGCGTTTTGGTGCGGGCCTTGGTCTGGTCGGTGCCGATTTCGATCGTGCGCGCAACACGCAATTCGGCGCGACGCTGCCTGACGGCACGGCCAACCCCGATTACGTTCAGTTTTCTTCGCAGGTCCGTCGCCGTACTATCGAAATCGGTACGCGCGATTCGGAATTCACAACCACGTTGTTCAACATGGTGGTCGGTGCACGCGGCGACATCACCGACAGCATCCAGTACGATCTGTTTGCCACTTATGGCGAATCCGAGCGTATTCAGCGTCAGTCGGGTTTTGCCCGCCTGAACCGTCTGCAGCAATCGTTGCTTGCCATTCCTGATGGCGCCGGCGGCGTACGCTGCATTGACGCTTCGGGTGGCTGTGCTCCGGTCGATCTGTTCGGACCGTCGGGAGATCTCGGTTCGCAGGCCTCGCAGGACTTCGCGTTCAGCCTGACCCAGCAGGTCATTGACCAGTCGAGCATCGGCACGATCCAGGGCTCGATCTTCGGCGATCTGCCGATCACGCTGTTCGCCGATACCCCGGTAAACTTCGCCGTCGGTGCGGAATATCGTGAGTTCGCGACCAGCCAGGCTTCGGATGAAGCTTCGCAGACCCCCGGCGCGGTTGTCGGCGGCGGCGGTGCCGATCCGAACTTCTCGGGTTCGTATGACGTGTTCGACGTTTACGGCGAACTCGTCATCCCGATCATTGAAAGCCGTCCGTTCTTCGAAAGCCTGACGCTGGAACTTGGCGCGCGGTATTCGAACTATGAGCTTTCGGGCAACGAGTTCACCTGGAAGGTTGGCGGCACTTGGGAACCTGTTGATGGTCTTGCCATCCGCGGTAACTTCCAGAAGGCAGCTCGCGCTCCGAACATCGGTGAACTGTTCTTCCCGCAGGTTACCGGTCTCGATAACCTTTCGAATGATCCGTGCGCCGGAACCAATCCGGTTGGCAACGCAGCCCTTAGTGCGGTCTGTGTGGCTCAGGGTGCTCCCGCAGGGATCGTTGCTGCCGGCCTGATTGGTCAGCCCCCTGCTGGGCAGATCAACACGACCACGGGCGGTAACCTCAACCTTGATGTCGAAAAGGCCGAAACCTGGACTGTTGGTTTCATCGCTCAGCCTGCGGCCATTCCCGGTCTCGCGCTGACGGTTGATTACTTCAACATCGCCGTGGACGACGCAATCACCTCGCCCGCAATCGGTGACATCATCAATGGCTGCTATAGTGCAGGCAACCTTGATTTTGCCACGAATGACTTCTGCCAACTCGTGTCGCGTAGCCGCACGACAGGTGAAATTGCGGGTGCACCGAACGAAGTGCAGGGTCTGTTGCTCAACCTGACCAATCTGGGCGCAATCCGGACTGATGGTATCGATGTTCGCCTGAACTACGGGACCGACATCACCGACAACATCGGCCTCGCTCTCAGCTTTGAGGGTACATGGACGAACGAGTATACGTTCCAGGCAATTGCCGGCAGCCCGGACTCAGTGGTTCGTGATTGCGTCGGGTTCTACTCTGTGAACTGCAACCCGCAGCCGGAATTCGTGTTCAACCAGCGCACGACGCTCAGCTTCATGGATGACTATTCGTTGTCCCTGCGCTGGCGTTACCTGAGCGGGCTTGAGCAGGAACCGCTCGACGCACTTCCCCAGGCAGAGGGGGACAAGGTCCGGCCTTCATCGGCAACTCGCCGCTGTTTGGCGATGTGGACTTCACGCAGATCCCTGCTGAAAGCTACTTCGACCTGACGTTCCAGTGGGATGTGATCGAAAACGTGCTGTTCACGTTTACTGTCGTCAACGTGCTGGACAACCAGCCCGCCATCGTGGGCTCGGACATCGGTTCGACAGCGTTCAACAGCGGTAACGTGTTCCCGTCGACTTACGATCCGCTGGGTCGTCGTTACGCGGCAAGCCTCCGGTTCAGCTTCTAAGCTGTAACTGGTCGCATGTGACCGAACAAATCGGGGGCGAGCTGCAAGGCTCGCCCCCTTTTTTGTGCCACGATGCAGCCCCTTCAATCCCGCTACCGTCTATGATATCGTGCGCCCGCACAAACAGGAGACCATCGTCGTGAGCTTCACCTTTATTGCCGCCGCCCTCTTCGCCTTGCAGGCCGCTCCCGCCGCGACGGTCGATCAGGCCGCAGAACCGGCAAAGACCGCCGCCAAGATCGAAGTGGTCGACCAGAAACCTGAAAAGATCACCGACAGGAACCACCCCGATTACATGCGGTGCAAAACCCACGCCGTGATCGGATCGCGGGCCAAGCGCACGCGCGTGTGCATGACCAACAAGGAATGGGCACTCGCTGCGCGCCGCGGGAATGAACTCACGCGCGACATCGTCGGCGACAACCAGCCTGGTTTCGAAAGAATTCCGGGCCAAAACTGACCGCTTGCGGCGCTTCCACCGCAACATTGGGCGCAGCAACAGCGGCACATCCGCCAACAACCTGTATCGCCAATCACGGGCGGTCTACCTTGGTTCAGCGTGTTCCCGGATGGACCGGACTGCGCACCACCCTTGCAACCCGAACGGGACTTATATGAAAACGCAAACCGCCCTTTTCACACGACCGATTGGTCTTGCAGCGATAGCTGCTGGCTTCGGGGCCACCATGCTCGCCATCTCTCCCGTCGGCGCCCAGAACCAGCCCGATCAGGCCGCGGCGATTGGTAACAGTCCCCTCATCGGCAAACTGGAAACCTGTACCGCAATCGTCGACAACATCGAACGGCTGGCATGTTTCGACCGGGAAGTCGGCGCGCTTGTCGGTGCGGCCAACGAAGGCGATGTCAAAGTGGTGCAAACCGAAGACATCACGCAGGCTCGTCGCCGTCTGTTCGGATTTTCGCTGCCCAAGGTCGGCCTGTTCGGCGATGGAAGGAAGAAGAGATCAGCCTCCTCCAATCGACCATCACCAAGGTTCGCGAAGTGGGGCCACGCGAATGGCATATCTGGATCGAAGAAGGCAACGCGCAGTGGCAGATGAAGGGGACTTCGGTCCGCACGCGCGCACCCAAGGTCGGCGATCCGGTGGAGTTCAAGCCGGCAACGATGGGAACTTACTGGATCCGCGTTGACGGACGCAACGGAGTTCGCGGCAACCGGATCGGGTGAATATTCGCGCAGTTCCAACGGCGGTCCCGGCCTGCACGGTTCACGCGCACCACGGCCCGGCAGCGCTCCTGACACGATAGCAAAAAGGCCCGGTCTGCAACCGTTGCAGACCGGGCCTTTTGTTGTGCCACGGTGGATTCGCTCAGCCGATCAGAGCCCGCCCGGCCCGCAATCGTTCGCCAGGAAGTCCAGCATCTTGGTGTAGAATTGCTGCTGATGGTTGAACATCAGCGTTCTGTAGAAGTGGTCGGCGTTCTCAAGCGTCAGGAACTGGCCTTCCTTGCCAGCAGCCTCGAACGCTTTCTTGTAGTCGGCAAAGTGGTAATACAGCACGCGGCTGTCGTCTTCACCATGTACCATCAGCAAGGGGATGTTGACTTTCGCAACATCGGCATAAGGATTGACGCCGTAATCGACACCGCGACCCTTGAACCATTCGTCGATCGCTTTGGGGAAAGGATTGCGGCTGATGTCGCGATACCATATTTCCGGACGTGAAACCGCCGCCCCGGCTATGGCGCACTGGTAAATGTTGTTCTCGCGCGCGGCCGCCACCAGCGCTGCATACCCGCCATAAGACCAGCCAAACATTGCCATACGGTCTGGATCGACCATGCCCTGCTCAACGAGATAGAGCGCGCCATCATCTTTATCGTCCTGCATGGTCAGACCATGCTGCTTGAATGCGAGGTCGAAGTGCTTTTTACCCCATCCAACCGTCTGGCGATACTCCGGCTGCAGCACCATATACCCCGCGCTTGCGAGCAACTGGCCCCATTCATCGAAATTCACCACCTCAGCCACAGCCGGACCACCGTGCGGCAGCACAACAAGCGGAAACGGACCCTCGCCCTTTGGAACGGTGACGTAACCGGGGATCATGAGACCGTCACGCGCCGGATATTTGATGAACTTCACATCAGCCAGTTGTTCAGGATCAAGCAGCGGGTTGCGGCTGCCCAGCTTTGCCAATTGCCCTTCCTTCACAAGCCAGAATGAGCCGGGATCGCGCGGTCCGACATTCGACACGACCATATTGCGGCCATCGTAGGACCGGCTGGTGATGCGCAACTGATGGGCGTAGGGGATCTGCGCCTCAAGCGCCTCGTACAAGCGCTTTCTCGTCTTCGTCGAACCAGTGACGCTCCATCTTCGCACCCGGATAGGATGCGAAGGCGAGTTTGTCGTTACCGGGGATCGAATGAAGTCCGATGCCCATCACATCGGAATCTTCGCTCTGGAACATTTTCTCTACGAATTCGCCGGTTTCAAAATTGAACAGCCAGAGCGCAGCCTTGTCTTCGCCATTGCGCGCATCGATGATGTAGCCAAGATTGGGGTCTTCGGCGCTGAAACCGGCAATACCCTGAAAACCGCCGAGGAACCGGTAGAGATTGTCCGGATCATCCTGATCGAGAACCTCACCGAATTGCTTCCACGATCCGTCACCTGGCTTGCGATAAAACGTCTTGATCGTGTTGTCCGAGTCCTGCCCGATCGCGTAGCGCGGATTACCTTTGTTATCGAAGGTTACCTGCGCATATTTGCTGGTCCCGCGCAGAACCAGTTCGCGTGCGCCGGTTTTCAGATTGAGCTTGTAATAGGAGCGCGGACGAAACGCGGCAGCGGGATCGTTACCCGGCCCGCCTTCTACAGCCGCACCGGTCGCAATAAGGATCCTGTCCGGCTCATCAGGCAATTCGTTGGCAATGGAAAAACTGCCTTCGATCTGCTGAAATTTGTTCGCGTTGAGATCGTAAAAATAAGACGCGTAATTGCGGACGTCCTGTTCCTGGGACTTGACCTTGGCACGCTTGATTTGCCATGCGCCGCCGAAGATGATGCTGTTCGATACCCAACGGGCGTTGGTGATTTCCATCGGATCTGCGTTCAATCGACGAAACGGTTTTGAAAGATCATCTGTCTTATAGATTTCAAGCAGATAATCGCCTTCGCGCGATTCAACCTTGTGAACCAGCAGATGCTTGCCATCGGGCGACAGATCGACCGCGTTCACAACATCGCGCAGCGCCCAGACGTCGATGGGGGTGGAGGTAGCGGCGGTCTGGGCCTGCGTCTGTGTCGGCGCTGCAACGCTAAGTCCCAAGATAGAAACGCCGACCATAACGGCTGTGGCGGATGCTTTAAGAAATTTCATCGAGATCGACCCTCTGTGCATTATCAATGAGTAGTTGTGGAAACAGACCAGCCTCCATTCCAGCCCATTTTCAGACCCGTAGTAAAACAAAAAAGCGGCTCCTCATCAAGTGTGAGAAGCCGCTTTTTTTGCCTCGTCAGAGCGGATTACGCCTTAAAACGGTAAAGGATCGACGCAAAGAACTCACGACCATCAAAATTATATCCGTTGCCGATCGGGACGTTTGAGATGCAAACACTTCACTGCCGTCAACCTGCGGCGGTGCATTATCGAAAATGTTCGTGATCCCTGCAACCAAGGTGAACGGACCATTGATCCCAGCGAATAGATGCAGTGTGTTCAAACTATTCTTCGGCAAACCCGACATCGCGGCAGAAACGTCCATCAACCCGCCCGTTGAGCGTTCCATCCATTGCGCGATCCGACCAAGGCAGGTATCGGAGAAGAACCCGGGAATTCCCCGCGGTAACCGAACGCATCTGGAATTCGTCGATACCATCCTCTTCCTGCTCTACATGACCAATATAACGGGTTTCCCAAATAAAGCGGAAATCATTCCCAATGACCAGCGTTGCCGGCCTGTCCATTGGGAAGCCAAATTCGCCAGCGAAATTTTCTTCAGTCAGCTTACCCTCGCGTCGATAAACAGGTTCGAACGCTCAATCAGGTGGTTTGCTTGCAATTCCAGCGAAAGATCAAAAAGCTCTCCACCAATTGTCACATCTTTGCAAAAGAGGTGTTCAGATCAATGCCACGCACTGCTTCTTGGTTAAGGTTGAGGAAGCCCTGGCATGTCAGTAATGAAAGCCCGGCCAGAGTTAGCGCAAAGTAATGCGTTCACAGAATGGGCTCCGGTTATCTTCTTCCGCGCAAAGCAGTCATTAACAATGAATTGCACATGGTTCAACAATCGCATCTCTGATCTGAATATCGAAATAGTTGAAGTTGAATGAGAAATCGAAATCACTCCCGAAGGTTTCTTCAAAAGCGAAACCTGTCGTTATTGAAGTGATGTTTCCGGATTGAATTCCAGCGATCCGCCGTTGTAATCACTACACGGTCAACTGGTTGGTTAAATGTCGCCTTGCTGCATCAATGCCGACCAGCGTTGGATCGCGTCCCTCACGACGACAGTTCGAAAGGATCGCGGATCCCGCGCGTCCGCCGCCTGATCATACGGGCCCGGTTCCGTTTTGAATGCGTCGTCGGGAACAGCGCAGGGATCAGTGATGGTCACGAACCCCGATTGGCGAGGAAGTTCTCACGCAGGTTGGGGCGCGGAACGACGTGCCATAGCTGAATTTCAGCAGTAGGGGCTGACCGGACGCCAACCACCCTTAATTGCAAAAGTACCATTCGTACCATAGAACTCTTGTCCGTCAGACGCCCCGAGAAGTTCACATTCAGCTCTTCAACCAGGGTTTCTCGCCAGCGATCAGCGGAATGTCAATTTCGCCGAAGAGTTCCCGGATCCATGCCGAACCCTGCGCCCCGGCATCGGAGGAAGTGCGAAGAACAATCCATTCGAACTAATAAATCGGAGTTCAGACTGGATTGAATCTTCACGCCATTCAGCACCAAGCACGACACCAACCGAACCAGCAGGTAGCTCAAACAGATCGCCGGTAACAAATGCGGTAATGAACACCTGCTCATATGTGGTGTCGAAATACGATGACGAAACGTAGTCACGTTCTGCGGCAGTCGCGAAGTCGCCATCAGCTGGCCCAGAAGACCCGGTGAAAAGATCGACAGGAACACATCCGGGCAGCAGATCAGGCACAGCGAGACCTGGATTGTCAAGACCGCTCGTTGCAAGCAGCAGCGCCTGCGCGAAACTGAACGTTCTGGTTGTAATCATCTGCAATGCCATCACCAGTATTATCGACAACGCCATCACCGTCAAAATCGAAGGTGGGATCGATACCGAGTGACAGCGCGAGCCGGTCTTCTCTGAATTCCGTTGACCTTCAGGTTGCCGACGGCACGCGAATAGACGCCCGCAACTTCGAAACTCCAGCTGGGATCCGATGAACGGAAGATCACCACGACACTCCAAGTACACCGCGATACTGCTCTTGCGTCACTTCGAAGTTGTTCCTGTCACCCCGTACGGCGATAACGGGAAGATCGGGAGACTGAACCGGCGTTGCACCCGCCACCCAGCAAGGTTATTCGGCGGCAACGCAGTCGTCGTTGGGATGTTGTCAGGGATTGAACGAGTTTCAGCTGGCACTATGGGAAAATTGTGGTACGCCGCTATTGTCGGTTCACGATTTCTGCGCGCGAGTACTGAGCTTCGAAGAATGGAGTGATGTTGGCTTCGCCAGGGAAGGTATATTCACCATAGGCGATCACGTTGATCAAATCCTGTTGGGACTAGGAAAGTTTGATCGAGGTCAGCGCCATTCGGTTGACCTTTTGGAAATCGACATCGCGAAGACCATCACCATCTGTGTCGATATCGCGGCCGCCGGTGACGAACAGTCATAACCCGGAATGTTCCCGAATTACCGTTCCCGGAAATGCTCCAGAGGTTGCCATACGTCTGGAATTGCGAAATGAAACGACCGAATTCCGCTGATGATCTGCACTCGTTCGGAGAGGTGTTACGCCGGGCGTCCGGTTGCGGACAATTGCGTTGTCGCGAAGGCCCGTCGTGAAAATGTTGCCATCTTCGTCGATTTCGCACGTTGGTTTCATCGTCGGCAAAAAAATCACGATCGCGACAACCTAATAACATCACGATGCGAGTATTCAGCACCGATGCCGAACACGCCCGGTCGGTGTTGAAACCCCAAGCCCCGCTGATGATGTAGTCTTCACCGCTCCCTGCTGGTTTATATTGCCATTTACCTGAAAACTCGAGCCCGTCGAAATCTTTACGCAGAATGATGTTCGCGACACCGGCAACCGCATCCGAGCCATAGATCGAGGAGGCACCGTCAAGCAAAAGATCATAGCGATCGACAAGCGATGATGGGATCAGATTAATGAGGTGCTGTTGGCGCCCCACCGACCCCGCCTGGTGCAAACCGGCGACCATTAACGAGCAGCAAGTGTACGTTCGCACCAAGACCACGAAGGTTGATCGTCTGCGCACCGGGGCCATTATCAAGCACAAAACCAGGAAAGTTGCATCGATCTGCTGACCCGACGCGGCTTCGGAACGCTGGAGGATCTGTGCGGGATCAAATGCGCCAACTGACTGCTGGTTTTCGGTGCTAAGCACCTGCAGCGGCGAAATCGACGAATAGGTGTCGCGCACGATGCGCGAACCGGTGACGGTGATGCCCCCGCCCTGAGGCGTCTCGCCCGCAGCGCCGGTGGAGATATCGACATCTTCGCCCTGACCCGTGGTGGCGCCGGTCGGCCCCTCGCCGGTCGAAACACACTCGCCGTCGGCGTCAACAACGCCCGCTGCATTGGCGCCGGTGATGCATTCGTCACCCGGTTCTGCGTCCTGAGCATATGCAGGGGCGGCGATCGCGAATGCGATAGCCGATGCCGAGAAGGCCAGTGCCTTCAGCGAATTGGTATGAAACTTTTTCATGTCTACTCCAGTTGAAACAACCGAAGCCGTAGTCGCGAACCCGATCTCGCCCCCAAACCGAAGTATGAAGGTGAGTCGCCCTTGTGGTCTATCGCGATTTAGCCCCTGCGATGACGGTTTTGTGCAATAGCGACTATTTGAAGTCAAAGCGGCTGACAGGATTACGCCAATTTTTGCCAGGCTGTTGCGTTAATCCCACAGCAAGAATTGCATATCGTAACTATCGTAATGCTGCCTGCGACATTGCGCAACAAAAGGTGCCTCGCGCGTAACAAGGCACCTTTTGCGTTACAAGGTTACATCGGGCCATTGACACGAACAATGTCGTGCCGAGGCGAAGAATCGCTATTCGTCGATCAGAATATGCAGTTCGCCATCACCTTCGTCGATGCGCACCGTCGATCCGTCGGCCACCTTGCCTTCCAGCAACATCTCGGCGAGCGGATCCTGCAGGTAACGCTGCACCGCGCGTTTCAGCGGGCGCGCGCCATAGACCGGGTCGTATCCGACCCGCCCCAGCCAACGCAGCGCCGCCTCGGTCAGGTCGAGCGTGATCTTGCGATCGTCCAGCAGCTTTTGCACGCGCTTTACCTGGATCGCGACAATCGGGGCCATGTGCTCCATCGCCAGTCGGTGGAACAGGATGATCTCATCCAGCCGGTTCAGGAATTCGGGCCGGAAATGTCCGCGCACCACATCCATCACCTGATCCTCGACATCGGCTACCTTGCCGTCATCACCCAGATTGGAGAGATACTGGCTGCCGAGGTTCGAGGTCAGGATGATCAGCGTGTTCGAAAAATCGACCACCCTGCCCTGCCCGTCGGTCAGCCGCCCGTCGTCAAGCACCTGCAACAGCACGTTGAAGACATCGGAGTGCGCCTTTTCCACCTCATCGAACAGCACAACCTGATAGGGGCGTCGCCGCACCGCCTCGGTCAGCACGCCGCCCTCGTCATAGCCGACATAGCCCGGAGGCGCGCCGATCAGGCGGGCGACCGCGTGCTTTTCCATGAATTCGCTCATGTCGATACGGACCATCGCGCTGTCATCGTCGAACAGGAAGCCGGCCAGCGCCTTTGTCAGCTCGGTCTTGCCCACGCCGGTGGGGCCCAGGAACAGGAAACTGCCGAGCGGACGGTTGGGGTCCTGGAGTCCGGCGCGCGCGCGGCGCACGGCCTTTGACACCGCAGTGATCGCTTCGCCTTGCCCGATCACGCGTTTGCCAAGGATGCTCTCCATATCGAGCAGCTTTTCGCGCTCGCCCTCCATCATCTTGTCGATGGGGATGCCGGTCCAACGGCTGACGATGCCGGCAATGTCCTCTTCGGTCACTTCCTCGCGCAGCAGCGCGTTGTCCGTCAGCCCCTCGGCCTCGGCCAGCTGCTTTTCAAGATCCGGGATGCGCCCGTAGGACAGCTCGCCCGCCTTGGCGAGATCGCCGGTGCGCTGCGCCTGTTCCAGTTCCAGCCGCGCGTGATCAAGCTGCTCCTTGATCTTGCCCTCGGCGTCGATCTTGTCGCGCTCATTCTGCCAGCGTGTGGTAAGTTCGGAGGATTGCTGCTCAAGCTCAGACAATTCCTTGCGCAGATTGACCAGCCGGTCGCGGCTGGCATCGTCGGTTTCCTTGCCGAGCGCGCTCTCCTCGATCTTGAGCTGGATGATCCGCCGGTCGAGCGCCTCGATCTCTTCGGGCTTCGATTCCACTTCCATGCGGATGCGGCTTGCGGCCTCGTCCATCAGATCGATGGCCTTGTCCGGCAGAAACCGGTTCTGGATATAGCGGTCAGAAAGCTTCGCTGCGGCCACGATCGAGCCATCAGTGATGCGCACTCCATGGTGGAGTTCATACTTGTCCTTGATCCCGCGCAGGATGCTGATCGTATCCTCGACGCTGGGCTCCTCGATATAGACCGGCTGGAACCGGCGCTGGAGCGCGGGGTCTTTTTCGACATATTTCTGATATTCATCGAGCGTCGTCGCACCGATGCAGTGCAGTTCGCCGCGGCTCAGCGCAGGTTTGAGCAGGTTGGAGGCATCCATACTGCCCTCGCTTGCGCCCGCGCCGATCAACGTGTGCATCTCGTCGATGAACAGGATGATGTTGCCATCGGCGTTCTTCACTTCGTCGAGCACGGCTTTCAGCCGCTCTTCGAATTCGCCGCGATATTTCGCGCCTGCAATCAGCGACCCCAGATCGAGGCTCATCAGCGTGCGGCCCTTCAGGCTATCGGGCACGTCGCCATTGGCGATGCGCAGCGCCAGCCCTTCGGCTATCGCGGTCTTGCCGGTGCCGGGTTCGCCGATCAGGGCGGGGTTGTTCTTGGTTCGCCGGGCAAGAATCTGGACAGTGCGGCGGATTTCCTCGTCGCGGCCGATCACCGGATCGAGTTTTCCGTCGCGCGCCGCCTGCGTCAGATCGCGGGCGTATTTCTCCATCGCATCATAAGCGTTTTCGGCGCTGGCGCTGTCGGCTTTCTTTCCGCCGCGCAGGTCTTCGATGGCGGCGTTCAAGGACTGCGGGGTGATGCTGGCGGCCTTCATCGCCTCACCTGCGGCACCGGGTGCCAGCGCAAGCGCGGTCAACAGCCGCTCAACGGTGACATAGCCATCGCCCGCCTTCTCCGCGAGTGTCTCCGCGCTATCGAGTACGCGCACGGCATCGTTATCCAGACCCGGCTGCGATTGCGCCCCGCCCCCGGTAACGACCGGGATTTTCGCAAGGCTTGCGTCCACCGAACTGACCGCCAGCGCAGCCTCGCCCCCGGCACGCTGGATCAGTCCGGCGGCCATGCCCTCGCTGTCTTCCAGCAGCGCCTTGAGCAGGTGAACGGGCGTGATCCGCTGATGGTTCATGCGGATGGCGATGGTCAGCGCGCTTTGCAGGAAACCCTTGGCGCGATCGGTGAATTTTTCGAGATTCATGGGTGGACACCCCTCCTTGGATAACCCGTCCTAGATAGTGTTGCGTTTTTGCAACACAAGTGTTTTCGGCAATCATCCCTCCGCGCGTATCCCATCAACGTGGCCGCGCGTAGTGTGTTAGCGCACTACGTGGGTTCCCGCAGGGCATTTGCAAGCACCTTGCGTGACCGCTTGACCTGCCCTGCCCGCACCGCAATGGTTTGTTCGGGAATAAGGGAGAGACGGCCTGATGAAATGGCTCAAGGGGATTGGCATCGGCACAGCGGCGCTGTTGGTGCTGGCATTCGTTGCACTGGCCACGTGGGAGCCGCTATACGCGGACGCAGCCAGCGCGCCTGCGCAGCGCCAGTATCGGGCAGAGATCATCCGCGATGAATACGGCGTCCCGCATATTTCAGGAAAGACCGATGCCGATGTCGCATTCGGCGTTGCCATCGCCCATGCAGAGGACGATTTCTTCACCCTGCAAGACGTGGCTGCCATGTCAAAGGGACGCTATGGCGCGATAGCGGGTGAGGAAGGCGCGCAATTCGATTACGTCTATCACCTGCTCGACGCGCGCGGCACGGCAGCGAAGGAATATCCAAACCTTCCCGCAGACACGCGCGCCCTGTTCGATGCCTATGCCGCCGGGCTGAACCAGTATGCGGACGACCACCCCGAAGAAGTAAAGCTGTCGGGCCTGTTTCCGGTAAACGGAGAGGATGTGGCCGCAGGTTTCGTGTTGCGCCAGCCGTTCTTCTTCGGCCTTTCCGGTGTGATCGGCCCGCTGGTTGCAGGCGAGCCGCTGCGCCGTGAATACGGCCCGGACATCCCCGGCTTCCCGCGTTCCACAGAACAAACCGATGCACCCGCCGGGGTTGCGCACAAGGGCACGCATCCGCTGCCTTGGGGTGATGATGCCGCCTTGCTCGGATCGAACGCATGGGCGGTCGCGCCCGAAAAGTCAGGCGGGCCAACCACGCTCATTTCCAATTCGCACCAGCCCCTGCGTGGCGGGGTCGCGTGGTACGAATTGACCGTCGAAAGCGAGGAAGGCTGGCACTTTACCGGTGCGAACTTCCCCGGATCGCCCTTCCCCTTCCTCGGCCATAACGAACATCTGGGCTGGACCAACACGGTCAACCGGCCCGACATGATCGACATCTACAAACTGGAAATGGACGACACCGGCACCCGCTATCGTCTGGATGGAGAATGGCGCGACCTCGAAAGCCGCGATGTCATTCTGCCGGTGCGCTATGGCCCGATCACGTTGCCGGTGCCGCGCACCGTCCATCGCAGCGTTCATGGTCCGGTGATCCAGAATGAAAACGGCTTTTTCGCCATCCGATACGGCGCGATTGGAGAAATGCAGCAGCTGGACGCCTATTACCGTATAAACAAGGCGACCACGCTGGCGGAATGGGAATCTCAGGTTGCAAGGCTGGCGATCCCTTCGACTAACTTCATCTACGCCGACAAGCAGGGCAACATCGCCTATATCTACAACGCGGCTATCCCTGACCGACCAGAAGATGTGAAGGCCGACTGGAGATCGATCCTCCCCGGCGACCGGTCGGAACTCATCTGGCAGGGATCGGTCGGGTACGATCGCATACCCAAGGTTATCAATCCGGCATCTGGCTGGGTCTATAATTCGAACAACGAACCTTTCACGGCTGCCGGCGCAGGCAGCGATCTGTCGCCTGAGAACTTCTCACCCGTGCTGGGGATCGAGCGCAAGCAGACCAATCGCAGCTGGCGCGCCTACAAACTGATGAGCGAGGCCAGCGTGCTGGACCGCGCCACGCTTGAGCGGATTAAATACGACACCGGCTATGAACGCAAAGGCTATGTTGACGTTATGATGACCGCGCTGGAAAGGCTGAAGGTCGACGGCGATCTGGCCGACGCGCGCGACCTGTTGCTGGGGTGGGATTACACCGCTGACAACAAGGGACCGGCAGACGCGCTTGCCTATCTGATGATCCGCGATTTCATGTCGGCGGAGTATCAGAACAAGGGCGAATATCCCGACATCCGCGAACATCTTCAACAAGCGGTCGATCACCTGAATACTCATTTCGGGCGCATTGATCCGCCGATGTCGGACCTTGTCCGGTTGCGGCAGGGGGGTGTCGACCTGCCGTTGACAGGGGGATCGGACACGCTGCGCGCGGCCACCACGTGGAAGGTGGACGATGATGGGCGACTAAGCCTGGTTCATGGTGACAGTTTCATCCAGTGGGTCGAATGGCCTGCGCCGGGCACTCCGGGGCGCGTTTCCTCCCGCTCGATCCAGCCCTTTGGCGCGGCTACCACGCGGCCAGAAAGCCCGCACTACACCGATCAGATGCAGCTCTTCATCGACCATAAGCTCAAACCAGTGCGGTTCTGGCGCAAGGATGCGGAGGCCAACGCAAAGCGGCGATATGTGGTTGAGTCGAACTGACACACGTGTAAACACAAATGCCAAGAGGCTCGGCGCAGCCGTCCTCCCGAATAACCGCAATTCCCAATTTCATGGAGAGCAAGTAATGTCTGTTGCAGGAACCTACAAAACCGTCGTCAAAAGCCCGATGGGCGACCAATCCGGCACGTTCACCGTGGTGCCCGATGGTGACACCTTCACCGGCACGATGGCCGGCGGCATGGGCCAGATGGATGTCGAAAACGGCAAGATCGACGGCGACACCCTGACATGGGACATGAACATGGTTGTGCCGATGCCGATGAAGCTGGAATGCGAAGCCACCGTGAACGGCGATCAGCTTACCGGCAATGTCAACGCCGGTGCGTTCGGCGCGATGCCGCTGACCGGTGAGCGCGAAGGCTGAACCCCGCTCGATAATCCGCGATAACAAAAGCCGTCGGGAGCGATCCCGGCGGCTTTTTCGTGTCCAGTCCTGCGTGGATGCCCGGTGGCTCACCGCTTTTGTGAACGTTTGGCGAAACCATCCTGCCGGTATTCATCATTCTGACCCGCGCAGGCCGCGAACGCGTCACATGCTGCTTATAGCGACCCGTTGCTTTCCTCTCTCAAGCAACAGGTAAACCAACACATGAGACTTTCGCTTTTGCGCCCCGCACTTCTTGCGTCCATCGCCCTGCCCATCGCTCTGCCTGCCGCTCCGCTTATGGCGCAGGATAGTACCGCGCAGGACGCGCCTGACGCGCCCGATGAGAATGCAACCGGCGATTCTGGCAACACGATCATTGTTACCGCGCAAAAGTTTGAACAGCGCGCGCAGGACGTGCCGATCACCATTACCGCCGTCACAGGCGAGCGCATCCGCGAACTGGGCGTCAGCGATCTGGACGAACTGTCGAACTACGTCCCCGGCCTCAACATTCAGGAACAGAGCGCCAACAATCCCGGCGTCGTGATCCGCGGCATCACATCAGATTCCGGATCATCGCAACAAGGCCCGCGCGTCACGCTGTATTACAACGGCGTCGACATTTCCCGGTCGCGCGGCAGCTATCAGGCGATCTACGATCTGGAGCGGGTCGAGGTGATCAAGGGACCGCAAGCGACCCTGTTCGGAACGGCATCGGCGGTGGGCGCGATCAGCATCGTTTCTGCCCGCCCACGCGAAGGGTTTTCGGGAGAGCTGACTGGCGGATACGGCAATTTTGACCAGACCCTGCTCGGCGGGTTTCTGAATGCCGGTTCTGATGTGCTGGCAGGCCGTGTGGCCTTCGAATGGCGTACGCGCGACGGCTATGTCGAAAACCTCAATCCTTCGCAGGAAGAGGAATTGTACGCGCAGGACCAGCTCGGTATCCGGGCATCCTTGCGGTACACTCCGACCGCCGATCTGACGGTCGACCTGATCGGCACGTTCGACCGTCAGCGCAATGGCGGCACGCCGTTCGTTTCGGGCACGTTCCCCGCCTTCGCCGGAGCACCCGGCGGCGCGGCCAACGCATTCCAGCCCGCCAATCTGGGCGGCTCGCCATTCTCGGCGCTGCATCTGGGTGATGCGCAACTTGGCCTCAACCGCGAGGTTTACGATGTGAACCTTTCGGCTGACTACCAGTTCGCCGACGACTGGGTGTTCACCACGGTCAATGGATACCGCGAATTCGACAGCGCCGAGGTGTTCGACGCCGATGGCACGGCCGCGCCATTCCTCGAATTTGCGGAAATCGCCAAGGGCCGCCAGTTCAGCCACGAAGGCCGCTTTTCCTATAACGGCGCCAGTTTGCGCGCGTCATTCGGCTACAATCTGTTCTTTGAAGACGGCGTGCAGAATGTGCCATTCTCGACGGAGGAGGGGTTGTTCCTGCAATGCCTGACGGGCCTGTTCGGCGTGCCCACGGCGGGCCGTCCATTCGGCGCGCTGCCCTGCGTCGCGCCCGATGGCAGCGTGCCCGCGTTGGGCATTACCAACGTGCCCTACACCTCGGTGTTTGAAAATCAGGGCGATAACGACGCCTATTCGGTGTTTGCCGATGCGACCTGGCTGGCGACTGATCGGCTGGAGCTGACCGCTGGCGTGCGGTTGCTGCTCGAAAACCGGCAGTCGGGTTTCTTCGCCGATGTGCCGCGTTCGGCGCTGAGTGGTGGCCCGTCGCTTATTCCCGGACAGATCGACACCAACGGGCAGACCTTCACGGCGGAGGAGAACTTCTCCGCAATCCTGCCGCGGTTCAACGCGCTGTATCGAATCAACGACGATGTGAACGTGTTCGCCACCATCTCGCGCGGGCGCCGTTCGCCCGTGGTGCAGTTGAACGCGCGCCGCGATGCAACAGGCGCGGTGCTGCCCAACCCGCAGACCGTGGCCGAGGAAACCGTGTGGAACTACGAAGGCGGAATAAAGCTGTCGACCGGTATGCTGTCGGGCGCGCTGGGCGTTTATTACCAGCAATATGACGGGTTTCAGGTAACCGTTCAGGAACTGGACGCCAACGGCAATCCCACCGGTGCATCGCGCACCGAAAGCGCCGGGACCGCCAGCAATCTTGGCGTTGAGGCTGAACTGTTCCTCGATCCGACCGACTGGCTGCGCATCTTCGCCAATGGCGGTTACATCGATGGGGGGATTGATGAGGACAACACATTTGCCCCGCAATTTTCAGGCGCGCGGTTCCGGCTGCAACCCGAATGGCAGGCCTCGGCGGGCTTCACAGTGGACTATGATTTGGGAGGCGGAGTGCGCTTTTTCGCCACGCCAAGCGTGACACATCGCAGCAGCATCTTCTTTGAGGTGCCCAACAACCCGGTGACCTCGCAGGACGCGGTAACGCTGGTGAACGCACGCGCCGGGGTCAGCTTTGCCGACGACCGGATCGAGGTTGCCGGATTCATCCGCAACGCCTTTGACGAGGATTACCTGCTGGACGCAGGCAACACCGGCGGCGCATTCGGCATCCCGACCTTCATCCCCGCAGAACCGCAGTTCTACGGCGTGCAGGTTACGGCGCGGTTCGGGAATTGAAGTTAGGCGCGCACAGCCGGGGCGTTCGCGTCCCGGCTGTGCGGCTAGCCCAGCTTGGCTTTCAGTATCTCGTTCACCACGCCCGGATTGGCCTTGCCCTGCATCGCCTTCATCGTCTGACCGACGAAAAATCCGAACAGCTTGTCCTTGCCGCTGCGATATTCTTCCACCTTGTCGGTGTTGGCGGCGATAATCGCGTCGATGGCGGCTTCGATTGCGCCGGTGTCGCTGACCTGCTTCAGCCCTTCGGCATCGGCGATTTCGGCGGGTTCACGCCCCTGTCGCAGCACGATTTCGAACACTTCCTTGGCCTGACCGCCGCTGATCTCGCCTGCGTCCTGCATTGCGAGGATGCTGGCCTGACGCTCGGCGGTGGCGTGAGCCATATCGCCCTCGTCCCCGACCGACTTTATCACGCCCGGCGCAACTGAAAGCGCCCAGTTGGCGACCTGCGTGGCCACCTGTGTTTCGGGCTTGCCGATGATCTTCGCCGTTGCCGCCAGCAGCGTCTCAAACCGCGCAAAGGTCTCCACCTCGGCGGTCAGTTCGCGCGCGTTATAGGGGGTGAGGCCCAGCTCGGTTTCATAGCGCGTGCGCTTGGCATCGGGCAGTTCGGGCAGGCTCGCGCGGCATTCGTTGAGGAAATCCTCCTCCAGCACCAGCGGCAGCAGATCGGGATCGGGGAAATAGCGATAATCGTGCGCGTCTTCCTTGCTCCGCATGGTGCGCGTGGTGCCGGTCGCAACGTCGAACAGGCGCGTTTCCTGAACGATGGAACCGCCGCTTTCCAGCACATCGACCTGCCGGTTCGCCTCGTACTCGATAACCTGCATCACGAACCGCACCGAATTGACGTTCTTCGTTTCGGTCCGCGTACCCAATTCCTCGCCCGCGCGGCGCACCGATACGTTCACGTCGGCGCGCATGGAGCCTTCTTCCATATTGCCATCGCAAGAACCGACATAGCGCAGGATCGCGCGCAGTTTGCGGACATAGGCCCCGGCTTCTGCGGGCGAAGTCATATCAGGCTTCGACACGATTTCCATCAGCGCAACGCCGCTGCGGTTGAGATCGACATAGGACATGGTGGGGTGCTGATCGTGCATCAGTTTCCCTGCGTCCTGCTCGACGTGAATACGCTCGATCCCGATGATCTTGTCTTCGGGGATGCCCGCCTTTTCATCCGCCTCGATCAACAGCTGTCCCTCGCCCACCAGCGGATGATACAGCTGGCTGATCTGATAGCCCTGCGGCAGATCGGCATAGAAGTAATTCTTGCGGTCAAACCGGCTCCAGGCATTGATCTGCGCCTCGATCGCCATGCCGGTGCGCACCGCCTGACGGATGCATTCGCGGTTGGGCACGGGCAGCATTCCCGGCATCGCCGCATCGACGAGGGAGACCTGCGAATTCGGCTCCGCCCCGAACGTGGTCGAGGCTCCGCTGAACAGCTTGGAATGCGACGTGACCTGCGCATGGACCTCAAGGCCGATCACGACCTCCCATTCGCCGGTTGCGCCCTGAATGCGGTAATTGCTCATCACTTCGTTTCCTCGTCATCACCCGGACTGTCGCGGGTGTCAAAGCGCGCCTCGCCGTGGTCGACATGCTTGCGCACGTAATTCGCGACCATGAAGGTCAGCGGCACCGCGAGCGCGATTGCCACTCCGGCAATCCACAACGCGGGATCGGCGTTCACCACCACTTCTCCGGCGCGTGGTCGAATCCGCTGCGCTGCTGGATCGCGAGACCTGCGTTGAGCACGCCTTGTTCATCGAACGGGCGGCCCACCAATTGCAGACCCAGCGGCAGGCCATCGGGGTTGAGGCCCGCAGGCACGCTCATCGCGGGCAGTCCCGCCAGCGACGCTGGCACAGCGAACACATCGTTGAGATACATCGTCAGCGGGTCTTCGTTGAGGCTGCCCAAGGGGAACGACGCTGTCGGAGTCGTAGGCGCAAGGATCACATCGCACTGTTCGAACGCACGCTCAAAATCGCGGGCAACCAGCGCGCGCACCTTTTGCGCCTGCGTGTAATAGGCGTCGTAGAACCCTGCCGAAAGCACATAGGTGCCGATCAGGATGCGACGCTTGACCTCATCCCCGAACCCGGCGGCGCGGGTGGCGGCGTACATGTCCTGCAAGCCAGAGCCGTCTGGCAGATCGCGCAGGCCATACCGCACACCGTCATAGCGCGCGAGGTTGCTCGAAGCCTCTGCCGGGGCGATGATGTAATAGGCGGGCAGCGCGTATTTGGTGTGCGGCAGGGAGATATCGACGATCTCGGCGCCGGCATCCTTCAGCCATGCCTTGCCCTGATCCCAGCTGTCGAGGATAGCCTGATCGGTGCCTTCCATGCGGTATTCGCGCGGAATGCCGACCTTCTTGCCCTTGAGGTCCGCTGACAACGCGGCCTCCCAATCGGGCACCGGCATATCGAGACTGGTCGCGTCCTTGGCATCGAAACCTGCCATCGCGCCCAGCATGATCGCGCAATCTTCCACGCTGCGCGCCATCGGGCCGGCCTGATCGAGGCTGGAGGCGAACGCCACCACGCCCCAGCGCGAACAGCGGCCATAGGTTGGCTTTATCCCGGTGATCCCGGCAAAGGCGGCGGGCTGGCGGATCGAACCGCCGGTGTCGGTGCCTGTCGCTGCCGGAGCGATCCGCGCGGCGACCGCGCTGGACGATCCACCCGATGATCCACCGGGCGACATGGCCGCATTGCTGCCCGCCTTGCGCCATGGCGAGTTCACATTGCCGAAATAGCTGGTTTCGTTGGACGAACCCATCGCGAACTGATCGAGGTTCAGCTTGCCCAGCATCCCCGCGCCCGCATTCCACAGGTTCTGGCTGACGGTGGATTCATAGTGCGGCGTGAACCCTTCGAGGATGTGGCTGGCCGCGGTGGTCTGCACGCCATTGGTGGCAAACAGATCCTTCATCCCGATCGGCACGCCCGCCATCGCGCCAAGCGGCTTGCCATCGGCGCGCGCCTTGTCCGCAGCATCTGCCGCGGCCAGCGCATGATCGGGGGTAGTCACAATAAAGGCGTTGAGCGCGCTCGCCTCAGCCACCGCCGCGTTAAAACCCTCGGCAACTTCGCGAGCGGTGAAATCGCCGCCCGCCACGCCATCGCGGATCGCCTTTACGCCAAGTCTGGTCAGATCAGTCATTCTATTCAATCACCTTGGGCACGCCAAAGAACCCGTGTTCGGCGGCGGGCGCGTTGGCGAGCACGTCTTCGCGCCTTCCCCCGCCCGTCAGCGCATCGGCGTCGATGACGTCGGCGCGCAGGCGCAGCGTGTTGGGGATGACCGCGCTCATCGGCTCGATCCCGGTCACATCCACCTCACCCAGCTGCTCCACCCAATTGAGGATGTTGTTGAGTTCGGGAACCATGCGTTCCAGTTCCTCATCGCCCATCGCGATCCGGGCCAGCCCGGCGATTTTGGCAACGGTCTGCTTATCTACGGACATCCGGCTGAGAACCCTTCGCGTTATTCGGCAGGAATTGGAACGGGCGCAGGCGCAGGCGCTTCCGCACCCGGAGGCGGGCCACCAGGACCGCCGGGTCCACCGGCACCACTCTGCATGATCTGCTGCAGGATGCCGAGGTTGCGCTGATAGGTTTCCTGACTCATGATATCGACCACTTCGACGTCAAAGATCAGATCCGCGTCAGGTGGGATCGGCGCACCGGGAGGCGGCTCTGATCCGTATGCCTGATCGGCCGGAATGAAGAGCTCGTACTTGCCGCCCTTCTGCATCTGTTGCAGCCCGTTGAAAAAGCCGGGGATCATGCGTCCCTCGACCATTTCCCACGGAGAACCTTCCGGAAACAGGCCGCGGACCATCTCAGCAACCTGCGGAGGCAATTGCGGCGTTTCATCGAACACTTCGCCGGTTGCGGCCAGTTTGCCGGTGTATTTCACCCATGCCACATCGCCCACCGCGATATTCGGCCCAGTTCCCTCTACCAGTGTATCGACATCGAGTTTGGGCGGACCGGATTCGATCGCGGCCCACGCCAGACCTCCACCCAGCAACACGGCCAGCGCAACGCCGATCCACAATTTGGTGAGCGAGCCCTTGGCCACGGGCTTCAACGGAACACGGGTGATTTCGGTCATTTTCAATTCCTGAAAGTGGCGCGCCAGCCAGATCAATGGTCACCGGCAAGCTATAGGCAACAAGGGGCAGACAAAAGCGAAGAGGCGCGAAGGACCAACCCTCGCGCCCCTTTGGCTTATCCGAATTTGCGTTTCAAGCGGTTCGCACACGCGATCCGCTTAAAAACGGGCGTTTACTTGACCCCGTCGCGCTCCATGCGCTTCCGTTCGAGCTTGCGCGCGCGGCGTACGGCTGCCGCCTTTTCACGGGCGCGCTTTTCGCTGGGCTTTTCATAGTGGCGACGCAGCTTCATTTCGCGATAGACGCCCTCACGCTGCAGCTTCTTCTTGAGCGCGCGCAGAGCTTGATCGACGTTGTTATCGCGAACCATGATTTGCATAAAGTACCACTACCTCATTCATAAACACGCAGAGCCCGCCGGATAAAAGCGCGGGGATGCGCGGAAAGTTGACGTTAGAAAGCGCGCGAATCTCCGAAGGCATAACCCCGGATCGCGCTCTGATAGATGTTGGAATAAGGGAAAACTGCCGATTTGGCAACCATGCACTGCGCAAGGGGGTGATTATGCGCACGCTAGGCAGAACGGCGTGCCCGCGCTAGGGGCGTCTTTATGACAACTTTTGCCCCTTCCCTCCACGCCTCGCTGCTGGTCGCGACCGGCGGCGCCATCGGCGCTGTGGGCCGGTATCAGCTGGGGCGGATCGTCACAGGCTGGACCGGTTCCGACGCTGCTTTTCCGTGGCCCACCTTCACCGCGAACCTCATCGGCAGCCTCGCCATGGGCCTGTTGGTCGGGTGGTTGGCGCGGTATGAAACCGGCGCGGAGAACGCCCGCCTGCTGCTGGGCGTCGGGCTGCTGGGCGGGTTCACCACTTTCAGCGCATTCAGTCTCGATATGGTGTTGCTGATCCAGCGCGGCGCTGTCGGGATGGCGGGAGCATACGCCGCAGCCTCGGTGATTGCGGGCGTTGCGGCGCTGTATCTCGGCCTGATCGTGATGCGGGGTGCGGCATGACCGACGATCTTCCAACCGCCGCCAAAACCGATACCGTACGCCAGTTCACCGTCGGCGATGACGATGACGGCATCCGCATGGACCGCTGGTTCAAACGCAACCTCCCGCAGATCGGCTTTGCCACCGTATCGCGCTGGGCGCGCACTGGGCAGGTGCGTGTCGATGGCAAGCGGGTGAAGCCCGAAGATCGCCTCACCGCCGGACAGGTGCTGCGCGTGCCACCGGGCGGCGAATCGCCCAAGAGCACGGCCAAGCGTGAGCGCCCCGCGCTCACCCCCGAAGACATCGCCGAAGTGCGCGGCATGGTGATCCGCGAAACCGCCAGCGCCATCGTGCTGAACAAGCCCCCCGGCCTTGCAACGCAGGGCGGGTCCAAGACGACGCGGCATGTCGACGGGTTGCTGGACGCCTTTGTCGAGGATGAGGATACACCCCGCCCGCGCCTCGTCCATCGGCTGGACAAGGACACGTCCGGCGTCCTGCTGATCGCGCGCACACCGGGGGCGGCGGCGAGCTTTTCAAAGCGGTTCGCCGGGCGCAGCGCGCGCAAGGTGTACTGGGCGCTGATCATGGGCAGGCCAGACGTCTCCGAAGGCACTATCGACGCTCCGCTGGCCAAGCAGCCGGGGTCCGGCGGCGAGAAAATGCACGTGGACGAGGAGAACGGTCAGCCGGCCAAAACCCGTTATCGTGTGATCGACCGCGCATCCGACCGGGCATGCTGGGTGGAGCTGGAGCCGCTGACCGGGCGCACGCATCAGTTGCGCGTACACATGGCGGCAATCGGCCACCCGATCGTGGGCGATGGCAAATATGGCGGGCGCGATGCCTTCCTCACCGGCGCGATCAGCCGCAAGATGCACCTGCACGCGCGTCGCCTGATCATTGCCGAGCCGTCCAACACCGCGTCCAAGGGCACGGCGGGGGGCAAGCTGGATGTGACCGCCGAACTGCCCGAACACTTCGCCGCCAGTCTGGAAGCATTGGGCTTTGACGAAAACATGAGCGATGCCGCCCCATTGCGCGATGAGCCGATAGAGCGGACGCCTGCCGAGAAAAAGCAGGCCGCGCGCCGCCATGCCAAGCAATATCGCAAGGAAAGCCGCAGCCCCCGCCGCGCCCGCAGCACCATCGCAGCAAAGGCAGAAGGCAAGGGCAAGGGTGTGGGCAAGGGCAAAGACAAACCGAAAGGTACACCGAAGGGACGACGCTGATGCATCCCAACCCCGCCTTTCGCAGCGAGGATCGTGCCCTGCTCGAAGCCTTCATTCGCGAGGCGGGTTTCGGGATGGTGTTCCTGACCACGCCCGCCGGTCCGCGGGTTGCGCATGTGCCGCTGCTATCGGACGGAAATGGCGAAATCCGGTTCCACCTCTCGCGCGGCAATGCCCTGACCGCTCACCTCGATGGCGCGCAGGCGCTTGTCACCGTCAATGGCCCGGATGGCTACATCTCACCGCGCTGGTACGACAATCGCGATACGGTGCCCACATGGGACTATGCGACACTGGAAATGGAAGGTCGCGTGCGCACATTGACGGACGAGGAGCTGGAAGCGCTGCTGCACGATGTGATCGCCACGTTTGAGGGGCGACTGCAGGGTGAGCCGTGGCTGGCTTCTGAATCGAGCGAGCGAACCTGGTCCGGGCTGTTCCGGGGCATCACCGGGTTCGCGATGCAGGTCGAACACTGGCGGCCGACCTTCAAGCTATCACAAAAGAAAACCACCCCGGAACGCGAGCGCATTGCCGCAGGTGTGGCCGCTGCTGGAAAGCCGGAGCTGGCGCGCTGGATGCGGGAGATTTCGGCGTGAAGCTTGCGGTGTTCGATTGCGACGGAACGCTGGTCGATGGGCAGGCGGATGTGTGCTGGGCGATGCGCCGCGCATTCGAGCGCGCCGGGCTTGGCGCTCCGCCCGATGATCTGGTGCGGCGGCGTGTGGGGCTGAGCCTGCACGTCGCGATCCGCGAACTGGCGCCCGAGACAACCGAGGTCGAACAGCGCGCTCTGGTCGAATATTACAAGTCCAGTTTTCGCGCGCGCCGTGAGGAAGGGCTGCTGGATGAACCGTTATATGCGGGCATTGCCGACCTGCTGCATTCCCTGCGCGACGATGGCTGGCTGCTGGCCGTGGCGACGGGCAAATCGGATCGCGGGCTGGCTGCCTGCCTTGCCGCACACGGCTTGAGCCAATCATTCGTCTCATTGCAGACGGCAGACCGCCATCCGTCCAAACCGCATCCCGCCATGCTGGAGGCCGCCTTGTTCGAAGCGGACGTGCAGGCGGCGCAGGCGGTGATGATCGGCGACACCACGTTCGATGTCACGATGGGCCGCGCCGCAGGAGTTCACACCATCGGGGTCGCTTGGGGATACCACCCGCCCGAGGATCTGCGCGGTGCGGGCGCGAACGCGATTGCCGCCGACGTGGCGGAGCTTTCCGCGATGCTGGGCCGCTGGCCGTGAGCGCGCCCCTGATCGATCCGGCAGAGGCGCGCGCGCGGCAACGCTATATGCTGATGAACGCCGCGCGTGTCGCATCGCTGGCCACGCTGATGATCGGCATTGCGGGCGCACGCGCCGTGCTGCCCATGCCCTATGCGCTGGGCGTGGTGCTGGCGGTGGGCGGAATGCTCAGCTTCTTTTTCACCCCGACGCTGCTGGCACGCCGCTGGAAATCGCAGGACGGCGGGCGGTGAAGCGGTTTTACAAGTCAGTAGAGGTGCAGCGTGTAACCGGCGCGGATGGCGCGGATGGCTGGCAGGTCACGCTTGATGGGCGCGGGATCAAGACCGTCAAGGGCAGCGCGCAGATTGTCCCGGTTGAGCCGCTGGCGCAGGAGCTTGCCCTGGAATGGCGCACACAGGGCGAGAAAATCGACCCTGCGACCTTTCAGCTTCGTGATATGGTCGATTACACTATCGACGTGGTGGCCCCTGACCCCGAAGGCGTCGCGCACCGGATTGTCGCCTATGCCGACACCGATACGCTGCTGTACCGTGCCGACCCGGAAGAACCGCTGTTCGCTCGCCAGCTTGAAAAGTGGGAGCCAATAGTCACCGCATTCGAGGCGCGCGAGGGCGTGTCGCTCAAACGCGCGAGCGGGATTATGCACGTGGCGCAGCAACCAGCCGCGATGAAGCGGATGCGAGACATTCTGGCCTCGCTCGATCCATTCATGCTGACCGGTGTGGAGACGATGGCGAGCCTCGCCGCATCG
This sequence comes from uncultured Alphaproteobacteria bacterium, assembly GCA_963838365.1. Classification (GTDB taxonomy): domain Bacteria; phylum Pseudomonadota; class Alphaproteobacteria; order Sphingomonadales; family Sphingomonadaceae; genus Erythrobacter. The sequence continues at coordinate 356,187 of CAWIQR010000011.1, forward strand.
CTCATCGTCAGCCTTACCGCGATCCGCCCTGATGCCGATCCGCTGGCCCTGTGGCACGCAGCCAGCCTTGAGGAGGAATGGCAGGCGCAGCAATGGGGCCGCGACGAAGAAGCCGAGGAGCGCCGGGCAAAACGGACAGAAGATTTTCTGAAAGCGCGCCGCCTTGCGCGCCTGGCATCAGGCGATCCGGTCAGCGAATAACGCGCAAAAGCTTACTGCGCCATCCAATCCGCAACTTCGCCCGCGACCGTATTGGCCGCGCGGTTCAGCGCCGGGCCGACCGATGCGGCCTCTGCCACGATACCGGTCTCGCGCGCTTCAAACCGGCGCGTGGTCGCATTGCCCTGCCCATCGGTGCGCACCGCATCGTAACGGACCACGACCGAAGATGTGGCCGCATCATAGCCCATTTCAGTGAGGGTACCGCGCAGGAAAGTGCCAGCGCGCAGCGGCGTATCGTCATTGTCGATGACAAAGGAACCGCTCTTTGCCCGCAGAGTCTCCCCCAGCAATCGGCGGAACAGGCGCGCGGGTTTTTCCACCCAGAACGCTTCTGCAAGATAGGCGATTTCAGTGTCCGAAACGGTCACGGGCACGCGCACCACATCCAGTTTTGCCGGAACTTCGGGCGTAAGCACGGCAATCGCATCGCTAGCATTCTCGCCGCTGGCAGCCGCGCCCGCGCCGACCGGCGCGACGGAGGTCGCGGTCAGCGTCAGCAGGCTTTCGGGCACTTCCGCGCCCAGACTGACGCAGCCGGCCACGCCCACCGAAAGGGCCGTTGCCAGCACCAGAGCCATTCGCGCCTTCAAAGGCTGCACTTTGGGGTTCATAGCTTCCGTTCCCTTTGCGCCTGATCGTCGGGCGCTCATTTCTTTTCGTATACCGGCAGATCCTGCTGCCCGATAATCGCGCCGATCCCCTGATTTTCAAGCTTTTCGGTGATGTTGCGCAGCGCGCGGCTGGTGGAGCGCAAATCTTGCAGGGTCGCATTGGCCGCAGGCAGGGTTTCTTCCTGCAATTGCCGCGTTGCAGGCCGTGCCTCTTCCAGCGTGATCGCCAGCGCATCGGCAGCGTCGCTTGCCGATTTGAGCGTCGCCCTCAATTCATCCGCCAATGCTCCGCCCTCGTCATTCACCATCTTGTCGGTCGTCAGCGTCAATTTCTGTACTGCGGCCAGCGTCTTGTTGAGTTCCGCCATCGTGGTCCGGAACTCTACCAGATCCTGTTCCAATTCGGGCGTTACATCGGCAAAACCGCCGATCAGCCGGTTGCTATTTTCAAGGATACCAGTGATTTGCTGCTGATTTTCAGGGCCGAGCACAAGGTTGAGGTTTTCCGTCAGCGTCGCCAGCCGTTCCAACAGCAGCGGAGCGGAATTGAGCAATGCATTGATGCCTCCATCCTTGGGCGGGATCACCGGGCGGCCTTCGGGGCAGGCGGTTGTCTCGCATGTGATCATCGGCGCATTCTTGCGCGCGCCGTCCAGCAAAATGGTGGCAACCCCGGTAAAGCTGGACTGGATCGTAGCGGTGGTGCCGACCAGGATCGGCACTTCCTTGTTCACCTTCACCCGTACGCGTACGAATTCCGGATCGTCATCCGACAGCGAAATCTCCGAGACCTGCCCCACGGGCACACCGGCAAAGGAAACCTGGCTGCCAGTGGCAAGGCCAGTGACGGATTGCTTGTAAAAGATATCGTATTCGTTCTGGTCGCCCTGGCCCAGCTGCGCGATCCAGACGATTGCAAGCGCCATCGCCGCCAGCAATCCCAGCGTGACCGCGCCAACCCAGAGGTGGTTTGCCCTGGTTTCCATCAATCCGCTCTCGTCACTGTGTAATGGCCCTCATATGACCCGCTTATGGACGCCCATGCGGGCAGCTGTCCATGCTCTTGTAAACTATCGGATGTCCGGCGCGGCGTCATTATGCATTCTCCCCGCGCAAGTGCGCTGCATGGGCGGATCGACCGCGCGGACCGTTGAAATAGCTTTCAATCCACGGGTGTCCGGTTTCGATCAGTTCAGGGATGGTGCCCACCGCAATCACCTTTTTATCGGCGAGCACCGCCACGCGGTCACAGCTTTCGTACAGCGTATCGAGATCGTGCGTGATGAGGAACACGGTCAGCCCCAGCGTCTCTTTCAGTTCCACTGTCAACCGGTCAAACTTGGCCGCGCCGATCGGATCGAGGCCGGCAGTCGGTTCATCCAGAAACAGCAATTCGGGATCGATTGCGAGAGCGCGGGCCAGACCTGCGCGCTTTTTCATACCGCCCGACAATTCGCTGGGATATTTGGAGATGGCGTCTTCGGGCAGGCCGGACATCAGCACCTTGTAGCGTGCGATCTCTCGCCGCAGAGTGCGGTCGATGTCGGGATAGAACTGTTTCAATGGCACTTCGACGTTTTCGCCCACGGTCAGCGTCGAAAACAGCGCCCCGCCCTGGAACAACACACCCCAGCGGCCGCGCACACCGATGTTCTGATCGGGCTCTGCCTCGGTGATGGTGCGGCCCAGCACGTCGATCCGCCCTTCGGCAGGCGTCTGCAATCCGATGATGGAGCGCATCAGCACCGATTTGCCTGTGCCCGACCCGCCAACGACGCCGAGGATTTCACCGCGGCGCACCTTCAGATCCAGCCCGTCATGCACGCGATACGTGCCGAACTGGTTGACGAGGCCTTCGATCACAATCGGGTAATCGCCTCCCGATTGCGTGTAATCGCGTTCCTGTTCTTCGGGCGCATATGCGTTTGTCATTTGATCAACCCCACCCGATTTCGGTGAAGAACACCGCGAAAAACGCATCGAGCACGATCACTGCGAAGATCGCGGAGACCACCGCCAAGGTCGTGCGCTTGCCCACTTCCTCTGAATTACCTTCGACCCGCATCCCGTGGTAACAGCCCGCCAGTGCCACGATCAGGCCGAACACCGGCGCCTTTATCATGCCGACCCAGACATCGTGCAGCGGCACCACTTCCTGAATGCGCTGGAGGAAGGAGACGAACGGGATGCCAAGCGAGAACTGTCCGACTACAGCCCCACCGATAATCGCAACGACCGACGCATAGAAGCCAAGCAAGACCATCATGAAGGTGCAGGCAAGCACCCGCGGGATAATCAGGCGTTCAGTGGGTGACAGACCGATGGTGCGCATCGCATCGATCTCCTCGGTCAGCTTCATCGTACCCAGTTGCGCGGCAAATGCGCTGCCGGATCGGCCCGCGACCATGATTGCGGTCATCAGCACGCCCAGTTCCCGCAATGTAATGCGCCCGACAAGGTTCACGGTCAGCGATTCAGCGCCGAATTGCTGCAATTGCACCGCGCCCTGCTGCGCGATGACCACACCGATGAGAAAGCTCATCAGGCCAATGATCGGCAAGGCTGCAACGCCCACCTGCTCCATCTGCGCAACCAGCGCCTTGAACGGGAATTGCGAGGGGTGGCGTGCCAGCCGGGCGAAGGCGATCATAATCCGCCCGATTGCGCCGACCACCCCCGCCACGCCTTCGCGCGCTTCGAACACTTGCTGGCCCAGCGCCAGTGGCACGCGTTCCCACACCGGATCGCGCTCAGGCTCTATGTCGACGTCGCTGCTCGCGCCTTCGACCGCGTGCAGCAGCCGCTGCGCCCGCTTGCTCGCGCCGGTGATCTCCGCTTCATGAGTTGCCGCAAGGCGACACGCGACCCACGCGCCAACCGTATCGATAGCGTCCACCTGCGACAGATCCACGCTGGCAAGGGGCTGCGAAATCCGGCTCAACTCGCGTTCCAGCGGCCCGACGGTGGAGATCAGCAGCGGGCCTGACAGCACCAGCCGGCTTGCCCCGGAACCATCATCTTCGAGGGAAAATTGTGCGTTGCCATTCATCTTGGGGCGGTATGCGAGCAAACGCCCGATATCACAAGTAGGAGCATCACAGATGTGCCGGGTGTTGCACCCCATCGGGCGCGGTGTAAGGGAAGCCAAGCAAACTTTCCTGATACGGACGGGGCCATCCGCGCCCGGTCAACGAACTTCCAGCGAGCCGAACCATGACCCTACCCACCACATTCGACCCCGCCGCAATCGAGGCGCGCTGGTACAAACACTGGGAAGAGACCGGCGGTTTCCGGCCAGAGCGGCCCAATGCCGAAGCCTTCACCATCGTCAACCCGCCACCCAACGTGACAGGATCGCTGCATATCGGCCACGCACTCGACAACACGTTGCAGGATATCGTGATCCGGTATGAGCGGCTGCGGGGCAAGGATGCGCTGTGGGTTGTCGGCACCGATCACGCCGGGATCGCGACGCAGATGGTGGTCGAACGCCAGCTTGAGGCAAATCAGGATAAACGCACCAATTACAGCCGCGAGGAATTCGTCGACAAGGTGTGGGAATGGAAGGCCGAATCCGGCGGCACCATCACGCACCAGCTGCGCCGGCTTGGCTGTTCGATGGACTGGAGCCGCGAGCAGTTCACGATGGACCCGCATTTCACCAAGGCGGTGACCAAGACGTTTCGTCGATCTGTATAACGACGGGCTGATCTATCGCGACAAGCGGCTGGTGAACTGGGATCCCAAGCTGAAGACCGCGATATCCGACCTTGAGGTCGAGACTCAGACGATTGCGGGGCAATTCTGGCACTTCAAATATCCGCTGGCAGACGGTGTGACACTGGCGGATGGGCGCAATTACATCGAAGTCGCGACCACGCGGCCCGAAACGATGCTCGCGGATATGGCGGTGGCGGTGCATCCTACCGATGATCGCTATGCCAGCGTCGTGGGCAAACACGTGATCCTGCCGATCACCGGGCGGCGCATCCCCATCGTCGCGGACGAACACGCCGACCCGGAACTGGGCAGCGGTGCGGTGAAGATCACGCCGGGCCACGACTTCAACGATTTCGAAGTGGGCAAGCGCGCCGGGTTTGCACCGGGTGAAATGCTCAACATGCTCGATGCCGAGGCGAATGTCTGTCAGGTCGCCGATGGTCTGGTGCCAGAGGAATTCGTCGGCCTGCACCGTTTCAAGCGGGATGGCGTGGACGGCGCGCGCGAACTGGTGGTCGCCCGGCTGAAAGCGGACGGATACCTCATCCCGCACATCGCCAGAACCAAGAAGGGCGAGGAAGTCGAACACGACGCCGAACCGCGCCAGATCGCCACCCCCTTTGGCGACCGCGGCGGCGTGGTGATCGAACCGTGGCTGACCGATCAATGGTATGTCGACGCGGCAAAGCTGGCGGTGAAAGCCGATCGAACAGGTGCGTTCGGGCGAGGTCGAGATCGTCCCCAAGTCATGGGAAAAGACCTTCTTCAACTGGATGGAGAACATCCAGCCGTGGTGCGTCTCCCGTCAGCTTTGGTGGGGGCACCGGATTCCGGCATGGTTTGGGCCAAGCAAGGAATTAGCCGCTGGCGAGGTCGAAGGAGAACCTGCGTTTGGTATCTTCGCCGAGCAAAAGTGCTTCGTCGCTCTCGATGAAGAGCACGCCAGAAAGCAGGCTGCCGAGTATTACGAAGTCGATCCCGAGAAGATCAAATTCGCAGTCGCAACCTCTGACAATAGCTTCTCCGGTGCGGGCCGCTACACCATTCGCCGCGATCCCGACGTCCTCGATACGTGGTTCTCCTCCGCGCTTTGGCCGTTCGCAACGCTGGGATGGCCCGAAGACGCGCCCACCCCCAACCCCTCCCGCGGGCGGGAGGGGAGCGAGACTTACCAAGCCGCGAGCGAAGCGAGTGGTGAGGTTAGTCGCAGCGGGGTGGGCCAGTCTGGCCCCTCGCTCCTCACCAAACACTTCCCAAATTCCCTCCTCATCTCCGGGTTCGACATCCTGTTTTTCTGGGATGCGCGCATGATGATGATGGGAAATTACAATATGGGGCAGGCCCCGTGGCCGCGCCTGTATCTGCACGGGCTGGTGCGCGCCGCCGATGGCTCGAAAATGTCGAAGTCCAAGGGGAACGTCGTCGATCCGTTGGGCCTGATCGACCAGTATGGCGCGGACGCCCTGCGGTTCTTCATGGCGGCAATGGAAAGCCAGGGCCGCGACATCAAGATGGATGAACGCCGGGTCGAGGGGTATCGCAACTTCGCGACGAAGCTCTGGAACGCAACGCGCTTTTGCCAGACCAACGGCATCGGTGCGTCCTCCACATTGAAGGCACCGCCCGCGCGCCTTGCCGCCAATCAGTGGATCATCGGCGAGGTGCAGCAGGTGTGCGCGGAGTTGGAAAAGGCGATGGCCGACCTGCGCTTCGACGCGGCGGCCAATTTGATCTACCAGTTCACATGGTCGAAGTTCTGCGACTGGTATCTGGAGCTGATCAAGCCGGTGTTTGCTGAGGGTGCGGACCCGGATGCGATGCCAGCGGTCGAAACCCGCGCCGTAGCTGGCTGGGCGCTCGATCAGATCCTCGTCATGCTGCACCCGTTCATGCCGTTCATCACCGAAGAATTGTGGCATGCGCAGGGGGAACGCCCCTATGACCTGATCGTCGCCAATGGCCCAATCCGCGCGCCGAAGTGTCAGCAAGGAGGCGACCGACGCAATCGACTGGGTGATCGATCTCACCACCAATGTCCGCAGCGCGAAAAACGAGCTGGGCATCCCGCCCGGCGCGAAACTCGCCGCATTCCTGCCTGCCGCATCGCCGTTGGCGGCCAGCACGATCGAGCGCAGCAACGCGGCGATTGAGCGGCTGGCGCGGCTGACCCCGGTGACTATCGGCGAAGCGCCCAACAGGCGCGGCGATGCAGGTGACAGCCAAGGCGGATGGCGGGACCGATGTTTTCGTCATCCCGCTGGAAGGCATCATCGACATCGAGGCGGAAAAAAGCCGTCTGGAAAAGGCGCTGAACGCGTCGCAAAAGGAGGCGCAATCTTTGGAAGGGCGGTTGTCCAACGCCAATTTCGTCGACCGCGCAGCGCCGCAAGCGGTGGAGAAGGCAAAGGAGGACTTCGCGCACCACTCCGGCGAGGTCGAGCGGCTCACAGCGGCGCTGGCGCGACTGGGGTGAGCATGATCATCCGCCACGCGGGAAGGATGGCATGGATCTGATCCTCGCCACGGACGATACCGGCGGGCCGGAAATATTTGCCTCGCTGCAAGGCGAAGGGCCAAGCGCAGGCGTGCCGGTGGCGTTCGTGCGGCTGTCGCGATGCAACCTTGCATGCACTTGGTGCGACACCGCCTACACCTGGCGGTTTTTCAACGAACGGGGGGAAGGCGACAACCGCCCCCACCGCGATGACGTGACCTTTGATCGCGGCGCCAATCAGGTGAAACTGACCCCTGTTGCGGTCGCGCAGCGCATCGCTGCAACCGGGCAGAACCGCCTCGTCATCACAGGTGGAGAGCCCCTGCTGCAAGCCGGTGCGCTGGCCGAATTGCTGGAGCATCTGCCGGACATCAGCGTCGAGATCGAAACCAACGGCACGACCAAAGCCCCGCCCCGGCTCGATATCCGGGTGGATCAGTACAATGTCAGCCCCAAACTCGCGCATTCGGGCAATGACGCGGCGCTGGCCCTTATCCCAGAGCGGTTGGACGCCTACGCCACCGACAGCCGCGCATTCTTCAAATTCGTGATCGCCAAGCCCGGTGATGTGGACGAGGTGCTGGCGCTGCAACGCGCCTATGCAATTCCCGCCACGCGCATTTTCCTGATGGCGGAAGGTACCACCACCAAGGCTCTTCGCGCCCGCCAATCATGGCTGAGCGGCCTGTGCCTGAAACATGGTTTTCGCATGAGCGACCGGCTGCATATCCACCTGTACGGCGATACGCGCGGAACCTAGCCCTGGCTTCTCCAGCGCAGCACGACGCGTTCGACCATTTCTTCCTCATCGCCGTCGGCGTTCCACAACTCGACGAAGCTGGGGTCGGCAGAGGCGGGGCGTTTGTGTTCCTCAAGCGTGTCGAACGTAACGCGGATCGGAATGGCGACACCCTCGCCGCAGATGATGCATTCGCGGTTGCGAAGGGCCGGGATCGAATCGAGGAACCCGCGCGAACCTTCGGGCATGGCAGATCGGACAAACGCCTGGTCGCGGTCATTGTTGAGGCGCATGGAGATTATCGTACCGCACTGCGACAGCACGCCCTCGGCAAGGTCGGAGGGACGCTGCGTAATGAGGCCAAGACTGATGCCGTATTTACGGCCTTCCTTGGCGATCCGGCTAAGGATGCGGCCAACCGATGAACCATCCGAGTTGCGCTCGTTGGGGACGTACCGGTGCGCTTCCTCGCACACCAGCAGGATCGGCCGGGTCGCTTCTTCGCGGCCCCAGATCGCAAAGTCGAAAACGAGCCGGCTCAGCACCGCGACCACAGTAGAGGTGATGTCGGACGGAACGCCGGAAACGTCGATGATGCTGATTGGCTTGCCTTGCCCCGGCATACGAAAAATCTTGGAGATGAAGTTGGTCATCGTGTCGCCAACCAGCATTCCGGAAAACATGAACTGATAACGCGGATCGCCCTTGATCTCTTCCAGCTTGCCCTTGATCCGCATATATGGCGCGGAGGAAGTGGCCTTGTCCAGCCGACCCATTTCGTCCTGAAGGATGTTTGAAAGGTCGGACAACAGATATGGAATCGGCGAATCCACCGTGATCTTGCCCAGCGTTTCTGCGAGGCGGTTTTTCTGGCGCGCGCCGAGCAGGCATTTGGCAAGGATATCCTTATCGACCTGGTGTTCGTTGCCGCTGCTGGTCAGCAGCACTTCGCAATGCTCTTCGAAATTCATCAGCCAGTACGGCATCTGAAGGTTCGACACGTCGAGGATCTGGCCGGTCTGACGAAATGCCGCGGCGTATTCGCCGTGCGGATCGATCATCACCACGTGCCCCTTGGGCGCGGCTTCGCAGATACGGTGCAGGATCAGCGCGGCGCTGGTCGATTTGCCCGTGCCGGTCGAACCGAGCAGGGCAAAGTGTTTGCCGAGCATCGCGTCGATATACAGTCCGGCGCGAATGTCCTTGGTCGGGAACACTTTGCCGATGGTGATATTGGCGCGGCCATCGCTGGCGTAAATCTGTTCAAGATCGCGGGTGGTTGCAGGATACACCAGTCCGCCGGGGACCGGATAGCGGGTCACGCCACGCTTGAACCCGTGGATGCGACCGGTCAGCTTTTCTTCCGATCCTTCGCCCAGAAAGTCGATATTGGCGATGATACCGCCCTCGGTACGGCGATCCTTGCGCTGATCGCGCACGTTGGCGAGCAGCCATGCATCGCCGACGCGGATCTTGATCTGGCTGCCGACCTGGCCTGCCAGCCCGATGGACGGGTCGGCATCGCTCATGCACTCGTTAAGGCGTTCAAGATCGAATGCGACCTGCGACCCCGCGCCGGAGATTTCAAGCACCACGCCGATCGGCATCGAAGCGTTGGTTACAGACACTTCTTCAGGGCTACCAATCAGGGGTGCGGCATCGTCCAGTCCGGAAGGTCCGGTAAAACGCTCGAAATTTTCGTGGCTCATATCGCCCATTGTCCCCGTCCGTGTCGTGCCCGCTGGCTGGGCAAGTCTCAGCCTTTGAGTCACGCTTACATAAGGAAATCGGGGTTAAGATCGCGTCAACATCGCGAACCGAGATCAGAGCGTTTGAGAGCGCGGGCGAAGCGATGGCGCAAAAAGCACCGCCCAGCGCTTAAATCAGCGCCGTGCGAAGAACCGCCCGGCAAGCAGGCCCATGCTGATCGATAGGAAGATCGCAAACGATCCGTAGGCCAGCGAGTTGCGGTTCGCCTGCCGCACCACGGTCCCCTCAAGCCCGACTTTCACCACCTCGATCTTTGCAGTCGCGCTGGCCAGCACACGTCCTCGCGCAATCGCGAAGGTTTCCGCGGTGTAGGGGCCGGTTGTCACGGTGGATGGCAGGTCAATACGTGCCTGGTACAGCACGCCTTCGCTGATCCGCACGCCTTGCGGGTTTTCGATATAGAGGCCCTGACGCTGCCGCATGTCGACCAGTCCGCTGGCGAAACGCGCCTGTTCTTCCGGTTCGATCTGGCCGACCGGGCTTAGCTGGATAAAGCGCGTGCCGAATTCAAAGATGGCGGCGGTGCGTTCATCGACCAGTTCTTCGACAGGCTGCGATGATGCAACAGCAAAGAACGACGGCGCGGAGCGGAAATCGCTCGAACCGGAATTCATCCATATCCCTGCAATGCGCTCTTTCTCGCGCAGGCGGATCGGTTCTGCCGGACCTTTCAGAACCACCACGATGTCATATTCGGTGGGCCGGCCCGAGGGCGCGATCACCGCGCCATACAGCAGCAGGCTTGCCCCGGTGAAGCCCTGTCGCACTTCGATGCGCGACTGGCTGACTTCGGGAACAAGGATCGGCTCGCGCTGGGCGGAAAGGCACAAGGCGGCGAGAATGACGAATAGCGCCCGCGCACCGGCCGCGCGCGTCACAACGGGCTCACGGTGTAGATTTCATCAGGCTGCACCCCCAGCCCGTAAAGCATCCGCAGCGCAACCGCGATCACGATCCCCGCCAGCACCAGCCGCAGCACTTCAGGCCGCGCTCGCATGGCGATTTGCGTTCCGAACTGCGCGCCAAGCACCGATCCGGTCAGCAGCAGACCGGCAAGGATGATATCGACAGCTTTCGTCGTCAGCGCGTGGGTCATGGTGGTGACCATGGTCACGAACAGGATCTGGAACAACGATGTGCCGACCACCACATTGCCGCTCATCCCCAGGATATACAGCATCGCCGGGATCAGCATGAAGCCGCCGCCAACGCCCATCAGCATGGTGAGGATACCCACCAGCGTCCCCAGAATAAGCGGTGCAAGAGGTGAGATGTACAGGCCCGAGGCGTAGAACCGCCAGCGAAACGGCAGGCCCGCTACCAGCGGGTGATGGCGGCGTTTGCGCGGCTGGCTGCTTTTGTCGCTGCCGGCTTTGGGCATGAGCGCGGACAGCGCCTCTTGCATCATCAATGTACCGATCGTTCCCAGCATGACGACGTACAGAATGTTGATGACGACATCGATCTGACCCCAGGTCTGCAACAGTCGGAACAGCAACGCCCCGATCAGCGCGCCGACGATGCCTCCGGCGACCATCACCCCGCCCATGCGGTAATCGACGCCCTTTGTGCGGGAGTGGGCGATGACGCCCGAAACGCTGGCCCCGGTCACCTGCGTTGCGGCAGATGCGGCGGCGACGGTTGGCGGGATGCCGTAGAATATCAGCAGCGGCGTGGTCAGAAACCCGCCGCCGACCCCGAACAGTCCCGACAGCACACCGGTCAACCCGCCCAGCAGGACGATGTAGAGGCCGTTGACCGAAAGGTTGGCGATGGGGAGATAGACGTCCATGTGTCCGTTACGATTACCGCAGCATCCTGCCACTTGGAAGCCGCGCTTTGCACCGCGTCCCCGCCTGTCGCACAAAAGCGCCTCTGCGCAGGCGGCGCAGCCCCGGTGATCGGCCTTAGAAGCGCATCAGAACCGGGTCGAAATGGTCGCCGCGACGCCCGAACCGGGGCTTGCATCGCCGCCAACGCGCTCTCTCCAGTCGACCGATACGCGTGCGGGGACATCGCCCAGGACAAGATCGACGCGCATGGTCGGCCCGACATCGAGACGATTTGCATCGCGCTGTGCCCCGCCCCATGCCCCTGCCCCGACGGTCAATCTCACCGCCTCGCGGTCGTTTTTGCCGAACCGGGCGACCTGGCGTGTGATGTTGGCCTGACCATCGACAAAGGCGGTGTCTGCCACGCCGCCGACATAGCCTGCGCCCGCATACACTTCCCCGGCGAGCCCGCCGGGCAGAGCGATTGGGGGGATTTCCGTGACGGCATAGGCGGCCGGGCGAATATCGGTACGGAACCGGTCATCAACTGCCCGCACTTCTGCCGCGATCCGTACCGGCACACGGCCCAGCGGACGTGCCGATATGCCACCGGCAATCTCGCTTTCGGGCCGGTCGATCAGGGCACGATAGGCGCGCACATATACGCGCGGATCATGCTTGCTGCGGGGCGCGGCGCGATATTGCAGGATCGCCCCTGCCTGCGATGCGCCGTAAACGGGCACACGCCCCTGCGAAATCGGCGCGGCGCCCGAACCGGAACGTGCAAATGCCCATGCATCCAGCGACCAGCGTTCAGAAGCCGGCTTGCCCGGAGTGGGTGACGGTGACGCCGGAGAAAACGGATCGGTTGCCTCCGGCGCAAAAGCGGGGGCGTAATCCAGCGTGCCTGCCCGCATCGAGGAAAAGCGCCGGTCGCTGGTCATGGCAAGGCTCCACAAGGCGTGATGCGCGCCTTCGATCTGCGCGGTGTTGAACTCGCCACCCGTGCCAAATTCTGCACGGCGCAAGGCGGCAGGCATAAAGCCCGGTCCGGCAACAGACAGTGATGCTGAAAGTATGGAGCGCGCCAATGTCGGCGTAGCGTCGAACGCGCCGCTCGGTGCAGTGGCCTGACCAGAGGTTCCTGTCACATCGGATTGCGCAAAAACCTCGCGTGCCTGCGCGATCAATCCTTCGGGCGCGAAGGGGCTTTCCCAGAACACCGCTCGTCCGCCGACCCAAACTGCAAACAGCAGGGCCAGCATGGCAATCGGTCCGCCGCGACGCCGCACGCGTTCATCGGATAAGGCGCGGTCAATCAGCACTTCACGGTCGGAACCGATCATCGCACGATGCCCTCGGGCGCTGCGAGGTTGAGCGCGAAGGGCGGACGGGTAGCGGGTTCGCCCGGAACGCCCGCGCCAACCTGATCGCTGGCAGGATGGGTTGAATGCGCGGTCTTTTCCCACACCACCGCGCCGCCCATTAATGTACCGATATAGGCCATCACCGCGCGGCGACCGGACATGATCGCGATGACATTAGCCAGTGGAATACGCACCACCGCTCGCACCCCCTCTGCAAGGCCATATGTCTGCGCAGTAAAGCCGAAACGCCACAGCGCGCGCCACGCAAACGCCGCGAAATTGGCAATCAGCAACGTCTTCAACAGCGGCGACAGCGGCAATGGCGTAGCGATCCCTAACTGCACCGCGAGCCACAACAATGTCGTCAGCGCGAGCAAGGTATATCCGACCATCAGAACCAGCGCGGTCAGCGGCCCACGCCGGTCACGTGCGCGCATCCACGTCTCCAGCAGGCCTCCGCGCCAGCCGATCCGGTCCCAGCCCTGCAGTGCGATGCCGTGGACCCAGCGGGTTTTCTGACGCACAACCGCACCCAGTTCGGACGGGAAATAGGCGCGCGTCGCGATTAGCGTGCCATCTTCGCCGCGCACCCGGACAAACCGGCAGACACCGCCCATTTCGGCAACCGCAAGACCCAACTCATAATCCTCTGTCAGCGATGTCGCATCGAACGGGGTGCCATCAATCCGGCGACGTGCAAGTTTGTGCAGCGCTCGCCGCGAAATCGCGCATCCCACGCCAGCCGCAGGCAGGCCTGCGCCAACGCTGCCTCGCACGACCATCGCCTTGCCGTGCGCTTCGGCAAATTCCTCGCAATAATGGCTTCCAAGCCAGCGACTGTGGGGCTGAACCAGCGGTTCGACGGGCAATTGCACAAAGTCCGCTCCGGCCGCGATACCGGCATCCAGCAGGCCAAGCGCGCCCGGATCGACCAAATCTTCCGCATCCTGAAACACGATAGAGCCGAACAGTCGGCCGCTGCGCCGTTCATCATCGCGCAAAGCCTGATGCAACCGGTTGAGGCAATCTGCCTTTGTGCTTGGCCCGGCGCGGTCATGGATCACGATGCGCAACCGGGCATCGCCAGATAGCGCGACGATCGCCGCAGCCTTCATCGCGGCCTCGATCGTATGGGGGTCGTTGCGATAGCATCCGATGTACAATCGCATCTGCGACTGAGGCCATGCCCGCAATGCGTGGCCGATCGTGTGGCCGATCACCGCCGCTTCGTGCCAGGCCGGGATCAGCACCGCGACCGGAGCGTGCAGACCTCCTGCACGCAAGGCTTCGCGATCAACGGTGGGGGTGGTCGCCCTGCCCGTCAGCTTAAGCCAGATCCAGGCCAGGTCGATGGCGAAATCGTCCAGCGCGCCGATGAGAAAGAACGCCCCTGCGAACAAGAGCAATTCATGCTGAAACAGCGCCAGCCATTGCCAGATATCGAATTGTGCGAGCCCCAACGTTTCCCCACGTCTTGTTATAAATGTATCCTATCGCGCCGCGATTGCACTTGCAACACACTCAACATTTCTCAAAGGGTGAGCGCAATATGTCCGATACGCCTCAAACTACCACGCCTCCGCTCCGTTCTGTTTTTGCACCGGTGCGCGCGCTGTTCGTCAGCGATGCGTCCGCCGGTGTCCTGCTGATTTTGGTCGCAGCGGCGGCGATGTTGGCGGCAAATTCTCCCTTTGCGTACGAATACAAACAGTTGTTCTATGGCGAACTGCCGTGGACCCCCATTCCAAAGCTGCATGATCTGCACCTGTGGATCAATGACGGGCTGATGGCGGTGTTTTTCTTCGTGGTCGGTCTGGAGGTCAAGCGCGAGATCGTTTCGGGCTCGCTCTCCACACCCGCAGCGCGGCGATTGCCCATGATAGCGGCGCTGGCAGGGATGATCGCGCCTGCGATCGTTTACATGACAGTATCGGGCGGAGGCGAATATTCCAGCGGCTGGGCGATCCCTGCGGCGACCGATATCGCGTTTGCGATGGGCGTGCTTGGCCTACTGGGCAACCGGGTGCCTGCATCGCTGCGGCTGTTTCTGCTGACTGTGGCGATTGTCGACGATATCGGCGCGGTACTGGTGATCGCGGTGTTCTATACTCCGACGATCTATTTCATCTGGCTGGTCGCCTCGATCGTGGTGTTCGGCCTGATGATCGGACTTAACCGGATGAAGGTGAGCGTATTCTGGCCCTATATCCTGCTGGCGCTGGTGCTGTGGTATTGCGTGCTCAACACCGGTATCCATGCGACGATTGCGGGCGTGCTGGCGGCCCTGACCATTCCGCTACGTCGCCGCGACGGCAACTCCATGCTCGAACGACTTGAGCATGGTCTCGCGCCGTGGAGCTCCTATCTTATCGTTCCCGTGTTCGGCTTTGCCAATGCGGGCGTCGCGATGGCGGGTATGGGCATCCAGGCTCTGATCGATCCTCTACCCATCGCGATTGCCGCAGGTCTGGTGATCGGCAAACAGGTCGGCATCTTCTCAACGGTGTATCTGGCAGACAAGACCGGATTTGCCCCGCGCCCGGTCAATGCCAACTGGTCCGAGATATGGGGCATTTCGATCCTGTGTGGGATCGGCTTTACCATGAGCCTGTTTATCGGCGGTCTCGCGTTTCCCAATCAGCCCGATCTGGTGGAGGAGTCCAAGATCGGCATTCTGCTGGGATCGGCGATATCCGCGATTATCGGGTTCATCGTGCTGCGAATGACGACGACCCATCCCCAGGCTGACTGCGACGACAGGGGCAATCAGCCGAGCAACGCCTGACTTTGCCTTATATCCGACGTGTTACCAGCTGCCGACATTTTCCATGCTGGCCCACGGTTCCTGCGGTGCCAGATGACCATCCTGCAGCAGTTCGATTGAGATACCGTCCGGCGTCTTCACAAACGCCATGTGCCCATCACGCGGGGGTCGATGAACGATATGTCCGGCATCGGCAATCCGCTTGCACGTCTCGTAAATGTTCTCCACCCGGAATGCGAGATGACCAAAATTGCGCCCGCCGTCATAGCTTTCGGGCGCTGAGCCGTCTTCGGGCGGCCAGTTATGTGTCAACTCAACCTCTGCCACGCCCGCCTGTCCCGGCGCAGCGAGAAAGATCAGCGTAAACCGCCCGGCCTCTACATCGAAGCGGCGCACTTCTTCCAGACCGATCAGTTTGAAGAAATCGACTGTCGCTTCCGGGTCGGTGATCCGGATCATTGTGTGGAGAAATTTTGTCATCGCGTCTGCTTACCTCGTGACTGCCAAGGCAGCCATAGTCGAAAGGCGAGGCGCGAAAAAGGGGCGCCGCGACAATTGCGCGACGCCCCCCTTATGTGTCTCAGACTGCGATCAGAACGATGCGGTCAGGGTCGCAACGATGGTGGACCCGGCAATCGAGCCAACCCCGTCGAGACCTTCGGAAAAGTTCGGCTGCAAATAGGCCAATTCCGCGACCGAAATATCGGTGTCGATGTAGGCGACGCCAAACGTCAGCCCGTCTATCGGAGCGATTTGAGCGCCAAACGACCAGTCGAAATACGTGCCTGTCGGCGCGATGCTGGTCCCGTTGGGCCCGAGGCCGGGATTGCCGTCCGAATAGCCAAGGTGCGCCGAAAACGAGAGCGGAGTGTCCGGCACCCCGAATGAGGCATCAGCAGCAAGATAAAGGTTGTCTTCCTTGTCGCCCGGATCTGTCGGAATACCCGCAACTGCCGCAGCGCCGGTGGCAAACACATTGCCCAGCGCCTCTTGCGAAGGTGCGTAAAAGACGCTGCCGGTCAGCGAAACGGGGCCGATATCCCCTGATAGCTTGGCATAAAGTTCGGCAAAATCGGTGGTGTCCGCGCCGCCCGGATACATGAACCAAGTGACCCCGGTATCCAGTGTTCCCTGACCAACCGGAAAGCTGAAACCAGCGTACAGATCGAGTTCCATGTTCGCCCCGCCAAAAGTGCCCCAGCCTGCAAGGTTGGATGCCCACGTACCAACGTAAAGGCCACTATCATGGGTTACGGAAAAGCCGCCCTGTATCGCTCCGTCGCGATCGGTTTGCGAAACGCCGCGGAACCGGTAATCGGTGGCGAGTGTGGCGCTGCCCGAAACGGTGAGAGCATTGGTGGCCTCCTGCGCGCTGGCTTTATCGTAGTCGACCGGCTGTAGCGCACGTTCGTAAGCTATTGCAGGCGCAGGCGCGTCGATCGCAGGTTCGGTCTCGGAAGGTAGGGTATTTGCCTTGTCGGCGGCGCTTGCACCATCGACTTCGATCACGGTGGCGATTTCAGCATCAGCAGTCTCGTCAGGATTGATCTGACCAGCCATGGCAGGCGTTGCAGCTACAAAACAGACAGCACAAACGGAAGCGGCCAAGAGGCCACGAGTAGAATTATTCATAACGATCCCTTTGTTTGGAAAGGTGTTTGGGTCTCGTGCCCCGCCGCTCCCCACGTCGCTTCTATGAGCGATCACTGGTCCCGTTAACCCGACTAGGCGACACGTTCTTGCCGACATTACGCAATCAGGGCAAGAAACCTGCACAAGAAAGCGTAGTCTTGATGTCATATTACCAAAGCGGTGTGCGAATTTTGCAACAGATGCGTTTTGGCGGTTTCGTTCGGTTGCTGTTAAGGGGCAAGGCGCTTAAGCGCCGGCACTTGATTTTGCCCCCTGTCGCTATGAATTTGAGTTACGATGTTCTCCGCCCTGCGCAATCTGTTCCGATCCAACGCCAAATCCGACATGCGCCTGCCTGCGGTGCCCGATGGCGCGCGCTATTATGTCGTGGGCGACATTCACGGACGGCTCGATCTGTATGCTGCCCTGATCGAAGCGATTGAGGAAGACGACGCCGATCAAGGCGCGGCGGACACCCACATTGTCTTGTTGGGCGATCTGGTGGATCGCGGACCGGACAGTTCGGGCGTGCTGGCCCGCACCCGCCAATGGCAGGCGCGCCGTAATGTCAGGGTGCTGGCGGGCAATCACGAGGAAATGTTTCTCACTTCGCTGGAAAAACCGGAGGTGCTGCGGCATTTTCTGAAACATGGCGGGCGTGAAACGATCCTGTCCTATGGCCTTTCCAAAAAGCAGTTTAACGCGATGACGCTGGATGAATTGTTTGAGGCCCTGCCGAAGATCATCCCGCAATCCGATCTGGATTACATGGCCAGTTTCGAGGAATGCATTGTCGCGGGCGATTACCTGTTCGTGCATGCCGGGATCGACCCCGGCGTCGCGATTGCCGAGCAGACGCGCAAGGACATGCTGTGGATACGCGACCGCTTCCTCAGCCACGAAGGCCCGTTGGAAAAGGTGGTTGTGCATGGCCACACGATCTTTGACCGGGTCATGGATTGCGGCAACCGGATCGGCATAGATACTGGCGCTTTCCGCTCCGGTGTGCTTTCAGCGCTGGTGCTGGAAGGCGATCAGCGCCGAATACTCCAGACCATCGACCAGAACGGGCATATCGGGGTATTCCACGGAGATCGAAGTCGTTAGGACGCCGGGAACCTCAATTGTAACTCGCGTATGAATATGGACGGACGGGGGCGAGCAGGCCAATGAAGATTGCAATGGTGGGTTCGGGGTATGTCGGGCTGGTTTCCGGCGCGTGCTTTGCCGATTTCGGTCATGACGTTGTCTGCATCGACAAGGATGAAACCAAGATCGCCGCGCTGCTGGATGGCGTCATGCCGATCTATGAACCGGGGCTCGATACGCTGGTAGCCGGCAATGTCGCCGCTGGCCGGTTGAGCTTTACCACCGATCTGGCCACCGGGATCGACGGGGCAAGCGCCATCTTCATCGCGGTGGGCACTCCCAGCCGGCGCGGCGATGGCCATGCGGACCTGACCTATGTGCACGCAGTCGCGCGCGAGGTAGGCGAACATCTGTCCGGCCCCGCCGTTATCGTTACCAAATCGACCGTGCCGGTGGGCACGGGTGACGAGGTGGAGCGAATTATCGGCGACAGCGGGACCGCGCACCAGTTTGCGGTGGTGTCCAACCCGGAATTTCTGCGCGAAGGGGCGGCCATTGCCGATTTCAAGCGTCCGGACCGCATCGTCATCGGCGCGGAAGACGAGTTTGGCCGCGAAGTCATGCGCGAAGTGTATCGCCCTCTATTCCTCAACGAATCGCCGATCCTGTTCACCTCGCGCCGCACCAGCGAGCTGATCAAATACGCCGCCAACGCGTTCCTCGCGACCAAGATCACCTTCATCAACGAAATGGCCGATCTGTGCGAGAAGGTGGGTGCAAACGTGCAGGATGTGGCGCGCGGCATCGGGATGGACAATCGCATCGGCTCCAAGTTTCTGCACGCCGGGCCGGGCTATGGCGGGTCGTGCTTTCCCAAGGACACGCTTGCCCTGCTCAAGACCGCGGAGGATTACGACAGCCCCACCCGCATTGTCGAAGCGGTGGTGAAAACCAACGAAAGCCGCAAGCGCGCGATGGGTCGACGGGTGCTGAACGCGCTCGGCGGACCGGATGAAGCGCGCGGCAAAAAGGCGGCGCTGCTGGGCCTGACGTTCAAACCGAACACTGATGATATGCGCGATTCGCCCTCCATCGCGATTGCCCAGACCCTGAGGGATGCGGGCGTTAACATCAGCGCCTACGATCCTGAAGGGATGGAGCAGGCGCGCCCGATCATGCCCGAAGTCACCATGTGCGCTGACCCTTATGAGGCGATTACCGGCGCAGATGTGGTGGTGATCGTCACCGAGTGGGATGCGTTCCGCGCGCTTGACCTTGGCCGGGTCAAGGAACTGGCCAAGGCGCCGGTTCTGGTCGATCTGCGAAACATCTATTCGCCCGAGGACGTGCGCGGACGCGGGTTTGAATATGAAAGTGTGGGCCGGGTCTGAGCGCTTTTGCGCTTACATCCCCAGTCCCCTTAAATGCCTAACCAGTGCCGCCGGTTCTCCGGGTTGGTGAGGCCCACCAGTGCTGCCAGCAGCACCAGCACGCCGCCAAATACGCAGGCAATCGCAATGGAGCCTGCCTCCTGCCCGCCGCGAAAGTATATTGCTGTGAGCGCCCAGATGAACACCAGCGCATACCACGGATTGCCGCGCGAACGCACCACCGCCATGCCTGCGATGATCGCGCCAACAGCCACCATTGCCGCCGCTACCAATGGATAGGCGAACTCTCCGCCAACCCCGTAAAGGGCAAGCGTCGCGGACACATTGACGATGCTGGCCGCAGTCAGCCACGCGGCTAGTGCGCTGAAGGTCAACGCCACGAACCACCGTTCCTGCATCGTCAACCGGGCCTGTTGCACCAGCGCTCGCAACACCATGAGCAGACCGATCAGCGAGGCAAAGATGATGCCCACAGATATCGCGGTGAGGTTGGCAAACTGGGTATAGGCTGCCCAAACACCCTGCGCCGCCAGCGCCACGACGGCGGGCCATGCAATCCGATTGACCAGCGCGTTACTGCGCTGTGCCGGGAGTGCCTGCCAGATCGCGAATATCGCCGATCCCAGGAACAGCGGCCCCCAGATGGCGAACGCCCAGCCCGACGGCGTGATCAGCGTTCGAATAGCATCGGAACGGCTTCCGATCTGCTCTCCGTATCCCAGCGCCGGCAGGAATGTCGCGCCAATCTGGACGATTACGGCGAGGACGATTGCGGCGCGTTGCAGGGCGCTGCGAGGGGTGGTGGACGGGGCTTTCATGATTATTCTAACGGAGCCTTTCGCGAGCCGTTCCCGGCGGTCGGGAAGTAGTATCAGGGGGCGTCATAAGCCGGGTTCTGTGTCCGCGGGCCGGTATCCGCGAACGGACCTTGCGCTGCGGTGGCAGCCATTCATCTGCGCCGCCTGTTGCCAGACGGCTGTAGCAGCCAACCCGGATCTCTCGCGGCAAAGCGCCACTGCCCTGCCCCCGAAGGAGCGGGCGCGAGACCCCTATTTGGCCTTGCTCCGGGTGGGGTTTGCCATGCGGGTCTTGTTACCAATCCCCCGGTGCGCTTTTACCGCACCCTTTCACCCTTGCCTGTGGCCGGAACCGAAATCCCGGCCCATCGGCGGTTTGCTCTCTGTGGCACTTTCCCTTGCCCCTCAGCCGAGAGGCCGGCGGGCGTTACCCGCCACCCTTGCTTAGTGGAGCCCGGACTTTCCTCGCCACCCCCGAAGGGATCACGCGGCTGCCTCAGCCCCCTGATCCCTGCATCTTATAACACGGCGTTCGTTTAGGGAAGCGCAACCACATTAACGTGTGCGGCCCGCATCGCGGTCCAGCAGCAGTTGAAACAGGATGGCGCCGATATGCTGATCAACCTCGCCGTCGATCAATTCGGGGCGCCAGCGCCGTTGAAACGCCTCGACCGCCTTGTGCCCGTCGGTAATGTCATAACCGTATCGCTCCAGCGCTAGGTAGAACGCGCCGTCATTCTGAAACGGATCGCCCAACTGCAAATTGGTCGGGCGCGGCAGGCAAAGACCATATCCGGCAAGTCGTTCCCAAGGGAACAGTTCGCCCGGATCAATCTTGCGCGCAGGGGCGACATCGGAATGGCCCACCACATTGGCGCGCGGAATGCCGTGCGTCTTGACGATCCGCGCCACCAGCGGGACCAGCGCCTCAAACTGCGCTTCGGAAAAATCGCGATAACCGCCCGCGTGCCCCGGATGATCCAGCTCAATTCCGATACTGGCGGAATTCACATCCTTGTTTCCGCGCCAGTATGACAGGCCGGCATGCCAGGCGCGCTTTTGCTCGTCGACCAATTGGGTGACGATGCCCTCCTCGCTGATGAGGTAGTGCGCGCTCACTTTGGACGCCGGATTGACCAGCTTGCCCAGCGCCGCCTCGACCGGCTGCATTTCCGTATAGTGCAGCACCAGCATCGTGATCGGCAGCGCGCGATCATCGAAATTGGGGGACCGGACGGTGGCGTGGACAAGCTCGTCTCTTTTCATGCGATTACCCTATCATCCCTGCGGGCTGCGGCAGCACCGCGCCCAGCACCAGCGAAGTGTCCGTCCGCGCATATTGCAGCCCCCCGCCCAATTCGTCCGCCAGCAGCGCGATCATGTGCGCAGCAGCGGTGCGACTGGTGATTTCGCCCGGCGCAGTCTCGTTTTGCAGCGCGCGACCGATTGTTTCATCAAACGCTATCCGATCCCCGGTTGCGCGCGCGACGATCTCGAAATTGCCCTCGCGCTGTTCGGCTCCGATATCCAGCGTCCCGCCGCGCACCAGCGCATCGAGCGCGATCTGCGACAGGTTGAGCAGCACCTTGACTGCCGGTTTGGGCAGGCTGTTTTCGGAAATCGCCCAGTTCAGCGTCACCCGCTTTGCATCCGAGGCCAGCGCGCTCATCACATCGCGCGCTTCTTCGACCGGGACCGCCTCGCCAAATCCGCCCGCCGCGCCAAATGCGAGGCGGAAGAACTTGAGCTTATCAGCGCTGATCCGCGCCGATTGTTCGAGCAATTCCATACAGCGCGCGCGCATTTCCGGGTCGCGCTCGTCAACGAGCAGTTCCAGTCCGTTGGACAGCGCGCCCACGGGTGAAAGCATATCGTGGCACAGCCGCGAACACAGCATGGCGGCAAGATCGGTGGGGGAAGTCATGGAGGGGTCGGGTTTCCTACGGTCTGACACACTTGGCACACTGTCCTAGGGACGAAAACCTCCCACTTCCACTGTACACCGCTCCAGAGGGGTGCATAGGGCGACAAAGGGTGGCGTTTGGGTCGGTGCATGGAGCCTCTTAACCATCGAAGGGCGCGTAGGAAAGCGGCACGAAGCCATCTTTCGTATCGCGCCACATCCGCACATCGCCGCCCGCCGCAATCGCCCAGATTTTGCCATCATGCGCGGCCATTGCACAGTCGGTGGCCGAAGGGTGCGCGCTGCCGCGGGGATGGGAATGAAAATAGCCCAGCACCTGTGGCCCCCCATTGCGCGCGGCGCGGTGCGCATCGATCAGCGCCTGCGGATCGATCTCGAAGTGAGAGCGCGGCGTGGGGTGGATATTGGGGGTGGGTAAGATTTGCGTGATGGTGGTCCCGTGCCCAGCAGGATGCCGCAGGACTTCGCGCGGGTCAGCGGCAGCGGCTTCGGCGAGGAGTGCGGGGATGATGTCGGGGGCTAGACCGACTGCCGCCTGCCCTGAGCTTGTCGTATGCGCCATTGTCGACCACTAACCGTTCGCCCTGAGCTTGTCGAAGGGCCGTCCTTCACTTACGCGAAAACAATGCCATTCTGGACCTATTTGCTCCATTGTCGAGGCGGCGCCTTTTATATCGGGCACACCGACGACCTTGACAGGCGCGTTGCGCAGCATCGCAGCGGCACGGTCTCGGGATTTACGCAGGACAAGCTGCCGGTTGAACTTGTCTGGTCACAGGAATTTCCAACGCGGCACGAGGCGCTCGCATCCGAGCGCCAGATCAAGGGATGGTCGCGGGCAAAGAAGATGGCTCTTATCCGCGGGGATTGGGGCAAGATTTCACAGCTTGCACAAGGCAAGGACGGCCCTTCGACAAGCTCAGGGCGAACGGGATTCTTGCAAGGAAAGACCCTCACCCCCGCTCGCCTCGACAAGGCGCTGGCCGATGCGACCGATCTCAGCCGGGCGCGCGTGCAGGCGCTGATTGCGCAAGGGGTGGTGGAGGTTGCGGGGGTGCTGGCCACATCGCCATCGGCAAAGGTGGCGGGCGGTACGCCGTTTCGCATTCGTGTGCCCGCGCCTGCCCCGGCGCAGGCCGCGCCGCAGGACATCGCGCTCGACATCGCGTTCGAGGATGAACACCTCATCGTCGTCAACAAGCCTGCCGGGATGGTCGTCCATCCCGCAGCCGGGAACCGCGATGGTACGCTGGTGAACGCGCTGCTGCACCACTGTCGCGGCCAATTGTCGGGCATTGGCGGGGTCGCGCGGCCCGGCATCGTTCACCGCATCGACAAGGACACGTCAGGCCTGCTGGTCGTCGCGAAGTCCGATGCCGCGCATGAAGGGCTTGCCGCGCAGTTTGCAGCGCATACCGTCCACCGCCGCTATATCGCAGTGTGTGGTGGGCACCCCCTCCCGGCATCGGGCACCATCGACGAGCGAATCGGGCGGTCCGATGCCAACCGAAAGAAAATGGCGGTGCTGGACAAGAATTCCTCGCGCGGGAAACATGCTGTCACGCATTATACCGTTCGTCAGCGACTCGTGGATGCAGCGGTGATCGAATGTCGGCTGGAAACGGGGCGCACCCATCAGGTTCGCGTTCACTGCGCGTCAATTGGTCATGCGCTATTGGGGGATCAACTTTATGGAAAGACGCCAAAGTCTCTCAAGCCCCTGTTATCGCAGCTTGGTTTTGCCCGGCAGGCCTTGCACGCAACCGAACTGGGGTTTTTGCATCCGTTGACAGGGCAACACGTATCTTATTGCGCAACCGTGCCACGCGATATGCAGGAACTGATCGACGAACTTGATCGTTTTAATCGATGAAATGCGCAGGCAAAGCCGTATTAGTCGTCTATATGTAACCGTGTGGCCCGAATAGCCGGATGCCCATCAGGGGTCCGCAACGCGAGGTCGACAACAGAAAGGTTAGGGAAAAAGTGAGCACAGCAAGATCAGCCTCCGTCCCCGCGCTTAGTGGTGAGCAAAGCCTCAACCGCTATCTGTCGGAGATCAAGAAATACCCCGTGCTGACCGCCGAGCAGGAATACATGCTCGCCAAACGGTATGAAGAGCACGAAGACCCCGATGCCGCAGCGCAGATGGTGTCGAGCCACCTGCGGCTCGTCGCGAAAATCGCGATGGGTTATCGCGGATACGGCCTGCCCGTCAGCGACCTCATTTCAGAGGGCAATGTCGGCCTGATGCAGGGCGTCAAGAAATTCGAACCCGATCGCGGTTTCCGCCTCGCGACCTATGCGATGTGGTGGATCAAGGCGAGCATTCAGGAATACATCCTGCGTTCGTGGAGCCTTGTGAAAATGGGCACCACGGCGGCGCAGAAGAAACTGTTTTTCAACCTGCGCCGGATGAAAAAACAGCTCGAAGCGTACGAAGACAGCGACCTGCATCCCGACGACGTGACCAAGATCGCCACCGATCTGGGCGTGCCGGAACAGGAAGTCGTCAACATGAACCGCCGGATGATGATGGGCGGCGACGGCTCGCTCAACACGCCGATGCGCGGCGGCGAGGAAGGTTCTGGCGAATGGCAGGACTGGCTGACGGATGACCGCCCGCTACAGGATGAAACCGTGGCCGACGCCGAAGAAGCGCAGATCCGCAGCGAAATGCTGAGCGAGGCGATGGGATCGCTTAACGAGCGTGAACAGCACATTCTGACGGAACGCCGCCTGACGGACAAGCCGCAGACCCTGGAGGAACTGTCGCAGGTTTACGACGTAAGCCGCGAACGCATCCGCCAGATCGAGGTGCGCGCGTTCGAAAAGCTGCAAAAGGCAATGCAGCGGATTGCGGGCGACCGGCTGTTGCCGGGCATGGCTTGAGCCAGCCGTAACCCAAGGACGTTACCAACAAACCGCCGCGAGCCAACCGGTTCGCGGCGGTTTTTCATTGGGCGCTACTCAACCCCCGCCAGATCCAGCACCGCTGCGATCATTGCATGGGTGCCCAGTGTCACGCTTTCCCTTGGCGCAATCTTGAAGAGGGGCGAGTGGTGCGAGGGCACGGCAGGACCGCCATTCTTTTCGGCCTCGAATGCCGCCGCAGGGGTGCCTCCCACCGCGAAGTAATAGCCCGGCACGCCGTATTCATCGGCTACGAAATAGGCGAAATCCTCCGCGCCCATCCCCTTTTGCTCCCACGGCTCGACTGCGTCCGCGCCCAGATCGCGGACCATCACCGCGTTCAGGCGGCGGGCGAGTTCGGGATCGTTGTTCGTTACCGGCGTCCCTTCGCTTACCGTGACTTCGACCGGCAGATCATCGGGCAGGCCGTGGACTTTGCCCATATTGACCGCGATGCGCCGGATCGCGGCGAGCGTTTGCGCGCGCGTCTCCTCGTCATTGGCGCGCACCGTCAGTTGCAGTTCCGCCCGGTCGGAGATGATGTTGTGCTTCGTACCCGAATGGAACGCGCCCACCGTTACCACCACCGGCTTCAGCGGCTGCACCTCGCGACTGTCGATGGATTGCAAGGCGGTCACGATCTGCGAGGCGATGTATACCGGATCGCGGCCCATGTGCGGGCTCGCCCCGTGCGCGCCCACGCCCGGCACCACGATATCGACCGAATCCGCGCTGGAATACTGGATGCTCTCCGATGCGGAGATCTTGCCCGTCTCCAGCACCGATGAAACGTGGAACGCGAGCGCGTAATCGGGCTTGCCAAAACGGTCATACAATCCGTCCGCCAGCATCGCCTTCGCCCCGCCCACGCGTTCTTCTGCGGGCTGGACGATGAACATCAGGGTGCCGCTCCACTTGTCCTTCATCGCCATCAGGCGGCGCGCCGTGCCGACCATCGAAGTGATGTGCACATCGTGCCCGCAGGCGTGCATTACCGGATATTGTACCCCGTCCTGCCCGGCCTGCATCGCGTTCGAAGCGTAATCGAGGCCCGATTTTTCCACCACCGGCAGCCCGTCCATATCCGCACGCAGCAGGATGAGCGGACCATCGCCATTGCGCACCATGCCGACAACGCCGGTGCCGCCCACACCCGTCGTCACCTCCACACCCGCATCGCGCAATTCGGTGGCCATGCGTGCGGCGGTGGCATTTTCGAGGAAGGACAGTTCCGGGTTCTGGTGAAAATGCACAAACAACGGCGCAAGGTAGCTGTCGTAATCCGCCTCAATCGCGGCCGCCAGATCGTGAGTGTCAGCCATCGCAGGCACAGCGACAATCGCGCCGGCAAGAGCAATCGCCGCAGCAAAACGGGACGGGGCGGAACGGTAAAGGCGCATGTGTGTCTCCTGACAGGTCTGTAACAAAAATGAGACAAGCACGCCGATGCGCCATGTGCAAGCGGCTGCCGATTGCGCCGCGCGAAAAGGCACCCTACACAGGTGATTGAAATGCCGCCCGCAATCACATTCATCTTCCGCATCCTGGCCAAGGCAATCCTGTGGTTTATCGGCATCAGCCTGGCGCTGGTGATCGCGTTCAAATGGCTGCCCGTCCCCTACACCGCGACCATGGCGATGGACGAAAATGGCGTGACAAAGGACTGGGAGCCGATCGAGAATATCGACCCGAATCTGGTTGCCGCCATCATCGCTGCCGAGGATTCCAAGTTCTGCGAACACTGGGGTTTCGATGCCGAAGCCATCGAACAGGCGATCGAGGAAAACGCACAAGGCAAACGTCTGCGCGGTGGCTCGACCGTATCGCAGCAAACCGCAAAGAACGTGTTCCTGTGGCAGGGCGGCGGGTTCTTTCGAAAAGGGTTGGAGGCGTGGTTTACGTTCTGGATAGAGGCGGTGTGGGGCAAGAAACGCATCATGGAAGTCTATCTCAACGTCGCGGAAACCGGGATTGGCACCTATGGCGTCACCGCCGGGTCAGAGCGGTATTTCGGCAAATCGGCCGCGCGCCTCTCCGCCAATGAAGCCGCGCGCATGGCCGCCGCCCTGCCCAGTCCCAAGAAACGGTCGGTAATAAGCCCCGGCGGTTTCACAGCCCGCTATGGTCGCAGCATCGAACGGCGTATCGGCATCGTCAGACGTGACGGGCTGGCCGCTTGCGTTTACGACTGACCGATATGGGAGCGGGTCATAATCATACGCCGAAATTGAAAAAGCCTTCGGCGCAAGCAGCCGAGGACACCGATTGCCACGGCCTGCACAATCACCACGGGCATCACCACGCGCCCGCTGATTTCGGTAACGCCTTCCTGATCGGGATCGTGCTCAACACAGTGTTTGTGGTGGTGGAGGCGACCTACGGGTTCCTTTACGGGTCGATGGCTTTGGTGGCTGATGCAGGGCATAACCTGTCCGATGTGCTCGCCCTGATCCTTGCCTGGGCTGCGAGTGCTGCGGCCCGGCGCCCGCCATCGGCGCGGTTCACCTATGGTTTCAAAAGCTCCACGATCCTTGCTGCGCTGGGTAATGCATTGTTGCTGGCGGTCGCAGTCGGCGCGATTTTGATCGAGACTGCCCGCCGCCTGTTCGAACCGGCAGAACCGCAAGGCATGGTCATGGTGATCGTCGCCGGGATCGGCATCGCCATCAATACGGCCACTGCGCTGATGTTTTTGCGCGGGCAGGAAGACCTCAACATTCGCGGCGCGTATCTGCACATGGCCGCCGATGCGCTGGTATCGGTGGGCGTGGTCGCCGCTGGTGCCGCAATCCTGTTCACCGGGCTGTGGTGGATCGACCCGCTCGTCAGCCTCGCCATCGTGACGATGATCGCGGTCGGCACCTGGGGTCTGGCGCGGGACAGCCTGAAAATGGGCCTGCTGGGTGTGCCTGAAAACATTGACGAAACCGCCGTGCGCGCCCATCTGGCAGGGCTGGAGGGGGTGGAAGCCGTGCACGATCTGCATATCTGGCCAATATCGACAACAGAGACCGCGCTGACCGCGCATCTCGTTATGCCCGATGCGCCGTGCACCGATGATTTCCTGCACGATATAGCCCACTCGCTTGAGGACAATTTCAACATCGGGCACGCCACCATTCAGGTCGAACGCGGCAAGTATCCTTGCGTCGGGACCGGTTGCTGATGGAGACGCCTGACGCATCCGGCCCCAAACGGTCAACCACCGCCGCGCGCGAGGAATTGCGCGCCGCCATGATGCGCCTTGCCGACGGAGACAGCGCGGCACTGGAACAGATTTACGCCGCGACGCGCGTGAAACTGTTTGGAATCTGCTTGCGTATCTTGGGCGACAGGAAGGAGGCCGAGGACGCCTTGCAAGACGTCTATGTGAATCTTTGGCAGCGCGCGGACCGTTACGATCCGCAGCGCGCGAGCCCGATTTCGTGGCTCGCAACGTTCGCGCGCAACCGCGCGATCGATCGTCTGCGCATGGGCAAGGTGCGCAGCGGATCCGTTTCCGTGGACGAAGCAATGCCGTTGGCCGATGAGGCCCCGCTGGCCGATGCGCTGCTGGTGGATGCAGAGCGCGATGCGCAAATCCACACCTGCCTCAAGACGCTGGACGACAAGGCACAGACCTATATCCGCGCCGCCTTTTTCGAAGGGCGCACCTATGCCGAACTGGCCGAGGGGGCGGATGTGCCGCTCGGCACCATGAAGAGCTGGATCAGGCGCGGATTGCTGCGCCTGCGCGCCTGCCTTGAAGCAAGCGAAAAAGACGGGGGCGAAAGATGAGCAGCAAGCCTCCCGTGACACCTCCGGTAACACCTCCCGAAATGGATGACACCGATCCGATGCGCGATCGTGTGCTGGAAGCGGAATATTCGCTTGGCCTGCTGGAGGGCGAGGAATTGCTCACCGCGCGCGGGCGCGAGGCGACCGATCCGGACTTCGCCTGGCGCAAGGGATGGTGGGATAATTGGTTCGTCCCGCTGTCCGATGATGTGTCGGGCGCCGAACCGGGAGCGCAAGTGTGGGCTGCGATTGCAGCGCAGATCGACGCTGCTGCTGGCGATACGTCAAACGTGGTTCTGCTGGAGATGGAGCGACGGGTGCGGCGGTGGAAATGGACTGCCGCAATCACCTCTGCCGCAGCCGCGCTGGCGCTGGCGCTGTTCATCGCCGCGCCCGGAACCGGACCGACGACCACGGACAATACCGCGCCCCCGTTGGCGTCCGCAAACTCCGCGCCGCTGATGGCCTCGATCCCGATCGGTGACACGCCGCTGCGGCTTAGCGTTATCGTCCTGCGCGCCTCCGACGAAATGCTGGTGTCCGCTGCTGGCCTCACCGCCGATGGCATTCACGATCATGAGCTGTGGCTTGTCCCCGTCGATGGCAGCGCGCTGCAATCACTGGGCGTGGTCGTTCCGGGTGAGGAACGGCGCATGGCCCTGCCCACCGATATATCGCAAAACATGGGCGACGGGGTGAAACTGGTGCTGACGCGCGAGCCGATTGGCGGCAAGCCCGATGGGCAGGATGCTGGGCCGGTTGTGGCCGAAGGTGCGCTGGAACAGGTGTAAGCCTGGCCTTGGCCGGCAATCCTTCTATCGCTCTACTTGCACAGACCAACGCGATATTTCCAAATTGTTCCAAATAGTTGGCGTTTTGTCGCAACCCATCCCCGCTGTGATGCGTATCTTCAACAGATGGACGGAAACCAATATCAATTGAGGAGACACAACATGCATAATACACGCAACAATCTCAAAAACCGGCTCTTGGCGGCGATCGCCGCAACTGGCGGTCTGGTCGCATTCAGCGCGTCACCTGCTCTTGCAGATCACCACATGGAAAAGAAAGCTGAGACACCCGATATCGTTGCCACCGCAATGAGCACGGGAATGCACGAAACGCTTGTGACTGCAGTCAAAGCCGCCGGGCTGGTGGAAACGCTGCAGGGTGCAGGACCATTTACGGTTTTCGCGCCGACCGACACAGCTTTTTCGGCACTTCCCGAAGGCACGGTGGCCGCGCTGGTGAAGCCGGAGAACAAGGCAACACTGACCAAGGTTCTCACTTATCACGTGCTTCCGGGCAAGGTGACCGCCGAGGAGCTTATTGCGCTCATCAACGCAAATGACGGTTCTGCCGTTATCAAGACCCTCGAAGGCAGCCGGCTTGATGCGCGGCTCGTCGACGGCGCGGTCGTGCTGACCGATGCGATGGGCGGTACGGCAACCGTGGTCAAGGCCGACGTTGCGACATCGAACGGCGTTATTCACGTAACCGATGGCGTCTTTTTGCCGGGCTGATTCGTAACTCATCCAAGAGCTAGCGCGGCCCTGTGACCCCCCTCCTGAATGGGGCAGCGCGAACCAAGGCCCCGTCCGGTCATCCTCCATGACCGGGCGGGGTTCTTGTTCATCGGGGTCAATCCGCTAACGCAAAATCCACCGCCGCGCGCGCGTGCAGGGCAGTGGTATCGAACAGCGGCAATGCGCTGTGGCACGGCTCCACCAGGAGCATGATTTCAGTGCAGGCGAGCGCGATCGCAGTAGCACCGCGTCCCTGCAAATCGGCGATCACGTCACAATAGAACGCGCGCGAGGGTTCGAGTATCTGGCCCGCGCACAATTCGTCGAAAATCACCCGGTGAATCTCCCCGCGATGGCCGGTATCGGGCACCAGCACCTTCAGCCCATGCGATGCCAGCCTGTCGCCGTAGAAGCTCTCCTCCATGGTGAAGCGCGTGGCGAGCAGCCCGACTTGAGTGTGCCCCGCCGTTTTGAGCGCCCGTCCCAGCGGATCAGCAATGTGGATCAGCGGGACGCCGATCGCCGCCTCAACTTGCGGAGCGACAAGGTGCATGGTGTTGGTCGCAATGACGATGCAATCGGCGCCCGCACGCTCCAGCCCGGCGGCGGCCTGGCCGAGCATCTCGCCCAGTTCTTCCCATTCGCCCACGCGCTGCAACGCAGCGACGGCATCAAAATCAAAGCTGTGCATGATGATCGGCGCGGACACGATCCCGCCGCGCGCCTCGCGCACCAGCCGATTGATGATCGCGTAATATTGCGCCGAGCTTTCCCAGCTCATTCCGCCCAGAATGCCGATAGTTTTCAAGAAAAACCCCCTCAGCGATATGGCTCACCCGCCGCTCGCAAGTGGCACTTAACCCCGGACCAGCGAGGCGGCAAGGTATGCAGGGGATATGTCCGGACCAATCAATCGGGCGGTATTGGCAGCCAGCGCGCCATCTTCGCGCGCAGGAGGCGGATAAGCTGGGGATCCATGAAGTCGTAATCGTCGGGAATGCCGAGCACAATCACTCGCTGACCATTCAGCGCACGGCGGTGCTTTGCCTGCAGCTTGGTGCGATGCGGGCGCTCCATCACAAAGATGACGTCCGCCCACTCGACCAGTTCATCAGACAACGGGTTTTCGGCGTCGCGATTGGTGCCAGCAGAGGCCGTGGCGATACCGGGGACATCGGCAAAGATGTGGTCGGCGGTGGGGCTGCGCAGCCGGTTCCGGCTGCACACGAACAGGTAGTTTTGCGTGCTCAACCCTAGCGCCTGGCGCCGCGGGCAACGAGGCGAGCAGGCCACAGACGGGCGATAAATGCGGCGGCAGCGCTGATCAGAGCGCCACCGGACAACATCAAGCCGCCGCTTCCTTCTTGCCCTCGTCATCGTTGGAGACGACCTGGATCGGGTCTTTCTTGCCCGCGACCACATCGTTGTCGATCACGATCTCGCTGACGTTTTCCATGTCAGGCAGGTCGAACATCGTATCCAGCAGGATGCCTTCCACAATCGAGCGCAGGCCGCGTGCGCCGGTCTTGCGCAGGATCGCACGTTCGGCAATCGCGCGCAGCGCCTCGTCGGTAAAGGTCAGCTGCACATCTTCCAGTTCGAACAGCTTGCCATATTGCTTGACGATGGCATTCTTGGGTTCGGTCAGGATCGTCACCAGCGCATCGACATCGAGATCATGCAGGGTGGCGATCACCGGCAAACGACCGACAAATTCGGGGATAAGGCCAAATTTGAGCAAATCTTCCGGCTCGCTCTTTTCGAGCAATTCGCCAACCTTGCGCTTGTCCGGATCGGCAACATGCGCGCCGAACCCGATCGAGCGTTTCTGCAGGCGATCTGCAATAATCTTGTCGAGGCCCGCAAACGCGCCGCCGCAGATGAACAGGATGTTGGTGGTGTCGACCTGCAGGAATTCCTGCTGCGGATGCTTGCGCCCACCCTGCGGTGGAACAGACGCGGTGGTGCCTTCCATCAGTTTCAGCAGCGCCTGCTGCACGCCCTCACCCGAAACATCGCGGGTGATCGAAGGGTTTTCCGCCTTGCGCGTAATCTTGTCGATCTCGTCGATATAGACGATGCCGTGCTGCGCCTTTTCGACGTTGTAGTCCGACGATTGCAGCAGCTTGAGGATGATGTTCTCGACATCTTCTCCCACATAGCCCGCTTCGGTCAGCGTGGTTGCATCGGCCATCGTAAAAGGCACATCGAATGTGCGCGCCAGCGTCTGAGCAAGCAGCGTCTTGCCCGTGCCCGTCGGGCCGACGAGCAGGATGTTTGACTTGGCAAGTTCGACCCCGTCAGCCTTGCCGCTGTGCTTCAGACGCTTGTAATGATTGTGGACCGCGACCGACAGGTTCCGCTTGGCCGAATTCTGGCCGATCACATAATCGTTCAACGTGGTGTAGATATCGCGCGGCGTCGGGATTTCGCCGTCCTTCTTGCCCGCAATGCCAGCTTTGGTTTCTTCGCGAATGATATCGTTGCACAATTCCACGCATTCATCACAGATGAACACGGTGGGGCCAGCGATCAGCTTGCGCACTTCATGCTGCGATTTCCCGCAGAAACTGCAGTACAGTGTGCTTTTGCTGTCAGATCCGCTCAATTTGGTCATTCCTGCTTCCCTCGAATCCGCTCCGATGGTTAGTCCATCATAGAGCGGATTCGCAAACATTATCCTGCACGCCGAACGAATCAACGTCCGCGATGCGTTTTTCCGTCATTTCGCCTGCGCCTTTACAGCAAAGCGATGCTCAAAAGTCGCGGCGCGGGCTGCGCCGGATATTTATTCCGGAGCGCCGCCAGAGCCTTTTTCATCGTCTTCCGGCTCATTTTCCGGCCGCGTTTCAAACACCTTGTCCACCAGACCGAACTTCTTGGCCTCATCCGCCTCAAGGAAAGTGTCGCGGTCCATCGCCTTTTCTATCTCTTCAAGCGTGCGGCCGGTGTATTTGACGTAAAGATCGTTCATCCGTTTGCGAATGCGCAGAATCTCGCGCGCCTGAATCTCAATATCGGACGCCATACCGCGCGCGCCGCCGCTGGGCTGGTGGACCATGATCCGCGCGTTGGGCAACGCCACGCGCATACCCGGCTCACCCGCGGCCAGCAGGAAACTGCCCATCGACGCGGCCTGCCCCATGCACACGGTCGAAACACGCGGCTTGATGTATTGCATCGTATCGTGGATCGCCATGCCCGCAGTCACCACGCCGCCGGGCGAGTTGATGTACATGCTGATCGGCTTTGACGGGTTTTCGCTTTCGAGGAACAGCAATTGCGCGGTGATGAGCGATGCCATGCCGTCTTCGACCTGCCCTGTCACGAACACGATGCGTTCGCGCAGCAGGCGGCTGAAAATGTCGAAACTGCGTTCACCCCGGCTGGTCTGCTCGACCACCATCGGCACCAGTGCGCCGGTGACGGGATCGCGCGTGAACTGGCCCTGTGAGCCATAGGTTTCGCCGGAATTGCCGAACAGATCGATCATGTAAACTTGGTCCTTGCTGGGTCTGAAAGGGCTATGTCGGATGGTAGAGCGGATTGTTCAAGGGCCTTAACCATTGGTGCGCCCGATCTTGCACGGTGGGTTTATTTCGGGAGCGAGCTGACCGAAGTGGAGCCGTTGTCTCGAACAACGTCGTGCAACCTGTGGTTCCGTTTGAAGAACGCTGCAGACAGGCCCGGCTGGCGGCGGATCTGCGCGATATCGGTCTTGCCGTTGAACAGCAGGCGCACGATCGGGTTGCGCCGCACCAGCCCTTCGTGAATGGCGATCACCGTCGCCGCCGCGATCAGGGTCAGCACTGTAAATTCAACAGCAATCGGCCATTCCACGCCAGTCAGCATCCGCCCGTAAACGTAAATCAGGCAGTGGTGGAACAGATACATCGAAAGCGCGCAATCAGCGAGCCATTGGGTGCGCGGGCCGCCTTCGCTGAAGTACCGGCGGAAAAATTGCAGGATAAACAGCACGATTGTCCACATTGCCAACTGGTTGGCAAACATCATGCCCAGCCCATCGAGAAAACCTTGATCGGCGTTCGGATACGGTTGCAGCAACAGCGCCGCCGCTGCAGCAAAGGGCATCCACACTCGCCATTCGAACAGGCTGGAAAGAAAACGCGGGCTGAGCGCTGCCAGCACACCGATCACGAAAAACGGAAATTCGCTAACCAGTTTGTACCAACTTTGAAATCCGGGAAAGATGAGGTCGTATGCGCCCGAAACCATCGAAGCCGCCGCGTAATTGGCGGTGTTCGCCGCCGCCAGCACCAGCAGAAAGAGCGCAAATGATCCAGAGCCGCCGGTCACCCCGCCCAGCCAATCGGCAAACCGGATGCCAGCCCTGCGAAGCGCCGAATCCTTCGGGATTATTCCCTGAACGAGCGCCGCCAGCGCGAACATCGGCAGCAGGCTGACCAGAAACCACAGGTGCAATTGCCAAGTGCCCCCGGCCCATACGGCCACAAACGCCTCGCTGCCCAGCCAGTCCAGCGCGCCCACGCCACCCATTTCCCCCGCAGCGCGATTATCGACCCAGCGCAGGTAATGCTCCGCCATGTTCAGTGTAAGCGCGATGGTGATCAGTGGCACCGCCGTTCGCAGCAGGCGGTTCTGCAAGAAATCGCCGATCTCGCGCCGTTTCAGCAGCAGGACCGCAAAGAACCCGCCGACAAAAAAGAAAGTTGGTGTCACGAACAGGTGAAATCCAAATATCAGCCAGTCGAAAAAGTCATGACGCGCGGTATTCTGGGTAATCCACGGGCGCGCAGGGGCATAGACTGTGCCCGCGTGCAAGGCGACCGACAGGAACATAAGCACGGATCGAGCGCCATCGATATCGTGATAATGTGTGCGTTTGGCGGGCATGCCTGAAGTAGAGTTCGGCTTTGCTGAGGTGGCGATCATGACCTTTGGCTCGGAAGTTTTGGAGGGGCGGGGTGAGCATCAACCGTGCCAAGCTCGGATGCAGCGTAAAAGGCGCTATGCCGCTTGTGTCCGATCATGAAACGTCCCGTGCCAGCAAATTAATGCGCCAAGACAATACCGCGCGGCTCGATCTTGAAATCAGATCAAAAGCGCTTCCCGCAAACTGCAGTTTGATCAAGTCTGCTTGACGCGGATAGATCTGCGCCGCAGAATTAATCTCAAGCTAACCATAAATCGGTCGCAAATGGAGCCATGGGATGAACGCCGTCGGATCGATAGAACGTCTGAAAGCTGGCGAAACCGCAGGATTACGCCTCACCAGCGTCCCGTTCTGGCACCCTGATCGCCAACCGTATCGGCGCGATTTGCGCAAAGCGTGGCACCACTTCTTCGAATTCAAGAAAGATAAGGAAGACACCAGCGAGGTCTTCCGGTTCTTCGATCACCTTCCCTGGGTCAACGTGGACAAACGGGTCGCCAGTTTCCTCGCGACGCCAGAAGGCCAGCGCATCTTCGAGACCGAGCCGTTTCTGCCCGACTTCCTCGACGACCACGATACCCTGCGCCGCGACTATCCTGCGGGCAGCCTCGCCCATGCCTATTGCGATTACATGGAAACCGAGGGGCTGTCGGCTGCCGGTCTGGTCGCTGAATTCGAGGAGTTTCGGCTGGAGGGCGGGCGGCCTGACGATCAGATCGAATGGTACAATGATCGCCTGCGCGACACGCACGATCTTCTGCATCTGCTGTCGGGCATCGGGCGTGACACACTGGGCGAGGCGACGCTCGGCGCCTATGTCTTCGGCCAGCGCCCCAGCCACGGCCACCTGATCCTTGGCATCGCCGGATCGCTGGTGATGAAGGCGAGCGTCACGACCAAGGCGCCAGTCCTGCGCGCGATCTGGGACGCGAAACGGGCGGGTAGCGAGTGCGTGCCCATCGCTGAACAGTCGATCCGCGACCTGTTGCGGCTGACCCCCGATCAGGCCCGCGCAAAGCTGAAGATGCGGCCCGCCCATGCGTATGAGGAATGTCAGCGCGTGTGGAAAGAAGAGGGCATCGATCCGCTCGCTATTCTGGCCAAGGAAGACCCGAGCGCGGGCACACGGCCGCAAAAAAGCCTCGCTCAAAACGCATAACCCCACTTGCGCTGCACTGGTTATGCCGCAATCACTGTGACCATGATCAAGGCACACCGGCTTTTCAGCCTTTTCGCCGCCACATCGTTTGCCGCGCTTTGCGTGGGCGGTGGCATTGCACCCTCCCCGGCACTCGCTCAGAACGCCGAAACCGAGGCGGCCCCGTTTGACGCAGAGGCCGATATCGCCATGCGAGTTGAGCGGATCGAGCGGCTGGACGATGGGCCGGACGGGCTGAATGCGGTCATCATCCACTCGCCCACCGCCGGGTTCAAGGCGCGCGGGCTGGAAGGCACTCCGCTGCAAGGGCGCAGCGTGCTCGTGAAGGACAATATCGAGACCGCAGAATGGGCGACCACCGCAGGCAGCCTTGCGCTCGCGGCCAACTTTACCCGCCGCGATGCGCCGATGATCGCATATTTGCGCAAAGCAGGCGGCGTGGTGCTGGGCAAGACCAACCTTTCCGAATGGGCCAACATCCGCTCCGACGGTTCGACGAGCGGGTGGAGCGCGGTGGGTGGCCTAACTCGCAATCCGCACGCGATAGACCGCAACACCTGCGGATCGTCTTCAGGCAGCGGCGCGGCAGTGGCGGCGGGCTTTGCCTGGGGCGCCATCGGAACGGAGACCAACGGCTCCATCATCTGCCCCGCCTCGATCAACGGCGTGGTCGGTTTCAAACCCAGCGTCGGCATCGTCAGCCGGACGCATGTTGTGCCGATTTCCAGCACGCAGGACACCGCCGGGCCGATGACGCGCACGGTTTACGATGCCGCGCTGTTGCTCGGCGCGATTGCGGGGGAAGACCCGGCGGACGCCGCCACAACCGATAGGCAGCGCATTGCCGATTACACCACCGGGTTGGCCGACGCCTCGTTGCAAGGCGTGCGGATCGGGGTGATGCGCAAGCAGATCGGCAACCGCGCCGACGTGGCGGGGGTGTTCGATGTTGCGCTGGCAGATCTGGAACGCGCAGGGGCGGTGCTGGTCGATATCGAATTCGAGCCTGACGAGGCGATGTACAGCGACAGTTTCGCCGTGCTGATGTTCGAACTGCGCGAAGGGATGAACGCCTATCTCGCCTCGATCCCGGCAATAGGCGGCGACGAATCCGCGACCCCGCGCACCCTTGCCGATCTGATCGCCTTCAACGAAGCAAATGCCCCGCGCGAAATGCGCTGGTTCGGGCAGGAATTGTTCGTTCAGGCCGAAGCGGCAACCGACCGCGCGGCCTATGAAACCGCGCGCGCCAACGCCCTTCGCATTGCTGGAACGGAGACGCTGGACAAATTGCTGGCGGAACACGCCGTACAGTTCCTCGTCGCCCCATCGCGCGGCCCCGCATGGACCAGCGACCTCATCAACGGGGACAATTACAACGGCTCCATCGGCTTTGGATCGCCCGCCGCCATCGCGGGCTATCCTCACCTCACCGTGCCGATGGGCGCGGTGGAGGGATTGCCGGTCGGCATCAGCTTTTTCGGCGCCAAATGGGCCGATCACGATGTGCTGAAAGCGGGCGCCGCCTATGAAAAAGCGCGGACAGCAAAGCTGCCCGCGCCTTCATTCAAACGCTGGGAACCCGCAGAATAACACGGCGAGGTTCCCGGTCGATCAGTTAGCCTTTTTGGCCGGAGCCTTCTTCGCCGCTGGTTTTTTGGCGGGAGCTTTCGCTGCGGGAGCCTTTGCGGCAGTCTTGGGGGCTGCAGCCTTCTTTGCCGCAGGCTTTGCTCCGGCCTTGGGGGCTCCGGCCTTGGGGGCTGCAACTTTCGGGGCATCAGCCTTCGCAGCTGCGGCATTCTTCGCCGGAGCCTTCTTTGCTGGAGCCTTCTTTGCCGGAGCCTCCTTTGCAGCAGGCTTTTCACCGGTCTTGGCGTCTGCCTTCGCAGCAGGCGCCTTCTTCGCCGCAGCTTTCTTGGCAGGCGCCTTCTTCTTGGGAGTGGCCTTTGCCACCTCGGCGTCCTCGTCCGCTTCAATGGCGGCCTGAAGCTCTTCCATGGTCACGTCGCGCTCAGTCACTTCGGCCTTGTCGAACAGGAAATCGACGACCTTGTCTTCGTACAAGGGCGCGCGCAGCTGAGCCGCGGCCATCGGATCGGACTGGACGTACTGCACAAAGCGCTCGCGGTCTTCCTCGCGATATTGCTGGGCCGCCTGCTGGATGAGCATCGACATTTCCTGCGCGCTCACTTCAACGCCGTTGGACTGACCGACTTCGGACAGCAGCAGGCCAAGCCGTACGCGGCGTTCCGCGATGGACTTGTATTCGTCCTTCTCCTCCTCGATCTGCTTAAGCGCAGCGGCGGGATCGTCTTCCTTGGCCGCCTCCTGCTGAAGCTGCGCCCAGATCTGTTCGAACTCGGCCTCGACCATGGTTTCCGGCACGGCAAAATCGTGGCCTTCCGCCAGTTGATCGAGCAGCGAGCGCTTCATCTGCGTGCGCGTCAACCCGGCGGTCTGCTGTTCCAGCTGTGCCTTCATGATCTCTTTCAGCTTTTCAAGGCTGTCGAGACCCAGATTGGTCGCAAATTCGTCGTCGATCTTCGTCTCGGTCTCAACCTTCACCTGTTTCACAGTGATGTCGAAGGTTGCTTCCTGACCGGCCAGATGCGCGGCCTGATAATCTTCGGGGAAGGTCACAGTGATGGTCGTCTCATCGCCGGTCTTCACGCCCGTCAGCTGCTCTTCAAAGCCGGGGATGAACTGGCCCGATCCGATGACGAGCGGTGCGTCTTCAGCCTTGCCACCTTCAAACTCGACACCGTCCAGCTTGCCAACGAAGTCGATGATGATCTGATCGCCCTCGCCCGCCTTTTTCGTCTTGGCAGCGTCCTTGTAGCTTTTGTTCTGTCCGGCAATGCCGGACAGCGCCTCGGTGATCTGTTCATCGCTGACAGGGACGGTCAGCTTTTCCAGCTTGAGCCCATCAATGCTCGGCGCCTCGATCACGGGCAGCACTTCAAGATCGACGGTGATCTTTGCGTCCTTGCCCTCTTCATAGCTTTCATCCAGCGCAATCGCGGGCTGCATGGCGGGGCGCAGTTCCTCATCGCGCAGCAGCTTGTCGACCGAATCGCGAATCATGTCGTTCAGGGTCTGCGCGTGCAACTGTTCGCCGTGCATCTTGCGGACAAGATTGGCGGGCACCTTGCCGGGACGAAAGCCGGGCATTTTGACCTGCGGTGCGATCTTCTTGATCTCCGCGTCGATCCGGGCGTTCAGCTCGGCGGCGGTGATGGTGATCTGATAGGCGCGCTTGAGGCCTTCGTTGAGGGTCTGCTTGGTCTGCATGGGTTGGGTACTTTGTGCCTTCTTGAGCGAACTTGTAACAGCGGCGGTCGGGCTGGCGCCGGGGCGTAAACTGGTGCGGGCGAAGGGACTCGAACCCCCACATCTTGCGATACTGGTACCTAAAACCAGCGCGTCTACCAATTCCGCCACGCCCGCATCCCGGAACGAAGCCGCGCGGGAAACCCGTTGGCCCCCCGCGCGATTTAGCGAGCGCCTCTATCGGTTGCCAAGCAAAAGGGCAAGCGCAACACGCTTGTTTACCGGGCATCACCCGATTATGGGCCCGGGCATGTCTGATAAAGAAACATCGCAAGCCCCGCAGGACGCCGTGCCCCAAACCGGGAATGGCAAAACCGGCAACGACGTTCCGCCCGATCATCTGTCGGTCAACCCGTCCAGCCAGCATTTCGATGCCGAAGTGCTGCAACGTGGCGTAGGCATCCAGTTCAAGGGGCGCACCCGTACCGATATCGAGGAATACTCGATTGCCGAAGGCTGGGTTCGCGTGCAGGCTGGCAAGACCGTTGACCGTCATGGTCGCCCGTTGCTGCTCAAACTCAGCGGCGAAGTCGAAGCGTGGTTCGAGGATCTCGGCGACAATCCGCCAGTTGCCAAAAAGGGCTGATTCGCCGCTGTGCTTGCCAAGCTGGCCGGCAAGGGCCAACTGGAACGCGCATCATGAAACCACAAGTCATCATCATCGGTCGGCCTAACGTCGGCAAATCCACCATGTTCAACCGGCTGGTGGGCAAAAAGCTCGCGCTGGTCGACGATCAGCCCGGCGTCACGCGCGATCGCCGTATGGGCGATGCGCAAATCGCGGGGCTGGAATTCACCATCGTCGACACTGCCGGGTGGGAGGATGAGGACGCCACCACCCTGCCGGGCCGGATGCGGATGCAGACCGAGGCCAGCATCGAAGGCGCGGACGTCGCGCTGTTCGTGGTGGATGCGCGCGCCGGTCTGACCCCGCTCGACAATGAAATCGCGCGCTATTTACGCGAACATGACGTGCCGATCGTGCTGGTCGCGAACAAGGCCGAAGGATCCGCTGGCGAAGCGGGCGTGCTGGAAAGCTACTCGCTTGGTTTTGGCGATCCCGTCGCGCTGTCCGCCGAACATGGCGAGGGTATGGCGGACCTTTTCGCCGCGCTGATGCCTTTAATCGGGGACAAGGCCGACGCCGCTGAGGAAGCGGCTGAAATGGCCGCGCTGGCCATTGCCGAGGGGGATGAGGACGCGCCGCTTGGCCCGCTAAAGCTCGCCATCGTTGGCCGGCCCAATGCGGGCAAGTCCACGCTCATCAACCGCCTGCTGGGCGAAGATCGTCTGCTGACCGGGCCCGAGGCCGGGATCACCCGCGATTCGATTGCGGTCGACTGGAAATGGACCGATCCCAATTCGGGCGAAGTGCGCGACATTCGCCTGATTGACACTGCGGGCATGCGCAAGAAGCGCAATGTGGTCGAAAAGCTGGAAAAGCTATCGGTCGCCGATGCCAGGCGCGCGGTTGATTTTGCCGAGGTCGTGGTGCTGCTGCTGGATGCCACGCAGGGGCTGGAACATCAGGATCTGAAAATCGCCGCGCACGTCATCGAAGAAGGGCGCGCCTTGATGATTGCGATCAACAAATGGGACGTTGCGGGCTCCAACACCGCCGAGACGCCCAGCGGTATTTTCAACGGCATTCGCGGTGCTTTGGAGGATGGGCTGTCGCAGGTTCGCGGGCTGCCGCTGTTCGCCGTCAGCGCAAAGACTGGCAAAGGGCTGGACACAATGCTGGGCGCCGCATTCGAAATTCGCGACAGCTGGTCCAAGCGTGTCTCCACCGCTGCATTGAACCGCTGGTTCGACGATGCGCTGGAGGCCAACCCGCCACCCGCACCCGGTGGTCGCCGCATCAAACTGCGATATATCACGCAGGCAGGCACGCGCCCGCCGCGCTTTGTCATTTTTGGCTCGCGGCTGGACGATCTGCCCAAAAGCTACGAGCGCTATCTGGTGAACGGTATCCGCGCCAAGCTGGGGTTTGAGGCGGTGCCGGTGCGGGTTGTTCTGAAAAGCTCCAAGAACCCCTATAACGCCAATCGCGGAGGCGGCGGGAATTTCAGCGGAGGCTCTAAAAAGACGTGACGCTAGATTGGCTTGCACCCCTTTTGCTAGGAACTTCCAATGTCGCGCTCGATATACTCGAGCAGACATCCAGCACGCCTGAAACCTTGCGCGCGGTTCAACTGAGCCTGGCGCCCGCGTTTCTGCTGGTGGGTATCGGCAGCATTCTCAATGTCATTGTTTCGCGGGTCACATGGATCGCCGGACGAATCGAGCGGTTGTGCGACGAGCATGGCGACGAAATTTCGAATGCCAGGGCGCGGCTGGAACTGGATTGGCTGGACCAGCGCCGCATTCTGGGGCGCCGCGCGATCATGTTCGCAACCGCTGCGGCGGTCACGATCAGCGTGGTAATCGCAGTGCTGTTCTCATCGGTTTACATCGAGGCTCGGTTGGGAACGGTGGTGGCGGTGCTGTGGGTTCTGACGATGGGCCTGCTGATCACCGCACTCAGTTACTTCTTTCGCGAGACATTGCTGGCCGCCCACGGAACGCGAGAACAGCGGCACAAGGGCAAGGGGCGATAGCGGCGTCTGGCAGGCATAATGAAGGGCGGGATGACCACTGCACCCCGCCCCCGATTATCTCAGCAATGCCGCTTACTTCAGCATTTTGACTTCGCGCAGGACATGGGTCGCCTGAATCGTCCGGATCTTGTTGTACAGGTCCAGCACGGTCTTGTTGCCCTGATCGAGGTTGGCTTTGCCGTACGCGTCGAGAAACTTTTCATAGCGCGCCTTGCTCGGTCCGAGCATTTCGGTGTTGGGATACGTTACCCGCAGCACCAGATTAAACTCGTTCTCGCCATAGGGGACACCATAGATCCCGTAGCTGGAGATGTGGCCGAGCTGTTTCTGGATTTCGTTGGCCGCGATCCAAGTTGTCTTCAGGCCCTCGAGATAGGTTTCGAACTGCCCTTCGTCGACCTTCACCATTGTCAGCTCAATCACTTCGGCGGCTGGTTCGTAATCCTCATAGACCTCCATCTGCGCAGCCGCAGGGCTGGCAAGCGTCAGGGTTGCGGCAGCGATGCCGCCTGCAACGGCTTGAGTGATGCTCTTGGAAAAAATATTCATTGTACGCCTCCAAATTCGGTTGGACTTGCGACCCAATCGATTTGGAAGGAGTATGGCTTGACCCAAAGGAAATGCGCCTGAAACGGCGTTTCCTTCATACCACTCCCTATGTCAGAGTGTGGCTGTTAGTCGCGTTCAAGTCAACGTATGACCCCCCTCGGAGCGCAGCGGGCGCGCACGGAAACGGCCCGCAAGCAATGCCCGCGAGCCGTTTTTCACTCTTTAACTGATGTCCTGATTACTTCACGCCGGCTTTGGTTTCGCCCTCGCCTGCCGGGTGGCTTTGCAGCTGGACGTAGTTTTGCAGACCCATCCGCTCGATCATGTCGAACTGCGTTTCGAGGAAATCGACATGCTCTTCCTCATTAGCGAGGATGTCTTCGAAAATCTGTTCCGATGTGTAATCCTTGACGCTGTTCGCGTGTGCTGCCGCATCTTTCAGCAAGGGGATCGCTTCCATCTCCAGCGCCATGTCTGCCTTGAGAATTTCCTCAACCGTTTCGCCAACCTTCAGTCTGTGGATCGCCTGAAAATTGGGCAGCGCCTCAAGGAACAGGATGCGTTCGGCCAGCCGATCGGCGTGCTGCATTTCCTCGATTGATTCGTGGCGCTCATACTCGGCAAGCTTGGTCACGCCCCAGTCTGCGAGGACGCGATAGTGTAACCAGTATTGGTTGATGGCGGTCAGCTCATTCGTGAGCGCCTTGTTGAGGTATTCGATTACTCCGGGATCGCCCTTCATGGCGTTGCTCCTGCGTTGTGATTTCGGTGTCGGCGGGTGCATATGGGACCGCCTTGCATGGACACCTTATGCGCCCAAACCGGCACCGGGCACAAGCCTTATCGCAGGTTTTTTCTTATGAATCAGATGGTTGCGAGGGTGTCGCAATAGCCACCACGCTAACTATACTGCGAGGCCTTCGCACATCGACAATGCCCGTTCCTGAGCCAGAATTTGTCCAGCTTCGCCAAGGCATTGGCCGCAATTGGGGCGTTTGCCCAGAGACGCATAGACTGCTTCTGCGTCGCCTGCGCAGGAACGTGCGTTCGAACGAAGGTCTGTTTCTCGGATTGCGTTGCAGATGCAAATATACATGGCGCGGCGTTCTCTCCTGCGAAGCGTTTGCAAGAGCAGATTTATGCGAATTATTCTCAATTGCAAGCGGTTTCGAAACCTCAACCGCGATTCGCCCACAGCTATCGCCGGATAGCGAACACGCGGCGATAGGTCAGGCAGCGCCATAGCCATTCGAGCGGGCCGTAGCGGAACCGTTCAAGCCATGGCTGCGACCACGCCAGCATCAATATCCACATACCCAGGCACACCAGGTACAATTGCGGGCGGTTCAATTCTCCGAACAATCCCAGACCCCAACCTTGAAACACGATCATCATCACGACTGACGTGCCAAGGTAATTGGTAAAGGCTGCCCGTCCGGCGGCGGAAATGCGTTGGCCCAGCCAACCGGTCGCGCTGGGCGAATATTCGACCATCAGCGC
Organism: uncultured Alphaproteobacteria bacterium; assembly: GCA_963838365.1. GTDB lineage: Bacteria > Pseudomonadota > Alphaproteobacteria > Sphingomonadales > Sphingomonadaceae > Erythrobacter. Next base: position 400,748 of record CAWIQR010000011.1, read on the forward strand.
CGCCATGCCCAATATCATCGCAAGTCGTGGCAACACGCTCCAGCCGATGAATGCGGCATAGCCCCCGTAAAAACTGAAGCCCGTCTGTTTGACCATCAGGCCAATGCCCAGATGCACCAGTCCGCCCCCTATTACGCCGATCCACCCCCAACGCCGCATCCGGCCCGAATCATACGCTCCGCTGAAAAAGCCGGTGCGATACAGCGCCATGCCGATCAACATTAACGGCAGGCTTTCAAGGATGAAGAGGAATGAATTGGTCAGTGGCGTGGGCCAATCCTGCACAATCCGCTCCTGCACCAGACCCGCGTAATCACCCGACTGGATCAGCGCAGTTTCAATGGCATCATCGGCCTTTAACGCTTCGGTTCCTGAAATCATTTCGCTGCGTATCTCGCTCAGCGAAGCCGCATCTCCAAAAGATGTGTCCGCGATCAACCATGGAAAGGTCATCGCCCCGCCAAACAGGATACCGCCCAGAATGAAGCCGAACAGCCCCACCCGCATCTGTGTGCCCGGCTCCCACCGCATACAGGCGACCGCGATAAATCCGATCAGCGCATACATGCTCAGGATGTCGCCAAACCAGATGAAGAAAAAATGGACGAGGCCAAAGCCCAGCAACACTGTCAGCCGCCAAATCTGCAACCAGCGCGTGCTTCCGCGCGCCCATGCCCGCTCCATGAAAAGGTACATCCCCGCCCCGAACAGCAGAGTAAACAATCCGCGCATCTTGCCGTCGATCAGGACGAATTGCGCAATCCATTGCCAGCCGCCCGGATCGGCCGGGTCGACCAGAAATCCAGCGGGATAGAGGTAGGCAAGCGAAGGCTGCCCGAATGCAATGATGTTTGCCGCCACGATCCCCATCACCGCGATGCCGCGAATGAAATCGAGGCTGGCAATGCGGTCCTCGCGGGCAACCGGAGCTGCGCCCATGACGGTGTCGCCCGCCAAAACGCTGTTATCGCTCGGGGTCGTTCCCGATTGTACCTGCTCTCCGATTGTCATGCCCACCATCCCTTTGCGCCGCGAACGTAGCATCCGAATGCGCGAGGGAAAGCGGATATGTGATTGTGAGCCTTATCACGATACGGCGCGGCCAGTTATGGGGTTGTGACCAGACACGACTGACCGGCGCGTTTCAGCTCATCGCATGCGCTTTGCGCTTCGGCACGGCTGTTGAAACCGACTGCGCGCAGGCGGGTGACGTTGCCAGCAGAGAGCAGCGCCTTGCTGGTTCCGGCGAGCGCAGGTTTGCCCGACAGTTTGTTCCAGAGGCGATCGGCATTGGCCGAAACGCCGAATGCGCCCAGCTGCAGACCCCATTTGCCAGTCTTGCTGACGGAGGCAGGTCGCGCGCTTGGCATTGCGCGCACAGGCTGCGGGGCAGGTGCGGCATATGCGGGGACGGGAGTGGGTGCAGATGCACGTGTCGGAGCAGCCGTTTGCGCAGGCGCAGGCGCCGAATTGGCGAACCCGCGCGTGCCAAGATCGGCGGCTGCCAGTTCGGTTGCGCGACGCTTTCCGGCGGCGCTTTCAATCTTGCGGGCGACAAGTTGCGCTTCCTCACGCTGAGCCAAGGGGACGTATTCGTCCATCTGTTTCAGCGCACTGGCCGCTTGCGGCAGGCCGGACCCTTGTGCCAGTGTCATCAGTGCGTAGGCGCGCACCCAGTCCTTGCTGGCGAAATCCGCGTTGAAATGCGCCAGTCCCAGCACGTATTGCGCGCGCGGATCGCCGCGTTCCGCTGCGGCCACGATCAATGGCATTGCGATCTGTTGTTCGCCCTGCTGAAACAGCAGCAGCCCATAATTGTCCGCTGCCTTTATGTGGCCCTTTTGCGCGGCCTCGGCATACAATTCGCGCGCACGCGTTATGTCCGCGGTCACACCGCGCCCAAGTCGATACGCCTGAGCCAGATTGAACATTGCATCAGCGTCGCCGTTTTGCGCAGGCATCTGCCATTCATTTACGGCGCGGTTGAAATCGCCCGAGCTCCAGGCATCAACGCCCGTTTTTACGTCGGCTGCCAGCGGCGAGGCAGCCAGCGCAGCGATTGCTGCAATTGCGATTGTGCGAATACGATAAGCCATGGCCACGTGCGCTCCTGTATCTGGTCGCCTGTATTGTGCCGGATGATCCATGATCGGGGATCATCCTGCCAAATCGCGACCATCTGTTTGCGCCTCCCATGTTCAGGGCCGCGCGGTTCAATTTCCTGTCCAGACTGCGTCATAGTGAACAACCCGTTAGCAAATCGTTGCAATGACCCCCGGCCCGGATGCGCGCGAACAGACAATACCAGTCAAAGCGGCAGTTGGCGATCCGGTAGCAGGATGTGCCCTCCGCCCCGGCACCCGGCTCGAACACGGGATCGGCAGCGGCGCAATTTGGCCGCAATGTCCTTCTCCCGGTGGCTTTCCGGATAGTCACTTGTCGGCAACGTTAACCCAAAATTAGGGGTAGTCTGCGATCAAATGGCTGAACACACCGCAATCGAGCGGAGTGATTAAGTCTAATCCAGGGGGACTGAGGCGTTGCGTGTACTCGCTTTGGCATCGCAGAAAGGCGGATCGGGGAAAACGACCCTATCCGGACATCTCGCCGTCCAGGCTCAGCGCGCCGGCGCTGGTCCGGTCGTGCTGATCGACATCGACCCGCAGGGATCGCTGGCCGACTGGTGGAACGAGCGTGAGGCGGAATATCCCGCCTTTGCCCAAACCACCGTGTCGCGTCTGGCGAATGACTTGCAGGTGTTGCGTCAGCAGGGCTTCAAACTGGCCGTGATCGATACACCTCCCGCCATTACCATGGCGATCCAGTCGGTGATCAGCGTCGCGGAACTTATCGTGGTTCCGACCCGCCCCAGCCCGCACGATCTGCGCGCTGTTGGCGCGACGGTGGACCTGTGCGAGCGCGCTGGAAAGCCGCTGGTGTTCGTCGTTAACGCCGCCACGCCCAAGGCCAAGATCACCTCCGAAGCCGCCGTTGCACTGTCGCAGCACGGCACCGTCGCCCCGATCACCCTGCATCACCGCACCGATTTCGCTGCGTCGATGATCGACGGTCGCACGGTTATGGAAGTCGACCCGGAAAGCCGCTCCGCTGCCGAAATGACGGCGCTGTGGAAGTATATTTCCGACCGGCTCGAAAAGAATTTTCGCCGCACCGTGTTTGCCACGCCCAATGGTCAGGCTGCTGCTGCCGGGGGCGTTCCGCGTCCTGCGGGCGGGTTTGGCCGCCGGGTGGCCCAGTAACAGGGAATTCGAGCGATGTCCGAAGCCAGCTATGCCTCGCTTGGGCCGACATTGCTTGCTCGCAAGGGCGGTGCAAAGCCGGCCATGCGCCCGCAGCTTGCGCCGCTGCCTGCCAATTCAGCGGAGATCGCGGCGTTGGCCGATGAACAACTCGAAGATCTCGGTTGGAACGATATGGGCGGCGATGATGCCGATCCCGCATCGGGCGAATATCCGTTCGCCAGCCCCGAAAACGATTTAATCGTCGAGCCGCTTCGCGGAGCAGATGTCGTTTCCATAACTTCGCGTTCCGCCGCGCCCGCTGCCGCGAATGAAGACTCGCTGATTGCAGGTTCACCGGTCGTGATGCGCCAGCAGAAGCGTCTGGCGCTTGAAATGCCAGAAGAACTTTCAGGCGAGTTGCCGGGCACGGAAGATCAGGATTACGACTGCGCTTCGTATGATGAAGCCGATCAGCCGCTGTTGAGAAAAAAAGAGGGCGCGCAAACCGCCTCGAAAACAGCGAACACTCAGGGTCGCACAACAAAGGACGCAGCCAGCCTTTCAGGTCGCCGCGCTGCCTTTACCCTGCGCCTCGATGCGGACCGGCATATGAAGCTGCGCCTTGCATCAACGATGCAGAATACCAGCGCACAGGCGCTTGTGACAGAGGCGCTGGACCGGCTGCTGGACGATTTTGACGATCTCGACGCGCTTGTCGCGCGGTTGCGACGCGACTGAGCGCAACTGAACGACACCATTCAAACACCGCCATTAATTCACGCAAACGCCAATCATGCAAAAGATTGAACGAACTTCAGGGGAAATATCATGGATCGGAACATTATGAGCCGCCGTAGCGGTCCGGAACTGGGACCGAAGCTTGCCCTGCTGGCGACAGCAGCGATTGCCACGGTCGCACTTACCGGCTGCACGACCGCCTCTGCGCCGCGCGCCGACCTTTCGTTCACGAAGGCGCAGGTCGCGCTTGAAAAAGGCCAGACGGTTGCCGCGATCTCGCATGGCGAAGCCGCCGTTCTGGCCGAACCGCGCAGTGCCGCTCATCGCGCCCTGCTGGGTGCGGCCTATCTCGAGGCGGGCCGGTTCGAATCGGCTGCCGCCAGCTTTGGCGACGCGCTTGACCTGGGTGATACCGATGCGCGCACAGTGCTGAGCTATGCGCTGGCACGCGCTGCCCTTGGCGAAGGCAAGGAAGCGCAACAGACATTGAGCCAGTCGGAAGAGCGCGCTTGATCCCGCCGATGCGGGACTTGCCTATGCGTTGGCTGGAAATCCACAGCGCGGTGTGCAGATTCTTGTGAATGCCCTGCGGTCGAGCGATGGCAGCGCCAAACTGCGCCAGAACCTCGCCTATACCTATGCGCTCGCCGGCAATTGGCGCGCGGCGCGGGTGATGGCGGCAGAAGATGTGCCCGCCGATCAGCTTAACACGCGCCTTGCCGCATGGGCCGCCATTTCCGCTCCCGAGGATTACCGCACGCGTGTTGCCAATCTGCTGGGCGTGACGCCGGTCAGCGATAGCGGAATGCCCGCGCATCTTGCGTTGTCGAACTTCCCCAGCCAGGCAGAAATGATCGCCGAGGCGGAAGCTGGCGAGGCGATGGAGAAAAGCCCGGTTCAGGTCGCAATGGCCCCCGGTTCAGCCGCACCTGCGCTTTCGCAAACCGAAGCGATGACGTTTGGGCTGGATAAAGGTGCCGACAGCGAGGCCGTTCAGGCCGTCGATCCGACCGTTGCCCGTATCATGGCCGCAACCTCGTCTGCGCCTCAGCGGGTTGCCAAGGCGCCCGTCGCCGTTGCGCCGGTTCCGGTCGCCAAGGCATCGGCTCAGACCGCCACTTCGGGTGCACGGTTTGTCTCGAACCCGGTTGTGCAGGATCTTCCGGCCGCGTCCGCACCGACGCGCCCCGTGCGTGTTGCCGCGGTTGCACCTGCATCTGCACCGCGCGCCGCCGCACCTCAGCGCGTAGCGTCGTCCGCTCCGCAGGCCGACACGCATCTGGTGCAGCTGGGTAGCTATGTCAGTCAGGAAGAGGCCAAGCGCGGCTGGAACGTGCTCAAAGGCAAATTCTCGCAGCTGCGCGACCACGACGTCGTAATCACCAAGGCTGAAGTGAACGGCAAGATTTTCTACCGCGTGGCGGCGGCCGGATTTGGCCGCTCGTCAGCTGCCAACCTGTGCAGCACCGTCAAATCAGCGGGCCGTGGCTGCTTTGCCTACGCCAAGACGAACCCGCCCAAGGGCGCGATCGACAGCGGCGTCCGGATCGCTGCCAGATAGTTTTGCGCACCCCCATCCGGGGGTGCGATTTCCTCGACCATGGCGACCTGAAGGTCGCATTGCTGCGGGCGGGTCGTCACCCTTGCGGCCCTTTCAGGGCCGTTGAGCGGGGCTTTTCCCACTGTGCAAGTCCCCGCGAAGGCGGGGACCGCGTTCGGCCCAGACCGCCAGTCTTACAGCGCGATCTCTACCCCGCCCTTTACAAGTGCGCGCACGCGACCCTGCGCGCCCTGCCGATCGAAGGGGGTGTTGTCGGCGGTCGCCTCCATCTTCGTGCGGTCGATGATCCACGGCGCTTCGGGGTCGATCACCGCGACATCGGCCTCCATCCCCACTGCCAGCGCCCCCGCCTTGACACCAAGGATGCGCGCAGGTACTGGTCGCGAGCAAATCAAACGCCCTCGCCATTTCGATCACCCCATCGCGCACCAGATTGAGCGTCATCGCCAGCAGCGTCTCCGCGCCCGCCATGCCCGGTTCTGCATCGGCGAACGGCAGGCGTTTGTCCTCCGGCCCGCGCGGATCGTGACCGCTCGCGATCACGTCCACCACGCCCTCGCCAATAGCCGCGCGCGCTGCCTGCCGATCCGCCTCGCAGCGCAATGGGGGCGAAAGACGCGTAAAGGTGCGGAAATCCGCCGTCGCCAGATCCGAGAGCATGAAGTGCGCAGGCGTAATGCCACATGTCACCGCGATCCCGCGCGCCTTGGCGCTACGGATCAGGTCGAACCCGGCAGCGGTCGTCACCTGCCGGAAATGCACCCGTGCACCGCTCATTTCAGCCAGCGCAATGTCGCGCGCCAGCGCCAGCGCCTCAGCCTCAGCGGGCGGCGGGCAGTCCCAGCCGGGTCGCAATTTCGCCCGCCGTCGCCGCCGCGTCGCCCGCCAGACCGCCGTCTTCGGGATGGGCGACCACCACAAGATCAAGCATAGCGGCATATTGCATGAGTCTCAGCATTACGCCGCTATCCGCGATCCAGCGTCGCCCGGTCGCAATGCCGCGCGCGCCCGCCTCTTTCATCAGCGCGATCTCTGCCAGTTCGCGCCCTTCCAGAGCACGCGTTGCGGCGGCGAGCGGATGCACCCACAGATCGGGCTTGCCGCTCTTGGCTATGTAATTGACGCGGCTGGGATAATCGAGCGGGGGCGATTGATCGGGCATCAGCGCGGCACGGGTGATCCCTCCAAAGTGAAACGCGGGCTTATCCACCGCGAACACGCCCAGATCGACCAGACCCGGCGCAATCAGTTTTCCGCGCGCCTGAATGACAGTGTCGCCCTCGCCCGGCGCAACGTCACCGCCGATCGCGGTGATCAGGCCTTCCTCCAGCCGCACGGCGCCCTCTATCAGGCCGTCTGGCGTAACTAATGTACCGCCGGTGATGACGAGAGGCTGCGTCTGCTTCATGCCCAGCCCTCCACACCGCGCCGCTCCCGCGTCAGCACATCGAGGCAGGCCATGCGGATCGCGACCCCCATTTCGACCTGCTGCGTGATGATCGAGCGGTCGATCATGTCGGCCACTTCGCTGTCGATCTCGACGCCCCGGTTCATTGGCCCCGGATGCATCACCAGCGCATCGGGCGACGCCTTTGCCAGTCGCGCTTTCGTCAGGCCGTAAAGGTGGTGATATTCTCGCGCAGAGGGGATGAATTGCCCCGCCATCCGTTCCGATTGCAAGCGCAGCATCATCACCACGTCGGCCCCGTCCAGCGCGGCATCGAAATCGGTGTAAGCCTCTACCCCCATCATTGCGATCCCGGCAGGCATCAGCGCAGGGGGTGCGCACAGCCGCACGTTCGCGCCCATAGCCTGGAGGCACAGGATGTTGGAGCGCGCGACCCGGCTGTGCAGGATATCGCCGCAGATCGTGACGATGAGGCCAGTGAAATCCTCCGACCCCTCGCCCCGCCGTTCCAGCGCCTCGCGCAATGCCAGCGCATCCAGCAGCGCCTGTGTGGGATGTTCATGGCTGCCATCGCCCGCATTCAGCACCGGACAATCCACCTTGTCCGCGATCAGCTGTGTCGCGCCGCTCGATCCGTGACGGATCACGATGGCATCGGGGCGCATCGCATTCAGCGTGATTGCGGTGTCGATCAGCGTCTCGCCCTTCTTCAGGCTCGAGGTCGCCGCCGCCATGTTGACCACATCAGCGCCGAGCCGCTTTCCCGCGATTTCAAAGCTGAGCAGCGTGCGCGTGGAGTTTTCGAAGAAAGCGTTGATGATCGTGCGCCCGGCCAGCAGCCCCTCATGCTTGTCCCCGCGCCGGTTCAGTTCCACCCATTGCTGAGCCGAAGCCAGCAGGAACAGGATCTCATGGCGCTCAAGATGGCCGATGCCGGTCAGATGCGCGTGCGGGAACGCAAGGCGACCGGCGGGAAACCGTCCGGGCTCTATGCTGAAGGACTGCGGTGTCATTAAAGCCATGCCCTTAGTCGAGCGGCGTCATACGCTCAACCCATGGCAGCGCTGGCGGCTCAAGAAAGTGCGCGCAAGAAAATGGCGTCCTGCATGGAGTTTCGTATCAACCGTCCCTAGATTGGTTATGAGGTCACGCGCAGAACGCGCACGAATGGCATAGCAAGGGCGCGTTGATGGGTTTCGTAGGCAAGGTCTGGAAAGTTCTGGTCGGGATCAAGGATGGTCTTGTCCTGCTCTTCATGTTGCTGTTCTTTGTGGCGTTGTTCGGGCTGTTGTCTGCCGCACCCAGCCCTGCACAGGTGCGCGAGGGCGCGCTGTATATCGACCTCACCGGATTTGTGGTGGAGGAACAATCCGCGATCGATCCGCTGAGTGCGCTGATCAGCGGCGAGGCACCGGCGACGCAGCATCAGGCCCGCGATGTCGTGCGCGCACTGGATGCTGCGGTCGCAGATGACCGGATCAAGGCCGTGGTGCTGGACCTTTCGACCTTCATCGGCGGCGGTCAGGTTCATCTGCAGGAAATCGGCGATGCGATGGACCGCGTGCGCAAGTCTGAAAAGCCGGTGCTGACCTATGGCCTCGTTTACGCTGACGATCACATGCTGCTGGCCAGCCACGCCAGCGAAGTGTGGCTCGATCCGCTGGGCGGCGCGACGGTCACGGGTCCGGGCGGCAGCATTCTGTTCTATGCCGATCTGCTGGAAAAGCTGAACGTCAACGCGCGTATCTATCGCGTGGGCGAGTTCAAATCGGCGGTGGAGCCATACCTCCTGACCCAGATGTCACCCGAAGCGCGCGAAAACCTTGAAGGGCTATACGGCGCATTGTGGGAAGAATGGCAGGCCAACGTGAAAAAGGCCCGCCCAAAGGCCGACCTCGCCAGGATTACCGGCAATCCGGTGGAATGGATTGAGGCGAGCAAGGGCGACCTTGCCAACGCAGCGTTGTCTGCTGGCCTTGTCGACAAGTTGGGCAACGAGGTCGAATTTGGCAACCGCGTAGCCCAACTGTCCGGCAAGGACGAATGGGACGAAAAGCCCGGTGCCTATGCGAAAACGGATATCGGCACCTTCCTCGCTGACAATCCGCTCGATACCGCTGGCAAGGCGATTGCCGTGGTGACCGTTGCCGGGTCCATCATCGATGGCGAAGCTGGCCCCGGCACCGCTGGTGGCACGCGCATCGCCAATCTCCTCGACGAAGCGCTGTCCGACGATATCGCGGGGCTGGTGGTACGGGTGGATTCGCCGGGCGGATCAGTGCTTGCTTCGGAGGAAATTCGCCGCGCGATCGAACGCTATCGGGAAAAAGACATTCCTGTCGCCGTTTCGTTCGCCAATGTCGCGGCCAGCGGCGGGTACTGGGTGGCTACGGCAGGGGATCGCATATTCGCCCAGCCGGAAACCATCACCGGCTCGATCGGCGTGTTTGCCGTATTGCCGACGTTCGAAGGCGCGGCTGAGGATATCGGCATCAGTGTCGATGAACTGCGCACGACGCCCCTGTCTGGCCAGCCGGACCTCATCGGTGGGCTCACGCCGGAATTCGACTCCATCCTGCAGGCGTCGGTAAGCAACACGTATTCCGATTTCCTCAGCCGCGTATCAAAGGCGCGCAATATGCCGGTGGCGCAAGTAGACCGTATCGCGCAAGGGCGCGTGTGGGACGGCGGCACAGCACGCCAGATCAATCTGGTCGATCAGTTTGGCGGGCTGTCCGATGCGCTGGCATGGGTCGCAGGACAGGCAAAGCTGGAGGATGGCGGCTGGCACGCGCGTTATCTCAGCAATCCGGCAGATGGGTTTGACGCGTTTGTCCGGCAATTCCTGACCAGTGCACAAACACCTGCGGCGCGCGCTCCGGCGGCGGATATGTTTGCCCTCGCCGGCCAACGCCGCGAACAATTGCTCGCGCGCATTCTGGCGGATGCAGACAGGCTGGGCGGGCGTGCGGGTGTTCAGGCATATTGCCTGGAATGCCCGACCCAACCGCAGCCATTGCCGCGCGGATTGAAGCCATCGGACCTGCAAGGTGCCCCCGCATTGCTGCGCGTCCTGCTGGCCCCTTAGATCCGGAGCACGCGAGCCGCACGAACAGTCGCGATTGGTACAAACGGGGCTTGCCACGTCTGCCAGAGAGAAGTAAGTGCCCGCCCCTGCCCGAGGCTCAGAGCCTCAACCCGGGCGGGCGCGTAGCTCAGTGGTAGAGCACACCCTTCACACGGGTGGGGTCGCAAGTTCAATCCTTGCCGCGCCCACCATCTTTTCAATGACTTAGCTAGAATTACGGGCCACCGAGATATTCCGGGGTAACCGTAAGGGTAGCATCAGTTCGCGCTTCTTATTGTGCCCGAACTCCGAGCAAATCATCGATTCACCTAGTCACCAAATTCTGGTAAAAAGCGGTGCAAGGCAGCTCGAAACGAACCCGAGCATATTCTTAGTTTATATAAAAACACTAAGTACTTGGGATTATTCGTGTTCTCGCAAAAGCTCCTGCACACCCGTGATGCGAAGAACAAGGGCGCACTCCAACGCATAGAAATCGCCAAAGCACGCGTTCAGAAGGTTCTCGACCGCGAACGGGTAGCGCATCAGAAAACGCTCGAGCAAAAAATATCCGATCAAGGTCCCCTGCCACAGAGAGTCGACCCTCATCTGCTGGGCCTCGCAATCATGGACTTAACCGAATTGGGTCGCCTAAAAACCGCGACACATGCCGCAACCGGCTCGCAGAAATGGTATGCAAACAAACTCACAAAACCCGACGAGATCGAAGGCCGGCTCGAGGAGTTGGCGCAACTGTACGCTCGAACTTTGCAGTCAAGCAACTCAGTCGGAGACGCGCTGGAGATCATCACGGAAAAATCCATAATCGCTGCTTTCGAAGGCGAGCGGCGCTATTCTTATCAAGGGCATTTCCTACTCAAAAAGCCGAAAGATAAGCACAACCGGATAAGGAAAATTCAGCCGCCAAAGCCATCGGCTCAAACACCACTCGGAAGGAGGCCGATTTCCTGCTCTTCGGCTACGATCACGGACCTCTTTGCGTCGAATGCAAGAATTATCGCGAATGGTTCTACCCACACCACGGCGAGATAAAATCCACGATTATCAAGTCTTACGAACTTGGCGCCATCCCCGTGTTCGTTGGTCGGAGAATCCACTATACAACGCGAGAGAATTTCTTCGCTCCCGCTGGGATCGTTTTTCACGAAAGCTTCTATCAATACTACGATCCAGAAGATGGTGAGATCGCGGATAGAGCAAGGGACAAAACACTGTTGGGTTTCTCAGACATTCGCGCAACTCAAGAACCAGATAAGCGCACCGTTCGCTTTTTCGCGGATTACCTCCCAGGGCTTCTAGATCAAGCTGCGCCTCGCTGGGAAGCGGCGCGCAGCAATGTCTATGCTTACGCAAATAACGAGATGAATTTGGCCCAACTCTATAACGAGATCGGCAGTCCAGCTCGCGGAAATTGGGTAGAGCCAAACGAACAGCAGGCCGAGCCGCCTTTTTAACCTCAAGAGAACGCACTAAACAGCAAACGGGCTCACGTCGCTGTTCGCGCACCCGTTTCCGTGGCGCTGCCAGGAACCCATGCAGGCCCGGCGGAGTAGCCAGACCGGTCCTCGTTCCCGCGCGTGGAAACGCCCTCGGTTATTGCATAGATCAACTCGCAGCTGACCGCTCGCGGATTTGCTGTTGACTGGCAATCCTCTGGTTGCTGCCCATGATCGCAACCAGAAAGGCTACAGCAGAGCCGACCACGAGCTTCCAGGGAAAGGCGAGTGACGTAAGGCTTTCGGGGATGCCGACGGCATTGCCGACCGCAGCTTCGCCAAGCACCATGGTGACGAACCCAATAACCAGCGCCCAGACAATCGATGCTTCGCTACCGCGGCTCGTGAAGACAGCGGCAGCAAAAACGCCGAGCAAGCCCGCATAGGCGAAAACCATCACCTGCAAGGCGAACTCGAGCAAAGGGAGATCGGATGCGCGCTGCCAGAAGAAGCACACCAGCGCCATCAGCCCGAGAATGATCGCAATCACCACCATCGCAACGCGGCCAGCGAAAACGGTTCGCTCGTCAGAAATTGGCCCGGCCCAGGGCTTATAGAAGTCGGTCACCACCACCGAGCTCATCGAGCTCAGACCAGACGTCAGCGTGGAGACGGCGGCAGCCACGATGGCCGCTCCGCAAAGACCTCGTAATCCGTCGGGAAGCTCGTTCAGAATGTAGCGCATGAAGATCGTCACGCTGTCCAGATCTGTGTCCGGGGGAGCAAGCCCGGTCAGATCGGCGCGATCATAAAAGATATGCAGCAATTGACCGATGCTCAGAAACACAAAGATAATCGGCAGCGCGCCGATCGTAGACCAGAACAGCGCCCACCCCGCATGACGGGAGCTTTTGGCAGCCAGCAGACGCTGGGTCGTATCCTGATCGAGCCCGAAATTGCCGATATTCAGCAGCATCAGCCCGGTGAAAGCGGCAGGGATGGTGAAAGGATCGTCCAAAGCGAACGAAAAGTCGAATACGGTGAGCTTGCTCGGGCCCGATGGCGGAGCATCGAGGCCTGCGATGACCTCAGCGAAATCCAGATCGAGCCGCATATAAAGGACGACCAGAACCACCACAGCTGTCCCCACATAGACCACGAGTTGCACGGCATCGCTCGCAATGACCGAGCGCAATCCACCCATCAGGGAAAGCCCAAGCCCAAGGATTACGATGATTGCGGTCGCCAAAGCTATGGCCAGGAAATCTGTCCGCAAGAACAGGATCATCGCCACGGCAAGGGCAGCCATGAAAAGCCTGGCCCCGTTGGCGAAGATCCTCCCGACCAGATACATGGCAGAGGAGCTGCGCAAAGCGAGTTTGCCATAACGCTGATCGAGCAACTCATAAACCGTCGTGACGTTGAGCGCATAGAAACGCGGCAGCAAGACCATCGCCACGATGACACTGGACAGAACAGCGCCGAGCGATCCGGCCAGATAGGTGTAATCAGCGCGATAGCCGAAATCGGGTCCGCCGAGAAAAGTCGCTGCCGATTGGGTCGTCGCCAGGACCGAGAATGCGATCAGCCAGCCCGGCATTTGCCCATCGGCAAGGAAATAATCCCGCGCAGATCGGGCGCCCCGCTTTGACAGATACCATCCCAGAGCCGCGTTACCGAGGAGATAAACTGCGACCACCAGCCAATCGATGGTGCCAAAACCGGAAGTCATGGACATGGGAAGCGCCCCCTCCTTGGAAGTTATCCGGCTCGATCACATCCTGAACAGGAAGTGATGATCCGGCGGACTAGAGCCCGCCGGATCGTGAAGTCAATGGGATCAGAAGGTGATGCTGGCCGAGGCGCCAAAGGTCCGTCCGACGATGTCATAGGTCCCCGGATAGGTCCCGAACGCCCCCGGCGAGGCGGGTTGGGGCGGCTTCTTGTCGAAAAGGTTCCTGATACCGACGTTGATCTTCATGTCGTAGATGCCGGTATCAAATTGCGCGTTGAGGTCGAAATAGTCGAAGGCTTCGATCTTCTCGCTCCGATTGGAGGCGTTTTCGACCTCACCGATCCGCCGCCACACAAACTGCAACAGGCCCATCTCTGCATCAAGCGTAGCGGCCACGCGATGGCGATAGTCCGGCTGCACGAGGCTGACCGCGTCCGAGGAGCAGGCAAACCCGTAAGTGCCCTTGCAGTCGACGGGATCGAGCACCGGGTTTCGCTGGATCGAGTAGTCTGTGACGATCGTTCCCTGATATCCGAGCCGCAATCCGGACAGAAAACCGGTGGAGGAGAGATCGATGCCGTAGCTGACATCGATATCGATACCCGACTGCTCGATGACGCCAAGGTTACGATCGTTGACGAACGCATCATCAAGAAAGCCTGTCACGGGATCGCGTGAAATCGCCTGGCAAATCGGATTGTCTGCCACGGGATTGTCGACGTAGCAGCTTTGCAGAGCGTCAACCGGTTGAATCTGGCCGACTGCATCGGAGATACGAATGTCGTAGTAATCGACGATGATCTCCAGCCCCGGTGCAAACCGAGGCGTGATGATTGCGCCGAGCGTGTAGGTCGTGCCGTTCTCCGGGCCGATGTCAGGATTGCCGCCGAAGAAGTACTGGCCTGTGAGATTTGCTGGATTGAGGCTGTCATAGGAACCCTGCGGCGGTGCGCCGAAACGGTCGCACTGGGCCTGGTCGCCCGTCCCGTTCGCGCAAGGGTCGCCAAGATAGCGGGGCTGGAGCCGCGGGACTGTCCGCAAAAGCGAGAACGGGATCGAAAAGACCGGCGCGGCAAACTCACCAATATTCGGCGACCTGATCACCGTCTGCCGTGTTCCGCGGAAACGGATATTGTCGTCGACCTGCCAGGAGAAGCCGATCTTGTCGGTATTGCCGATGTCGGCATTTGAGAAATCCGAGAAGCGGATGGCCCCTTCAAGGTTAAGTTCCTGGAAGAAAGGTTTGTCCGCGAGAACCGGCACAAGCACTTCGGCATAGACCTCGTTTGCGTCGAAGCCACCGACGATCACGCCGCCCGTGCTTCCGCGATAGGTCAGGCCATTGACCAGTGCAGCCTCGTCACTGGTGTCGAGCGATTCATCGCGATACTCGTAGCCCACGGCGAAGCGTATCGGGCCTGCCGGCAACGAAAACAGCGGCGAAGTGTCCCCGGAAAGCGTGAAGGCCCCGACCGTTTGCTTTCGATCGCGGATTTCCTGGACAAAGTTCCCGCCAAAACCGGAAAGATCAGCTCCAGGCCCGAAAATGTCGACACTATTGACGATGGCCGCAAAGCGTCTGTTGCCTGCACTGTCCACCCGCAATGCGTCGCCTGATGTGGTGGTGTCTTCTTCGACGCGCCCGTACTGAACATAGGCGTCGTATCGCAGCCAATCTGTCAACGGACCGCGCAGGCCGACCTGGAATTGCGTGGTCGTGCGCTCGGTCGCCGCCGAGAGGATGCCGAGCTCACCAAGGGTTCGCTCGACCCCGACTTCCGCCCGGCCATCCACGAAGGTGAGGCGCGAACGGATATCGTTCGTCAGAAACGGATTGGTCTCATTGATAAAGACCCTCTCGTTCACCGTTACCGGATTGTCCCCGGCCCGGCCCGCACCGACTGTATCCACCCGAGTGTACATCGCCCGCCCGTAAATCTCGGCGAAGGGCGCGATCTCGTAGTCAAAGAATGTCGAGACATTGATGCGTTCCAACGGCTGAACTGCTGCATAGAGGTCGGAGAAGTCCGAGGTCTGTCGCGTCGTCTGGAGCGCGCCGCTTTCATCGAAAGCAAAGAACCTGCCGCTCGCAATATCGGTGAAGTTGCCGCCTGCGCCCGCGAGCGTCGAGGTCGTTCTGTCGGCAAGAAAGGAGCGATCCCCGACCTGCAATCCGTCGCGATTGGAATAGTCGGCGTAGAAGACTATTCCGCCTCGGTCGCCGAGGTTGGCACCGAGCGTGATGTTGGTGTTATAGGTCTGGAGATCGCGGGCTCCTTCCCAGCTGCCACCGAGGCGGACACCTTCAAAGTCGGTATCGATAATAAAATTGACCACGCCTGCAACCGCGTCGGCCCCGTAGACTGCGGCTGCGCCGCCGGTGAGAACATCGACCTGCTTGAGCAAGGGCGCCGGAATGCTGTTCACATCGACGGCATTTCGGAAACTGAACGGAACCATTCTAGTACCATTGAGCAACACGAGCGTGCGGTTCTGACCAAGATTGCGCAGATCGAGCGTTTGCGCCCCGCGGCCGTCGCTGCCTGTCTGGGTCGAGTTCACGCCTCCGGCGAATTGCGGGATCCGGGCGGTGATATCTTCAACCGTCACAGCACGATCGAGCACAATCTGTTCCTGATCAAAGGTCGTAACCGGACTTGTAGCCGTAATTTCAGTGCGCTGAATACGCGAACCCGTTACGACAATACCATTTTCGGTATCGCTGTTTGCGGGATCATCGTTGGCGCCGGGGTCCTGCGCAAATGCTGCGCCGGGCAAGAGTGCGGCAGTCCCGGCAAGAATGGTTCCGGCGAAAAGTCTGGCAGTTGCTTTCATTTGCTGCTCCCCTGAGCCTCCTTGGTAAACCTATATACTACCACTTTGTAACCTGCTGGCAAGACGCTTGTCGAAATCCCAGGCCTCAGGGGCTTGAAAGCAATCAAACCCGAAATATCCAGCCCCTTAGGTAGAGTTCACGAAGCAACACCCACTGGAGCGCAATGAGCGCCGCCAATCCAGCCAGTTCCCATCCAAAAGCGAGCTGCGCGAGCGGCGAATACAGGGGATAGACGAGGAAGCGGGCCAGCATGTAGGCAAGGATAGCATTGGCTCCGATCGGAGCGAGCGCATCGCCAATCGCACGCAGCGAAGCGGATGCTCGTTCCCGATCAAACAGCAGGCGAGCGAGCCCGAGCAACAGCAAGCAGCAGCCAATCGCAATCAGGTCAAAACTGACGGTCCAGAGCGACTTTATCGGAGGATAGACAGTACCACTGGCGATCCCGACGGCCGAGATGGCCAGACCTGCAAGGCAGAGCGAGGCGGGTGCTCCGATTCGACCGCCTGAAAGCATCGCTGCCCCGGCGCCTGCACCGGCGAGGGCAATGCGTCGTTGCGGAAAGCATTCCCACCAGACCTTCGGGATCGTAGGTGCCGCCATGAAGGCGCCCCGGCAGTAAGATACTGTCGAAATAGCCGTTCACGCTTCCCTCAGGTGTCAGCAAGCCTGAACCGTGCCCAGGTACGGGGTAAAAAAGTTGCAGACCTGCGACGACAGCTGCGATCACCATCCAGACAGTTATTCGCGCACTTTTGCTGCGGAACAAGACAAGGGTGGCCGCAGCGAGGAAAGAGCTCACGCCGATCAACCCCAGAACGCTGGGGAGGCGTAGGCGCTCCCACGACCAGTCCCATCCGAAGTTATATACGATGCCAAGCAGCACAAGAACGAGCATGCGGCGCGCGGCCCTGACAAGCTTCTGACCGCGCGGCAGTGCGTGGGAGGAGGGGCGGGCATCGACGATTGCAAGCGAAACGCCTGCCAGAAAAATGAACAGCGGAAAGATCAGATCATAGACATGCACGCCAATCCATTCTGCATGCGAGAACTGATCGGAAAGCAGCGTCATCGGTGCAATCGGCCATACCCTTGCGAGCGCGTGGATCAGGGCGTCCAGGCCGATGATCACGAGCATGTCGAGCCCGCGCAGGGCATCGACAGACAGAAGGCGGTTTGGCCTGTCGCTCAATGTTCTACCGCCACCATTTCGCCATCGATCCAGCTTCGCCTCACGCGCAGATCGGCATCGAGGTGCAGCAGATTGGCCCGCCCACCCACGCGCAGCGTGCCAAGGTCGCGCTCCAATCCCATGAATCGCGCCGGCTCAGTCGAACCAAGGCGAACAGCGTCGGCGAGGTCGAGCCCGAGGCAATCGACAGAACGGCGAACGGCATCGATCATGGTGAGAGCTGATCCTGCGAGAGTGCCATCCTGCGCCACGCATACTCCATCGCGGATCGCAATGCGGCGGCCACCGAGATCGAATTGGTCAAGATCGGTTCCGACGCCCGGCATGGCATCGGTCACGAGACAGAAGCGCCCATCCGCCTTTGCCCTGAGTGCCAGTCGCAGAACGGCCGGGTCGACATGATGCCCGTCGACGATGAGGCCGCACCATGCCTGGCCTTCGAGCGCGGCGACAACCGCACCGGGCTTGCGCAACTCCACACCGGTCATGGCATTGAAGAGGTGCGTGTAGCCGGTCACGCCATCGGCCTCTGCCATCTTGGCTTGCTCATATTCTGCGAGCGAATGACCCAATGCCACCCTGACCCCGCGCCCCGCCAGTTCGCGAATGTGGCCGCGCTCAACCTCTTCAGGAGCAAGCGTTACCAGGGTTGCCCCGTTCGGCAGCGAAGCGAACAGCTCAATGGTTTCCGCATCGAAGGTGCGGAAGTGACGGGCATCGTGAATGCCGCGCTTCGCCGGATTGAGCATCGGCCCTTCCAGATGAATACCGACGATACCCGGAACGCCTTCCGCGATCGCCTGCTCGACCGCCCAGATCGCGGCCCGCACCTTGTCGATGTCGTCCGAAATCAAAGTGGGAAGCATGGCGCAGGTGCCGAAGGTCCGATGCGCCTTGGCCATCGTCCGCAGGGTTGCGACTGTCGGTGCATCGTTGAAAAGAACACCGCCGCCGCCGTTGACCTGAAGATCGAACAGGCCGGGTATCAGGTATCCTCCATCGAGATTGAGGGTCGCTGCGTTGCTGACGACATTCGCCCGGGTCTCAACCGCGACAATCTTGCGCTTCTCGATCGAGATCGCTCCCTCTTGCCAAGCGCCGCTGGGCAACAGGATTTGCGCGCCGCAAAGCCTCGTCATAGCGTCTTCGTGACCTTGTTCAGCGACGGCGGATTGTCGGGGTCAAGACCTCGCCGTCGCGAAAGCGCTTCTGCAAAGCGGTAAAAAGCAGCAGCCTGCGCGATCGGCTGGGTCAGCGGGTGCCCAGTCCGAACCGTCGGCAAGTCGATGACACCCTGCACAGGGACGAGACTTCCGAAGATCGCGGGGCCGAACGCGCTCAAGGACTGGGCAGCTTCCTCCAGACTGGACTTTGCGGCATCCTCCGCCCCGAGCACGATCACCGGCGAATCCGGGCCGATCGCAGCCTTGGGGCCGTGATGAACCTCGGCAGCGCTGAAAGCTTCTGCGTGAAGGCCAGCCACCTCTTTCAATTTGAGCGCCACCTCCGCCGCAACGCCCAGCCCAGGCCCGCGCCCGATGACGAAGGCGCGGCTAGCGTGCTGGAATTGTTCCATGATCTGAGACCCCCACGGGTTGGGCAGTTCCGCTCTCAGCTGCTCGGGCAGACGATCAAGGGCGGCACAGATCGCTGGCGATGGGTTGATGGCGGCGATCAACCGGGTGAAGGTGGTCAAGGTGCAGAGGAAAGACTTTGTGGCCGCAACTGCATGTTCGGGGCCCGCTTGCATATCGAGAACGATGTCGGCTGCGCGGGCGAGCGGAGATTTGGGATCATTGACGATCGCGACCACCAAAGCCCCCCCTCTTTTTGCGGCTTGCGCGCATCGCAGAAGATCCGGACTTTGCCCGGATTGCGAGACAGTGATATAAAGCATGCCTTCAACCTGTAGCGGCGTGTCGTAGACCGAGACGAGCGAAGGGCCGAGCGAGGCGACAGGACGCCCGGTCGCGAGCTCCAGCGCATATTTTCCAAAAAGGGCAGCATGATCTGAGCTGCCGCGCGCGCAGGTTATGATAGCACACGGCGGAGACGCGGCCCACCACTCTGCCAGCCTCGAAAGCGGTTCAGCCAGCGCCTTGGCCTGAAGCGCGATCCGGTCGGGTGCCTCCTCCGCTTCAATCGCCATCCGCGTTCGCGCTTGGACGATCATGCTCTCTTCCCAGCGTTCGGCATGGTCGGACGCGCCGCGACTTTCGGGGCACCTGCGAGCATCAAGGCCCCGCTGACTGCATCACCAGCCGGATCCACCAGCATTTCGCTTGTCCGGCCGCGCAGCCACGGCCGCAAATGCGCCGCGAGCCCACCCATGAGGGAGCATCGCGGCGCGCCCTTCTCAAAGATGGTTTCAATGAAGCGCTCGATGTGCTGAACCGCCTCGATCACAATCGAACGAGCGATATAATCGCCTTTTTCGGCATAGGAAATAACCAGCGGCGCGAACGAGGCGAAATCGCCCGGCGTCGCCTTTTCCATCCACTCAATCACCGCCACGGTACTGTCGTCGAACTGGCCAGTTAACGCATCGCTGAGCGGCGTCGACCGCGTTCTTCCATCAAGCGCGCGCAGCGCGTGACGGACCGCGCTAAGGCCTAAAGCTGCGCCGCTCGCCTCATCGGAGATCGGGAAACCGTAGCCGCCCATTGTCTCGACTTTTCCATCCACCCGCAGGTAGGCAATTGATCCGGTTCCGACGATGAGGATCGCTCCATCCTCGCCCCCGTGCGCGCCCAGGTGCGCAATTTTCGCATCGGATGCGATCGTGACTTTGGCAAAGGGCCATTTATTGGCGGCCAACTGACGCGATTGGCTGGCCCGCGAAAGTCCCGCGAGGCCAAGACCAAGACCGATAGCACCGGCTGCATCCTGCGGCAGGCCTGCCTGATCCAGCGCCTGCCGTGCAATTTCGAGCGTCAATTGCTCTACCGCCTCAACCCCGATCCGAAGGTTTCCTGCTCCGGCCGTGACACGGCCAAGCTCGCGGCCGTCCTCATCAACCAGGCTGGCAACGCTCTTGGTTCCACCGGCGTCGATGCCAAGCCAATAACGGACGTCTCCGGCAGCGCTCTTGGGCGCAGAATTGTCTGACATTTCACTCATCCCGGTAAACTGATCCTGCTCATGGACACGGACGGCATGCCAGCAATCCGGCCCTCAAACATCGAAAACGAGACCGCGATTGAGAATGTTCGCTGGATCAAGTGTCCGCTTCAGCTTGCGCATCAGTGCGATTTCCTCGCTGCTGCGGGAGATGTGCAACCAGTCCTTTTTCTCGCGGCCAATGCCATGTTCGGCGGAGACGGCGCCGTGGTAACGTGCGAGGGTCATGTAGACTGTCTCATCTGCGACCCGACGAATTTCGTGCAGGTCTTCCGAGGCGGATCGGGGTGTCAGGAAGAGGTGAAGATTGCCGTCGCACAGATGACCGAAGACGTGCAGCAAACCTTGCGGGAAGGCATTGCCAAAAGCCTCCTCGAGATCGCGGATATAGGCATCCATTGAACGCAGCGGCAGGCTGACATCATAGAGATAGACCGGCGGTTCGCCGAGAATGCGCTCGAAGTCGTCCCGTACCTTCCAGAACTCTGCCCTCTCGCGCTCGGAAGCGGCCACAACCCCGTCGTTTAACATGCCTGCCTCGAAGCAGCGCTCAAGAAACGGGACCAGGCCCCTGCCCTTTTCACTGCGGCTCGCGTCAGTCACAGCTTCGATCAGAACATAGAATGGCGCCTCGCGCGGTAGTGGCGCCCGGTGGCCGCCCTCGACGGTGACGGCATCGTAATAGGCGCCCCACATGACTTCGAAAGACAGCATATCCGCAGCAAGGATCCGCTTGGCATCGGACTGCAGCCTGAGCAGAGCGTCGAAGCTGCCGAGCGCAACCATAGCTACGTCCCGATCGCTGATGCTCGGTTCGAGCCGTAGGACGACCTTCGTAACGACACCGAGCGTCCCCTCGGTGCCGATAAACAGCTGCTTCAGGTCATATCCCGAATTGTTCTTCAGCATTCGGTTCATCGAGGAAATCACTTCGCCGGTTGGCAGGACGGCCTCCAACCCGAGCACGAGATTGCGCATCATCCCATAGCGCAGCACGTTCACTCCGCCTGCATTGGTCGCGACATTACCGCCGATGGTGCATGTCCCCCGCGCGCCAAGATCGAGCGGCAGGAACATGCCCTCACTGGCAACCGCGTCCTGCAAGGTCTGGAGAACCACACCTGCCTCTACCACTGCGACACCTTCGACAGGATCAATCTCGAGGATGCAATTCATCCGCTCCAGCGAGAGTATGATATCGTCGGACTGAGCCTGCACGCCATCGACACAGGTTGTGCGGCCGCCATGGGTGACGATAGTCTGACCGGTGGTTGAAGCAATCCTCAGAAGGTCCGAAACCTGGCTCGTGGATGCAGGTCTGGCCAGCGCACGCGCACAAAGCGATGATGCGTCCCAGTAGCTGGTCTGCCGCAAGGCAATCTCGTTCGGATCGAGCCAGTCGATATCCGGCAAGCTCTCTGGAAGCCTTCGCGGGTGGCCCATCAAGGCTTGTGTGGAACTCACTGGTGCAGATCCGAGACGAACTTGTACCGGTCTCCGCGATAGACAGACCGCGTCAGTTCGACGATCTCGTCCTTCGCGTTGCGCGTTATTCGCTCAATGCGAAGCACAGCACTTTGCTCCGCGATGGACAGCAACCCTGCCTCTGTCGGGGTTGCAAGGGATGCATGGATGCTCTGTGTACCGCCAACGGGGCGATTACCCATTGCCTCAAAGGCCTTGTAAAGCGAGCCTTCGAGCTCTTCGATCGGCGGCAGGAAGCGCTTTGGCACCACCGCGTGCTCGATCGCCAGCGGCTCGACATCGAGCAGACGGACCCGGCCCAATCGAACCACTTCACTGTCTCTGCCAACCTTGAGGATGTTTGCCTCATCTTCGGTCGGGCGCGCAATCGTCCGCACGATCCAGATAGTTCCCGGAGTGCCTCCGCGAGCCGCAGCCTCATCGCTGAAGCTACCCAGAGCATCGTTCTTGGTCTCGATTACGCGATTGACGAAGGTCCCGGATCCTTGCCGCCGGGACAGCAACCCTTCGGAAATCAGTTCCTCAATCGCCTTGCGAACAGTCACGCGGGATGCATCGGTCAATGCGCATAGTTCGCGCTCGGACGGAACGGCTTCGCCTTCGCGCCATTCACCAGCGATGATGTGCTGCTTCAGGTTCGCTGCGATCTGGAGATAGAGCGGCGTAGATCGGGCCCTGCCCGGTGCCAGGTCAAGCGCCATCGGACATTCCCTCTGATTGTCGACTTAGAATTGATAACGCCTTTCCGACGCTCTGGTCCCCCTCACCAAGCAGGCGCCTCGCTTCTTCCCGATCATGTCCCGCCGCTATCAGGATCGCGACTGGCAAATCGTTTTCGGCGACCTTCAGCGCACCTTCGCTGCGTTCAGGAGGGGTGCCCGCAATGCTCGAGATAATGTCCACGGCGCGCCGACGAAGCTTATCGTTCGAGACGGACATGTGGGTCATCAGTCCGTTATGCGTCCGGCCAAGGCCGATCATTATTCCGGTTGAGAGCGTATTGAGTACGATCTTCTGAGCCGTGCCGGCCTTCATGCGGGTCGAACCTGAGATGAATTCCGGCCCGGTTTCGGCGCAAAGCGCAATGTCCGAAAGATCAAGAAGCGGTGTTCCCGCCTGATTGGCGAGCCCGATGGTCAAACCACCCAAGGACCGCGCTCGCTTGATCGCGGCACAGGTGTAGGGCGTTCTCCCGCTTGCCGCCACGCCGATCACCACGTCGTTCGGTGTTATAGCGCAGTCGATAATCTCTTTAGTTGCCAGCTCGGCATCGTCTTCCGCAGCCTCAGAGCTTTCCACCAGCGCTTTCCGGCCGCCCGCGAGCAGGAATATCAGGCGATCCATCGGCCAGCCGTAAGTGGGTGCAAGTTCGACGCCGTCCTGCACTGCGATCCGACCCGAAGTACCGGCTCCTACCAATATAATACGACCACCCTGTTTCAGGCGATGGACTGCCGCAGAAACTGCATCCGCAATGAGCGGCGCCAGCGCCTCGGCCGCACGAGCAGCCTGCACTTGCCCCTGAAGCATTTCTTCTACCCCGGCAGCAATGCTCTGTTGTGGCGGCACAGTGGAAGGGCTGTTCGCATGCTTGTTCATGACCCATATTCTAGCGCAAACCCTGATCAAGGCAATACCTGTATTACATTGGTAATATGAAGATTTTGGCTACTCTTCCAGCGAGCCGCCCCTGAGTGAGACGAGGCAGCAGCCTCGATCAAGGTGGCGCGACGAAGTTTTGACGGTGATCATGGCCGTTGCAGATAGTGCTGCGGGTTGCGGGGCCTCTATCTACATGCCCTCAAAATAGGGATGCCAAGCCGTCTCTGCGAATCCACATAAGAGTGGCAGCAACTGTGCCGCAAGCCGAAGGTCGGGGTGTGGCGAAATCCTGGCTAAAGCTGCCTGAACGGTTTCGGGATCGTCGAGGGTCACCGGGAATGGCTGAAACTGGGGTGGAAACTGGCAATTCGATGCATCGCCTGCCGGCGATCTAAATGTCCTCGCCTAAGAATGTGATTTTGACGTGACGCATAGGTTTAGAACCCTCCAACTGAGGCTCCTCATCAAGCTCATCGCCCCCCCAACTCTTCGCCATGAGATGCACGTGATCGGTAGTCTGTTTGTCGAGAAAAGAGAGATAGTCTAGAAGGGATTTAAGGCCCTTGCTGTCCAAAACAATTTCCAACTCTTCAGAGTTATCGCGGACTTCAAAGCTCATCACCATCATTGAAAGCTATAATCTTGAGGCCGTGTCCGCAATTGGGTCGCTAGCTGCATTTCCGCAATTATCTCAAAGGCTCGGATAGCTGCCTGTCCGATTTCAGCAGGTGACATGCAGTGGCCATATGCATGATGTTGAGTGGGAAGGCGAAGCTAATTTAGGTTGGGACAGTTGGGGTTAGACGCTCGACGCTGCCACATGCCCCACACAAATCGCAGACTATTGGTAGCAGTCAGCACCACCAGAACAGGCCAAGCCCACCTTTGAAAATTATCCCATAAAAGGCCGAAGTGATGGGCGGCCAAAGCGACGCCGAACATCAATATGACCGCCGACCAGTGGCGAATGGGGTTCCGTACATCTTCGCTCTTGGCCTCCAAATTGGCACTCTAACTCAACGCAGCAAATGGGTCAGTCGCCGACCGTCCGCCTTTCTAACGATGCTTGCCGTTCGGAACGTTAAGCGAAGCGGCACCCGATCATGGATATCGTCGTCCAGATCGTCACAGCCGCCGCCAGATCCACCGCCCGAACCGCCGTCTGATTCGCCGCCATGATTGCCGCCGCCCGTGCTGCCGCAAAAGGGTGGCGAAATGTGACTTTCGAAAAGCGTCTGCTCGGATCAAAGGTATGATCTCGCATCGTAATGACGAGGCAGAGCAATTCAGCCATGCACTCACTGCTGCAATCGGCCTTGCACCTCATTTGGCGGACGCTATGTAGTCTGTGGAATTGCGAATGACATTCAAACTCACTGGTGGCGCATCCCTGATGAAGATCGAAATGAAGAGTTTGCCGCTTAAGACATGGACGACACTGGGCTTGGCCACTGCGCTTGCGGGCGCTGGCTTGGCCGGTTGTGCCGGGGAATCAGGAAATGGCTCCGACACTGCCGACGCCTCCCAGGCTGCTGATGCGGGAGAGGGCGGTGAAGGCGGTGAGTCGGGCGAGGCTGGCGGCGCTGCGGCGCTTTCGCTTGAGCAGCGGCTCGTCTTCATGGCGGGCCATGTTGAGGCCGGTCTTGCGCTTTACCGCGCGGGAAAGCCTGAAATGGCTGCTCGGCATCTGTCGCACCCCGTCTCCGAAACGCACGCAAGCGAACGCGCGGGTCTGGACGCGATCGGGTTCGATCCCGCTGTGTTCGAGGCCGTGTCCGCCGCGCTCGAAGCGGATCAGTCCGCCGATGCGATCGCGCCGCAACTGGCCGCTGCCGAAGCGAATCTTGCCACAATGCGCGAAAAAGCAGGCGGCGATGCAGCGGCGCAAATCCGCTTCCTGATGGAGACGGCGGTCGCGGAATATACCGTTGCTGTCCCGGCCGGTACGGTGACGGATGCGGCGGAATATCAGGACGCATGGGGCTTTGTTAAGGTTGCCCGGCAAATCGCAGAAACGCTCGACACGCCCAAGGTTGGTGAGGTGCGCAAGACACTCGATACGATGCTGGCATTGTGGCCCGCAGATGCGCCGATCCCGCCAGAAAATCCTGCACCGGCGGGCAAGGTGTCTGCTCTCGCATCGCGCGTGCAGCTGGATTTGCCGCAATAGTCAACGGCATCCGGCCGGGCGGGTTCTAAAGCGCTTGCCAGCTTGCGTTGGCGCTTGAGAGGTTAAGTGCGCCCTGTGTTGGGGCAACCTTGGAGCACGACCTTGTTGTCCGAACAGCGCGGTAATCGGGGCCGCCGTATCAGGTTTTCGCGATACCCCTTTCCAGCAGTCGATTGACGGCACCAGCCACGGATTCGAGCTGCAGACGGTCGCTCTCATCAGCCCACACGGCATAGCGCAGGCCGATAAACACGTTCATTCCCATTACCGCCCACGCCTCCACCTCGCCCAGATCGTCGCGGAACTCTCCCGCCGCCGCTCCGACATGCAGCCGTTCGGTTATGCGTTCAGCGATGGTTTCGTAGTGGGTGCGGTAACTGGCCGGGTCGACGAATTCCGACTCGTCAATGATGCGGTAGATTTCCTTGTGCTCACGCGCGAAGGCGAGAAACGCGGTCAACGCCGCGCGCTCGATCTCCAGCGCATCCATGTCCGGCAGGATGGCGGCGCGGGCGCTGGTGCGGACATTGTCGCTCATATCCGCAACGAGCGCGCGAAACAGCGCATCCTTGCTGTCGAAATAGGTGTAAAAACTGCCCAGCGCGATCCCGGCACGCCGTGTAATCGAACTGACCGACGCTTCGTGGAAGCCCTTCTCCCCGAATTCGATGGCCGATGCATCCAGCAGTTTGCGCAAGGTTTTGCGTCCGCGATCGGTGCGCGGAATTTTCGTATCGGAAGCCTTTGGTGATGGAGCCGATACACCTTCATCGCCTGCAATTTTCGTCTCACTGATGCCCTGACCCGCCATGCTTGACCCTGCCCTTTCCCCGCACGGCCTAAGATGCAAGACCACGCATCACAAGACAAAACTTGAAAGTCGGTTCAACTTTCAATATTGAGTTTCCAAACCGCGAAATGACGGGAGAGGGAAATCATGAACAATCGAATGACAATACGGCGCGCGGCGTGGCTGGCTGGATGCGCAGGCTTGGCGACACTATCCACACCGGCCTCTGCGCAAACCATTCCCGACAGTGACATCGCGGCGGAAGAAGAGGTCGAGGAAAACACCGGCATCATCGTCACCGCCCGGCGGCGCGAAGAACGGATCGTGGATGTCCCGCTGTCGATCACTGCGCTGGATGGCGACACGTTGGTTCGGCAGGGCATTCAGGATCTCACCCAGATCGCCCAGCAGGTGCCCAACATCACGCTGGAGGTCAGCCGTGGTACAAACACCACCCTCACCGCCTTTATCCGCGGTGTCGGCCAGCAGGATCCCGTTGCCGGGTTCGAGGCGGGCGTCGGGCTGTATATCGACGATGTGTATCTCAACCGCCCGCAGGCCGCCGTGCTCGATATCTACGATGTCGAACGGATCGAGGTGCTGCGCGGGCCGCAGGGCACACTCTATGGCCGCAACACGATCGGCGGCGCGATCAAGTATGTAACGGCTGAGCTGCCCAATGCGACCAGCCTTATGGTGCGCGGCACCTATGGCTCGTTCGATCAGGCTGACCTCATCGTTTCAGGCTCCACCCCGCTAACGGATAGCTTAACGATCGGCGCGAGCGGCGCGCGCCTTTCACGCGGGGGATTTGGCGACAACCTGACGCTTGGTACCGAGAATTACAACAAGGACGTATGGGGCGCGCGCGGCACGCTGGAATTCGACAACGGGCCGATTTTCGTGCGGCTCTCGGGCGATTACATCCTCGACGAAAGCGAGGCGCGACAGGGCAGTCGGCTGATCCCCGGCCTGCTGACCGGAGCGCCGGTGCTGGACGACGTTTTTGACACGCGCGCCGGGCTGAACGTGGTCGATCAGGAGGTCGAGGCCTATGGCGGCGCGCTCAATATCGCGATCGAGGTGTCCGATACGATCACGCTGAAATCCATCACCGGCTACCGCGAGGACAAATCTACCACGCCGATTGATTTCGACAGCCTGCCCGCCGCCGATCTCGATGTGCCCGCGATCTACGAAAACGATCAGTTCAGCCAGGAATTGCAAGTGCTGTATGAGGGCGAAAGACTGTCGGGCGTGCTCGGCGCCTATTACCTCAACGCCAACGCATTTACCGCGTTCGATGTGGCTCTGTTCAACACGGGCGCGCTGATAGGCCTGCCCGGCCTGAATGCACAGACGCTGGGCGATGTAAAAACCGAAACATGGTCGGTATTCGGCGATTTCACCTATGATCTCACCGACACGATCAGCGTCTCGCTGGGCGGTCGCTACACCAGTGACAAGCGTTCCAGCCGCGTGTTGCGCACCACCTTCATCGGCGGATTCTCAGACCTGTTCGTGCCGAACGGCCCTGCCATTCCCATTGCTGTGACGAGCGATTTCGAGGGCAGCGATACTTTCAAGGATTTCAACCCGCGCGCCTCGATAAGCTGGCAGCCGACGCCCGATCACAATCTCTATTTCACCTATTCGCAGGGCTTCAAGGGCGGCGGGTTCGATCCGCGCGGCCAGACCAGCGCTGCGCCCGATCTGGACGGTGACGGGGATCGCGATTTCGACGATCAGTTTGAATTTCTGCGGTTCGCCCCGGAAACGGTCGACAGCTACGAGATCGGTTACAAGGCATCATTGCTCGACAATCGACTGAACATCTCGATTGCAGCGTTCCTTGGCCAATACAGCGACGTGCAGATCCCCGGCTCGGTTGGCCTCGACAGCAATGGCGACGGGGTGAACGACAGCTTCATCGGCATTACTTCCAACGCCGCCGATGCGGATGTGAACGGGTTTGAATTTGAAGGCAACGCGCTGGTCGGCAGGAACTTTGCTGGCAATGGCAGCCGGTTCAACGTGAACTGGTCGGTCGGTTATCTCGATGCCGGCTTCAACACCTTCATCGACGCATTCGGAAACGATGTCGCGGACCAGCGAGTGTTTCAGAACACCCCCGAATTCACCGCGCACATGGGATTTGTCCTTGGCCTTCCAGCGGCCGATGGCATGGTCGATTTCATCGGCCTTGCATCACTGCGCGGCGATGCCAGCCAGTTCGAGGCGCCTAACCCGTTCCTTGATCAGGATGGCTTTGTGCTGGTCGATGCCAGCGTCGTCTACACCACTGACAGCGGACAGTTCTCCATCGGCGGACATGTGAAAAACCTGCTCGACAAGGAATACATCGTCGCAGGCTACAATTTTGTGGCGGGCGGCACGCCTCCGGGCACTCCCTTTATCCCGACGCTCGGTCGCGAAGGCACGCTGACCGGGTTCTATGGCGATCCGCGGCGTTTCTTCGTCACGGCACAAGTGAATTTCTGAACCGTCTCTCCAGATCAGCGGGCACTCCTCATACAGCACCCGTCGGTCATCCACTGGTTCTGCGCAATGATAAAGCCCCGACCCGTCAAAACGGGTCGGGGCTTCGTGCGCATCAATCGGTATGGATCAGTGAGCCTGATTGGCGGCAATGCCCGATGGCGGATTAATCACCGTGCCGGTTGCTGCAGGGGGCACCTCGCCTGGCGTCTTCAGCGCAACACCACTAACGCGCTGCGCCTGGTCAGTCGCATCTTCGGCCTTCTTGCGGTCGAACATACGCTTTGCGAAATAGCCGCCCGCGCCCATCACGACCATGGCCGGAAGGCTCATGCGAGAAAGTACGAACGGCACCGCTGCGCCCAATGCGGCACCGGTGGCGCCGCCAATTGCGGGCGTCTGCTTGGCGAATTTGGAGCCGATAGCGGCCCCGATAATCTGTCTCAACATAGATAAGTCTCCTTTGCCTGACTCAATCACCCGCACTGGCAAGAGGTTCCCGGCCCTTCGCCTCTTTCCTTCTTTGGCGTGAGCGGGCATAGGCGCGGCCATGCATGATATCCGCTTGATCCGAGACGATCCCGAGGGTTTTGACAAAGCGCTCGCCCGGCGCGGCGAAGGGCCTGTGGCCAAGGCTATTGTTGCGCTGGACGAGGAACGCCGCGCGCTGACCACGCAACTTCAGGAAGCGCAATCGCGCCGCAACGAGGCGTCGAAGGCAATCGGCGCTGCGATGGGCAAGGGCGACACCGATACTGCCGAGGCACTGAAAGCCGAAGTGGCCGGGTTGAAGCAGACGATGCCTGCGCTCGAAGAACGCGAGCGCACGATTGCCGAACAGCTGAAAGCGGCGCTTGATGTGATCCCCAATTTGCCGTTCGAAGACGTGCCCGAAGGCGCGGATGAGGCCGACAATGTCGAGGTGTCGAGCTGGGGCGAAAAGCCTACCTTCGATTTCGAGCCGAAGGAACACGCCGACATCGCGCCCGCTCTGGGCATGGAGTTCGAGACCGGCGCACGCATTTCCGGCGCGCGCTTCACCTTCCTGCGCGGGCACATGGCGCGCCTGCACCGCGCGCTGGGCCAGTTCATGCTGGACCATCAGGTCAGCGCGAACGGCTACACCGAATGCAACCCGCCTTGCTGGTCCGCGACGAGGCGATGTACGGGACGGACAAACTGCCCAAGTTTGCCGAGGATAGTTTTGAGACGGACATCGCCACCGATGATCTTGAATATGTACTCGCTCAAATAGATAAATTCAGTGAATTGAAGACTTCCGGAAACAATCCGCAGAACGCTTATTTGTTGCAAATTTGGGATAAGGTTCCACGCCCAACTCGCCGCTGGCTCATCCCCACCGCCGAAGTCTCGCTGACCGCCAGCGTCATGGGCGAATTGCTCGATGGCGGCGATCTGCCGCTGCGCCTCACCGCGCTCACCCCATGCTTCCGTTCCGAGGCTGGCGCGGCGGGGCGCGATACGCGCGGGTTCATCCGCCAGCACCAGTTCGAAAAGTGCGAGCTGGTCAGCATCGTCAAACCCGAAGACAGCGAGGCCGAACACGAGCGCATGCTGAGAGCAGCACAAGGCGTGCTCGAGGCGCTCGGCCTGTCCTATCGCACCATGCTGCTGTGCACCGGAGACATGGGCTTTGGCGCGCGCAAGACCTTCGACATTGAGGTCTGGCTGCCGGGACAAGGCGCCTATCGCGAGATCAGTTCGTGCTCCAACACCGGCGATTTTCAGGCGCGCCGGATGAACACCCGCTACCGCCCTCAAGGCGAGGCGAAGAAGACCGAATTCGTCCACACGCTGAACGGTTCCGGCCTTGCCGTGGGCCGCACGCTGGTCGCCGTGATCGAGAATTACCAACAGGCCGATGGCAGCGTTCTGGTGCCCGAGGCGCTGCACCCCTACATGGGCGGTGTGACCCGGTTGGAGCCGCTTTCCTGATGCGCATTCTCGTGACCAATGACGATGGCTATCACGCCCCCGGCCTTTCCGTGCTGGAGGAGATTGCCGCGCAGTTTTCCGATGATATCTGGATCTGCGCGCCATCAGAGGAGCAATCGGGAGCGGGCCATTCGCTCACCCTCAATCGCCCGGTGCGCTTGCAACGCTTTGCCGAACGGCGCTTTGCCGTCACCGGCACGCCGACCGACAGCGTGATGATGGCCCTGCGCGAAGTGCTCGACAGCCCGCCCGATCTGATCTTGTCGGGCGTCAATCGCGGGGCCAATCTGGGCGATGACATCACCTATTCGGGCACCGTATCCGCCGCAATCGAAGGCGCGCTGGCGGGCATTCGCTCGATTGCGCTGAGCCAGGTTTACGGGCCGGGCAATACGACCGGCAAAACAAGTGGGGGCGGCGATGCGGAACTGTTCGCCGCTGCCTCGCAATGGGGGGCAAAGGCCATTGCTCCGCTGCTGGATGCGCCGTTCGATGAACGCACCCTCATCAACATCAACTTCCCTGCGCGCCCGGCGGCAGACGTGCGCGGCATCCGTGTGGTGCGGCAGGGGTTCCACGATTATTCGCGCGGTAGCATTGTCGAAGGCACCGATCCGCGCGGACACCGGTATTTCTGGTTCGGCCTGCACGCGATCGAGCATACGCTGGACCACGGCACCGATCTGGAAGCTATCGACGAGGGCTATGTCGCGGTCACGCCGCTGCAGCTGGACCTGACGCATCACGCCTCGCTCGCTGATATAGCGCAGCGTTACGGGCAATAACGGACAGCGCGCGCGCACATGGCATCCAGAAAGCTTTCCAGCGAAGAGGCGGAGCGCCGCACGAGCAAACTGGCGCGCAAGCTCAAGCCGCTCCGCCGCCGGGTGCGGCTGCCGCTGTGGGGCGATGTCAGCCTGCGTTTGGGCGCAGCGGTATTTCTGATTTCCGTCGTCGTGCTGATCCACTGGTGGGACCGCGACGGCTTGATCGACAATTACGACGGGGATGTGAGCTTCCTCGACGTGGTTTATTTCACTATGATCTCCATCACCACCACGGGTTTTGGCGATATCGCGCCGATCAGCGACAAGGCGCGGCTGGTGGAGGCGATCATCGTCACCCCGATCCGGTTTGCAGTGTTCTTCATCTTTGTCGGCACTGCCTACAACTTCATCATCAAACGCAGCTGGGAGAAGTGGCGCATGGCGCGCATTCAGGAAAACCTTACCGGCCATGTCGTGGTCCTCGGCTTTGGCGTCTCGGGCTCGCAAAGCGTGGAGGAACTGATCGAGCGTGGCACAGATACGCGCAAGATCGTGGTCGTCGACCCGAGCGAGGAGCGCCTTGCCGAAGCGGAGCGGATCGGGGTGAACGTGCTGGTCGGCGATGCCACCCGCGACGAGACCCTGCGAGCGGTGCGGATTGAGGAGGCTGGATCGGTGCTGGTGTCTGCGGGGCGGGATGATACCTCGATCCTGATCGTTTTGACGGTACGCCACCTTGCCCCCGCAGTGCCCATCAGTGTGGTCGTGCGCGCCGACGATAACGAGCTGCTGGCTCGGCAGGCCGGGGCGAACAACGTCATCAACCCGGTGCGGTTCACCGGGCTGCTGTTGGCGGGCAGCGCGCAAGGGGCGCACATTGCCGATTACCTCGCCGATCTCGCCTCGGTCTCTGGCCGGGTGCAACTGGTCGAACGGGTCATAACGGATGCCGAGCGCGGCTGCTCCATCGCCGATCTTACCACGGGCGGACGCGGCCTCAGGATCTACCGCAACGGGCGGGCCATCGGGTTCTGGGAAGACGAATGCCAGAACCTGCAGGAAGGCGACGTTATCGTGGAAATCGTGCCGACCGAGAACGGGTCGAGCAACGGCGATTCGCACTGATCGCTCCCTATCGAAACAGCACGAACACGCCGCCCATCGCCGCCATGCCGAGGATGAAGTGGCAGGCGTCGATCAGGAACAGCATCCCACTTTTGCGTTGGTAAAGGTAATTGATGCCGATTGCCGGGATCATCACGCCCACGGCAAACCCGACCGCCATCATCATGACCACAAAGTCCGCAGGATCAGTGCGGGCGATGAGGTGCCACAGCACCATTGCGATCAGCATCTCGAACGCGAAGGTCAGGCCGAAAATCACGGCCATGTTCCCGCCCTGCACCTGTTCGTCAGACAGCCCGGCGGCCCTTTGCCACGCCTTGCCAAACAGCACTCCGTACCAGATCGCCCCGACGACGAAGAATGCGGCGGCTCCGGCCAGTACGGGCCACAATGCAAAATCATTCATGGGTTATTTCCTCCCTCGACGTGCGAGGACGATAGTTGCACGTCGCCAACCTGCATAGCATACGGCGCTGGAACTGACGCGGGAACAGGTGTAGGGCGCCGCGCACCATGAACACGCCTGCCACCACCCTCCCCGACCCCAAACGCATCGGAATGGTCAGCCTCGGCTGTCCCAAGGCGCTGGTCGACAGCGAGCGCATCCTCACCCGGCTGCGCGCCGATGGCTATGCCATGAGCCCGGATTATGCCGGGGCGGACATCGTGCTGGTCAACACTTGCGGTTTCCTCGACAGCGCCAAGGAAGAAAGCCTTGCCGCGATTGGCGAAGCGATTGCCGAAAACGGGCGCGTGATCGTCACCGGCTGTCTGGGCGAGGAAGCTGACGCCATCCGCGCCGCGCATCCTCAAGTGCTCGCAGTGACGGGCGCGCATCAGTACGAACAGGTGGTGGAGGCGGTCCATATTCACGCGCCGCCCAGCCAGGGCCCGTTTGTCGACCTGATCCCGCAGCCCGATATCAAACTGACCCCGCGCCATTACAGTTACCTCAAGATTTCCGAGGGCTGCAACCATTCCTGTGCGTTCTGCATCATCCCGCAATTGCGCGGTAAACTCGCCAGCCGCCGGATTGACGCAGTGCTGCGCGAAGCGGAAAAGCTGGTTGCGGCGGGCACGCGCGAATTGCTTGTCATCAGTCAGGATACCAGCGCTTACGGCGTCGATACAAGGCATGAGGAGCGGATGTGGAAGGGCAGCCCCGTGCGCGCCCACATGACCGACATGGCCCGCGAACTGGGCCAGCTTCGCACCCCTGAGGGCGCTGCACCCTGGGTTCGCCTGCACTATGTCTATCCCTATCCGCATGTCGACAAGGTCATCCCGCTGATGGCCGAGGGGCTGTTGACCCCGTATCTCGACATTCCGTTCCAGCACGCCAGCCCCAGCGTCCTCAAACTGATGCGCCGCCCCGCGAACGAGGCCAAGGTGCTCGAACGGCTGAGAAGCTGGCGAGAAATCTGCCCCGATATCGCCATCCGCTCCAGCTTCGTCGTCGGTTTCCCCGGCGAGACAGAGGACGATTTTGCGTACCTCATGGACTGGCTGGAGGAAGCGCAGCTTGACCGGGTCGGTGCGTTCCGGTTCGAGCCGGTCGAAGGTGCCGCCGCCAATGCCCTGCCCGATCCCGTACCCGAAGCCATCAAGGAAGAGCGATACGCCCGCCTGATGGAACTGACCGAACGGATCAGCGCCGCCAAACTCACCGCCAAGGTGGGCCGCACCCTGCCGGTCATCATCGACGACGTGGGCGAGCCAGACGAGGACGGCGATATCGGCGCAACGGCGCGTAGCCAGGCCGATGCGCCGGAGATCGACGGCGCGGTGTATCTGCGCAACGTCCCCGCCACGCTGGAAGCAGGCGCCATCGTCAACGTGACCATCGAGGACGCTGACGCGCATGACCTGTTCGGGGTGATTGCGTGATCGCCTGAACGCTTTGCCTGCCGAGTCTGCTCCCCTCCCCCAAGTGACCTGACACACCTGACACACTGTTCAGGGGCGAAAATCCCTTCGATCAGTAAGCGCCCCTTTAATCGGGCCACTCGATCACTGGACGGGAATGTGCACCATTGCATCTGCCCTCTCTATCGAAGGCGGTGAAAGTAGGAAAACGGCTTGCAAAGAGCCTCTGGCCCCTTCCAGCAAACACCCGAAATTCACGCGATACGGGAGGCAAGCGACAAACGCACAATGCCAATCCCAATATTTATCTCTCCGCCTCTGGAACCTCGGCGCTCCCCCACGTTAGGACTCACATGACCATCCAGATCAATGCTCGCTTTGCCTTCGAATACTACAATCCTGCCAGTGCGCTGCTGCAATTTGAGGCAGCTGCGCTGCCCCAGCAGAACCTGATTGAAGGCACCACCACCATCAGCCCGGATGCGCGCTGTGTGCGCGTGCGCGCGCAGGACGATATCGGTGAACGCATATGGCTGCACGGATCTGGCCGGATCGAAGTGGACTATTCCGCGCAGGTCGCCCCTTCGCGCACGTTGATGCCACTGGAAACGCTGGACGCGCTGCAACCGCACGAATTGCCGGGGGAGGCGGTGCAATATCTGCTGGAGTCGCGCTATTGTCAGGCTGGTCCGTTTCAAAGCCTCGTCGCGTCCGAATTCGGCGACACCACCGGAGGCGCGCGGGTTGCCGCGATCCGCGACTGGATGGGCGCGAATTTCGAATATGTCCCCGGCTCCAGCAATCCGACCACCGATGCGGCTGAAACCTTTATCAAACGTCAGGGAATTTGCCGCGATTATGCGCATGTTCTGGTGACGCTGGCGCGCGCATCCACCATCCCCGCCCGCTATGTTTCGTGTTATGCGCCCGGCGTGACCCCGCAGGACTTCCACGCCATCGCCGAGGTGTTTCTTGCCGACCCTGCCATTCCCGGCGGGGGCACATGGCAACTGGTCGATGGGACCGGCATGGCCGATCTCAATCAGGCAGCGGTCATCGGCGTTGGCCGCGATGCCGCCGATGTCAGCTTCCTCACCAGCTTTGCACCGATGCAGTTCCTTTACAGTGAAGTAAACGTCACTGCGAACTGATTGGTAGCGTTATGTAATTGATCCCATCCGTGCTCGCGGCCCAATTCCGACCGCGATTGCGGGCCGCGAGCGAGGTCGCTAAGAAAGCGCGGGAAGGGATCATATATGAGCGAATTCGTAGCCGACCGATTGCTGCTGTTCGGGGCAACCGGGGATCTTTCACGGCGCAAGCTGCTGCCATCTTTGTGCGCGCTGGACGCCGACGGGCTGCTTCCGCCCGACCTGAGGATCATCGGCACGGCCCGCAGCGATCTGAGCGATGCGGGTTTTCGCGACATGGCGCGCGCGGCGCTGGAGGAATTTCTCGAACCTGACCGGCGCGGCGGAATGGCGCAGTTCCTCAACCGGCTGAGCTATCAGGCGCTGGATGCGACAACGCTGGACGGCTTTACCGAACTCGCCGCCAAGGTGGGGGAGCCGAAATCCGGGATCGCGATCTTCCTCTCCACCGCGCCGCAGCTGTTTGGTCCGACGATTGCGGGCCTCGAACGGGCGGGGCTGACGGGCGAGAACGTGCGAATGTGCCTTGAAAAGCCGCTGGGCGTGGACCTTGCCTCCAGCTGCGAAATCAACGATGCGGTTGCCGCCGCCTTCCCGGAAAAGCGGATTTTCCGGATCGATCATTATCTGGGCAAGGAGACGGTGCAAAACCTGCTCGCGCTGCGGTTTGCCAACATCCTGTTCGAACCGATCTGGAACGCAACCTATATCGAGCATGTGCAGATCACCGTTGCGGAAACCGTCGGGCTGGAAGGGCGCGTGGGTTTCTACGATGATGCGGGCGCGCTGCGCGATATGGTGCAGAACCACATGCTGCAATTGCTGAGCCTCGTCGCGATGGAGCCGCCCACGAGTTTCGACGCAGCGCCCGTGCGCGATGAAAAGGTGAAAGTGCTGCGCGCCCTGCGGCCTGCCTCTGCCAGCGACACTGTGACCGGGCAATACCGCGCAGGCGCGATCAACGGCAAAGCGGTGCCCGGCTATGACGAGGAACTGGCGGCGGCAAAGATGCCCGCTTCCCGCACCGAAACCTTCACCGCGATAAAGGCGCATGTCGATAACTGGCGCTGGAAAGGCGTGCCATTCTATCTGCGCACGGGGAAAGCGGCTGCCCGAGCGCGTGACCGAAATCCTCGTGCAGTTTCGCTGTGTGCCGCACTCGATCTTTGAAGGCACGGGGGCAATGATGCAGCCCAACAGCCTGCTGATCGGTATCCAGCCGGAGGAGAACATCACTCTGTCACTGATGGCAAAGGTGCCGGGTCTCGATGAAAACGGTGTCAGCCTGCGCGAAGTTCCGCTGGAAATCGCGATGCCCGATGCGTTTGTCGGCCAGCACCGTCGCATCGCCTATGAGCGCCTGCTGATGGATCTGGTAAAAGGCGATCAGACGCTGTTCGTGCGGCGTGATGAGGTGGAGGCGCAGTGGCACTGGATCGACGCGATCCGTGCCGAGTGGGAAGCCAATGGCGTCGCGCCCAAGACCTATACTTCGGGCAGTTGGGGGCCAAGCGCCTCCATAGCTCTGACCGAACGCGACGGGGTAAGCTGGCATGAGTGACCTGAACGATACGATCCACCGCGTAACGCAGCGCATTATCGAACGCTCGCGTCCCGGACGCACCGCCTATCTGGAACTGATGCGGCGCGAGGGCGAGCGCCGCCCCGAACACAAGGATGTTGCCTGTTCCAACCTCGCCCACGCCTTTGCCGGGGCGCAGGAGGATCAGGATGCGATGAAGAACGGGCGCGGCCCCAATATCGGGATCGTCACCGCCTATAACGATATGCTTTCCGCGCATCAGCCTTATGGCCGTTATCCCGACCGGATGAAGATCTATGCCCGCGAAGTGGGTGCGACCGCGCAGGTTGCGGGCGGCACACCGGCGATGTGCGATGGCGTAACGCAGGGCGAGGACGGGATGGAGCTGTCGCTGTTCAGCCGCGACAACATCGCCATGGCCACCACCATCGCCTTGAGCCACCAGATGTACGATGGCGCCGCATATCTTGGCATTTGCGACAAGATCGTGCCCGGTCTGCTGATCGGCGCGCTGCGATTTGGCCACCTGCCAGCCGTGTTCGTCCCCTCTGGCCCGATGCCCAGCGGCATTTCCAACAAGGCGAAGCAGGAAACCCGCCAGAAATACGCCGCCGGAGAGATCGGGCGCGATGCACTGCTGGAAAGCGAGCTTGGCTCCTACCACTCGCCGGGCACCTGCACGTTCTATGGCACGGCCAATTCCAACCAGATGATGATGGAGATGATGGGCCTGCACGTGCCGGGCGCAGCGTTTGTCCAGCCGGGCACGCAATTGCGGCAGGCACTGGACCGCGCGGCCGTGCATCGGCTGGCGCAACTGGCCGGAACCACCACCCGCACGCTGGCGCAGGTCGTCGATGAAAAGGCGATCGTCAACGCCGCCATCGGCCTGCTGGCGACTGGCGGATCGACCAATCACGCGATCCACATCCCCGCCATGGCGCGCGCGGCGGGCATCGTGATCGACTGGTCGGACATGGCCGAATTGTCGAGCGTCGTGCCGCTGCTCGCGCGGGTCTATCCCAACGGATCGGGCGATGTGAACCAGTTCCACAGCGCGGGCGGCATGGCCTACGTCATCGGCGAATTGCTCGGCGCAGGGCTGGCCCACGCGGATATTTGACGGTGTGGGAAGGCGGGATGGACGCCTATGCCTGCGAACCCGTGCTTGATGAGCGGTCAACTCCGCGCGAGGGCGATGATCTCGTCTGAAACGGACGGGAAATCCGTGTCGGCGTGGGGGTTTGTCTCCAGAAAAGTCACGAAACGCGCGATGACACCATGTTGCGGCCCGCCTGCGACCCGTTCATTGCCGATGGCGGAATGCGGCTGGTGACGGGCAATCTGGGCCGCGCCTGCTTCAAATCCTCCGCCGTGGCGCGCGAACGCTGGACCATAGAGGCGCCGTGCCGCGTCTTCGAAACGCAAGGCGCCGTGATCGAGGCGTTCAAGGCGGGTGAGCTGGACCGCGACGTGGTGGTGGTGGTGCGGTTTCAGGGTCCGCGCGCCAACGGGATGCCCGAACTGCATTCGCTCACCCCAACGCTCGGCCTGTTGCAGGATCGCGGGCACAGGGTCGCGCTCGTCACCGATGGCCGCATGTCAGGCGCAAGCGGCAAGGTGCCCGCCGCAATCCATTGTACGCCCGAAGCCTTCGGCGGCACTGGGCA
This sequence comes from uncultured Alphaproteobacteria bacterium, assembly GCA_963838365.1. Lineage (GTDB taxonomy): Bacteria > Pseudomonadota > Alphaproteobacteria > Sphingomonadales > Sphingomonadaceae > Erythrobacter. Next base: position 439,728 of record CAWIQR010000011.1, read on the forward strand.
AAGCGGCCCGCTCAGCCGGTTGCGCGATGGCGATGTGGTGCGCGTGTGCGCCGAAACCGGCAGAGCTTTCCACCACCGCCGACCTGTCCAGCCGCACGCCTGCTCCGGACCCGCAAATTGAATGGGGCGTCGGGCGCGAGCTGTTCCGCATGATGCAGACCCACGCCGACGGCGCCGAACAGGGCGCATCCGCCATGCTCGCCAGCGCGGGGCTCTAATCGGTGACGAATGAAAGGCAGATCGTCGCGGTCGATGTAGGCGGGACCCATGCCCGCTTTGCCATCGCCACCATCGCCGTCGATGGCAGCATTACACTGAGCGATCCGGTGACGCTGCACACGCAGCAGCACGCCAGTTTCCAGACCGCGTGGGAGGATTACCGCGAGCAAATGGGTGGCTCTCTGCCCGATGGCGTCGCCATGGCGGTGGCCGGACCCGTCAACGCGGACCTTATCCGCTTCACCAACAATCCGTGGATCATCCGCCCCCCTCTGATCGAGGCAAAGCTGGGCTGCGCGCAGCACACGATTGTGAACGATTTCGAGGCCGTGGCCCATGCCGCCGCGCGCGCTCCCGCCGATCAGTTCGTACATCTTGCCGGGCCGGATGTGCCCTTGCCAGCGGGCGGCACGATCAGTGTGCTGGGACCGGGCACCGGACTTGGCGTTGCGCATTTCTGGCGCGATGGAGCGGGAGGATACCGCGTGCAGGCGACCGAGGGCGGGCACGGCGATTTCGCTCCGGTAGACGCGATCGAGGACGCAATCCTTGCCCGCCTGCGCAAACGCCACAACCGCGTTTCCGACGAGCGCGTGGTGTGCGGGCCGGCAATTGTCGACATTTACGAAACGCTCGCCGCCATGGAGGGCCGCGCGGAACTTGAGCGGGACGATGTTGCGATCTGGACCGCCGGTATCTCCGGCGATGACAGCCTTGCCGCCGCCGCCGTCGACAGGTTCTGCATGGCGCTGGGATCGGTGGCGGGCAATATCGCTTTGATCCAAGGCGCAAGTGGCGTGGTGATTGCAGGCGGACTGGGCTTTCGTATCCGCGAGACGCTGCTCAATTCCGGGTTCGCCGCGCGCTTTGCGGCAAAGGGTCGGTTTGCCGGCTTGATGGCGAAACTGCCGGTCAAACTGATCGTCCACCCGCAGCCAGGTTTGCTGGGCGCAGCCGCGGCCTATGCACAACAGCATGGAACATCCGCTCGGAGTTAGCCGTGTATGGTTAACAGCGCCGAGTCGTTCGCGACAAGCCATCTCCTCAGGCCAAAGATGAGTGCACACGCCCCATGCGTCGGATTCAGCACCACGTTACTGTAAAATAATGTAAAATGCATATTAACAAATGGCGAATTCGCGTCCCTTGCGGGGACAGACGCAGGCAAAACTCTGGCGATTGCGCCCGACACGTTGCATAACAGCAGCCATGATACAGCTTTTGAAAACCGTTCGCTTTGCCGCCACGCTGGCGCTGGCCTCGCTAGGCGGCACATCGTCTTTCGCCGCGCAGCCCGGTGGCAGCGATGAGGCAGCGGACGCCGCTGACGCAGCGCAGCAGGTCGCGATTGAGGCTGAAAACGCGATCCGTTCAGTTGATCCCACCACAGGTCAGGCTTCGCTTGCGGTCGATTCCACTCTGGCCCAGAGCGATGGTGTAGAGGTTGTGCCGATTGAAGTCCTCGTTCCGGTCGATCAGATGGGAGTTTCAACGCAAACAGCAATCCCGCCGCGCGGTCCGGCCCAGCGGACGATTTCCAGCCCGGTGGTGCAGGCCCTGCCCGCGCCCGATCCGGTAACGCCGCCAGCCACGTCCTCTGCTCGCACTGCACGGACCAGCACCGATCCGTTTACGATCAAGACCATCATGTCGATCCCCGATGGGCCGTTCCGCTATGGCGACTGGTACTGGGACGAAGGCGCTGCGCCTGCCAAGGGCAAGCTGGTGGTGACGGTTGACCTTGATGCGCGCGTCATCAGCGCGTTTCGCGATGGGCACGAAATCGGCACGGCGGTCGCGCTGCTCGGCACAAAGAAACATCCGACCCCGCTTGGCACGTTCCCGATCCTGACCAAGGAGAAGGACAATATCTCCGAGAAATACGACAACGCGCCCATGCCCTGGACTTTGCGACTGACATGGGATGGCATCGCGATCCACGGTTCGCCGGTCATCAATGGATATGCCAGCCACGGCTGCGTGGGCGTGCCAGAGGAATTCGCGGCCAAGCTGTTCGCAGCGGCGCGGCGCGGCGACAGAGTGCTCATCACGCGCGGAAAGATGGTGGGCATTGGCGACAAGATCAGCTGATCGCGCCACCGGTCACGTCATCTAGTGCGTGTTGCGCGGGGGCTCCTGACTGAACCGCCACACCCGCATCTCCACCCCGATCTTCTCGACATGCTCAATCGTAGGCACGGCCAGCACGCCGCCCAGTGATGCGTTTGCGCCGCGCCACAGCCGGTCCGCCGCGCGCCCGGCCTCGGCCCGCGATACGACGCCGCCCAACTCACTCACGATGCGCCGCACCGTCTCGATCTGGATGATACGCGGAACATTTGCGAGATAGCGATAGCCGCTGCCGTCCTCCTCGCAATGGACCATATCGTCCCAGTCGATCCCGGCATACCACTCGATTGCGCGCCATGCCTCGGCCAGATGTCCGGCGCTGGTCGCGAGTGCGTGCGGGTCCAGCCAGTCATGCTGCGCCAGGTGATCGCGCACCCGCACCCTGTCAAACTGGCGCTCCTGATTGGAGGGGTCGCGCACCGGCTCAAGCCCGCTTGCCGCCACCAGCGCCTCCAGTTCCGCTTTGCGCCAGCCCAGCAAGGGCCGCAGCAGCGCGAACGGCTCCGTTCCATCGCCCGCGTCGAAGAGGGATGCCGCACGCACTCCGGCCAGCCCAGACAGCCCGCTGCCACGGGTCAGCCGCATCAGCAGCGTTTCGGCCTGATCGTCGGCGTGGTGCGCCGTGGCCAGCGCGCCCAATCCCTGCTCACGCATCCAGCGGGCAAGCACGCCATAGCGCGCCTCGCGCGCGCGGGACTGAAGATTGCCGCCGCGCACTTCGACGGTCAGCGCGGTGAAGGGAATGTCCAGATCGGCGCAAATATCGCGCACCAGCGCAACCTCGCCCGCTGCTTCGGGACGAAGGCCGTGATCGACACTTGCGACCGCGATTGCGCCCGGCATCGCCGCATGGGCGAGCAGCAACAGCGCGAGCGAATCCGGGCCGCCCGATACCGCCAGCCCCAGCGTGGCGGTATCACCGGTATGGCCCGCATCGCCCTCGCGATCTTCCGGCGGCCACAACCGGTCAAGTTCGGCGGCGAAGCGCGACACCTGATCGGCGTGAGGGATCTCGGGGTGTGCCAGTTTGCCCATCACCGCTCCTCTCGCCGCACTTTTTTTAAGCTCGCCCTATCCCTCGCAGGTTACACGGCCGCGATTGGCCCTGTACTGATCGCTCAGCCGCCCGGAGGCGACGATGGGGTATGTGTCTGCAAATTCAGCCAGTGCAATGCAGGCGCGACGCGTGTCGCCCAGCGTGATCATGCTTTCGGCCAGATACAGCAGGCTGTCTGGCGCGCGTGCGGCCGTGCGATCGCTCTGGTAATTCTTGAGGAACCAGCGCGCGGCCTCCTCGGTCATGCCATCGTCCAGATAGGCGCGGCCGAGCAGGTTCATCGCGTAGGTCTGGCGCCAATGGCCCTGATATGCATCGACAAAGCTGGTGAGTTGCTGACGCGCCTCGGGAAAGAATTTCGCATCCCACAGGCGGAAGCCATAGGAATATTCATCGTCGGCGGCATCGTCGGTCTGCGGTTTGGCAATCGCCTTGACCGCGGCCAATCGCTCTGCCGAGGGGCCGGTCGCGGCAGCGGTTACGGTCACGGGCGCGGTTGTTGCAGCGGGTCTTGAAGAGGGTGCAATGGCGGTAGTGGTGATGGTTGTGGTGGGGGTCGGCGTTGACGCTGCCGAACTGCCTGTGCCGGTGCCAAAGGTCGTCACGGTGTCCGTCGATACCACAGGTCCGCCGCGCGCTTCGAGTGCGGCGATCCGGGTATCGAGCATTGCCATCGAATTGGTCGCTTCTTCCGTACGCGCGGTAAGCGACTGGAGCTGCAATTCCAGCGCATCCAGCCGCGCCAGAATGTCGGTCACTGCCGTTGTCGAGGGACCGGTGCTGCGCACGGGCGTGGCCGGATCGCCGGGTGCAATCTGGGGTTCGAAATAGCGCCCGTCGCCGCCCGGAAAGACGCTGCGTTGCAGGGCGCGAACCTCCGCCTCGATCTTGCGCAGGCGCGATTCCGCGCTGGTGTCCTGCGCGTTGGCAGGGACAGGCGCGGTCACCACCATCGCCGCGGCAAAAGCGGCCAATCCGGTGCGCGCGGCCACCTGGCGCACACGTGCAGCGCAGTGATCAAGTGTGTTGCGGTGTTGAAGGATGGTTTGCATCATCTCTCGGTCTTCCCTCTTTCGTCATGATGGCGCGCCCGGATTGCAATCTGGCGGTCTGCGATATGCGTTCAGCGACATGGCATGGTGCCGGACTATCCGGGCTCGCGCCTGAACCTCAGCCGAATCTGTGCCGGGAGAAGCCGTGCAAGTCGACCCCGCACCGCCGCGAAAACAGTGGGAAACGGCGGAATCGAAGGGTTTGCTCGAAACTGGATCAAACACTGGCGCTGGCAAATGCCCGCGCAATTATTGTCCGGATGGAGAAGCAGGCTGAGCGGCAGGTGGTGCGCCGGGTTGAGCATCCGGGCTTCGAGCCGAAGACTGCGCTGGCGAAGCAGGTGCTCGCGCCAGCAATGCGGCGGCGGATATCGGCGCATCGCCCAGCGAAACCGGCTTATCCGCCAGCATCGCAACCTCTTGCCCGTCAATGGTGATGGACAGCACATCGGGGCGACCGGTGTTGATCAGCGGATCGGTCGCGATGGTGGGCACCTTGTACGTGTCGCCACTGGCCAGCGTGCCCTGAAACAGACTGTCACCGCCGCGTTCGTACACCTTCACCCACACATCCTCGCGCGCGGTCAGCACCACTTCGCCATCGGCAGAAGGATCGGCAGCTGCGGCGACTGGCGGAGCAGCGGCGGCTGTCTGGGCCTGCGCGGCGGCGGCTTTCTCCGCTGCCTCCTGCTGGACCAGCAGCGATTGCGGCCCGTCGCCCGCGCCAAAATACGTGCTGGCAAACGCGATGATCCCGATGATCAACAGCAGCGCGGCGAAACCTCCGAACCATGCAAGGCCAGCCGATGGCAGTTTGGCCGGATCGCCCGGCTCCATACCCTGCCCGACCGAGGAATAGCGCGGCCCCTTCGCCCCGATTTCATCGCGCACCTGATCGGCGATCACCCGTTCATCCAGCCCGACAGCGCGGGCATAGGTACGCGAAAATCCGATGGCGTAGGTGCGCGCGGGCAATTCTTCGTAATGGCCCGCCTCGATCGTTTCGAGATGGCGGACAGGAATGCGCGTTTCCGCCGCGACATTATCCAGCGTCAGCCCTTTTTCTTCGCGCGCCAGACGCAGTCTTTCGCCCGCGCTGACGTGCAGGTCCGCCGTGTCGGGAGCGTCCTCGACAACATCGTCGACAGTGGTGGCGTTTTCGCTGTCCATTACCCGTTTGCGTCCCGGTGGGATGGTTAGTGTTTTGTCGTCCTATGCATACAAAGCGGGGAGTGCGCAATTAAGTCAAGGACTCACTCGGGCCTGCGCGGTTTATGTCGCTGCTTTGTCAGGAAAGTGCGCGTTAAGGATATTCCGGGCCTGATGCGGGTGCGGCAAATGCACGCCTGCGAATCGGATCAATCGACTTCGATTTCGCGTTCGTGAGCCCATTGCGTGAGGGTGGTTCGCAGGTTGATGCCCGGATCAACCAGCCAACCCGCCATCGCAGGCTCCAGTTCGGTGAGGTCGACACGGCGCACCAATTCCTTGATCGGGCCGACGGCGGCAGGCGTAATCGACAGGCGGCGAAACCCGATGCCCATCAGCGCCAGCGCCTCAAGCCGGCGACCGCCCATCTCCCCGCACACGCCCAGATCCACGCCGCTGCCCAGCGTGCCTTGCACCAGACGCCGCAGGAAACGGATGATCGCCGGGCTGAGCCAGTCGTAACGCTGCGCCAGTTTCGGATTGGCGCGATCAGCGGCAAACAGGAATTGCGTCAGATCGTTGGTCCCGACTGAAAGGAAGCTGAGTTTCGGCAGCAGCAGGTCAAGCATTTCGGCCAAGGCGGGCACTTCCAGCATCGCGCCGAAATGGATCTCCTTGGGCAGGGCTACCTTCTTGCCCCGCAAATAGGCGAGCTGGTCATCGAAAACCGCTTTTGACGCGTCGAACTCCCACGGCTCGGACACCATCGGGAACATGACATAGAGCGAGCGACCCGCCGAAGCCTCAAGCAGAGCGCGCGCCTGCACCTTCATCAGGCCTTCGCGTTCCAACGCAAGACGCAGCGCGCGCCAGCCCATCGCAGGATTTTCGTCCGCATCAGAACTGGCAGAACCAAGGTAGGGCACGCTCTTGTCGCCGCCGATATCGACTGTGCGAAAGATCACCGGCTTTTTACCGGCGGCATCCAGCACATCACGATAAAGCCGCGTCTGGCGTTCGCGCTGGGGGAAAGTGGCCGAGACAAGGAACTGAAATTCCGTGCGGAACAGGCCCACGCCGTCCGCACCGGTCATCGCCAGCGCGCTCATATCGTCGCGCAGGCCCGCATTCATCATCACCTGAATGCGCGTGCCGTCGCGGGTAAACGGCTCGACATCGCGCAGGCTCGCATAGCCCGCCTGACGCTCGCGCGATTTGGCGAAGCGGGCGGTGAAAGCATCGGCCATCTGCGTATTGGGTCGCAACGTCGCCACGCCCGCCGTCGCATCCAGCAGCACGGCATCGCCATCGCGCAAATTGCCACGAATAGCGCCCGCACGGCCAAGCACCGGCACGCCCATGGCGCGCGCAACGATAACGACATGCGAGGTCAGCGATCCTTCCTCAAGGATAACCCCTTTTAGTCGCCGCCGGTCATATTCCAGCAGTTCTGCCGGGCCAAGATTGCGCGCGATCAGGATCGTGTCGCGCGGCAGGGCCTGCGTGGCGGCAGTGCCAAGCTGGCCGGATACGATCCGCAGCAGCCGGTTGGCCAGATCTTCCAGATCGTGCATCCGGTCCGCCAGCAACGGATCGTCGATCTCGCGCATCCGCATCCGCGTGTGCTGCTGCACCCGCTCAATCGCGGCCTCGGCGGTAAGGCCTGAATCGATCGCTTCGTTGATGCGGCGCGCCCAGCCTTCATCATAGGCGAACATCTTGTAGGTTTCGAGCACCTCGTCATGCTCGCCCCCGCCGCCGAATTCGGCCTGCCCGGCAAGGCTGTCTATCTGTTCGCGCATCTTGTCGAACGCACGATAGACGCGCTGGCGCTCGGCCTCGGTATCTTCGGCCATGACCTGCGTGATCTGAACGCGCGGCTGGTGATACACCGCCTGCCCCACGCCCAGCCCGTCCACCAGCGTCAGTCCGGTGACGGTCTGCGATGCGGTCTGGGCCTCGGTCAGGCCGCGCGCATCTTCCTCGTCGATCAGTTCTGCGTTGGCGATCATTTCACTGAGCACCATCGCGGTGGTTTGCAGCGCCTCGATCTCCACCTCTTCGTACCGGCGCGGCTCTACGTGCTGGACGCACAACACGCCCACCGCACGCTCGCGATAGACGATCGGCACGCCGGCAAAGGAGTGGAACTTTTCCTCGCCCGTTTCGGGGCGGTACTGGAAATCGGGATGCGCCTTTGCCTGGGCAAGGTTCAGCGTCTCGACATTGTCGGCAATCACGCCCGTCAACCCCTCGCCGATGGCCATGCGGGTAACGTGGACCGCCGCCTTGTTCAGGCCGCGCGTCGCAAACAGTTCCAGCATCCCCTCGCGCAGGAGATAGATCGAGCACACCTCGCTCGTCAGGCTTTCGCCGATGATATCGACGACCTGATCCAGCTTTGCCTGCGCGCGCAGGCGCGAGGCCATGACCTCGTGCAGGCGGGTGAGGATCAGTCGGGCGGATGCAGCGGCGCTCATGAGAGCCTATTGCCTAGGCGCAAGCACAGAATAAAGCAAAAGCTCCGATGCGCGTAAACACGCAGCGCGATGGCCCCGCAAAACCGCATGTGTTGCAATGGAAATGCCCGTGCGGGGCGCGCGATATTCTCCTGACGGGAGAAATTGACGCGCCCGCATTTCGAAACTGCGGAATGCCGCAGTCAGTTTCGCCCGATTTCTTCCTTGAGAGCGAGCTTGCGTTTTTTGAGAAGCTGGATTGTCGCTGCATCGGGAACCGGTCGGTTCATTTCCTCGTGCAATTGGGCCTCGAGGGATGCGTGCTTGGACTGGAGTGCATGGATATGAGACGTGGTTGCTGTCGAAACTGCGGAATTGCCACGCGAAAGAGCCATATTCGTTCTCCTATTCGAGTTGGGGGTCTGCCCCCGTAATGCAACTCGGCACAAAGCCAGCCGGGTTGCAAACAGGATCAAACCACACACAAGCTGGCTTGCAAAGTGCTACAAATGCTTAAAGCGATGCTACGGTCTGCACAGCCCGATGAATTGAAGCTGCCAAGCGCGCCAAAATCGGTTAGGGGCCGGTGCGAACCTTCCGGGCCGCACGGCCGCCGACACTTGCACAGGGCTGCGAGACACCACGATGAACGATGCTGAACTTGAAAAGCGGCTGGAACTGCTGCGCTCAGAGCATCGCGATCTCGATGCGGCGATTGCGGCGCTGACGGAGGCGGGATCGACCGATCAATTGCAGATTGCCCGCCTGAAAAAGCGCAAATTGCGCTTGCGGGACCAGATTGCGATCATCGCCGATACGCTACTGCCAGATATCATCGCCTGAAGGTATCACACCACCGGCACGTTAGGTCTGTGAGCTAACCCGCGCGAATTGTATCACGCAGGGACGATCCGCCAATTACAGCGGCATAGTTACCATGGCGCGCTGGCAGTTTGGGGCGCGCCAGCGTAGCACGATGGTCTCCCACGCAGGCACCCAAACCCATGAACCGCACCACATCTTTGTCCCGCCCGATTATCGAGGCATTGTACACCGAGGCGCTTGTGCTTGCGGATGAGGTGCGCGGTGTGTTTGCCCATGGCGCGGCCGTTTCCAATGCGGTCCTGTCTGATCGCGGCATCGTCCGGCATGAAGACGCGATGACGCGGCTTGCGCTTTCGACCGAGGGGCTGAAGACCACCACGCGGATGATGCATATTCTCGCGTGGCTGCTGAACCAGCGGGCGTTTTTCTCGGGCGAGCTGAGCGAACAGCAGGTTCGCAAGCACGGCACCCTGCCAGCCGACCGACCTTCGGATGCGGGGCAATTGGCAAAGCTGGAGCCGGAGACACGCACGCTGATCGCGGAGACGGAGCAGCTGCACGGCCGGATCGCACGGCTGGACGCGGCATGGCGGCAAGATTTCGAGATGATATCGCCCGTGCGCGCATTCCAGGATCGCATCGGGCGCGAAATGGGCCGGATGTAGCCACCGCCATCCATCCATCGGATCAGCGCACAACCTTTCGAGCTATCAGGCCGCTGCGAGCGCCTTTTTCCAGCGCGCCAGCCGCTCATCGCGCGTGCCCGCCTCCATTGCAGGATCGAAGCGAGTGAGTTCGCCCCGCATCGCCTCTGCCGCGCCGGCCAAATCGGGGTACAGCCCCGCGCCCGCCGCCGCCAGCATCGCTGCGCCCAGCGCGGTCGTCTCGACGAAAGCGGGCCGTTCCACCGGGATGCCCAGCATATCGGCCAGATCCTGTGCCATCCAGTCGTTGGCGGACATGCCGCCGTCGATCCGCAGCGTTTCCCAGCTTGTGCCATCGGCGGCGAAGGCTTCGGCGAGATCGTGCGTCTGGTGCGCCATCGCCTCCAGCGCGGCGCGGGCGAGATGCGCCTTGCCGCTGGCAAAGCTGAGCCCGCTGATCACGCCGCGCGCGTCTGCCCGCCAGTGCGGTGCGCCCAGCCCGGCCAGCGCGGGCACGATCGTTACACCGCCACTGTCGGGGATAGATCGGGCCAGCTCTTCCGTCTCGCTCGCCACGCCCACAATGCCGAGCGAATCGCGCAGCCATTGCACCAGACTGCCTGCGACAAAGACGGAACCCTCGATGGCGTAAGTGCGCTGCCCGTCCAACTGCGTCAGCACCGTGCCCAGCAGACGGTGGGTGGACCGCGGGATGACTGCGCCCTGATTGGTCAGCACGAACGCGCCGGTGCCATACGTCGCCTTGGTCTGTCCGGGCGCGAGGCAGGCCTGACCGATGGTCGCTGCCTGTTGGTCCCCCGCCAGCCCGGTGATCGGGATCGCGCTGCCGAACAGCTCCGGATCGGCCTTCGCCAGCGCGCCGGACATATCGGTGACACGCGGCAAGGCGGCAATCGGCACACCAAACAGATCGCACAGTCCTTGATCGAACTGCGCGCCCTCCAGCTCCATCAGCAGCGTGCGGCTGGCGTTGCTGGCATCGGTGATGTGCGTGTCCCCGCCGGTCAGCTTGTACACCAGCCAGCTTTCCACCGTGCCGAACGCCAGCGTCCCGGCATCCGCCGCCGCGCGCACGGCGGGCACGTTGTCGAGCATCCAGCGCATTTTCGTACCCGAGAAATACGGATCGAGCAGCAGCCCGGTGCGGTGTTGCACCGTCGCTTCGTGCCCGGCTGCGCGCAATTGCGAGCACAGCGGTTCAGTTCGCCTGTCCTGCCACACGATTGCACGGGTCAGCGGCTCTCCGGTGGACTTGTCCCACGCGACCACCGTTTCGCGCTGGTTGGTAATGCCGATACCCGCAATCATCGCCGCGCCACCTGCCTTGGGAATGACATCGGCGGCGCAGGAAAGCGTCTTGACCCAGATTTCCTCCGCGTCGTGCTCCACCCAGCCAGCTTGCGGATAATGCTGCGTCAGCTCTGCCTGCGCGCTTGCGACCAGCACCCCGTCGCTGGCAAACAGCATCGCGCGGGTGGAGGTGGTGCCTTCGTCCAGGACGAGGATATAGTCGGCCATCGGGTTCCCCAATTCTCTTGGCCCGTGACATGCCGCACGAGCGCCCCCATATGCAAGTCTATGGCAGGATTACCCCCCAAACCGTGGCCCACCGGCACGGCAGAGCAGCTGGAACCGCTGGTGCGGCGCGTGCTTGCGCCCAACCCATCGCCCTACACCTACACCGGCACGCAGACCTATGTGGTTGGGCCTGCCGACGGGCCTGATTGCGCGGTGATCGATCCGGGCCCAAACGATCCAGCGCATATTGAGGCGATCCTGAGCGCGGTCGGCGATGCCACCATCGCCGCCATAATGTGCACCCACACGCACCGTGACCACTCGCCCGCCGCCGCGCCGCTGGCTGCGCAAACGGGCGCGCCAATCGTCGGCTGCGCGCCGCTGGTGCTCAAGACCGATTTGCCCCGCGCGGATGAGGCGTTCGACACGACCTACGCACCCGACCGCGTGATGGAGGACGGCGAGCAGATGCGCGGCACCGGCTGGACGCTGACTGCCGTTGCCACCCCCGGCCACACTTCGAACCACCTGTGCTTTGCGCTGGAACAATCGGGCGCGCTGTTCACCGGCGATCATGTGATGGGCTGGTCCACCAGCGTCGTCATCCCGCCCGATGGCGACATGGGCGATTACATGGCGAGCCTTGAAAAGCTGATGGCGCGCGAAGACACGGTCTATCACTCCGCCCACGGCGCGGCGATCACCAAACCGCGCCAATTGGTGCGCGGCATGATCGGCCACCGCCGCCAGCGCGAAAACCAGATATTGCGCCTGATGGCAGAGCGCGCGCGGCCCGTCCCCGATTTCATCCCGGCAATGTATAAAGGGTTGGACGAACGCCTGATCCCGGCTGCTGAGATGAGCGTCACAGCACACCTCATCGATCTGGAACGGCGCGGTCTGGCAAACAAAGAAGGAACACTATGGCAAGCGATCTGAAGCCGGCAGGGGGGCGATTGCCCGATGGCATAGTACGCCCGCGCGATACGTCTGTGATTGAGCCCGGCTTTGTCGATGTCCGCGATGAAGGCTCACTCTCCGCGCGCAATGAACGCTGGTTGCTGGCGCTGGTCGCCGCGCTTGCCGTTGCCGCGCTGTTCCTTGGCTGGCGCGCCTATATCTACGAGGAAGAAGGCGATCCGGTGGCCAGCGCAATGCTCGCTTTCGAGAAACAGAACTCGCTGGTTGTCTTCGCCAGCCGGTTCGAGGTCGTCGCCGAAAGCGAATACGAACAGAAGGTTGGCCCGGTTGTGGTGCGCCGCGTGCGGCAGGCCGCGATTATCCCGGCCAGCATCGACTATCGGCTGGACCTGTCGGGGATGGAGCCGAGCGATTTCGCGTGGGATGAAACCGCGTCCACCCTCACCGTCACGCTGCCCACCTTGCGCACTTCGCGCCCCAACCTTGATGAAGGCAAGGCGCGGATTTTTACCGAGGGGCTGCTGAACACCGGCGGATCGCAGCAATTGCTGTCGGAGCGAAACTCTGAAATCGCTGAGGAAAAGGCGCAGGCTTTTGCCAAGAATGCGGAAATTCTGGACCTCGCGCGAAGTTCGGCAAAGGATGCTGTGCGCCAGAACCTTGCCGTGCCGTTGCAGGTTGCCGGGTTCGAAGGCGCGCAAGTGAAGGTGCGGTTTGCCGATGAGCCTGCGGGCTGAAATCGCGCGAAAACATCTCGAAAGTATCTCGATAACCGGGCAATCATCGTTATATCGCTCGAAACGAACCAAGCGGGGATCACCAATGAGCATCACCACCAAAATCCCGAGCGGCACCGATCTGCTCGATGAAATCGCCCGCTTGCGCAAAGAGCGCAACGCCGTGATCCTCGCGCATTATTACCAGACGCCCGATATTCAGGACATCGCCGATTTCGTCGGGGATTCGCTGGAGCTTTCGCGCAAGGCGGCGGAAACAGATGCCGATGTGATCGCGTTTTGCGGGGTCAAGTTCATGGCCGACACCGCCAAGATCCTCAGCCCGCAGAAAACCGTGATCCTGCCCGATATGGATGCGGGATGCAGCCTTGAGGATTCCTGCCCGCCCGACAAATTCCGCGCCTTTCGCGAGGCGCATCCCGATCACATCGCGCTGACCTATATCAACTGCTCGACCGAGGTGAAGGCGCTGTCGGACATTATCGTCACGTCATCCAGCGCGGAAACGATCCTTGAACAGATACCCAAGGATCAGAAAATCATCTTTGGCCCCGACCGTCACCTTGGCGGCTGGCTGTCGCGAAAGTTCGACCGCGAAATGCTGCTGTGGCCGGGCGTGTGCATCGTCCATGAGGCGTTTTCGGAAACCGAGTTGCTCAAGCTGAAAGAGCAATATCCCGATGCGCCGGTTGCCGCGCACCCCGAATGCCCGCCCGCGATTATCGACCACGCCGATCACGTCGGCTCGACCAGCTCGATCCTGACCTTCGCCAAGAATTTCGAAGGCGACACTCTGATCGTCGCGACAGAACCGCACATCATGCACCAGATGGAAAAGGCGCTGCCCGAAAAAACCTTCATCGGCGCACCGGGCGCGGACGGCAACTGCAACTGCAACATCTGCCCGTACATGGCGCTGAATACGATGGAGAAACTCTACACCGCGCTGCGCGACCTGACCCCGCAAATCGAGATCGAGGAGGGCATTCGCCTGAAAGCCAAGCGCAGCCTCGACCGGATGCTGGAAATGGCCGGCGGAACGGTCGGCCTGGGGGACCTGGGCAAAGTGCCTTTCAGCGGGGATTGAAGGGGGGATGACTGACGCTGAGTTCATTCCGCGCCGGGGCGTTTGCTGATGCAGGTCACTGCCAAGCTCAAGTTCCTGTGGGCACGCCTGCACGCGAATTACTGGTTTTTCCCCGCGCTGTTCGTGATCATTGCCGCCGCGTTGGCTGTCGTCACGGTTATGCTCGACCGTGGCGGCGTGGCTGACACGCTCAACAATCAGGGCTGGCTGGTGCCGGTCCGGCCCAATGGTGCATCCGACATACTGACCGTCATGGCCGGGTCCATGATCGCGGTCGCATCGACGGTTTTTTCGATCACCATCGTCGCGGTATCCTATGCCAGCGGCACGTATGGCCCGCGCCTGCTAACCAATTTCCTTGAGGATCGGGGCAATCAGTTAAGCCTTGCGACCTTCATCGGCAGTTTCGTCTATGCGTTGATCGTGCTGCGCAGCGTGCGTGCCGAAAGCGAGACTCCCAACCCCGGCTCCTCCGGCGAAGCGGTGGGCAACCTGCCCGGTTTTGCGCCGCAATTGTCGCTGCTGGTGGCATATATCCTGATGGGAATCTGCGTGGGCGTGCTGGTCTATTTCCTCAACCATGTGCCAACCTCGATCCGGATCAACTCGGTTTTGCAGGGCATTGGCAAACGCCTGCTGAAGCTGATCGAGAACACGTATCCTAACGAGGAAAGCTATGCCGACATGCGTGCGCCGGTCGGCGGTGAGCCACTGCTGGCGCAGGCCACAGGCTATGTTCAATTGATCGATTTTGTGAACCTCGCCGCCAGTGCGCGCAAACACGGCGCGATTGTTACTTTGCGTGTGCGAACAGGCGATTTTGTGCATCCCGGTTTAGCGCTTGCCGATATTTCGGGATGCGATGTCGAGAAGCTGACCGATCCGGTGCGCGATCACCTGACCATCGGGGCGATGCGCACCCCTGATCAAGACCCGCAATTCCTGATCGATGAGCTGGTGGAGATCGGTTTGCGGGCGTTGTCGCCCGGTATCAACGATCCGTTTACCGCCGTCACCGCGTTGCACTGGCTGGGCGCAGCCACAGCGCAACTGGGCCGGCGCGATCTGCGCAAGGATGTGTTCGAAGCCGATGCGCCCGATTATCCTGTCATTCCGCGCGCGGACGATTTCGATCACTATCTGCGCCGTGGCTTCGGGTCCATGCGCAGCGCGGTTGCCGCCAGCCCCGTGGCCGCGCTGGTGATGTTCGATGTGTTGCTGAGCGCCGCCCTGCCGCTGGACGATCAGGTCCGGCGGACATGTCTGCGTACGCAGGCCCGGCTGCTGATAGAGCAGGTGCGGTGCGAATTGTGCGGCCCTGATCTGGATATGGTGGAGGCCCGGTTTTCCAAGGTTGACCCGCAGTTCTGCAATTAGCTTTCGGATGCAGCCATGCCCGGCCCTGCGGCCGAACGGTTCTGGCCAGCGCGCGCCACCACCAGAGCCGCGCCCACCAGCACCATTCCGGCGATGTCCAGTGCGCTCAGCACCTCTCCGAACACGGTATATCCGACCATCGCCGCCACCGCAGGCTGGGTCAGCAGCGCCAGCCCGATAATCAAGGGGGAGAAGTGTGCCAGCGCATAGACCAGCAGGCCCTGCCCGATCAGCTGGCTGACGATGAACAGGCCGACCACCGGGGTCCAGTCGGTCGGCCACACCGGCTCCCCCAGAACCAGCGCCAGCGCCAGCAGCACCGGGCACGCGAACACGCTGACCCAGACCAGCAGGCTCCACGATCCGAACCGAGCCCGCTCCTTCTGCAACGCCAGCAGATACACCGCGTACAGCAGCCCTGCGGCAAGGCAGAACAGATCGCCGACCAGCGTTGCGGTAGAGATTTCAAGACTGCGCCCCATCAGGATCGCCGCTCCGCCCAGCGCAAAGGCGATGGCCAGCCATTCCAGCCCGCGCGGCAGCATCCGGCCCGCGATAAAGGCCCAGAACAGCAGCACCAGTGACCCGGCATTGCCAAACAAGGTCGCATTACCCAGCCGCGTCAGGCCGATGCCGACGTGCCAGCTGGCCAGATCCAGCGCAAAGGTGACCGCGCCCAGCGCCACCATCGCCAACGTGGCCGCGCCCATCCCGCCCAGCCGCTGTCCGCTAACCCGTGCGAACACAACCAGAAACGGCAGCGCCAGAAACAATCGCCAGAACGCGGCGCTGACCGGGCCGGTATCCGCCAGCCGCACGAACCACGGCCCCAGCGCCAGCGCAATATTGCCCCCCAAGAGCGCCGCCAGCAGAAGCGCGCCGCGCCAGTCGAACAGCTTTGCTTGGCGGCCTGCACTATTTTCCATGCTTGCGCCCTAGCCCGCACTTCCCCAAGTGGATAGCCAACAATTGAACAGCCAGGTTCAAACGCAACACGAGGAAATCCCCACATGCATGACGCCTTATTCCAGCCGCTCAAGATGGGCGCGCTGACTGCCAGAAACCGCATCTTCATGGCCCCGCTCACGCGTGGGCGCGCTGCCGATCCGATGTTCGTGCCCAACGCCTTGATGGGCACCTATTACCGCCAGCGCGCGGGCGCAGGGATGATCCTGACCGAGGCGACCGGGATCAGCCGCGAAGGACTTGGCTGGCCCAGCGCGCCGGGCATCTGGTCGGATGAGCAGGTCGAGGCGTGGAAGCCGATTGTGAAAGGCGTGCAGGACGACGGAGGTCTGATCGTGATGCAACTGTGGCACATGGGGCGGATCGTCCATCCGGTGTTCCTTGACGGGCAGCCGCCGGTTTCCGCCAGCGCCACGACTGCCCCCGGCGAAGCACACACGCCTACTGGCAAGCAGCCTTACGTCGAAGCACGCGCCATGACGCATGAGGATATCGCGCGTACCATCGCGGATTATCGTCGCGCGGCTGAAAACGCCAAGAAGGCGGGCTTTGACGGGGTGCAATTGCACGGCGCGAACGGCTATCTGATCGACCAGTTCCTGCGCGACAAGACCAATCTGCGCACCGATGAATATGGCGGCAGCCCGGAAAACCGTACCCGCTTCATGCGCGAAGTGCTCGAAGCGCTGATCGATGTGTGGGGCGTGGACCGCGTCGGCATCCGTCTGTCGCCCAATGGCGACTCGCAGGGCACCGATGACAGCAACCCGGAGGCGACATTCGGCGCGGCGGCGCGCGTGTGCGAGGAATTGGGCCTGGCGTTCGTCGAACTGCGCGAGCCCGGACCCGAAGGCACCTTTGGCCGGACCGATGTGCCCAAGCAAAGCCCGATGATCCGTGAGATTTACTCGGGTCCGCTGATCCTCAATTCGGATTATGGCGCGCAGGAAGCCGATGATGACGTATCAAGCGGGAAGTGCGACGCGGTGAGTTTTGGCCGGCCCTATATCTCCAACCCCGATCTGGAAAAGCGGATCGCGGCGGGTGCGCATTTCAACCCGAACAAGGATGTGCCCAAAAGCTGGTATTTCCCGATTCCGGAAGGGTACGTCGACTACCCGACGCTCGAAGAAGAACACGCCGACGCATAATCGCCGGGGGTTCAATCAGGCCGGGGGCATAGCGATTATAGCGTTGTGCCCCCGGCCTCGTTTGTTTCGGCTGGCGCTTCATCGGCGGGTGCGTCGCTATCTTCAGTGTTATCGCTACCCGCTTCGGCGCCATCGTCTCCGGCCGTATCGTCCCCTGCCGTGCCGCCCTCTTCCGGGGCGATTTTGGCCGGCGGCGCTTGCGAACGCAGCGTGTCGAGCGGCAGCATGTCATCGCTGATCGTACCGCCCAGCACTTCGCCAGCGGCCTTTCCGCCCTGCGCGACCGTCTGATCGACGGGTGCAGCCTCATCTCCGCAAGCCGATAACGCCAGCGCGCCCGCCAGTGCCGATCCCATCACTACTCGCATGACCATCATCCGCATGAATTGCGTCCCGCCTTGTCCAGAGCCTGAAAGAAACCGGGCGCGTGCGCGCGCAGCGCCGCATCCCATTGGGCCGTGCTGACCCCCTTGCCAAGCCGCGCGAGGCTCGTCACGCCAAATTCTTCGATACCGCATGGCACGATGCCGCCAAAATGCGACAGGTCCGGATCGAGATTGACCGAGAACCCATGCATCGTCACCCAGCGGCGCACGCGCACTCCAATAGCGCCAATCTTTGCTTCGCGCCCGTCAACGTCCTGCGTCCAGATGCCAACGCGCCCCTCTGCCCGCCAAGCCTCCACCGCGAAATCGGACAGCGTCGCAATCACCCAGCCCTCTATCGCGTGGACGAAGCAGCGCACATCCTTTCCCCGCTTGCCAAGGTCCAGCATCAGATAGGCGACGCGTTGCCCTGGCCCGTGATAGGTGTAGCGCCCGCCCCGCCCCGCTTCGATCACCTCGAACCGGGGGTCGACCAGTTCAGCGGGATCGGCGCTGGTTCCGGCGGTGTAAACCGGCGGGTGTTCCAGCAGCCATATCTGCTCTGCCGCCTCCCCCACAGCGATAGCGGTGTTCACCGCCTGCATCGCCTCCAGCGCGCCGGCATAGGGTACCAGATCGGCGTGGCTGATCCATTCCACCCCATGGATGTCTGCATGTTTTGCGGGCGCGTTGCTTGCCATGCAGCGTGGGTGGGGGCATTGGCGTGGCAGATCAAGAGGGAACGCGCGCCGCGATGCAATCGCGCGCGCGATTGCAGCATAGTGGCGGGGAAACCATGAAATTCGACATGAACGCAGTGTGGTCACGCGGAGTTGATCTGGCGCGAGACAATTTGCAATTGTTGCTGGTGATTGCCGGGGTTTTCCTGCTGTTGCCGACGATGATCCTCTATCTGTTCATCCCCGACTTTCAGACCGTGATCGATCCCACCGCCGATCCCGATATTGTGGCGGCGCAGATGAGCGCAATGGTTGGCCCATTGCTCGGTTACGGATTGCTTGCCGCGGTGTTCCAGTTTGCAGGCTATGGCGCGATGATTGCACTGATGGGGCGCGCACGGCCCACGGTCGGGCAGGCGATCGCAACCGGCATCACAATCGTGCCGAGCACATTTGCGGTCATGATTCTGTTTCTGATCGTTTATCTGATCGGAGCACTGGTGATCCTGGTGCCGATTTCGCTGCTTGCGGGGCTTGCCGGAATGTCCGCGCTGGCTGTTATCGGGTTTGCGCCGGTGCTGATCTTTATCGTGTGGCTGATGACCCGGCTGTCCATGACCATGCCCGCCATGGTTCTGGAACGCG
Source organism: uncultured Alphaproteobacteria bacterium (assembly GCA_963838365.1). Taxonomy (GTDB): domain Bacteria; phylum Pseudomonadota; class Alphaproteobacteria; order Sphingomonadales; family Sphingomonadaceae; genus Erythrobacter. The sequence continues at coordinate 458,731 of CAWIQR010000011.1, forward strand.
CGCTCAATCCGATAAAAGCGATGGGCAGGAGTTTCCTGCTGACTGGACCGATGCAATGGTCGATCCTGCTGTTCTGGGGCGCGCTTTTCCTCGTGGTGATAATCGTCAGCGTCCTGCTGACCGGTTTCATAGGCGTGATTGCGGCGCTGGCTGGCGGGGAAACAATCGCTGCACTGATTGCGGGTTTTGCGAACGGCGCAACCACCATGGCGAGCGGCATCATCGTTTGCGCAGTTGCGGTTGCCATGTTCGAACAGCTTTCCGGTCCCGATGCGGGCACCATCGCCGAAACGTTTGAATAGGGTTTGGCAAACAGGCGCGCGGCGCGATTGAATCAGGCGCGCCCTTGGCCTAGCGCTGTTGCCATGGCCGAAGCTGACATCACTCCCGCGCCCGGCGCCGTGGCGGCCAAGCCGATTTCGAACGGGAGAATGGCGTTGCTGTTCACCGTTATGCTGGTGACGGCGGCAGGCAACACCGCGATGCAATCTGTCATGCCCTCCATCGGCACCGCGCTGAAGGTCAACGATGTGTGGATCAGCCTCGCCTACAGCTGGTCGGCGCTGCTGTGGGTCATCTGCGCGCCGATCTGGGCGCGGCGGTCCGACCGGCGCGGGCGCAAGGCAATGATGGCGCTGGGCCTGATAGGGTTCGTCACCTCGATGGCGCTGTGCGGAATTGTGTTGTGGGCGGGACTTGCCGGGTGGCTCACCGCGATGGCTGCGCTGATCGCCTTTGCCGCCGCGCGCAGCCTGTATGGCGGATTTGGCAGCGCGGCGCCACCTGCGGTGCAGGCCTATGTCGCATCGCGCACTCCGCGCTCGCAGCGCACGCAGGCGCTATCGCTGATCGCATCCAGCTTTGGTCTGGGAACGGTGATCGGCCCGGCGCTTGCCCCGTTGATGGTGCTGCCGTTTCTGGGGCTGGGGCTGACGGGTCCGTTCATCTGTTTTGCGCTGATCGGGCTGGCGGCGCTGATCCTGCTGCGCTGGCGGCTGCCCAATGACGAGCCGCAATTTGCCGCACGCGGGCGGGTGCATCATGCGCCCTACGCCAACGGATCGGGCGGCGCGCCTGACGAAACTGCCTCTGACGCAGAGGACGATGATGAGGAAGGGCCCGCCGGACCGCCCGGTGCCAATCTGCGCTGGTTTGAGCCGCGCCTGAGGCCGTGGGTGATCGCCGGGCTGGTCGGCGGCCATGCGCAGGCGATGATCCTGGGCATATCGGGCTTTCTGGTGCTGGACCGGCTGGGCCTGCGTGAAACCCCGGCAGAGGGCGCAGGGCCGGTTGGGCTGGTGCTGATGAGCGGAGCGATCGCGACCCTGCTGGCGCAATGGGGGCTGATCCCGCGTTTCGATCTGGGTCCGCGCGCCGCGACCCTTTCCGGCATTCTGGTCGCGGCGTGTGGCACCGCCTTGCTGGGCGCGGCGGGCGATCTGCACACTATCGCGCTGGGTTATGCCATCGCCAGCCTCGGGTTCGGGCTGTTTCGCCCCGGCACCACAGCGGGTACATCGCTTGCCGTCAGCCGCGCGGAGCAGGGGCAGGCATCGGGCATCGTCGCCAGCGTCGCAGGCGCAAGTTTCATCTACGCCCCGGCGCTGGGCGTTTGGCTGTACAACGCGCACGAAGCGATGGCGTTCAGCCTGATCGTGATGTTGTGCCTTGCCGTGGCGCTGTTCGGATGGCGCGGATTGCAGGCCGATACAGTGCTGACGACTGATCGCGACTAGGGGCCACGGCTAGAGAATTTCCAGCACCCGGTCCTGCGGGCGGCACAGCGCCACACCCTTTTCGGTTTCGACCAGCGGGCGTTCGATCAGGATCGGATCGGCAACCATCGCATCCAGCACGGTGCCTGAATCGGCATCGGGCAGACCGCGCTCCGCCGCATCGGTGCCGCGCAGCCGCAAACCTTGCTGCGGAGTGATCCCGGCATCGGCATAAAGCTGCGCCAGTTTTGCGCGAGTCGGCGGCGTTTTCAGATATTCCACCACCGTCAGTTCAACGTTCGAGAGGTTTTCCAGAATCGCCAACGTCTTGCGCGAGGTGCCGCATTTGGGATTGTGCCAGATGGTTGCTTTCATGTGCAGTTTCTCCGCTGATTACGACGCAGATTGATAAGCGCGCGCGGGCAAAATTGCCACAGCAGAAGATTTTGCGAATTATTCGCAAAAAGGCTGTTGCGCTTGCGAACAGTTTTCAATAGCGGTCTTTCCGAGACGGAAGGAACCCGATGATTACCACTTTGACTCGCGCCGGCCTGATGTTGGGCTGCGCAGCGATTGCTTTTCCTGCGATGGCCGAGAACTCGGCTGAAAACGCTCCTCAAGCAGAAAGCCTGGCTGTCCCGCCCGGCCCGCTGATGGACACGGCGGAGGGTGCAATCGTGGTTCTGGGCGATGTGCTCTATTCCAACGAGATCAACGCGGTAAAAACGCCCACCCCGATCATCGACGTGCCGCAATCGGTTTCGATCACCACCGCCGATCAGATCGTGAAGCAAGGGTTCGATTCCATCGCCGATATCGTCCTCTACACCCCCGGCGTCACCAATTCGCAGGGCGAAGGGCACCGTGATGCCGTGGTGTTCCGCGGCGTGCGATCGACCGCCGATTTCTTCGTCGATGGGGTGCGCGATGACGTGGAGTATTATCGCGGGCTGTACAATCTTGAGCAGGTGGAAATCCTGCGCGGTCCCAATGCGCTGCTGTTCGGGCGCGGCGGCACGGGCGGGATCGTCAACCGCGTAACGAAAAAGGGCGTGATTGGCGATCAGTTCGTCGGGTATCGAGCCAGTGTAGATACGTTCGGCGCGTTCGATGTCTGGGCTGATGTGAACATTGCCACCAGCGAAAACAGCGCGCTGCGGATCAATGGCGCGTATGAAAACCTCAACAACCACCGCGATTTCTTCGATGGCGAGCAGATCAGCATCAACCCGACGTTCCGCGTGGATGTGGGCGATGCGACCACAATCGACCTGTCGTATGAATTCGTCGACCACGAACGCTTTATCGACCGCGGCATTCCGGCAGGCAGCGATGGCCGTCCGCAGCGCGAATTGCAGGACATCACGTTTGGCGATCCGGAGAACAACTTCACCACGTTTCAGGCCCACGTGCTGCGCGCCAGCCTTCAGCACAATTTCGCAGACAATGTGAAAGGCAATCTGACCGCGTCATATGGCGATTATGACAAGGTCTATTCCAACTTCTTCCCGGTTGGTTTCAACCAAGCCACCAATGTGGTTGCGATTGATGGATATGTCGACACGACGCAGCGTGAGAACCTGATCGTTTCGGGCAATCTCATCGGCGAATTTGACACCGGCGGGATCGGCCACACGCTGATCGTCGGCGGCGAATTCATCGACACCGCCAACAACAATGATCGCTTCAATTCCTTCTTCGACACCGCCGCCGCAGATGGCCGCCGCACCGACGTGGAGTTTTTCGATGCCACCCGCCCGCTGGCGCTGCGCGGCAATGTGGGCACGCTGGCCGATGGGCGCACCACCACCAACAACTTCACCACCGCGCTGAATGATGACACGCGGGCCGATCTGTCCGTATTTTCGGCTTATATTCAGGATGAGGTTCGCGTTGCCGACTGGCTGCGGCTGGTGCTGGGCGCGCGGTTCGACCGGTTCGAGATTGATGTGCTGGACCAGCGCAATGGCACAACCCGCACCCGCACCGATGAGGAAGTCACCCCGCGCCTTGGTGTGATTGTAAAGCCGCAGGATAATATCTCGATCTACGGCAGCTATTCCGAAAGTTTCCTGCCGCGTTCGGGCGATCAGTTTGCCGATATCAACCCGCCCGCCGATGCGCTGGCACCCGATACCTTTTCCAACCTAGAACTGGGCATCAAGTGGGATATCCGCCCCGGCCTCGCCTTTACCGCCGCCGCGTTCGAGATCGAGCAATCATCGCCGCAGGTGTCAGACAGCGACCCCGGCACGCTGGACGTGATCGATTCGAAAATTCAGGGGTTTGAGCTGCAATTGCAGGGGCAGGTCACCGACTGGTGGTTCCTGAATGCAGGCTACAGCTATCTTGACGGGGAACAGGTGAACCGCACCGGCGCCACTGGCCTGCGGCTGCGCGAACTGCCCGAACACATGTTCTCGATCTGGAACAATTTTCAGGTCACGGAGCAATTGGGATTTGGTGCCGGTCTGACCGCGCAGGATAACAGTTTTGCCGATAACGCCAACACCGCCACCCTGCCCGCCTATGCGCGTGTGGATCTGGCCGCATTCTACGATGTGTCGGACAATGTCCGCCTGCAGGTGAACGTCGAAAACGTGTTCGACGCGCTGTATTTCCCCAACGCACACTCCGCGAACGAGCTGACGGTGGCGCCGCCGCTGAATGCGCGCTTCACGATCACGGGCCGGTTCTAGAGCGTCATTCCTCCGGCGCTTCTGCTGGTTCGGGGGTGCGCAGCGCAGGCACGCGGGCTGCGGCATCGGCGGTGCTGATACCGGGCGCGGGCGCGGCGCTGATGCTTTCGCGGCGCTGAGTTACGCGGCCCGCCTGCTCGATTGCGGTGATGAGCCGGGGATAGACCCCGCAGCGGCACAGATTGGGCACGGCGGCCTCTATCTCCGCGCGGGTGGGGGCCGGGTTGCGATCAATCAACGCGGCGGCGGAAATCACCATGCCGGGCGTGCAATATCCGCACTGGATCGCCTGCTGCGCCACCATCGCCTGTTGCACCGGGTGCGAACGATCGCGGCTGAGCCCCTCGATGGTGGTGATAAAGCGCCCCTCCGCCTCGGCCAGAGTAATCCGGCACGATCGCAGCGCCACCCCATCGACCAGCACCATGCACGCGCCGACGCAATCGCCGCCGCCGCAGCTTTTGGTGCCGGTCAGGTTCGCCGCCTCTCGCAAGGCGTAAAGCAGCGGCATTCGCGGATCGAGATCGAACTCGACCGGGCGATCATTGATCGTCATGCGCGACATCAGCGCACCCTATTGCTTGAGAATGGCCGCTTCAGCTGCGCCAGCTATCGTCGATCTTGCTGACGCGGCGTTTCCACGCTTCGAAATCGAACACGCCCGCTCCGCCCTGCGTCTGCATGACGGAGATATCGCGTTGGTGAACATCCACCACTTCCTGCGGGACCAGAGCAGGATCGCCCATGCCCAAAGTCGCCACCTGAATCTCGCACGCGCGCTGCAACGCCCACATCTTCACGAACATGCCGGGGATGGTCTTGTCCATCACCACGGGCCCGTGATTGCGCAGCATCAGGATCGACTTGCCGCCCAGATTGGCGACCAGCCGCTCACCCTCATCCTCGCGCACGGTCACGCCTTCAAAATCGTGATAGCCGATCTGGCCCTGAAAATTGCAGGCGTAGAAATTTGTCGGCATCAGCCCCTGACTGTGGCTGCACACTGCCATCGTCGCGGTGGTGTGGACGTGACAGATAGCCTGCGCACGCTCGCCCAGGTGCTTGTGGAAATAGGCGTGCTGCGTAAATCCGGCCTTGTTCACCATGTATTGCGACTGGCCGACATTGTTGCCTTCCACGTCGATCTTCACGAGATTGCTGGCCGTCACTTCATCATACAGCAGGCCGAACGGGTTGATGAGGAACGTGTCATCCTCCCCCGGCACCTTTACCGAGATGTGGTTGTAGATCGATTCCGCCCAGCCAAGGTGATCGAAAATGCGATAACACGCCGCCAGATCGAGGCGCGCCTGCCATTCTTCCTTGCTGCATTCGATTGCGGGTTTGAGCTGGGTTGCCATGTGCCTGTCCGTCCTCTTGGTATCGCCGATTACCGTGCAGTATCGCATGGGAAGGGGCGCTGTTTCAAGCGTTCCCGCGCAATTGCTTTGCGCAGCAGCCGGTCAGCGGTTAGGCGCAGGCCTTCATGAACGATGAAACCTCTTCAGACAACGCATCCTCCGTCGCCAAGCTCACAACCGGACCGATTACCCGGCACCTGATCGAACAGACCCTGCCCGGCATTGTCGGGGTCGCGGCGATCATGTCCATCGGCCTGGTCGATGCCTATTTCATCGGCAAGCTGGGCAGCGAGCAGCTGGCGGCAATATCGTTCATCTTCCCGATCTCTGTCGCGCTATCATCACTGGGTGTGGGCGTGATGGTGGGCATCAATTCCATCGTCAGCCGTGCGCTGGGCGAAGGGGACCGGGAAAAGGCCGCTCGCCGTGCGAATTTCGGCATTGTCTTCGCCGCGGCAACCGGGATTGCGCTGGCGCTGGGACTTTATCTGGTGCTCGACCCGCTGTTTGCGATGATGAATGCCAGCGACGATGTGCTGCCCCTGATCCGTGTTTACATGGTTCCCTATGCCTGCAGTTTTCCGCTTCTGCTGGTAATCATGGGGATGAGCGGGGTGCTGCGCGCACAGGGGGAGGCGCGCAAATCCAGCTATATCAACATATCCTATGCGGCGGCCAACTGGGTGCTGGACCCGATCCTGATCACCGGCGCACTCGGGTTTGAAGGGTTTGGCATCGTCGGCGCCGCCTATGCCACCGGAGCAGGCTGGGGCCTTGGCGTTATCGTCGCGCTGTGGCTGGTGCGCGGGACCGACATCACGATTGATCCGCGTCTCCTGAAACGCAGCCACCTGCTCGATCCGGCGGTCGCCATTCTGAAAGTGGCCGGGCCAGCCGCTTTTTCCAACGCGATCAACCCCATCGGCCTGTCTATCCTTACCGCCCTGATCGCGGCAGAGGGGCAAGATGCGGTCGCGGGCTTTGGCGCGGCGGGACGATTGCAGAGCTTCGCCACGGTCCCGCTGCTGGCGCTGTCCGGCTCCATCGGCGCAATCGTCGGCCAGAACTGGGGGGCGCAAGAATACGGGCGCGCACGCGACGCCGCGATCTGGGCCGGCGGGTTCTGCATTGTGTGGGGCGTTGCCACCGCAATCGTGCTGTTTGCCGCGGGCGAATGGTTTGCCGGATTCTTCACCCAAGACCCGGCTGTGGTGAAGGAGTTTGCCCTCTATCTCAGCATTGCAGCATGGGGATATGCCGGGTTCGGCCTGTTGATCGTGGCCAATGGTATTCTCAACGCGGTGGACAAGGCCGCGTTTGCGCTCGGCCAGTCGATGGCGCGGGTGTTCCTGGTGATGCTGCCATTTTCGTGGGTGTTTCTGGGGCCATGGGGATCATCGGCGATCTATGGCGCGGAATTGGCCGCGAATATCTTTGGCGCGGGTACAGGGGTTGCGCTGGTGTGGTGGGTGCTGGGCCGCCGGGTGGCGCGCACCGCATCCGCCTGATCCCTCACGCGGCGCTAGGCCTTCGTTAACCAACAGCCTGCATAGAAGTCCCTCGTAAACCAAGGGGGCGATCTGCCATGGACGACCTGCTGGCGGACTTCGTCGCAGAAACACGCGAGATGCTGGAGGCAAGCACAGGCGAGATCGTCGCCTGGGAAGCCGATCCGGCCGACCGCTCGCGCCTTGATGCGATTTTCCGCTTTGTCCATACAGTAAAGGGCAATTGCGGCTTCTTCGATTTCCCCCGCCTTGCTGGTCTCAGCCATGCTGCAGAAGATGTGCTGGCCGATGTGCGCGCCGGGCGGCGCGAGCCTGATGCCGCGCTGGTATCCGCCGTGCTGGCCGTGATCGACCGAATCGCGCAGATGACCGACGCGATTGAGGCGGACGAGGAATTTACCCTTGGTGGCGATGATGAACTGATCGCGGCGCTGCAACCGGGCGCGGCTGCGGCGCAGCTTGATGCGTGCGATATGGTTAGCGACAGCGACAGTTCAGCCAGCCCCACCCCCGGCGCGCTGCGCACGATTCGTCTGCCAGTCGAATTGCTGGACCGCGTGATGAGCGGCGTTTCCGATATGGTGCTGGCGCGCAACGATCTGGCCCACAGGCTGCGGCAGGCTGGCAATCAACCGACCATTGACGGACCGTTCGAACGGCTCACCAGCATCCTTTCAGATGTGCGCGATGCCATCACCCGGATGCGGATGCAGCGGATCGAGACATTATATGCGGCACTGCCCCGGCTGGTGCGCGATCTGGCGGCGGATCTGGGCAAGCAGGTGGTGCTCGATCTGGAAGGCGGCGACGTTGAGCTCGACCGTGAGATGATCGAGATGATCCGCGATCCGGTGACGCATATCCTGCGCAACGCCATCGACCACGGGATCGAGCCCCCGGAAGACCGCGCTGCCAATGGCAAACGTGAAACCGCGCTGATAGCCATGTCCGCACGCCAGTCTGGCAATACGATCTCCATTGTAGTCAGCGATGACGGGCGCGGAGTAGACGAGGAAAAGGTCGCTGCAAAGGCGGTGGCTACTGGCCTTATTACCGCCGCGGAGCGCATGGGCATGGATCGCCAGAAGATCCTCCAGCTGATTTTCGAACCCGGATTTTCCACCGCCGATGCAGTCAGCAATGTCTCCGGGCGCGGGGTCGGGCTGGATGTGGTGCGTCAGAACCTTGAAAAGGTCGGCGGCAGCATCACTGTCACCAGCACGCATGGGCTGGGCACGCTATTCACGCTGCAAATCCCGCTGACGCTCAGCATAATCGCCGGGCTGACCATGGTGGTGGGCGAACAGCGATTTGCCATCCCGCAAAGCTATGTCGAGGAGATCATTCACGCCTCTGCCAAGGCGCTGGATTTTACCCGCATCGGTGAAACGTCGCTGGTGACCTTCCGCGGCCAGCGCGTTCCCTGCCTTGCGCTCGCCGATGTGCTGGGCCTGAGCGAGGATGCCGGGCCGGAACAGGACCGCACGATGGTTATGCTGCGGCTCGCCAGCGGGGATCTCTTCGCGCTCGCCGTCGATAACATTCACAGCCATGGCGATATCGTGGTGAAACCACTGGCCCCGGCGGTGATGAAAGGCGGGCTTTACGCCGGTTCTACGCTGTTGGACGATGGCCAGCCGGTGCTGCTGCTGGATGTAAACAACATCGCCACGCAGTACGGGCTGGTTTCCGCCACGCGCACCCGCGTGCTGGGCGATGTGGACGAAGGCGAAGCCGATGCTGTCAAAACGGTTCAGCGCGCCATGCTCTTCACCGATTTCAACGGGCGCCGCAGGGCTGTTCGGCTGGAACTGGTGCAGCGGATCGAAACCGCGCCCGCGCACATGATCGACCTGTCCAGCACATCGCCGCGCGTTGTGATCGAAGGGGTCATCCTGCCGCTGATCGGCCTGCCCGATGGGCCGCTGCCCGCTGACAAGATCCGCCTGCTGCGGCTGTGCGACGGAACCAGCGAACTGCTGTATGCGGTGCGCGATATTGACGATGCCGTGGCGCTGACCCAGCCCTTGAAGCCCGTAACTGACGATCCTCTGATCGAAGCGATAACGCTGGTGGACAACCATCCCGTTGCCCTGATCGACGGGCACGAAATCTTTGCCCTTCATGGGGAAATTCCGGTGGAGGCCGCCCGCCCCAAATGCCGCCTGCCGGACAGTGATTGGGCGCGTACCATCCTGATGCCTCTGGTCGCTTCGGCCGGATATGACGTGATCGCTGCGGACGCACCGGGCGCGGAGGATGCGCTGTCGATCTGGTTCGAGGATGAATTTGAATCCGCCGCCGCGCTCGAAATGCCGGTCTCCGGCCCGGTTATCCGCCTGCGCGATCATCCCGATGCGCCCAAGGGCAGCCGCACGATCTACCGCTACGATCGCGACGGGTTGCTGCACGCGTTGAATGAGGCACGGCACAACCACCTTATTGCCGATACGGGCAAATCCGCAGGAGAGGCCGCATGAACGATCTGCTGGTTCTGGCCCAGATTGCAGGCCGCCGCTGTGCACTGCATGCGCACGATGTAAAATCCGTGATCGAACTTGGCGCCATTACGCCCGTTCCGCGCAGCCCCGATTTCATCGCCGGGATCACTGCGCTGCGAAGCCAGGCGCTGACGGTTATCGACTGCCGGCGGGCGCTCGGCATGGAATCGATCCACTGGTCAACCGATCACCGCGCCGCCGTGGTTCTGGTTGCGGGGCATTCCTATGCGTTGATGGTCGATTCGATAGAGGACATCGCCACCGCGCAATCATCTCCCGACAGCATACCGGGCGGTTTCGGATCGGAATGGACGCGCATTGCCACCGGCATGATCGAAACCGCGATCGGTCCCGCCCTGCTGATTGATTTGCCTCAGTTGATCGCCGGTCCCGACACACACGCAGTCGCAGCTTAATGCCTTGGTTACCCGCCGTCCCTATTTTCAGGCGGCAACTGGAAGAGTGATTTATGAAAACCTGCCTCATCGTCGATGATTCGCGCGTGATCCGTAAAGTGTCGAGGCATATTCTCGAAACGCTGGGCTTCACGGTCGACGAGGCCGAAAACGGGCAGATCGGGCTTGAAGCGTGCGAGGCGGCCATGCCCGATGTCGTGCTGCTTGACTGGAACATGCCGGTCATGACCGGGATCGAATTCATCATCCGGTTGCGCCAACGCCCCGGCGGCGACAAACCCAAGGTGGTGTTCTGCACGACCGAAAACGACGTTGCCCACATCCGTGAAGCCATTTCAGCCGGCGCAGACGAATACGTGATGAAGCCGTTCGATCACGAAACACTGCAGATCAAGTTGCAACTGGTTGGCTTTGCATGAACGCGCCCGCGCCCTCCATACAAACAGCACCCGGTGATCGCCTGCGCCGCGCCGATACGGGTGCGGCCACCGCAGCAAGCACCGGACCTGAAACAGAAGCGACGGATAGCGATTGTGCAATCCGGGTGATGATTGTCGACGATTCGCTGACGGTTCGCACCATTCTCAAACGCATGGTCGAAAGCGACAGCGCCATGATTGTCGCGGGCACGGCGAGCAGCGGAGAGCGGGCTATCGCCCAGCTTGCCGATGCCAGCGCCGATGTGATCCTGCTCGATCTGGAAATGCCGGGAATGGGGGGTCTTCAGGCTCTGCCCGCGATCCTTGAGAAAGGCGGCAATGCCAAGGTACTGGTTGTGTCCTCGCTGACGCAGGACGGGGCTGAACACACCGTTTCGGCGCTGTCGATGGGTGCAGCCGACACAATGCTGAAACCGCGACCGGGCGGCTTCAACGAAGAGTATCGCAGTCAGTTGCTCGGAAAAATCCGTGCGCTGGGCGAAACCGGGCGCACGGGCGGCGTGCCCGCTGACGGCGCAAATCTGGTTGCGACCGAGCGCGCGACCGCTCCGGCCCGTCCCGCTGCACACACCGCAATGGCCCCACGCACCGCACTCGAGCGCGCTCCGGCAAAGCGGCCGTTGGTCATGGCAATCGGTGCATCGACCGGGGGCATCCACGCTCTCAATATCATGCTGCGCCAGCTTTCTCCCGATTTCGAACTCCCGATCCTGATTACCCAGCATCTTCCCGCATCCTTCATTCCGGTGTTCGCACGCCAGATCGAAGTCGCCTGCGGACGCCCCACGGTCATCGCGGAAGAAGGGACCGAAATTTCACCTGGCGAAGTCGCGATTGCGACCGGCCACGGGCACATGGTGATCCGGCGCATCGCCGACCGGTTGATCGCACGCACCAGCATCCAGCCTGCTCGCAGCGGTTGCCTGCCTTCAGTCGATCCGATGTTTTCCAGCTTGGCCGAAGCGTGTGAGGGCCGCGTGCTCGGCGTGGTGCTGTCAGGCATGGGCCGCGATGGGCTGGAAGGCGCGCAAGCGATTGTCGATGCAGGCGGTACGATCATCGCTCAGGATGCGGACACCAGCGCAGTCTGGGGTATGCCCGGCGCGGTTACGAAAGCGGGTCTGACCAGTCTTGTAGCCCCGCCCGAAGCGCTGGCGATGGCAGCGATGGAAACGGCATATCCGGCGCGCTCTGCCGGACAAGCCAATGGCAGCCACTCCGAAGCGCGGGGCTGATCCCGGCTTCATGAATTTGAGTTCCACCTTTGATGATACCAGCAATGCATCGCATCAGATCATTGCCGATCTTCTGGCACAATATACCGGGCAGCAACTGACCGAAAGCCGCCGCTGGCGGATCGCCACTGCGTTATCGGGTGTGTTTCGCGAACACGGCATCAGCAATGTCGACCAACTCGTCTGCCTGCTGGACGAACAGAAAGATCGCACCATCACCCGCGCGCTGGAACAGCGCATCGTCGAAGCGCTGCTGAACAACGAAACCTACTTTTTTCGCGATAAGCCGACTTTCGACCAATTGCCTGAAACCATCCTGCCGCAAATCGCCAGCCGCCGCGCGGATACCCGCCGCATTTCGATCTGGTGTGCAGGATGTTCCACCGGGCAGGAGGTGCATTCCATCGCCATGATGTTCGCGGATGATGCGGAGCGCTGGAACGGCTGGCAGATCGATATTCTGGGCACCGACATTTCCGCGCGCGCCATCGATATTGCCCGCAGCGGTCTTTACAGCCAGTTCGAAATTCAGCGCGGCCTGGGGGTGGTTGAAATGCTGCGCCATTTTGAGGAAACGCGTGCCGGCTGGCAGATCAAGCCGGAGACCTGCCGCAACACCCGCTTTGCCCGGCACAATGTGCTCGCCGAACCGCCCGGTCGCCACCGTTTCGATCTGGTGCTGTGCCGCAATGTGCTGCTGTATTTCGATCAGCTGACCCGTGAACGCGCCTTTGCCCGGCTTGCCAGCGCGATGATGACCGATGGTATGCTGATGCTGGGTTCGGGAGAAACCGTGGTCGGGCAGACAAACGTGTTTCGCCCCAGCCCCGGCCGCGCGAGCATGTACGAACTGTCCACCGCGCACGATCGGATGGTGGAAACTGAACGGGCGCTCGTCCGAAGCCGGTGATACAGAAAGCTGCTGAAAGTGGCTGGCGCAACACTTTTTGAGCGCGCCTGATTTACTCTTCCTTAGCCAATGCTCTTTAGCAATTCGGCAAGTAGAACTCGCGCCCAACGCATCGCCATTTTGGCGCTGGATGGAGTAGCGGGCAACGATCGGGGACGTGCGCGTGATTGAACCTGGCAGACCAGTACGCCTGACCCCATTGGGATTGGTTGGTGTGCCGTTGGCAGTGATGAGCCTGGTGTTCGGGCTCATTACAATTGCTGCCATCAGCAGCAACAGGATCGAGCTTGTTTCTCCTGCCTCATTGTTGATCGCGGGCCTGGTAATCTATGCCGCCACCCTGTTTCTGCTGGCGCGCCTCGGCTTTGCCAGCGTGCGCGAATTGGAATCACTGGGGACGACCGATGAATTGAGCAGCCTGCCCAATCGGCGCTCGCTCCATACCGACATTGAGGAATTGTCCTCCGGCGATCAGGAAGTCGCAATTGCGATCATCGATCTCGATGCCTTCAAACAGGTGAACGACCAATTCGGCCATGCGGTCGGGGACATGCTGATCCAGTCATGTGCAGCCAAGCTGCGCGATGCCTGCGGGGACGAGGCGCAATGCTATCGTCTGGGCGGCGATGAATTTGCCGTGCTGATGGCAGGTGAGGCTGCCGGAAACATTCTGGAAGGGATCTGCCGCCGTCTGCTGGAACAGCTGCAATATCCGATTGCGGTCGGCAATCAGCACATCACCGTTGGCGCCAGCATCGGGTTGGCGTGTTCGCGCTGCAATGATCCGATTGCTTCATCTGAAATGCTGCGTCGTAGCGATGTCGCAATGTACATGTCCAAACGCGGCGGCAAGATGCGCTGCACATGGTTCAACGAATCTTTCGATCAGCGGCGCGAGGCGGTGCGGGAGATCGAAGGCGAACTGCGCGCGGCATTGGGCAAGAATGAACTCGCGGTGGTTTATCAACCGCTGGTCGATGCCGAGGACAAGCGGATCGTCGCGGTCGAGGCGCTGCTGCGCTGGAACCGCGCCGATGGCACGCAGATCAGCCCCAACGTCTTCATCCCCGTGGCCGAGGAATCGGGCATCATCAACGCCATCGGCATCTGGGTTCTGCGGCGCGCGATGCAGGACGCGGCGCATTGGGGCGAAATCAGCCTGTCGGTTAATATATCCGCGGCGCAGTTGCGCAATCCCGAATTCCCGTTTCACCTTGGTGAATTGCTGGAAGAAACGCAGTTCCCCGCGCATCGGCTAGAGCTGGAGATTACCGAAACCTGCCTTGTGCTTGATCCTGTCGTGGCGGAACGCAGCCTTGCAGTCATCCGGGATTTCGGCGTCAACATCTCGCTCGATGATTTTGGCACCGGATACGCCTCGATCGGGTTCCTGCGGCAATTCCGTTTCGAAAAGCTCAAACTCGATCGCAGCCTGGTAATCCAGGCAAGCAAGGATGACGGCAGCCGCGCGATGATGCTGTCCAGCATCGCGATGGCCCGCGCGTTGAAGATGCGTGTGACAGCCGAGGGGATCGAAACGCAGGAACAGGCCGATATGGTCCGTATCGCGGGCGCCGATCAGTTGCAGGGCTGGCTGTACTACAGGGCCATGCCCGCCGCCGAGGTAGATGAACACTACAAAACACAGATGGCAGAGAATGCCGCGTCCCACGACAGCGCCGAACTGGCGAATACAATGCGACATTCGGGAGAGCAGGCAGCATGAGCGCGCTTCAGGAAATTGCGGTGGATATCGCCGCGCAAACCGCGACGGAATCAGCCCACGCACACGGTAGCAGCGCACAACGCCCGCCTGCCGGGTTCAGCGCGGTTCGGTACTGGTTCGATGGCTTGTCCGTCGGCGGCAAGATCAAGGCGTTCTATTTCTTCAACCTCGCCGTTGCACTCGCCGCCGGGGTCGGCATTCTGATTGCCTACATTCATCTTGGCGACCGCGCCGAGAAGATCGCAGCCAATCACGATTACGCGATGGACGCCGAACGCCTAGTCACCAACATGAGCGAGGCGCAGCGCCATAGCGAGATGCTGATCGAAAGCCGCGAAAACGTGCGTGCCCTTGCCGCGCTGGAGGAACTGGAACTCGCCGATGCGAAGATCGTGGGGCTTCAGGTCAAGGCGACCCAGATGGGTACCGAGGCGAACAACAACCTTGCCGTAATTCAGGAAGGCATTCGTGAGTTTCGCTCGCAGATCAGCGCGTTCGAAACCGGTAACGCGGACGAGGCCGAACGGGGCCGCGCCGGCGGAGAAGTGCAGGCCACCGGCAGCATGGTACTGGAGGCCAGCCGCGATCTTGCCGATGATCTGAGTGCGGAAGCGACCGCAACAGTCGATGCCGGGGCCGCGATGATATCAACTCTCATAATTGCGCTGGTCATCATCACTGCCATTCTGACGGTGCTGACGTTGATCGCCCTGCGCTATTTCGACCGCAATGTCGGCGGCACCCTGCAAAACATGACTGCTGAGATGAGCAAACTTGCCTCCGGTGACAGCAGCCTGACCATTTCGGGCAAACAGCGCCGCGATGAAATCGGCGCGATGGCGCGGGCGATGGAGGTGTTTTTGCATGCTGGCAGGAGGCTCGAAGTGTTGAGCCGGGAACGCGCCGCCAAGGCCAAGGCCGAACTGGATGCGCAAACCCGCCTGCAAACAGAACGCGAAGAGGCCCGACTGGAGCACGAGCGGATGTTGCACGATGTCGCCGACCAGTTTGAGCGCACCGTGGGTGACGTGGTGAGCGGAGTGGCGGAAGCATCATCGCAGCTCCAGACCACATCGGAGATGATGGCGACGACAGCGGAAACCACCAGCCAGCGCGCCGGGCAGGTCAGCGCGTCGATGGAGGAAGCCAATGCGGGCGCGACAGCGGCTGCTGCGGCCAGCGATGAATTCGCCATGTCTATCGGAGAGATCAGCCGTCAGGCCGCGTCTTCTGCGGAACTGGCACGCCGCGCGACCGACACCGCCAGCGAAGCCGATGCGACGATTTCCGCGCTCGCCGACAGCGCACTTCAGGTTGGCCAGATCGTTGAACTGATCCAGACCATTGCCCAGCGCACCAACCTGCTGGCGCTCAACGCCTCGATTGAGGCAGCGCGCGGCGGCGAAGCGGGGCGCGGATTTGCCGTGGTGGCGAGCGAGGTCAAGGAACTGGCGATGCAGACCAGCCGCGCAACCGATCAGGTGGCCCAGCAGATCCGCGCGATGCAGGACACGACCGGCGCCAGCGTCTCGGCGCTGCGTTCGATCTCCGCGCAGGTGCAGGAATTGGAAACCACCGCAGTCTCCATCGCCAGCGCAGTCGATCAGCAATCGGTCGCCGGACAGGATCTGGCGCGCAGCATCGATCTTGCCGCACGGGGCACCGAACATGTGGCGGGCCATATCGAGGATGTTCGCGATCTGGCGTTATCCACCGGATCGGCGGCCAGTCAGGTGCTGATCAGTGCGACCAATCTGGAAGATCAGGCCTCGATCCTGCGGGTACAGGTCAACGCATTCCTTTCCAAGGTTCGAACCCAGTAAGCACCCCTTTCAGGGGCACCATTCGCTTGGCCGGAAAGCTGTTCTTAACGATTTTCGTTCAGGAAATGCGGCGGGTTCCGGCATGAAAAGGGGTGCGACTATGGACATGACCAAGATGCTGGAAGACCGCGAGGAACACGCAATCCCCGCCATCCATCCCGATGAGGAAAGCGATCTTTACGCCCCTGCTACCTATCGCACGGCCAGCGACCGGATCGGCGCATCCGACCACGCCGTTCAGGGCGTTTTCAACCGCTTCACCTGGTTTCGCAATCAGGGCATCTCGTCCAAGGTCAATACGATTTTCGGCACGTTCCTGGCGCTTTGCGTCGCGGTGTGTCTGGTTGCCGGGTTCGGCACTGCGGAATTGTGGTTGCGGTACAACACAACCGACCAGATGCAGCGCGCGACCATAACCACGACCGATTTGCGCGGCACTATCGGCGATCTGCGTTACAGCACTTCGCGGTTCCTGTTCGCACGCGAACCTGTGGTGCTGGCCCGCCAGAAAAAGGCTTATAGCAAGGCGCAGGCCCAGCTCGATGAGGTTGAGGCGCTTGTTTCCAGTAACGCGCCCGCAATGGTCACAGGTGTCGAAAAATTGCGCACCGAATTGACCGAGTACAACGATACCTTCACCACCACCATGCAGCTGGCCGCCAAGGAAGGGCGGACAGCGCGCGTAGAAGCCCTGGCGTATGAAATTTCGGACCGCGGGGATACGCTGTTCGATAACGCTCAAGGCTTTGCCAACGCATTGTCGACATTTTCCAACAATATGCGCGTCAACGGTATCGACTATTTCTTCACCCTGATTAGCTGGGTGGGTGCGCTGGCGATGCTGGCTGCGATGTGCCTGCTGGCGGGTTTTGGCTATCTCTCGCGCGATCTGGTCAACAAGGTCAGCGAAGTGACGCATGGCATGACGCGACTTGCCAATGGCGACCGCAGCTTCGAGATCGAGGGCCGTGATCGCCCCGATGAAATCGGCGAAATGCTGCGCGCGCTCCACATGTTCAAACGTGCCAATCGCCAGCTCGAAATGTGGGCGCGCGAACGCGCGGAAAGCGCCGAACAGGAAATGCGCAGGCAAAGTGAGCGCGAACGGGAACGCGAAGAAGCTGCGCTCAACCGCGCCGAACTGATCGCGAAAGTCACCAGCAGCTTTGAACGGACCGTTGGCGAAGTGGTTGAGCGCGTCACCTCCGCTTCCAGCGAGCTGCACAGCACGGCAACCCGCATGGCCGAAACCGCCGATCAGACCAGCATGCGCACCGTCAGCCTGACCGACAGCATGGCCGAAGCCAGCGCGGGCGCCACCGCAGCCGCCGCCGCAAGCGATGAGTTTGCGCTCTCCATCGCGGAAATCAGCCGTCAGGCATCCTCGTCAAGCTCGCTCGCCCGCCTCGCCAGCGACGCGACGAGCGAAGCGGACGCCACAATCTCGGCGCTGGCTGCATCAGCCGATGAAGTCGGCCAGATCGTCGAACTGATCCAGACGATCGCCCAGCGAACCAATCTGCTGGCGCTCAACGCCTCTATCGAGGCTGCTCGCGGCGGCGAAGCGGGACGTGGATTTGCTGTGGTCGCGAGCGAGGTCAAGGAACTGGCCATGCAGACCAGCCGGGCGACCGAACAGATCGCGCAGCAGATCCGCGCGATGCAGGATACGACCGGGGCCAGCGTGTCCGCGTTGCGGGCCATCGCCGGGCAGGTGAAGGATCTTGAAGGTACAGCCATATCCATCGCCAGCGCAGTCGATCAGCAATCGGTTGCCGGGCAGGATTTGGCTCGCAGTATTGATCTGGCCGCAAACGGCACGCAGCGAGTATCCGGCCATATCGACGATGTGCGCGACCTCAGCCTGTCCACCGGCGCGGCTGCAGGACAGGTTCTGAACAGCGCCAATGAGCTGGAACAACAGGCCGCCACTCTCAGCGAACAGGTGCAATCGTTCCTCTCCCGCGTGCGCGAGGGGTGAACCTGCCCTGTTTGGTACGCTGACTGCGCAGATGCAGCCCTGCCGCAATGAACCCGTAAATCGTAGTGGGAACACCTCCCGCCAGTTCATCCGCAATCGCCGCGTTTTCGAGATCACAAGTGCGATCAGGTAGGGCATGGCAGTCTTTTTCCGTCAGCGTCAGGGTAACGATGGCAGCTGCCGATGATGCGATTGTCTCGCCAATGGCTGCGGGACCAGGAGTAGCGACCAGCACTTTTGCGAGCGATCCGATCAGGCGCGGGGTCGCCCGATCGCCATGCTGTTCGGTCACGCGCGATCCGGGCGCAAACAGGCATTCCGGATGTCGAGACTGTGTACGGAACCGGGCGCGGCAAACTGTATTACGCACCCGCCGACGCGGCCTTGCCGAGCGAGACGGGATGGAACACCGCGAAGGCCATGGCATCTGCGGCGAGACACCAGGATATGGTGTCGATATCGACGAGGAGTTGGCAGCCAGATACGAATACAAACCTGCGTCCCTTCCAATCGCCCAGCTGCATGATAGGACGATGCGGAACTGGTAGATCGAGTTGCCGGATCAGTCGGCTAGTTCCTTGAGCAGGTCATACCAATGATCGAGCCCGCCATAAAACGCCTCCACTGAAAGCCGCTCATTCAGGCCGTGAGCGAACATATCCTGCGGTCGGCTGGCAGAGGCCGAAATCGCGACAGTTGCATATCCGCGAGTGCGGTAATGCATGCCATCAGTCCCACCTGATTCCATATAAGGCTGGATCGGCAAACCCGGATATCGCGCGTCGATCGTCTTGCGGAGCGCCGCCGTCACCTCTTCAGGCACCGCAGATTCAGGGCTCTCGGTAACGTCGGTGACAAGCTTGAACTGCACCGCGTCATTGGCGACCACCTGTTTCAGCGCAGCCTCGGTCGCGGCCGCGCCTACGCCGGGGAAAATCCGGCAATTGACCGTGGCGGTTGCCGATTGCGGCAGCGCGTTTTCCGCATGTCCGGCGCTGAGCATGGTCGCGACGCAAGTGGTGCCAAGTGTGCCCACGGTTTCAGCATTGGCGCGCAGCACAGCAATGGCCGCTTCGTCAGCCGGATTGGCGGCGAAAACGCGCATCGCATCGCCCACTTCGCCGGGCGTGATTTTGCCCAGCGCGCCCAGAAACGAGCGGGTGAGCGGCGTGGCCTGTACGGGGAAACGGTGATCCGCAATCCGTTGCAGCGCCGCCGCCAATTCGTAGATCGCATTGTCGCTGCGCGGGCGCGAGGAATGCCCGCCGGGATTGGTGACGGTCATTTCGAAAGTGGCGAAGGTCTTTTCAGCCGCCTGCACCGTCATCGCGAGCGGCGTGTTGTCCGGTGCCAGCGTTATCCCGCCCGCGTCGGAATTAAGGACATAGGCAGGATCAATGTTCAGCGCGACGTATTCAGCTTGCGCGCGGGTGGAAATCATTCCGGTCTCCTCGTCGCCCGAGAACACCAGATAAAGATCGCGCGCCGGTGTCCAGCCCTCGCGTTTCAACCGGATAAAGGTCTGAGTGAGGTTGGCGATGCCGTATTTGTTATCAGTCGTCCCGCGGCCAAAGAAGAAACCGTCCTTCTGCGTCAGGCTGTAGGGAGGCAACACCCAGTCCTCGGCCAGGGCATCGACCACATCCATGTGACCAAGCAGCACAATCGGCTTGCGTCCATCCGGCTTATCCGCAGCGAAGCGAACCATCAGGCCCTGCACCGGCTCACCCTCGCTGTCGTAATCGGTCACCATCACGTCTGCATCCGCGAACCCGGCCTGCTTCAGCCGCTGCACCAGATAGGCGACCATTTCTGGCGTCTTCGCTTGCCCCCGAGCGGTACGCATGGCGATGATATCGCGGTAAATATCGAAAGCCTGCTGTTGCTCCTCCGTCTGCGGCGTGCGTTCGGAGGTTTGCGCGCTTGCGCTGGATGCCGGCACGGTGGCGCCCAGCGCCAGAGCGATGGCGGCGCATATTTGAAATCGCTGTGGCTTGAGCATTCTTTCCATCGTAATCCGTTCCCACAAATGTCCAAAGCCGCGCTCACTCACCGGGGGCGAGCAAGCCTGATAAATCCATCCAGTCATCTTCGCCGATGGGATCGCCCGGCGGCACGTTGACCATGCGCGGCAGACTGGCCGCAAATTGCTCGCGCTGGTCGGGATCGAGCAACTTGCGTGACAGACTGAGCGCCCACGCGCGTTCCGCCCCGCTCGCTTTCCACCTGGCGAGCGTAGTGGCGATTTCCGTGAGCTTCTGGTCGAGCGCAGCGGCAACTTCGGGCGTGGCATCGGGGCGGCGCGCAACCTGCGCCATCGTCGCCAGCGTGCGATAGGCGATGCGGCGGCCAAGATCGTCTCCTGTCGATGCCAGCACGGTCGCCGTCAGCCGGTCAACCAGCTCCGCAACGCCAAGGGTAGAGGCATCGCTCTGGCTCTGAACAACCAGCCGCGCCAGCCGCCGGGGTGCCAGCAGCGTCTGCACAGTCAACTGCGCCGCGGCATCGGCGGCGACAAGCGGATCGAACACCGGGCCGCCAGCGGTAGCGAAAATCTCCGTATCGTACTGACGGTCCGAACTGCCGTTCTGCGCCGCCGAAAGCAGCGGCACGAGCGCGGGCGGCACACGCAGTGCCTCGGGCCGCAGCGTCGCCAAAGCAGCCTCCAGCGCCGCGCGTTGCTGTGCGGGGGCAACCGGTATTGCCGCCTCGCGCCCGCCGCCATTGACGGCATAGGTAAATTCAGCCCCGCCGATAGACTTGGCAGCCGCGACCAGTTGATACCGGTGCAGCAGCCATAGCGGCACAAACCGGCGACGCAGGTTCGCCACCGGCTCGCCGGGGCTCAGCGCATCCAGCCCAAAGCGCGACAGCGCGACGCTGCGCACTTCCATCAGCCGGGTCAGCTCCGCCGCCGGATCGGCGCCGTCATCCCACAAGCCACCCCAGACGTAAGCCGTATCGGCGGCGCGGGCGTTATCGTCCTGTACATAGCGGAACTGCGCCGCGGCCTCGGCCGTCTCGCGCTCATCGGCATTGGCATAAAGCCAGCGCACGGTCGCTGTATCCCACGAACCGATGCCCTTGGCGTAAGCATCCGACAGATCGGGCTTTCCGTCCACAAGTCCGATCCGCGGCGGGGGATAGTCCATCACCGAAGCGCGGCCTTGTGTGCTGGCGGCAAAGTTATGCGAAAAGCCAAGCGTGTGCCCAACTTCGTGCGCGCCAAGCTGGGCCATACGGTCGAGCGCGACCTTCACTGGATCGTTGGGTCCGCCGCTGTTCAGTTCCGCCGCACCGACCAGCGCCTGAAATATCTGGATGTCCTGCCGCGCCCGCAAGGAACCCAGGACCACCATGCCCTTCACAATCTCTCCCGTGCGCGGATCGACGATCTGCTGGCCATAGGCCCATCCGCGCGTCGCCCGGTCCACCCAGTTCACCATGTTGTAGCGCGCATCGAGCGGATCGGCCCCTTCGGGCAGCATCTCCACTCTGAACGCATCGACAAATCCGGCCTGATCAAACGCATCGCCCCACCAGCCGATCCCCTCAAGCAGCGATGAACGGATCGGTTCGGGCGTATTGCGATCGAGATAGAAGATAATTGGCTGTTTAACCCGCGAACGCGGAGCGGTGGGATCGAGCTTTTCCAGTCGGAACCGGTTGGCCAGATCAATCACCACCGGCGCGCCCAGCGGCGCAGAAAAGTCCACCGCCTGAGTCGAGAAGCCGCCCATTCGGGGATCGAACTGACGTGGCACAAAGCCGGGTTCGGGCAGCCGCACAAAACTGTGGTGGACGGTCAGCGTGACTTTCTTCGGGTCAGGCACAATGTTTTCGATTTCGGCCCCCGGCTTGTCGGAGACGAATGTCTGGATGGCGTCCACCTCCAGATTGTCGGGAAACAGACGCACCGAAGCGGGATCGGCGAGGCTCAGCTTGTCCTCCAGCCGAAAACCCTGCCCGGCAATCGCGTTTGCCGATCCAACGCCCAGCACATCCTGCTCCTGATTGAGCGAGGCGGCAACGCCGAGTGTGTCAAGCGCGAGGAACGGGGCGATGTCGATAACAAGCCGCCCATCGCCCAGCGCCTCGGCTATCTCCGTCAGCCAAACGGTCGAGATCCCGAAATCGCCGGCAACCGCACTTTGCTGCGCAGCTTCGCCAGTGCTGGCGCGGAACCGGGGGTTTTCGAATTGCACGGCAATTTTGCCGCCGATCCTGCGGAAGGCGATAAGCTGAGTGTTGCCTATCCGCCCGCGATCAAGGCTTAGCGGCGCTGAGCCGAGACCGGTCTTCAGCGCGGTGCTGTATAGCAGCCGCAGCGATACGCCATCCGGTGCAGGCGCAGGCAGGGTTATGAGAATGCGTCCCTTGGCAGCATCGGTGCGAACCGGCACCAGCCCGGTTTCGCCACCGGGCGCGACCACCTCCACCGGCGTCGCCTGGGCGCTGAGCGTCGCCACCGGCAACGACAATGTTAGTAGAAGTGCCCCCAGGCGTACGCATCGCCGCATCGTCATAAGATCCCCCGTCACTTGCTCAAGCGCCTCAAGGAGGCAAGCCAGCCTTGTTGTTCGGGCAAGTGCCACCAAAGCTCAAGCAGAATAGTTTTCGTGCCCTCCTGCACGAGGTTCGTTCGACAATCGGAGACCTTTCGGCCACTTAGTGTCCGATGGAACTTTTGACGAATACTCAATCGCCTGCCCGGCCCTCTGCCCGACCCCTTGTACAGTATCGTCTGGCTTGGCTCGCGGTCGCACTGGTCGGCGTTGCCGCTCCTGTCGTGGCGATACTGATGCTTGCCGATAGGCCTGCACAGCTCGCCTTGGCTGGCAGTCCAATACTGGCGCTCGCCCTGATGGGGACTGGTATGATCGCGGCTGCGGCTGCCGGCCGCCTCTGGTTAGGTGTCTTTCTGGCGCTGGTGAATGGAGCGTGCCTGATCGTTCTGGCGCGCGCATTGGGAATGCCGCCATTGCCGCATCCGCTTTCCACCGGCTTGGCCGTTATCGTTGCCACCTTCAGCTTCGCTGCGCGGGGCGCCCTGTTCGCACGCAGCGCATTTGACAAGGGCTGGTGGATCGCTCTGTTCGTGGTTTTTGGCGAGGCTGCGATACTCATCACCGCCGCGGCCATGCCGAACACGCTGCCGCAATGGCTGCTGGTCCTTTTGCCAGCACAATGGGCCAACGTCGCGATCCAGACGTCACTGACCGGGACCGGCACACTTGCGGCCAGTGCGGTCCTGCTGGCCTTGGCCGGGACCGCGACCGCAACGCTGGTGGTTGCTCATTTGTTGCCCCGCCGCTGGCCCTATTTACTGATGTTCACGACCTGGCTCGGCCTATCTGCGTTGGTTTGGTACTGGCCCGGCCCGCCGGTGCCCGGTGTCGATCACACCCCGATGATGCGGCAAATGGGATGATTGAATTGCGGGAGATCCCAAGCTGCCTGGTAGTGCAGTCGCTACTCGCTTTGCTTTTCCATGACCGCACAAATCCAATCCAGAGCGAGATGCTGTTGTTCAGAGCGCGACGATTGCAATCCGCGTGGAGGCATTCGCTGCACCCAATGCGGGTTTACGCAATCGGCAGGCCGCTTCGTGAATAACGATGCAATCGTTAGCGCGTACGATGTTATTCAGGAATGCCCTGCGGCGACTGCCAAGCCCAATAGCCACTTGTGGCGATACAGTGGGCGAAGGGGTCTCAGAAACAGCATCTAGGGAGCAGGCTGTGATTGGTTCGCCGATCCCGCGCTCAGCCCGGACCGCGCAATCCCACTCATGCGAAGAGCGTCAGACAAACGGGTTTCTGGATCTAGCTGGTCTGAAGGTGAGGACGCTCTGCCACTCCGACCAATCACATGACCTGACACGAAAAAAACGCCCCGCTGTTGCCAGTGGGGCGTGATTGTCGGCTATGATGATGGGCTGGTTGCGGGAGTTGGATTTGAACCAACGACCTTCAGGTTATGAGCCTGACGAGCTACCGGACTGCTCCATCCCGCGTCACCTAGCCTACATCCAAACGCCACTTGCAGTAACGCAGAGCGCAAAGACGCCAAAAGGGCTGCCCGGTTTGGGGTCAGCCCTTTGACTTATGAATGGGTTTTTCCCCGTACTCCTGACAAGCTTCAATGCCTGGCGGCGACCTACTCTTCCATACCTTAAGGCATAGTACCATCGGCGCTGTCTGGTTTCACGGCCGAGTTCGAGATGGGATCGGGTGGGTCACAGACGCTATGGCCACCAAGCAATGGGGCCTGTCAGATGTGCGGGTTTAAATCGATGCAACACTCTACAAGAGAGTGGTATTAGGGCGTATCTGGCTGGAGAATTCCTCCACCGCAGACTGACCAACCGATAACGGCAGGCCTGTCGTTGACAGTGCGAACTCTCAAGCGCGATTTGAACTATTAGGACTGGTTAGCTTCACGCATTACTGCGCTTCCACACCCAGCCTATCAACGTCATGGTCTATGACGGTTCGAAGATACCTAATCTTAAGGGAGGCTTCCCGCTTAGATGCTTTCAGCGGTTATCCCGTCCATACATAGCTACCCAGCGGCACGCCTGGCGGCATGACTGGTACACCAGAGGTATGTTCACCCCGGTCCTCTCGTACTAGGGGCAACTCCTTTCAAGTATCGACGCCCACGGCAGATAGGGACCAAACTGTCTCGCGACGTTCTGAACCCAGCTCACGTACCACTTTAATTGGCGAACAGCCAAACCCTTGGGACCTGCTCCAGCCCCAGGATGTGATGAGCCGACATCGAGGTGCCAAACGATTCCGTCGATATGAGCTCTTGGGAATCATCAGCCTGTTATCCCCGGCGTACCTTTTATCCGTTGAGCGATGGCCCTTCCACGAGGGACCACCGGATCACTATGACCGACTTTCGTCTCTGCTCGACCTGTCGGTCTCGCAGTCAGGCAGGCTTATGCCATTGCACTCTCGCAGCCGGTTTCCAACCGGCCTGAGCCTACCATCGCGCGCCTCCGTTACTCTTTAGGAGGCGACCGCCCCAGTCAAACTACCCGCCACAGAGGGTCCTACTACCGGATAACGGTAGTTAGTTAGACATCAGAAAACAGCAGGGTGGTATTTCACCTATGGCTCCACTTGGACTGGCGCCCAAGTTTCAAAGCCTCCCACCTATGCTACACAACTCTTTCCTAATGCCACTCTGAAGCTGCAGTAAAGGTGCACGGGGTCTTTCCGTCTAACCGCGGGTACTCCGCATCTTCACGGAGAATTCAATTTCGCTGAGCATATCCTGGAGACAGTGGGGAAGTCGTTACGCCATTCGTGCAGGTCGGAACTTACCCGACAAGGAATTTCGCTACCTTAGGACCGTTATAGTTACGGCCGCCGTTTACTGGGGCTTCAATTCGGAGCTTGCACTCCTCCTCTTAACCTTCCAGCACCGGGCAGGCGTCAGACCCTATACGTCGTCTTGAAGCCGACTTAGCAGAGTCCTGTGTTTTTGATAAACAGTCGCTACCCCCTGGCCTGTGCCCCCCACCAAAAGTTGCCTTAAGATGGGGCCTCCTTCTTCCGAAGGTACGGAGGCAATTTGCCGAGTTCCTTCAGGATACTTCTCTCAAACGCCTTGGTATACTCTACCTGACCACCTGTGTCGGTTTCGGGTACGGTCTATATGAAGAGGCTATTTCCTGGAACCGCTTGGCCGCCCTCACAATCCAATAAGTGAGAACAACTTCCACGATCCGTCACACATCTTCAGGCCCACGAATATTTACGTGGTTCCCATCGACTACCCCCTTCGGGCTCGTCTTAGGGGCCGGCTAACCCTGCTCCGATTAGCGTTGAGCAGGAACCCTTGGTCTTTCGGCGAGAGGGTATCTCACCCTCTTTATCGCTACTCATGTCAGCATTCGCACTTCCGATATGTCCACCGTCGGTTACCCTTCGGCTTCATCC
>CAWIQR010000011.1:490000-534095 GCA_963838365.1 uncultured Alphaproteobacteria bacterium
CGTGACCGCGCCGATCTATTTCGGCATCGCCCTGACCAGCGAGTCGGCGGTGCTGACCATCTTCGGTGAGAAGTGGGCCGGAATCATCCCCATGGTCGGCGGGCTGGCGCTGGTGATGCCGGTGTTTGCGCTGCATCTGATCTGCTCCCCAGTGACGAACGCAATGGGCCGCCCGCGCGTCTATCTGTTCACGAGTGTATGCGGCGCGATCATCATGCCAATGGCGTTCCTGTGGGGGGCGGGCGTGGTTGGCGCGGTGACAGACAATGCCGCGATGGGGCTGGTTCACGCCTGGTGGTTGGCCGCGCCGGTGCTGTGCGCGATCACGCTGGCAGTGACCTTGCCGCGCATCGGACTTGGGCCGGTGACGCTGGCGCGGGAGCTTGCCCCGATTGCGGTGGCCTGCGGCGTGATGACAATCGCGGTGCTGGCGGCTCAACGTTATGCGGCCATCGGTTCGCCGCTGCTCGAACTGGCGTGGAACGGGTTTGTCGGCGCGGCTGTATATGGAGCGACATTCTGGTTCGTCTGGCCGCAGACGGTCAAAGATGCTTGGCGGATGCTGCGCCCTGCGAACGTCGCGACTGTGCCAGTGGCACAGATCACTCAGTCCGCGCCGCCATCCGCCTGAGCGCCTGACGGTCGATCCACCACCACACCGGATGCCGGCGCGCGGAAAAGCGCGGGAGCCATTCGCGATAAAGGCTGGCCATGGTGCGCGGCAAGGCATCCGGCCCCGGCCCGCGCATGATGTGGGTGACGATGCGGTTCTGATAATGGCGCACCGAATAATTGATCATCCGCGCGTATTGCCCCCGGATGGAGGCGAGCGAGGCCTGCGTAGGCTCACACAGAAAGCCCGCACCTTCGCACGGCATGATCCGCGCGTCGCGCCAGTCATCCTCGTTCGCAAGGTCGGTCTTGGCCAGCGCGCCAATCAGGCTGTCATCGCCGATCAAATCATCGGGCAGGCGAATACCGTTGGCACGCATCCGGTCCACAAAGCTTCCGCGCAGGGCATACAGATCGCCGAACAGGCCGTGGTCACGGATCATGGCGGCGCGATAATGCTCCGCCCCGCGCCCGTTGCGGGGCAGACCGGCGGCGGCGTTTGCATCGTGGTGCTCCGCAAGCGTCGCGAGCAGCGCGGGAATTGAGCCGGGCGTTATTGCTGCATCGCCATCGACGAACACGAGCGCATGCGCTGGTGACGCTTCATCAAGGACAAAGCGGTTCCAGCTCCGCGACTTTCCGCCCTCGGCGTATTCGTGAACGTGGATACGGTCGCTTTGCTCAGCGAAATTGCGCGCGATATCAGCGGTGCGATCCGTGCTGCCATTCACCACCACATGCGTTTCAAAGCCCGGCTCATGCAACGGCAGGCTGCGCAGGCAGGCGGCGATGCGGCGTTCTTCATTATGCGCCAGCACTACTATGCGTGCTTTGGGTCGCGCGCCGTGGCTTAACATCAGCCGGGCTTTCGCGCGGTCGCCCATACGGTAACGGGAAAGTCCGGCTCATTGGGCAGGCTTCGTTTCCAGCCGGTGCGCGCCCAGCGGTTGAAGTTTGCCTTCACCGCCGCGCGGTTGCCCCAGCTGCCGGTTTCGACCGTTTCGGGATCGAAGCCGACGTCGCCCAGAAAGTGCCGCATTCCCAACTCCGTCCAGCGGGTGCAGTCATGCGGGATCGGGTGACGCCGGATCAGGAATGGGGTGATGTTGATGAATATCCCGCCGGGCTTGAGCATTTGCAGCACATGGCCCGCCGCGCGGTACGGATGCAGCAGATGTTCCCAAACATTGTCCGCAATCGCGATGTCGAACTGCCGGTCCAGCACATCGTTGCATATGTCGTGTTCGGGCCAGTTCATTTCGGTATAGCTTGCCCAGTTGCGACTGCGCCACTTCCAGCCCGCCGCAATCTCAAGCGCGTCCATCCGGCCAGTCGGCAGCGTATCGAGAAACGCATCGACCGCGCGATAGGCGACGGTGCGGGTCACATGCGTTTTATCGTAGCCAACGCCAGCGGCGACCTTTTCGGCAATCCTGAGTGCGGTCTGTTTCATATGCCTTCGCGCCCTATCGCATTCCGGTTAAGCATTTCTGTTCACCGCGCGCACAGCGTGTGGTCCCGGTGTGCTCCCCGTGTGTCCTGCTTGTGTCCGGCGCGCGAATGCGCAGGCCGTTGGGCAAGCGCCGCGATCTCTGATATGATCAAATCACTCGCGCACGTGCCAAGACACATGCGCCAACCGCGACGGGATCGACAACATGCTGGCAAATATCCTCCATCTGGCCGGGGCGCTGGGTGCCCCTGCGACCGCGATTTCGCTGGGCCTCGCCCCTCCGATTGCCGCGGACAGCGCCGCCGCCGTTCTGGTTGAGCCTGTACCGGGCGCGGTCGAACAATCCGTCGCCCCCAGCCTCACCGACCCCGCGACGGAAGTTATTGCTCTCGATGCGGAACGCTACAACCGCCTCACCGTGCCGGTCATGATCGATGGCAGCGGGCCTTACAACTTCATGATCGACACCGGCAGTCAGGCCACCGCCGTCACGCATGAAATCAATGCCTCTCTGGGGCTCACTCCTCGCGGCACCGCGACATTGGTGGGGATGGCGAGCAGTCGACCGGTCGATATTGTCGAGGTGGACCATCTGACTGTTGGCAGCCACGATATCTACGATCTGGTCTCCCCCGTGCTTTATCGGACGCATGTGGGCGCGGACGGGATCATCGGCCTGGATTCGCTGCAGGACTTCCGCGTCCTCATCGACTTTCGCGAAGAAAGCATCGCGGTGGAGAACGTAAGCAACCTCAAAGTTTCCAATCGCGGGTTCGAAATTATCGTACGCGCCAAACAGGAACTGGGCCAGCTGCTCATCACCGATGCCATGGTCGAAGGGGTGAAGGCCGTTGTCATCATCGACACCGGGGCGCAGGCCAGCCTTGCCAACCACGCCCTGCGAGACAAACTGCGGGCAAAACGCCAGCAGGAAGTCACCACCACCGATGTCAACGGGGTGAGCATGATAGGGCAATTATCCTATGTCCGCTCGCTGACCATTCAGGGGCTGTCGCTGCGCAATGTCCCGCTGACCTTTGCTGATGCCCCCGCATTCGAGGCGCTGGGACTGCACGATACGCCGGTGCTGGCGCTGGGGATGGAGCATCTCAAGATGTTTGACCGGGTGGCGATCGACTTTTCCAACCAGCGCATCCTGTTCGACGTGCCGCGCGATGTGGCGCGTGAATTGCGCCGCGCGCGACAGCCGGGCGTTCGCATTCCGGTCCAGTAAGTACGGGGCAGCCTTTTCCGCGCCGCTTGCCATAAGGGTTCGCTACGCCCACATGGCAGGGCGCGATGCCTCCCGATACCATCACCTCCGCCGACAGGCAGCTGAACGACGCCGAAGGCTGGACAACGCTGCGGCGGTTCTTGCCCTATCTGTGGCCGGAGGGCGACTGGCCCCTCCGGCGCCGGATCGTGGTGGCGATGCTGTTTGTTCTGCTGGCAAAGGCAGTGACGCTCGCTCTGCCCTTTGCCTATAGCCAGGCGGTCGACACCATGTCGCAAAGCGGGGTTGTCGCGGAGAGCGCGCTGGTCGCCTTTGCCCTCGTCGCGGCCTATGGGCTGGGCCGGTTTGGCAGCGTGGTGTTCGACAATCTGCGCAACATGGCATTTGAGCGGGTGGAGCAGCACGCAACGCTGAGCCTTGCCGAAAGCGTCTTTCACCACCTCCATCGCCTGTCGCTGAGGTTCCACCTCTCGCGCCGAACGGGCGAAGTGACCAAGGTTATCGAACGCGGCACGAAAAGCATCGGCATGATGCTGTATTTCCTGCTGTTCAACATTGCCCCGACCATCATCGAGCTGATCGCGGTGGGCGTGATCTTCTACCTGAAGTTCGGGATAGAGCTGGTGCTGGCGACCGCCATCACCGTGGTTTCCTATATCGCAGTCACGCGATGGATGACTGAATGGCGCACCAAATTGCGGCGCGAGATGAACGATCTGGACGGGCAGGCGCTGCACCGGGCGGTGGATTCGTTGCTGAATTTTGAGACGGTGAAGTATTTCGGCGCCGAAGCGCGTGAGGAACAGCGTTATTCCCGCTCGGCGCGTGCCTATGCCGAGGCCGCGATCAAATCCGAGAACTCGCTGGGCCTTCTTAACATCGTGCAATCCGCGATCACCAACCTACTGATGGCAGGCGCGATGGCCTACACCGTGTGGGGATGGAGCCGCGGGCTGTTGAGCGTGGGCGATCTGGTGCTGGTCAACACGTTCCTGATGCAGCTGTTCCGCCCGCTCGATCTGCTGGGCTGGGTGTATCGTTCCATCCGACAGGGGCTGGTCGACATGGCCGAAATGTTCCGCATGATCGATACCGATGTCGAAGTGCGCGATGCGCCCGGCGCGCCCGCGCTGGCCGTTGCGCAACCCTCGATCCGGTTCGACGATGTGACATTCGGTTACGAACCCGAACGCACGATCCTTCGCGGCCTCAGCTTCACCGTTGCAGCCGGGGAAACCGTGGCGATTGTCGGCCCTTCGGGCGCGGGCAAGAGCACGATTGGGCGGCTGCTGTTCCGCTTTTACGATCCGGGATCGGGGCGCATCCTGATCGACGGTCAGGATATCGCGCAGGTCCGGCAGGACAGCGTGCGCGCGGCCATCGGTATTGTCCCGCAAGATAGCGTGCTGTTCAACGATACGCTGGGCTACAACATCGCCTATGGCGCGCCCGATGCCGTGACAGCGGACACTGCGATGATAGAACAGGCCGCGCGCGACGCTGCACTGATGCCGCTGATCGAGCGGCTGCCAGACAGGTTTGAAACCATGGTGGGCGAACGCGGACTGAAACTGTCCGGCGGCGAGAAACAGCGCGTCGCGATCGCCCGTACGCTGGTCAAGGATCCGCCGATCCTGCTGCTGGACGAGGCGACGAGCGCGCTGGACACCCGCACCGAGCAGGAGATCCTCGGCACGCTGAAACGGCTGGCGCGCGGTCGCACCACCATCGCGATTGCGCACCGGCTCTCAACGATTGCCGACGCCGACCGCATTCTGGTACTGGATGGCGGCGAGCTGGTTGAAACGGGCACCCACACAGCGTTGCTCGCAAAGCGCGGCCTGTACGCGGAAATGTGGATGCGGCAAGCCAGCGAAGAAAATCGCGAGCAGGTTGAGGCGGCGGAGTAAGCGGGTGCCGGGTGTCGGGTTTACTCCCCCGCACCCTCCGCATCCGTCTTGCGCAGATCACTCGCCGCAAGATCCAGATCGCTCGCCGCGATCACCTCGACATCGCCGCGCATCGCCCTCAGATCATCGAGGAACTGCTTGGCATCCCCCACAATCACCAGCGAGGCACGGTCTGCCGCGAGATATTTCTGCGCCACCTGCACGGTGTCATCGGCAGACACACCGGCCAGCCGCTCGGCAATCGCGAACGCCTCCCCCGGCGCGATCCCGCGCAGCATCAGATTTGCGACCTGCCCGTTGAATCCGCCGCTGGTCTCCAGACTGCGGGCAATCGCGCCCGACAGGAACAGGCGACGCTTTTGCAACAATTCCTCGTCGAGCGGCGCATCTGCCATCAGCTTGAACTGCTCGAAGAATACGCCTGCAACCTCGTCCGCCGTCTCGTTCTTGGTCTGCGCATTGGCGGTCAGCAGGCTTGCATCGAGGCTTTGTTCAAGCTGTGAATACGCGCCATAGGATAGCCCTCGTTTCGTCCGCACCTCTTCGAACAATCGTCCGTTGGAGCCGGAACCCAGCACGGTGTTGGTGAGCCACAGGCGGTAAAAATCCTCGTCAGAGCGGGAAAGCGCACGAACCCCGGCCACCACAGCCGCCTGCCCTGCATCAGGCATGTCGATCACCACGGTGCGCGGCTCGGTGCCGTTGCCAGCCGGGTTGCTGATCGCGGGCGGAGCGGCCACATCGCTGGTCCAGTCTCCGAACAGGTTTTCGACCAGTTCCTTCGCCGCATCAGGTGCGATGCCGCCGCTCACCACCAGTTTTGCGCTGGCGGGGTGCCACCATTGCTGCCGGTGCGCCATCAGATCGTCACGCGTGATCGCTGCAAGACTGGTCTGATTGCCAACCCGGCCATAGGGCGCATCGCCGTACATCACCCGCGTCGACACCAGATCGGCCAGCGCTCCGGGATCTTTCAGCGTCGAGGCGAAGCCATCGAGGAACCGTTTGCGCTCCCGTTCAACCTCTTCATCCGGATAATTGGCGTTGCGGACCACATCGACCAGCACTTCGCCCGCCACCGCCAGATTGACATCGGGAGCGGTGATGCTGGCATAGATGCCATCGCGTCCGCTGTTGAGGCTGATGCTTGCGCCCAGCGCCTCCAGCGTGGCGGCGATTTGCGTCGCGCTGCGGTTTGCCGTGCCATTGTCGGCAAGGCTCGCGGCCATCTGCGCCAGTCCAGCCTTGCCCATGCTGTCGGTCGCATCGCCTCCGGGCATAACCAGCGTGATGGTTGAAATTGGCACATTGCTGGTCTGCGCGGTGACAAGCGGGATGCCATTGGAAAGCTGCGTTTCGACAAAGTCGGAGCGCATCACGGCAGGCGCCTCTCCCGGAGGGGGCGGGGACATTCGCTCTGCTTCGGGCAAAACCGCGCGCGGCTCTCCGGAGGCGGGCGGGACGGTGCCATATTCGGGCCGCTCATAAGGATTGGCATAGGCGGAGGGATCTTCCTCTCCCGCGATATAGCTCATCTGGACAACGCCGCGAGGGTCCATCCATTTGGCCGCAACACGTTGAATATCCGCCGCCGTGACCGCCGCAATCCGTTTCAGCCGAATGTCGGCTGCATCGGGATCGCCGGTGGACATCAGCGCCTCTCCCAGTTCAAACGCACGGCCGCGCACGGTTTCGCGTTGGGACAGCGCGCTGGAGAAAATCTCGTTCTTCGCCTCCATCAGTTCGGCCTCGGTCACCGGCGCGGTGCGCACCTTCTCGATTTCGCCATCCAGGATCGCGCGCGCTTCATCCGCATCGCCCGCAGGGCTCAGCAGCGCGTAACTTGCGATATAACCGCCATCCATCGTCATCGAGGCAAAATGCGATGCGCTGAATGCCTTGCCGCTGCGCACCAGCGCTTCATCAAGACGGCTGTTCTCGCCCCCGGACATGATCGCCGAAAGCAGTTCCAGCGCCGCCCCGTCGGGATCGTTCACGCCGGGCGCTTTCCAGATATTGCCCACCACCGGAAGCGGGACATTGGGCGCGCTGGCGGTGATGGCGCGCGGCTCAGTCCGCTCAGGTTCGTCGAGCGTGATTTTCAAACTGATCGGATTTTCGCGTGGCGCGATATCGGCGAAATACTGGTCCACCAACGTGCGCAAGTTCGCCATATCGAAATTGCCCGCCACGATCAGCGTCGCGGTGTCCGGCCCGTAAAACGCCTGATGAAACGCGCGTGCATCATCCAGCGTGGCAGAATCCAGATCATCGATCGAACCGATCCCCGGCCTGCGCATCGGCAGCACATCGAAGGCGTTTTCGGGAATCACGAACCGTTGAAACCGGCCATAGGGCGGCGCGAGCACGCGCTGGCGCAATTCCTCCTTCACCACGGAGCGTTCCTTCTCGAACACTTCGGCATCGACCACGGGGAACGCCATGCGTTCGCGGTGGGTCCACAGCATCGTTTCGAGATATTCCGCCGGCACCGTCTCGTAATAATTGGTCCGATCAACCCAATTGGAAGCGTTCCGCTGCCCGCCTACATCCTCCGTCAGCTGGTTGATCATGTTGTATGGCATGTTGACCGTCTTGCGGCTGAGGATGTGTTCGAACAGGTGGCTAAAGCCCGATCGCCCTTCCGGATCGTGCTTCGACCCGACATTGTACCACAGCGACGTGGTGACGTTGGCGGTGGTGTTGTCGGGCAGCGCGATCACGGTCAGCCCGTTGTCCAACTGCCAACGCGTGTATTCGATCTCAGGCGCGGAGAGCGTTGGCGGCGCGGCTGAACTGGCGTCTTCATGGCCGTCCGCAAAAGCGGGGGCGCTGGCCGCCATCGCAATTGCCGCAGAGCTAGTAAGCAGAAATTTCCTGATCATTGTCTTCGCGTCCCCATCGATCTCGTCTGTTATCAGTTAAAGCGCCCAACGCCCGCCACCTCAAGGGTGGACATGCATCAAACTCAAAAAACGGGCGAGATTATCGCCGTGCGTCAAGGCTGAGCTTTTCCAGCAGGTGCAATGCGTCCTCACGTCGGTCCCATGGCACGAACAGGTGATCGTGATGCAACCCGGCGACAATGTTGCACGCCACGCCCGACGATGCGAGCGCGGTCGCTACGGCGGCGGTCAGACCCACGGCGCCAAGATCGGAATGCACCTGCAGGGTGATGCGCGCAAAGTGCCGCGGGCTATCTTCCTCCCCAGTCACATACGGGCCAGCCGTGGCGGGCAGGATGACGCACTGTCCCTCTTCCTCGCGGATCATGGCGAAGGCGGTGGCGGGGATCAGTCCGCCTTCGGGCATCGGAACGAACATCCAGGCACGGTCGCCCAGCTTCGGGTCCAGGCCCAGCATCAACGCCTTCAGATCACGGACTGCGCCCGGTTTCATATTTCATCCCTCAAAGCAGACGCTTTGGTAGGATAAGTTTCTCAATTATCAAAGAATGTATTTAGATAGATCAGTATCACCCGCCAACCCGGCCAGTTTTTCGCGGACATAGGCCGCGTCGATGGTAATGGTCTGGTCGGTCAATTCCTCCGCCTCGTAACTGATTTCTTCGAGCAATTTCTCCATCACTGTCTGCAACCGGCGCGCGCCGATATTTTCGACGCTGTCATTCACCTGCGCCGCAATCCGTGCCACTTCGGCAATGGCGTCTGGCGTGATGTCCAGTTCGACCTTTTCCGTGCTCAGCAGCGCCTTGTACTGCGTCACCAGATTGGCGCGCGTTTCGGATAGAATGCGCACGAAGTCTTCCTCGGTCAGCGCGCGCAAATTGACGCGGATCGGCAGGCGGCCCTGCAATTCCGGCAGCATGTCCGATGGCTTGGCCACGTGGAACGCCCCGCTGGCGATGAACAGCACGTGGTCGGTTTTCATCGGACCGTATTTGGTCGCGACCGTCGTCCCCTCGATCAGCGGCAGCAGATCGCGCTGCACGCCTTCGCGGCTGACACTGCCACCGCGCACATCGGAAACGGCAATCTTGTCGATCTCGTCAAGGAACACGATGCCGTTGGTTTCCGCATTGCGCAGCGCAGTCTGGGCGACATCGTCATCGTCCAGCCGTTTATCCGCCTCCTCGTCCACCAGCTTGTCCCACGCATCGGGCACGCGCAGTTTGCGCCGTTTGGTCTGCGATTTACCCAGCGCCTTGCCCATCATGTCGCTGAGGTCGATCATGCCCATATTGCCGCCCATATTGCCCATGTCGAAGGGCATTGAGCGTTCCTCGGCCATCTCAATCTCGACCTCGGTTTCGTTCATCGAGTTGTCGGTGATGCGGTTGCGAAAGGACTGGCGCGTTGCCTCGCTCGCGCTCTGGCCGACCAGCGCATCAAGCAAGCGCTCCATCGCAGCCTCTGATGCGGCCTCGCGCACGGATTCGCGGCGGCGTTCCTTTTCCAGCCGGATCGCTTCTTCGACGAGATCACGCGCGATCTGTTCGACATCGCGCCCGACATAGCCGACTTCAGTGAACTTGGTCGCCTCGATCTTGATGAACGGTGCCTCTGCCAACTTGGCCAGGCGGCGGCTGATTTCCGTCTTGCCGCAGCCCGTCGGGCCGATCATCAGGATGTTTTTCGGCGTCACTTCGTCGCGCAATTCCGGTCCCAGCCGCTGACGGCGCCAGCGATTGCGCAGCGCCACGGCAACCGCACGCTTCGCGTCCTGCTGGCCGATAATGTGCTCATCGAGAGCGGCGACGATAGCCTTGGGAGTAAGATTGTCTGTCATGATTATCCGAAGAAAGAGAGGGATGAGGCGTCAGTGAAGCGTGCAGGATACCGCATCACACCACTTCCAGCGTAACCTCGCCATTGGTGAAGACGCAGATGTCGGCGGCAACGGCCATTGCCTTGCGCGCGATCAACTCTGCAGTCGTCCTCGTATTCTGCGATAGCGCGCGCGGCGGCGAGCGCGTAATTTCCGCCCGATCCGATCGCGGCGATCACGGCATCGTGGGTCGCGGCAGGTTCCAGCACATCGCCATTGCCGGTAAGCACCAGCAGAGTGTCGGCGTCAGCGACGATCATCAACGCTTCGAGATTGCGCAGATATTTGTCGGTGCGCCAGTCCTTCGCAAGTTCCACTGCGGCGCGCATCAACTGGCCTGAAAACTGTTCAAGCTTTGTCTCAAGCCGTTCGAACAGGGTGAAAGCATCGGCGGTGGCTCCGGCGAACCCGGCCACTACCTTTGGCTGGCCATCAGGCCCGGCCGCACCGATCCGGCGGACCTTGCGCGCATTCGGCTTCATCACGGTGTTGCCCATGGAAACCTGTCCATCGCCGGCGATCACGGTTTTGGAGCCGCGCTTGACGCCGATAATCGTGGTTCCGTGCCACTGGATAAGGCCGTGGCTTGCCTGTTCGCTGTTCATGACCGGGGATATGGCGCGCGCGCAAAAACGTTCAAGTCATACGGCCAGGATTGGGCAACAGCTCGCGATCAGGGTCCGCCCGGCCCCGGTCCACCGGGACCACCGCCCGCGCCGACCTGGCCGATATTGCCGAACAGATCTTCGAGGAAGCCGCGTTCCCGGCCCAGCGTCGGCGTCTTGTCGCCTTCGGGTTGCAGGTAGACAACCTTGTCCACGCCAGACCGATCAACCGATGCGACATTGCCCGCCTCATCGAATTTCACTGCCAGCACGCCATGCGTCTCAATGCGAGGACGCACGAACGGTTTGCGGCCTGTAATGCTGGAAACGTAATACCACGTCGGTTCGCCATACTGACTGGAAAAGGTCGGGCGGCCCAGCGTCGCCTCAACGCTGCGCTGGTTGTCGATGCCGGGCTGCACAGTGCTCAGCAGTGTCTGATCGGTCACGTAACCGCGCGATTCGCGGATTGAGGAGCACGCGCCCAATGCCAGGACCACGCCCGCCAGCAACGTAAGTTTTGCCGCACGGGAAATCCCCGTTCGCCCTGCGTTCGAACCCGTCATGTGCATCCTGCCTGTCAATCCATCCGCGGGTGGCCATGAGTGGTCAGCGCCGCAATATCCGTCTACCCGGTGCCTTAGTGCCAAGCCATGCGCCTTGCAATGTTGCATCGCTGCGCGCACCGGTAACAGGCGGCTGGTTGCGCGAATGCGGTTGAATTGGGAATGAACCGTTTGATCCTGATCGCGAATGTATTGCATGAGCATTTTATAGAGAAATTGTGCAGGCTAATGCGGAATTGCGGTTAGGGATCACGTATCTTCAGACCATGCGCAACAGAAAGAATCGCCAAACCATGTCATTCATCTCCCGTCTGCTCGGCACGGCGCCCGATCCGCGCGAGGCAATCCGCCCGCTGTGGCACCGCGTGGTGGAACTTGCGCGGGAACCGTCTTTCTACGCCGACTGCAAGGTTGCAGACACCGTAGGCGGTCGATTCGACCTTATCACCGCCATCCTGTGCACCGTCATGGTCCGCATCGAAGCCAGCGAAATGCGCGCCGAGAGCGCGCTGCTCGCCGAACTTTTTGTCGAGGACATGGATGGGCAATTGCGCGAGTTTGGCGTAAACGATGTGGTCGTGGGAAAGAGGATCGGCAAATTGATGAGCGTGCTCGGCGGTAGGCTGGGTGCCTATCGTAGCGCACTGGTCTCAAAGGATCGCGACCGCCTGATCGGCGCTGTCACGCGCAATGTTACCTTTAGCGAAGGAGCAAACGAGGCCGCATGTGCGGCGGGGGTCGCCGACAAATTGCTTGCCCTTAGTGAACGCCTTTCCGGGCGCAGCGATGAAGACCTTATCAAAGCTAGTGGGATCTGGTGAATGCAATGCTGGGATCAAGACAAGACGAATTTGAACTGACCCGTGTGGTCAGACCGCGGACGCTGCCTGCCGGCGCCGTGATGATCGAAGCGGACGAGCGGGAACGTGTGGCCCTGGCTGAACGGTTCGGGATCGTATCTGTAAACGAGTTGATCGCCTGGGTCGAAATGGAGCAGTGCCAGAAAGGCATTCGAGCCGAGGGCAACCTGCGCGCCCGCATCACGCAGGCCTGCGCAGTTTCGGGTGAAGACTTCGAAATTGCAATCGAGGAACCGGTCGTGCTGCGCTTTATCGAGGAAGGCAGCACTAGCCTGATACCGAGCGAGGACGATGATATCGACTTCGACCTCACCGCCGATGATTGCGACGAAATCGAATATTCGGGCGACATGATCGACCTGGGCGAAGCGGTGGCGCAAACGCTTGGTCTCGCCATCGATCCCTATGCCGAGGGGCCGGACGCGGACGAGGTGCGCCGCAAGGCCGGGATCGTGGCGGAGGGCGAACAGGAAGGCCCGCTGGCGGCGGCGCTCAAGGGATTGACCAAAGGCGGCTGATCCGCGTTTGCCCAAGCGTGCCGCTTTCGGTCACTTTCGGCGTACCCAACCGGCTCCGCCCGATCACTGGACCGGCTGACAGGCTTGCGACCATTGTGCCGCAAACCTGTCATCGCCGGGAATATTGGCTGGAAACTACTGGCTGCTGAAGGAAAATCCGGGCGCCGCGCCAAATTGGGGATCGGGCGACGCTTCGCGAACGTTCATAGCCTGCGCGGGGCTTCCCGGATTGTAGGAAAATTGCAAATCCTCTGCCAGACGAGCCGTTACCGGGGTACCCGGCTCGATATAGCCGCTGGTCCCTTTAATGATGAAACCGAGTCCCGAAACAAACAACATCGTGCCAAACGATGCGACCGCACCGCTTTTTCCCTCGTCATACTCGGAGCCTGCCAAGCGCACCGGGCCATGCGGGGTCATCATCGACAGGACGCGAATTTCGACCTTGCCCTTTTTGCCGAAATGGCCATTTTCCTGAACTGTTGCCACTTCGGCGCGGACCCTGCTACCAGCGGGGATGATCGTTTTCCCACGAAACATCAGGGGCTCTGCCACTTCGAGGTAAACGCGATCTCCCGGCTTGAAATCCTTGCTCGACACCAGATGGGTCGTTTGCAACGCAACTTCGGTGCCTCGGGAGAAATAGAACTTCTGAACTTCAGTTTCGGTATTGGCCGCAGGCCAGTGATAAGTGTCCTGAGCATTTACCGGCGCGACAAATGCGGTAGCCATAACAAGTGACGCAACAATTGATTTCTTCATAAACACCTCCGGTTTTTTGATGGAGGCTGTTTGGGCGGCTGGAATGAAAAATCAGTTAAATACAATCAGTCATTGCTATCTGGCGACGAAGGTTACCGCTCCGGTTACCATTGTACACAGCTGATCACTTGGAATCCTGGTGAGCTGAGCCGAATAAATCAGTTCGATCCATTATGGACTTATATCCTCGAAAGCTAGAATCAGAGTAATGGTCGTGGCCCGGTTTGGCGAATTCCTCAGAACGGAATGTCATCGTCCAGATCGTCATAGCCGCCGGAGCCACCGCCCGAACCGCCGCCGGTGTCGCCGCCGCCCTGATTCCAGCCGCCGCCCGAGCCGCCACCCTGACCACTGCCAGAACCACCGCCGCCATATCCGCTGCTACGCTGGCCGCCACCACCGCCTCCGCCTCCGCCGCCGCCCGCGCCGTCGAGCATGGTGAGCGAGCCATTCAGGCCGCGGATCACGACCTCAGTGGAATACTTGTCTTGCCCTTGCTGGTCCTGCCATTTGCGGGTCTGAAGCTGGCCCTCGATGTAAACCTTCGCACCTTTTTTCAGATAGCGTTCGACCACGCCGACCAGCCCTTCTGAAAAGATCGCGACCGTATGCCACTCGGTGCGCTCCTGCCGCTCTCCGGTGTTCTTGTCCTTCCACGTTTCGCTGGTCGCGATGCGCAGGTTGGCAACCTTGCCGCCGTTCTGAAAGCTGCGGATTTCGGGGTCTGCCCCCAGATTGCCGATCAGCATGACCTTATTGAGCGAGCCTGCCATCCAAATATCCTTCCCGTGTCAATAAATGAGCCGCGCAAAATGATCGCGCAACGAATCTGCTGGCAGGGACTTTAGGACAGGTTGGCGTGCCTAGGCGAGGCCTGCCGCATGGCTTTTGCACGTTGGCGGCGGGTATTACCGGCTGGGATAGCGCAATCGGCCAAGAAATCGCGTGAGACTGGGTAGTTCGCGGTTGCCACCGGTCAGTTTCGCCTTGGCCTTTTCAAACCGCATCACCCCGTCGATCCGGCGATTGAGAAACGCATAGGTCGCCTGTTTGCCGTCGCTATCATCATTGATGAAGAACGCGAGTGTTGCCGAGTAAATCCCGGCCAGGATCGCGCGTTTGGTATAGTGGTTGTAATCGGTCGCGGTGTCGCCCGCCAGACGCCACATGATATCGGCAGAGCGCCAGCCCATTTGCAAGGCGCGCAGCACATTCTGCGGCATCGCCATGATCGCCATGGCGCGCCTCACAGCCTCATCAATGTCCTCCACCGCTTTCAGCCGGAATGTCACGAGTTCGCGGATACGCTCACGGATTTTCAATTCGGCCAGCCGGTCTGCGGGCCATTCAGCTTCCATCGCCTGATCGACCGACATCACCCAGGCATCAATCATGTCCATCGCGCGCCCATTCAGCGGCTTTTGCGGAAATGCCAGCTTCGCAACATCAACATCGACCCCGGCCATTCCGGCCGCGGCAATCAGCGCGGTCTCGTTCCACCCGTCAAAAATCGCCGATGCGGCAATATCGGGAGCCAGCGCAACGCGCAGTTCGTCCAGGGTCATGTCGGCGTAATCGGGAGCGTCATGGGTCATATCAAAGAGAAGGCCCGTATTGCTTCGTTGTTCCCTTGTTTTCGCGATCTGCATCTGCCGCGGCGAATTCGTCAATGATCTGATCGTTAGACGCCAGCAATTCGGCATAGTCGCGCGCGGACCGGCCCGAATTGTCGTTTCGGTCGGGGTTTGCGCCCTGTTTCAGCAGCCGCGCAATCAGGGGAATGTTGCGCTGGTGTACAGCGGTAATCAGCGGGGTTTCGCCCTGCGCATCGGACACCTCGACATCGGCGCCGCCCTTGATCAATTCTTCCACCCCATCGACAAAGCCGAGCGTGGCGGCCACCTGGAGCGCGGTCATTCCCCGCTTGTTGCGGACGTTGGGATTGGCGCCGCGCTGCAGCAGAAACCGGATCCAGAGCACGTCGCGCCGTTCGGTCACGACGTGCAGACCAGTGTCGCCACTGGTGATGTCACGCGTGTTGACTACCTGCGTTCCGGGCTGATTGAGCATTTGCGTCACCGCATCGCCATCACGATCCTTGACCGCTTTCAGAAATTCGAACCCTTCGGAATATAATTGTGCTGACGCCGGCGCGGTTGCGATCCCGGCAAGTGCGCTCAGAAAAACCGCACTGGCAATCGCGCCGCCAACCCCTAATTTGCGAACAACGAAACCCAACACGCTTTGATCCTTCCGCATTTGCTGTCACATAAACCTGAAATGAGACGCCCCGAAACGAGGCATTGCCTCCCGGTCAGTTAGCAGAGCATGAATACGAACGCCAACACCCCCTTAAGATTTCGCGCTCTGGCGCTGACTTTTGCCATGTGCCTTGCCCTTTCTGGGTGCAACGCGCAGCCCGCACAGCCCGTCGAACCACCGCTGGCAGGTGCGACGATTGGCGGTGAGTTCGAGCTGATGGATACTCAGCGACAAACGGTCCACTGGGCCGATTTCGACGGGAAGTATCGCATCGTCTATTTCGGTTACGCCTATTGCCCCGATGTCTGCCCGACAGACGTGCAGCGCACGATACAGGGACTGGCGCAATTCGCCGCCGATGAACCGCAACTGGCGGCAAAGGTGCAGCCGATCTTCATCTCGGTCGATCCCGAACGCGATACTCCCGAAGTGATCGCGGAGTTTACGGGCGCGTTTTCCGATGATCTGATCGGCCTGACCGGAACGCCCGAACAGATCGCGGCCGCAGCAAAGACTTTTGCCGTGTATTACAAGAAACT
Organism: uncultured Alphaproteobacteria bacterium; assembly: GCA_963838365.1. Classification (GTDB taxonomy): domain Bacteria; phylum Pseudomonadota; class Alphaproteobacteria; order Sphingomonadales; family Sphingomonadaceae; genus Erythrobacter. The sequence goes on from CAWIQR010000011.1 coordinate 506,110, forward strand.
GGATGAGACCGCGCCGGGCGTATATCTGATGGATCACGCGCGCACTGTCATCCTGTTCGGGCCCAAGGGCGAACCGATTGCGCTGCTGCCTGCCGATCAGGGCGCGGAACCCGTCACTGCAGAGTTGGCAAAGTGGGTACGATAGCGCTTCGCGACCGGTTCTGGGAGCTTCCCCTCGCACAGCTCGACCGCGCCGAGTGGGAGGCACTGTGCGATGGCTGCGGGCGCTGCTGCACGCACAAGATAGAAGACGCGGATACGGGCGAAATCGAGCATACCAATGTCGCGTGCAAATTGCTGGATACTGGCACCGCCCAATGCAGCGATTATCGCAATCGAAAGGCGTTCGTCCCCGATTGCCTGCGCCTGACGTTGGCGATTGTGGAGGATGTGCCATGGCTGCCCGCGACCTGCGCCTATCGCGTGCGGGCCGCTGGCCGCCCGCTACCTTCGTGGCACTACCTGATCTGCGGGGACGGCGATGCGGTGGCCCGCGTGGGGGTCTCGGTGGCAGGCCGCGTGGTGAGCGAAACCGTGGCCGGGCCGTTGGAGCACCACATCGTCGAATGGGCACCGGCCCGGCGCGATCATCTGGCCGCGCCGGAAATCGCGTCCACCAAAGACAAATCGAGAAACGCCGCGGCATGATCGAGTGGCTGGCCAGAGGGGCGAGCAAGCCTGCGAAGCGCCCGCCCTTTGCGTCCGAAATCACGCTCAACGGCATGACCGTGCCGATCGTGCTGCGCCGCCACAAGACAGCCAGGCGGCTGACCTTGCGGCTGGCCCCCGATGGCAGCGCGGTTCGGATCACACTGCCCGGATGGGCACCGGCGGGCGAAGCGATTGCCTTCGCCCATGCCCGCGCCGATTGGCTGGCCGGACAACATGCGCGCATTCCGCAGCGCACCGCGCCGGGGCCGGGCGACACCGTTATGTATCGCGGCGTGCCGCTTCGCATCGACTGGGACGAGACAAGCCCGCGCCAACCTGCCCTCTCCACCACCCCGGTTGGACAGGCGCTGCGCATCGGCGGCGCGGCATCAGGGCTTGAAAACCGGCTGAAACGCTGGCTGGAACGCGAGGCGGTGGCCCTGTTCGAGGGCGATACCGCGGACTATTGCGCCGCCGCGCGGCTTGATCCGGTGCCGATCGCGCTCAGCCGCGCGCAGAAACGCTGGGGCAGTTGCTCCGACCAGCGCCGCATCCGCATCAACTGGCGGCTGGTGCAGGCCCCTGATCATGTGCGCCGGTCAGTCGTCGCGCACGAGGTCGCGCATCTCGTCCACTTCGATCACAGCCCGGCGTTCCACGCGCTGCTGGGCGACATTTTCGAAGGTGAGATCAAGGCGGCGGATCGCTGGCTGAAGGCCAACGGACGCTCGCTTTACAGCGCGTTCGGCTAGCTCCTTACTCGCGGCGCCTGCGCCAATTACGTAGGGAATCGTTAACCCTGTCCGGTTAAGATCCGATCATGTTCAAAGCCGCAATCCTGTTTGTGGCCGCACTCGGCCTTACCGTGCCCACAGTTCCGATGGCTGCGTGGGCGCAGGGCAATTGCGATCAGTGCTACCTGCCGCCAGGCTGCCGCGGCGTGGGCAATCAGAAGCCCAAGAACAACAACAAACGCAACTGTCAGGTGCTGAACGTCACCATTGAAAGCGATGTCGATTTTGGCCGCGTGGTGGTGCTGCAACGCGGCGACGGGCGGGTGCTGCTGGATTTGGAGACGGGCGAGAAACGGCTGATCGGCGATCTGGAGGATCTGGGCGGAATGCCCATTACCGGGCGCGCCAGCGTGATCGGCGCGCCGTTCGAGCCGCTGCGCATAATCTTGCCCGGCACCGTCAGCATGCGCGATGCGACTGGCGGACAGGCGACCTTGCGCGATTTCGTGACCGATCTGCCCGCACTGCCGACGCTGGATGCGAACGGGCAATTGAGCTTCCGCTTTTCGGGCACGCTGGTCCTCAGCGCTCAGACCGAGGCATCGGGAGCCTTGCGCGGGCGCGTGCCGATCACGGTCGAATATCAGTAGGGCTGGCATTGATCAGGCTGCGTGGACCCTCTGGCGTTGGGGCCAAGGCGCGACTATATCAGCTTGATGTCTTTCGTATCACGTTTCAATCCCAAGACCGGCATCGCCGATTTCTGGACCGAGTTCCGCAAGCCCAATCCGTGGCGTTGGCCGATCCTGTTTGTCTCCACCATGCCGTTGATGGTGATTTACTACTGGCTTTCGGGCGAGGTGTATTACCGCACGCCCGAACGACCTACGATCACCTATATCAGCACACTGAACGAGGCCCGGACCGATGCGGAGATTGCCGCTTCCAATGCCGCCAATCAGGAAGTGACCGATCTTCGCAAGGCTGCCGAGCAAGACCTCGCGCAGCGCAAGAAGGATATCTACAAGGCTCTGGGCAAGGGGATTGGCATGGATGTCGAGAAGATCGACGCCGAAGCGCAGGCTCGCCGCGCCGCCGAAGACACAGCCGAAGCGGAGCGCCGCGCCCGGATCCTTGCCGAAAGTCAGGCTGTAAGTACAGCACCGTCTTCAGCGCAGCCAGCCACCCCCGACCAGTCCCGAGACGCGCCATAAGCTTCAATGCCCCCGGCGATGCCGAGTGGATGGCGGCGGCGGCCCGGCTCGCCGCGCGCGCCCGCCCGCTCAGCCGCCCCAATCCCGGCGTCGGTGCCCTGCTTGTGCGCTTTGGCTGCGTGATCGCACGCGGCTGGACACAAGCCAGCGGCCGCCCCCATGCCGAGGCGCACGCGCTTGAAGGCCTCTCCCCCGGCGCGGCTCATGGTGCAACACTTTATGTGACGCTGGAGCCTTGCGCGCACCAATCGGCGCGAGGCCCGGCCTGCGCCGATATCGTCGCCAAAGCGGCCCCAGCGCGCGTTGTTATCGGTCAGCGAGACCCCGATCCGCGCACCGCCGGAACAGGCATCGCGCGGCTGGAGGAAGCCCGCATCGCCGTCTCCGTTCTGGAGGATGAACCATCCGCGCGCAGCCTTGCCGGATACCTCTCGACAAAACGTGCCGGGCGGCCTCACGTCACGCTCAAACTGGCGCAATCGCTCGACGGGTGCATTGCGCTCGCCGACGGGAACAGCCAGTGGATCACCGGCGAGATGGCCCGCGCGCACTGCCATGCTATGCGCGCGCAGAACGATGCAATCCTTGTGGGCGGCAGCACATGGCGGGCGGATCGACCGCGTCTCGATGTGCGCCTGTCCGGTCTTGCTGCGCGCAGTCCTGACCGGATAGTGCTGACCAGAGGCGTACAGCCCGATGGCGTGCGGGTGATCAACTCGCCTGCGCAGATCACCGCGCTACAGGACGTGCTGCACCTATATATCGAGGGCGGCGCGGCCACCGCCGCCAGCTTCCTTTCCGCTGATCTGGTGGACGAACTGCACTTGTATCGCGCTCCCATCCTCATTGGAGATGGGCTGCGCAGTGTCGCCGCGCTGGGCCTTGCCAACCTTGCCGCCGCGCACGGTCGCTGGCGCCAGGTCGATCATCGCCAGCTTGGCAGCGACACCTTCACCGCCTACCTTCGCACCCGCGACCGATAACCCTCGACCAAGGAAAACTCTCCCATGTTCACCGGCATCGTCACCGCCATCGGCACCATCACCCAGACCGACCAGCGCGGCGACCTGCGCGCGCGCATCTCCGCTCCGCTGGACCCGGCACGCATCGACATCGGCGCGTCCATTGCGTGTTCGGGCGTGTGCCTGACAGTGGTGGATCGTGGGGGCGACAAGGGCGATGCTTGGTTCGAGGTAGACGTCTCCGCCGAAAGCGTATCGCGCACACGCAAGGGCATGTGGGAGGCCGACGCGCGCCTGAATATCGAGCCGTCGCTGCGCATGGGCGATGAACTGGGCGGGCACATCGTCACCGGTCACGTGGATGCCGTGGGACAGGTGATGAAAGCCGATGAGCGCGGCGACAGCTGGTTCGTTGCAGTGCGCGCGCCCCGTGAAATGGCCCCATTTATTGCGGAAAAAGGCTCGATCACGGTCGACGGCGTATCGCTGACCGTAAACGACATCCGCGACCGCCCCGATGGGCAATGCGACTTTGCACTCAACATCATTCCCCACACCGGCGCGGTGACGACGCTGGGCAATCTTGGCGAAGGCGATGAGGTCAATCTGGAGATCGACGTGCTGGCGCGATATCTGAAGCGGATGCAGGGCCTGGCGGGAGCTTGAGCGAACGACAGTGATGATCTCGCATGGCCATTGCGTTAAATTCGTCGCGGCATCGTCTACGCTCCATTAACTCCCCATCAGCGGCCCCACGGCAAATTCCTCCGCTGTGATCGCATAGACCAGATGCAGCACCCGTTTGCCCTGATAGCGGTCCAGTTCGGTACGATCGGTTCGCTGTGCGCCGATGTTTTCGAGCGCGATGCGGGACCGGTAATTCGTCTCGCCCACCCGAAAATCAACCCTTGCGACGGACTGGAAAGCGTAGGCCAGCATGAGCCGCTTCATCGCGCGGTTGACCCCCTTGCCCCAGCATCGCGGAGACAGGAACGTCCAGCCGATCTCCACTGAACCACCGTCTTCGGGGTTATATTCCTGAAACCGGGTCGTTCCGATCACCGCATCGCTCGCCCGGTCGATCACCGCCAGCGCCCCGCCTTTCGCCAGCGCATCGTCAAAAAAAGCGCGGAACACTTCCTTTTTCCATCGGTCGTGGAAGGGGTGCTGTTCCCACACCGCCGGATCGCTTGCAATGTCGTACAGCGCGTCCCAGTCGTCGTCGCGCAAGGGGCGCAGAAGGACCGACTCACCTTCAAGGGTAGGCTGCCGGTCCATACCGCGCCCTCCGCCAGTTCAACCGGTGACTTGCGCCAGCGCGGCGATGAACTTGTCGATATTGTCCATCGTCAGCCCGGCAATATTGATGCGACCCGATCCAGCCATGTAGATGCCATGATCCTCGCGCATGGTCGCCACCTGCTCCTTGCTCAGCGGGAGGACGGAAAACAGGCCGTTCTGGCCGCCGAGCGGTGTCAGATCGACGCTGCCGACGGTGCCTGCCTCGGCCAGCCGGTCGCGCACCTGTCGCATTCGCGCGCGCATCTGGTCCAGTTCATCCAGCCAAACGCTCGTCATCGTGCCATCGCGCAGGATCAGCCGTACCGCCGCCGCGCCGTGATCGGGCGGCATTGACCAGCAAGCGCGGGCCAGCGCGTTGGCGTTGGAAAACGGCGTGTCGAGCGCCCCCGCTTCCTCCGCAAGAATATAAAAGGCGCCCACACGGTCGCGGTACATCCCGAAATTCTTGTCGCAACTGTAGGCGACGAAGGCTTCGGGAACCTTGGCCAGCACGCTGCGCATTCCTGCGGCGTCCTCCTCCAGGCCCTGCCCCAGCCCCTGATACGCAGTGTCGATAATCGGGAAGATTCCGGTCTCAGCAATCGCGTCGCCGATCGCGGCCCAATCATCCCCAGTGTAATCGATACCGGTGGGATTGTGACAGCAGCCATGCAGCAACACAGCCTCGCCCGGAGCGGCGCCCTTGATGGCATCCAACACGGCTTCGCGATTGGCGGTGCCATCGGGGTTGGAATGGTCAAATGGGACGAGCTCAAGCCCCAGATCGGCAACGATTTGCGCATGGTTGGGCCAGCTTGGCACGCCCATGTGCAGGCGTTTCAACCCGGCCTTTTGCGCCAGCGCCAGCGCCAGCCGGACCGCGCCGGTGCCGCCTGGAGTCTGCATTCCGGCGATCCGCCCGCCCATCGTCGCATCTTCGCCGAAGACATAGGGCATCAGCGCATTGACGAAACCCATGTCCCCTTCCGGGCCAAGATAGCTTTTGGAATCCTGCGTATCGACCAACACCTGCTCCGCCTGCTTTATCGCGGCGAAGACAGGCGTTCCGCCCTGCCCCGTGCGATAGACGCCCACGCCAAGGTCGATCTTGTCAGCGCGGTCATCGGCAGCATGCATCTTGATAAGAGCAAGCAGGGCATCGGGCGATTGGGGTTCGAGTCGGTTCAGCATGGTTGCAGCGAATGCCGCGCCCGCGCCCGCGCTGCAACCGTCAATTGCGCGCGGGGTGACGAAGCACGATCAGAATGGCAGCCAGCGCTGCTTCTTGCTGAACCTCATATAGCCCGCATTGACGCCCAGACGCACACCCGCGCCCAGCCGGATCGGGATCAGCACCACATCCCCGCGCCGCATGTAACTCGCGTGCAGACCGCCGATAAAATAGGCCTGCCCCTCGCCGGCAGGATAGCGCCTGAAGAGGTCTTCGCTGTCGAACAGATTGTAAACGAGCACAAAGGTATTGGCCGCGTTTGCGCCCGCGTCAAACCCGATGGAAGGGCCAGTCCAATACACCTTTTGCTGCCCCTCGACCTTGTGGTGCAGCGTGCCGGAACCATAGCGTGCACCAACAACAAATGCCCCGCCCGCCTCGCGACCGACGATGTATCCATTGGGCTTGCCTTCTTTTTCCAGCAAATCCTCTATCATCCGGGCGAGGCCTTCAGCGCCTTTGCCAAACACACCTTCGGCAGCACCGATCAGATCATCCTCGGCATAGGTGTCGGCGGTGGGCTCTGGAATCGGGATGCCAGTCTCGCCAGATGCAGAACCGACGCTGGCCCCGTTGGCGGGATCGGTCCAGCTGACCGATCCGTCGGGATTTTCCGAAGGTGGCTGCGAATAGACGGAGAAATCGTCGTTGAAGCCGGGATCGGAATCAATGGCGAGATCGGACACGGGAGGATTCTGTACAGGGACGCGCGCGGGTTCAGGCACACGTTGGGGCGCGGCGACGCGCGGATCGGCGAGATCAGCATCGATAGCCCCGCCGCCTGTGGATGTTTGCGGATAGGCTTCATCCGGGTCGAAGGTTTCGACGCCTTGCGCAGCCGCCGGTGCGACCATGACGAGCGCCATGGCAAACGCCATCAAGGCCATGATTATCAGCTGCACGGCACGGTTTGCGCTGGGCGTAACGGGGGTGCGGTCCAGTCCGATGAATTGGGGAGTACGGGCGGTATGGATCATCTCGCGGCCTTTCAGTGCAACGGAACTCGCGCTGCGAGAGCAGAGTCCTCCGGGCGGTTTTCGACAAGGGATCGGCGGCGAACCGAATCGAAAACGCGACAGGATGAATAAGGGCTAGGTTGTCGCACCTGAACGCGACGGGAACCGTCCGAATGCCGGGCGATGAAGCGCGGGCAATGAGAACCGTGCCGGGCCGCAACCGGGCGCGCATGTCGGCAGCGCAAAAAGATTGCCTATCATGCTTGCCGCTACCGCGCTCCCCGACTATAGCGCGCGGCTCGCGACCATTGTTGCGTTGCGGAGACGTGGGTGAGTGGCTGAAACCAGTTCCCTGCTAAGGAACCATACCCGTACCGGGTATCGAGGGTTCGAATCCCTCCGTCTCCGCCACCTATACCATCCCAAGAGATCCCAGAAAGTCCCTGAAAGCCGCAGAATTCTGCGGTTTTTCGGACTTGCATCGGAATCTCTAGTTCTTATTTTGTTCTAACCCTTCCCACACTTTCTACCCACCATTGTGGGAGCAGATGTGGGAAGAGAACCAGGATGGATGGCTATGGGAAAACTTTCCGCTGCTCAGATTCGAGCTCTCACTAAACCGGGCCGCTACATGGATGGCGATGGCCTGTCGCTGCTGCTCACCGCCCCAAGAAAGGGCTATTGGGTGCTGCGCGCGACCATAAACGGGCGCCGAAGGGACATCGGCCTAGGGCCGCTAGACTTAGTTACATTGGCTGAAGCCCGCGAACTCGCGATCGACATGCGCCGCGATATTCAGCGAGGCATTGATCCGATCGAAGAGCGCAAGCGCCAGAAAATCGAAATTCTAACGTTCAAGGCAGCTGCAGAGAAGGTCCACACGGAGCAGAAAGCGACCTGGAAGAACGGCAAGCATCAGGATCAGTGGATCAAGACGCTCGAAACCTATGCCTTCCCGAAGCTTGGCGACAGACTCGTTAACGACATCGAGGGACCGCTCATCCGTGAAGTGCTTCTCGATTTCTGGCTGGAAAAGCCAGAGACGGCTCGCCGCGTAAAGCAACGGATAGGCGTTGTGCTGGATTGGGCATACGCAAACGGAATGCGCGCGACCGAAGCGCCGATGCGCTCGCTGAGCCGTGCCCTGCCACGACAGCCCAAGCAGGACGGCCATTTCGCTGCGATGCCCTATGAGGATGTCCCAACTTTCTTGAAGCATCTGCACAAGCGAACGAGTGTCGCACGGCTCGCGCTTGAGTTCCTGATCCTGACTGCCTCTCGATCGGGCGAAGTGCGGGGTGCTAAATGGGCGGAGATCAATCTGGACGCAAAACTCTGGACTGTCCCTGCGGAGCGGATGAAGGTTGGAAAGGAACACGTGGTCCCGCTGACCGATGCGGCAATCGACGTGCTCGAACGTGCCAGACCTTACTACGCTGAATGCAGCGATCTGGTCTTCCCCGGTCGCAACGTCTTGCGTCCGATGTCCGACATGACGCTGCTCAAGATCCTGCGTTACGCGAAGCTGCCCTTCACGGTGCACGGCTTTCGATCTGCGTTCCGAGATTGGGCCGCCGAGAAGACCAGCTATCCCGGCGAGGTGGCGGAAGCGGCACTAGCGCACACGGTCAGCAACAAAGTGGAAGCCGCCTATCGCCGCACCAACTACCTGGACAAACGACGCGAGCTGATGCGCGAGTGGTCGGATTTCTGCGTTGGAAGGTAAAGAAGCACTCTCATGAGCACGGCGGCTTTGCGCCCCAATTTCGGTCATTTCAACATAAGCTGCGATTGCCCGAAAGCAGAAAGCTGAGGCAGCTTCCAAGAGTTGTCTCCCGATGCAGTGAAGCCAAAGCCCCCCTCCGACATCGTCTACTAAGGTTGATGCTATTGGAGATGCGCGATTGGCGGATTCGGCTCTGGCCTCGCTGCTCAGGAGTTAGAACAGCGTGAAACTACTCATCGTCCAGCGACCTAATATCGAGGATGTTCAAGCCGATCTCGCCATTCTGGTCGCGCTCGGCACGAGCGTGAATAACAACCAATGCGCCAACGAGAGCGGTCTCTGGCTGGTTCAAGATTCGATACTGATTACCCTTCACAGTTCGGAAGAAGCCTTTCTTTCTCGGCATGATCTTGCCTGCGAGATCAAAGAAAGCATGTTCTTCGAGGTAGGTCTGCATCCGGCGGTCCTCGAGCAAGATTGCTCGCGCGCGCTCGGAGTTGCGTGCGCTTCGGTCGTCCTCGATAATATCCTCGAATTCGCGCGCGGGAATGAATTCAGGCCGGACCTTGTCCTGTTCAATAACGACGCTCGTCCCTTCGCCGTACTCCAATAAATCCAGCGTTGCCTTTGCAGCGGAAGGCGCAGCCAGCGCGATGCCAATCACAGTCGCCAAGAGAATTTTGCCATCGCGCTGATCGGCACGCTTTGCCAACTCTAATGAGCGTTCATCGCGCCGTTCGGCACGCTCAGCCAATTCAAGCAGGCGCCGATCGCGTTCCTCCGCAGCTTCCGCGAGTTCCAAGAGCCGCTGATCTCGATCTCGATCGCGGTCATCGTCTTCGTCTTGCGTCCACTCACGAAGCTTGCGGAAAATGAAACCTATACTGCCTTGTTCGATGGCTTCGAGCTCGACGACAAACCCCTCGCCGTAAGCTTCCTCGACTTCCCTACCGACGGTCGTGAGAAACCGGCCAATTGTATGAAGAGGAACGGGCTGTCGTGTGTTGAAGTAAACACGCGCTTGCTCGACATCTACATATCGCGTGTCGTCGTAATAGGCGTCGACCATGCTCTTTTATTCCCCCGATTTTTAAAGGTAGCTGACAAGAAGTTCTATGATTTCAATTATGCACTAGTCAGACTTCGTTCTCACGTGGAGCAGACGAAATTTGCTCACTTTCGAAGAAGTCGCTGATTGATGCCTTACCGGCAACCCGCCCGCCAAGAATTTCGGTCATCATGCCTTCGAAGGCCTTGACGACGCGGGCCGGCGTGTCGGCGAGCCTGTGCTCAAATAACAGGGCGTCGTGCATCGGCAGGATGGCTCTCGCATCTTCGATGGAGGCGACCGCCAGCAGTGCGCGCTTAAATATCAGCGATGCCGTGCCTTGGACCACTTGGCTCACGACCGAACGCTGCTCTTTACCGGACAATTGTCCTCTGCCGTCTCGGCGGTAGTGGTTGCCTAAGGCGGTAGCCACCCGGCCGGTGCTCTGAAACTCGATGCACACTTCTTTCTTCCAGTTCTCGTAACGCTGGAAGAGTCGAAACGCCTCTTTTGCCTTCTGTCTGTCAACACCGAGTGTAACGGCGGCGTCCACAAGCGCCTTGCGGCTCATCCCGTAGGCATAGGAAAGGAACAGCTGTTTGGCGGCCTTCCGGTTGCCCACCAGACCTAAGTGCGTAGTCGCGAAGAGCTCATACATGTCACCCGCTGCATAGAGCTTCTTGAGCTCCTCGTCCCCGGACAGAGCCGCCATGATCCCGACTTCAAATTGGTCGAAGTCGACGTACCCGAATTGAGCACCACTGTGCGCGATGATGATCGACCGATAGCGCTTCGGTATGTTCTGGAGACTTGGACTGCGGAGCTGCACTCGCGATGTGCGAGAGCCGAACACGTCCACCACCGGTCGCGTGCTGTCGGTGGACAGTGTGAGCGAGCCCAGCACTTTGCGCGCCGTATCGAGGGCAAGGAGCTCTAGGGTGTCGCCACCGAAGTTGTGCTCATGAGGTACAAACTCGAGTAGATATTCGACGGACACTTCGTCCAGCTGGAAACCCTCCTTAAGCAGCTTTGCCTCAATGGCGCGCCTTCTCGGCGTTTCGAGCGGCATGTCATGCTTCGCGGAATAGTCCTTCAAAAAAAGAAAGTAGTCGTGGTCTGCCTGCGCCCGCTTGTCCGAGAGCCCTTCCGTATCAATAGAGATTCCGTTCGACATCGAGAGTTGTAGCAATCGATAGACAGGCATCTCAACGGAGAAGAAGCGATCAGATTCACCCTCAGCGAACGCCTGCGCGCAGAGGTCAATGTACATCGCTGAGATCGCCTTCGCAGCCTCGGCAGCGACCGTTTCGTCGAAGGGGATCCCCTTGTTGAACATCTTCTGGTAGGCCTCGCAGACCTCCTGATTGGCCCCGTATTTCACGAGATGCGTCGTGACGTCACGCTTCTCGCGGGCGAGTCGTTCTTCAGGGATTCCGCTAATTGAGATACGAAGCTCGTCGACGTCGACGATCGCGTCAGGCAGCTTGCCCGTCGAATCAAACAGTGCGTCGCGGATCATCCAGAAGTCGTGGCACACGATGATCCCAGGATATTCGACGACGCTCGCGGCGTCAGTTTTCTCGATCTGCCCATCTTGGAACCAGTAGAAGGAGTTCGGCTCCCCTCCCCGTGAAGTCCTTCATGAAGAGCAGCAGCCGGGAGAGTAGGTCAACCATATCCGCTGACCTCATCGACGAGGTTCAGGAGATCTGTACTCTCGCGCACGGCGAACGGAAGGCCGTCTTGGTTGCAGTGACGCTCGGCCCGGCGCCCGGTCCCCTTCAAGCAGACGGGAACATGACCGTAGAGCGGACGCCGTGCCTCTTCGTCTAGCACCGATGAGGCGATGAGGAGGTAGCGGGCGTTTTGGTAAGGAAGCGTCGCGAATTCTTGCAAGCACTTCTCGATGAGGGCCTTCTCGTCGACGCATCGGAGCCAGATCAGGATGGCGGCGGCCTCCCCCGACTTCATGTCCTCACCAAGTTTACGGTCTGCCAGTGCTACAAGATCATCGGAGCGGTGCCGCCGCACCGCGAGCAGCATCCAGATGTTGTAGTTCTGCCAGTCGTGGATAGCCCCGTCCTCCGCGAGGAGGAAGGCCTCAAGGGCTGGCAGGCAACGCCCGTCGCGATCCAATGTGGCGATCAGTCGGCAGTACTGGTCAGTCGTGACGGCATGATCAGACAGCGAGCGCGACAGCGTGTCGAGGAGGTTGATCGACAATGCGTCGCCGACATCGAAAAGGCCAGAATCCACGATCTTTGCCACCCGATTCACCGCGAAGCGGAAAGTCCGCGTCTGCGAATCCCCCTCGGCGATGCATCGGCTCAGGATCTCGAAGATGTAGGTCACCGATCGGGTCACGATGCGACGGCTGCGAGACTGCCACATCTGATTGATCGCGATCGTCGAGCTGTCCTGAGAGGGGAAGTACTCGACTACTTTGTCGTTTGAGACGTCGGGTGCGAGGATCTCTGTTTTTTTGGCGTTGATGTTGAGACCGACCTTACGCAGCTGCCGAATAAGGTCTTGCAGAGCGCGCCGGGCGTGCATCTCGGAATCGGCGATGATTCGGATGTCGTCGACGTAACGGTAATAGTCATAGCCCTTCCTGGTCATTTCCCTGTCCACAAATGACAGAAGGATATTGGACAAAAAGGCCGATGCGTCGCGATTCTGAGGCAGACCATGGTCGCGGCTGAACGTCCACTGCTTGAGCAACCTTTCGAGAGTGGCGATCGCGTTGCGGATTTGCAGCTTTTCTGGCCCGGTCGCCACCAGATCTGGAACCGCCTCTTCGAGCGCTTTGATGATCTGCTCGCGCGAGACGTTTTCGAAGAAGTTGCTGAGGTCGGTGACTAACAGATGTCGCCCCGATCTGCGAAATGTCAGCGTCACGCCTTCGAACGTGAACCACCGGTCAATCTTGTTCTTGAATAGGTATTTCGGATTAAGCGGCGCTGGTTCGTAGCGGTAGCTTAGCACCCGATGGCCGAGAAGCGGGTCGAAGAATGGGATTAGGAAAGTACAGATCGCCTGGTAAACGAAGCGGTCGAAGAAGTCGGTCTCGAGCCCGTAGCGCTCGCCATATCCCTTCTTTGGTATGTTCCTTACGACACTGCGGGTACCCCGATACACGCCGTTCCAGTCCTGCAAGAGCGAGATAATGATCCGCTTCGCCTCGGTCGGATCCGTGAAAAGGTCGTCATACTGTAGGCAGTCAAAATACCAGTCGTCGCGCATATCTTGACGCAGATGTTTTAACACCAAATCGAATTGAACCGGGAACCCAAGCGCCTGACCGTTCAGCCAGAACGCTGGATTGAGCACGTAGTCAGTCTCGCCGCCCACCTCGCCACCGCTTTCCACTCTAGGCCCACCTCTCTCTGCCGCTGAGTTAAGCCTCAACAGAACCCATCTACCTTGTTCCGGTCTGGCCGTCAGCAATGCTCAAACGTCGCTGGGCAATGTCCGTTTTTCTAATTCTTGCCGCCGCTACCTGCCAGTCCGCAATCGGCCCCCTTTCATGCCCTTTCATGCCCTTTCGCTACAAGCCAATCTCGAACGGCTTGATCCGCTCCTTGGCTAGCTCTGGTGCCTTCTCTCGCTCGACCTGCTGCTCTTTGTTGAGCCGCTTGGATCTGACCCGCGCGCTGTCCCTTGGCTGCCGCTAGGCCAAGTCGCTCGGTGATTTCAGCGGCTGATGTCTTCTCGCCCAGATTGGTCGCAATCCCTCGCCGAACCTTGTCCCGGTTGTCGACAATCAGCGTGAGCTCGTCTCGCAGATCGCGTGATCGTGACGAGGAAATTGCGCTGCGAGAGCAGTCGCCGCTCGCGGCTGTCGAGCACGGCAATGCCCTTATCTGCCGTGAGGCCCTGCGCCATGTGAGCGTTGAGCGCGTAGGCGAGGTCGATCCGCTTCAGCATCGGATCGTTCGGCTTCGGCTTATGCTCCATGCCGCTGGAGCTCATGACCGTCACCCCGCCCTGATCGATCGCGGTGACTGTTGCCCGGTCTGCATTTATCAATCCGCGTTTATGGTCGCTCGCCGTCCAACGGATTGCGTCCCCGGTATAGAGATCGAGATCCTTCTTCTCGAACAGCTGCAATGCTTGGTCGCTGCCCTTCGCCGACAACCTCGCTGGCACGAAGCGGCGCAAATGCCCTCGCTCATCGCGAAGCGTAACAACACCCTTCTCGGTATCGACAGCGGCGACCTCATGGCTTCCGCGCCCAAGACCATGCCGCGATTGGCGGCTCGCCACTTCGAGCACCATGCCCGGCGCGTAATTGCGCGCGTAGCGCAATTCCTCGCGGGTCGCGTTCACACGGGACAGAACCGCAAGCCTTGCGCTTGCTGGTCCGATTTCGCCATTGGCGGCGAGCCCGGTCTGAACCGCGGCATTTATCTCGGAGCGCAAACGACGACCTGCCGCAAAGATCGATGTGCGTTCGCGCTCTGCTGGCGAAAGGGAGAGCCAGCGTTCCGCTGCAACGATTGCGCTGTTCTCCTGGACCTCGACGATGTGATCCTTGAGATGTTCGAGGGCATCGCTGGTCTTGCCTGACTGGGCCGCCTGCTGCGCCATCTTCAGGGTATCAGAGCGCGCACGAAGATTGTGGTCCATGCGCGCCGTTTCGGTCCCTGCGCGCTGCGCCAGAGCAAAGGGCTTGCCCGCTTCGACAGCCCCCAACTGCTTTTCGTCACCCATCAGCACAAGGCGATTCGACCTTTAGCAGATTGGCAAGCCGGATCAGCCGGTCCTGGTCGCGGGTAGAGACCATTGAGGCTTCATCGAGAACGAGGACAGTGTCGCGATATTCCTCGCGCGCAGCGGCGATGTCGGCTTTGCCTGCCGAGCCATCGAGGAGCTTACGATTCTGTCCAAGAAAGCGGTGCAGGGTCATCGACGGAATGCCGGTATCCTTTTCCAGCATGCGGACGAGTGTGTTCTGGACCCCGAGGCCGATCACGCTCTTGCCGTGCTCTTCCAGCAGCTGGTTCAGTGGCCGCAACATGCTTGATTTGCCGCCCCCTGCCACACCCTGGACGGCAACTACGCGATTGGTTGACGAGAGGATCAACCGACCTGCTGCTTCCTGACCGGCGTTTAGTTTCATGCCGTAGTTGATAGCCGCCGACGCTTGCAGATATGGCCCGGCGGTCTCGGCATCGAGGATCGGACGGACTGCGCCGTTCCCTTTCTCGATTTCGGCCAGCATGCGGGTCTCGAGCGTCAATGCATTGGATGTCGTCAGCCACCCTTTCTGCGCGCCTCGCCCGCGCAACAGCGCGCCCTGCTGGGCCAGTTGGCCAATGCGCTTCTCGACTGACTTCATCGTTGTCGGCAGGCCGAAATCGAGCGCAGCCTTGGCGAGATCGGTTGCCGTAAACGCCGCCTCTCGTTCGGACAAATGCCGCACCGCCGATGCAACCGCGTGAGCCGTCGCAATCTCTTCCCGGCCTTTCATATGGAGCCGCTTGGGAATGAGCGGATCGCCCTCCTTGATGCCCATTCGCTCGGCGACGCTGGCGATCATTGCCTTGCCCCGTTCAAGCAAAGTGGGGCGATCATTCGCCCGCTTGGTGGCCGCAACAGTCATCTCGTGCGAACGCAGCTTGGCGTCGCGCACCATGCCTTCAAGGTCGAGCCTCTGATCCCAGGCCTGTCCTTCCCATTGGGCCATCAAGGCACCGCGATCGACATCGCTTTGTTTGGCCTGCCGGGTCGCCAGCGTCGCCACCACACCCGCCTCGAGCCCGCCGCCGCGTCGGGCTTCGAGCACCTCCTGCCGCCGCGTCGAGAAGGCCATCACCGCGTCACGGTCTATACCCTTGGCTTCGAAGTTACCGTGCTTTCCGAATGCACCGATCCGGTAGCCAAGCTTCTCGACCTCGATCCGGAAGCGCGCCATTGTCATGGCATTGAGCAGCGTATTGTGCTGCCACAGCTTGTCGTTGCGCAGCGCTCTCCACTTGCCATCCTTGTCCTGCGTCATGTTGGCGACGACGGCGTGGAAGTGCAGGTTCGGTTCCTGGTTGCGGTTGGTGTCGTGCTGGAACAGCGCGACGGTCAGGTTATCGCTGGCATGCAGCCGTTCTTTGCCACCCTTCTCGATGCGATATTGCGCGGCGTTCTTCTCTGCCCATTGGAGCGTTTCGACGACCGCTGAACGGTACGCGTCAATGATCCGCTGATCCTTGCCGACGAGCGCCAGAAGTGACCAGCTCTTGGGCAGTGAAAAGGTCAGATCTGTCCCGGCACGGTGATACTGGCCCTGGTGCCCGATACGTTCGCCATTGGGCAGTTCGCCGCGCAGGATTGCCTCGAACGCTTTGGCTTCGACCGTGCCTGAAAGACCCAGCCGTTCGGCACCTTTACCGACCCAGATGCCGGACCGATCAGCGTCCGCCTTGGTGTAATAATTGTCGTTGGCGAAGTAGTTCGCAGCACCGCCAGCCGAGCGCACATTGGCAACCGAAAGCATCGCTCAGCGCCCCGCACGCGTGGCTGCCTTGCGCTCGCGATATTCGCGAATGCGTCGTTGGTAGGTGACCACCACGCGGTCCCGCAGTTCCTTGTCCTTGTGTGTGCGGAGCCAGCCGTCGAGGGCGATCTTGGTGAACAGCAGATCGGCCAGAACCTGATCGCGAAACGCCTCGTCCTCGGGCTGCTCGAGCGCCTCGATGACAGTGAGCTTCAGCCATTGGCTGACGCTCATATGCGCTGCATCAGCAGCGGCTTTAACAAGGGCATGAAGGTCTTCGTCGACATAGCATTGAAGGGCAAACCGCACGGCGTCACCTGACGTTTGGCCGCCCCTCCTCGGCCCAATGACCCCTCTCGACTGACATCAGTCTACGGCAGCGAGCCCCCTGTAGGAAAACGCTATTTTTAGACGTCAAATTAATGGCTTAGCGTCGCACAACTCACATGTGAGTTGCGGATCGCGGAGTGACATCAGATGACACTACTTGGCGACAGAAGGCCAAAATGGCTGCAGAAACCCGCAGAAATCCTCGCCTCCCAAACACCGGATCTCCGGGTACGGTGTGCTCAGTTTTCCATACCTTCGCGCGGTGACCAGTTACTTTAAGCGTTGTTTTTGGAACTACTTGTGACAATTTTTCTGATGGAGCGCGAGCAAGGCCTCTAGAGGCAATAGTGGCGATAAACTTCGCCTAGCCAATAGCCTCTAGCAGCTCGTCATATCCTTCGATCTTCTTGAATTGAACCTCTGGCGAGACATCGCGGAAATACCGCTCGGCACTGCCAGTGCTTTGAAGCTCAGCCAATCTCAATTGCTCGGTGCTCGTGTCAGCCTTGGTTTCGGCAACGAAGTAGATTTGCCGCTCTCCAGCAAACTCCAATGCGATAGCCCAGTCAGGGTTATAGCTTCCTCCCGGCGTTGGGATCATGAAACCACGAGGCAGCTTAGCGTAGACGATCACCTCCTCAGCCGCCTCCAACTCCTGCGCGAAGTTCCGCTCGTTCATGGAGTTGACCGCTACGTAATTGTAGACGTGGTTCGACGCCTCGAGTGCGCCTTCCAACGGTATCTCGTATCGGTCGGTCTCGAAGATCGAAACGTCGTAGGTCTGCCCCGTCTTCTCATAACGCAAGGACTCGATAGCCAAGGCCACCTTCTGGCGACGGATCAGCTCAGCAGCCTTGCGCAGGAACATCTCCGGGTTCTGTCCGAACATCGCAAAGGTGCTTGCATTGATGCCGGTGAGGATGCGCCCTGTGGTCTGCCGGGTTAGCCGCGTTAGCGATGCGAGCTGGCCGATCAAGTCGAAGCGAACTTCGCTTTCAACCGCGTCCTCGTGGTACTCGGAACGCGATCGTTCTTCGCGGAATGCGGAGCGGCTGCGAACATCCTCTACCCCAATGCCGGTACCTAGTTCCGCGCCTGTTACGATGATCCGTTGGCGGTCAACGGTCAGGTCACTGTCCAGCCGCGCTATGGCGCTCGCGATCAATTTCTCGGTATCGAAGTCGGTGAAATAGACCGCCTTTTGGTTAATCCGGTTCCAGAGCTCCAGGAACGCTTCCTTTTCAAGGTTCTTCCGGCGCACTTCGGGCATGACCGTTTTGCGGCCATTGCCTGTCATCCGGCGAAGCGCGGTTTCGTCGAATACGGTATCGACCAAAGCCACGTACTCAGCTGCCTGCTCTTGCAGGGTGTAGGGGAAGCTCGCCCATACGGCCTGGGCTTCGGTTGATGCCTCTTCGATCTTGCCCGATGCACCAGAGGAAACGGCCTCTGCGATGGTATCGCGATGCTCGTGCCACTTCGCTGTGATGTGCCGCGCCGGATCAATATAGCGCTCGCCGATGAGCCAGTACTCGAGTTCTGATGCTTCGGCCTGCGTCACCTCTTGAGGACCCGCTGGTGTCGTGATCGAGAGGGTTTGGAAATACGCCGCCGTTGCTTCGCGCTGCCGTCCCTTGAGCGCGTCGGCCATTTCGTCCTGGAGCGCTTTGGCGAAGTCATCATAGCTCTCGGATGCGATGACGGTGAGGACGTTGATCTGATGCACGATGCTTGCATCGTCGGTGCGATGGCCTTCAGAATCGACACTAATGCGTAAGCCCCGGCCGACCTCCTGCCGTTTGCCGATTTCATGGTCGGATTGCTTCAGCGTGCAGATCGTGAAGACGTTCGGATTGTCCCACCCTTCGCGCAAGGCTGAGTGCGAGAAAATGAAACGTTTGGGTTCATCGAGCGACAGCAAGCGGCCCTTGTTCTTCAGGATCAAGTCATAGGATGACTTGTCCTTTGCCTCCCCCTTCTCGTCACCGGTCTTGTTGACCGTCGGGTCGGTCATGCGGCCTTTCTTGTCGATCGAGAAATAGCCGTCATGCACCTCGTGGGGCTGGTCGCGCTTTACGTAGGTCAGCCACGCCTGATCGGTGGTGTCGAGCTCCTTCAGCTCGTCGAGCGCGCGCTGGTATTCTTCTTCGAACATCTGCGCGTAGAGGCCGTTCTGCTTCTGACTGTCCTCGTCATAGAGGCGGTACTTCGCGACTTCGTCGATGAAGAACAGCGAGAGCACCTTGATCCCGCGCGCATGCAGCAGCCGCTCGCGTTCGAAGTGGGCGCGGATCGTCTCGCGGATTTGCACTCGTCGCACGGCGTTTTCGCTGGTGTCGCCGGTGACGCGGCCTTCCTCCAGCACCTCGCCATTGGTGAATTCGACTGTCCGCTGGGTCACGTCGATGTTGGAGACGGTGTAGCCCGCATATTCGACCAGCCCGCCTGATTTCTCCTCCAGCTTGTCGCCATCGCGAAGCCAGACGGGCTTGCGCTTCACCTGTCCGCCCTTGAGGCCATGCTCGATCATCACCCGTGCTTCGGGTTTGCGGCCATCGGTGAAGGTGCGGAAGTTCGACAGGTAGAGATAGCCATCGAGGCCCGGCAGCCCCTTGGTCGTCACCCCCTTCACCTGAATCTTCTTCACCAGCTTGCGATTGTACGCGTCGAGCGCGTCAAGCCGGTGGACGAGGTTGTAGCGTGTCTTGTGTGTGGCCGAGAAACGCAAGGCGAGCGGCGACTGGAAGTGCGTCATCGCAGCCTGCGTCTTCGCGCCTTCCATCCGCTGCGGTTCGTCGAGGATCAGAATCGGACGATTGCCCGCGATCACGTCGATCGGGCGGCGGCTCTGGAAACTGTCGGGCGTGTCAAAAATGATCCGCCCCGCCCCGCGCCCGGTATCACCAGCGCGCACATCGGCGGTGAAGGCCTGCGTATTGATGATCATGCAGTGCAGCCCGCCGTCCTCGCTGAACGAAGTGAGCTTGTTGAGCTGGCCGCTATTGTACACGAAGTGCCGGATCTTGTGGCTGTAGAGCGAGTGGAACCAGCCCTCGGTGTCCTCCAGCGTCTTCTTTACCCCTTCGCGGATCGCGATGCTCGGCACGATGATGATGAATTTCGACCAGCCATATTCGGCATAGAGCCGGTACATGGTGTCGATATAGACATAGGTCTTGCCGGTGCCGGTCTCCATCTCGACATCGAGATTGACCGGCGCGGCCTTGCCGGTCGCCAGCTCGCCGGAGGGGGGCAGGTGCTGCGCCATCTGCACTGCGCGGATATTGCCAAGCACGTCGAGGCCGGGCGCAATCGGCGCATTGCGGAGCCCTTCCTCGAACATGCTGGCTTGAGAGGCCGCGTCCTTGCCAGGGTCCAACTGATAGGAAACACCCTCGATGCGCGGTTGCCCTGCAAAGCAATCGACCACCGCCTGCGCGGCGGTGGCCTGATAATCGAGCGGCTTGAATATCTGTTTGGTCATGCGCTCAGAGCACCCGGACTTGGGTATCGGGGGCGAGCTGCTTGAAACGACTGTGGACGTTTTCCTTGGTCGCGTCGTCGGCAAAACCATCATCGCGGAACAGGACGCGCAAGGGGGCAAGCTTCGCTATGGCGTCGGCCAGTTCGGTATCGACCCCGCCCTTTCCGGTGCTCCCGGGTTTGGCGAAGCAAGCAGTCAGGGCCGCACCTTTACCGCTTTCGTCGTCGGGCGCATCGACCAGCCAGACTGTGCGCCCGGCCAACTCGCGCTGCTCGATCGGCAATGTGATATCGACGCCCCAGCGCAGCAGCGCACCGAAAAGCAAATCCTCTTCGCTCCGGTCGTCCTTGATATGGCTGACCATGCCCGCGAGCGCTTCCTGTGTGGCCCGCTTGGGCGTGACGCTGGTATCGATGTAATTGCCACTGTCGATCCGGAAGGCGCGGAAACCGGTGTCGAGTTTGCCTTCGAGTTGGGGGTTTGCTTCGGCGATTTTAGCGCCCGCACGACGGATGCGTTCCTTCGAAATCTCTGCAATACTTTCATACCCGACCGATGCCGCTGTCGATTGCCCGCCAGGTTGCTCAGGTAATTGCACCGCGAAAAAAGTACGGCGCCCCTCGTCCAGTGCGTTCATTTCAATAATCGCGTGGGCAGACGTAGCCGAGCCTGCAAAAAAATCCAAAAATATATCTTCTTTCTTCAAATTGGTTGAAGCGAGATATTTTATTAATGACACAGGCTTTGGATAAAGATTTTCCGAAAAGTTACGATGAAATAAATCATCTAACTCGTCACTTGCGTTCTCGTTTGTTCCAACACCAAAATTTTTATTTATCACATTCCAAGGCTTTTCTGGCTCGTACTCGCTTTTTTCGTACGAAGGAGAAAATGCAATAGTCTGTATAGTTATTCTGGTACCAGCTTCGATCGATTGGTTCAGATAGGGTTGGCTCCACTTAAACTTTCCTTTTAAAATGACCGGCCCTACGAAAAGGCCGCCCTCCACTCTTGTATCCTGCAATAATTCTATATCATATGACTTTGTCCCATATTTCCCGGCCGCATACAAACCATTTCTGAGTTTCGTTTCTGTCGTTATTGGTGGGAATTCAAGAATGCCTACGGGATTATTTTGGTTCATAAGGCCGTTAGTACTCTTGCTACTCTTAGATAGACCGACGAGTGGCCCGCACTCTAGCTTCTGAAAGCATACGACATATTCATAAGACCTTTTGATTTTGCTACCAAGGTTGGGCGGCGTCGAAGTTTTCTGCCAACTGAAAATAGCAACAAAGTTTTTCTCACCATATACTTCCTCGCACAGCTTCTTAAGATTTGCGACTTCATCGTCATCAATGCTTATAAATATCAATCCGTCATCACGTAGCAGATTACGTGCTAGCTTTAGCCTCGGATAAAGCATGCTTAACCAATCCGAATGATATCGCCCGCTGCTTTCCGGATTCGCGACCAAACGCCCAACCTCTTCATCGCGCTGCCCGCTCTCCTCCTCATAATCGTCGCGGCTCTTGGTGTAATTATCCTTATAGATGAAATCCTTTCCTGTATTATAAGGCGGGTCGATGTAGATCATCTTGACCTTGCCGAGATAGGTCTCCTGCAACAGTTTCAGCGCATCGAGATTGTCGCCTTCGATAAACAGGTTTCGCGTGGTGTCGAAGTCCACGCTTTCTTCGCGCATCGGGCGCAGCGTCTTGTCGATCGGCGTATTGGCGGTGAGCAGCGCCTGCCGCTTGCCCGGCCAATCGAGCCGGTACCGTTCCGCCGGACCTTCGACCAGATAATCGGACAGCGCCTGCCGAAGCAGGTCGAAATCCACCGAGGGCGCATCCTCGCGCGCCCCCTCCGTCCGGCATTCGGGAAACAGTTCGAGCAGCGCCAAGATATTCTGCTGCGTCAGATCAGGGGTGGATGCGTCGAGCTTTTCGATGGTCATAGCGTTTCTGTCATTTTGGTACGGTCAGTTCTTTCAGCGCGGCCTGAGCGGCGCGCAATTCACGGTTGATCTCGGTCTTGCGGGCAAAGTCCCCCTCACGGCGCAATTGCAATTGCAGCCGTTCGACAGCTTTGCCCTGCGTAGCGATTTTGCTCAAGCGTTCTGCCTGCGCGCGCAAGCTCTCACCCCCGCGCGCGCCATACGGCCACAGCGAACGGAGCAGCCCGGCATAGAGCCCCTCCAGGCTGGCCGCCTGCGGCAAAGGCGCGCGGGATTGCGTTTCGGCCACCCATACGCCGCGCCAGTGTTCCAGCGTCACGACTTGCGCCTTGTCCGCCTCGCTGCGCCGTTTGTAGGCGGCTGCCAGCATCACCTCGTCCGCATCGGGCGCATGTCGCACCAGCTCGAAGATGATCGGATGCGGGATGGCCTTGTCTATGTGGGCGAGCACACGGTCGTCGATCCGGTCGCCGCGCAGCGTGAGCCGGAACACCTCGATCTCGTCCACACCGCCCGCTGGTGGCAAGTTCACGCTGCGCTCGAACAGTTTGAACGCCCAGTCGATCCGCTGCACCTGCGTGTCATAGAGCGCACGGATCGCCTTGCCGCCGCCCGCCTGCCGAAACAGCCGATCGCGCGGAATGCGGCTCTCCACCTTTGCAGCAGCAGGCCAGGCGGACAGCGTGCTCATGCAGTGGTGTCGCGCACCACGAGGAAGGCGATCAATTCAAAGTCATCGATCCCGGCAACCTCGCCAATCAGCGCGGTGGTCGGCCCGCTGGCAAAAAGGCTGTCGATATCACGCCCCTGCTTCTCCTCAATCATAGAGCGGATCGCATCGGAAAGCAGATCCGAATATTTCTTAATCCTACGCCCGTCCTCTGTCTCCATATTGAAGGGCTCGTAGAGCGCAGGATCAGGCTCGGTCCGGTTGCGCGCGGCGGCACGAAGCATATCGAGCGCGTGCTTGGGATCGGTGTGGCGCACCACCGCCTGGCCGTTCTCCTTCACGTAGACGAGGTAGAAGGGATGCAGCCGGTTGTGCTGTTTCAGCTCCGCCTCGGCATCGAGATTACGCAGGCAGAAGATGACGCCGGGGGGTAGCTTGGGGCCAGCCGGAACGATGGCATGCATGCCAAGCGGGGCATCGTCGAGGCTGCCGTTCTCACGCACCCAGCTGACCAGATCCATGCGGAAGTCATTGAGGCCCAAGTCGGTGATGCCGACACCTTGACGCAGATCCTCCAGATCGACGACCTCTTCCTGCATTTTGCGCAGCTGCTCGCGGCGATATTCAACATCGTTCTCACGCGCGGTGAGCGGATTGTCGTCGCCCGTCGCTGTCAGGTCGGCGATGACCATGCGGCCCTCGACGCGGTCCTTGAGATTGATGTAATCATCGAGCTCGATATCGGGCCAGTAGCTGACAAGCTGAATGCGCGCATTCTTGCTGCCGATACGATCGACGCGGCCAAAGCGCTGGATAATACGGACCGGATTCCAGTGGATGTCGTAGTTCACCACCATGTCGCAGTCCTGAAGGTTCTGACCTTCGGAAATGCAGTCTGTGGCGATCATGATGTCGATCTCGCGGGTTTCTCCTGAGAGGCGTTCGATCTGCGCCTTCTTCTTCGAGATGGGCGAGAAGAGCGTGAGCACGGCGTTGAAGTCGAAGCCGTGGCCGAGCGTTGTCTTCGGCCCGCCGGAGCCGGTGACCAGCGCAGAATGCCGCCCGTCCTTCGCCGCGATAAGACCGGCAATCTGTTCGTAGAGATATTCTGCGGTATCGGCGAAGGCGGTGAAGATGAGCAGCTTGCCATTGCCTTCATTGATCGGCTCCGTGCGCTTGCGCTGGATGAAGTCGATCAGGTGCTGCAGCTTCTCGTCGTGCTCAGGCTCGACCCGCTCCATCTCGGAGAGCAGCTCGTCGATCAGCGTGACATCGCCTTCGAGATCGTGTCGGTAGGAGAGCAGGTCCATGTCTTCGAGCGCGACGCGAACCTGACCGCGCTCCAGTTCGGTTGGCACGTCATCTTCGTCATCGGGGCGCTCAATTTCATAGGCGTAGGCCGAACCGCCTCCACGCTCGAACTGGGCGATGGCTTTGAGCGTTGCGTGATGCGTGGCTGAAAGGCGGGACAGAGTGAGCCGGAAAGCCTCAACGGAACTCTCCAGACGCTTGAGCAAATTGACCCGCATCAGCGCCTTAATCGAGCTTTCGCGGTCGGTGCCCTTGAGAACGTTAGTCTCAGTCGCGGTATCGTATTGCGAGTACTTGTCTTTTCGGCTCGGCTGGACGTAAGTCAGCGGCGCGTAGACCGCGAGGTTGAGCTTGCTGAGTTCGTCATAAATGTCGTTGAAGGTCGGGACATCAGGCCTGTCCGTGAGCGCGGGCCTGAACGTCGCTGGCTTCAACCGCTCCGGAAAGCCGCCGATTTCCTCGGTGTCGTAGTAAGTCGTGATGTGCCGGCGCGACCGCGCGATCGTCACGCTGTCGAGCAGGTCAAAGAAGGCAAAATCGAGCCGATCAAGAATGGCAGAGGGGGTGCGCTCATCAAGCGGGAGTTCCTCCCATTCGTTGAAAGCACGCTGGGCCTGCCGAAAAATCTCTTCGATCGTCTGGTTTGTGCCAAGCTTCTCCGCAAACGCCTTGCTGTCGCCCTCATATGCGAGTGCGAGTTGGTTCTTTAGGTCAGCAAACCGGTTGTTCACCGGCGTGGCCGACAACATCAGCACCTTGGTCTGTACACCCGCTCGGATGACCTTGTTTAACAAAGCCCGGTAACGCGTCTCCGCCTCGCCCTGCGCCAAGGTCGCGTCATCGTTCCGGAAGTTGTGGGACTCGTCGATGACGATAAGATCGTAATTGCCCCAGTTCACCTGATCGAGCGGCATGCCCATCGAATGCCCGCTCGAACGCAACAGGTCCGTGTGCGCAAGCACATCATAATTCAGCCGATCCTCGGCGAGTATATTGGTCGTCAGGTTCTTGTTGTATGTGTGCCAGTTGTCGGCGAGCTTCTTTGGACACAGGACAAGGACCGACTTGTTACGCAGCTCGTAGTATTTGATTACCGCAAGCGCAGTGAAGGTTTTGCCAAGACCAACGCTGTCCGCCAGAATGCAACCGTTGAAAGTTTCTAGCTTGTTGATCAGGCCGAGCGCAGCATCCTGCTGGAACTTGTACAGCGTGTTCCAGACTTTCGTTTCACGGAACCCTGTCCGATCATTCGGCAACAGGTCCTCGTTAATGTCCTCCAGAAACGTCCGGAAGATAATCGAGAGCATTAGGTGATAAATGCGGGCAGGCGAGTTCTCAGCATAAACCTGTTCGAGCTGCTTACAGAGCGCATCGCTCACGTCTTGCAGGCGATCAGGCTCCTGCCAGAGTTGGTCAAAGAGACTAACGTAGCGTGAGACTGCAGGATCATCTGTGATCTTGTTTATCATGGTCAGGTTGCCAGGCTGGTAACCCAAGTCAGCGGTCGTAAAGCCGTGAAGGCCGGTGTAAACAGCGCTCGACGTGTCTCCGGTTGCGCAAAGGAATGAAGGTATTGGATCCTTGGGATTCGATTTGAACCTACCTTTTGCGCGTATCCAGTCGGCGCATTGACGCGCCAAAGCACGGGTCGTCATCTTGTTTCGAAGTCGAATCTCAAACGGCGTACCGGCAAGGTCTCGACGGTTCATCACTGGTGGAATGATAAACTCTCGATGCTGGCTCTTTCCTGGTCCGTGATCAGTGGCGAATGACGGTCCGGTAAAAATAAAGTCGAAACTCTCGACGTTTTTCAGCTGCTGCTCGAGCGAAGCAAATGCATGAATAGAAAATGAGGCAGCCGCAATTTTGATTGCCTTCTTATTTCCAAGCTCTGATTGCAGATCGTCGCCAAAGAGCGAACTTATATTGTCCAGTATTTCCATACGACCCTTGAAGCGCGAATTCGTCACCTAGGCAACCGGCCTTGGTCGGCAATCCGTTAAGTTAAGCAACGATTTGCGAAGACATTTTCGCCAGCCTGAATTGGGGCGCGTCGAGATAAAGCGTTGCCCTAACACTCGAAAGTGGCTGGTAAGTGATAGCGATGCCTTCAGCATTTGGCCTCAGGCTTCCAAAAGCTTCAATGCAGCAACGCTGGCGCGGGTCGATAATGCTTCGGCAATTGGCGCGACAGCATCCTCAGGCGGATTGCCGGGCACCTCGATGCCCTTCTTAATTTCTTCCGTTACCGCTTCAGCAAGGTCACTTACTCGGCGGCGAATGTACGGGGCACCTAGCCCTGCCTCGTCCGCGAACCTCGCCGTGCTTTCCCCGTCAAATTCTTCGAGGGTCGCCGCGCGGCCAAAGCGCATTGCGAGCTTGGGCGAAAGCTCCTTCCACATATGCGTGGCAACAAGATCGTAAAGCGGGGCAAGCACCACTTCACCGCTCTCGCGGCGCAGCAGACTGTAGTTCTTAGCGTGGGCATCGGCGTTGCCGATGATGAGATTAAAGATCGCGGCGTCGGCCAGCTTCAGCACTTCGCGTGCTGGCCGCGTCGCAGCGCTGCGCAACAGCGCGAAGCTATCGCGGAAAGTCGGCCCGCCCTCCGCCGCGTATTTGCGGTTTGAGGGGACGCTAAGTGCCTGAGCAAAGTCTTCCTGATGCAGGCGTTTCGTTTTTCCCTCGATCCACATCCGGTCATAGCGTTCGACCAGCAGCAACGGCTTGCCCGCCACCTCGCGCCACTCTGCGTGGGCAGCATCAATACCCACCGCGCGCGCCAGTGCGAGGCAGAAGGCCTCATTTGCAGCCAATCCGGCAAAGCGATCCGGTTCGGGCTTAATCAGATGCGTGGATGGCTCGCCTGGACGAGGTATCGCAATGTCTCCATCTGCGTTAACCACCACGGGCAGTTTGCTCTGTGCTCCTGCAAGGCTGAGCCGCGCGCCGCCCTCACCTGCCAGCATGGGTACGGCAGGCAAACGATCGAGCAGTGCCGCCAGCTCGTTCTCTTGCAGTGCTTCTGGATCGGTCTCGGAGCGATCCTGGAGCGGCTCTTCTCCCTTTGGCAGAAATGCGAGAGCGCCAGCAACATCTCCGCCCAAGGCCTCAAGCAGGCGAAACGGATTGTCGGGCGAAACTCCAAGTGCCCGAGCGATAGCGGTGCGCTGGCTTTCTTCGGGAAGCAACCCGCCAAAGACTGCTTTGCAGGCATGGTCTTTAAATGGCTCTTCCTGCTTGGGCATTGCATGGGATAGCGCCGGGGCCGTTTCGTCAGCCAGCCATTCAGGCGCATATGCGAAATGCATCGCGCCACCTTTGTCGATCGAGAGTTCGCCTGCCGGGTGCTCGTCCCACCACACCACCAGCGTATCCAGAATTGGCAACGTCACTCCGCCTCATCCTTCTTGGGCGCGTTCGCTCGACCTGCAATCAGGATTCCGTAGGGCCGCTTGATCTGAAGTTCACAGCCAAGTGCGGCGAGAACATCTAGCACTTTGCCCATTTGGACAGTTGGCTTTCCTCGCTCGAGTTCAACGAGGAAGCGCAAGCCGACGCCGCTTGCCGCAGCCAACTCGTCCTGTCGCAGACCAAGTTCCTTGCGTTCATCGCGAATGATTTGACCAATAGTGGCAACATTGAGCATGAGCATTACCTTTCCCGAACGGGAAATATATGCGGATAATGTATCAATTTCAAGATAATTATCCCGAAAGGGATATTTGGGACCCAAAGAGTGGCTTTGGAGTGCACACTTTCCCGCACGGGACATATTGTACGTTTCCAAAATTTTGTGACATTCAGTCAAAAGATACTCAAAATCAGAGGCTCAAATCGCAGCTCAGGGAAGCCGGGGAGCAATTGTGGTAAAGAGCCCTCCAAGCGTCTTGCATTCCCGTTAAACCACAAATGGTTGCATCAGCCCACTTGCCACC
>CAWIQR010000012.1:0-190706 GCA_963838365.1 uncultured Alphaproteobacteria bacterium
TTGAGCGGGGTTGTCGGCGATTTTGCTGAAAAGCTTCCCCTTCTGGGCGAATGCGCGAATGGGGTGAATGACTGAAATTGGGTGGAAAGCTGCCTTCAGCGCAATGTCTCAAGCAAAGCGCGGGTCTCGTCGTCGGTAGGCGGTCGGCTATCATCGGCCACCCACCCGATTACCTCTCCAACTTCCTCGTTTTCAGGTTGGAAGTCATCGCTCATCATTAGGCAATCGCCGGTATAATTTGCCGACATCCATGGGATGGTTCCTTCGAGCAAAGACTGGAGCAGCCGAGCCATGTGCGTCCGAGTTACGGTAAACTGCGGACCGTCCGTGATGACGATATAGCCAATCTTGGCGGGCGACCGCGTCCCAGCTTCACAGGCATCCACTTCCTGTTGGATGGATTGGGCGAAGGTCGCTGCCTGGGTCCTGCCGTCAAGAAAGGAAGCGAGTAGGGCGTGTTCCATTCGTCCAAGTTAGCGAATTGCCGAATGTCGGCAATGGGGTCGGAACCGGAATGGCGGCTTTTTTCTCAATCACCTTGATACCTGCCTGTCCGGTGTCAGGCGGCGGCAGGAAATAGCCAAGCATACTCAATGGCTCTGCTGGCTCAGGTGTCTTTCCTACTACCTGCAAAGCCGCTAGCCCCAGCGAATGCGCCCCGACCGCCCCCTTCCCTGCCTCTCGCTACCCCCGCGAAACGCCGATCTGCCGCCGCCGGACTTTTCCTGCCCATGACAGTGTGTCAGGTGTGTCATCCGTGCCATGCGTGCGACGAACCGAGGCCGATACGGCCCGTTAAGGGAGAGCAATCACGATGACTTCAGCCCAATCCGCGCCGATCCCGGAACCCGAAGCGATCCTCGAACCCGATCTGCCTATCATCGACCCGCATCATCACCTGTGGGATCTGCGCGCCATGCTGCCGATGTTCCCGCAGCCGCAGCACCGCTTCATCGAAACGCTGGTCCCGGTCGCCTATTACGGGTTCGACCACCTGCACGCTGACATCGCCACCGGGCACAACATCGTCGCCACCGTCTATATGGAATGCGGTGCGTTCTACAACGCGGCCTATGGCGATGCGCGCAAGACCGTGGGTGAGGTCGAGTATGTGAACGGGGTGGCGGCGCAATCGGCCAGCGGGCTGTACGGACCTTTACGCGCCTGCGCCGGGATTGTCGGCCATGCGGACCTGATGCTGGGCAGCGGTGCGGGCGATGTGCTGGATGCGCTGCACGCGGCGGCGCCGGGACGGTTCCGGGGCATTCGCCATCAGGGCGCGTGGGACGCCGATCCCGAAGTGCTCGGCCCGCCGTTTCACGCACCCGAAGGTCTGTATCGTGACGCGACCTTCCGCGAGGGCTTTGGCGAGCTGGGTAAGCGCGGCATGAGCTTCGATGCGTGGATCCTCGAACCGCAGATACCCGATGTGATCGAC
Organism: uncultured Alphaproteobacteria bacterium; assembly: GCA_963838365.1. Taxonomy (GTDB): domain Bacteria; phylum Pseudomonadota; class Alphaproteobacteria; order Sphingomonadales; family Sphingomonadaceae; genus Erythrobacter. Next base: position 1,439 of record CAWIQR010000012.1, read on the forward strand.
CTCGCCCGCGCGTTCCCCGACACGCCGATCTGCCTTGACCATTGCGGCACACCGCTGGGCAACGCGACCTATACCGGGCGCCTGCCAGAACGGTTCGACATCTGGCGGGCCAACATCATGGAATTGGGCAAGTGCGAGAACGTGATGGTGAAACTGGGCGGGCTTGCCATGCACAATTGCGCCATGCCCGAAGCTGGCCCGGCTGCGGGCGTGGGATCAAAGGAACTGGCGCGTTTGTGGAAGCCCTATATCGAAACCTGCATCGAGGCATTCGGCCCGCACCGCGCCATGTTTGAAAGCAATTATCCGGTCGATCGCTGGGGCGCGACCTACCCCGTGCTGTGGAACGCCTTCAAACGGATAACTGCCGGGGCGAGCGAGGACGAGAAGGCGGCGCTGTATGCCGGGAACGCAGCGCGGTTCTATCGCATCGAAGACGTGCTTGCCTGATCACGCGCCGACACTTACCGCGCGGCAAACCCTTTTACCGGAGAACCATTCATGCCCCTTCCCGCCCCGTTCGATCGCCTTCGCCTGCCGCTGATCGGTTCGCCGCTGTTCATCGTGTCCGGCCCTGAACTGGTGATCGCGCAGTGCAAAGCAGGGATTGTCGGCAGTTTCCCCGCGCTGAACGCGCGCCCGCAAACGCTGCTCGATGAATGGCTGCACCAGATCACCGAGGAACTGGCAAAGCACAACCGCGAACACCCGGATCGCCCGGCAGCACCCTTTGCCGTTAACCAGATCGTTCACAAATCGAACGATCGCGTGATGGCGGACCTTGCCACTTGCGAGAAATGGCAGGTGCCGATGGTGATAACCTCGCTGGGCGCGCGCGAGGAGATTTTTCAGGCTGTGCGTAACTGGGGCGGGATCACGATGCACGACGTCATCAACAACCGCTTTGCGAGAAAGGCGATTGAGAAGGGCGCCGATGGCCTGATCCCCGTGGCTGCGGGTGCAGGCGGTCATGCCGGCGCGCTGTCGCCGTTTGCGCTGATGCAGGAAATCCGCGAGTGGTTCGATGGGCTGGTCGCGCTGTCCGGCTCCATCGCGCATGGAGCCTCGATCCTTGCCGCGCAGGCGATGCGCGCCGACTTCGCCTATGCCGGCAGCGCCTTCATTGCGACCGAGGAAGCGAACGCGGATCAGGCCTACAAGCAGGGCATCGTCGATGGCTCTGCCGATGGGATCGTCTACACCAATCTGTTCACCGGGGTGCACGGGAACTATCTGCGATCCTCCATCGAAAACGCAGGCCTTGATCCCGACAACCTGCCGACCAGCGATCCTTCCAAGATGAATTTCGGTTCCGGCGGAAACACCAAGGCAAAGGCGTGGAAAGACATCTGGGGATCGGGTCAGGGCGTAGGCGCGGTCAAATCGGTTGGCACGGTAGAGGATATGGTCGCGCGGATGGAGCGCGAATATCATGAAGCGAAGGCTGCGCTCATGGCGAACAGCGGATACACTTCGTGGCATGCCTTGGCGCAAGCCGCGGAATAGGCGCTCAGGTCGCGTCCCACAGCGCTTCTGCCATGGCGTCGAGTTCGGTGAAGTCGAACCCTGTGCCAAGCGGATCCTTGCGGTTGAGGATCATGCGCCGCCGCTCGCTCAGCAACCGGCGGCGCAGGGCGGCTTGCAACAGGCGCAGACGCATCAGCGCCTCGATCAGGGCGGCATCGGGATCGGATTTGCGTTGTTCGGCCCAGCGCGCCTCGATCCTGCCAACGCGCTCGATGACGATCTGGTTGTAGTGGCGGTGCGGGCCGCGATGCATCGGCATCCCCGTTCGCCGGGTGGCGTCTTCGGTGGTGGGTAGGAGCAGGCCATTGGCGCGAAAATCGTCAAACCCAACCGGCTTTCGCCCGATGACATCGAACATCGTCGCAAAGCAGCGAGTGGAGAGCAACTGGCGCGGCAACAGATGATGGCGCTGCAAACCGGGGTCATGCGTAGCGATCCCGCCAGCATTGACCTGACGGAAGGGAATAACAGTTCGTGCAGATGTTGGAGTCGCGATTGGATAACGGGCCGCCGGCTTTTGCCGTTTGGCCCCAATCGCGACATGCGCCCCGTTGCTCTTCAATCTATTCCCGCCAGACCCTGATGTACTTTCGATTCCGCGATGGCCGCATCACCAGGCGATTGCCGTCAGGGGCGATGATCCGTTCGCTTTCCTCCAGCCCTCCGACAAGGATCAACTGATTGATCAGTCTCACCCCCAATCGCGTGGCCGCGACCTTATCCTGAGAAAGCGGCGGCTCGATCCGAAGTTCCTGATCGAGCCAGAAGTCAAGCCCGATGCTTTCCAACGCGCCATCGGCGGTTTCGTGAAATGCAGTCAGACCGAGCGCCGGGAACGGCCCTCCCTCGAGCCACGCGGTCGATATGGATTCGAAAAACCGCCGACCAATGGCGCTTTGCGAAGGTGGCCAGACAATTGCGAGGAGGCCGTCAAAATGATGCGTAAGATCGCGCGCGAGTGCAATCAGGCCCTTTACCACCGGCATGCTACGTTCGCCGCCGATCAGATGTTGCCCAGGCGCCAGATGCAGAACGTCGTAGCTCATGGCCGTGGGAATACTTTCGAGATCAAAACGATGCTCAACCACGGGAAACGGATTGCCACGGCCCGGAGCGAGTCCGACCAAATCGAAAGTGAGACCTTCGCGCAGCAATTCCACCCACAGCATTTCTTGCGCGCCGAATGATTCCTGCGAGCCAGACGGAGCAGCCTCTGCCGCGCCATTCGCCGTATCGACAAGGTGAAAGCGAACATCGCCCGATGGATCGTGCGTTAACGAGACTGCTCGCTGTGACGCAGCGAAATCCCTCAGTGCCGCTCGTGTCGGTCGCTTACCAATGGCGAACAGCAGGTGTAGGCCCGTCGTCTCGGAGTGCTGCACGCTATCGATGGCTCACAATCCTCTTGCCCTTCCAGAGAAGCCACTTCGCTGTCCAGACAAATCTAGTGGCCTTATTTCCGCCCAGCGTCGAGTCTCGATTAATCATTTTTTCACAGCGTCTTATCTAGCGTTCAGAATATTCCCATAACCAACCCGGCACCCATTGCAGCGCCCATATCCCAGCATTGACCAAGGGCGGCCTCGGGCACAATTTTGGGTGCAAGAATTTCCTCAGGCGTCTGAGCATCCAGATTGATTATCAGCGGTTTCGCCACACGCTTCAACCGCCAACCTGTCACAATCCGGTCGAGTTGTCGCAGAGCGCCCTGACCATCCGATCCAGCTGCCGTTATCGAGCCGTATGCACGCCCCTCGGCGCGGCCCAGCACCGGGTAATAACAACGGTCGAACATTTCTTTCATCACACCGCTCATGCTGCCCAGATTTTCAGGACATACAAATAGATATGCATCCGAACTGAGGAAAGTTTCGGGTGAAATGGTTTCAGCACGGCGCAGTTGCACGTCGATCTGCTCGCGCGCACCGTCGGCGGCGGCGTTCGCCATTGCCTCGCTGGCGCCGGTGCGGCTGTGCCATGCAATCAACAGGCTGGGAGAAGATGCAGGACGATCCATGGCTGCGCACCAATCCAATTGCCCTGTCGATTGTCAATGGTGCACACCTGTTGCAATGACCCGGATTACGATACTTGTTCCCCATGACAGGAACCTTCACCGCCCCCTCCGCACTTTCCCATGTTTTGGGCGTAACGCGGTCGCTCTCTGAACGATCATGGCAATGGCGCGGCGGAAATATGCAATTGGACACGCAATCTGGCCCAGCCAGCCTGGACCGTGACATACTCTCCCAACTTCTGATGACCCGCGGTGTGGCAGAGGACGACATCGCTCGCCACGCAAAGCCGACGCTGCGCGAATTCCTGCCAGACCCATCAGAATTTCGTGACATGGACCAAGCCGCCGAACGTATTGCGCAGGCTATCGTGGCAGGCGAACAGGTTACGATCTATGGCGATTATGATGTTGACGGGGCGACCAGCGCCGCTTTGCTGGTCGAAGTGCTGCGCGGCCTTGGGAACGAGGCAGGATATTACATTCCGGATCGACTGCTGGAGGGTTACGGGCCTAGCGGAGAGGCGCTCGTCACGCTGGCGAAAGGTGGCTCCAGTCTGATCGTGACCGTTGACTGCGGAGCGATGGCGCACGAGGCTTTGACCATGGCACGCGATGCCGGGGTAGATGTGATCGTGGTGGACCATCACAAATGTTCGGCCGACCTTCCTCCGACAGCGGCTCTGGTGAACCCCAACAGGCTTGACGAAAGCGATGTCGGCGCGGCGCACGGTCATCTTGCCGCAGTTGGAGTGGCGTTCCTGCTTGCAATCGCACTGGTACGAACCCTGCGGGCGCAGGGGTTCTTTGCAAACCGGAACGAGCCCGATCTGATGGCCCACCTTGATCTGGTTGCGCTGGGCACCGTGGCTGACGTGGCCTCGTTGCACGGACTTAACCGGGCATTCGTCGCGCAGGGCCTCAAGGTGCTCGCCCGGCGAGAGCGCATCGGCATGGCCGCGTTAATGGATGCCAGCAGGTTGAAGCGCTCGCCCATCGCATCCGATCTCGGCTTTGCGCTTGGGCCGCGCATCAATGCTGGAGGCCGTATCGGCGAGTCGACCTTGGGCGTCCGGCTGCTCACGACCCTCGATCCAGAGGAAGCGCGCACCATTGCCGAACAACTTTCCATCCTGAACGACGAACGCCGCGTGATCGAAGCCGAAGTGCAGGAAGCGGCAGAAGCGCAACTGGCCGGGCAGCACAACATGGCCGTGCATGTCGTTTCGGGCACCGGCTGGCACCCCGGCGTGATCGGTATTGTCGCGGGGCGGATCAAGGAAAAGACGGGAAAGCCTTCGATCGTCATCGCGCTCGATCCGTCGGACGGCACTGGCAAGGGCAGCGGTCGATCGGTCAGCGGGGTCGATATCGGCGCAGCCATCATCTCAGCGCGGGAAAACGGACTGCTGCTCGCTGGTGGTGGACACGCCATGGCTGCGGGTCTGACGATCCCGGCTGATAATCTTGCCGCCTTCACCGAATTTCTCGACACCCGCCTGTCGCGCGATGTGGAGCGGGCTATCGCGGGGCAAAGCATGAAGCTGGACCTCGCGCTTGCTCCTGGCGGTCTGACCCCCGACCTTGTTGCAACGCTAGAGGCTGCCGGGCCTTACGGGGTGGGCTGGCCCGCGCCGCGCATCGCAGTTGGCCCGGTCCGCATTATCAAGGCGGATATCGTGGGCACCGACCATGTCCGCATCATCGCAAGTGGCGGTGATGGCCAATCGTTCAAGGCTATCGCCTTTCGTGCTGCGGAGACGGAAATGGGCCAAACTCTGCTTCACCGCAGCAAGGGCCGCCAGTTTCATTTTGCAGGCCGCGTCAAACTCGATGACTGGGGCAGTCGTCCGGCGGCGGAATTGCATCTGGAGGACGCCGCTTTCGCCGATTGAAATTGCGCGAACCACGATTGCGACAGAAAATTCACATTGTTGAATAATGCAGGGTTGACCCGCATCCCCCTCCCCCCTAGATGCGCGCTCTCGCAAGCGAGCGTGGCCCCTTCGTCTAGCGGTTAGGACGCGGCCCTTTCACGGCTGAAACACGGGTTCGATTCCCGTAGGGGTCACCACCTCTTCCCACGCTCGATCGCCGCGCACATTTCAAATACCTTTGGACTGTGCGCCTGCCAACGCTTCCCACAGACGGACACTGCGGCTAAAAGCCCGCTCCCATGGGGATGAAACTTACCCTTCCTATCGCCGGCATTCTCTTGGCCGTGGTCACCTTCCTTGCGCTGCTGCTGCTGGGTACGGACCCCGTCATATCGTTGGCAGTGTTGTTCGTATGGGTTGGATCGCTGCTCGTCGTGGCATTGCGACCGCCGGAAAAACCCAGCGTTATCGTGCGTGAACCGCTGGAACGGGACATGATGCGCAAGCTGATCGAGCATTCGGCCACTCCGACACTGATCACGGAGAAGGGCGCGATTGCGATTGCCAACCGCGCAGCGCGCCGCATGTTGGGGCAGCATATCATCGGGCAGGATGCGCGCGTTGCCTTTCGTCAACCGGAGGCTATCCGGCTGCTGAACGAAAACCGCAACGGGCAGGCGATCCTGCGGGGGCTCGTGCGGCGACAGGATATCTGGCAATTCAACCGGCATACGATCGACGGTACGCTGGCGGTGCTGGAACTGATCAATCAGACGGCAGAGGCCGACATCAGCCGCGCCCACACCGATTTCGTTGCCAATGCCAGCCACGAATTGCGCACGCCGCTTGCCGCAATTCTGGGCTATGTCGAGACCCTAGCTGATAGTTCCGACAGGCTCGATTCGCCTATCGCGCAAAAATTCCTCGGCACGATCGAGCGCGAGGCGCAGCGCCTGCAAAGCCTTATCAGCGATCTCATGAGCCTGAGCCGGGTGGAGGCGGAAAAGCACGACGTCCCGCGAGAAGTGCTGAACCTGCGCGATCTGGTCGAGCGGTCTGCGATTGATGCCTCGGGTTCCAACAGGGTCGATCGGCTCGCTTTAAGCCTCAACGATCCAGTCAATGTGCGCGGTGATCGGCAACAGCTTGAACAGCTGGTGCGCAATCTGGTCGACAATGCGCTCAAATACGCAACGCCCGATACGCCCGTACAAGTGGAATTGACGGGAGCAGGCGACGGGCAGGTACGCATTATCGTTACCGATCAGGGCGATGGCATCGCGCCTGATCAGATACCGCACCTGACCCGGCGATTCTATCGCACCGATCCGGGCCGCAGCCGTGCGAGCGGTGGCACCGGTCTGGGCCTTGCCATTGTAAAACACATCGTCGAACGGCATCGTGGCCGGCTCGATATCGAAAGCGAGCTGGGCAAGGGAACGCGGGTGATCGTGCGATTGCCTGTGGCCAAACAGACTGCAAAACGCCGCAATAAGACCGCTTCTGAGGAGAACGAGCAAGTTTCGCAGACCGATGAGATTGGCGAAGCGCAAGAGATGTCTTGAAGGTGTCTTATTTCCTGAACATCCGCACGCCATGGAGGGGTATCGGGATTCGCTGAGCTGCCGCGCGCACTGCATATCGCTCTTCCAGTCCCGCAGGGGTAATTCTGTTTCATGTCGCCAATAACCCTCATCCTGATAGCCATCGGGCTCGGCGTTGCCGGATGGCTCGCAGGCCGCGCCAGGGCGTGGAGTTTCCAAGAGGCCGATCCCGCTGTCCGCCCGTCCTCGCGACCTGTGTATTATGCCTGGTATGTCGCGCTGTGGATTGTGCTGCCGGTTCTGGCATTCGTGGTGTTATGGGCGATTATCGCACCGCAGCTTATCACCCAGAGCGTGCTTGGTTCGCCGGGCGCCTCTGACCTGCCAACATTCGGATTTGAGCGGGACGCATGGCTTTCCGAAGCGCGCGCGGTTGCGAGCGGCACGGCAAAGGGCGTTTTCAACGATGGTGCACAGGCGCTGGTTGAGCCCTTTCGGGAAGCAATGGGTTTCTACAACCTCATCGGAGTGATCGTTACGATCCTGATTGCGTTTGGCGGAGGCGTGTTTGCATTTCTGAGGGTGCGGCCGGACTTCCGCGCCCGTACACGGGTTGAACGCACCGTTATGATGGTGCTGCTGTTAGCCTCGCTGATCGCAGTGCTGGTCACATTCGGCATCTTTGCCAGCCTTGTGACGGAGACGGTCCGGTTCTTCGGCATGGTTTCCCCGGTCGACTTCCTGTTTGGCACGTTCTGGGGGCCAGACCCGATGAGCAATCCGGACAATCCCGATGGCTCTCGCTATGGCGCGGTTCCGTTGTTCTGGGGCACGCTGTTCATCGGGGCGATCATTGCCATGATTGTCGCCATCCCGCTGGGTCTGATGAGCGCGGTCTATCTCACCCAATATGCCGATCCCAAGGTGCGCACATGGGTCAAACCTGCGCTCGAGATTCTCGCCGGTGTGCCGACGGTGGTGTACGGTTACTTCGCCGCGCTGACCGTTGCGCCGGCGATCCGCGATGCTGCGGTGGCGCTGGGCATGACAGGTGCTTCTACCGAAAGCGCGCTGGCGGCAGGAGTTGTCATGGGGGTAATGATCATCCCGTTCGTGTCCTCCATGGCGGACAATTCCTTAGCGGCAGTGCCCAGTGCGATGCGCGATGGATCCTATGCGATGGGGGCGACCAAGTCCGAGACGATCATGCGCGTGTTGTTCCCCGCCGCCCTGCCCGGCATCGTCGCTGGCATCATGCTGGCCGTCAGCCGTGCGATTGGTGAAACAATGATCGTGGTGATGGCTGCGTCAACCGCTGCCAATCTGAGTGCAAACCCGCTTGAACGCATGACCACGGTGACGGTCCAGATCGTGAAGATGTTGACGGGCGAAGGCAGCTTCGATCATCCCGCCACGCTCAGCGCGTTTGCGCTGGGGTTCGTGCTGTTCCTTGTTACCCTTGCACTCAACTTTGTCGCTCTGCGCGTCGTCAAGCGTTTTCGCGAGGCTTATGACTGATATGGACGCCCAGACCTTTGAACGCCCCACCCGCACGCCGGAATTCGAAAAGCGTCTGAAAAAGCGCTATCGCAAGGAACGCAATTTCAAGCTGTTGGGACAGGGAGCGATCGTGTTTTCCATCGCCGTGCTGGTCCTCTTGCTCGGCAATATGCTGATCAACGGCATTGGCGGATTCCAGCGCGCAGAACTGACCGTGGCCATCGACTTTCCAGAAAGCGGGCTGACTGGGGATGAAGTTTCGCTGACCGCGCCCAGTGCGTTGCAGGTTTTGGAATTGCAGGGCCTGCCGGAATTGGTGGCGCGGTATGCCGAAACCTCGCTTGGCGCAGCGGGCGCCGAACAGTTGAGCGATCAGGCGTGGCGCGATGTTGCCGCCGCGCTCTCAGCCAATCCCTCACTTATAGCACAAACTGAACCTGAGACATTCCAGCTCGCCGCGTCCGCCGATCTGGCTTCGGGACTTGCAGGCGAAGGCTCGCCGGAAATGCAGGCGTTGGCAAAGCAGCTTGCGAGCGAAGGCAAGCTCGCGGAAAACTGGGACTGGGGCTTCATGTCACGGTCCGATGCGACCAGTCCGCAGGCGGTTGGCATCTGGGGGGCGCTGAAAGGCTCGATTCTGACGATGCTGGTGACGCTGGCGCTGGCTTTCCCGATCGGAATGCTGTCGGCGCTGTATCTTGAGGAATACGCGCCCAAGAATAAATGGACCGACCTGATCGAGGTCTCGATCAATAACCTTGCCGCAGTGCCCTCGATTATCTTTGGTTTGCTGGGGCTGGCTGTGTTCCTGGCACTGTTTCCGAATTTACGGTCCGCGCCGCTGATCGGCGGGATGACGCTGGCATTGATGACGATGCCGGTGATTGTGATTTCCGGTCGCAACGCGATCAAGGCTGTTCCGCCCTCAATCCGCGATGGCGCACTGGCAGTAGGCGCATCGCCGATTCAGGTGGTGTTCCACCACGTCTTGCCGCTGGCCCTGCCCGGTATGTTGACGGGCACCATCATCGGCATGGCGCGCGCATTGGGCGAGACCGCCCCGCTCCTGATGATCGGGATGCGTGCATTTGTCGCCACCCCGCCCGATGGCTTTACGTCGCCTGCAACGGTGCTGCCGGTACAGATATTCCTGTGGTCCGACGAAATCGACCGCGGTTTCGTAGAGCGCACAAGCGCGGCGATAATCGTGCTATTGCTGTTCCTCCTCCTGATGAACGGCCTTGCCATTTATCTGCGCAACAAATTCGAGAAGAGCTGGTGACCCTGATTCACGAAAGCATAAAAGACGATCATTCCGCCAAGATGAAGGCGCGCAATGTGACGGTCTATTACGGCGCGAAAAAAGCTATCGACGAGGTTTCGATCGATATTTCGCCCGATTACGTTACCGCTTTCATCGGTCCATCGGGCTGCGGCAAATCGACATTCTTGCGCTGTTTCAATCGCATGAATGATACGATCCCCGTCGCACGTGTCGAAGGGCTGATTGAACTTGAAGGCGAGGACATTCATTCTGATGCGATGGACGTTGTGCAATTGCGCGCGCGTGTGGGGATGGTGTTTCAAAAGCCTAACCCGTTTCCAAAGTCGATTTACGAAAACATTGCCTATGGCCCGAAAATTCACGGTCTTGCGGAAAAGAAGGTCGACCTTGACGGCATCGTCGAAGCATCGTTGACGCGCGCCGGTTTGTGGGAAGAAGTGAAGGACCGGCTTGAAGATTCAGGCACCGCGCTTTCGGGTGGGCAACAGCAGCGCCTGTGCATTGCACGCGCCATAGCGGTGGACCCCGAGGTGATCCTGATGGATGAGCCAGCTTCCGCGCTCGATCCCATCGCCACTGCCAAGATCGAGGAACTTATCGATGAACTTTCCGGACGTTATGCCATCGTCATTGTCACCCATTCGATGCAGCAAGCCGCCCGTGTGAGCCAGCGCACCGCGTTCTTTCACCTTGGCAAAATGATTGAATATGGGCCCACGTCCGACATCTTCACCAATCCGATCGAAGAACGCACGAAGGATTACATCACAGGGCGGTACGGTTGATGGCTGAACACACAGTCAAGGCTTTCGATGAGGACATCACCCGGCTGCGCGGCCTGATTGCGGAGATGGGCGGACTTGCCGAAGTGGCCATCGCCGAGGCACTCGATGCGCTGGTGCGCGGTGATGAGGCGCTGGCAGACCAGGTAGTGGCGCGCGACAAGAAGATCGACGCCATTGAAACCGAGGTCGACAAACTGGCTGTCCGCATAATCGCCCTTCGCGCGCCGATGGCAGACGATCTACGCGAAGTGATCGCGGCGTTGAAAATCGCGGGCGTGGTCGAAAGAATCGGCGATTATTCAAAAAATATCGCCAAACGGGTTGGCATGATTGAGGGGCGCGACCGGTTCGAACCGCTCACGCTGCTGCCTGCGATGGGCGAAATTGCCAGCGAGATGGTGCACGATGTACTCACCGCCTATGCCGCCCGCGATCCCGGTCTGGCGCGCGAAGTAATACGCACCGACGTTAAGGTTGATGCGTTTTACAACAGCATTTTCCGCAATCTTGTCAGTCATATGGTAGAGAATCCTGCGACCATTTCGAGTGCAGCTCAACTGTTGTTCGTCGCGCGCAACCTGGAACGCATTGGTGACCACGCCACCAATGTCGCGGAGATGGTTCACTTTGCGGCAACCGGTACCTACCCGCCCGAAGAAGACCGGTGACATTGGCACGGCGTATCGGCGCAATTTAGCGACCGTGGAAAAATTTGCCGGGCGAAATTTCATCAAACGGAAGCAAAACTGAAACAATAGCAATTGCGAGAGCGCTGGCGCACACAGGCTGTCAGCCGCGTCTCAGGAGACAGTGAACTTATGACTGGCGCCAAACTGCTTCTCGTCGAGGATGATCCGGCATTGTCGGAGTTGCTCGAATATCGCTTCCAAAACGAAGGTTATCAGGTCCGTTGCACCGCCGATGGTGATGAAGCCATGGTTCTTGCGAGTGAGGATGTGCCCGATCTCATCCTGCTCGACTGGATGATCGAGGGCACCAGCGGCATCGAGGTTTGCCGTCGCCTGCGTCGGGACAAGGTGACAGCACACGTTCCAATCATCATGCTGACCGCGCGCGAGGCCGAAGATGACCGAGTTCGCGGGTTGGAAACCGGCGCTGATGACTATCTCACCAAGCCATTTTCGCCGCGCGAACTGCTTGCCCGCGTTGCTGCTGTTATGCGTCGCATCCGGCCCGCTCTGGCTGGCGAGACAATCGAGGTGGGCGATATCAAGCTCGATCCGGTGGCGCACAAGGTGCAGCGCCGCGGCCGCGCCTTGCAATTGGGACCGACGGAATATCGTCTGCTCAAATTTTTCATGGAAAGCCCCGGACGCGTCTTCAGTCGTGGGCAATTGCTGGATGGCGTCTGGGGAACCGGTTCCGACATCGAGCTACGAACGGTCGACGTCCATATTCGCCGTCTGCGTAAGGCGATCGGCATCGACGGGTCGAAAGATCCGATCAGGACGGTGCGTTCGGCGGGATATGCTCTGGAAGCGACCTGAAACCTAGCGGCACACGCTCATCCAGCGTGTATCCTGATCGAAGTGAAAATGGTCGGCATGCGCGGCGTTATAGTCGGGTGAGAGGACGGTGGCGAATGCTCCGCAGGCTTCGTCCCTCACCTGCCGCAGGAATTGCGCTTCTTCTGTATCGCCAGCCCAATCGTTCAGCACGCTGATCCGCCTGCCGTCTTCGAGTACGAATGCGGAGATGTCGATTGCGTTTGCGGTTGCATGCTGGCTCCATGCGCCAGAACCATTACCGCGCATCCGGCGGCAATTGAACGCACCTAGATGCTCAATCCGGGCAAGATCGCTGCCGAGTATGTCGCGGGCTGCTGGTTCCACTACCTTCGTGCGCCACACTTCCAGCGCGGCGGCCACTGGACAGGTGACTGGCGGCGTATCAGGAGCAATTGGAAAATCGGTCAGCTGGGTGCGGTCTGGCCGGGCGCACGCGCCTTCGCCGATTTCCGGCAAGGCGGAATAGCCCACTCCGCTGCGATCAAGGGTTACGCGGCATTCCGGGATGTCATTGCGCAGCGCCACCAGTTTGCGGGCGGTTGCCGAGCCTATCGGATCGCGCAAATCGAGCGGCGCCATCGGATTGTGCTGCGGATGCGATTCAAGCCAGCTCCACCCCGCGATAATCACGGCAAACATTGCAAGCAGGAACAACGCGCGCCGATCCCCTGTGAATTGGCCAACCTTGCGACGGATGCGGAACGGGTTTTTGCGCGACCTCATGGTCAATGAAAGTCGCGAGAGTTCGGAAGTATCCGGACATCGCGAGGATGGACGCGGGTATTGGGCGCTTTGGCTCCCGCGCGCCCTGATGGGGTGCTTGCATCGTGCAATTGGTCGATCAGATCGCGAGGCCGGACGGTATCCTGCATCCCTTCGGCAAGGTTATCGCGCGGGTTGACCACCCGTTTCCCACCAACCTGCGAGGGAAGCGGAGAATTGACATGATCGGCGCGGGCAACCGGCGCGTTCAGCATGTCATCGGACAGGGCATAAAGCTGATCGGTCGCATCGGTCATATGGTGGGCAATCACGTGGATCACCTCGTCATCATATTCGACCCGTCCGCGCACCTCCATCAGCCGCGCACCCATCACTACGCGGCGCTGCTTTTCCTTCAGATCTGGCCACACAACGAGGTTAATGACACCGGTTTCGTCCTCCAGCGTGATGAAGCATACCCCCTTTGCGCTGCCGGGTCGCTGGCGGATCAGCACCACGCCTGCGACCTGCACCATCGAACGGAACTTGCGCCCGCGCAGATCGCAGGCACGCACAAAGCCGCGTTCCGCCAGTTGAGGACGCAGAAATGCCATTGGATGCGCCTTTAGCGAGAGCCGCGTGGTCTGGTAATCGGCTACCACCTCTTCGGACAATGGCATCACCGGCAACTGCGTTTTCGCCCGCTCCACCCCCTCGTCGCGCTGCGCCGCCGCGCGGAACAGCGGCAGGTCCGGCCCCGCAATCAAGCTTCTGGCGTCCCACAGCGCCTGCCGGCGGGTAAGGCTGAGGGACGCGAAGCAATCCGCGCTGGCAAGCCGCTCGATATGCGCAGGGCTCAGCCCCGCCCGCTCGCGCAGGTTCGCGACGTCGCGATAGGGGCCATTCTGCGCTCGCTCAGTTATCAATTGCGCGGCAATGTGTTCAGGCAGACCGTCGATCTGGCGAAGGCCAAGGCGCAGGGCGATATGGCGGTCAAGGCGGCCAGTTTCAGCCTCATGCGCTTCGTCGATTTCTTCCAGCGTGCAATCCCATTCGCTGTGGTTCACATCCATCGCAAGCACAGCCACCCCATGCTCGCGGGCATCGCGCACGATCTGGGCCGGCGCGTAAAAACCCATCGGTTGGGAATTCAGCAGCGCCGCCCCAAAAGCCGCAGGGAAATGGCATTTCAGCCAGCTTGAAACATACACCAGGTGCGCAAAAGAAGCCGCGTGGCTTTCCGGGAAGCCATATTCGCCAAAGCCCCGGATCTGGTTGAAGCAGCGCTGCGCAAAGTCGCGTTCGTATCCGCGTGTCACCATCCGCTCGACCATCATGTCCTGCAATTCATCGACCATTCCGCGCGAACGGAACGTCGCCATCGCCTTGCGCAGCCGGTTGGCCTCCAGTGAAGAGAACTTTGCCGCATCCAGCGCAATCTTCATCGCCTGTTCCTGAAAGATCGGCACGCCAAGGGTCCGCGCCAGAATGCTCGATAGCTCGTCGGGCGGACCGTGCTGCGGGGATGGCGCGGGGATCTGCACCGGCTCTGCCCCCCGGCGACGTTTCAGATAGGGGTGCACCATGTCGCCCTGAATCGGACCCGGACGCACAATCGCGACCTGAATCACCAGATCGTAGAATTCGCGCGGACGCAGGCGCGGCAACATATTCATCTGCGCCCGGCTTTCGACCTGGAACACGCCCAGCGAATCCCCTTTGCGCAGCATCGCATAGGTTTCCGGATCTTCGCGCGGGACGGTGGCCAGCGTCAAGGCACGGTCGTGATGCGCACCCAGCAGATCGAGGCATTTGCGGATGCAGGTGAGCATCCCCAGCGCCAGCACGTCGACCTTCAGAATGCCCAGCGCCTCGATATCGTCCTTGTCCCATTCGATGAAACTGCGGTCCGGCATCGCGCCATTGCCGATCGGCACAGTCTCGGTCAGGGCGCTTTGGGTAAGGATGAAACCGCCGACATGCTGTGAGAGGTGACGCGGCATTCCGATCATCTGTTCGGTCAGTTTCAGCACGCGCTTGAGGTGCGGATCAGTCACGTCCATGCCGGTTTCAGCGGCGTGTTTCTCGCTGATCTCGCGTCCCCATCCACCCCAAACGGTGCGCGCGAGCGAGGCGGTGACATCCTCTGACAGGCCCATCGCCTTGCCCACTTCGCGGATTGCCATGCGCGGGCGGTAGTGGATCACTGTGGCGCACAGCCCGGCGCGCTGGCGACCATATCGGCTATAGATATACTGGATCACCTCCTCGCGTCGCTCATGCTCAAAATCGACGTCGATATCGGGCGGCTCCTTGCGCTCTTCGGAGATGAAGCGGTCAAAGAGCAACTGGTGCTTCGCCGGATCAACCGAGGTTATCTCAAGGCAGTAACACACCGCCGAGTTGGCGGCAGACCCGCGCCCCTGGCACAGGATCGGCGGATCGCATCGCCGCGCAAAATCGACGATATCCTTGATGGTGAGGAAATACCGCGCAAGGTCCAGTTTGGCGATCAACGCCAGTTCGCGCTCAAGCGTATCGCGTACACTGTCGGGCACGCCCGTGGGATAGCGCCGCTCAGCACCCCTCGCCGTTTCTGCCACGAGGTATTCCTGCGGGGTCATGCCATCGGGATGGATTTCTTCGGGGTATTCATACCGCAGTTCATCGAGGCTGAAGTCGCAATTATCAGCCACCTGCCGTGCGGCGGCGATGGCGTGCGGCCAGCGGGCGAACAGGCGCGCCATGGCTTGCGGGGATTTGAGATGACGTTCGGCATTGGCGTGGAGCAGGTGCCCGGCCTCGGCAATCGTGGTCTTGTGCCGGATCGCCGTCATCACATCCTGCAACGGGCGGCGTTCGGGTGCGTGGTAATGCACATCGTTGGTGGCCAGCAGGCTCAGCGCGTTCTCCCGCGCGAGGCTATTCAACCGGTCGATCCGGGCGATATCATCGCCGCGATAAAGGTAGCTGGCGGCAAGGTGGCGCAGCGTGGGAAGCTGCCGGGTGAGATGCGGGAGCAGGTCGGGGAACGGGGCGGTGAGAAGGGTCGTTTCGCGCAGAGGGCGCAGAGGAGCAGGGAGACGCCGAGATGTTGATCCAGCGGCGAAGTCGCTTTCTTCCGCCAACAGTCCCACTGGTGAAAAGGCTGCAGGTTTTGAAAGGGCCTGCGGCCCGGATAATTTCTCTGCGATCTTTGCTCCCTTGCGTCCTCTGCGCGAAACCGGAAACGGCACCACATTGCTCGGCACCCGGATCGTGAATTGCGCCTCCACATCCTCCGGTGGCAACAGGATCAGTTGCACACCCTCGGCATGATCCGCCAGCATTGCGAGGTCGATCTCACAGGCGCCCTTTTCCTGCCATCCACCATCAAGCGTCTGCATCCGGCCCAGGCTGATAAGGCGACACAATCGGCCATAGGCGGCGCGGTCTTGTGGGTAGGCGAGGAAAGCGAGCCTCTCCACAGTCTCGATCCGGCATCCGATTACCGGACGCAATTTCAAGGTCTTAGCCTCGGTATGGACGCGCACCACGCCTGCAAAACTGTTGGCGTCGGCAATTCCGATTGCGTGGTATCCCAACTCGCGCGCAGTCATCGCAAGGTCCACCGCATCCGAGGCGCCGCGCAGGAAACTGAAGCAACTCACCAGCCCAAGCTCGACAAAGGGTGCGCGCGGCGGAGTATCGATCAGGTCGGGATCGAGTTCGATAGTCCGCTTTGGTATCTGCAGGTCGTTTTCAGGCATAGCGCAAACCTGCGTTCAGGAAGCTAAGCCGAACGCGAATTGGCCTCCGACAGTTCCTCCATTCGCGCTCTCACCGCAGCCAGATCGCGTGCGAACAACTCGGCTTGCTCCTCGCGCGCCGATCCATCCAATCGCAGCAGGTAGGAAGGGTGCGCAGTGACCCACAATTCCGCTTTGCCTTCTGGTCCATCCTCAAGCGCAATCGGCGCACCGCGAGCCTGCGATATGCTCACCGTCCGACCCAGCAGCCCGCGCGCCGCGCTCGCGCCAAGGGCCAGGATCACGTGCGGTTTCACCACAGCCCGCTCGGCCTCCAGCCACCAGCGGCAGGTATCGATCTCCTTTGCTGCCGGATTCTGGTGGAGACGGCGCTTGCCGCGCTGCACGAATTTGAAATGCTTGACCGCGTTGGTGACATAGGCGGCGCTCCGGTCGATCCCCGCCAAGCCAAGATATTCATCGAGCAATTGTCCCGCCGGACCAACAAACGGGCGACCTTGCTGATCCTCCTGATCGCCCGGCTGTTCGCCAACGATCATCAGCGCCGCGCCCGGATCACCCTCACCCATCACCGCGCGCGTGCCACATCCGGCAATTGGGCAATCGCGACAATTGCCGATCGCCAGCGCGACCGCTTCCAGGGTAGAGGGCCGCTGACGCTCTTCGCGCTCGCCTGCTGCGACCATTCCGGCCTCGCGTGCTTGCGCGCCTGCGATAAGGCCAGGGATCAGTTCCGCCTCGGGCAGGTTCTTCCAGTACTTGCGCGGCATTTCAGACAGCATCGCGCCGACTTTCAGCCGGGCCGGGTTGAAGATCGAGGAATAGTACGATTTCCACAATTCCTCGATCGGGTCGCCTTGGGGCGCGTCAGATCGTTGTGCCGGGCCGCTTTCGCGCATCGTCTCGCCATCCCAGTGGATGCAGCCGCGCGGGGTCAGGATCGACCAGTTCATATTGGCAAACCGCCGCATGAAAAACCCGGCATTGGCCCGTACGATATGGTGATCGGGCTCAAACCAGGCGACGTAGTGCTTCGCTCCATCCGCGATTTCGACCTCTCTGAACCGGACGAAGGCATGCATTTTATGGCTGTCACGGCGGACCGATTTGTCGAGTTCCTCGATCCGGCGCACGTCCGGATCGGCCTTGTCCTCCATTGCGCGGGGGTTGGACTGGAGCCGCCATAGCATCCGGTAAAGCAATGCAAACCGCTCCGGATCGGAGTGCAGTGCAGCGTTGCGGGCAAGGCTCATGAAACGCTTGCTCGCGCGCACAGGGCAGGCGTCGGCAGGGACCTGCGGCAGGCGCTTTTCCCCTTTTGCGGGCCCATCCTGCGCAAACAGGTCACCCGTCCCACCCGGCTCGACCCAGCTTACGCGATCGGGCGGAACATCGCTCTGGATCAGCGCCCGCGCGCGGTCCCGCCAGAACGCAAAGTCATCGGGCGCAGGCAGGTTTACGACATAGTGAGCGCCGAGGCTGATATTTTGCATATTCGCTCTTTGGCCAGCCATCAAAACAGCTCCAGCTGTTCCGACTTCGGCGCCAGCAGTGCGCGCAGGTCCGCCCGATCCGTAAGCATGGTCGGCCGCCAGTCGAGCGCCACCAGAAACGGGCGCACCTTGGCGATCGACTGGGTCAGCCGCGCCACATCGTCAAGCCGCAGCGTCCGGTGCCGCCGCGCCATCAGGATGCGCTGCACCGCCGTTGTCCCCAACCCCGGCACGCGCAGCAATTGCTCCTTTGAAGCGCGGTTCACATCGACTGGAAAATGTTCGCGGAATTTCAGCGCCCATGCCAGTTTCGGGTCGATATCCAGCGGCAGATTGCCATCCGCTCCGGTCGCCTGAGCCACCTCATCGGGAGCATAGCCATAGAACCGCATCAACCAATCCGACTGGTACAGCCGGTGTTCGCGCATCAGCGGCGGGCGTTTCAGCGGCAGCACGGCAGAGGCATCGGGGATTGGCGAAAACGCGCTGTAATACACCCGCCGCAGCCCGAAACTGCCGTAAAGCCGGCTCGCCTTGCCCATGATATCGGTATCGGAGGCGGCATCCGCGCCCACGATCATCTGCGTCGACTGGCCGGCGGGCGCAAAGCGCGGTGCGTGCTTGAACCGCTTGCGTTCATCCTTCGCCTCGATAATCCGCGCCTTGGTGCGGTCCATCGCGCCCTCGATCTGGGTTTCGTTCTTGTCGGGCGCAAGCCGTGTCAGCCCTGCCCGCGTCGGCAATTCAACATTGATCGAGACGCGGTCAGCATACAGCCCTGCCTGATGGATCAGCTCTGCGTCGGCCTCCGGAATGGTCTTCAAATGGATGTAGCCGCGAAAATCGTGCTCTTCACGCAGGATGCGCGCCACCTCGATCAGCTGATCCATGGTGTGATTGGCGCTCTTGATAATGCCGGAGGACAAGAACAGCCCTTCGATATAATTGCGGCGATAGAAATTAAGCGTCAGGTCGGCGACTTCCTGCGGGGTAAAGCGCGCGCGCCGCACGTTCGAGCTTTTGCGGTTAATGCAATAGTGGCAATCGAAAATGCAGTGATTGGTCAACAGGATCTTGAGCAGCGAGATACACCGGCCATCGGGCGCATAGGCGTGACAGATGCCCATCCCCTCGGTCGAGCCGAGACCTTTTCCGCCCAGCGAATTCTTCTTTGCCGTGCCGGACGACGCGCAAGAGGCATCGTACTTCGCCGCATCGGCGAGGATTTCAAGCCTGTCTTTAAGTGTGTGCGTGGTCATTGTGGAAGCCATCAGAAAATTGATGTTCCTTATATGTTCCCTACACCCTCCCGTCCAATGCAAAGGTTGCAACAATGTTCATGTGGGAGCGGTTTGGGGGCGAGCAGCGATCCGATGACCGCGAAAAGAGCCCAATTGGTACGCATCGCTTTGCTGTCCTTTCTCAATGGTCGCTGCGCTCAGATCGTTCAGCTGGAAATGGTGTTGCCGGCGGCAGCGCCCAGATGAACTCGGCCTTCACCTCGCTCGCCGGGGCACCATATTCCGCAGCCACCCGGCCCTGACCGTCATAGACAAAGTGCCGTGTGCCAGTCGGCTTGTCGAACCGCACCCGGCACCCAAACCGTTATAGGTATAGGTTTGCGCGCCGATGTTGGTGCGGTCGTAGCTTTAAAGCCGCGCATGGCCATCATAGCTCGCCGCCGACGCAAAACCTTTCACGCATGCCTTAACCACTATCCACCCATCAACATCTTCATTGCACAGCGATCTATGATGTGGCCTTTCGGGAACTTCTCAAGAGACTTGCGAGTTGCCACTGCGATCGGGGCCTCGGAAAAGTAATCCTTGGAGTCGGCAATAAGTTGCGACAGCTCCCCAGCCGTAATTGATCGCGGTGCGCTAATCCGGAACCTCTCTTTTCTCTTAGATAGACCAATTTTGTCAAAAATCGTAGATGGCGTAATACCAAGTGAGGTCAAATTAAAAAACTTCCCATCATAGTCGAGTATCCATTCAATTTCTGCCCGGCCACTCTTCCTAATATTTACTTCTAACTGATTGATATCTTGTAAAATTCGCGCAATCATAAAGAAGACTTTATTGGAATTTATCATGATTTTGTTTCCCTCACCGGTAAAAAAGGGTTCGGAAAAATATTTTACTGGCATTTACATCTCGTTCCTCCGTCGGCCAAACTCCCGACGGTCGCGCTCACAAAGCCTGCGCTAGCTATCTTGGCCCAGGCGGATACTGAAGAGCCTTCTAAAGCGGGCTCATTTGTTCGATAGCACGGTTCAATTCAGCCGTAACATTGGGTTTGAGATTCATTGGGTGGTTCACCATGCGGTCGGCAGTCCAAGCCTTCTGCCCATACTCTGTGAGATGAATACATGATGTGTTGTCATCCAGTCAGGACGCCACCGCCCAGTGTTTCTGACTAACGCGCCACCCCCGTCGCATCGACAAGTGTTAGCCCCGCGTGGAACGCTGCCCAGCCATAATTACCACAATTGAAAGCATCGTAAGCGTCAAGTCCTGACCCCCAAACCAGGCACAAACCCAGCGGCGCCACGAAGACCGGAAAGCCCCAGAGGATCAATCGAGTTTATTGGATCGCCATTGGCATAGAGGTAAGGATTCAAATTCCCCAGCAACCCAATCGGATCAGCCTGAATATACCGCCCCAGCACCGGGTCATAGTCACGCGCGCGGTTGTAGTAGAGGTCGCTCAGCACTTGGGCTTGGCCGGGGAAGCCGGGGCGCAGGAAGTCGTTGCCGGGATCGACCACCTGCCCCAGCGCGTTGGTGGTGACCGTCGGCACGCCGAGGTGGTTGCCGTGGACCCAATAGAGCGTAAGCTGGTTGAGCCCATTCTCGGCCACCAGCGCGAGCGGGGCATAGCCGACGATCCCGTCGCTCCCCCCGTTCATGGCGCCGAAGAGTGAGTTGTCGTTGGCACCCAGCGGCAGCGCCCAGATGAACTCGGCCTTCCGCTCCTCAGTCAGCGCGTCAATACATAGACACGCGCGCACCATCTCAAACCCGGTTGAAGCGTGGCCTTTGCGGCGTCGCGCTCAGATCGTTCATCGTGCACAGGTGGTCGAGCACGGCGGGGTGGATCTCTCCGTCGAAGGCGACGCCTGCAAGCTTTCCCTCGATCCATGCGATGATGCCTAAGGGAGCATTGACGCCGTTCACCTTCATTGTCACGCGGTCACCAACCTGGGCGAACCCGCTGGAACCGCGAATCTTGCAGCCGCCTTCGGAAATGTCGAGGACATCGACATAGACGATGCGCGACTGAACTCGGCTCTTGACCATCAGGCCAAGCGGGCGACGTTCCGATGAGCGTGAGATCGAGTGCATGTTCATAGACAGCGTGATCGCACAGATTTGTAAATAAAGTTTAAGCGGGACGATTAATCTTCGTTTACCAGGCGCGTGACGTCACGATGCAGGCGGCCTGCATGACGTCAAACCATCCGCCACGGGCAATCCGGGGTCAGGCGAACAGGCCGTGCAGATACCAGTCAGGCGGGCCGCCGCGCCCATCCCCGGCGATGCCGTGGCGATAGATCCAGTAACGTTGCCCGCGTGCATCCTCGATCCTGTAATAATCGCGCAGCCGCACGGTCGATCGTTCGCGCCACCATTCGGGCGCGATGCGCTCCGGCCCCTCCACCCGCGCCACTTCGCGCACATCGCCGCGCCAGCGAAACCGCTGGGGCAGGCCATCGGGTGAAGCATAGAGGACCGCAATCTGCTCTGGCCTGTCCAGCAATTTCATAGGCTTGTTAGTATTACTTACAGTCGTTTGTAGGATAGGCTGCAGTTCCATCGGCGCCTGCCAACGCTGTGCGCGTTCGGGCAGGTGGCTGGCATGGGGCACCGGACGGCGCACCGCCTGCGGTCCCAGTCTCACGGTCAGCCTGTCGATACAGGCATTCAATGAAGTGCCGTGGCGCTGCGCCGCCTGCTCGATATCGGCTTGCACAATTCCCAGCGGTTCGGTCCAGCTGGCGCGCAGGCGCACGGTCTCGATGCCAAAGCCGGCCTCCACATCATCGAGCCTGGCGGCAAACAGCCGGGTGATATGCGACGCCTCGCGCGTGGCGGCGGCGAGTTCGAGACGGCGGATCAGCACCTCGCCATCAACCCGCCACAACCCCAGTTCAAGCCGCCGGGCGCCATCGCCGCGCGCTTCGAGTTCGCGCACCATATCGGCGGCCAGATCGTCCAGCACGGTATCGAGCAGGGCGCGGTGGCGAATCGGTTCCATCAGGCGGCGCTGCACCAGCGGCATCACCTGCTGGACGACCGGCAGCAGCGGTTCGGGCACGCGGCCCAGCAATTGATCGAGCCGCACGAGCGGATTGGCGGCGGGCGATTTGCGATTGCGGAACCGGCGGTGGAGCGAATCGCGGCCCGAAGCTTGCGCCCGGTCGCTGTCGCCGCTTCCATCGCCGCTTTCGTTATCGTTGATGATCCCCGTCAGATCGCCCAATCGTTTCAGCCCAAGGCGGCGCAGAACAGTAAGGACATCGGCATCCAGACGCAGCGCGGCAACCGGCAGATCGGCAAGCGCGCGCATGATCGGCGCGGCGGCGCTGTGATTGGTGCGATCGCTGCGATGGGTGCCGTGCGGCGCGATGATGCTGCGCGCAGGCCCATAATGCGCAAGCGCCCATGCAGCCCCGGCGGTGGGCGCAATGGCGGTGCGCACTGCCAGCCTGCGCCGCGCACAGGCAGCCTCGACATCCTTGAGCAGGCGCACCTCTCCCCCGAACAGATGGGCTGCCGCCGTGATATCGACCAGCACGCCATCGGGCGCATCCAGCGCGCTCCACGGTCCCCAACGCTGCGCCCACACGGCCAGTTGCTCCAGAAATGCGAGATCGCCCGCCGGGTCAGCCGGATACGCTTGTATCTGCGGGCACAACGTGCGCGCATCGGCCAGCATTACGCCTGATTGCGCGCCCGCAGCGCGCGCGGCATCGTTGATCGCCGCGATCCGCGGACCGTGCGCCGTTTCGGTGATCAGCGCGACGGGGTGCGCATCCGCGCCCTCCCCTGGGTCCAGCGGGCCGCGTTCAGGTCCGGCTGTGAGCCGCCAGCGATCGACCGACAGTTGCGCGCACCAGATAGCCAGTATCCGGCGCGGCTGCATGGCGGGCCTGCTGTTGGCCGAACCGCCGGCGATAGGCGAGCGCTGGTCCCGGTGTTGGAGTGGCGGGGTGGTTTGCGGAGGATCGTTCGCCCGACTTTCGGGCGCGCAGGGTCTGTTCGTCATCGCTCACTATCCATTGTCCGGGCGCATGCGAGCGCGCGCGGAACAGTTCGGCCTTCCAGGCTGGCGCGCCGGGTGCATCCGCGTTCCACCGGGGTACGGCAGAGGGCGCGGCCTCGACCCGCCAGCGCATCCGCGCAGAGGACAGATCGGCCCGCGCCTCCAACCGCACCAGCCACAGCGCAACCCCATGCTTTTCCGCAGCAAGACTGAGGCGGCGCGACGCGGTGAAATCGAGGGCGCGCGGATTGCCCACGATCTCTCCGATCACGCAGGCCAGATCGCGGCACCGCAGCCCCTCTTCGAGTGCGAACAAAGCATCTTCGGGCGTTTTCGCTTCGACATGGATCAACCGCTCGCGCAGGTCGGCGGGCAGGCCGTAAAGATACGGGCGACCGCCGCGCTGGATTGCGCGCGTATCCTGCACCCACAACACCTGCCGCCGGTCGTGGGCTTCGGCGAGCGGGTCTTGCGCCTGCTTCGCCGTCCGCTCTGCCACCTTCAGGGCATCGCGCGCCAGCGCCAGTGCCAGCCCCGCCCCGCAAGCATCGGCAGTGTCGGCAAAAATTTCGCTATGCAGCGGTTGATCGGCAAGGGCGGGCCGCCAGCGGGCCTCTCTCGTGCTGGAGATCGCGGCGATATCCTCACGCGAAAGCACAGCCTCCGGCAGAGACGCGGAAAGCTGCGCAGACGCGCTTTGAGAGGGGGCAGAAAACGACATAGGAACACTCATGGAGACTCGCAGGAGTCTCTCTTGTTCCCACTATGTTCCATATACGCAGCCCAATTGCAACGCCGCAATCGCCCTACGATCACCGCGCAGGGCCTGCGATCAGCCGATCAGCCCAGCCACCATGATTACCAGCAAGACAATCGGACACAGGTACCGCACCAGCGCCAGCCATGTGTGATGCAGCCCGCCCGACAGGCCATTCTCGTTATCGATCAATCTGCGAGAGGCGACCCAGCCGACAAATAGCGAAGTCAGGATCGCACCCACCGGCATCAGCACCTTGCTGGTCACGGTATCCAGCACATTGAACAGATCCTGTCCATCGAACACCGCCATGGTCGAAACGCCCGGCACCGGCACGCCCCAGAACCACGCAGCCAATGCGCCCAGCACCAATGCCCCACCGCCAACAATCGTCGTCGCCACGGCACGCGGCAGCCCGGCCCGGTCCTTGAACCACGCGGTTGGAGCCTCGAGCAGCGAGACAGAGCTGGTCAGCGCGGCAAAGAACACCATCACGAAAAACAGCATCCCGATAAGCGATCCGAACGGCATTTGCTGGAACGCGATAGGCAGGCTCTGAAACATCAGACCCGGCCCCGCATTAGCCTCCAGACCGGCGGCGAACACGATCGGAAAGATGCACAGCCCCGCCAGCAGGGCAACCGCCGTATCCGCGCCGGCGATAATACCGCTGGTACTTGCCAGATTGACGTCACGCCCGACATAGGCGCCGTAGGTCATCATCCCGGCAACCCCCAGCGACAATGAGAAGAACGCCTGCCCCACCGCCGCCAGCATCACCGGCGCAGTCAGTTTTGAAAAGTCGAAGGTGAACAGATACGTCACCGCCTCATCAAAGCCGCCGGTGGTCGCACCGTAGATCGTGATCGCCAGAAACAGCACGAAAAAGGTCGGCATCAACCATGTTGCAACCCATTCGATCCCGCTTGATACACCGCGCGCAACGAAGAACAGCGTGATGGTAATAAACACCACATGCAGGCCCACCATCAGTCCGGGATTGCCATACAGGCCCGGCCACAATCCCTCGATCTCTGCCGCGGGCCGCCCTTCGAACGCGCCGCCGGTCAGCCCGGTCGACATCAGATCGCTGGCGAACACGCCGATGTAATACAGCACCCAGCCGCCCACGACGCAGTAAAAACTGAGCACCATGAAAGCGCCCAGCACGCCGAAATCAGCGAGGATCGCCCATCTGGTCGACTGGCCGCTTTCCTCTGCCACCCGGCGCACACTTTCAGGCGCGTTGGACTGGCCATGCCGCCCGATCAGCACTTCGCTGAGCAGGATCGGCAGACCGATCAGGACCACGCACAAAATGTAGAACAGCACGAATGCGCCGCCGCCATTTTCCCCTGCTTCGGCGGGAAAGCGCCACATATTTCCCAGCCCCACGGCCGATCCCACCGCTGCCAGAACAAATGCACTGCGTGAGGACCAGCCATCCTTCTGGCCCCCGCCTACTGTTGAGCCTGTGGTTGCAACCATGTGTGTGAAATACCCTTTTGCTGCGCAATCGCGCGCCCGTCATCAAATCGTGCGAACGTTGTGCAATGATTTCCCGCGCGCGCCAAGGGGGGCTGTGGAGATCGTGCACCCTCTGCCAAATACCCCTCGCCAAGTTGTTTTGCGTTTGCACTGCGGCATCGCTATTGGAGCGACCATGTCCACCACGTTCCAGCTCGATACAAGCACCAGCCGCGCCAATCCCACGCCGCAGCCGCTGCGCCGTCTTACCGTCCCGCGCATTCGCAGCCGCAAGGTTGACGGCGTGACACAGGAACCGTTGGTGATGCTGACTGCGTATACGGCGCGTCAGGCACAATTGCTGGACGCACATTGCGATATGTTGCTGGTCGGGGATTCGCTGGGGCAGGTGATTTACGGCTTGCCTTCCACCATCCCGGTCACGCTGGAGATGATGGCCAATCACGGCGCAGCGGTGGTGCGCGGATCGTACCATTCTGTTGTGGTGGTTGATATGCCGTTCGGCTCGTATGAGACGTCGCCCGAACAGGCATTTGAAAGCGCGGCCTTCCTGCTAAAGGAAACCGGCGCTGCGGCGGTCAAACTGGAGGGCGGGGAAGCGATGGCCCCCACCGTCGATTTCCTCAATTCGCGCGGCATCCCGGTGATGGGCCATGTCGGCCTGACGCCGCAAGCGGTGAACGTGCTGGGCGGATATGCCGCGCGTGGGCGCTCCGATGCGGAGGCAGACAAGATCGTGAGCGATGCAATCGCGCTGGATCAGGCCGGCGCATTTGCCATCGTGATCGAAGGGGTGGTCGAACCCATCGCCATCACTGCGACAAAGGCGGTGTCCTGCCCCACCATCGGCATCGGCGCATCGGCACAATGCGATGGGCAAGTGCTGGTAACCGAAGATATGTTGGGCATGTTTGAACGCGTGCCGCGCTTCGTAAAGAAATACGAGGATATCGCCAGCGTGATCGAAAAAACGGTCGCCACCTACTCCAAAGAGGTGCGCGAACGGTCTTTTCCCGGCGAAGACCAGACCTACCAACCCAAAGACTGATAACTCTCTGCCCCAACGGCCCGTCATTCGAATGGCTCGCCCATCCAAGGTTCGATTTGCATCATGCAGACGCTGCTTCGCTATTACACTTTCTCTCTGATCTTCACCGTCATCTGTCTGGGCCTTGCCGCGTGGTATGGTATCGCCAGCACGGGTACGATTGTTGGGATGGCCCAGGTATTGTGGATCGTGGTGATCCTGTCGGTGTTGGAAGTTTCGCTGAGTTTCGACAATGCAGTGGTCAACGCATCGGTGTTGAAAGAGATGGACGCCGTCTGGCAGCGCCGGTTCCTGACCTGGGGTATCGCCTTTGCGGTGTTTGGAATGCGCATCGTGTTTCCGCTGGCTATCGTGGCGATTGCTGCCGGGATCGGCCCGATCGAGGCATTCAGCCTCTCGCTGAACGATCCTTTGGAATACGAGCGTCTGGTGAGTTCGGCCCATATCGGGATTGCCGGATTTGGCGGTGCGTTTCTGGCGATGGTCGGGATGAAGTTCTTCTTCAACGCCGACAAGGACATCCACTGGATCGAAAGCGTCGAACGCGCACTGGCAAAAGTATCGAACCTTCCCGCCATCGAAATCGCGCTGCTGTTGCTCGTCATGTGGGGCATTTCCTCGATGCTTCCGGTGGACGAGGCGCACACGTTCCTTGTCGCGGGAATGCTGGGTCTGGTCACATTCATCGCGGTCGAAGCAGTCAGCCACTACCTCGAAATGCGCGAAGAAGCAGCGCGGATGGCAGGCGCGGTTGTGCGAAGTGGCCTTGGCGGGTTTCTCTACCTAAACATCCTCGATGCCTCTTTCAGCTTTGACGGGGTGATCGGAGCGTTCGCGCTGTCGAACAACATGATCGTGATCGCGCTGGGCCTGTCCATCGGTGCGATGTTCGTCCGGTCCATGACAGTCCATCTGGTGCGGCAGGGGACGCTGGCGGAATACCGCTTCCTCGAACACGGGGCGTTCTGGGCAATTGTAGTGTTGGGCGCGATCATGCTGATGTCGGCGGTGGTGCACATTCCCGAAACCATCACTGGCCTGATCGGAGCGATACTGATCGGAATGTCGTTCTGGTGGTCGGTGCGCCACCAGCGCGCCGAACGCGCGTCTAATCCGGTGCCCGTGCCAGACGCATAGCCAGCGGAGCGGCCCAGACGAGCTGGAGCAGGTGGTAGAGCAGCAGCGGCGCAATCACGAACCCGGCGACCTGCGCGGGGAACAGGATCGCCGCAAGCGGCGCGCCAATGGCGACGCTTTTTTGCGCAGCGGCGAACAGGAATGCGATACGATCTGCGCGCGGATAGCCCAGTGCGCCGCTCACCAGCCATGCACCGCCGGTCGCCGCGATCAGGAATACCACGGTCAGCCCCAATAGCGCCGCCCAGTCGGCAGCGGTGAACATTGTCGCCAACCCTTCCTCCACCGCGCCGGAAAAAGCGACATACACGGCGATGCCGATAACGACCCGGTCCAGCCAGACGATCCGCGCCTTTCGCGCCACCATCCAGTCGCGCGTCCAGCCCTGCAGAGCCTGTCCGATCAGAAACGGCAGGATCAGGATCATGCCGATGCGTACGATCATCTCGCTGCCGATATCCGCTCCGCTTTCCCCGCCAAGCATTGCGAACAGCGGAGCAGATACGAACACGCCCGCAATATTTATGAGCGCCGCTCCGACCACCGACAGAGCAACATTGCCATTGGCCAGCGTGGTGTAGGATGTTGCGGACTGAATGGTAGACGGCAGCACGCCCAGATAGACAAACCCCAAGGCGACCAGCGGCGGCAACATCGTGCTTGCCAGCGCGCCGATGCCCCATCCCGCCAGTGCCATCACGCCGAACACCCACACGAACAACGGCCCAAAGAACCGCCAATTGGCAAGTCCGCGCGCGATTTCGCCGCGAGCGATGCGCATCCCATTGACCAGGAACAACAGGAAAATCCCTGCGCTGGAAACGTTCTGCGCGGTTGCACGCGTCTGACCCAATGCGGGCGCGATCAGTGCCAGCGTCGTCGCGATCAGCAGGACCGCGATCATTGGATCGGCAAGGGGTTTGAGGCGCGATGGCATAGCGCGCCGCCCTGCCCGCCCGCGTGCGTTCTGTCGAGAGCGCGCTCAGTCCAGCGGCAAGAGGCCGGGGTGCAAATCCCAGGTCATACGCTCAAACCGCCGCGCTTCCTCGACATTGCCGAGTTCGCGCGCGGCAATTCCGCGCAGCTTGAGCAGGCGCGGATCGTTGCCCGCGCCAAGGCCTATTGCATTGTCGAGCAGCACTTCGACGCGCAGCCAGTCTTCTGCGCGCGCTGCACGCTCAGCATTCAGCAGCAACGCTTCGGTGTTGCGCGGCTCTCCGGCAAGGTGGCGCGCAATCAGGACATCTGCTGCGACAGGATCACCAAAATCGCGATAGGCCGCCGCCGCCCTGCGCGTGAGCGGCCACGGACGGCGAATGCGCGCGGCTTCGCGATACAGCTCCAGTGCGCGCTTGTAGTTGCCGCCCGCCAGCGCTGCATCCCCGGCAAGCGATGCGATATCGCCTGAGCTGGGGAAGCGCTTGCGCAAGTCCTGCGCGTGGGTATTGGCCGCGGCGAACTGACGCGCCGCAACAAGGCTGCGCATCCGGCGCGTGGGTTGCGGCAGGTCTGCGAAATCGGGCAGCGGCGCCCAGCCATCCGCGCGTCCGGCATAGGCGCGTTCCAGCAACGGCGCTGCGCCTGCGCGGTCGCCCTGCCGCTCCAGCGCGCGGCCCACAAGCATGATGAGGTAGGGCGAGGCGTCTTCATCACGCGCACGGTCGGCAAAACGCGCGATCAGATCATCGTCGCGTCCGCTCATCCACAGCGCGCGGGCCAGCAGCTCCGCGATCCGGCCATTGCCCGGCTGACGTCCAGCAAGCTTTTCCAGAGTTTCCGCCGCGCTATCGAAATTGCGTTCCTGCAAATCGATCAGCGCATCCAGCATCATTGCCGACGGTACGGAGTTGGCTGCCATCTTGCTGCGTTCCAACAGGCTTTTCGCAAGGACTGGCTGCCCGCCCCGCGCTGCCAGCACAGCCTGCAAATACAGTGCCCGCGGTTCCTTCGGAGCGATATCGGACAGCGCGCGCACCACGCCCAGCATTTCCCGATTGTAGCCCGCATCGCCCAGCGTCGCGGCGTATTCGGCCAGCGCCATGGGATCGTTCGGGTCGGCCTCCACCGCTGCTTCCAGCCAGATCAGCGCATCGGCGAAACCGTGAGCATCGCGCACCATCTGCCCTCGAAGCAACAGCGCGGGCGCGTATTTCGGGCCGAGTTTCAGCGCGTGGTCTGCCGCCTCCAACGCCTGCGCATGTTCACCCCCGCGATAGCGGAGGCGTGCGATATCCACCCACAGACCGGGATTGTCCGGTTCTATCGCACGCGCTTTGTCCAGAAGGCGGCCGGCATCGGCCAGATCGCCATCAGAGGCAGCATCGCGCGCCTGCCTGATAAGCGCGAGGAAAGGCTCGCTGCCAACCAAAGATGCGACCGGCGGCGGCTCTTCATCCGCCCCGGCGAGCGAGCACCCGGCCAGCGACAGAGCGCAGACAGAGGCCGCAAGTGTGCGCAGGAGAACCCATTTACGCATGCAGATCATATTGCTTGAGCAGATCGTACAAGGTCGGGCGCGATATGCCGAGCAGTTTGGCCGTGCTGGAAATGTTTCCTTCGGACCGGGCGAGTGCATGGCGGATCACCCGCCGGTCAGCCTGTTCGCGCGCGGCCTTCAGGTTCAGAACATCGCTCTCCTCCTCGACATCGCCATTAAAGTCGAGATCGTCGGCATGGATCAGCTTTGCATCGGCCATGATCACCGCCCGCTTCACGCGGTTTTCCAGTTCGCGCACATTGCCCGGCCATTCATGCGCATCGATCACGGCCAGGGCATCGGGCGCAAAGCCGGTGACGGACGGGTTCATTTCGGCAGCGAAGCGTTTCAGGAACGCCTTGGCCAGCAACACTGCGTCGCCGTACCGTTCGGCAAGGCCGGGGATGCGCACCACGATTTCAGCCAGACGATAGAACAGGTCTTCGCGGAATGTGCCCGCGCCAATCATGCTTTCCAGATCCTGATGGGTGGCGCACACGATGCGGGTGTTGACCGCAATCTGCTTGCGTCCGCCGATCCGCTCGATGGTGCGTTCCTGCAGGAACCGCAGCAGTTTGACCTGCAAGGGCAGCGGAATGTCGCCCACCTCGTCCAGGAACAGCGTGCCGCCATTGGCGCTTTCAATTTTGCCCTCGGTGGTCTTGACCGCTCCGGTGAACGCGCCTTTCTCGTGGCCGAACAATTCGCTTTCCAGCAGATTTTCCGGGAT
Source organism: uncultured Alphaproteobacteria bacterium (assembly GCA_963838365.1). Lineage (GTDB taxonomy): Bacteria > Pseudomonadota > Alphaproteobacteria > Sphingomonadales > Sphingomonadaceae > Erythrobacter. The sequence goes on from CAWIQR010000012.1 coordinate 32,348, forward strand.
TGCAGCACAGTTGATGGCCACGAACGGCCCATTGGCGCGGTCGCTTGCATCATGCAGACCCCGCGCGAGCAATTCCTTGCCCGTCCCGCTCGCACCCAGCAGCATGACCGAAACGCTGGTGGAAGCGACCCGTTCGATGGTGCGCGCAACCTTCACCATTTCCGGTGCACCGGTAATCAGGCGGCCCAGCACGGTCTTGTCCTCGCTCGCACTGGCAACCAGGCGGCGATTTTCCGCTTCGATCTGGTGCAGATTGAAAGCGCGCCGCACGATCAGGCCCAGCGCATCGATATCAACCGGCTTCTGGTAGAAATCATAGGCCCCGTGTTCAATCGCCCGCAACGCGCTTTCCCGCGCGCCGTGACCACTGGCGACGATCACCTTGGTATCGGGTTTCAGCTGCATGATCGCATCGAGCACGGCAAAGCCCTCGGACGTTCCATCGGGATCGGGCGGAAGGCCAAGGTCCAGCGTCACCACGGCTGGCGTCTCGCTGCGCAGCGCCGCGATTGCGCTGTCGCGGTCGCCTGCGATCACCACTTGAAAATCATCGTAGGCCCATTTGAGCTGGGCTTGCAGCCCCTCATCGTCCTCAACAACGAGCAGTGCGGGTTTCTTGTCAGCCATCAGGCAGCCTCTCGGGAATTTGGCCCGTTGGAATTGGGCTCTGTTGTATTTGGCTCTTGAACGGTCGTATCAGAAAGGTCAGCGGCCAGATCGCCCGGCTGACTGGAGAGAAGTCTGGCGGTTTCAGGCATCGGCAACAGCACGCTGAAACGTGTGCCAACCCCTTCGCGCGATTCCACCTGCAGGCGCCCGCCCATCGCCTTGATAATCTCGCGCGCCTCGAATGCGCCGATGCCAAAACCGCCCTGCTTTGATGATACAAACGGTTTGAACAGGCCGGAGCGCACAAATTCGGGCGACATGCCCTGCCCAACATCGATGAGATCGATCCGCCCATACAGGGCATCGCCCGTGACGTTCAAAGATATCGGAGCACCCGGTTCGCTCGCTTCGACAGCGTTCTGCACCAGATGGATCAGCGCCTGTTCCAGTCCTTCCGCATCAGCGAGCACCATCATGGGTTCACCAGCGGTCAGCGTGACGGGGTGGACCCCTGCATACCGACGCTCGACCGCAGCGGCAGTAGCGGTCAGATCTACCTTGCCAATCGCCTGAACATGCCCTGCACCATACCGGCCAAGCCGCGCGAGCAGCGCCGTCAGCTTTTCTGAAGAATTGCGCAGCGTCACCAGCATATCGGCGCGGAAGGCCGGATTGTCAGCGTGTTTCTGCGCGTTTGCGGTCAGCAGCGACAGCTGGCTGGCCAGGTTCTTTATGTCATGCATGACAAACGCCATGCGCCGGTTGAATTCATCGAAGCGGCTGGCATCCATCAAGGCCTGTTGCCCGGCCTGTTCCGCCAGATAGCTGGCGAGCTGTTGCCCGACGACGCGCAGCAAATCGAAATCTTCCCAGTCGAGCCGCCGCATGATGCGCGGCCGTGCAAGGACTATGGTGCCCACCAGCCGATCAAAATGGATCAGCGGGATCAGCGCCCACGCATCGTCCGCCTCTGTCAGCCAATGGGGCACCTGCGCCAGTTCGCCATGATGATCGATGCCGCTTCGCACCTCATCCAGATCAAGGATGTGGCTATGGCGTTCGAGCAGGCTGTTCAGCGCAAATCCACCCGCCACGCCCGGCACTTCGATCATCGGCCAGTTCCAGCGCGCGGTCAGTTCCAGCTGCGCCTCTTCGGTGGGCATCAACAGCAGGCCGGCGGGACTGTCTGTAATGTCGGCAATCGCCTTTACCGCGCGTTCGTGGAAGCTGGCGCTGGCGCTGGACCCGCGCCCGATTGTTTGGGTAAAACGCAACCATTCCTCGCGGTAATCATAGCGGTGCTGAAACAGATGCTTTGTCGCGGTAACACGCAACCAAGCGCGCATTCGCGGCGATGGCAGCCAAAACACTGCGACCACTACAGCAAACACCAGAAACACCATCTGACTGGCGCGCGCGATGTCGCCGCCAATCAGCGCCAGCGAGCGCGTGATCAGCACCATCAGCATCAGGTAGGTGCCAATGACAAGCAGCGAAAGGGTCTGGAACGTCACGGCGCGCGATGGGCGAAATTGCAGTCCAGCAGTGTTTGTGTTTGCACCAAAGGCGAACAGGGCGGTCATCAGCCCGCCGACAATCCCGCTCATCGCGACAAGTGCTGCGGGTTGTTGTCCCGACAGATACGCGATGGTGAACAGGTTGAGATCGTAGGCAAACAGTCCCACCAGCGCCAGCGTGCTCCAGCGCAATATCTCGCGTGAAGACGCCGCTGCGCCTGCATAAAGATTGTGCAGCATCATCAATGTGCCCACCGCAACCAGCATGTTGAGCAGCACCGATGCCTCGAAGGTCAGCGCGCCCAGTTCGGGCATCAAGCCGGTCCGCGCGTCTATCAGCAGCAGGATCGGCTGGAACATCTCCACCAGTGCCAACGTGATGATCACGGGCCGCGTGGGACGCAGGCTTTCATCGCGGCCATCGGCGGCAAACAGTCGGAAGATTAGGAAAATAAACGCAAGGTTGCGCAGCGTGCTGGCCAGCAATGTGCTAGCGTGGAACGGCCCCTGAAGCGCGGCAATGGCACACCAGATGGCAGTCATTGCGCAGGCGATCATCGCCGCATTGCGATCGGGCCGGGCGCGGTCGCCCATCTTGGCAATCCACAACCCTGCCACAAGCGCGCATACAGCGCCCAGAAAGAACGACACAAAACCCACGTAAGGCGTCAGGCCCGCATCGACGAGTGTGTGGTTGCCCATCACCGCGCCCCTTCCGGCCACAGAATAACGCGAACCGTCTGAAGCAGGATTACCAGATCGAGGAAGGGTGTATAATTCTTTGCGTAGTAGAGATCGTATTCGAGCTTTTTTCGGCTATCCTCGGACGATGCGCCATAGGGATAATTGATCTGCGCCCAGCCCGTAATGCCGGGTTTCACCATGTGACGTTCGCCGTAGAACGGGATCTCCTCCTGCAGATCATCGACAAAGGCTGGCACTTCGGGCCGCGGTCCGACAAAGCTCATCTGCCCCATCAACACGCTCCAGGTTTGCGGCAGCTCGTCAATGCGCACCTTGCGGATGAAGCGACCAACGCGGGTAATCCGCGGGTCGTTATGCGATGCCCATTTGGCCCCGTCCTTCTCGGCGTCCGTGCACATCGAGCGCAGTTTGATGAGCTTGAAAGGTTCGCCAAACAGGCCGACGCGCTCCTGCCGAAAGAATGCAGGGCCCTTGCTGTCGAGTTTTACGATAATTGCAAAGACAGCGATGATCGGAAATGTAACGGTCAGCAGCACCAGACTTGCCGCGATATCGAACAGTCGCTTGACCGCGCTTGAAACCATGCGGCCGCTTGAAAATCCGTCGGAAAATATCAGCCAACTGGGATTGACCGTGTCAAGATCGACGCGGCCGGTTTCCCGTTCCAGAAAGCTGGAGAAATCGTTGACGTGAACGCCCTTGGTTTTGATCCGCAGCAAATCTTTCAACGGCAGGGCATTGCGGCGTTCCTGCAAGGCCAGCACGACCTCGGACACACCCAGATTTTCGACAAAGCGGCCAAGATCATGGATCGCCTCGCGCGCAATGGCCTCTTCCACGACACGTTCGGGTTCGCTCATGGCGATGTAGGAGACTATGGCAAATCCGCTTTCGGGGCGGTCGGCCAGCGCCCGAAGGCGCTGTGCTCGGTCGCCCGCGCCCAGCACCATCACTCGGCGGCGAAAAGCGGACGAGCCGATAAACGAATTGAGCAACAGCCGGTCGGCGACCAGCACCAGCACTGCAAAACCCATCGCGTATAGCAGGGTGGACCGCCAGAAGGTCTGACCCGGCAGCATAAAGTCAATAAATGCGAGCGCGATAATGCCAAGGCTGATCGCGACCAGCAGCCGAGCGCCCGCAAACCGCAACGATCTGAGCGCCAGTGGCCCGTAAACTCCGACAGAGATCATCGCGAGCCAGACAACCGAAGCGGAGCCGAGCAGCGGAACCCATCGGCCGTCGATTGATCCGGGGTCCATCGCGATCTGCGCCGCACGAACCCGCCAGGCCAGCTCGCTCGCCACCACCAGCAGCGCGAAATCGAGCAGTCCGAGCAGCAGCACGGCGTGCGGGATATAGTGTTTGAACAGGCGGATCATGAGTCGGGCGCAATGCTCGCTTGAATGGTTAGCGAGGTATCATCTACGCCCGACTGCTTAAGTGTCGGTAAACTTTACAGCCCGCTTGCAAGCTCTGACCTGAAGCGGGATGCGATGGTTAATGCAGCTTTATTCGGCGGTAGTGACGTCGTCCGCCACGTCCTGCACCGCTTCTCCGACCTGATTGGCTGCTTGCCCTACGTCCTCTGCCGCTCCGGCAACCGCGTTGTCCTTTGCGATTTCGGCGGCATTACCTTGCGTGAGAACATAGGCTCCGATCGCAACGGCGGCTGCGATGATAATAAGGAACACCCATTTCGCAGCGCCCCCGCCCGAAGTTGTTGTGTCGCTATCCTTGATAACGTGCGTGGTGTGCATATTGCCCTGAGCGTCGGTCGTTTCAGTGATGCGTTCTTCAGTCATGTGTTCAGTCCTCCATCGCACTGCAACCGCGAAGGCGCACGACGGTTCCCAGCTTGCATCCTCTTGGCTACGGGATCATCCGCTGCGTTGCCGGTGTGAGGCAATCGTTGCGCCCGCAGCGAGGGCAAGGTGTGCCCAGCGGTATGGCGTCCGCCAAATCCAGCGAGACTCCGCGCGCCTGCGCCAGATCGCGGGCAAAGCGCGCCTCGATACCGAGCACAACGGCCTTGCGCGCGGAACACGCCACCCCGTCCACCTCCACGGTGCGGGCAATGGTGAACCAGTGGCGCGGTGCGGCCTCACCCTCACCGAATGTCACCGCCTGCATCAGCATGGTGCCTCGGCTCTCGAATGCGGCATAGGGTGCCCAAGCGGGCCAGCGCGCGCCTTCTATCGGGTGGATCGCCCCGCTCGCACCGGCGGTAAAGGCGACCATCCGCCCCGTCCGGCCAAAGCGCGCGCTGAAGAACGGGAGGCCGCGCTCTCCCACCCGTTGAAGCGTGGTGAGACGCTGCGCCACCTGATCGAAGCTGGAGGCAAAGCGGCGTTGCAGGACGGCCAGATCATAGCCCGTCTGCTCACAAGCGCGCAGGAACCGGCGATACGGCATCTGGATCGCGCCCGCGCAGTAATCGGTAACATGCGCCCGGAACAGCTCGCGCGCGTCGTGGCTGGCCAGCCCTGCGCCTTCCACCTGCTGCGTGATCGCCTCGCGCAGTTCAAGACTGGCGACTTGCCGCGCAATCTGAAACCGCCGCGCAGCGCCCGGCAGCATCTCCGACAGCTGCAATTGACGGGCGTGCAGATCGAGGCGGTGGACGATACCGGGCATCACCTCGACGGGCAGGATGCGCACCGAAAGCTGGTGATTGACCCGCAGCCGTTCATTCAGGGCGGCACTGACTTCGGAACGCGATAGCCGCAATTCGTCGGCCAGATCCTCGCACGCGTGATCAAGATCGGCAAAGTGGTTCTGCCAGCGTTCGACCGCGCGCCGGCAATCGCCCGCCGGATCTTCGGCGCGCGGCATCGTCGCGCCCGAATTGTCATACAGCCGTGCAAAGGCGGCGGCGGCCTGCGGCGCGCTGGCGATGAATTCCTGCACCTCCTCCCGATCAATCTGGAGATCGGCAAAGCGTTTGTCCGCCATCCGCCGCAACAGGCCATCCACACCGCCAATCGCCTCGTCCTCGCGTAAGGAACTTGGGTCGAAATCGAAGCGCTCAATCACCTGAACCAGAACGCGCGCAGAGAGGGGGCGCTGATTGCGCTCTATCAGGTTGAGATAGCTGGGCGAAATGCCGAGCGAGGCTGCCATTGCGGCCTGCGTTAACCCTTCGCGTTTGCGCAGGCGGCGCAGCGAGGGACCGGCAAGGAGGGCTGAATCACTCATAAGCTTTCTGTAAATATCTTTACACGCTTACACAAGATGAAGCGCCAAACTGGCGATACTGACACGAAAGTATGCAAATTTTCCTGTCATGATGCGCTGCAATATAGCATTTGCAGCACATCACCTCCCCTCCCCATAAATTCCGGAGACATCCAATGACGTATCAAGAGACAATCACCCACATGCGTGGCCTGGTCGAGGCCAACGGCTCCAGCTGGGCTGCAATCGACCCGGAAAGCGCCGCGCGCATGTCAATCCAGAACCGGTTTCCCACTGGCCTCGATATCGCGCGTTACACCGCCGATATCATGCGCGCCGATATGGACGCCTATGATGCCAACCCTGCCGATTACACGCAGTCGCTGGGCTGCTGGCATGGGTTCATCGCGCAGCAGAAGATGATCTCGATCAAGAAACATTTTGGCTCCACGAAAAAGCGCTACCTCTACCTTTCCGGCTGGATGGTCGCCGCATTGCGCAGCGACTTTGGTCCGCTTCCCGATCAGTCGATGCATGAAAAGACCAGCGTGCCGGCGCTGATCGAGGAACTCTACACTTTCCTCAAGCAAGCTGATGCGCGTGAACTGGGCGGCATGTTCCGCGAGCTGGATGCAGCGCGTGATGCGGGCGATCAGGTGAAGGCGAAAGACCTGCAGAACCGCATCGACAATTATGAAACCCATGTCGTTCCGATCATCGCCGATATCGACGCAGGCTTCGGCAATGCCGAGGCAACGTACCTGCTCGCCAAGAAGATGATCGAAGCCGGCGCATGCGCGCTCCAGATCGAAAACCAGGTCTCCGATGAAAAGCAGTGCGGCCACCAGGACGGGAAGGTCACGGTCCCGCACGAGGACTTCATCCAGAAAATCCGCGCCTGCCGCCACGCCTTCCTCGAACTCGGCATCGACAACGGCATCATCGTTGCCCGCACCGATTCGCTGGGCGCTGGCCTGACGAAACAGATCGCCTATTCCACGGAAGCGGGCGATCTGGGCGATCAGTACAACAGCTTCATCGACGCAGAAGAGGTCGATCCGGCCAACATTTCCAACGGTCAGGTGTTCATCAGCCGTGAAGGCAAACTGATGACGCCAAAGCGCCTGCCCTCGAACCTGTATCAGTTCCGCGCTGGAACGGGTGTGGATCGCGTAGTGCTCGATTGCGTCACCAGCCTCCAGAACGGGGCGGACCTGCTGTGGATCGAGACCGAAAAGCCGCATGTTGAACAGATCGCGAGCATGGTCGACAAAATCCGCGAGACGGTTCCCAATGCAAAGCTTGTGTACAACAACTCGCCCAGCTTCAACTGGACGCTCAGCTTCCGCCAGCAAGTGTTTGATACCTGGTCCGAAGCAGGCAAGGACGTCTCCGCATATGACCGCGATCGCCTGATGAGTGCGGACTATGACGCAACCGATCTGGCTGCTGAAGCGGACGAAAAGATCCGTACCTTCCAGAGCGATGCGGCAAAGCGTGCCGGTATCTTCCACCACCTCATCACGCTGCCGACCTATCATACGGCTGCGCTCAGCACCGATAACCTCGCTCGCGAATACTTTGGTGAGCAGGCGATGCTTGGCTACGTCAAGAACGTGCAGCGGGAGGAAATCCGTCAGGGTATTGCCTGTGTGAAGCACCAGAACATGGCCGGTTCGGACATTGGCGATGATCACAAGGAGTATTTCGCCGGTGAAGCCGCGCTGAAGGCGGGTGGCAAGGACAACACGATGAATCAGTTCGCCGCTGCCTGATCCGCAGCGGACGGAAACCAGTTCACCGGCGATGACCGGTGGGAGAGGGGACCACGGGGTTGCGATGTTCGCGATCCCGTGGGAACCAGTGACGCTGGTAACCACTGTAGAACCGTCATAGGTGGAGCCTTTGCTTTCACTTTGCTGATCACGGGAGAGACATAATGAGCGATACTGATACTCCGAAAACCGAACCGTCACGCGCACGCGCGCTGCTGTCCACAGCGGATATGAAGCTGCTGCGCCGCGCGCTGGAAAGCCACGCCCGCACGACCGAAGACCGCGAAGAGCTGGCAAAAATCAACGCGCTGCATCACCGGCTGGGAACCTACGTTCCCTCCACCTGATCGGCGGATTTCCCCCTTCAACAGTTCTCCTGGGGAGGAGAAAACGACCGTCGAAACGTCGGTTCGCCCTTCGCTTCGGCGGTCGTTCCTGTTCAGCCGCCTTTGCGCGGCATCAGGTTCAGCGTTGCCGCCGTCATCGCTTCGGTTGCCGTGGCGATTACAGCTTCGGCATCAGGCGCCCAGAACGGTGAGTGCAGCGAAGGCAGTTCCAGATCCCCCGCCTGAGCCTTTTCCCACTGATCCATCGGTACGCCGCCCACCCAGAAGATCAGCGTTTTGACGTTGTCGGGATCGGCACGGCGAAACTGGCTGAAATCCTCTCCGCCCATGACCGGATCGGTTTCGATCACGCGTCCGGGAAAGCGCGCCTTGAACAGTTCGGCCACGTCGGCGGTCAGTTCGGGCGTGTTGTAGGTTGCCGGGGTATACGGGTCTTCGATCTCGATCACCGGCAGCAGATCATCGGGTAGCCCAGCGGCCATCGCCTCCGCCCGTGCGATGCGCTCAATCCCGGAAAGCAGGGCCGCGCGCGATTCGTCGCTGTATGACCGCACTGTCAGCTGCAAGCGCGCCTCGTCGGAGATGATGTTGTGCTTGGCCCCGGCCTGGAAACTGCCGACCGTGACAACGGCGGGTTCCAACGGGTCTTTCTCGCGGCTGATCAGCGTCTGCAATCGCATGACAATGCTGGACGCGATCACGATCGGATCCTTGGTCGTGTGCGGATAGGCGCCGTGGCCGCCCACGCCCTTCACCGTGATATCGACGCTGTCGACATTGGCGAGCGCGAAACCGCTGGTGTAACCGATCACGCCCGCAGGCGCCGCGGCGGCATCGTGAAAGGCGAGGACGTAATCAGGCTTGGGAAAGCGATCGTACAGCCCGTCTTTCAGCATCGCCACAGCGCCAAGGCCAGTTTCTTCCGCCGGTTGCAGGATCATGACGAGCGTGCCTGACCATTCAGCCTTGCGCTCTGCCAGCAATTGCGCCGCGCCAACCCACGCCGCCATGTGCGTATCGTGGCCGCAAGCGTGCATGACGCCGCTTTCGACGCCAGAATCAGGCACGCCGCGCACCTTGGAGGCGAATGGCAGACCGGTCTGTTCCGTCACCGGCAGCCCGTCCATATCCGCACGCAGCATCACGGTTGGACCCTCGCCGTTCTTCAGCACCGCAACAACGCCGGTCTGGCCAACGCCCTCGGTCACTTCAAACCCGAGTTCTCGCGCGTGGGCGGCCAGCTTTGCAGCGGTCTTGAATTCCTGAAAGCTGAGCTCGGGGTTGGCGTGAAGGTCGCGGTACAACTCGATGAGGTCAGGCATGTCCGCCTGCACATCGTCGCGCAAGTCATCCGCACGAGCGGGCGCGCTAAACACCACCGCCATTGCAGCACCCGCTGCGAGAACCCGTTTCAGCATTCGTTACTCTCCTCTATCCGGCTCGTCCCGGCTCGGCTCGGCTAGTCTTGCCCGAAGCACGGCTGACACACATGACACACAGTCTTAGGGGCAAATTCTGCCCAATCAAAACTTGACTGCAATCTTGGTAAATTTGGCAGGAAAGCGAGGGGACCAATGCATCATCCCTTCCCCATCGCACATTGGCGGCGAGTAGGAAATTCGCGCGCGCTACATGTCGTAAAACATAACCAGCAAAACCGACAAGGTCGTCACCATCAACGCCACCAGCGGAACACCGGTGCGAATGTAATCTTTGAACTCGTAAGAACCCTCCGCCATGATCAGCATGTTCGTCTGATAGGCAATCGGCGTCGCGTAACACAGGTTGCAACCGAACAGCACCGCAAGGATCAGCGGTTCGGGCGGCAGGTTCAACTGGGTGGCGATGTTGAAGGCGATGGGCGTGCCCACCGTCGCCGCGGTCGCGTTGGACGCAAAGTTTGTGAGCAGCGTCACGAACAGCATGATCGCGGCCAGCACCAGTGCGGGCGGCAGGTACGCAAGACCGATGGACAGCAGTTCACCCAGCCACAGCGCCGCCCCGCTTTCCAGAATGATGCGGCCAATCGCAATGCTGGCTGCGACCAGCACAATAACCTTGGCAGACAGCGCCCGGCCCACCCGGTCAAACTTTACACAACCGGTCACGAACATCAGGATCGCGCCCGCCAGTGCGCTGATGGCAATCGGCAGCAGCCCGATCGATGCGGTGAACACGCTGCCGAACATGATCGCGGCAGACAGAACCGCCTTTGACCGGCGCGGCAATTCGCGCGCGCCTTCGAGCATCAGCAGGCTATCGTTGCGTGCAAAGCTTTGCAGGTCTTCGGTCAGGCCCATGACAAGCAGCACGTCACCTTCGGAAATGCGCAGATCGCCGCCGTCGGAATACTGGTCCTTTTCCCCCAGCAGCCGCGCAGGCCGGTGAATACCCAGCACCGCAACGCTGTATAAATCGGCAATGCCAGAACTGGGCAGCGTGCGGGTGAGAAGGCGCGAATCGCCCGTTACCATCATCTCCACAACCATTATATCGTCGCGGTTCGATGATGCGGTGCGGCGGATACGGTCCAGCACCCAATTGGGCGCGAGTTCGCCCTTCAACACGCGCGTCGCATCCTCCAACGCCTCATGCGTGCCGGAGATATGCAGGCGCTGTTGCGGTTGCAGCGGGCCTGTCGGGACCGTATGAAACGTAATCGTGTCGGGCAGCATATCCTTGATCGAGGTCAGCTCCTTACCCGTCAGCGCGCTGTCCGGGCCGATCCGCAGTCGGGTGTGAAACTGGCGCCGCGATGCGTCCGCCTCCACGCTGTTGTCGCCCAGCAGACGCGGCATCACCAGCCATAGATATGGCAGGGCCACAATCGCCGCAATCAGCACGATGGGCGTGTAGTGAAATACGCTCATCTGCGGCATTCCCAGATCGACCGCGATAGAGGTGACGAGGATATTGGTGGATGTGCCGATCGTGGTAGCCATGCCGCCGATCAGCACCGCGGCATTGAGCGGGATCAGCGTCTTTGAAGCGGGCATTGCCCCGCGCGATGCCAGCGCAACGAATATTGGCAACAGCAGCACCAGAACCGGCGTATCGTTGACCGCCATCGAGAGGAAGAAGGCTATCAGCAGCGACACCAGCAATCCCAGTTGCAGGTTCAGCCTGAACATCAATTCCAGAAACCGCGCCGCAGGGTCCAGCGCGCCGGTGACCACCAGTCCCCGCCCCATGATCATCAAGGCGCAAATTGTGATGAGGGCGTAGTGGCCGAACCCTTCGAAGGCGAGCGCCAGCCCATCCGTCGGCTTGGTCCCTTCAAGCGGGAAGAAATACAGGCCAACCGCGATCACCGCGATGGTCAGCAGGCTTACGATTTCCACCGAGAGGCGTCCGCGCGCAAATGCGACGAACATTGCAACAGTAACCACCATGGCGGCAATTGCGTGATATGATGGCTCTGACAGCATCTTTATCGTCCCCGCGACCGGGTCTTTCATTGGCTGCCAACGATAGCAAGTGTTTTGAAGCAAATGCCCGCCAGCATCCGACCGGCAAATTTTTTGGTGCCCCTGGCCGGACTCGAACCGGCACTCCGTTAGGAACTCGATTTTGAGTCGAGCGCGTCTACCAGTTCCACCACAGGGGCACACCTGCTCTGGCTTGCAGAATGGCGCTGTTAGCGACCCGGAACTTTTCCTTCAAGTATTTCCATCTGCTACCCGATTGCCATGCCGTCTGGGCGGTGCCATAGGCAGGTGATACACCTAATCGTGGGCGAGCACTCGAATACATAGGGCAGAACCAATGTTGTCTTGGATCAAGCGTCATCCATTCATTACCGGGATAATCGTGCTTGTTATAGCGACGATTGGCGCGGGCTTTTACTTCAGTGGCGGGCGCTATTACGAATATGTCACCGAAAAGGTATCGCGCGGCGAGGTGGTACGGGTGGTATCGGCCAGCGGCACGTTGCGGGCGCTCAACACGATCAATGTCGGAGCAGAGGTATCGGGCCAGATCACGGCGGTTTACGTCGATTTCAACACGCCTGTAACCAAGGGCCAATTGCTGGCAGAAATCGACCCAACGCGTCTGCGGGCGCAGGTGACACAGGCGAGCGCGCAGGTGAATCTGGCGCGCGCCAGCCTTGCCCAGGCAGAAGTGGCGATTGTGCGCGCGCGCACCGATGTCGAAGTGCAGACCCGCGAATTTGAACGCCGCAAGGAGCTGGCGCAAAAAGGCTTTGTCTCTGGCGCAGGGCTGGATCAGGCGGAAAACCTTTTGAGCGCGGCCAAGGCTTCGCTCAGCACCGCGCAGGCGCAGGCGCAAAGCGCGCGCGCGCAAATCTCGCAAAGCACGGCGATCCTCAATTCTGCGCAGCTCGATCTGTCCCGCACCCGGATTATCGCGCCCGCCAGCGGCGTGGTGATAGACAAGCTGGTCGAACCCGGCACCACGGTCGCCGCAAATTTCCAGACGCCAAACCTGTTCACCATCGCTGCCGATACAAGCCGGATGCAGGTGGAAGCCGCCGTGGACGAGGCCGATATCGGACAGGTCCGTCAGGGACAGAATGTGCGCTTTACCGTGGACAGTTACCCCGAAGAAACCTTCGTCGCGCGGGTTCAGCAAATCCGCCAGTCCGCAACGCAAGGGTCTGCTTCGGTCAGCTATCTCGTCATCCTCGATGTGGACAACAAGGATGGTAAGCTGCTGACCGGGATGACCGCCAACGTCGATATCATCACCGGCATCAAGAAAAACGCACTGCGGGTGCCGACCGCCGCATTGCGGTTCCTCCCGCGTGAGGAGGACCGGCCAGACGCGGCAACCGATGACGATGATGGCAACCCGCAAGACGATGCGAAGCAGGTCACAGTCTGGGTGCCGGGAGAGGAACCGTACGCTCCGGTGCGCCGTGAAATCACCACCGGGCTGGATGGCGAAGAACATGTCGAGGTCACCAGCGGCCTGAAAGAAGGCGAGATCGTGCTCATCCGCTCGCGCGAGTTAGCCGGGGACGAGGTGGCGAACGGACGCGGAGGAGGACGGTGACACAGTCCCACCCCCTCGTCGAAACCCGTGAACTGGTGAAGACCTATGAGCTGGGCGGCGAGGTTATCCATGCGGTAGATGGCGTATCGCTCATCATCGAGCACGGCGAATATGTCGCCATCATGGGCACCAGCGGATCGGGAAAATCGACCTTTATGAACATGATCGGCTGTCTTGACGTGCCGAGCGAGGGCACTGTGCTGATCGACGGTACACAGACCGACAACATGACCAGCGATCAACTGGCAGCCTTGCGCAATCGCAAAATCGGTTTTGTATTCCAGCAATTCAATCTGCTCGCGCGCACATCTTCCATCGATAATGTCGCAGTGCCGCTGATCTATGCCGGCCTCGACACCGCGACGCGCCGCGCGCGCGCCACGCAAAAGCTGATCGAAATGGGTCTGGGCGAACGCCTGCTCAACACTCCGGCAAAACTCTCCGGTGGCCAGCAACAACGCGTTGCCATCGCCCGCGCTCTCGTAACCGATCCGCTGATCCTGCTGGCCGATGAACCTACCGGCGCGCTCGATACCCGCACCAGCGAGGATATCATGGCGATTTTCGAGCAATTGAACGCCGATGGGATCACCGTCATCGTCGTCACTCACGAAAACGACATTGCCGACCACGCAAAGCGGCGGATCGAATTTCGCGACGGCAAGGTGATAGATGACCGCGCAGTCGCCAACCGGCGCATCGCCACTCCGCGCGCAGAGGAGGTTGTCTGATGGCCACCACACCTGCCCCCGCCCCTGCACCCGGTAATCGCCGCAATTTCCTGTCGAGCTGGGCCGTCAACGTGTCGATCGCCATGACCGCGCTGCGCACGAACCTCATGCGTTCGCTGCTCACCATGCTGGGCGTGATGATCGGCGTGTTCGCCGTGACGCTGGCGGTTGCAGTGGGCAATGGCGCGCAGGCGACGGTAATGAGCTCGATCAATTCCTTCGGCTCGAACATGGCAATTCTGGTGCCGGAACCCGAGAGCGACGGCGGGCGCCGCAGCTTTGACCGCGGGCGCCTGACTACCCGCGATCTGCGCGCGATCGAACGCGAAGTGCCCAACATTCTGGCAACCGCGCCGCAATTGCGTCAGACGCTCGAACTGGTCGTTGCCGGCACCAGCACCAGTACCAGTGCCGTCGGTTCCACCCCCGGTCTCGCGATCATCACCAACCATGCGGTGGACCGTGGACGCGACATCAGCGAGGCGGACATCCGCGCTGCCGCACGCGTCATGGTGATCGGGCGCACGGTTTCGGAAAAACTGTTTGGCGAATTTGATCCGGTCGGAGAGACGATCCGCGTGGAAGGCGTGCCCTTCACTGTCATCGGATTGCTGGAGGAGAAAGGTTCGACATTCGGCGATGACAATGATGACACCGCCGTCCTGCCGATTTCGACCATGCGTCAACGCTTTGTCGGGGATACTCTGCCGGGACCGGACGATCTGCAAATGGCCTTCATCGGCTTTCAGGAAGGCGCATCGCTGGTACAGGCAAAGGATGACCTGACCGCTGTGCTACGCGACCGCTATCGCGTGCGCGAAGGCGCTGGCAACCCCTTTACCATCCGCACGACGCAGGAATTCATGGAAGAGAGCCAGTTTATTACCGGCATCCTGCAAGCGTTGCTGGTCTCCATCGCCTCGATTTCTTTGCTGGTTGGCGGCATCGGGATTATGAATATCATGCTGGTCAGCGTGACGGAACGCACGCGCGAGATCGGCCTGCGCATGGCATTGGGCGCCAGGCGAAGCGATATTCGCAATCAGTTTCTGGTCGAGGCGGCGGTGCTGTGCATCATCGGCGGCGCGGTAGGACTGGTGCTGGCCTGGCTCGCGGGGATGGCACTGACGGCCTATGCCGAATTTGCGGTGCCGGTGGGTGTGGGCACGGCCATAGGCGCGATAGTCTTTTCCGGGGTGATCGGGCTTGCATTTGGCGGATATCCGGCGGTGCGCGCCGCTCGGCTTTCCCCGATAGAGGCACTGCGCAGCGAGTGAACTTGCGTGCGGGTGCGCTCCCGACGAAGCGGCAAGCCTATCTCAGCGCGCCTGCCAAAATCTTGTGCAGTTTGGAATGCAGCCGGTCATTCGCTGCCAGCACCTGCTCGGAATGGATCGGGTTGGACCGCCCGCGGAAATCGGAGACGAACCCGCCCGCTTCGCGCACCAGCAGGCATCCGGCAGCCGTGTCCCAATCGCTGAGGCCGCTTTCCCAGAATCCGTCGAAGCGCCCTTGCGCAACATAGGCCAGATCGAGCGAGGCTGCGCCGAACCGGCGAATGCCTGCGACCTCCGGACCGATTGCACCGAAAATCCGGCTCCATTCGGCAAAGTCGCCATGGCCGGAAAACGGAATGCCCGTTGCCACCAGAGCCTCATCCAGAGAGCCACGCGCCGACACCCGCAGCCGCGCATCCTGCAGCCACGCGCCACGCGTTTTTTCAGCCCAGTAGGTTTCATCGCTGATCGGGTTGTAGATCACCGCAGCGGTAACATCGCCCCACCCGTTCCCATCCAGACGTGGTTCCTGCACGGCAATGCTGATTGCAAAATGCGGAATACCGTGGAGGAAGTTTGACGTGCCATCCAGCGGATCGACAATCCAGCGCGGTTTGCCATCGTCGCCTTCGATGACGCCCGCTTCTTCCATCACAAAACCCCAGCCGGGGCGCGCCACAGTCAGCTCGTCATAGATCGTTCGTTCGGCGCGCATATCGGCCTTGGACACGAAATCGGCCGGTCCCTTGCGGCTGACCTGCAAATGTTCGACTTCGCCAAAGTCACGCCGCAAACGCTGCCCCGACTTGCGCGCGGCGCGTTCCATCACGCGGATCAGGCCTGAAAACATCGACATGAAATCTAGCCCGCTTTTCCGACATATGCCTGTTCGTACACATCAACGATGATGCGTGTACCGGTGCCGATGTGCGGCGGGACCATGATGCGCACGCCATTATCGAGCACAGCGGGCTTATAGCTGGAAGACGCAGTCTGGCCCTTTACCACGGCATCCGCTTCAACGATTTCAGCTTCGATCTGGGCGGGCAGTTCAACCGAGATCGGCTTTTCTTCCCACAGTTCCAGTTTTACCTGCATCCCGTCCTGCAAAAACGGGCGCGCATCGCCCAGAAGATCGGAGGGCAGATTGATCTGCTCGTAAGTGTCCTGATCCATGAACACCAGCATGTCGCCGTCTTCATACAGGAACTGGTAGTCGGCGGTTTCAAGCCGCACCTTTTCAACCGTGTCGGCGCTGCGGAACCGCACGTTGGTCTTGCGACCGTCCTGCAGGTTCTTCATCTCGACCTGCATGTACGCTCCGCCCTTGCCCGGCTGGGTGTGCTGGATCTTGGCAACTTTCCAGATGCCCTTTTCATACTCGATGATGTTGCCGGGACGGATATCGACGCCGCTGATCTTCATAGGGGCACTCTTGGCTTTCTGGGTTGAACTGGGCGGTATCGGGCCGGGCTGGTTCACGCGAGTGCCGCGCCGTGCCCGTTCCCGATGGATGCCCGCCGGATAAATGTGATGCGCGCGCATAGCCGAGGGCACGCCCTACAGCAAGCGGCGCGGCAATTCGGCGCTCGCCCTGCACCATGAGTGGCCCATTTCGCGGATCTCGGGGCGATGATACAATTCGACATAGTTAACCCGGTGGAAACGCTGCTCGCCGGGTGGTAGAGAGGGCGGGCAATTCAGAAACACTTGCAGTAAAAGAAAAACCCCGATGAAGACTGTCCACGTCATCATGCTCACCGCCTTTGCCGCCTTCGTCGCTGCGGCCACGCCCCTGTTTGGTCAGGAAGGCGAGATGCTGCGCACGATGCCGCATGGCACCTATCAATGTGCCCTGCCCGGCGATGCCGCTGGCGATGCCTTCACGATCGTGCCCGACGCGCAGTTTCGAATTGGCTCTGCATCGCGATACAACTCGGCGCAAGGGGGTGGGACTTATCTGCTGCGCGGGGTCGAACTGGTGTTCACCGCTGGTCCGCGAAAGGGTGAGCGTTACAAGCGTATCGGCGATAACCAGGTTCAGCGTATCAGGCCTGACGGATCGCTGGAAAAGCTGATCTGCACCCGGCTGGCTTCTCGCTGACGGGACGCATCACCGGCTGATCGCTTTCAGCAGGGGATAGGGATTGATGGCGTTTGCCGGCTCCCACCATTCGGCGTCCCTGGTGGTTTCCATTACCGCAAAATGAAGATGCGGGGCGGCCGGATCGGCGTTGCCCGTGCTGCCGACCGTGCCCAAACGCTGGCCTGTGCGGACTTGCTGTCCTTCCCGCAGGGACGGATCGTATTGGTCAAGATGCGCGTAATAATGGATCTGCAAACGGTCCCCGCTGCGCACGTAGATCGAGTTTCCACCTGGGCCGGAGCGGTGCAGTTTTGCGATAGTGCCGGGCGCAAATGCCAGAACCGCGGTGCCGGTGTCGGCCATGATGTCGATCGCCTCGTGGCGGCGCATCCCATCGGAACCGCGATCATCGAGAAACGTGTCCGTCAGAGCATTTGCAGAAACACCCTGCACCGGAATTACGCGGCGACCGTCCGGTATCGACCCCGGACGGGGCGAAGGGGAAGTTGCACCGTCCGCCAAGCCAGCAGCTGCGCGATTTTCCGCTGCCCGCTCGGCCGTCTCAGGCGCGTCATTGCCAGTTGTGGCGGGACCATTCGGCCCCGCCACATCGTCTTCCCCTTGCCGATCGCCCGCTGCGTCAATCAGACCGGTGCCAAAAACGATCCACGCCGCCGATGTTAGCGTTGCAGTTATCACGATGGTGAGAATACGATCTGCAAACTTCACTGTCAGTCCTTCCCGCCCCTCAAGCCTCGAATATGACGCGGGTTTTCTGCGAGACCATCTGGCCAAGGCGTGCCGCATCCCAATTGGTCAGCCGGACGCACCCACTGCTTTGTGCGCGGCCAATCGTATCGGGTTCTGGCGTGCCGTGAATGCCGTAATGTTCTTTCGACAGATCGATCCAGATGACGCCGACCGGGCTGTTTGGCCCCGGCGCCAGTTTGTACGTCTTGCCGTCGGACGCGTCCTTGCCGAGCACTTCTGGATCGTAGCTGTAAGGTGGATTATAGGCTTCTCCCAGAATGTCCCACTCACCGAGCGGGAGCGGAAATTCACTCGATCCGGAACTGACCGTAAACAGCGCGACCAGTTTTTCGCCCTGATACGCTTTCAGGGTCTTGCCCGCCTTGCTCACCACGACGCGGTCCACTTCCTGCTGCTGTGTGCCCACGCCGAGCGCGGCCAGCGTGCGTTGCCAGTCCATATCCTCGACAGAGCCCGGCGCGATCTTGTCCGCGCCGATGTTAGGAACCCTGATTTGCTGTCCGGCACGAAAGACGCTGCCAGTCGAACCCTTTTCCGTGGGTTTGGAAGTGGCGCTGTCGTCGGACTTCGCACCTGCCGGTCGGCCACCGGGGTTCAACTGCTTCAAGACGTCGATGGTGGTGTGGAAACGTTCGGCCAGCCGTTCTTCGAGGGAAGTATAGCCGAGATTGTCCAGTTTGGCCTTGGCGGCGGTGTCTTCGGGAATATCCGTGTATTGCGCACTCGACCAGCTTTCGGGTATAGTCACCACCCGCGTCGCCGGGATGCGATCCCACTCGGCAAGCGCGGTCTTGGTCGCTTCATCGAGCTTTCCGCTAACCTCAAGTTCCCTGGCCTCCTGAAAACCGCGCAATGCATTTTCGGTGCTCATACCCATCTTCCCGTCGATCACACCGGGTCCGAAACCCACGCGGTCCAGCACGACCTGAGCCTGCATGATGGGGCGGTCCTGCGCATCGGGCATTTCGCCTGCGGCATCCTCGCCTGCTTCGCTCAGGTATCGATCATCATTTGACGCCATGGCATCGGCATAATTGTCATCGCCATAGGCGTCGTAACCCAGATCCGGCGAGGTCTGGGCCGGAGCGGCGGTTTCGGTATCGGCCTGATCGTCCTTGAAATTAACGTTGCACGCCGACACGAGTACGAGCGCGCTGGCAGCAGCAAGCAGTGGCAATCTGATGGTTTTCATGTGTATTTCTCCCGCAGGTTTGCAGGATCAACTATGCAAAAGCCGATAGGCTCCCATTCTGTAGGGGTAATCCGTCGAAACAGACTAAAACCAGAGCGAACCTTTGCCAAAAAGGGCGTCAGTTTCCGGCTTTTTTTGAACCCTGTCCTGTGCCTTTCGCCGTTTGCATAGCCTTGGCAAAAGCCTTCATCGCCGCCACTTCGTCCCCGTTCCAGACCGCGCCCGATACTGCGAGGAAATCCGCACCAGCCTTTATCAGCGGGCCGCAATTGTCGGGCGTGATCCCGCCGATAGCAACTGCGGGGATCTCGAACAGTTTCGTCCAGAATTCGAGTATTTCAACTGTCGGGCGTTCGGCATCCTTACCCTTATCCTTGGTGGTTGAAGGGAAGAATGCGCCGAACGCGACATAGTCCGCCCCCGCCTCGCCCGCTTCCATCGCCATATGTTTGCTCGCGTGGCAGGTGACGCCGATCTGTGCGTCCCGGCCCAGTTCCTCGCGCGCGTCGCGGGGGTCGCCGTCGCCCTGCCCCAGATGCACGCCGTCAGCCTTCAGCCGTTTGGCCAGCGGCACCGAATCGTTGACGATAAAAGCACAGTCATGCGCAGCACAGATCGCCTGCAACGGCGCTGCAAGGTCAGCGGCGTCGTGCTGGTCGATCCCCTTCACGCGGAATTGAAAAGCCGTCACCAACCCTCCCGCAGCGGCGAGCGCGCGTTCGAGGCGTTGCGGAAAGTCCCCGCCCACATCGAGCGGTGAAACGAGATAGAGCTGAGTATCTGTCATCGCCCAATCGCTTAGCCGCGCGTTACCTTGGCGCCAAGGGCAAGGTCAGCAGTCGCGCGCCTCACCCCTGCGGTTTTATTGACAACGCTGGCAGCGGCGATCTGGTCGATTGCCTTGCCCAGCGTTGCGTTGAATTCGCTGTCCGACTGGTCCTTCCGCAGATCCTGCAACAATCCGCGGCTGAAACTGGCGATCATGCCCGGGTTCTTCGCCAGATGAGCGCACGCATCGTCGGTGGAATACCCGCCCGACAGGGCAACCACGCGCAGCACATTGTGATGGGCGATCAGCGGCGCGTATTGGCCCGCCTTTACCGGGATCGAGAGTTTCAGCATCACCTTGCGACCATCGGGCAGCGCATCCAGATGCTTCAATATCTCCGCCAGCAGGATATCCTCACCCTGCTGCCCGGTCAGCGGCGCTGATATCGTATTCCGGCTCCAGCATCGGCATCAGTCCCGCATCCGCGATCTGCGCACCAACTTCGAATTGCTGCGCGACAATCGCCGCAATCCCGGATGCGTTCGCGGACTTGATAACGGAGCGCATCTTGGTCCCGAACATGCCATTGGCGACCGATTTTTGGAGCAGTGCGGGCAGCTTATCGAGCGGTTTCATCAACTGCACACCATCCGCATCATCGGCGAGGCCCTGATCCACCTTGATGAATGGCACGATCCCGCGCGCTTTCAACGCATCGGCGGTGGAATGGCCATCAACCTTCCCGTCCATCGTCTTTTCAAACAGGATTGCGCCCAGCACTTTGCCAACGGCAAAGCAAGGCGACGTGATGACGCGGGCGCGCATCGCATGAATGCGCGCAAACATCTCGTCTTCATCCGACCATTCGCTGTCATCAACGCCATAGCCGCGCAGCGCCTTTGGGGTGGAGCCACCGGACTGGTCAAGCGCTGCAATAAAGCCATCGCCGTCCGCGATTCTGGCTGTCATCTGTTCGGTATTCATGTCCGGAATAGTTCCTCATGCGGATCATTTCTGCGTTCCAAGCGCTCTAACCAAGCTCCGTCGCGTCCGCAACCGGACGCGCCCGCAACGACACGGCTTTCGAGCGCGCGCTGCGAATATTCTGGTGGAAAGGAAAAACAATGCTCGATGAGACTCAGAACCGTCTGTGCGACGAGAACGAGACCGATTTCAGCGACCTTACCGCCCTGTATGTCAACTGCACGCTCAAATACTCACCGGAACCCAGCCACACCGACACGTTGATGGACATGAGCAAGGCGATCATGCGCAAGAACGGGGTGACTATCGACGCTTTTCGCGCGACTGATTTCGACATCGCGCGCGGCGTCTATCCCGACATGACCGAACATGGCGCGAAGACGGACGATTGGCCAATCTTGTGGAAGCGGGTGAAGAAAGCCGATATCCTTGTCATCGGCACGCCTATCTGGCTTGGCGAGAAAAGTTCGGTTTGCCAGCAGATTATCGAAAAGCTCTACGCCCATTCAGGTCAGCGCAACGATAATGGGCAGTACGTTTTCTATGGCAAAGTCGGTGGCTGCCTCGTCACCGGGAATGAGGACGGGATCAAGCACGTGGGCATGAGTGTGCTGTATTCGATGCAGCACGTCGGCTACACCATCCCCCCGCAGGCGGACGCTGGATGGGTTGGCGAGGCAGGGCCTGGTCCGTCCTATGGTGACGAAGGCGACGATGGAAAGCGCATCGGGTTCGACAACGAATTCACCCGCCGCAACACCACATTCATGACGTGGAACCTGATGCATTTTGCCCGGATGCTGAAAGATGCAGGCGGGATTCCTGCGCATGGCAATTCAGTGGATTTGTGGAATGAAGGGCGCAGGTTTGACGCGCCCAATCCGGAATATCGCTGAAGCGTCAGGCGCGGTTCGAAAACTTGCGAATGATCCCGGTAAAGCTGAGCGCGGGTGCGCTATCGCCGGTAATCAATCCGCGCACAAATACCGTTTTGCCCCCGCCGCGCGTCACCTCGCCGCGCGCCTCTACCAGCGCGCCAGTCGTCACCCCGCCCAGAAAATCGGCCGACAGGTTCATCGTCACCGCATTGGCGCCTTCCAGTTCATCGGTCGCGATGGCGAACAGCGCAAAATCAGCAAAGGTCATCAGGCAGCCGCCATGCATGGAGCCGGCGCCGTTCATGTGATGCGTCTGTGCGCGAAAGGCGCTGAGGTAAGTGCCATCCGCCTCACGCCGCATATAGAATGGGCCGGAGCGGTTCTCGAACGGATCGTGGGTCCAGTATTTCCAGCCCGCAAACTCGCCGTCTGTGGCTTCGACTGCACCGGAATAACCGTACTGCGTGCTTTCCTCGGAAATGCCCTCAGCCATCCGCAATCACGTCCACAATTGCTGGCGGCGCACGATCTGTGTGAACCGTTCGTCGGGCGACGTCGCCGCGATGCCCAGTTCCGCCAGTCGCCAACCCTTGAACCGGGTCTTGCGCCACAAGGCGGTCAACATGAACTGGTCCGACCACTGGGTGCGCCCAAGTTTCAGATCGAGTTTTGCCCCGGCTGCATACCACGCGCAGCGGCCGTAGGGGCGGATGAAGCTCTGGTCGAGCCGAAAGCCCGTGCATACGAAGCCTTCGCTTACGGCTGCCATGAAGCTGGGCCGATCGAGCAATTCGGGCGGACGGGTGCCGATCATCACCATCATGTCGCGCTCCCCCAGCTTCTTGATTGCGGCTTTGTCTGCGTGCATCCATGATTGCATGAACTGGAGTTGCTGCGCTTCGATCTGCGCTTCGATGCTGGACATTGGTTCTGGCCCGGACTTACGTGGAGAGTGCCGCGACGCCCGGAAGCTGTTTGCCTTCCATCCATTCAAGGAATGCGCCGCCAGCGGTTGAGATATAGGTCATTTCCTGCGTCACGCCCGCCTGTGCCAGCGCGGCCACCGTATCGCCGCCGCCCGCCACACTGATAAGCGAGCCTTCCTGTGTCAGCGCGGCAACATGCCGGGCCAACGCAATGGTTGCGGTATCGAACGGCTCCGTTTCAAACGCGCCCAACGGTCCGTTCCACACCAGCGTGCGGCAGGTCTTCAGCACATCGGCCAGCGCCTCTGTCGCTTGCGGGCCGATGTCGAGGATCATCTCATCATCGCCAACCTCATGCACATTGCAGATGCGCATTGATGCGGGGTTGGCGGCAAATTCCTTTGCCACGACAACATCATAGGGCAGGTGTACCGTGCAGCCTGCATGGTCGGCCTCGTCCATGATGCGTGTCGCGATGTCGGTCAGGTCGTGCTCGCATAGCGACTTGCCGACATTCACCCCACGCGCGGCGAGAAATGTGTTGGCCATACCGCCGCCGATAATCAAGTGCTGCACGCGGCCCACCAGATTTTCCAGCACGGCAAGCTTCGATGAAACCTTGGCCCCGCCAACCACGGCCGCAACGGGCGCTTCGGGATTGCCAAGTGCTGCATCCAGCGCCTTCAGCTCGGCTTCCATCGCGCGCCCGGCATAGGCGGGCAGGTAATGCGCCAGCCCTTCGGTGGTGGCGTGAGCGCGGTGCGCGGCGCTGAATGCATCGTTGACGTAGAAATCGCCGTTCGCCGCAATTGCCTGCGCGAAATTCGGATCGTTACCCTCCTCACCCGGCCAGAACCGGGTGTTGTCGAGCAGGCCTATATCGCCATTGCGCAGAATGCCGATGGACTGCTGCACCACCGGGCCGGTCAATTCCGGGATGAACATAAGCTCCTTGCCCAAGACGTCCTCGACATCGCCCACGATCATGCTGGTTGAAAGCACCGAGGAACGTTTGCCCGCCGGACGCCCGAAATGCGCGAGCAGCAGGACTTTCGCGCCTTTCTCGCTGAGTTCGAGGATGGTCGGCTTGACCGCTTCGACACGGGTTACGTCGCTGGCGGACCCCCCATTCATCGGCAGGTTCAGGTCGACCCGCACCAGCGCGACCTTGCCAGTTACGTCGCCCAGATCATCGAGGGTTTTGAAAGCGGCCATAGCCTAACGCTCCGTTACAGAAACTTTGCCATGACGCCCGCGGTGTCGATCATGCGGTTGGAAAAGCCCCATTCGTTGTCATACCAGCTGACGACGCGGGCGAGTTTGCCCTCCATCACGCTGGTTTCGAGGCTGTCCACGGTCGAGCTGGCCGGGTGGTGGTTGAAATCCGAGCTGACGAGCGGCTGATCGGTGAAATCGAGAATGCCCTTCATCGGACCATCGGCAGCGGCCTTCAGCGCGGCATTCAGTTCATCGGCGCTGGTGTCGCGGCTGGGCGTGAATACCAGGTCGATCAGCGATACGTTGGGCGTTGGCACGCGCACGCTCGATCCGTCCAGCTTGCCTGCGAGTTCGGGCAGCACCAGACCCACCGCGCGCGCGGCGCCGGTGGTGGTGGGGATCATGTTTTGCGCCCCGCCGCGCGCCCGTCGCATGTCGGAATGCATCTGGTCCAGCATCCGCTGATCGTTGGTGTAGGAGTGGATCGTGGTCATGAACCCGCGCTCGATCCCCACCGTCTCGTGCAGCACCTTGGCCACCGGCGACAGGCAATTGGTGGTGCAACTGGCGTTGGAGACGATCACGTCATCGCCGGTCAGCACCTCATGGTTCACGCCGTAAACGACAGTTGCCGACACGTTCTTTGCCGGGGCGGAGATCAATACGCGTTTTGCGCCCGCTTTGAGGTGCGGCTCGGCAGCTTCGTGGCTCTGGAAGAAACCGGTGCATTCCAGCACGATGTCGATCCCTTGTGCGCTGTGCGGCAGATTGCCGGGATCGCGCTCGCTCGTCACGGCGATGGACTTGCCATTGACGATGATCGCGCCCTCCCCAACGTCGACCGTTCCTGGAAAGCGGCCATGCGTGGAATCGTACTGAAACAGCAGCGCGTTGGATTTGGTATCGGCCAGATCGTTGATCGAGACCAGTTCCAGATCGTGATCGCTGCGTTCCAGGATCGCACGTGCAACCAGACGCCCGATGCGCCCGAAACCGTTGATGGCAACTTTGGTGGCCATATGAGAAACTCCTGCTTAACCGTTCAATGTGTTGAGGATTTGCGGAACGATGGCGTCCGCTGTCAGTCCGAAATGCGCAAACAGATCTGGCGCCGGGGCCGACGCGCCAAAGGTGTCTATTCCGATATTCAACCCGCTGCGACCGGTATAGCGCTGCCAGCCAAATGTGCTGGCCGCCTCGACCGAGACGATCAGTGCATCGTCCGGCAACATGTCGGCGCGATAGTCGGACGATTGTTCGTCGAACAGTTCGGTGCACACCATCGAGACAACGTCCGCGCCGATCCCGTCCGCTTCAAGCTGCCCTGCACATTCCAGCGCAAGCGCGACCTCGGACCCGCTCGCCAACAGCACCACCCGGCGCGCGGCATCGGCAGATTTGAGGCGATAACCGCCGCGTGAAATCTGCGCGACGTGGTCCTTTTCCAGCACTTGCGGCAGGTTCTGGCGGGTCAGCACCAGCACCGAAGGTGTTTCTGCACTGCGCAGCGCGATATCCCAGCACGCAGCGGTTTCCACTGCGTCGCACGGGCGCAGCACCAGCAGGTTGGGCATGGCGCGCAGGGATGCGAGATGCTCGATCGGCTGGTGGGTCGGCCCGTCCTCTCCCAACCCGATGGAATCGTGCGTCATCACATAGATCACGCGTGTCTGTTGCAGAGCGGAAAGCCGGATCGCTCCTCGGGCGTAATCGGTGAAGACCAGGAACGTACCGCCGTAAGGGATGACGCCGCCATGCAACGCCATGCCGTTCATGGCAGCCGCCATGCCGAATTCGCGGATGCCGTAATAGACATACCGGCCCGAATAATCGTCCGCCATGAAGACGCCGATATCGCCTGCCTTGGTATTGTTGGACCCAGTCAGATCCGCGCTGCCGCCGATCGTGTCGGGGATAGCGGGGTTGATCGCCGCGAGCGCCATCTCGCTCGATTTGCGGGTCGCGACGTTCTGCGGCATTTCAAACAGCTTGGCGATGTGATCGTCGATTGCGCTGGTTTCAGGCAGATCGCCTGACATGCGCCGGTTGAGTTCCGCAGCGTGGGGCGAGGCATCGAGGCGCGTGGCCCATGCCGCCGACTCCCGCCGGCCCATTTCGGCGGTGGAACGCCAGTCGGAAAGGATATCGTCCGGAATCACGAAAGGTTCTGCGGTCCATCCCATCGCCTCACGCGCGCCCACGATTTCGTCCGGGCCAAGCGGCGCGCCGTGCGTTGCCGCAGTGCCCTGTTTGGTCGGTGCGCCCTTCCCGATCACGGTGTGGCACGCAATCAAAGAGGGGCGCGGATCGGCCTTGGCCTCTTCCAACGCGCGCTCGATATCTGCAAAGTCATGCCCATCGCATTCGGCCACATGCCATCCGGTCGCGGCATAGCGCGCCTTGATATCCTCGCTGGTCGAAAGATCGGTCGAGCCGTCGATGGTGATGCGGTTATCGTCCCACAACACGTTGAGGTGGCCCAGATGCAGGTGCCCGGCAAGGCCAATCGCTTCGTGATTGATGCCTTCCATCAGGCATCCGTCGCCAGCGATAACCCAGGTGCGATGATCGACCAGATCGTCTCCGAAGACGGAATTCAGATGCCGTTCCGCCATTGCCATGCCGACCGCCATCGCCAACCCCTGACCCAGCGGGCCGGTGGTGCATTCTACCCCTTCGAGCAGGAAGTTTTCCGGATGCCCGGCGCATGGGCTGCCCAGCTGGCGGAAATTGCGAATGTCATCCATCGTCGGCGCGGCGTAACCCGTCAGATGCAGCAGGCTGTAGATCAGCATCGAACCGTGCCCGGCGCTCAGGATAAAGCGGTCGCGATCGGCCCAATCGGGTCGTGCGGGATCGAACTTCAAGTGATGGGCGTAAAGGACGCTGGCGACATCGGCCATGCCCATCGGCATTCCGGGGTGGCCCGAATTGGCGGCCTGCACGGCGTCCATCGACAATGCGCGAATTGCATTGGCCATCTGCTGCAGGCGGGCGGCTTCAAATGTCATGGCGTAGGTGATGCCTCCAAATGTGCGGCGCAGATGCAGTGTGCATTCTGCCTGTGCCCTTCAGCGCGTTCGCGGGGCGGATGATAAGAGCGATTCGACGTCGGACAGACTGCTTGGCCCCGCCATTGCCGAGCGATCTGGCAAGGTCAACACCAGGCGCCGGTGCTTCCAGAAGAACACTTATCAACAGGCCGTCCCAAACCTTTGCGCACGCTAACCAATCTTGGTAATCCCGGTGACTATGGGCGAGAGCCGAATTCAACAGGCCTTGGCGCGGATCGATGCAGCGCTGTCGCGATTGGACGCGGCGCGCGAAGGCGTGGCTGCGCAGGTCGCAGATGATGGTGCTGTTTCGGGCAAAGGTGGAGCATCGGGCGACGATGCAGCCGCTGTTGGATCGGCACGCGTCATGGCGCTGGTCAACTCGCACGAAAAGCTGCGCGAGGAAGTGGCCGATACACTGCGCGACCTCGACGCCCTGATCGAAGATCTGGAGGGGTAGGCCGACAATGCCCGAAGTTGCGATCACAATCGGCTCGAAAAGCTACACCATCGGCTGCGGCGAGGGTGAACAGGAGAAGGTCACGGCGCTTGCAGCGCTGGTTGACGAGAAATACACACAGCTTGGTTCCTCGCTTGCACCGCTGGAAGCGAAGAACCTTGTCTTTACTGCGCTGTTCCTGGCCGATGAACTGGCGGAATTGCGGTCACGCGCCGGGGGCAGTGAAACCGGGCTTGATGAACGGATTGCGGCGATCCGCAGCGAAAACGAAGCCGAACTGAACGCCGCGCGCTCTGCCGAGCAGGAGGCGAACGCCAAAGCCGAGGCTGCCCTTGCGGAAATCGCAGAGGCCAAGGAAAAGCTCCACACAGCGATTGCCGAAGCCGAGGAACGCTCTGCCACGCAATCCGAGGGATCGGATGAGAAGGCCGATAGCGAACAAGCCAGAAGTGGCAGCAAAAAGGCGGAAATGCGCTCCGAAATCGAAACCCTGCGCAAGGCGGAGGAGCGTTCCCGCGAGGAATTGGCAACGTTGAAGGCTGAACTTGGCGACCTGCGCGAGGCCACCGCGCACCAGCGCGATCTGTTCGGGTCACCATCCGATGCAGAAGCCATTGCCGATGCCCTTGAGGCCTTGGCGCAGCGGACCGAAGCGACGGCGGAAGCGTGGGAAAAGCTTGGGTCGCCCGCACAAAATGGCGGCAATGATGCTGCTTCTGATACCATGCCGCTTGAACAGTAGGGCAATACGGCCTAATTTGATCAATGGCGGGGCTGCCCGGCACGAGCCGCATGAATATCCCTGAGGCTATAAGCAATCCTTGGGAGCTGTCCCTTCCCCGGTCCACCGGCCACTGCGTTCTTCGGAACGGAACCGTGGGGTCAGGGTATACGGCGCCCACCTGACGTTTTCGCGTCGGAGGATTTTCCGGCAACGACCCATGGTGGTCCCGTCATTTCCCCGGCATCAACGGGGCGCAGCGCGAACGCCCTTGCGGCGCTGCATCACGCGCACTACCTCGCGGGCCTAGTGATCGAGACCCCAACCAAACCCGCCCTCAGAACATCGCTGCGCAAATTGCGCCGCGCGTCTGTGGCCGCGCAATCCGATTCGATCCGCGCCCTGCTGTTTCACCGCCCACCCGGCGCGCTGCTCGCGAGCGTGTCGCCCGGTGCGGTGATCGGCCTTTATCATGCGACCGAAGATGAAGCGCCGACCAAGGGTTACGCCCGGTTTTTTCAGGAACGTGGGCACACCATCGCCCTGCCCCGTTTTGCCGACAAGGTCGCTGCGATGGAGTTTGCCGCGCATACCGACCCCTTTGCCTTCAGCGATCTGGAGCCCGGACCCTTCACCATCAAGCAGCCCGGTCCCGCAGCGCAGGTGGTGGTGCCCGATGTGCTGTTCGTGCCGCTGATCGGCTTTACCGCCAAAGGAAAGCGTTTGGGACAGGGTGGCGGACATTACGACCGCTGGCTGGCCGCACACCCGGCTACGCGAACGATTGGTCTGGCGTGGGACGTTCAACTGGTCGAACCCGAAAGACTCCCTTCCGACCGAGCCGCATGACATGGCGCTCGATTGCGTTGTGACCCCGACCCGAGTTTACGGAGCTTTATGATGCGCGAAACCCCGACCTGGCGAATCCCGTTCGGTATTATCAGCCTGTTTGTGGTCTTGATGATCTATGGCATCGTCATTGCCCGATATGCCCCTGATGTGATCGGAAGTTGGTCGGGCGCGGCGCAGACCGTAGTGTATGTCGTGCTCGGCCTGATCTGGCTGCTGCCGCTCAGACGTTTCCTGATCTGGATGGAAACCGGAAGCTGGTCTCCGCCCAAGCAGGATTGAGGCTCTATACCGGCAACACTTCCTGGTAATGGGCTTCCAGTTCCTGATCGCGGACCCAGAAATCGGTGCGGCGCGCCCCCGTCAGCACTTCCCCCAGAAGGTCGAAATGGGCATGCCATCCGGCGAAAACGCCAACGAGCATGTCGCGTCCCACCAAACCGCGATGCACGAGATGAAGTTCCGTCGCGTTCTCCGCCAAGGTCCGCAGTGTGATTTCAACGGCACTCGCATCCGACCCGGAGGACTCAAACCACGTGAATGCCAAGCGATGCGGTGGCTCATATTCTATGATTTCGCCGAGATGTTTTGCGGTTTCCTCGGAGGCGTATTTCATCGGCGCGGGAGACTCTGCCAGACGCCGGTGATCAAATTCGAACACGATCCCACCGCCCACGCGATCGTCGGTCGAGCCCCCACAGAACCATAATTTGCGCTTGTCAGGATCGACCAGAAATTGCCAGACTGTCTCGACGCTCGCGTCGAACTGGCGCGTGAATTCGAGCTCTGCCGGGCCGATCTGTTTGCCATAGTCACCCATCGTCATTCTCCCTCAATGCCTCATCCAGCGCATCAAGCCGCTCGGTCCAGAATGCGCTGTATTGCTGGACCCAGTTTCGCGCTGCCAACAGCGTATCAGGGCGCAGCCTGCAAACGCGCTCGCGGCCCTGCTTCTCGCGGGTCAGCAATCCGGCCTGTTCGAGCACGCCCACATGCTTGGAGGCTCCTGCCAGCGTCATCGCCAGCGGTGCCGCAAGATCGCCCACGGTCCGCTCTCCCTTGGAAAGCTGGGCGATCATCTGCCGCCGGGTGGGGTCCGCTAGCGCGCGGAAAAGGGAATCGAGTTGCTGCTCACTATCAACCATGTGGTTGAGTGTATCACACGAGCGCGGAAATTCAACCCATCGGTTGAGCGTCGCGCTGGTAGCTCGATTCCGGTTTCGGATTCCGGTCTAATGTGAAAGTTCCCAAGTGGCGCGAGTGACGGGACTTGAACCCGCGACCCTCGGCGTGACAGGCCGATACTCTAACCAACTGAGCTACACCCGCGCATTACGGCGGCAGCGCCTCTTGGGAAGCAGGGCCACTAAGGCAGTGCGTCGGGGCTGTCAACGCCCGCGACACCGCCAGTGGCGCTTTTTTTGTACCTATTCAGATAGCAACAGAACTGGCGTCTCGATCAGCTTCTTCACCTCCTGAATATAGCTGGCCGCATCGTAGCCATCGACCACGCGGTGATCGCAACTGATTGAGATATTCATCAGCTTTCGCTTCTCGATGCGCTCCGTCCCATCCGGTCCGGTAACGAACATCGGCCGCTCTACGATACGGTTGGGTCCGATGATCGCGACTTCAGGGCGATTGATGACCGGAGTGGTCGCCACCCCGCCCAGCGGGCCGAGCGAGGTCACGGTGAGCGTTGAGCCCGAAAGCTCTTCCGATTTTGCCGAGCCATCGCGTGCGGCTTGCGCCAAACGCCCGATTTCGCGTGCCAATTGCCACATATTGCGGCTTTGCGCGTCTCGGATGACCGGGACCATCAGCCCGGCATCGGTTTGTGTCGCCATACCCAGATGCACGCTGCCGTGACGAGTGACGACATTCTCCTCATCATCATAGCGCGCATTGATCATCGGATAGGCCGGGATCAGCTTGCAGAACGCGGTGATCAGCAGCGGCAGCATCGTCAGCTTTGGCTTTTCCCCGCGCGCGCTGTTCAAATCGGCACGCATCGCTTCCAGCGCGGTAACATCGCATTCCTCGACATAGGTGAAGTGCGGGATGTGACGCTTGGCCGCCGCCATGTTCTGCGCGATGCGTTTGCGCAGGCCGATGACCTTGATCGTCTCATCCGCACGTGCGGCGCCAGCGGGGCCGAAGCCGCCATGCGAATTATACGCAAGAAACTGATCGAGATCGCCGTGGCGCACGCGGCCATCATCGGCGGGCTTCACCTGCCCCAGATCGACGCCCAGATCGCGGGCGCGCTGGCGCACGGCGGGAGAGGCGAGAACTTTGGCGTGGTGCGCATGTTCTGGCGCGGGCGTCGGCGTAGGGAGCGGCTGAGGCTTGGGATCGGCCGCAATCGCATCGTTCGCATCGGACGCATCGGGCGTTTCCACCTCGATCCGTTTTCGACCTGAGAGGCCGTGGGAGCAGGTGCCGGAGCCGCCGTATCTTGCGCCTCCTCCTCAACCTCGCCCTCAACCTCAACCACCAGTAACATCGAGCCGACCGCGATCGTATCGCCGACCTCGCCCGCCACTTGCGTCACGACGCCGGTCACCGGGCTTTCAATGTCGATTGTCGCCTTGTCGGTCATCACGTCGACGAGGTGCTGGTCTTCCTCGACCCGGTCGCCGACCTTGACCTGCCACGCCACGATTTCCGCTTCGGCCACGCCTTCGCCCACATCGGGCATGTTGAATGTGAATTTGGCCATATGTGGTTACTCGCTGAGAATTGTGTCGATGGCCTCGCCGATGCGAACAGGGCCGGGGAAATACGCCCATTCGAGGCTGTGCGGATACGGCGTGTCGAACCCGGTGACGCGTTCGACCGGCGCTTCGAGGTGATAGAAACACCGCTCCGTCACCAGCGCCGATAGCTCTGCGCCAAATCCGCTGGTGCGTGTTGCCTCGTGCACGATCAGGCAGCGCCCGGTTTTCCTGACCGAAGCCTCAATCGCCTCGATATCGAGCGGGACAAGCGTGCGCAGATCGAGGATTTCGGCGTCCACGCCCTTCGCCTCGCACACCGCCTGCGCGACGTGGACCATCGTGCCATAGGTCAGCACGGTAAGTTCCTCACCGCGCGTGACATGGCGCGCCTTGCCCAGCGGGATGCGGTAATACCCTTCGGGCACCACGCTGTCGGGATGCTTTTTCCACGGTTCGACCGGCTTGTCGTAAAAGCCGGTGAACGGACCATTGTAAATGCGTTTCGGCTCAAAGAAGATCACCGGATCGTTATCCTCGATGGCCGCGATCAGCAGCCCCTTTGCATCGTGCGGCGTTGCCGGGATCACTGTTTTCAGACCCGCGACGTGGGTGAAGATGCTTTCGGGTGATTGCGAGTGCGTCTGCCCTCCGAAAATTCCGCCGCCAAAAGGTGATCGTACCGTGATCGGCGCAATGTATTCCGTGGCTGAGCGATAGCGCAGGCGGGCCGCCTCGCTGATGAGCTGGTCAAGGCCAGGATAGATATAATCGGCGAATTGAATTTCAGGCACCGGGCGCAGCCCATACGCGCCCATGCCCACGGCTGCGCCAATGATCCCGCATTCCGAGATTGGCGTGTCGAACACGCGGGTTCGCCCGTGCTTTTCCTGCAGGCCGGCGGTGGCGCGGAACACCCCGCCGAAATAGCCGACATCCTCGCCCATCACGATCACGTTGTCATCGCGGGTGAGCATTATGTCGAGCGCTTCGTTGATCGCCTCGATCATGTTGATCCGGCGTTCGGCCTGCGGTTCCACCGGCGTTTCGACAGCCGATGCTTCTTTGGTACCGGCGCTCATCCGTATGGCCTTTCCGTGCCGAATTTCGCGATCCGTTCGCGCGTTGCCTGATCGGCCTGTTCTTTCAGATGCCAGGGCAATTCCTCGAACACGTCTTCGAACATCGTGTGGAACGGGTGGTGCAGACCGTGGCCCAGAATGCCGTTCTTCTCGGCCTCCTTGGTGGTCGCCTTGACCTCTTCGGCGCAGCGCTGATCCATCGCCGCCTGCCGGTCTTCGTCCCATTCTCCGATGGCGATAAGGTGATCTTTCAGACGGGTAACGGGATCGCCCAGCGGCCATTCCTCGCGTTCCTGCGCGCTGCGATAGCCCGAGGGGTCATCCGAAGTGGAGTGCCCCTCGGCGCGATAGGTGAAGAATTCGATCAGCGTGGGCCCCTGATTGGCGCGCGCACGATTGGCCGCCCATTGCTGCGCCGCATAACAGGCGAGTGCATCGTTGCCATCCACGCGTAGGCCCGCAAGGCCGTATCCCAGCGCACGCGCGGCAAATGTGGTGCGTTCCCCGCCGGCAAAACCGGAGAAGCTGCTGATCGCCCACTGGTTGTTGATAACATTGAGGATAACCGGTGCATTATACACGGTCGCAAACAGGCAGGCGGCGTGAAAATCGCCCTCTGCCGTCGACCCTTCGCCCACCCACGTCGCGGCGATGCGGCTGTCACCCTTGATCGCGCTCGCCATCGCCCAGCCCACCGCCTGCGGAGTTTGCGTTGCAAGGTTGCCGGAGATCGAGAAGAAGCTGTGCTCCCGGCTCGAATACATGATCGGCAGCTGGCGGCCCTTCAGCTTGTCACCCTTGTTCGAATAAATCTGGTTAATCATCTCGATCAGCGGATATCCGCGCGCAATCAAAATCCCCTGCTGGCGGTAGCTGGGGAACACCATGTCATCGCTGGCGAGCGCCATGCTGGAGGCAATGCTGGTCGCCTCCTCGCCCGTGCACTTCATATAGAAGCTGGTCTTGCCCTGACGCTGGCCGCGGAACATGCGCTCATCGAATGCACGCGTCATCGCCATGTGGCCAAGCATGGTGCGTAGCGTATCGGGATCGAGCTTGGGATCCCATGGGCCGTGCGCGTGGTTATCATCGCCCAGAACGCGGATCAGACCATAGGCATGATCGCGCATGGTTTCAGGCTTGGCGCCTTCATCGGGACGAGGCAGCGTGCCGGGCTCGCCAACGTCGATATCGCTGAAATCGGCTTTGTCGCCGGGGCGGAATTTCGGCTCTGGCACATGCAATTGCAGCTTCGGGCGGTTGCCCGCTTCTGTTGGCGGAGTATCGGCCGGATCGGCCATATGGGCGCTCTCCCTGTAGGGCCGCGCTAAATGCTATCATTGCGCGGCCGGGTTTTTTTATTTCAGCGCCCTGTATCGGTCAAGCGAATGCGCCGTGCCTGCCTCAAACCGCAACAGGTGCCTTGATCGGGGGGTGCGGGGCGTAATCATGCACCACGAAATCTTCGATGCGGTAGTCGAATATTGTTTCCGGCCGCCGCGTAATCTCAAGCGTCGGGTGGCCCTGCGGCTGCCGCGTCAGCTGTTCCTCGATCAGGTGCGCGTGATTGAGGTAGAGGTGCGTATCGCCGCCCATCCACACCAGTTCCCCCGGCTCCAGATCAACCTGTTGCGCAATCATCCGAGCGAGCAGCGCGGCGGACCAGAGGTTGAACGGCAGGCCTAGAGCCACATCGCAACTGCGCTGATATAGCAGGCAGTTGAGGCGGTTTTCGGAAACATGGAATTGATAGGTCTTGTGGCAGGGCGGCAGCGCCATCCGGTCCAGCTCAGCCACATTCCACCCTTCGATGATGTGTCGGCGGCTACCGGGGTTGCTGCGCAAACTCTCGATCACCTGCGCGACCTGATTGATCCCCTCGCCCGGCTCATACAGCCCGTCCTTGCGATAGCGGTAGGTCGGCCAATCGACCCATTGCTTGCCATAGACCGGACCAAGATCGCCCCAGCGTTGTGCAAACGCCTCGTCATCGGCGATACGCTGAACAAAGGTGTCGAGCGTGATATTCTCGCCCGTCGCCTTGACGTAGTGCGCGTGCGGCCAATCGTTCCAGATTTTCACGCCTTGCAGCACCAGCGGGCGAATGTTCGTATCGCCGGTGAGGAACCACAGCATTTCGCGCGTCGCGGTCTTCCAGTACACCCGCTTGGTCGTCAGCAGCGGCATCGCTCCGCCCGCCAGATCGAACCGCAATTGCGCGCCAAAGATGGACCGCGTGCCCACCCCTGTCCGGTCAGCGCGTTCTGAGCCGCGCGTCCAGACCTCGCGCATCAGGTCGAGATATTGCTTTTCGTAATGGACGCCGTTGTGGGCCGGATCGGGAATCGCTGCGCTTGCCATGGGAACGACCATAAGCCGCAATTGTCCGCTTGCCACCCCGCCCATCCACACCTATAGGCGCGGCCCTACCGCATCGAGCCTGCTGGCCCGCATGTGCATGAGTTGGGAAGTAGCTCAGCCTGGTAGAGCACCGTCTTCGGGAGGCGGGGGCCGGAGGTTCGAATCCTCTCTTCCCGACCACTTGCGCCCTACATTTGCGCGCCCGTTCCTTCGATCAGTTGATTTTTTAAACAGGGGCCGCAGCCTCGTGCGTCAACACGGGGTCGGGAAGGTCGGGGGCCATTACCCTCATCGCCAACAATCCCAACGCTATCGTAAGCGCACCCAGCCCCAGCGACAGGTGCCAGCGCAAACGCAGGAAATCGGTTGCAGCGTACCCCAGTGCGCGGTCCACCATCGGGCTCAACGCTATGAACGCGCCCAGATACAACATCGCCGGTCCGGGCCATTCCCACCCTTCGAGGTAAGGGATAAAAAGCGCCGCGGCGATCAGGCTCGGTAGGACGGCAACCAGATAAACAGTCGCGCCCGCCTGATTGCGCGAAGCAATCGCTTGGCCCCACCATACTCCGCCCAGAAAGCTGAAGATGACGGCGGGATACACGAATCCCATAAACAACGCGCTGAACCTGTAGGTATTGTCGATCGCGACCAGCGCGATGCAGATGATCTGCGGAAGCAATCCGGCATAGCCGAGCAGGCGCGATGCAGGGGTCAGCGAAGCGGCGCCGGGCGCGGTGTCATCATCCATAAGCCAAAGAGCGCGCCTGCCGCCTGGCGGTTCCCGGCGCGTCCGCACTGACGCGAATAGATGGAACATAGCGCCCCGGAACGCGTGGGCAACACATTGGTTCCGGCCATTATTTCGGAACCGGGCAGCCGAATCATCCATTGATTGGACAAAGGATGAATAACTCTCATCCGCCCCCAACCACCGGAGACACTCAATGCTTGAACTTCTTACCTTGATCGCGACCATCCTCCTCCCGCCGCTCGGCGTGGCTATGAAGAAGGGTCTGGGCAGCGACTTCCTGATAAACCTTGTTCTCACGATCCTGTTTTTCGTGCCGGGCCTGATCCACGGCATTTATGTCAATTATCTGCAGGGCGGCACACGCTCTATCGCGTAAATCAGCCTACCACGTGACTTGATCGTACAGTCGAACAGAAGGGGGTCCGGAGCATTTTCCGGGCCCCCGTTCGTTTGACCGCCCTTGTTGTTTCGCACGCGCGCAGCCAATTAAGTGAGATCATGGCCGACGATAACTTTGACAATCGAGGTGAAGCCTCTCGCAGCGACCGTTCACGTGAACGCGCGGTACCATCGGGCAGGTTAGCACGGATCGGTACTTTCGGACGTCTGGTTGGCGGGGTCGCGGGCGGCATGGCAGCCGAAGGTGCGCGGCGTCTGAGCAGCGGCGATAGAATTTCCACCCGCGATCTGATCCTCACACCCGGCAATGTGCGGCGCATGACAGATCGCCTGTCGCACCTGCGCGGCGCGGCGATGAAGATGGGGCAGATGATCAGTCTGGACGCGGGCGATTTCCTGCCGCCGGAACTGTCCGATATCCTCGCCACTCTGCGCGATCAGGCCAATTTCATGCCGACCAAACAGCTTGATACGGTTTTGCGCGCCGAATGGGGGCCGGACTGGCGCAAGCAGTTCAAATGGTTCAACCCGCGCCCCATCGCCGCCGCATCCATCGGACAGGTGCACAAGGCATTGACGCGTGATGGGCAGGAATTGGCGATCAAGGTGCAATATCCCGGCATCGCCAAAAGCATCGACAGCGATGTCGACAATGTAATGACGCTGCTGAAGGTCGCAGGTTTTGCCCCGCCGGAACTTGAGATTGAAAAGCTGCTCGCGGTTGCCAAACAGCAATTGCGCGAGGAGGCGGACTATCAGCGCGAGGGCGCGCAGATGGCGCTGTATCGCGAAAAACTGGCCGATACACCTGGCTTTGTAGTGCCACGCCTGCATCCTGAACTCACGCGCGGGTCGATCCTTGCCATGAGTTACGAGGACGGCGTCGGGATCGAGAAACTCTCCGAGGAGCCTGATGAACGCCGGGATGAGACTTACGGGCGGCTGCTGCGGCTGGTCGCGCGCGAATTGTTCGATTTCGGGGTAATGCAGACCGATCCCAACTTTGCCAATTTCCGATACCGGCCCGCCACGGGCGAGATCATCCTGCTCGATTTCGGCGCGTGCCGGGCAGTCGATCCGGCAGTCTCCAACGGTTATCGCGACATGCTGATCGCCGGACTGCAGGGAAATCGCGAAGAAGTGCGCGATGCGACTGTGCGTGCCGGGTTTATGCAGCCAATCGTTTTTGAAAAACACCCCGATCGGGTCTATAAAATGATCGACATTGTCATCAACGAAATGCGTGAGGACGCGCCGTTCGACTTTGGCGATCGCGCGTTTATCCCGCTGTTGCGCGACGAGGGCTTTGCCATCGCACAGGACAAGGATACGTGGGCATTCCCCCCGATCGAAACGCTGTTCGTGCAGCGCAAGGTATCGGGCACGGCGCTGCTGGGCGCGCGGCTTAAAGCCAAGGTGAATGTGCGCCGGATCACCGAAGAAGTGCTGGAGAGCACGGAGCCGATGGCAATTCCTGAAGCGGCCTAACCCGTGCTACGCTGCGCCGCTATCCAGCGGTCGACATGGGCTTCGAGCACGTCGAGCGGCACCGCCCCGTTTTCCAGCACGGTATCGTGGAAGGCGCGCAGATCGAAATCCGCGCCCAATTCCGCCTCTGCCCGCGCCCGCAATTCGCGGATCTTCAACTCGCCAACCTTGTAGGCCAAGGCCTGCCCTGGCCATGTAATGTAGCGATTGACCTCGGCATCGATATTGGCGGGTGAAAGCGCGGTGTTGTCGAGCATGTAATCGACCGCCTGTTGCTTGCTCCATCCCTTTGAATGGATACCGGTGTCCACCACCAGCCGGGTCGCGCGCCACATTTCATAGGACAGCCGACCCATCTGCTTGGCCGGGGTGTCATACAGCCCCATCTCGATCCCCAGCCGTTCGGAATACAGCCCCCACCCCTCGACAAATGCGGTGAAGAAGGTGCCGTTCGCGCGCAGCGGATGCATGTCGAGCTCCTGTTGCAGCGCGATCTGATGGTGGTGGCCCGGCACCGCCTCGTGCATCCCGAGCGCGGGCAATTCCCACAAGGGGCGCTGATCCAGTTGCGTTGTGTTGATGCGATAAATGCCCGCCGCGCCCGTCTCCAACGATCCGGGTTCGTAATAGGCGGTGGTGTTGCCCGCAGCGTTGGCGGCGGGGATCGGCAGCACGGTGTAGGGATTGCGCGGCAGTTTGCCGAACAGTTTGGGCATGAAGCCGTCAATCGTTTTGGCCAATGCGGCGACGTGGGCGACGTATTCGTCCGCATCGTTCATGTAATATTGCGGATCGGTGCGCAGGTGCCCGATAAACGCCTCACGCGTGTCGAAGCCTGCATCTGCGGCGACGGTTTCCATCTCGGCGCGGATACGGGCGACTTCGGACAGGCCGAGCAAATGCGCCTCTTCCGGCGTCATGTCCGTGGTGGTGTAACTGGCGACGGCGTAGGCGTAATAATCCGACCCGCCTTCGGTCGCGAGGACGCCGGGTGTGCCTGTCCGGCAATCAGGCGCGTATTCCTGCGTGTAGAAGTCGAGCAATTCGCGATAGGCCGGGAACACCGAGTTTGTCAGCGCGGCGCGTGCGCGGGTTTGCAACTCGGTCCATTCCTGCTCCGAGACGGAGCCGGGGCGCGTCCCGGCAAACGGTTTCCAGAACGGTGACCGAGTGTGGTCCTCAACAATTTGCTGCGCAATCTTTGCCTCAAATCCCTGCATCGGCTCACACGCCTGTGTCAGCCCGCGCCGGACCGCCTCCCTGCTGCGCGCGATGCCTTGCGCATTGTAGGCTCGGTAGCCCTCAAGCCGGGCAATATAGCTTTCAAAATCGGCGCGGGTGAAAAACGGCGAACTGTCAGGCAAGGAGGCAAAACCGGCGAACCATCCGCTATAGGTGTTGAACAGGATGTAACGGGTGTACGCGTGGGCGGCGCCGGCGACTTCATCCTCCAGCCCGCGACGCAGCACTGCGTAATCGACCATTTGTGTGGGGGAAAAACCGCTGGTGTCGATAGCCTGCAACCGGGCGAGAAAATCGCGCGCCTGCTGGGTGGCGCGTTCATACTCAGCAACACTCAGATCGCCCAACATCCCATCGCCACGCCGGTCCCCCACGCTGGTCGCCAGCATTGGGCCATGGTCCAGCCTGTCCTGCCACACCGCCTCGCGCACCGTTTCGTAGTCTTCGACCGGACCGGCGATGGCGGGGCCGAATGTGAAAGCCGCCAGTGTCGAAATCAGCATCGCGTAACGCATGAACCGGTCCCCAATTTACAATTGTCAGTATTGCACGATGAACACTTCCTGATCTAATGATAAAGAGTGTCAACAAACGCAACATCAACAGTTTCGGTCCTTTTCGTCTGCCTTGGCAACATTTGCCGGTCGCCTATGGCAGAGGGGGCATTGCGCGCAGTGGCAGAGCGAACCGGACTGGTTTGCCAGGTGGATTCTGCGGGAACGGCCAATTATCACGTCGGAGATAAGCCCGATTTTCGCGCGGTGGAAACCGCTCTCGCAGACGGGGTCGATATCTCCCGCCAAAGTGCGCGTCAGCTCAAGATCGAAGACTTCTATCGCTTCACGCATATCTTCGCGCTGGATACCGCCAACCTTGCCGGGATCAACGCCAAAATGCCGCGCGATGCAACCGCCAAGGTCGCGTTGCTGATGAACGCGGCCGAACATGGCGGAACAAAATCGATCAAGGATCCCTATCACGGAACCGACGATGATTTCCGCGACGCCTGGAACCAGATTCTGATCGGAGTTGCCGCTATCGAAGTTGAATTGCGTGCGCGCGGGGTCAGTGCGGAGTTCTGAGCCGCATTTTGTTCAGCCGCCGCGCAGCAGCTGAACGCCCCAGTCCCGCTCGAACAGATACAGCAATATCCGCGCCGCCTCACCGCGGTCCGATGTCAGGCCACCGTCGCGTTCGATCAGCAGGCGCGCATCGGCGTGGGCGACGGGCAGCATGCGCTGGACCTGATCGAGATCCGCGATCCGGAACGCCGCCTCGCCTGATTGCCGTGTGCCCAGCAATTCGCCGCCGCCGCGCAGTTCAAGATCCTCTTCCGCGATCCTGAAACCGTCCTGCGTCTCGCGCATCAGTGCGAGCCGCTTTCGCCCGGTTTCCGACAGGGTGCTGCCGCGCAGCAGCAGGCACACCGACTTTTCTGACCCCCGCCCCACACGCCCGCGCAACTGGTGCAATTGCGCAAGGCCGAACCGCTCCGCCTGCTCGATTACCATCAGCGTGGCGGACGGCACATCGACGCCGACTTCGATCACGGTTGTTGCGACCAGCAGCTTTGCCTTGCCCGCCGCAAAGCGCTCCATATTGGCGTCCTTGACCTCCGGGCGAAGCTGGCCGTGAACCAGCGTCACCGCATCGCCGAACCGTTCTTTCAGCTCGGCATAGCGGGCCTCTGCCGCGGCGATATCGGCAATTTCGCTGTCATGCACCATCGGGCACACCCAATAGGCCTGCTGACCGCTGGCGAGGTGGCGTTCTACGCCAGCGACAATATCCTCCGTGCGCTCCTGCGCGACGACGCGGGTGTCGATAGCCTGACGTCCGGGCGGCAATTCATCGAGGCGACTCACATCCATCTCGCCATACTGGGCCAGCGTCAGGCTGCGCGGGATCGGCGTCGCCGTCATCGCCAGCGTGTGCGGCGCGCGCCTGCCCTTGCCCGCCAGCGCCAGCCGCTGCGCCACGCCAAAACGGTGCTGTTCATCCACAACGATCAGCGCCAGATCGCGGTAATTGACCGTATCCTGAAAAATCGAATGCGTGCCGATCAGGATGTCGATCGACCCGTCGAGCAGGCCCATCAGGATGCTCTCGCGCTCGCGCCCCTTGGCCCGTCCGGTCAGCAATGCGATCTCGACCCCGGTGGGGGCGGCCATCTGGCGCAGCGTTTCGTAGTGCTGGCGCGCGAGTATTTCCGTCGGGGCCAGCATCGCCGCCTGCTTGCCCGCCTCCACCGCGATCAGCATCGCGGCGAGCGCGACCACCGTCTTGCCCGCGCCGACATCACCCTGAAGCAGGCGCAGCATCGGTGCCTCTTGCTGCAAATCACTCTCGATCTCTGCGATCGAGCGTTTTTGCGCGCCCGTCATCTCGAACGGCAAGCTGAGCCGCGCGCGCAATGCCCCGTCGCCTGCCAGCGCCTGCCCCTTGCGGCGGCGGCTGTCAGCCTTGACCAGCAACAGAGCAAGGCTGTTCGCCAGCAGTTCGTCATACGCCAGCCGGTCGCGCGCCTTTATATCCTCGCTGACATGCGCCGCGCCCAAAGCCGTGCGCCATGAAGGCCAGCCCTCGCCCGTGAATTGCGAGGGCTCGATCCATTCGGGCAGATCGGGCAGCCGATCCAGCGATTGCGCCACCAGCGCCGCAACGCGCGGCTGCGTCAACCCTTCGGACAGGCGATAGACCGGCTCCGTCAGGCGGCCCATATTCGCTGCGCTCTCGGCCTCGACATGATCGGGGTGCACGATCTGGAGCATGTCCCCATACCGGTCCAGCCGCCCTGCGACCCAGCGTTTCTCCCCCACGGGCAATTGTTTCTTTGCAGTGTAGGACGCGCGCCCGAAATACGTGATCGCGCAGATATTCCCGATCTCATCCTGCGCCAGCACCCGGTACGGCCCGCGCCCCGGATTATACGGCGCGCGGTGCTCGGTCGGAGTCAGCGCGACGATAACCTGCTCACCCTCCGCCCCTTCATCGAGGTTCGCAATCGCCCGCCGCGAAACGAAGCGCTCGGGCAGGTGATAGGCCACATCCTTGACCGTCGAGAGGCCCAGCCGGTCAAGCGGTTTTGCCAGCTTTGGCCCAACGCCGTCGAGCGATTTGGTTTCGGCAAACAGGGGGTTGAGAATATCGGGACGCATGATGCCCCTTCTATACCGGCTTGAACGCCGCGGGCGAGTGCCTTACCTGCCCCCGCATGACTGATACCCCCACATTCGACACGCGCGTCGCCCGCGCAAAGTTTCGCGCATGGCACCGTGGCACGCGTGAGGCGGATTATATGATCGGCGGTTTCTTTGACCGTTACCATGCCAGTTGGGGCGAGGCAGAAATGGACTGGTTCGAACGGCTGCTGGATGAAGACGACGTCGACATCATGGCATGGGCGCTCAAGACGCAGGCTGTGCCCGATGCATTCGCCGGGCCGCTGATCGACACCATGATGAAGCTCGATTACGTCGATATTCCGCGCTAATCGGCGGCAATCCCAATCTTCAACGCCATCGTGCGGGAACGCGCGCGGCCATCATCCCTTTATCAGGACCATATGCCCGATCTTTCTCGCATCCTGAGCGCGACCGCGCCGTTGACGCTATCCTCGCTGCCTCGCGGCGCAGTGCCATTGGTGCTGGGCGATCTGGCGCGGGCTGCCCACGGGGTCAAGGGGCAACAACGCGCCGTATTCATCGCGCCGGACGAATCCGCGATGCGCAGCGTGGCAGATGCCGCGCGGTTCTTCGCGCCCGAGGTGGAGGTGCTGGAGTTTCCGGCGTGGGATTGCCTGCCCTATGACCGCGCTTCGCCTGCGCTTTCGATCAGCGCGGCGCGCCTGTCTGCCCTGTTCAAACTGCAACATCCCGCGGGCCAATCGCAATTGCTGGTCACTACGGTCAACGCCGCGCTTCAACGCGTGCTCACGCCTTTCCGGGTGCGCGAGAGCGTGCGTGCGTTCAAGCCGGGCACCACAATTGGGCATGACAGTCTGGCAAAGCTGCTGACGCGTCAGGGCTATTCGCGCACCGACACCGTAATCGACCACGGCGAATTTGCGGTTCGCGGGTCTATCGTCGATATCTTCCCCTCCTCGCT
Organism: uncultured Alphaproteobacteria bacterium; assembly: GCA_963838365.1. Lineage (GTDB taxonomy): Bacteria > Pseudomonadota > Alphaproteobacteria > Sphingomonadales > Sphingomonadaceae > Erythrobacter. Next base: position 75,559 of record CAWIQR010000012.1, read on the forward strand.
CGATGAAGGGCTGCGGCTCGATTTCTTTGGCGATGAGCTGGAAAGCCTGCGGCTGTTCGATCCCTCGACCCAGCGTTCGACCGGGATACTCGCCGATCACCTGCTGCTGCCCGCATCCGAAGCCCTGATCGACGATGACAGTATCAAGCGGTTCCGCAGCCGTTATCGCGAGATGTTCGGTGCGGCGGCGACGCAGGACCCGCTCTATGAAGCGGTGAGCGAAGGTCGGCGGTTGGCCGGGATGGAGCACTGGCTGCCCCTGTTCGAGGAGCGGCTGGCAACCCTGTTCAATCATTTGGGCGACGCAGACGTTGTCGTGATCGACCAGGCCGCCATCGGCGCGGGTGAAGAGCGCGTGTCGGACATTCGCGACTACCACGATCAGCGCGAGAAGATCGCGGGCGAGAAATCTGGCAGTTACCGTCCGCTGGCGAAAGATGCGCTGTATCTGACGCAGGACGAATTCAACGCCGCTCTCGCCGCAGCACCCGCGCACCGCGCCAGCGTGTTTGCCGCGCCCGATGGTGCCAAGGACACGCTCGACTTCGGCTTCAAGGCCGCACGCGACTTCACGCCCGAACGCGCGCGGGGGGACAATGTTTACGAGGCCGCGGCAAAGCACTTTCAGGCCATCGCCAAATCGGGGCGCAAGCCATTATTCGCCGCCTATTCCACCGGCAGCGCGAAACGCATCGCCTCGATCCTTGCCGAGGCAGGCTGCGAGAGCGTGGCGGCCGAAAGCTGGCAGGCGGCTCTTGGCCTCGCCGCCAAGGGCAAGACCGCGACGATGGTTCTGCCGCTGGAGGCCGGGTTCGCCAGCGAAAGCCTCGAAATCCTGACCGAGCAGGACGTGCTGGGCGACCGACTGGTCCGCCGCCGTAAAAAGCGCAAGGATTCCGACGCCTTCCTCGCCGAGCTTCAGGCGTTGTCGCGCGGCGATCTGGTGGTCCATGTCGAACATGGAATTGGCAAATACCTCGGCCTTGATCCGATCACCGTGGGCAAAAGCCAGCACGATTGTGTCATGCTGGAATATCACGGCGGGGACAAACTGTTCATCCCGGTGGAGAATATCGACGTCCTCAGCCGCTATGGATCGTCGGAAGACGCCGTTGCGCTCGACAGGCTCGGCGGCGAGGCATGGCAGAAACGCCGCGCGCGCCTGAAAGAACGCATCACCGCCATTGCGGGCGAGTTGATGAAAGTTGCCGCCGCGCGCGCACTCAAGAAAGCGCCCGTGTTCGAAGCGGAAGAGGCCAGCTTCAACCAGTTCGTCGACCGCTTCCCATGGGAGGAGACCGACGATCAGGACGCCGCCATCGCCGACGTTCTGCGCGATCTGGAAAGTGGCAGGCCGATGGACCGGTTGGTGTGCGGCGACGTTGGCTTTGGCAAGACCGAGGTGGCATTGCGCGCCGCCTTCGTCGCGGCGATGAGCGGGCAACAGGTTGCCATCGTCGCACCGACCACTCTGCTGGCGCGCCAGCACTACCAGAACTTTGCCGAACGGTTCGCGGGCTTCCCCTTGAAGGTCGGGCGTTTATCGCGCCTCGTCGCTTCCAGGGAGGCGGCAGAAACGCGCGAGGGGTTGGCTGATGGGACGATCGATCTGGTGGTCGGCACGCACGCGATCCTGTCCAAATCCACCGTGTTCAAGAACCTTGGCCTCGTGATCGTGGACGAGGAACAACGGTTCGGCGTGACGCACAAGGAAAAGCTCAAGCAGCTGCGCTCCGACGTGCACATGCTCACCCTCACCGCCACCCCGATCCCGCGCACGTTACAAATGGCGATGAGCGGCCTGCGCGAACTCTCCACCATCCAGACCCCGCCGGTCGATCGTCTGGCCGTGCGGACCTATGTGATGGAATGGGACGAGATGGTGATGCGCGAGGCATTGCTGCGCGAACACCATCGCGGCGGGCAAAGCTTCATTGTCGTGCCGCGGATTTCGGACATGGCCGATATGGAGGAATGGCTGCGCGAAAACGTGCCAGAGGTGAAGCCAATCGCCGCGCACGGCCAGATGTCGCCCAGCGAGATCGAGGAGCGCATGAGCGCGTTCTACGAAGGCAAATACGAGGTGCTGCTGTCGACCACCATTGTCGAGAGCGGGCTGGATCTGCCGTCTGCCAACACCATCATCATCCACCGCGCGGACCGGTTTGGCCTCGCCCAGCTGTATCAGCTGCGCGGGCGTGTGGGCCGGGCCAAGCTGCGCGCCTACGCCTATCTCACCTATCAGAAGGACGTGCAGCTATCCGAGATTGCGGAGAAGCGCCTCAAGGTGCTGAGCGACCTTGATTCGCTGGGCGCCGGGTTCCAGCTTGCCAGTCACGATCTCGACATACGCGGTGCGGGCAATCTGCTGGGCGATGAGCAGTCGGGCCACATCCGCGAGGTCGGGTTTGAACTGTATCAATCGATGCTGGAGGACGCGATCCTCGCCGCCAAGGCGGGCGAAATGGGGCTGGAGCCGGCGCGCGACACCGTGTCGCCGCAGATTACCGTCGATGCGCCGATCATGATCCCGGAGGAATACGTCCCCGATCTCGCCGTGCGAATGGCGCTGTATCGCCGTCTCAATCAGGCGCACGACCAGTCCGAGATCGAGGGGCTGGCCGCCGAGATGATCGACCGCTTTGGCGACCTCCCGCAACCGACGAAAAACCTCATCCGCCTGATCGAGATCAAACATCAGGCGATACAGGCGAACATTGCCAAGATCGACGTCGGCGCGCGCGGCACGCTTGTCACTTTCCACAAGGACGACTTCCCCGACGGCCCCGGCCTCATCGCCTATGTCGACAGGCTCAATCAGAACGGACAGGAAACTGCCAAGCTGCGACCGGACATGAAACTGGTGATCAACCGCGCATGGAGCGACCCGCAAAGCCGATTGAACGGGCTGTTCCAGCTGACGAAAGGGCTGAGCGGGATCGCGCGCAAGGCGGAACGGGCAAAGAAGGCGGCATGAAGGTGGACATCATGTCCGCAATGATGTGATCTGTACGCAACGAAATTCGATCCGATAGGGCGAGGATGGAACATCCAACGGACTTGTTCGCTTAAGCCATCATACACACGATATTCGGAGACTGACTCATGACCCGTGCGCTTGTTCTTTGCCTCTTCGCCGGTACCGCGCTGGCAGCATGTGCTGCGGAACCGGAGGCAGCCGACACCGAAACCATGGGCGATGCACCAATGGCCGACGTAAATGTGCCTGATCCAGCCATGCAATCCGCGACCGCTGAACTGCGCGATACGCAGGGCAACGTAGTGGGCACCGCAACGGTTACGGGCTCTGACGGTGCGCTGCTGGTCAAAGTCGCAGTCGAGGGACTGCCCGCCGGAACCCACGGCGCGCATATTCACACCACCGGCGATTGCTCGGCCACGGATTTTGCGAGCGCTGGCGGACACTGGAACCCGGGAACACCAATCATGGCTCGAACAGCGAGCCGCCCAACCCGCATGCCGGCGATATTGGTAATTTGGAAATCACCAGGACGGCACCGGGACAATTTCCAGCACTTCCACGGGCAGCTGGGCCGATCTGCTGGACGCTGACGGATCGGCTTTCATCGTTCATGCGGACCCCGACGACATGAAAAGTCAGCCTTCCGGCGATGCAGGCTCCCGCATCGCCTGCGGGGTGTTTGCCGCCAGCTAATTCGGGGAAAAGTGAAACACGCTGCCGGTTCAAATCGCCGGGATGACCGGAAGGAAACTCCAGCCACCCACCTTTTTGCCAAAGCTGATCTTTCAATCAACTTTGCGTTTACCCATGCCCTCGCCCGCGCGCAGTTCGGGCTAGTTCCACCATCTCCGCGCTGCGCATCGGCTCAGCACGCAGGAAGCCTTGCCAGTAGTCGCAGCCCTCGGAAAGGATAGCCGCGCGCTGTATCTCGCTCTCGATCCCTTCGGCATAGACATCGAGTTCCAGCGCACGGGCCAGTTGCATGATCGCTCGCAGCACCGCGAGCGCCTTGGCGTCGCCGGGAACGCCATCGACCATGATCTTGTCCAGTTTGAGCGCATCCAGCGGCAATTCGCGCAGATATCGGAAGTTACAGAACCCCGCCCCGAAATCGTCGAGCGCGGTCCTGAATCCCAGTCCGCGCAAAGCCTTTAGCGCACTCGCCGCCTGATCAATATTGCGCAGCAGCAGGTCTTCGGTGATCTCCAGCATCAACCGGTGCGGCTCCAGCTCACTCGTCCCGATCAGGGCGGCAAAATCGGCGGCGAAGCGCGGATCGCCCAGCTCCTCTGGCGTGATGTTGAGTGACAGGGAAAGCTCGGCCGGCCAGGTCGCAGCATCTTCGAGCGCACGTGCGACCACATGGCGCGATAGCGGCGCGACCAGTGCGGCACGCTCGGCAATGGCGAACAGATCGCGTGCGCCGATCTCTCCCAATGTTGGATGCTGCCAGCGCGCCAGCGCCTCTGCCCCCACCACCGCGCCATCGCGGCAGGAAAATTGCGGCTGAAACAACACCTCGATCTCGCGCCGGTCGAGCGCGCGCAGCAAATCTGCCTCCAGCGACGCGGGAGAGATGCCGGGCAACCCCCCGCGCGTGCGTTTTCTCAAACTGGTGTGCAACGTGATCGCGCCTGTTTCCATACAATCTGCCATACCCGCCTACATGTCGCAGGATGCACATCAATTGCAATCCGCCACAAATTGGAACATCACGAAAAGTCTCCGGCGCCCACAGGGGAGCGGCGCTGGCCGAGGAGATTTACCCGCATGACAGATCGCACCAAAACGATGCCCGCGCCAGCCAGTGATGGTTGCGTGCTGAGCGGGGACGATCACCGGTTTGAACGCATTGCGCTTGTCGCATCGGACACGCCGCGCGCGCAGGAGGCGTTGGATATCCTGCGCGAACGTGAGAATTGGTGCCCAGTGGAGGAGGCCGATGCGGTCGTGGTGCTGGGCGGCGATGGCTTCATGCTGCAAACGCTGCACGCCATGCTGGATCACGGGCGCATCGTTCCGGCCTATGGCATGAACCTGGGCACGGTCGGCTTTCTGATGAACCGTTTTGACAAGCGCGCGGCGGTTCGCAAACGCATCGCCCGGACCAAGAGGTTCAGCATCGCCCCGCTGCGCATGGAGGCCACTACGCAAAGCGGCGATGTCCATTCAATGTGGGCAATCAACGAGGTATCGCTGCTGCGTGAGACGCGCCAGACCGCCAAGATCGAAGTGACCGTGGGCACGCGCGTCCGGATTGATGAGCTGGTCGGCGATGGCGTGCTGGTGGCGACGCCTGCCGGGTCGACCGCCTACAACCTCTCGGCCAACGGGCCGATCCTGCCGCTCGACAGCGAGATGTTGGCCCTCACCCCGATCAGCCCGTTTCGCCCCCGCCGCTGGCGCGGGGCGATCCTGCCCGACCGGATGCGCATCGTGCTGCGGGTGCTGGACCCGGTGAAGCGCCCGGTGGCCGCCGTCGCCGATCAAAAAGAAGTGCGCGACATCGCCGAGGTCACGTTGACCATCGCGCGCGATACCGAATTGCACCTGCTGTTCGACCCCGGCCAGTCGCTTGAGGAACGGATCGTGTCGGAGCAATTCGTGACTGGGTAAATTCGAGCGTTCCCCGCAATTTCCCCCCTTGCATTGAGGCCCAAGCACCCATATACGCGCCCTCTCGCTTGCGGGGAGAAATCCGGCAAGCTGCTCCCCGATAGCTCAGCGGTAGAGTAGGTGACTGTTAATCACTTGGTCGTTGGTTCGAATCCAACTCGGGGAGCCATTTTACCCAATCTTGAACGAAGCCGATCCGGCCATCCCGGATTGGTCTTGCTCCCTGCGGTAAGCGCCCCGTCACCCCACCGGCACAAACCGCACCGCCAGCCCGCCTGACGATGCCAGCAGCGCGCTCAGCGTGTCTGCGGATGTGACGGTGCGCTCCTCTATCACCAGCGCATAGGGGTTGGTGTCCCAATGCGCGCCCTCGCCATCGCGGTAGATTTGTGCGGTGTAGGTTGTGCCGGGGTCGAGGAAGGTCAGCGGGACTGACAACTCGCGCTCCGCCTCATCGGTCACTGCTCCTAAAAACCAGTCCTCCCCGCCGCGCTCCTTGCGTGCGATTGCAACGTATTCACCCACTTCGCCCTGCAAGGCGACGGTCTGCTCCCAATCGGCGGCAACATCCTTGATGAACTGGAAGGCGTCGGGGCGCGCTTCGTAATTTTCGGGCAGGTCGGCGGCCATCTGCAGCGGCGAATACAGCACCACATACAGCGCCAATTGCTTGGCCAGCGTCGTCTGCGGACGGTTCGAGGGGTCGCCGCGTTGCATGTCATCACGCACTGGTGGGCGTTCGTTGGGCCTCAAGTCGAAAATGCCGGGGGTGTAATCCATCGGCCCCGCCAGCATCCGGGTAAACGCCAGCGTGGACACGTGTGAGGTCGGGTTGGGCGGCGTGCCCCACGCGTTGAATTCCATGCCGCGCGCGCCCTCACGCGTCATCCAGTTGGGATAGGTGCGCCTGAGGCCAGTGTCCTTCACCGGCTCATGTGCGTTGATCGAGATGCGCCGCTTTGCCGCCTCGCGCACCACGCGCAGGTGATGGCCGACCATGAACTGGCTGTCATGCCATTCATACCGCCGCACGCCGTCCTCTCCGATGCGCACGATATCGCCTGCATCGGCGACATATCCGGTCTTCACCTCGCGCACGCCGTTGGCAGCATAAAGGTCGAACGCATCGCCCATCTGGGCCTCGTAATTGGCGACATTGCCGGAAGTTTCATGGTGGCCGATGATCCGCACGCCCTTGTCTGCGGCATAGGCAGACAGCATCGGCAGGTCGAAATCGGGGAAGCTCTGCGTGAAGTTGAACAATTCGCCGTTGTTGAACCAGTCGCCGTCCCAGCCGATGTTCCACCCTTCGACCAGCACGCCGGAAAAGCCGTGTTCGGCAGCGAAGTCGATGTAGCGTTTCACGTCGGTGTTGTTCGCGCCGTGGATGCCGTCATTGCCCCACGTGCGCTCACGAATGTGCATCGCCCACCAGATGCCAACATATTTGCCCGGCTCTACCCACGATACATCGCCCAGCGCGTTGGGTTCGTTGAGGTTGAGGATGATGTCGGAATTGATGAGGCCCACCGCTTCCGGCGCAATCTGGATGGTGCGCCACGGCGATTTGAACGGAGCCTTTGTGTGGACCTTGATCCCGTCCGATCCCGCGCGCAATGCCGCCTCGAAACTGCCGGGCCGCAGCGCCAGCAATGACATGGAGGAATAATCGACCAGCGCGGCCTCGTGGATGGCAACGTGCAGCCCAGATGGCTGGCGGAAGGTCGCGGGCGTGTGCGCATCATCGACGCTGCCCGCCTTGCCGGAGCGGTAGATGTATTCATAACGGTTGAACTGGCGGCTGGGGGTCCACCATGCGTCCGCTTCCGCCCCGATGGAAAACTGCGTCAGCTCATCCGTGATCGCAAGGTCGCCCGCCACCGCAGGCTGCTCGACCAATTCATAGCGGAAGCCGACACCGGTATCGAACACACGGAAACGCACGGTGACGTTGCGCGCCGGACCGGATTGCGCGGCGAACGTGACGGCCAGCTCGTTGTGGTTATCGCGCACCATGCGGCGTTCACCCCACGGCTGCTCCCACGTCTGATCGACGGCGGCGCTGGTCGAGGAGGCAATCGCCAGATCGCGCTCAAACCCGTGGTGATCGCGGAACAGCAGGCCAAGGCGCGATTGGGTGATCGCCGCTTCATCGCCATGGTTGATGCTATAGGTGGCAAAGCCGCCCTCATCGCTGACCGTTACGGTAATCGCGCCATCGGGTGAGGCGACGGTCAGCGTCTCTGCGCGCAGCGGCGCGGCAAAGGCGGTGAGTGCAGCCAGAAGCAATGAGGCGGCGAGCGTCAGCCGTGCACCGACCGGCCCCTTCGCGATGATCTTGTTCATTTTCCCGTCCCTCATTATCCGGCGATCATTTGGCCGCGCGATAGATCCTGTATTCCCACGCCCCCAGCGGCAGCGTGTCGCCTGTGCCGAAAGTCACCTCCGCGCCGCTCAGCGCGTCAACATAGCTGCCGTGATGGCGCGCTAGCTCGAACTCGATATTCTGCGGGCGCGGTGACAGGTTGAACACAGCGAAGACCCGGCTTTCTGCTCCCTCCGCGCGGCTATCGCGGACGAAAGCGAGCACATCCTTGGCCGCTTTATTGGGCACATCGACCAGCGGCGCGCCATGGCGGCCATTCCACAGCGCGCGCTCCTGCGTTTTTAGCGCGATCAGCTGGCGAAACAGCGGGTCGAACCGCCCTGTGCGCCATACAATCTCGTCCTTTTCAAAGAACGCGAGTTGGCGACCAAGATCGGCCTCCTGCCCGTTATAGATCAACGGTATGCCCGGCCCTGTGAAACTCAGGGCAATTGCCGCTTCGTATGCCGGGCCATAAATTTCAGAAGCGACCCCGTCCCATGAATTCTGATCGTGATTGTCGGTGTAATTCATGCGGTATGCGGCGTGCGGCCAGGACACCGCCTGCGTCGCATAATAACCGCGCATCGCGCCTGCATCGGCCTGCCCCTGCGCGATTTTCTGCATCACTTCCTTCCAGCCCCAGCCATAGCTCGCATCGAAGGCGTGTGCGTGCAGATCGCGCGTATCCCATTCGGCAAGCATGAAAACCGGCTTGATCGCGTCCATCTGCGCGCGAGCGGTCTCCCAGAAATCAAGCGGGACAAAGCCCGCCACATCCGCGCGGTAGCCGTCAATGTCGAATTCGCGAACCCAATAGGTGAGGCTATCGGTCATGTACTGGCGCAGACCGGGTTGCGAATAGTCGAAGTCGACCACGTCCGACCAGTCGGTCCCTTCGGGCGGCATCATCTCGCCTTCGGGGTTGCGCATATACCATTCGGGGTGCTGGCTGGTGAGCGGATTGTCCCATGCCGAATGGTTGGCCACCCAGTCGAGAATGACCTTGAGGCCCAGCCGGTGCGCCTCATCGACGAAGGCGCGAAATTGCTCCGGCGTGCCGAGATCAGGGTTGACCGCGCGATAATCCTTCACCGAATAGCCGCTGCCCATGCCCCCCTTGCGGTTGACCTCGCCAATGGGATGGATCGGCATGAGCCAGACGATATCGACACCCATTTGCGCCAGTCGGGGCAATTGCTCCTGCGCAGCGGCAAAGGTGCCCGCTTGCGTAAACTGGCGCGTGTTCATCTGATAAATCACCGCATCGCGCGTCCAATCGGCGTTTTCGAACTGGACATAGGGTGCCGGCGTGTAATCGGGCGCTTGAGCCAAGGCTGCATCGTGCGCCGTCAGTATGGTGGAGGTCGCCAGCATCGCGGCGATCATCGAGGCGCGGATCATACGGCATCTCCCAATAAAGCTTCAGTTGTTGGCACTGCGGCCATTGTGTCCGTCACGAACAGCGTGGCAATCGCCGCGAGCACGAACGACACCGCTGCAATCGCCATCGCATAGATTGGCGAACCATCGAAAAATACGGTCAACAGGAACCCGAGCAAGGTTGCCGCGACCAGTTGCGGGACCACGATGAAGATGTTGAATATCCCCATATATATGCCCATTTTCCGCGCCGGGACCGATCCGGCAAGGATAGCGTAGGGCAAGGATACGATCGACGCCCAGGCAATGCCCAGCCCGATCTGCGGTACCCATAGCAGCGCCGGATCGCGGATCAGGATCATCGCCGCAAAACCCGCAGCACCAATCGCCAGATTGAAGCTGTGCAGCTTTCGCCGATCGATCCGCGCAGCAACCATGACGAAGCCCAGCGCCGCCGCCGCCGCAAGGCCGTTGCGCACCGATCCCATCAGGCTCCACCAGTCGGCCCCGTCCTGATAGCCTTGAGTGGCCGGATCGGGCGCGGCGAAGTGAAATTCGGTGACGGCGGGCGTGCCATAAATCCACAGCGCGAACATGGCGAACCAGCTGAAAAACTGCACCACGGCCAATTGACGCATGGTGCGCGGCATGGCGAACAAATCGTTCACGACCTCCATGAAGCCACTGTCATCGCGCCCGGAATTGCGCAGTAATCCGGCAGCAATCTGGATTGCGCCAAACGCGGCGATCAGCCCGGCCAGCACATACAGATCCTTGGCCACCTCAATCTCGCCCAGCCAATCGGGGCGAGGCTCTGCCCTGCAATACGCAATCAGCGCGGCCAATGCTGCGCCGATCACCACCCAGACCAGCCCGCCGGTGAAGAACTGGCCCGCCAGCCGCTGAACCGTGTGGACCGAACCGACCGGCGTCCCCAGCGCATCGTGCCGCGCCTGTTCAAAAGCGGCGATTTGATCGGGGCTGTATTCTTTCGTGCTGAACACCGTCCATAGCACCGCCAGCAACAGCGCAGCCCCACCAATATAGAATGCCCATTGCACGGTCTCGGGGATTTGCCCTTCGGCGGCGGTGTTGGACAGGCCTATCCAGTTGGTCATCACCCACGGCAGCGCGCCTGCGACAACCGCGCCGATGCCGATAAAAAAGCTTTGCATGGCATAACCGCGCGTGCGCTGGCGATCGGGCAGATTGTCGCCAACAAAGGCGCGGAACGGCTCCATCGTGATATTGAGCGAGGCGTCCATGATCCACAGCATACCCGCTGCGATCCACAGCGCGGGCGAATTGGGCATCACGAACAGCGCCAGGCTGGCAAGGATCGCGCCGATGAGAAAATACGGACGACGGCGACCGAACTGGCCCCCAAAACGAACCCACGTCTTGTCAGACATATGGCCAATGATCGGCTGGATGATCAGCCCGGTCATCGGCGCGGCAATCCACAGGATCGCCAGCTCGTTCACCTCTGCACCAAGGGTCTGGAAAATGCGGCTGACATTGCCGTTTTGCAGCTCGAACCCGATCTGGATTCCGAGGAATCCAAAACTCATGTTCCAGATCTGCGTTGCATTCATCGCAGGCTTGCGCCCCGATATGCTGGCCGGAGCATTTTCCGGTGTGCTGGCTAATGGCCTGCTCATAAAAATCCCTCTCCCCGCCGATTGCCGCTGCGCTTTGCGCATCCGGTCAAACCAGCTATGTGCACAGTGCTCGCGCGCTGACGAAACATGATGTCAGCTCGGTTGCGCATCGCCACCCTGCCGCGTCACTCTGCCCGTCCTGCAAAATTTTGCAATATACTTCGGAATTTTCCCGGTAATCGAGCTGAAAAACTCGCCGGAATGTCTTTCATCGTGTTGAATTAGCGTCCTTAAGCCACTTCGGAACTTTGCGATGAAGGCGGCTACAAAGATTTGCAAAAAGCGCACACCGATGGCACAGACGGTGTTGGAGGGATAGGATGATGAGGCAAATCCGCACGATAATGCTGGCTGCAGCAGGCTGTCTTGTCGCCAGTGCACCCGCACTGAACGCGCAGAGCCATCAGGATCAGGCGCAAGCCGCTACGGTGGACCCGAAAGTGTCGCTCCGCACGCGCGCGCCTGCGGATGAAATCGTCTACTTCGTCCTGCCCGACCGGTTCGAAAACGGCGATCCCGAAAACGACCGTGGCGGCTTGAAAGGGCGTGCGCTAGACCATGGCTTCGATCCTGCGCACAAGGGATTTTACCATGGCGGTGATCTGGCCGGACTGACCGCGAGGCTCGATTATATTCAGGGCATGGGCATAACCGCGATCTGGTTCGCTCCGGTCTTCGCTAACAAGCCTGTGCAGGGCGCACCCGGTCAGGAAAGCGCAGGCTATCACGGTTACTGGGTAACGGACTTCACCCGGATCGACCCGCATTTCGGTTCCAACGAGGAATTTGCCGCTTTCGTCGATGCGGCTCACGCGCGCGGGATGAAAGTCTATATGGACATCATCACCAATCACACCGCGGACGTGATCGACTATGCCGAGGGCGAGAAAACCAATTACGCCTATCGCAGCCTTGCCGATTATCCCTATTCGCGCAGCGTCGAGGGGCGCGTGATCAACGAGGGATTTCTTGGTGACGATATCCAGACAATCGAAAATTTCGACCGTATGATTGATCCTTCCTACGCCTACACCGCCAGCGTGCCGGAGGCTGAACGGTCAGTTAAAGTGCCCGCTTGGCTGAACCACACGATCTATTACCACAATCGCGGCAGCAGCACGTTTTCAGGCGAAAGCAGCCGCTACGGCGATTTTGCCGGGCTTGACGATCTCTACACCGAGCATCCGCGCGTCCTTGGCGGAATGATCGAGATCTATGCCAGCTGGATCACCCGGTTCGGGATCGACGGTTTCCGCATCGACACCGCAAAGCACGTGAACCCGGAATTCTGGCAGACTTTCGTGCCCGCGATGCTGGATGTCGCGAAGGCTGATGGCATTCCCAATTTCCACATATTTGGCGAGGTCTATTCCGAAACGCCCGACAGCGGATTTCTGGCTCGCTTCACCCGGCGCGATGGCTTTCCCGCGGTGCTCGATTTCGCATTTCAGGCTGCCGTTCGCGATGCCGTGGGCCGGGGCAAGGCGCCTTCGGTGATCGTCGATATGTTCGATGGGGATGTGAATTACGAAGGCGGCAGCGCCGCCGCGATCGCCATGCCGACCTTCCTCGGCAATCACGATATGGGCCGGTTTGCTACACTGGTGAAGGCCGACAATCCCGGTATCTCGACACAGGAACTGGGCGCGCGGGTGATGCTGGGCCACGCCATGCTGATGTCGCTGCGCGGGTCGCCGGTGATCTATTACGGCGATGAACAGGGCTTTGTTGGCGATGGCAACGATCAGGCCGCGCGTGAGGATATGTTTGCCAGCCAGACGGCGAGCTATAATGACAACGATCTGATCGGGACCGATGCGACCACAGCGCAGGCCAATTTCGACACCGCGCATCCGCTCTACACCCTGATTGCAGAACTGTCGGCAATCCGCGCCGAACATGCGGCGCTGCGGCAGGGAAAGCAGGTAGCACGCAGTTACAACGACACGGCACCCGGCCTGATAAGCTTTTCGCGCTTCGATCCAGAAACGGGCATGGAATACTTGCTGGCGTACAACACATCGGGTGCCCCACTGAGCGCGCGCACCACCATCGGCTATGATGCGCGCGCGCTTGAGACGCTGCATGGCACATGCCCGGCGAGCGTCGCGGCACCGGGCAGCGTCGCACTCGACCTTGCGCCATTTGGCTGGTGCATCGCACGCGTTGCAAATAACGCCAGATGAGCGAGCCGCTGTCGATGTCGGACCTGCCCATGAAAATCCTGAACCGTTACCCGGGCGCCAGCGAATGGTGGCGCGGAGCGGTGATCTATCAGGTTTATCCGCGCAGCTTTCGCGACAGCAATGGCGACGGGATCGGCGATCTTGCAGGCATCGTGGAAGGCCTCGACTACATCGCCGATCTGGGAGTGGACGGGGTGTGGATTTCGCCGTTCTTCACATCCCCGATGAAGGATTTCGGATATGACGTGGCTGATTATTGCGGCATCGACCCAACCTTCGGCACGTTCGAGGATTTCGACCGCATCATCGAAAAAGCGCACGCGTTGGGTCTGAAGGTGATCATCGATCAGGTCTATTCGCACACCTCAGATCAGCATGAATGGTTCGCGCACAGTCGCCAGGATCGTACCAACGCAAAAGCCGACTGGTATGTGTGGGCCGATGCCAAGCCTGACGGTTCGCCCCCGTCCAACTGGCAATCGGTATTCGGCGGTTCGGCGTGGCAATGGGATGGCCCGCGCCGCCAGTACTATCTTCATAATTTCCTCACCAGTCAGCCAGACCTGAACGTCCACAACGCCCAAGTTCAGGATGCGCTGCTGGATGTGGCGCGGTTCTGGCTGGATCGCGGGGTCGACGGGTTCCGGCTCGATGCGCTCAATTTCTCAATGCACGATCCACTGATGCGCGACAATCCGCCTTCGGGCATACCGATGGATCAGGTGACGCGGCCGTTCGACATGCAGATAAAGCAGTTCAACCAGTCGCATGGCGATATCCCGGCGTTTCTTGAACGGATCCGCGCCGTGATCGACGAATACGAAAGCCGCTTCACTGTGGCCGAGGTTGGCGGGCCTGATCCGCTGGCGGAGATGAAGGCGTTTACCGCAGATGGTAAGCGGCTTGATTCCGCGTACAACTTCGATTTTCTTTACGCTCCCGATCTCACCGCATCACTGGTCAAGGCGTCGCTTAACCAGTGGGAGGGCAAGCCGGGCGAAGGCTGGCCTTCCTGGGCGTTTTCAAATCACGATGCGCCGCGCGCAATCACCCGCTGGTCGAAATCCGCCGATCAGGACCGGATCGCGCGATTGAACCTGCTGTTGCTGCTGGCGCTGCGGGGCAATCCGATAATCTATCAGGGCGAGGAGTTAGGCCTGCCGCAAGGCCACGTCGCGTTCGAGGAATTGCAAGACCCCGAAGCCATCGCCAATTGGCCGCACACGCTGGGCCGCGATGGCGCGCGCACTCCGATGCCGTGGCAGCGTAATGCGCCGCAAGCAGGCTTTTCGAACGCGAACCGCTTGTGGCTGCGGCTGGATGCGGCGCACGCCGATCACGCGGTAGATGTGCAGCAGACAGATCGCACCTCGCTGATGCATTACACCCGGCGATTGCTCGAACTGAGACGGACGCTGCCCGCGCTTGTCGAAGGCGATAGCCACCTGCTCGACACGCCCGCAGACGTGATCGCGTTTATCCGCAGGGGCACAGACGGCGCGGTGCTTTGCGCTTTCAATCTTAGTGATGAGGACGCACAATGGTCACCGCCGGCCGAATTTGCGGGCGGATCGGTGATGGCCGACGCGCAAGGGACTGGCGCGACACCCCCTCTCCCGGTAATTCTGCCTGCATGGTCGGGCTATTGGGCAAAACCGGGCGGAACGTAAATCGATGGCAGATGCGGATATCACAAGCAGGCGCAGCGCGCGATTGGAAGACATCGCGCGCGAAGCCGGAGTCTCGATCTCCACAGTCTCGCGCGCGCTGAATGATAGCCCCGCAGTCAAACGCCGGACCAAGCAGGAAATCTGGAAGATTGCGCGCGCGCACGATTACGAATTCGGGCGACACATGCCACGTGGCCCGGTGGGGGCAGCGGCAACCATCGCAGTTATCGTACCCGCCCCGCAAGCGCGCGAGGCACGCGTGGCGGACCCGTTCTTCCTGGAATTGCTGGCCGGTGTGGCAGAGGCCGCGCGCGAACGTGGTGCGGATCTGTTGATCAGCCACCTGTTCCCACGCTCGCCTGAGGATCTGGAATTCGCCATGGCGACCAGCACCGCGACAGGCACCATTTTTATCGGCCAAAGCTCGCTGCACAATGCGTTCAACTCGCTCGCCACACGCGATGACAGGTTTGTGGTCTGGGGCGCGCAATTCGATGACAGCGTCTATTGCTCGGTCGGGTCTGACAATCTGGCAGGCGGACGGCGCGCGGCAGCACACCTGCTGCGGCTGGGACGCGAAAAGATCCTGTTCCTCGGCAATACCGAAGCGCCAGAGGCGCAGCAGCGCCATCGCGGCTATCTCTCGGCCCTGCAGGCAGCGGGACATGGTGCGGATGATCATCTGACAATCCCGGCCCATTTCGATGCGCATTCGGGTGAGGCAGCGACGCGCTCTGCCATTGATCGCGGGATTGAATTCGATGCTGTGTTCGCCGCCAGCGATCTTATCGCCATCGGCGCCATCCGCGCCCTTACCCGCAGCGGTCGCCGCGTGCCCGATGATGTTTCCGTCGTCGGATACGACAACATTACCGCATCGCGGCTCGTCTCTCCGCAACTGACCACCATCGATCAGGATACCGGGCTTGCCGGGCGAATGCTCGTGTCCAAGTTGCTCGACACCAAGGGCGGAATGGCCCGGTCTGAACGGCTGGAAACAAGCCTGCTAATCCGCGAAAGCTGCGGCGGCTAGCATGGGTCAGGGATTTGCGCCGCTCCGCCGGATCGTGATTGTCGGCGGCGGCAGCGCGGGCTGGATGACGGCGGCGGCCTTATCCGACACGCTGGGCCAAGATTGCGCCATTACGCTGATTGAATCCGACGCGATCGGCACAGTCGGCGTGGGCGAGGCAACGATCCCTCCGATCCGCAACTTCAATCAGCGGCTGGGGATCGACGAAGCGACATTTGTGCGCGAAACTTCCGGATCGTTTAAACTGGGCATCCAGTTCGTCGACTGGGCGCGGATCGGGCACAGTTACTTCCACCCGTTCGGCCAGTATGGCGCTGAATTCGACAAGGTGCCGTTCTACCATCACTGGATGCGCGAGCACCTTGCGGGCCGCACCGCAGGCCCGATAGACGATTTCTCAATGTGCTGGGCGATGGCAAAGGCGGGCAAATTCGCTCACCCCTCGCCCGACCGGCGCCTGATCCAGTCGACCTTCGATTATGCCTACCACTTCGATGCTGGTCTTTACGCCGCATTCCTGCGCCGCTTTGCCGAAGCGCGCGGTGTGACGCGCCGCGAAGGCCGGGTGATCGACGTGGCATTGCGCGGGGAAGACGGCTTTATCGAAAGCGTGACGCTGGATGATGGCGACGTGATCGAAGGAGACTTCTTCGTCGATTGCAGCGGGTTTGGCGGATTGCTGATCGAAGGCGCGCTGGAGGCTGGGTACGAAAACTGGCAGCACTGGCTCCCCTGCGACAGAGCCGTCGCCGTGCCGTGCACGTCAAGTCCCGAGCTAATGCCTTACACCCGCTCCACCGCAAAGGCGGCGGGCTGGCAATGGCGCATCCCGCTGCAACATCGCACCGGCAACGGTTATGTCCATTGCAGCGACTTCATCACCGAGGATGAAGCGACCGCGACGCTAATGGGTTCGCTGGACGGTAAGGCCCTGGCCGATCCGCGTGCGCTGCGATTTACGACCGGACGGCGGCGCAAGTTCTGGGATCGCAACTGTGTGGCCATCGGCCTTTCGGCAGGCTTCATGGAGCCGCTGGAATCGACCAGCCTGCACCTGATCCAGTACGGCATCCTGCGCCTGATCGCGCTGCTGCCCGATCAGGAAATGTCGCCGTTGCTCAGCCGTGAATACAATGCGCAGACGGTGGCGGAGTATGAGCGTATCCGCGACTTTCTGATCCTGCATTACAAGGCGACGACTCGCAACGATGCCGAGTTGTGGCGATATTGCTCCGCCATGCCGATCCCCGACAGCCTGCAATACAAGATCGACCATTTCGCCAATTACGGCCTGCTGGTGGCCGATGAACGCGAATTGTTCGCCAATCCTAGCTGGATCGCGGTCTATCTGGGACAGGGCATCGTGCCGCGCCGCGCGCCAGCCCTCGCCCGGATGCGGGCCGATGTGCCGGTGGCAAAACGGATGCATACAATTGAGCAAGCAATGGAGGCGGCGGTGGCGCAAATGCCGTCACACGGCGAGTTTTTAGCCCGTCACTGCGCCGCGCCGCCTGCACCACCTTCGCCAATCTGAAACCGGTTTCGGTAAAGCAAAAAGGGCCCGCCGTTTCCGGCGAGCCCACTTTGAAACCTCTGAAGTGCGACCCAAAGGCGTCAGAAATTCTTCCGGATCGTGAAGTTGTAGGTGCGGCCATACGTTTCATGGCGGCTTGGGAATGTTCCGATCGTATCGGTCCCGGCTGCATTCAGAAGATCGTTCTGGGTCACGAATGGTTCGTTGCTAAGGTTGAACACCTCAAACAGGATGCCCAGGCCCTTCAGCGGTCCGGCCTCGTTCTGGAAAGTGTAACCGATCTGCGCATCGAGAATCGTTTCATCCTGCGCCTGCGCCCCGCTCAACGACCCGTCGAAGTTCTGCACTTCGGACAGGAAGCCGCTGCGATAACGGGCGGCAAGTTTGGCGCGGAAGCCATTCTTTTCATAGAAAATATCGCTCGACCACGTGATGTCCGAATAGCCCGGAATAGCGATTGAGTCGCCGTTCTGATCGTCAATCTGCGCATCGGCATAAGTAAAGCTGACAAAACCGCCAAACCCGTCCAGTGCATCCGCAATATCACTGAAATCGATGCGAACAGTGCCTTCGATACCGGTTATTGTTCCATCCGAGAAGTTCACCGGACCGCTGAACGTGCCCACCGCCAGATCAGGCTCGGTCGCCAGAATGTCTCCGAAACCAGCATTGTTAATCGGCTGCGACAGGTCGATCAGTTCATTGAAGTCAATGATCCAGTCAGACAGATCCTTGTGGAAGGCGGCAACGATGATTGCCGATCCGGGTGAGAAGTACTTTTCGAAGGAAAGGTCGTAGGACACCGACTCGTATGGCTGCAGGAACGGATTGCCCCCGCTCAGATTGAAACACACCAGCTGCGGCGGATTGAACCCGATGATCGTATCGGGGAACTGATCGCCATCGCTGTCAACACAGCTGAGCGGGTTGAAGTTGATGTTCTGGTTTGCGGCCAACTGGTCAAGCCGCGCGCGAGTAACCGTCTTGGCCGCCGCGAGGCGGAGGAATAGATCATCGCCCAGTTCAAAGCTGAGGTTGATGCTGGGCAGCCAGTCATCATAGCTTTCTTCAACAGTGTTGACGAAACCGCCGCCGATTGTGCCCGTCGACGACTGTTCGGTATCCGCATAACGCAAACCGATATTGCCGCGCACGGGGATGCTGCCGAGATCGCCGTTGAGGTTGGCCTGAATGTAGAAATTGTGAACCTGTTCACCCACCACCCACTCAGTGTCGAAAGCAGCCTTTTCAACCAGATACGTGCCGTCAGTCAGAAAGCTCGACGGATCGTAGGCGAGAATGTTCTGGCCCAGAGTGCCGGTGTCTGTGGTCCCCACAATGGCGCCGGCAGGAACGAGAAGGCCGTTGCCGAATGCCGGCGTTGGCCGCAGGAAGGATTCGTTGGAATCGAAATTTTTCTCACGGTCGGTGTAAAGCCAGCCAAATGTGAAGCTTTCCAGCAATCCGCCAATTTCGTAATTGGCTTCGGCACGAAGCTGGTGCAGCTCGTCCTCGATCTGCGGTTGCTTGATAAAGCCAACCTGGCCCCAGCCACCCGGATCAGTCAGCAGGACGTTTGCCGGATTGGTGTAATCGAGCAGGCCGTCAATGCTGTAGCGGCCATCGCTTGGAAAGTTGAACGTCAGGGTATCCTGAGCGCCAGAGCGCCCGCGGCCCGTGCCAGCATAGGATTCGTAATCGATATCATTGCGGCTGAGCGTCGAGAAACCGTAGTCGAGCACGACAGCGAGGCGATCGGTCACATTGAAATCGAAGTTGGCACCAAGCGCGAAAATCTCGGATTCGCTGCCTTCGGTATCCGTGCGCAGGATTGGAACGACACCCGAGTAGGTGGCGCTATCGGCGAACGGACCAGTTCCGGTCGCGCCCTCGAATTGCGAGCCGCTCCACGAAGCGATTGGAGTTTCCGTCCCGCGGAAGATACCGGCATCGCGCGTATCGGTGTAGAACGCATCGAACATGAAGGCAAAATCGTCGTTCGGCTCGATCTGCAGGGAGCCTGCAACCGAGGTCCGCTCGAATTCTCGGCTGACAACGCCCTGACGCGGGTTGTCCGATGGGTAGATGACCCCGTCGGCAGTGCGCGCAACCTGGAACTGATTGGTCTTCAGCTCACGCGAGATAAAATGGGTCGGGTTTGATTGCACAGTCGCACCCAGCGACCAGCCAACCGTACCATCGGCGTTCTGATCGATGTACGATCCGAAGAAACGATAGCCATCATCAGGAAAATCCGGATTGCGCGAGCCGCTGTCGTTGAGGACATAGGTTGCCGAGGCGGTAACCTGACGGTCCTTGAAATCGAGCGGGCGCACGGTGCGCAGATCGACCGCCCCGGCTATACCAATGGCCGCCAGGCGCGCGTCGCCGGTCTTGTACACGATGCCCTGCCCGATCAGCTCGGAGGGAAACTGGTCAAATTCGATGCCGCGATTATTGCCTGCCGATACGACCTCGCGGCCGTTAAGCAGCGCGAGCGAGAAATCGGGGCCGAGGCCGCGGATAGAGATTTGCTGCGAACGGCCACGCACACGCTGTGCGGTAACCCCTGGCAGTCGCGCGAGCGAATCAGCGATGGAAAGATCGGGAAGCTGTCCCAGATCCTCTGCCGAGATAACTTCGACGATCGAAGTTGCCTCACGCTTTGCGTCGAGCGAGCTTTCAATGGCGCTGCGGATGCCGGTGACGACAATGGTGTTCTCCTCAGGCTGCGGCTCCGCCACATCCTCTGGAGTTTCCTGTGCCATGGCCGGCATCGCCGTTGCCATCAGCACGAGCCCGGTTGCTGCTCCACACAGCAAGCGAACGTTAGCGGAGTAACGCTTTAGTCCCATCGATGTCCTCCCCCACGCGTCTTATGAAATGAGCGTGTTTTCATTTTTTTTCATAACGGAGAATTCACGCGGGGTAAATGCGCCTTTTCAACATCGCTAAATTCAACATGATACCGCTATCAATGTTGCTTTCTCAATAAGTTATACGCACGATTTCGTTGAATCCGACGATTCCGGACGTCAACTATCAACAAGTTGTTGCATAATTGCAGCACGTCCGGGCGCCTGCTCTGTCCGATGCCGCTCCGCGAAGAACGCTGACGGGCCAAGGCGATCTATAGTATTGATTTAGGTTGGTAAAATTGAATAGATTGGCACCGCTGCGCGCTTCTGATAGCCTTCTCATCGTGCAATCCATTCACAATCCAAGCCAATCGAATGGCGCAAATTGGGCAATTTCGCTCAAGGCGCTGAGTATTGCGAATTTTTCCCATAAAAACCATGTAATTGCGACGCTAGACGGGTTTCTTGCACATCCACGATCCGTCATCGATTTCGCGTTATTGCAAAATTTTGCAAAGATCACGCCGCAATATCCAGGCATCCGCGCGCCGCTATCAACAGCGGTCTGTCTGCACTGGCTTGACCGGTTGCAGCCGACGCTGTCGGCCGTTTTTGATGAACCGGGTGCGCGTTGGGCGATGCAGGGCTGGTTTTCCATCGTCACCACGCCGCCTCAACGCCTGCTTCCAATCCAGTGCTTTCCGCATGTGGATGGCACGAACCCGCGCCAGATTGGCATGATGCTCTATCTGAACGGCACACCGGACCATGGCGGCACCGCATTCTATCGGCACCGATCCACCGGGTTGGAGGCGCTGACCGATACCGACTGGCCGGGATACCGCGCGGCGCTGGAAGGCGAGATCGCGCGCACCGGCCTTCCCCGCCCCGCTTATCCCAGCGATGGCGCGCCTTTTTTGAGCGTACCCATGCAACCGCAGGCGCTTTCAATCAGGCAGTGTTTTATCGCGGCAACATTCTGCATTCCGGTGTTATCGACAATCACGCCCCCTTGCCCGATGATCCGCGAGTGGGCCGCCTGACCATCAATGCCTTCTTCCGCCCCGAATAAACCGCTCCGCACCGATACCAGATGGAACCGAGAATGAACGAGGCCCGCGTCCAGAAAGTCGTGATCGTTGGCGGTGGCACCGCAGGCTGGATCACCGCCGCTGCATTTGCCCGGCTGCTGGGCCGCACGCTGAATATCGAGCTGGTCGAATCCGATGCAATCGGCACTGTTGGCGTGGGTGAGGCGACGATCCCGCAGATTATCAGGCTGAATACGATCCTGGGCCTCGACGAGTTTGATTTCGTGGCGCGGACCAATGGTACATTCAAGCTGGGGATCGAATTTGTCGACTGGGGGCGGATCGGCTCCAGTTATCTGCATACATTCGGTGATGCCGGAATGACGCTGGCCAGTGTGCCGTTCCACCAGCACTGGGCGCGCGCGGCGGCGGGTGGGCATGACAAGGATTTCTGGCACTATTCGCTGCACCGTGTCGCTGCCGATCATGCAAAGTTCGGCAAGCTGGACCGGGTCGGCAACACCGCCATGACCGGGCTGGCCTATGCCTATCACTTCGATGCCGGCCTCTATGCCGCCTATCTACGCCGCTTTGCCGAAAGTGCGGGGGTCATCCGCAGCGAAGGGATTGTGCAGTCAGTGACGCGTGACGGTGAAAGCGGGGATATCGCCTCGATCACGCTGGACAATGGGCGCAATGTCGAAGGCGATTTCTTTGTCGACTGCACCGGATTTCGCGCGCTGCTGCTGGGTGGGGAATTGGGTGTTGGCTATCAGGACTGGTCCCGGTGGCTGCCGTGCGACCGCGCACTGGCCGTGCCAAGCGAGCGCCTGCCCAATCTCGTCCCCTACACACGCGCCTCCGCGAAAGCCGCAGGATGGCAATGGCGCATCCCGTTGCAGCACCGCACCGGCAACGGCCATGTCTATTGCAGCGACTTCATCTCGGATGATGCCGCCGCCGATACGCTGATGGCTGGGCTGGATACCCGCGCGCTGGCCGATCCGCGCCCGATCCGGTTTACCACCGGGCGGCGCGAGGCGTTCTGGGCGCACAATTGCGCCGCCATAGGGCTGTCCAGCGGCTTTCTGGAGCCGCTGGAATCGACCAGCATCCACCTTATCCAGTCGCATGTCAGCCGCTTGATTCAGCTCTTTCCGCAAAGCCGCCACGCCGATGCAGAGCGCGGCGAATACAACCGTCGCTGCGCCGAGGAGGTCGAACAGATCCGCGACTTCCTGATCCTTCACTACAAGCAGACAAGCCGCAACGATTCCGAATTCTGGAATTACTGCCGCACCATGTCCGTGCCCGACAGCCTGACGCACAAGCAGGAATTGTTCGCGTCCTCAGGCAGGATCGGGCGCGATGTCGATGATTTGTTCCGCGAGGCAAGCTGGGTGCAGGTAATGCTGGGACAAGGTATTGCGCCACAGCGTTTCGACCCGATGGCGGCCACATTGTCGGACGCGCAGCTTGATGAATTTTTGGGCAATGTGCGCAAACTGATTGACCGCGCTGTGGACACGCTGCCCACGCATGAGGCATTTATTGCGCAGTATTGCGCCGCTCAGGTCGCTGCTTAAATCCCGGTCAGCAGCCGCACGCCGACGATCAGGACCAACGCCGCCGTCAGCCAGCGGATCCACTGGCTTGGGAGGAACTTCACCGCCATCAGACTGCCCACCTGTCCGCCGATGACCACTGCAACCAGCAGCGGCAGCGATGCGCCAAGCGCCGCGCCAAACATGCCGGGGCCGTGCTTGACCAATTGTCCCGCGAGCCCGAACAGCGAATTGACGAGGATGAACAGGCTGGCGGTCGCGGCAATTTCTCGCGGGGTGCGCCAGCGCGCCAGATAGAGCAGAGGGGCAAGGAATATCCCTCCGCCGATCCCCACCAGACCTGCCAGATAACCCAGCGGCAGCGCCACCAGTGGCATTGCGGGGGCAAATCGCGTGGGCTGACCCGACCGGCTCTCATCCACCGGGATCAGCATCGTGGCGCTGGTCAGGACCAGGCTGACACCCAGTAGAGTGAGGAAAGTCGTCTCGCCAATCGGGGTCAGTCCGCCCAGAAAAGATGCGGGCGCGCCCAGCCCCACGATCAGCAGCGCAGCGCGCCACGGTGTCACCCGCGCACGAGCGAAACGCAGCGTTCCGCCCGCCACGACGATGATATTGCAACTAAGCGCAACCAGCGGCAGCAGCCGGTAATCGAGGCCCGAAAGCGCCAGTAGGGCGGCATAGGTCGACCCGCCGCCAAACCCGACGCTGGCATACAGCAGCGCCGCAATGGCGAATGCAATCGCCAACCCAAACGGAATCGCCCCAATCATACCGCCCCAATCATTTTGGGCCGATTGCCCCGCCGTCTGCTGAAGTCACATAGCCTCAGGCCGTCTGGCGCGCGCCAGCGGCGCCGTGGCAATGCTTGTACTTGTTCCCACTGCCGCAGGGACACGGCGAATTGCGGCTGACGTCGAGATTGGCAAACGGATTGTCCGCGTTCGCCCCGCCCGGCCCGGATGCAGCGCGCACACTTCCTGCCAGCGAGCCAAACAGTTCCGCGCGATCTTCCGACCCATCACCATCGCCTGAATTCTCGAGGCCCGTGAGCGGATCGATATGACCCGTAAGGAAATCGGGCAGATCGGGCAGCGTCTGCGGTTCGGGCTGAGCGATGCGCAATTGCGATTTGAACAGGATTTTCGTCACTTCCTCGCGCAGCGTGTCGAGCATCGATTCAAACAGGCCAAACGCCTCCTGCTTGTATTCATTGATCGGTTGCTTCTGCGCAATGCCGCGCATCCAGATGACCTGACGCAGCGCATCCAGCGTCGCGAGGTGTTCTTTCCAGTGGTAATCGAGCTGGCGCAGCAACGCGTCCTTTTCAACCATGCGCCAGATCGCCGCATCGTTCTTGGCAATCTTTTCGTCCATCATCGTATCGATCTGCGTGCGCAGGCGTTCCTCGATGATTTCGGGTTCGACCTGATCTTCCTCGAGCCATTCCTCAAACGGAATATCGAGACCGAAGATGTCGGTCACTTTCTCGCGCAGCTGGTCGATCTTCCATTGTTCTGGATACGATCCCGGCGGGCAGGCATCCGAAACGATGGAATTGATCGTGTCGTGCCGCATATCGATCACCACATCGTCAACAGCCTCCGAATCCATGATTTCCGCGCGCTGTTCATAGATGACCTTGCGCTGATCGTTCATCACGTCATCGTATTGCACAACCTGTTTGCGCGTGTCGTAATTGCGCCCCTCAACCTTTTTCTGGGCGGTTTCGATGGCTTTGGAGAGCCATTTGGAGCCGATGGCCTCGCCGTCCTCAAGGTTGGAATTCATCATCTTGGCAAACAGGGTGTCGGGACCAAAGATGCGCAGCAGATCGTCTTCGAGGCAGAGGTAGAAGCGCGACAAGCCAGGATCGCCCTGACGGCCCGAACGGCCGCGCAGCTGGTTATCGATCCGACGGCTTTCATGGCGTTCGGTGCCAAGCACGAACAGACCGCCCGCCTCCAGCACCTTGCGCTTCTCCTCAGCGACTTCGGCCTTCAGCGTTGTGATGGCTGCGTCCTTTTCGGGGCCGTCTTCCATGGCGCCCAGTTCATCGCTGATGCGATATTCAAGATTGCCGCCAAGCTGAATGTCAGTCCCGCGACCGGCCATGTTAGTTGCAATGGTCACCGCGCCAAGCCGCCCGGCCTGCGCCACTATTACAGCCTCGCGTTCGTGCTGGCGGGCGTTCAGAACCTCATGCTCGACGCCTTCCTTGTCGAGAAACTGGCTAAGCAATTCAGACTTCTCGATCGAAACCGTACCGACCAGAACCGGCTGCCCGATCTCGTTCTTTTCACGGATCGCCTGCGCGATGGCGGCAAATTTATCGAGCGTGTTCTTGTAGAATTCGTCTTCCTCGTCGATCCGCTGAACCGGCAGGTTGGTCGGGATTTCGACCACGTTGACCTTGTAGATATCCCAGAATTCAGACGCTTCGGTCGCGGCAGTGCCGGTCATGCCCGAAAGTTTGGGATACATACGGAAATAGTTCTGGAACGTGATCGAGGCCATCGTCTGGTTTTCAGGCTCGATCTTGACGCCCTCCTTGGCCTCCACCGCCTGGTGCAGACCGTTTGACCATCGCCGCCCATCCATCATCCGGCCGGTAAATTCGTCGATGATGATGATCTTGTCATCCTTGACGATGTAGTGATCGTCCCGTTTGAACATGTGCACCGCGCGCAGCGCCTGATCGAGGTGATGGACGACCTGAGTGTTTTCAACATCGTAGAGGTTGTCGGTCGCCAGCAGCCCCTTGGAGATAAGGAGCTGCTCGACCTGTTCCAGCCCATCTTCTGTGAGCTGGATGTTCTTGGCCTTTTCGTCCTTTTCATACCACTCTGCCGGGATTTCCTTCGAAACCTCATCCAGCGCGACATACAGGTCGGACTTGTCCTCTGTTGGACCCGAAATGATGAGCGGGGTGCGCGCTTCGTCGATCAGGATCGAATCGACCTCATCGACTATCGCGAAGTTGAACGGGCGCTGTGCCATCTGGCTGCGCTCATGCTTCATGTTGTCCCGCAGGTAATCGAAGCCGAATTCGTTGTTCGTGCCATAGGTTATGTCGGCGTTGTAGGAGTCGCGCTTGGTGTATTCATCCTGGTTCGGCAGGATCGTGCCGACCGACAGGCCAAGCCATTGATACAGCTGACCCATCCATGCCGCATCGCGCGCGGCGAGGTAATCGTTGACAGTAACGACGTGCACGCCCTTGCCATCAATCGCGTTGAGATACACGGCGAGCGTTGCCATCAACGTCTTGCCCTCTCCGGTGCGCATTTCCGCGATTTCACCACGGTGAAGAACGATGCCGCCGATCAGCTGCACATCGAAGTGCCGCATCCCGAACACGCGGGTCGATGCCTCACGCACCGTGGCGAACGCTTCGGGCAGAATGTCTTCGAGCGTGCTGCCATTGTCCAGAAGCCCACGAAACTTGACGGTTTGCGCCTGCAACTCGCTGTCGGTCAGCGCCTGCATTTGCGGCTCCAGCGCGTTTATCTGGCTCACCAATCCGCCAAGCTTCTTGATATAGCGATCGTTGGAGGAGCCGAAGACGGATTTCATCATTGTGTCGAACATGGGTCGCAATTGTCCTGAATAACATCGGGTCGTCTGCTGCTCAGCGACGCCGGGATAACGGTGTGTTTCGATAGATCGGAAAAGGTGTTGCGTCAGATACGCGGCGAACATGCGCCGAAGTTACCTGACCGGAAGACTACGCAGGCGAGCGGGCGCTATTCGTAAGCGCGCTCTATCCCCATCAGCACAGGCAGGCGCAGCAATTGCGGTGCAGGAACGGAACGTGGTTGCACGTTGCGAGGGCACCGCGCTGTAACCTTTGCCGCGCGTTCCTTGCGCACGGTTTCGGGCAGGCCGGACGCCTCATCTGCGCAATCTGAAGCGATACCAAAATCGCATGCCAGATTATCGAGGACAGACGCGCTTGCCGGTCCGCTGAGCGCGGCAAGACCCGAAAGCAGGGCCAGCAAGGCAAACAGTTTGCGTGTCATCACAGCCATAAATAAGCGGTTTGGGTTAATTCGTCCACCTGCAAAGGCTGTTTTTGGTAATGGACCCCCGCAGTTTGCAGGATCGCCATGGCATGCACGCTCCCGATTGCGCACGCGCAGCCTTGGCATTACGGCGCGCTTCATGGACCTCGCCCGCTCTCCGCTCGCTATTGCCTTTCCCGATATGCCGTCGATTGATGGCGTGACCCTGCGCGTTGCGCGGGCTCAATACAAGAATTGGGATCGCTGCGATCTGACCTTCGTTGAACTGTCCCCCGGCACCGCAGTTGCAGGCGTCTTCACGCAGAGCGCATGCGCATCCAGCGAGGTGGAATTGGGGCGCGATCAGGTCAAATCGGGTCGCGCACGCGCGCTGATCGTCAATGCGGGCAACTCCAACGCCTTTACGGGTTATCGCGGACGCGAGGCGGTAGAGGCGATTATGGCACAGGTTGCGGACGCGCTGTCGTGCGATCCGGGTGACGTCCTTGTGTCCTCCACCGGCGTCATCGGCGTGCCTTTACCGCAGGACAAGGCGCGCGCCGGAGTTGCCGCAGCGCAGGAGGCAATACCATGCAGTTGGGAAGATGCGGCGAATGCGATCTCCACCACCGATACCTTTGCCAAAGGCGCGCACACATCCGCGATGATTGGAGCTGCACGGGTGGAATTGGTCGGCTTTATCAAAGGGTCAGGCATGATCGCGCCCGATATGGCGACGATGCTGGGCTATATCTTCACCGATGCCGATATTTCGCCCGCATTTTTGCAAGAGATATTGAGCGCCGCCAACGCGCAAACCTTCAGTTGCATAACCGTGGATGGCGACACTTCGACCAGCGATACCGTGCTTGCATTTGCCACCGGCAAAGCGGCTGCGCCCCGGATCGAGGGGTGGGAAAGCCCCGGCGCGGACGCGTTTGCCGCCGCGCTGACCGATCTGTGCAGGCAACTTGCGCAATTGGTGGTGCGCGATGGCGAAGGAGCCTCCAAATTCATCACCATTCGCGTATCGGGTGCATCCAGCGATGAAAGTGCGCGCCGTATCGGCCTCTCGATCGCCAACTCACCATTGGTGAAGACCGCCATCGCCGGAGAGGACGCGAATTGGGGCCGCGTTGTTATGGCCGTAGGCAAAGCGGGCGAACCGGCGGACCGGGACAGGCTCTCCATCGCGTTTGGCGGAGTATGGACTGCGCGCGACGGCATGCCGGTGGACGGTTACGACGAGGCTCCTGTTGCGGCGCACCTCAAAGGCGACGAGATCGACGTAGCGGTGGAAATCGGCATGGGCACGGGCCGCGCGACGGTGTGGACCTGCGACCTCACCCATGGCTACATCGCGATCAACGCCGATTACCGCAGCTGACATGAGCGGGGCCGAACTTTCCGCACTCGATGGCGAGATCCGCGATCTGATGCGCTTTGCCGCCCAGCGTTCCATGCTGCCCCGCTTTCGCGCGCTGGCTGATGGCGATATCGAGATGAAGGGCGCAGACGATCCCGTCACCGTGGTCGACCGCGAGGTCGAGGCGTTCCTGACCGAAGCGCTCACGCGGCTCGCCCCCGGTGTCGCGGTGGTGGGAGAGGAAGCAGTCCATGCAGACCAAGCCGTGCTCGATCACCTGTCCGGCCAGTGCTGGATCATCGATCCGCTGGACGGGACCGCGAACTTTACCGAGGGCAAGGAACCGTTCGGCATCATCGTCGCTCTTGCCGATGCAGGGCGAGCGGTGGCTGGTTGGATATACGACCCGATCCGGGACCGGTTCTGCCATGCCAAGGCTGGCGAAGGCGCATTTATCGACGGCAACCGTGTGCAAGCCATAACCACCGGGTGCGAGCCGCCCGTGGTCGCGGTGAGCCGCCTGTTCCTGACCGAGGACGAGGCCGCAGAGGTCGATGCAAAACTCTCCGCACATTACACTTTTGCCGACATCCCGCGCTGCGCCGCTGAGCAATATCCGCGCCTGGCGCTGGGTGAGAACGATGTCTCCAGCTTCAAACGCACCCTGCCGTGGGACCATGCCGCAGGCGCGCTGTGGTTGAACGAGGCAGGTGGCAAATGCGCACGTCTGGATGGCAGCGAATATCGCGTCGATCAGCACGAAGCGCCCGGCATGGTTGGCGCTTCCAGCCCCGCGATCTGGGACGCATTCGTAGAGAGGATGGTGGGGTGAGGTAAGCCTCCGCGCAAGCAAAGGCTCACACCAGATTTACAGCTCGCTTTCGAGCCATTCCTTGAGCTGGCTCTTGGGTGCAGCGCCCAATTTGCGCGCGACTGGCTCGCCGTTCTTGAACAGCACCATCAGCGGGATTGACTGCACACCCATCTCGCCCGGCGTGATCGTGCTTTCCATGATGTCCATCTTCGCGATGGTGACCTTGTCCGCCAGTTCTTCGCTGATTTCCTCAAGCGCGGGGGCAATCATCTTGCACGGCCCGCACCAGTCTGCCCAGAAATCGACCAGAACCGGCTTGTCGCTCTCCAACACGTCGGTTTTGAAATTGTCGTCGGTCACATTGACGGTGGCCATGGTGGTATTCTCCTGATGGTCGCTGGAAAGGTTCGTACGGCTCTATCTAGGCAAGTTTGCCGGGCACTCAATACGCTTGCGGGTCGATGATGCCATAGCTTTCCTGCGTATTGCCCAAATGATGCTTGTGCGCGGCGAGCGTTTCAGCGGGAAGTTCGATCAGTTGCGGGGTCTGGGTGTAGAGAACGCCGGCACGCACTTCGCGCCCCGGATAGATCGCTTCGAGCGCGGCAACATACGCCGCCATTTGCCGCAAAGTTGCGAGTGGGCACATCGGCCAGATCGCGCGGTGGGCGGCGCGTCGTTTTGAAATCGACGACGGTGATCGCCTCTGGCGTAACAAGAAGACGGTCTGCCGTACCAGCGATCACCACGCCATCGACCGTGGCTGACAGCGGCACTTCTGCCAGTGCACCGGGCGCAAAGATGGGCGCGAAGCCAGGCGTTTCCAGCACCGCAAGCGCCTGCTCCAGAATCTGCGACCGCACTGCCGGGGCCATATCGCCAGCCTGCCGCGCCAGCCAGGTCGCCGCCGCATCGGTCCTTGCCTCAGGCGCGAGATCGGGCAGGCGTTCCAGCAGGCGGTGGATCAGCACCCCGCGCTGCATCGCCGCGCGCATGGCAACAGGGTCCGCAGCGGGCGCAAATGGTGGATCGGCGCCCTGTTCTTCGCCTGCATTGCTGGGAGCGAGCGGGCGCGGCGGGCGCGGTTCAGGTCCGATGGGCCGGGTCGCCCATGCGGGCAATTGCGGGCGTTCCTGTCGCAGCGTATCAGGAGTGCTGTCCTCAACCACAAGCGGCTTTGCGCGACGTCCCCATTCACGGCGCGCGCCCCAAATCGGATCATCCAGCGCATCGTCATCAAACACGCTGTCGAGCCGGGCATACCAGCTGTCTTCGTGGGGGCCGTTCTTGAGGTCATTCTTGCCGAGCGAGCCGCCGATGAACAACGCCTCCTCCGCCCGTGTCATGGCGACATACAGCAGCCGCCAATGTTCCTGCATATCAGCCGAGGCGGCCGTTTCTT
The DNA here is from genome assembly GCA_963838365.1 of uncultured Alphaproteobacteria bacterium. Lineage (GTDB taxonomy): Bacteria > Pseudomonadota > Alphaproteobacteria > Sphingomonadales > Sphingomonadaceae > Erythrobacter. The sequence goes on from CAWIQR010000012.1 coordinate 106,030, forward strand.
CTGCCTCGCGCACACGGCCGACACGCTCACTGCTGGCGAGCGAAGGAAGCGGAACGATGCGCGGCGCGCCATGCGACTCCACCTCGCCCACAACGATTTCGTCAAGGTCGAGCGCGCTGCCCTCCCCCGGCCGCCCGGTCGCGTCGGCAAGGATCACGATGGGCGACTGAAGCCCCTTGGACCCGTGCACCGTCATCACTCGCACCTGACCGCCAGCATCATCGGGATCGCGTTTCAGTTCGGTCGAACCGGCGTCGAACCATTCGATAAACCCGGCAAGGCTGGGTATATTACCTGCCTCAAAGGAGAACGCGGCGTTGACCAGTTCATCCAGCGGATCGTTCGCCTCTCGCCCCAACCGCGCGATCAGCTTTGCCCGGCCCTGCCACGGCCCGGTCAGCAGCCACGCGATCAAGGCCTGCGGAGTCTCGTAATCCGCCAGTCGCAGCAATTCGCGCAGCGTATCGGCGGTCGCCTGCACGAACGGCGGAGCGTCCCTGCGCCGCAAGTGGTGCCACAGGGCCACGTCCTTTTCGCGCGGCACATGCTCCAGCAGATCATCCTGGCTCCACCCGATCAGCGGTGAGGCCAGCAAGTTCGCGCATTCCAGATCGTCAAGCGGCTGCGCAGCGAACCGCACTGCTGACATGACATCCTTCACCGCCAGTGGCGCGCCAAGGCGCAGGCGGTCCACCCCCGCCACCGGCACGCGGCGTTCGTGCAGCTTTGCCACGATCTGCGCGGCGAGTTGTCCGCGCTTTCCTCACCAGCACCATCACATCGCCGGGTGTCGCATGGCGGTGTCGCTTGTGTTCGAGCACAAAGCGATCCGGACCGCGCACCCATTCAGCGACTTGCGCAGCGATTTTGTCGGCAAGGCGCGTGTCATGATGGGCTAACCAGTCGCGTTCTTCGCCTTCGGGTTCGGCCTCGGCATCGCCTTCATCGGCGCGCACGGGATGCCACAGCGTAACCAGCCCGGCGCGATCTTCGCCGCTGTGGTCGGGCGGTGCAGTTGGCAGGCCAAACGCCTCATGCCCCAGCGTGGCGATCACGCGGTTCACGAAACCGAGCACCGGCATCGCGGTGCGAAACGATTGGTCCAGATCGAGATCGCGCCAGCCCGGCACATTGCGATCGTCGCGCATTCCAAGCGCGTGCTGGCGTGCATCCATGATGCGCTGGCGGATCTTGCCCTTGGCGCGCTCGTAATTTTCGGGGCTGGTGCCCTGAAATCCGAAGATCGCCTGCTTGTAATCGCCCACCGTAAAGATCGTGCGCAGCTTGTCCCCGCTCGCCCCTTCGCCGCTGAAGAAATCGTCGATCAGCGCATCGACGATGTCCCATTGCGCGGAATTGGTATCCTGCGCCTCGTCAATCAGGATGTGGTCGAATTGCCGGTCAAGCTTGTATCGGATCCAGTCTGCGACCTCGCTTCGGGCCAGCAGTCGCGCGGCGCGGCGGATCAGATCGTCGAAATCGAGCAAGCCCTCGCGCGCCTTGGCCTCCATCCACTTGAGCGAAAATGCGCGCCCCAGTTCCAGCGAAGCGGTGAGCAGTTCGGCAAGTAGGAGGAGCGCGCGCCTTTCGGCACCATTGGACGATGGCTTCTGCGACGGCCTCCTGCGCCTCAATAGATCCAGGCGATGTTTCGCGCGGTTTTTTCAGGGTCAGGGTCGGCGTTCCGTCCGCTTTTAGCAGAACGTGCCGAAAACCCGTCGCTGGCACTTACCCGTTCTGCTCGGTTCAAGGTCAACCAGTGCGCATCAAGGACGGCATTTGTCCGCTGTCTTGGTGCCCCAATCTTCCATTAACGGAATCATCTCTCGCAACTCGTCGTCTGGAAAGACATCAGGGTGCAGCCCCTCCACCGCCCATGCCTCATCCGCATCGGCCGGCATATCGAGCAGGCGACGCACACGCGTATCGACCGGGGATTGCCAGCCCTGATTGCCGGTCCACAATTCCTCGTGCCCGGCACACCGCATCAGCCATCCATGCAGCGCGCTGGGGTCTTTTCGCGTGACGAACAGGTGAATCGCATCGAGCAGCCGCACATCATTTGTCGCCTCCGCCTCGCTCAACACTTGCGCCAGCACTTCGCGAGAAAGCAGTTCACGCTGGCGGTCCTCCATCGGACGCGATCCGGGCGCGATATCGGCCTCTTCGGGAAAGTTCGCGAGCAGCCATTGCGAGAATGCGTGGATCGTATCGATCCGAAGCCCGCCACCGGGACAGTCGAGCACGCTGGCAAACAGGGTGCGCGCGCGATCCTGCGTCTGCGGGCCGATATCCGCGCCAAGATCGCCCAACTCTTTCGCCAGCCTGCCCGCCTCCAGCCGCACCCAGCGCGCCAGCACCGCGTTGATGCGGTTCGCCATTTCCGCCGCGCCCGCCTTGGTAAAGGTCAGGCACAATATCTGCCCCGGTGCGACATCGGGGCGCAGCAACAGGCGCAGCACGCGCGCGGACAGCACCTGCGTCTTGCCGGTCCCCGCCGACGCGGACAGCCATACATTGTCTTGCGGATCGGCGGCATCACGCTGATTTCCGACAAGCGGGAAGACTGCCGAACTCATGGCTTGTCCCCTTCAGGCTCGTACTGCCATTCGGCCAGCCGCATGAGTTGATCGTAATCGGTGTAGCCGGGGTAGTCCGGGTTCTCCTTTGCCCGGAAAGGAGCAGTGCCGGTGATGAAGCGGGTTATGGCCTCGGTCAGCTTGGCTTCGTGCAGTGGCAGGAATTCGTCGGGTTCGAGACCGCTTTCGCGTGTGACTAGTTTCATCGGTACCATGATCTCGCCGAACTGATCGCCAGCTTTTCGCAGCGACCAATATTCAAACGCGCTCGCCTCGCCCCGGATCGTGCTTTCTGGCGGATCGTCACGCTCTCGCTTGTATCCACCATGGCGCGCAATCAGGCCAAGCACACCCAATTGCAGGCGATATCCGGCGGCAGTTTCCTTTTTCGTAGGCACTTTGCCGGTCTTGTAATCGACAATCCCCAGCGTATCCGTCCGCCATCCGGTCGATCCGATCCGCTTTCCCGGTAACACGCACGCCGAGGTAGTCCATCGCTCCCCATGTCTCTGCCAGCAGGACGGTGCGCCCATCCTCAGCCGCGTCGTCTATCCACTGCTCAAACCGCTCAAGCGCGGCCATGATGCGCGGTCGCCAAAGCCCCCACAACAGCGGGTGTGGATTGGTTGCGCGCAGGGCATCATGCGCAAACGGCAGCAGGGGCAGGGTCGGTTGCGTTTCGCGCGCCCTGTGCCATTGCTCCAGAATATCGTGCACCAACGTCCCACGCAGCGCAGGATCGCTGAACGGATCGGCGGCGAGTGGGTCCAGCCCGCGCAAGGCCAGAATCTTCTGAGCGTAGAATTGATACGGATCGCCGAGCAGCCGATCGGCCGCCGTGGCGCTGATCGAGACGCGGCGCAGTTGCGGCGAGGGATTGGGCGCTGGCCGCTGATATCGCTGTTCCACAGGCGGTGGAGCGCGGTCGATCAGGGGCAGCATGGCGGCAATCCGCGTCTCTCGCAGATCGTTCGCCTCGTTTTCGCCCAGCAACGCTTCAACCCGCAGCAGGAACCGGGAGGGTCGCGTCGGCCCATCGGCATCGCGCTGCGCCCGGCTCAACACCACTTCAGGCGCGCCCATCGCGCCTGCAAGATCGTGCGCGGCAAGGCCGATGCGGAACTCTGCACCGGGCACACCCAGCGCGCGCAGTATACCGGGGGCAAGCAACGCATCGGGCGCAGGGCTTTGCGGCCAGGTGCCCTCGTTCAGACCGCCGCAGATGACCAGATCGGCCCGGGCCATGCGCGCTTCGAGCAGGCCGTAGATCGCAACGCGCGGATGCCCGCCGTAATTGGGCCGCACGGCAACCGCGTCCATCGCATCGCGCAGGATCGCGGCCAAATCGCCCGCGTCGATCACAGTTTCGCATTCGCGCGCGTGATAGCGCAAATCCTCCACCATACGCGACAGGGCGCGCCCGTCCTCGCGCGCCCACATCCGGTCACCCGCCAGCGCCTCTGCTGCCGTGGCGAGCGCGTCCAGCGCATCAGCCAGCGATACCGGAGCATCGCCAAGGACAAGCGGCGCGAGGATCGCTTCGACCCTCTCCCACCAATCGGCAACCCCCGCATTCTCGGTCTGAGCAGCCGCCTTGCGCAGCGGCGCAAAGCCGGGTGCAGGCGCGGGGCCACGCAAGCTGCGTTCAAACAGCCGCAGATGGCTGAGCCATTCGCGCCGCGCGTCACTGTCGCTGCTGGCAACGAGAGGATGTGCGAGCGCCGCAACCAGCGTTACCGGCTCCGCCCCCTTTCCCGCAATTTCGGCCAGCAGCGCGAACAGCCTGCCCGCTGCGGTCAGCGACAAAGGCTGCCCGGCGCTGTCATCGGCGGCGATATTCCAGCGCTCCAGATGCTGCGCCACGCGGCGGGCCAGCGTGCGGTCGGCGCTGACCACCGCGATACGTTGTTCGGGCTGCTCCAGCTTTTCACGCACCAGCAGGGCGATGGCCTGCGCCTCCTCCTCGCTGGTCGCGCTGGTAAGCAGTCGCACGCCGGGCAGACGACGCCGATCCGCGCCCAGCCCGATCCACGATTTGCTCGCCTGCGGGGGCAAGAACAGCGAACTGATCGCGCGGCTGCGCGCAGGCTCTGCCGCGCTTACGCCCCGACGGTGCCAGGGCCGCACTTCCTTGCGTGAGATACCCATCCGGCCCAGCAGCAGTTTGAGGTGATATTGCGGATGGGTCAGCGCGTCGCCGCTGCCGAACACTTCGCCGCCTGGTTCCGGCGTGGCGCCTGCGCGGCCCAGTTCATCCCACGCGGCGTCATCCATCTCCAGATCGAGATCGGGCAGGATCACCGCACCATTGGGCATATCTGCCACGACGCGCAGCAACCGTGCCAGCGCGGGCGATGCGCTGGTGACACCGGCGGCGATGATCGGCGTGGCGGGCGGTTCCTCGCGCCAGCGCAGCCGTGCGCGTTCGAACAACAGGTTGCGCCGGGTGGCAGCGTCCACCTCTCCGCGCTCCTGCAAACGAGAAAGCCAGCGCGCTTGCACCCCTGCGAACAGCCGGATCGAATCCTGCCAGTGGCTCGACAAATCGCCAAGCCGCGAAAGCACCGCATCGCTCACCAGATCTTCAGGCGTCTTTTCCTCCACCAGCAGGCGGTCCATCGCCCGTGCCAGATCGTGCGCCAGCCGCAGCCGCGCCGCGCCCGGCAGTGCGGACTTGCCCAGCGCCGCACGCTCGGTTTCGATCAACCGCGCAAGCTCCAGCCACCGCCGCGTCGGCTCAACCGCAGGCGGCAGGTCACTCGCCCCCAGCGGATCAAGCAGCGTGCCCAGCGCCTCATCCAGATCGAGATCGCCCACCGTCACCATCCGCGGCATCAGCATCCCCGCCGCGCCGCTGTTCCCGGTGTGGCGGACGAATGCTTCGGAAAGAGTGCGCGCCGCCCGCGAACTGGGTACCAGAAGAGTGAGCCGAGCAAGGCCTACGTCGGCCTGCGCATAACGCGGGACCAGCCCTGCAACGAGCGCATCGGCAAAGCCGCGATGGGCGGCGATGGAGTAAACTTCGGGTGTTTCCTTGGCCACGCTGTCCCTTACCCGCGCTGAAGCGCGTCTTCGGTTGGGCCGATTGCCTGCGGCGTGCCAACCTCGAACCATTGGCCGGTGAAGGATACGCCGAACAGGCGCCCTTCCTCTATTGCGCGATTCCACAGGATGTTGGTTGAAAACGCGCCAGCAGGCGCATCACGCAACAACCGCTGCGACACCAGCTGGATGCCGGTGTAGATGAATGGCGCAATCCGGCTTGGCACCTTGCGCGAAATCTTGCCCAGCGGGTCCATGTAGAAATCGCCCTGCCCGGCAAAATTTGCGGCGCGGATATGCGGAACTACCAGCAACAGCGCGTCCATCTCATCGGGGTTCCAGCGCGCGCTCAGATCGAGAAACGCGTTCTTCGGCCCATCGAGCCAGATGTTGTCGGCGTTGAGGCAAAAGAATGGATCGGGCAGCTGCGCCTGCGCCTTGATCATGCCGCCGCCCGTTTCCAGCAGCGCGTCACGCTCATCCGAGATGATGACGCGCGGCACGGCGCGGTCCTTCACATGCGCCTCCAGCGCGTCGGCGAGGTAATGCACATTCACCACCGCGCGCGACAGGCCAGCATCGGCCAGCCGATCCAGCGTGTGATCGATCAACGCCTTGCCCGCAACGCGGACCAGCGGTTTCGGCTGGGTCGCGGTCAAGGGACGCATTCGTTTGCCAAGCCCCGCCGCCATGACCATCGCGGCGTCGCTGGCGAGCGGGCGCGGCGCGTTCATAAGTCGGGTCTGCCGTGTGCGTGGCGGATTTCTTCGGGAATGTTGGCGTCGAACCAGCGCGCCACCGGGGCCAGTGCAGGATGCGTCAGATCCCGCTCCATCGCGGACCATACGCGCGGGATCATCGAAAGGTAGCGCGGCTTCCCATCGCGCTGATTGAGGCGTGAGAATATGCCCACAATCTTGGCATTGCGCTGCGCCCCCAGCAGGGCATAATCGGCATCGAAATCACCGTCAGGCTGTGCGTGCATCCGGTATCGCTCCAGCATGGCGGCTTCCAGTTCGGGCGAAACATCGCGCCGCGCATCCTGCAACAGCGACACCAGATCGTAGGCGCGGTTGCCAACCAGTGCGTCCTGAAAATCGATCAGGCCCTGCGGCGCCCTTGCCCCGGGATCGCCCAGCAGCATGATGTTTTCAGCATGATAATCACGCAGCACCGTGACGCGCGACTTGCTATCGCCCAGCAGCGGGGCGAGCGCCATTTGCCACGCCGCCATATAGCCCGCCGCATCCACTGACAGCCCCTGCGCAGGGCAGAACCATTCGGTGAACAGCGCCGCCTCGCGACCATAGGTGGCAAAGTCATAGGGCGGGAATGGTCCCGGCGGACGGCGGTGCAATTCGACCAGCGTGTCGACTGCGATTTCGTACGCGGCCAGTTCGCCATGCGGATGGATATCCAACCAGTCACGCATCCGGTCATCGCCGAAATCCTCCAGCAATACCCATCCGCGTTCCGGATCGCTGGCGTAGATGGCGGGCGCGCGCATTCCGTGGTCTCGCAGCCATTGTGCCACGTTGAGGAACGGTTCGGGATCTTCGTGCGGCGGCGGTGCGTGCATCAGCATCGCGTTCCTGCCCGATTCATTACGCAGCCGGAAATACCGCCGGAATGATGCATCGCCGGGGATCGCGTCAATTTGCGCGCCGCCCCATTGCGCCTCGCGCACGAAGGCTTGTAATCCATCGGGAAGTTCACTCATGGCATTCGCCCTAGCCAATCCGCCCCGGCGCGGGCAATCGCAATCCGCCCTTCATCCGCAATTTGCAGCTCGATTTGCAGGCAAGCGCTCTCGTTTTCAAAGCCACCGCCCCGTTCAGGCCATTCTGCAATCAGGGCCGCCCCCTCACGATATTCGTCGAGGCCGATCTCCAGCAGTTCTTGCGGTGTTTCCAGACGATAGAAATCCGCGTGGACGACGGGAAGGCGCAGCGGCGGCGCATCATAGGCCTCGATGATCGTAAAGGTCGGGGAAGGAACCTCCAGCGTATATCCCAGCGCGGCTATGATTGCGCGCGCCAGCGTCGTCTTGCCAGCACCCAGACCGCCAGACAGCGCGATGACGTCGCCGGGGCGCAGCCTGTCAGCAATGCGTCCGCCATAGCCAGCCATCGCCGCAAGGTCCGGCAGCGCAAACTGAGCCATGCCGGTCATGGAAGCAGGATGATCGCGGTCGTGCCTGCGCCCTCTTCGCTCGCCAGATCCAGCGATCCGCCATGAGCCTCGATCAATTGCCGGGCGAGCGGTATGCCAAGGCCGATGCGCGGTTCCGAGCTGCCTTCGTCTGCGCGGTGCAGATCCCCAAGGGCGCGGCCAAGATCTTCCGCGCTCATCCCGCTGCCGTTATCGGTAATTGTGATCGCTGCGCTCCATTCATCGCCATCGCGCGGTCGCGGAGTTTCGATCAGGATGTGGCCGCCCTCTTGCGTCCCGGCAATCGCATTGTCGAGAAGGTTGCCCACCGCCCGGCCCAACTGGCGTGGATCGGCCATCGCAAACCGTCCACGCTTCCCCTTGAGGTCCAGGCCCAATCCAGCGGCGATTATCGCGTCCTCACGCTCCCGCACCAGCGCGGTCATAAACACCAGCAGGTCGATCTTTTCCTTGCTGATCGGCAGCAGCCCCGCCTCGCTTTGCGACAGGTCGAGAACGTTTTCGACCTGCTCCGTCAGGCGGGCGGTGGATGAGAGGATCGCTTCGACAAATTCGGACGCCTGCGGGGTCAACTCTCCTCCCGCGCCGCTTGCCAGCATTTCGGCATAGCCGCCGATCGTGGTCAGCGGCGTGCGGAATTCGTATGACATATTCGACAGGAAGCGCGTCTTCACCGCATCCGCCTCTTCCAGGGCGACCGCACGTTCGCGCAGCGCTTTTTCTGCCATTTGCGAATCCGTGATGTCCAGCACGGTCAAAAGCCCGTTGCCATCGGGCAGCGGCACTCCGGCAAACCGCAAGAATCGCCCGCCGGCCAGTTCCACCTGCCCATCCATCGCGCGGCGGTCCAATGTCGCGGCGCGCACCACCGCACCGATCTGCTGCGCATCGCCCGGCTCGCTCAGGTTCTCGCCAATCGCTTCAAGCAGGGTCTGCACGCTGGGATGGGTATCAAGGATTTCCGGCTCCAGCCCCCATGTCGGGGCGAACCGGCGGTTCCACAATTGCATCGAACCATCAGGGGCAAAGATCGCCAGCGCCTCGAACAGGCTGTCGAGCGTGGCGGTGCGGGTGCGCAGCAGCGTGTCACGCGTGGCGGACAGGGCGAGGCTTTCCGTGCGATCCTCCGCGATCATCACCAGCCCGCCATCGGGCATTGGCTGGGCAACGACGCGCAGATGCGTACCGCCGGGCAAGGGCCAGTTTTCCTCATGGGTGTCTGCAAGGCCAAACCATTCGATCCGGTCGCGCCGCCATTCGGGAAAGTCGCGCACTTCCGGCGTGCGCCCGCGCTCGCGCGCATCGGCAAGGAAGCGTTCGAACGCCAGCAACCCCGCCTCGGTCCCATCGCCCACGCCTGCACCCAGTTCAAACAGCCGGCGGAACGGCAGGTTGGCGTAAGTCAGACGTTCTTCTGCATCGAACTGCGCGACCCCGATGCTCAATTGGTCAAGCATTGCGCGTTGCGCATCGCGATAGGCGCGGAACTGGCGGCGCACCTGCTGTTGCTCCTCGATGTCGATGGCATATCCCGCCACCCCGTCAGAGCCGAGCGGCAGGTCGCTGACCTTGAGCGTGCGTCGCTCCCCGTGGAGCGTGGCGGCGACAGTGCGCTCGGTCTTGTCCTGCCGGGCAAGGCTGTCGCGGGCGATATCGGCGGGCGTGCGGCCATCGTCGGCCTCCAGCAGTTCGATCTGGCCCTGCACCACCGCTTCGGCGCTGCCCGCTGCCACCGCATCGACATAGGCCTGGTTGACGAGTTGCAGCCGCATATCCTGCCCGCGAAACCACATCGGCATGGGTGCAGCCTCAATCAGGCCAATCAGCGCGGCGAAATCGCTTTCAGCGCGCGCGGCGGTCTGGCGCAGGCGGCTCAGCTCATCCTCGCTCTCGGAAAAGTCGAACACCCAGACCAGCGCTGCCCCGCCCGGCGACACCTGCGGATCGGCAAGTGCCCCCTGCAGCGCGAGCGTACGTCCCGATCCGGGCAGGATCAGCGACATCTGGAACGGCGCGGCGCTTTTCTGTGTAAGGCGAACTTTGCCAGACAAGTCCTCCACCTGCGCCGCGGTAAGCCCATCGTCGCGCACCAGTTCAGAAAGATATGCGGGCATTTCGGCAAAGCCCAGCCAGCGGGCCAGCCGTTCCGGCGCCTCGATCCTGCCATCGACGCGGATCAGCATCGGGATTGCGGGTGCGACGTCCAGCAGGCTCTGCATTCGCCGCAGCGAGGTCTCCAGCGACTTTGCCCGGCGCACCTTCGCGCCCGAACGCAGCACCAGCACGGCGGCGGCCGCAGTCCACGCGGCAAGCATCAGTCCAATGAGGGCAATTGTAATCGGGCTGATTTCCATACTCAGCAGCTATGCTGCGCTGCGACGCGATGCAACATGCCTCGACACGAAAAGCCCCCGCATTGCTGCGAGGGCCCTTCTTTTTCCGACGGTATTGGCAAGCCGCTTCCGGCTTCGTGCCGATCAGTAACGGTAATGATCCGGCTTGAACGGGCCTTCGCTGGGGACGCCGATATAGTCGGCCTGCTTCTGGCTCAGCTTGGTCAGTTGCACGCCCAGCTTTTCCAGATGCAGCGCGGCGACCTTTTCGTCCAGATGCTTGGGCAGGACATAGACATCGTTCTTGTATTCATCGGACTTGGTGAACAACTCGATCTGGGCCAGCACCTGATTGGTGAAGCTGGCGCTCATCACAAAGCTGGGGTGGCCGGTGCCGCAACCCAGATTGACCAGACGCCCCTTGGCAAGGATCAACAGCGAATTGCCATCGGGGAAGGTGACCATATCGGTGCCTTCCTTGATTTCCTTCCACTGGTAATTATCCAGCGCGGAGATCTGGATTTCGCTGTCGAAGTGGCCGATGTTGCAGACGATGGCCATGTTCTTCATGGCTTTCATGTGCTCGCCGGTGATCACGTCTTCGTTGCCAGTCGCGGTAACGAAGATATCGGCGCGCTTCACCGCTTCGTCCATCGAGACGACTTCAAACCCGTCCATCGCCGCCTGAAGCGCGCAAATCGGGTCGATTTCCGTCACCATCACGCGCGCACCGCCATCGCGAAGCGAGGCTGCCGAACCCTTGCCGACATCGCCGTAGCCGGCGACGCAGGCGACCTTGCCAGCCAGCATCACGTCGGTTGCGCGGCGGATCGCGTCGACCAGCGATTCCTTGCAGCCGTACAGATTGTCGAACTTCGACTTGGTCACGCTGTCATTCACGTTGATCGCCGGGAACGGCAGCTTGCCCTGCTTGGCGATCTGATACAGGCGCATGACGCCGGTGGTGGTCTCTTCGGACACACCCTTGATGTTCTTCACACTCTTGGTGAGATAGCCCGGCCTTGCCGCGACATAGGCTTTCAGCGCGCGCTGGAATTCGATTTCCTCGGCATTGGCGGGGGCAGGCATTTCCTCACCCGCTTCAAGCCGTGCGCCCCACAGCGCGAACATGGTCGCATCACCGCCATCGTCGAGGATGATGTTGGCGGTGAGATCGTGGTCGGCATCGGTCGACCAGTCGAATATCCGACCCACATAGTCCCAATAATCGGCGAGACTCTCACCCTTGATCGCGAACACCGGAATGCCCTGATCGGCGATCGCGGCGGCGGCGTGATCCTGGGTGGAGAAGATGTTGCAGGTCGCCCAGCGCACCTCTGCACCCAGCGCCACCAGCGTTTCGATCAGCACAGCGGTCTGGATCGTCATGTGCAGCGAACCGGTGATCCGCGCACCCTTAAGCGGTTGCGCGGTGCCAAATTCCTCGCGCAGCGCCATCAGGCCCGGCATTTCGGTTTCGGCGATGTGGATCTCGTCACGGCCAAACTGGGCGAGGCTGATATCCTTGATAATATATTCGTGGGTTGCTGCTGCGGTGGCCATAATCTGTCTCCGTAAAGTATGCCCCGCGCCCTAGCGTCGGCGCTCGCCAGAGGCAAATATAAACTTATCTTTATATCTGTAATTGTTGCCGCGCGGCTTTCACCGTCTATATCGTTCGCACGATCCCCCAAACCGATAAGGATATTACGCGATGAGCATTTCCGTAGGCGACAAACTCCCCGACGTTAAACTGGTAAAAGCAACCGCCGAAGGGCCACAACCGGTGCAGTCATCGGAGTATTTTGCGGGCAAGAAGGTCGCGCTGTTCTCCGTCCCCGGTGCATTCACGCCGACCTGCTCTGCCAAGCATTTGCCCGGTTTTGTCGACAAGGCAGCTGACCTCAAAGCCAAGGGGGTCGATGAAATCGTGGGCACCGCAGTCAACGACGCGTTTGTGATGAGTGCCTGGAACAAGTCTGCCGGCTCGGACGAAATTACCATGCTGGCCGATGGCAATGCCGATTTTGTCGAGGCGATTGGCCTGACGATGGACGGTTCGGGCTTTGGCATGGGCAAGCGCGGCCAGCGCTTCTCGATGATCGTCAACGATGGCGTGGTCGAACAAATCAATGTCGAGGAACCGGGCGACTTCAAGGTTTCCAGTGCGGAGCATATGCTCGGCCAGATGTAAGCCGAACGGCCCGACGGCGAAGCTGACACTGCGCGGAGATATCGCGCGCAAGGCCGCCTGACCGACAAAGACAAAGAGCGCGCCTGCATCCCGTTTCAACCCGGGTGCAGGCGCGTTGCCTTTTGTCGGACCGATGCTGTGCAGGAAAATGCCGCCTGGGCGCCGTCAGGTGAACGGCGGCGCACCAAAAGCTATCCAGAACGCAAACCCGGCTGAAAGCGAAGCGGCAATCGCGATGCGCAAGGCTGAGGGCGGCGTTATGCCATCGACCGGCGCGCTTACTGATCGTTTTCCCGTTATCATCGGGCTTACCAGATCGTTGCGTTTCACCACTGCGTAAAACACAATCGCCGCAAGATGCAGCACAACCAGAGCCAGCACCACCCAGAAAAATGTCTCGTGCCATTCGGTCACCGCGTCGGCGGTCATCACACCTACCAGCGAATTGAGCGGGCCGGTAAGGCCATCATAGGGATCGCCCGCGAACAATCCCATACCCACCTGCACCAGCATCACAGCTAGCAGCGCGATGACGCTCAACGCGCCCAGCGGATTATGGCCGATAGCGTCGGCACCCAGCAGCCGTTGGCCTTTCAGATAGGATAATACCTGCGCCGGACTGGGAACAAACTGCGCAAACCGCGCTGTTTCCGGTCCGACAAAGCCCCAAATGATGCGAAAAATCAGCAGTCCGAGTATCGTCAGCCCACTGCGTTCGTGCCAGGCCCAGTGCGAATTTTCCGCCGACCACCATGAGAACGGGATAAGCACCGCAAAGCCCCAATGCGTGAGGCGCAGCGGCCAGTCCCACACCTGGATCAAGCGCGCGGTGCGCATGGTGGAAAACACTCCTATTTCTTATCGTCGAGGCGGAAAGTGTCGTGGCAATTCTTGCACGTCTTGCCGACATTGCCGACTTGCGCTGCAACTGCCGTCGCATCGCCGCTCTGCGCGACCGTGATCATCTCGCGCTCGCATCGACCAGCATCGAATGCGCCTTGGCGAAATCTTCGGGTTTTTCCCAGATCGTCGCCAGCGCCTCGGTGTCGTATCCTTCGGCAACCGATGTACCTTCGGGAAAATAGCCCTCGATCTTGAGCGCGGCGGCATTCATGTCTGTTGCAGCGTCTGCGATCATACCAAGATCGGGGTTGCTGCCTTCCAACTGACCGCGGATCGCCTTGAACGCATCGCCGATCGTCTCGAAATTATCCTGCCGTTCCTTGATAATTGCCGGTTCCGGGCTCATCGCTGCTTCGGAGCCGCCAGACGCATTGCCACCACACGCTGCAAGCAGACTGGCCAGAATGGCCGGTCGCCATTTTCAGTGTCTGGGATCGAATCATGCTCAGGCTCCTTTACGCGGTGGCGACAATCGGTGCCTGGCCAAGCGGCGGACACACGAGGAGAGGCCTGAACATAGCCCCGCCCGCTGGAATAGTGGAGCAGAGCGGGGCTGCGATCAATAGCCCATCAGGCTCATGACCTCCTGACGGCTGCGATGATCGTCCAGAAAACAGCCCAGTATCCGGCTGGTAATCATTCCCGACGCCATGCACCTTGACCCCGCGACCGGTCATACAGCCGTGTTCCGCCTCGATCACCACGGCAACACCGCGTGGTTCCAAATTATCCCAGATGCATTGTGCCACCTGCGCGGTCAGCCGTTCCTGCACTTGCAGGCGATGGGCAAAGCCATGCAGCACGCGCGCCAGTTTAGAGATTCCGACTACCTTCTGATCGGGCAAATAGGCGATATGCGCCTTCCCGGTGATCGGCGCCATGTGGTGTTCGCAATGCGATTGAAACGGAATGTCTTTCAGCAGGACGATTTCGTCATACCCGCCCACTTCCTCGAAAATCCGCGACAGGTGCATGGCGGGGTCTTCCTTGTTGCCGCTGCAATATTCCAGCCATGCGCGGCCCACACGCTTGGGCGTGTCCAACAGACCCTCGCGCTCCGGATCGTCACCCGCCCAGCGCAAAAGTGTGCGCACCGCATCCTGCACTTCGTCAGGAACGTCAGGCTTGCCAAGTGGATTGTCGGGATCGAAATCGTCAGAATCGTGCTGATAATTCATCAGGGTCAGTTTTCCATGATAAGAACCGCGGTGTGTCGTCAGCCGCTCTTCTTGAAACATAGACATAATCCCCGCGATTTCCAGTGCGGCCCCTGCATCCGCCTGTCTGCAAGATTGGCGCGGTCCTGACCGCAAATCAAAAAAGCCCACCCTCGCGAAGAGGATGGGCTTTTTATGGTGCACCCGGAGCAATTCGAACGCCCGGCCCCCAGATTCGTAGTCTGGTGCTCTATCCAGCTGAGCTACGGGTGCACAACAAGGACCGCCGCATAAGAGTGCATACGCGGATTGGCAATAGCTGATTGCCCCTCGGCTGTCGGTTCTTCAATCTTTTGCAAACAGGCGCGCGGCCAGTTTTTGATCAAGTGGCGGTTTGGCCAGCTCCCCAATCTGCGCGGGGCTGAACCAGCCGAGCGTTCCGCCCTCCAGCGAGCGCGGCGTGCCGGTCCAGCGGTCCACTGTGTAAAGCAGGATGACAATGCCCGATCGCGAGAGATTGTCTTGATCTTCCGCAAACCCAACCGGTCTGCAGGTCGTATTTTCCAGGGTAATGCCAAGTTCTTCCAGCAGTTCACGCCGCAGCGCTTGTTCTGGCATTTCAGAGGGTTCAACCTTGCCCCCCGGAAATTCCCATAGGCCCCCGTGATGCTTTTCCAAAGGTCTGCGCTGCATAAGCCAATGGCCATCGGACCTGTGCAACGCCGCCGCGACGACCAGCATAAGGATGCCGGGGCTGTCGGTATTTTTTCCAGTCGAGCGCTCGCTCTCAATCATTTGTTAAGACCCTGAGCCGATTTTGATGAGGTCAGCAACGTAGCAGACGGATGGAACCATGAACTTGACGAAATTCTCAAAGCACATTGGGAGCGACGATCAGGGTGCCACCGCGATTGAATACGGACTGATACTGAGTTTGATCGTAATTGGACTGATCGTGGGTTTGCAGGTGCTCGCAGCTGCCAACTCAAGCCAGTGGCAATACGTGATGGACGAAGTTGTAAAAGCAATGGGCGGTTAACTCTTTCGAAAGGCCGACGATTAGGAATTTCTCAAGAGCTTGCCCCTAAACCAAGATTGTCTGCTTACAAATACAAAGCAGGTACGGGTACTGAAGACCAAACCAGGAGACTACAAATGACCTTTTTCAAGAAACTGGCTCGTGACGAGCAGGGCGCAACCGCAATCGAATACGGCCTGATCGCTGCTCTGATCGCTGTCGCAGCCATCACCGCGATGACCGCCGTTGGCGAAAACGTGACCACGACCTTCAGCGGCGTCGGCACCACGCTCGACACGGCGAACACCAAGCTTCCGTAAGCTTTGGGCGTTACGCTATAAAAAAGAGCGGCGGGGACATTTCCCCGCCGCTTTTTTTGTGCCTTCAATAACGTATCAGTGATGGCTCAGCGGGCGCGCACCACCATTTTGACCATCTGGCCAGCGCGCAACTCTTCGTTCGAGGCCAAGCCATTCAGCACGCGGAACCGGGCCTCCTGATTATCACTGTAAGCCATTCGTCGTGACAAGGCCGCTACCGTGTCGCCGCGCGCAACCGTTACCACGTCAATACGCCGCGGCACGACCGCGTCAGCCTCTGCCTGAGTGATCCGGCGCATCGACTGGAACATCGCACCAAACGTGTTCATCTGCCCGGCAGGAGCGATTGCCTGGAAATGGAATGCCTGACCCGGCGCAAATTCATAAGCATAAATCGCAACATCGACCTGCGAATTTCCGTTGTTCACGCGGGCCGTGCCCACCGCAGCGCGCAATCCGTTTACGGTTGTCCGCTGGATATCCTGCGGCGCGAGCGTGTTATTCTGGCCGCCCAACGTCGCAAATTGCTGACGGATGTAAGCGTCAAGATCGCCACTATACGCCGCAGTGGTCAATTGCGCCTGGCCGCTCTGGCCGTTGATGCTGACGGCGCGCGTGCTGTTCACCATGTAGAAGCCTTGCGGCGCGGTGAAGGACAGACGCAGATCGGGGTGAATGAAGCGGCTACCCTCGATCACGCCTTGTTCTGGATCATCCCCGTATAACAGTCCATCGATTCGGGTCAGGAAAGTATCGCGATTCGTCGCTCCGGTGCCCAGCGGCTGCGCCTTTGCCAGTGCGGATTGCACCCGGCTCGCGGGATCGGGGTGGGTCGATGCCCATTCCGGCACGCTCGCGTTGCGGCCCTGCACTCTTGCATCCAGAGAATTTTGCGCCGCAAGACTGGCGAGCACAGTGCCCATAGCCCGCGGATCGTAACCCGCACGGGTCAGGTACTGAATGCCCAGATCATCCGCTTCCAGCTCCTGCTGGCGTGAGAATCGCAGGGTCAGCAATTGTGACCCCTGAAGGAAACCGCGCGAGATCGTGCTGCCGATGGAGCTGTCGCCCAGCAAAACCGAGCTGACAACCGCGCCGAGCAGTCCGCCGATCTGATTGCGCTGAGCGTTCTGCTGGCGACGTTGGGAATGGCGCGCAGCAACGTGGCCGACTTCATGCCCCATCACAGCGGCAAGTTCCGCCTCGTTGTTCATCAGCGTCACCAGCTGTCGCGTGGTGTAGACATATCCCCCCGGCACCGCGAAAGCGTTATGGACGGGTGAGTTAAGCAGGCTGACGGTGAAACTTTCACGTGCGCCGCCAAGGCCGGATTGCACCGCGACATTCTTTGTCACCTGTTCGACATACGTAGCCTGCGAACCAGTCATCGCTCCGCCGAACTGAGCGAGCAATTGCGGGTGAAATTCCGCTCCCTGCTTTGCTTCTGTCTGCGTAATTGGCGCGGAGGCGGAAGGGATCGGCGCTCCAGTGCCAAGGCAGGCGGTGGTCGTCATCGCACCGGCAGTGATCGCCCAGATGCGGGCATACGGCCCAAGTCTGGAGCCGCGACGGGCACGTTCGGGCAACGGAAAGCGACGATAGGTCTTCGGGGCAGTGGTCATGATAATCCCTCAAACAATGGCGTTATTGTTATCTAATGGGATAAATACCTGAACGACGTAACGGTTCCTGACCCTACAAATTGCCGTTTAACCGCCCAATTGCAGGAACCTGTCCTCGCGCATTTTTATCAAATGTTCGCTGCTGAAATTGCCCAGTTCGGTCAATTCCTCGCCCAACGCGTTGCCCAGCGCGCGTGCTGCAGCCTGTGGATCGCGATGCGCCCCGCCGATTGGCTCTTTCACGATCCTGTCGATCACGCCCAATCGTTTCAGGTGCTGCGCCGTCACCTTCATCGCTTCGGCCGCCTCGGGTGCTTTTTCGGCAGTGCGCCACAAGATTGAGGCGCAACCCTCTGGAGAGATTACGGAATACACCGCATGTTCAAACATCAGCACGCGTTCCGCGCTGGCCAGCGCAACCGCGCCGCCCGACCCGCCCTCGCCCACGATAACCGACACCATCGGCACCGGCAGCGCCAAACACGCCTCTGTTGAACGGGCGATGGCTTCGGCCTGGCCGCGCTCCTCCGCTTCGATCCCCGGAAATGCGCCCGACGTATCGACCAGCGTAACCACTGGCAGGCCGAATCGCCCGGCCAGTTCCATCAGACGGATCGCCTTGCGGTATCCCTCGGGTTTGCCCATCCCGAAATTGTGCTGGATGCGGGTTTGCGTATCATGCCCTTTTTCGTGCCCGATCAACATGACGCGGGTTGTCGTATCGCCGCTGCCACGCAAACGGGCAAAGCCGCCCATGATCGCCAGATCGTCGCCGAAATGCCGATCCCCGCCTAGTGGCACAAAATCTTCAAAGGCATGAGCGACATAGTCACGGAAATGCGGGCGCTGCGGATGCCGCGCGACCTGCGTTTTCTGCCAAGGCGTGAGCGAGGCATAGGTGCTGGCGAGCAATTCCACGCTCTTGTGTTCAAGGCGCGTTATCTCGGAGGTCACATCCACGCCGTGATGGGCGTCCACACCGCGCAGTTCCGCTATGCGCTCTTCCAGAGTGGCGACGGGCTTCTCGAATTCGAGGTAGGAAATCATGGGCCTTGCGCTAGTCCTGATGTCTGCGCGCGGCAACCTGTTTCCCGCCCCGTCCCTCACCCGCCAGCGGATGTCGTGCATTCACCAGCTGAACCAGACGCGCCGCATCAACATGCGTGTAAATCTGGGTTGTGGCAATATCGGCATGACCCAACAGCATTTGCAGCATCCGCAGATCTGCCCCGCCTTCCAGCAGGTGCGTGGCAAAGGCATGGCGCAGCACATGCGGGCTGACCCCAGCCGGATCGAGGCCGGCACGAACGCTCAACTCCTTCAACATCTGGAACAATCGCACACGGGTAAGGTGCTTTCCACCGCGCGATGGGAACAGAAAAGCGGATGCAGGCTTTTGCGGCCGCAGCTCCAGCCAGTGGCGCAACGCATCGCGGGCTCGGTCGCTGACCGGCACAATGCGCGATGCCCCGCCCTTGCCCGTGATCGTCATCACCGGAGCATCGCGCGGCAGGGCGATCAGAGGCAATGCAACCAGTTCGGTGGCGCGCAGGCCCGATCCATACAGCAATTCGAGCAGCGCCAATTGCCGCACTTTCACGGGCGTTCCAGCCGCCGCCTCCGCCTCCGCGCATTCGAACAGCGCATCGACAGCATCGTGGTCGAGCACCTTTGGAAGTGGTCGGCGGGTGCGCGGATTAGGCAGTGCGCCGGACGGATCGTCGCTGCGCCACCCCTCGTCCAGCGCAAATCCGAAGAATTGCCGCAGCGCCGATGCCTTTCGCGCGATTGTTGCCGGGGCCAGCGCGGACCAGT
The DNA here is from genome assembly GCA_963838365.1 of uncultured Alphaproteobacteria bacterium. GTDB lineage: Bacteria > Pseudomonadota > Alphaproteobacteria > Sphingomonadales > Sphingomonadaceae > Erythrobacter. The sequence continues at coordinate 125,185 of CAWIQR010000012.1, forward strand.
GCGTCGCCAATTTGGCGACATCCACTCTCGATGCGTTCGCGAGATCGCCGATCAGCTCCTCAGCACCGGAAAGATCGCGGGAATAGGCAGCCAGAGTGTTCGCCGCCGCCCCGCGCTCTGCGCTCAGCATGTCGAGGAAGGATGATACCGCGGCAGACAACGGATCAAGCGCGCGAAACGGCCTCCGCCGCAATCATTCGCGCTTCGGCCTCCAGCCCGACCTGCCGCAGCGCAGACGTGATGTGATAAAGGTGCAGCGGGGTCATTTGCGACCAGTCATCGCCCTGCATACCCAGCCCGGCCAGAAGCGCGACCATCGCCGGATTGCGAACCTGCGCCGCGCGCGCGATCATGCCAGACCATTTCGTTTGCCGCGTCAGGCCCAGCGAAAGACTGTCGTTAAACGAGCTGGCCGTGCCTGCATCCACCCGGCCCAGCCCTGCGAGACCCGCGACCAGAAATTGCGAGCGGCGCTGCTTTGCGCTGGTGTCATCGTCGACGAAACTGTCAATCCCGCCTGATGATGCCGTCTCACCTGCGGGATCGGCCAACGCCAGCAAGGCCCAGCCAAGGCTGCCCTCCTCCACCACCGGTTTCCACGCGGCGGCATCGCGGTCCAGCCCTGCGGTCAGCATCGATGCAATCAGCACGCCCGCCTTGTCAGACAGGTCTTCGGATGCAGGAACCCGCGCTGCGGCATAGGCGGTCAGCACGCTTGTCCAATGGGCGGAGCCATTGGTGCCATCCGTGCCGTTTTTCCAAAGCGTTTCCATTGCCGCAATCCGCCCTGCCGGATCGTTTGCCGTATAGGCTGTGCGCAGCCGGTTGGCGCGTTCCTGCATGGGACCGTCAATTGTCTCGTCGGCATATATGGCGCTGTAGAGATCAACCATCGCCTGCGCGGAAAATATACCCTCCGCGCCCGCACGTTCGGCATATTGCGCACGCTGTTGCAGCGGCAGCATTGCCGACACCGCTCCGGCGCGGGCATAAAACGGATCGGTCTGTTCCAGCAGCGGTTCGGGGATCGCCTCCCCCACAGCATTGGCCACGGCAAAACGCCACGGATTAAGCGTGTCCACGCCCTCCCATTCGATCTGCACGGACTGGCGCGACCGGCCCGCCGCGCCTGCAAATCTGCGGGCCAGCAGCACGTCGATAGCGGGTGCGATGCCACGGTTCAGCGCAGAACTGAGCTGCGAGGATGCAAGCGCGCTTTCCCCGGCATAGGCGTTGCAAATGGCGGCGATCAGCGCCCATTGCGGATCATCCTTGGCGCCGCCGCGCGCGCTGCCTTGCAGGCGGACATACGGGCAGGCGCCGACTGGATCGGAGCCCGCGACATAGGCGGTCAACGCCTGATCCGCGAGCGGTGCGGACCAGTTGCTGGTATCCACATCCTGCACCAGCGACCGGGTGGCGGCGTATTCACCCATCCGGTTGAGAACGCCTGCGCGCAGGGTGACGAATTCCACCGGGTCCATCGCGGCAGGCGCGGAAAGGCGGCTGACCAGAGCGCGGCGCACCAGGATATGACCCCAGCGCGAAACCAGCGGCGTGCCCGTTCCGGCGAGCATTGCGCGAACGAGCGAAACCGGTTGCCCGGCCAGACTTTCAGACGGAAAACCGCCCTCCTGCGTGCCTAGCAGACCCACCTGATCGAGCGAGCGGCGCGCAGCCGGAGGAATATCGAATTTCGGCTTCAGACCCAACAATTCATCAAGCTGATCGGTCGAAAGGTTCTCAAGTTCGCTGGCGCTGGGCAGCCGCGCGCCGCCCGCGCTGGGGATGGCGGGCAGATCGGCAGGGGCCGAACCGGCATTGCCGGGTGTGACCGAAGGAGAGGCCGGTGGTCTTGGAGGTGAAGGTGTATTGCCCCCCGGATTGCCCCCAGCATTGCCCTGCGCGGGTGAGGGTGCGGGGCGCGGCGTTGGAGTGGGCGCAGGCGCGGGATCGTCAAAACCGGGCGGCAGGATCAATTCAGGCGAGCTTTGCGCGATTGCCAACCCGCTCACCATCGCTCCGCCAAGCGCACCTGCAATACCAAGCGCGCCTGCAAATCCTACAGACCGCCAACGCGCGCGCATCATGTCGCCGCTCCTGCAGCATTACCCGGCGTTGCCACTGGCTGCACGATCGGATGGATCGGTTCTTCACCGCCATCCATCCATGCAACCCCGATCAGCACCGCCAGCGCGGTCAGCCCAGCCAGCCACCAGCGCCGCGCTGCACGCGGTGGTTTGGCGAAACTGCTGCGGCCCGATCTGGAAAGTCGGCGCGAACTGGAAGACAATGACGAAATGACCCGTGACCCTTGCTGCATGTTGCGCGCGCCTTACCCCATCTATAGGCCATTTCGCAATGACCGACGCATCGACCCATCAGCCCGCAGGCGGCTCTGCACAAGACGATAAGGACAATGCCCCCGACATCGCGCAATTGCGCGCTCGCCTCAATCGCCCGATCGTGCTGGTCGGGCTGATGGGGGTGGGCAAATCGACCGTCGGGCGCAGGCTTGCGACGGTGCTGGGATGCGGGTTCGTGGACGCGGACGATGCGATAGAAGACGCCGCGCAGCGTTCCATCGCTGAAATCTTCGAAGAGTTCGGAGAAGCGTATTTTCGCGATGGCGAGCGCCGGGTGATTGCCCGCCTGATGGAAGAGAATTGCGCCGTGATCGCTACCGGCGGCGGTGCCTTTGTCGACCCGGAAACGCGCGCGCTTATCCTCCAGCGCGGTATCGCGGTGTGGATCGATTGCGATATCGAGACACTGGTGGATCGCACATCACGCCGCGATCATCGCCCTTTGCTGAAAACCGGTGATCCGCACGAAATCCTGACCCGTCTGCATACCGACCGACATCCTTATTATGCGCAATCGCATGTCCGTGTTCGCAGCGATAACGGCCCGCACACGGAAACGGTGCGCGCTATACTTTCAGGGATACATGAATGGCTGGGATGAATGCGCGCGATGTGATCGGGGTCAAACTGGCCGGGCGCGAATACAATGTGGTGATAGGACCGGGTCTGCTGGCCGATCTGGCGAATGTCGCTGGACCGTGGATCGCCTCTTATGGGGGCACGCGCCAAGTGCCGTTCGTGGCCGATACCAACACGCACCGTCTGTACGGAGCTGCGGTCGAGGCGGCGCTGGCGAAGGTGGGTCTTACCGCCGACTGGTTCATTGTTTCACCGGGAGAGGACGCCAAAAGCTGGGCCGTTCTGGAACGCCTCACGGACTGGCTACTGGCGCTGGGCGTGACCCGTTCCGATCATGTATTCGCGCTGGGAGGCGGGGTCGTGGGCGACCTGACCGGGTTTGCCTGCGCCGTAACGAAGCGTGGCTGCGGCTTCGTCCAGATCCCCACTACCTTACTGGCGCAGGTGGACAGCTCAGTCGGCGGCAAAACCGCGATTAATACCCGCGCGGGCAAGAACCTGATCGGCGCATTCCATCAACCCGCCGCAGTGTTTATCGACCCGCTGGTGCTGACCACCCTGCCCGACCGGGAGATGCGCGCAGGCTATGCCGAGGTGCTGAAATACGGGCTGCTGGGCGATGCGGCATTCTTTGACTGGCTGGAGGCAAACGGCCCCGCCGTTCTGGCACGTGAGCCGGACGCGCTCGCTCATGCCATCGCCACCAGCATCCGGGCGAAGGCCCGGATCGTCGCCGAGGATGAGCGCGAGACGACCGGCGTACGCGCGCTTTTGAACCTGGGGCACACATTCGGGCATGCGCTGGAGGCGGAGACCGGTTTTGGCGACCGCCTGCTGCATGGCGAAGGGGTGGCGCTGGGCATGGTGCTGGCGGCGCGATATTCGGCATTGAAGGGCGATATGCCGCCAGCAGAAGCGCAACTGGTCGCCCGGACCATCAGCGCATCCGGCATGAACGCCGAAATCGCCGATCTTGGGCTGGATTGCGACGGCGCGGCTCTGGTCGATCACATGAGGCATGACAAGAAGATGGAGGGCGATGTGCTGCCCTTCCTGCTGCTGCACGGCATTGGCGATGCATACATGGCGCGCGATGTGAACCTTGCCGATGTGGCGGCATTTCTGGACGGGGAGCTGGCCCGGCAATGAACAATGGAAGGTCGTCAGTCACATTGCGCAAGGCAAACGCGCAGGAATGTGCTGCCCTGAGCGATCTATGCCTGCGATCAAAAGCTCATTGGGGATACGATGACGAGTTCCTCGCAATGTGTCGCGCAGAGCTTTGCGTGACGCCCGCCATTCTGGCTGAACGGTTTGCAATGGTCGCCGAAGCCGACGGGTGTCTGCGCGGCTATGTCGAGGTGTCGATCAAAGATGGCGATTGTCACTTGGAAAAGCTCTTTGTCGCGCCTGAAGCAATGGGATGCGGTATTGGAGCGCAATTGCTAGGGATCGCTATCGACTACGCAAAACAACAACACGCACGGGAAATGGTGATCGAGGCTGACCCGGATGCGGTGCCATTCTATCACAGGTTCGGTGCGATCCATGCCGGCCATACCAAATCAGGATCAGTGCCGGGACGGACGCTACCCAGACTTTTGCTGCGCCTGTAATCGGTCAAAATGTAGGGTGTGAAATCACCCAGCAGGGCGGGTCGGCAGTTTTGCAACCTTCGCACTGATCGGGCTTACCGTGGTGCTCGCCGCATCTGCCATCATCGCGTCATGTTCTGCAAACAGCGCTTCGAGTTCTGTGCGCCGTTCGAGCAATTTGTGCGCGATCCCCGGCGCAAGGCTCTCACCATCGCCGATCTGTCCCAGTAAAGCTGCCAGATCGCTGGCGGTCGCATCGCGAGGCGTCTTGAAGAAATGACCCCTGCGATCGAAGTATCCGGTTCCACTCCTCGCCATGATGAAATCTCCTACTAACCAGACGGTGACCAGTCGGCGGGGTGGGCGAATCACCCCCTGCCAACGAGACAAAGATCATAGATTAGCGAGCGATTTACCAGTCGGATTGTTCGAAAACGCCATTTCCTGGCACAAAAAATGCAATAGAATCAGTGCATTCATTTTAAGGAGCGTTCAGATCGGGACAATTTGTTCCTTAAAGGTAAACGAATCGCGTGGCGATTACTCCAATTCCAGAATCACCGCATCCACCGCCAGACTCTCGCCCTCTTTTGCGTTGATCTGCGCAATGACGCCTTCCTTTTCGGCGCGCAGGATGTTTTCCATCTTCATTGCCTCGACCGTGGCCAGAGGCTGTCCGGGCTGCACGCTGTCGCCTTGTGCCACATGCAGTTTCATCAGCATTCCGGGCATCGGGCAGATCAGCATTCGTGAAAGATCGGGCGGCACCTTCTCGATCATGTGCCGGGTATAAGGGGCGACGTGGTAGGGCAGGACCAGCGCCTCGTGAGAGGCGCCTCGGGTCGTCATCCGCCAGCGCACGCCGATACGTTCGATCTGCGCCGTAAAATCCGTGTCTCCGGTGACGCGGGCAATCGGCATACCGACTTCCCAATCCCACGTTCCGCGCACAGGTTTACCGTCGACGCTCGCACCGCCTTCTTCGAGCAGCACATCGAATTCGCGCATCCCAATCGCGACCATCCATCGCGAAGGTGGATTGTCGATCCCGTTGAGTTGGCCCGAAATACGGCGCGAGCGGACCTGCTGGGTAAATTCAGCCCCCGCAAACAATGCCGCAAGCTGGCGTAGCCATGCATCGTCGGCGGGCGCGCCTCTGAACCCGTCGGGATATTCCTCTGCGATGAACCCAGTGGTGAGCTCGCCCGAGCGAAAGCGCGGGTGCTGCATGATCGCGCTCAGGAAGTCGACATTGTGGCCCAGCCCCTTGATCCGGAACGCATCGAGCGCCTCGATCTGCAAGTCGGCGGCTTCTTCACGGGTGGGTGCCCAGGTAATCAGCTTGGCGATCATGGGGTCGTAGAACATGCTGACCTCACCGCCTTCGAAAACGCCGTCGTCCACACGGATGCCGTCTACGCCGCGCCGCCCGTTTGCGCTGCCATCATGGCTCCAGCCTGCCAATGGCGGCTCGTATTCCACCAACCGACCGGTCGATGGCAGGAACCCGCGATAGGGGTCTTCGGCATAGACGCGGTTTTCGATTGCCCAGCCGTCGATGCCGATATCGTCCTGCGTCATGGTCAGTTTTTCACCGGCAGCCACGCGGATCATCTGTTCCACCAGATCAATGCCGGTAATCGCTTCTGTCACCGGATGTTCGACCTGAAGCCGGGTGTTCATTTCGAGGAAATAGAAGCTCTCGCCGCTTGGGTCCGCGCCGCTGACGATCAGTTCGACCGTGCCGGCGGAATGATAATCCACCGCGCGGGCCAGTGCGACGCATTGTTCGCCCATCGCCTTGCGCATAGTGGGCGTGACGAACGGCGATGGCGCTTCCTCGACGACCTTTTGGTGGCGGCGCTGGATCGAGCATTCGCGCTCGTTGAGATAGAGAATAGTGCCGTGCTTATCGCCCAAGATCTGGATTTCGATGTGGCGCGGATTCTCGATGAATTTCTCGATGAAAACGCGGTCATCGCCGAAAGGAGTTGAGCCCTTCGCGCTTGGTCGCCTCAAACCCTTCGCGCACGTCCTTTTCCGACCACGCCAGGCGCATCCCTTTACCTCCGCCACCGGCGCTGGCCTTCATCATCACCGGGTAGGTGATCTCATTGGCGATCTCGACTGCGTGTTCGGTATCGCGGATTTCTCCGACGAAACCGGGCACGACATTGACGCCCGCTTTCAAGGCCAATTTCTTGGATTCGATCTTGTCGCCCATCGCCGCAATCGCGCCTGCGGGCGGGCCGATGAAGGCGATGTTCTCCGCCGCCAATGCCTCAACGAAACTCGCGCGCTCGGACAAAAAGCCGTAGCCGGGATGCACCGCTTCTGCCCCGGTTTCCTTACACGCGGCGATGATCTTTTCCGGGATCAGATAGCTTTCCGCAGCAGGCGATGGCCCGATATGCACCGCCTCATCCGCCATGCGCACGAACGGCGCATGGCGGTCCGCATCGGAATAGACCGCGACGGTGGCGATCCCCATCTTCTGCGCCGTCTGGATGACGCGGCAGGCAATTTCGCCGCGATTGGCAATCAGGATTTTGGAAAACATATTCAGCCTTGTTTCTCTCACTCTCGCGTCTGCGCATAGCCGATTAGCGCGCGGGCGTAAGCCCCCGCACCGCGCCGATCGCCCTCACCATCCACCAGCGATCCGATTGCAGCGGCGAGACGTTGCAAATTGTTCAGGCAAAGGCGGCTCAGCGGTTCGACATAAATGCCGATAGTGAACAGGATTGCGCCCGTTTGCGGGAGCCGCCGGAGCGTTTGGCGTTCGGATCGCACGAACAGCGTCTCGCCAGCATTATCCGCAGTGACGTGGATAAAACCGTGTTCAGCGACCCCATCGGCAATCCAGCGGCGCGCGGGCGTGGGCGCAATGAACCAGTTGCACCGGCCATAGATCGGCCCCGCCTTGAGTGTGTCGATGAAGCGGTCGACCCCGGTTGCGAGCTGCTCCTCATAGCCCGCAATCGGTGCATGGAGCGCGCGCAGCGGCAGGCCAATTTTCTGCGCGGGGTGCCAGTCGGAGGGCCATGCCACCGCGGCGCCGATCAGGCGGTATTGCTCTTCGTCTGCCCGGCAGGTTAGCAGGCACATATCCTCGTGCGCGGCCAGCGCAGCTTCGGGTAACGCGCCGGGGACGCCAAGCATTTCAGCGAGTTCGCGCCCGGGCGCAAGCGCGTCTGCAGTCAGCTGCACTCCTTCGGGAAAGGCCACAAACCCATCGTGCCGGGCCGCAAGGTCGGGTTCGGGTTGCAGCCATTCGTGTTCTTCGAGCCGGACCAGCCCCATGCGAAGCTGGCCTCCACCGCGCGCTTTGGGCAGCAGCGTATCGATGGAGAAGCCGAGGGTCATGCGCCTGCGCGGGTCAGCCCGCCGCGACCTTTTCCCTGCTCGCGCGGGCAGGTTCCTCACCCTTGAGCGCAGTCAGGCCCAGTTTGGCGAACAGCGCGCCGTCGCTGTCATCCCCTGCATTTGGCGCGGTGAGCAGTTTGTCGCCGGTGAAGATCGAGTTCGCGCCTGCGAGAAAGCACAGCGCCTGCATCGCCTCGGACATCGATTCGCGCCCCGCCGACAGCCGCACCATCGAGCGCGGCATGGTGATGCGCGCGACGGCCACCGTGCGGACGAACTCGATATCGTCGATCTTGGCGAGCGGCGTATCGGCGAGCATGTTGCCCAGCACCGTGCCTTTCACCGGCACCAGCGCATTGACCGGCACGCTTTCGGGATGCTGCGGCAGGGTGGCGAGGGTGTGGACGAAGCCCACCCGGTCCTCGCGCGTCTCGCCCATGCCGACGATCCCGCCAGAGCACACGTTGATCCCCGCCTTGCGGACGTGATCGAGCGTGTCCAAGCGGCACTGGAAATCGCGGGTGGAGATGACGCGCTCGTAATACTCAGGGCTGCTGTCGATATTGTGATTGTAGTAATCGAGGCCCGCGTCAGCCAGCATGTCGGCCTGATGCGGTTCGAGCATCCCCAGCGTCATGCAGGTCTCCAGCCCCATATCGCGCACGCCCTTCACGATCTCGACGATCGCGGGCATGTCGCGGTCCTTGGGATTGCGCCACGCCGCGCCCATGCAGAACCGCTGCGAGCCTTGGTCCTTTGCCTGCGCGGCGCGCTGGAGCACGGCCTGCACGTCCATCAGCTTGGTGGCTTCGACGCCGCTGTCAGCCTTCACCGACTGCGAGCAATATCCGCAATCCTCCGGACACCCGCCGGTCTTGATGCTGAGCAGGGTGCACAGCTGCACTTCGGTGGCGGGGTGGTATGCGCGGTGAACGCTGGCAGCCTGAAACAGCAGCTCGGTGAAGGGCAGGTCGAAGAGGGCCGCGATTTCGGTGCGGGTCCAGGTGGTGCGAACACCGTCATCCTGAACTTGTTTCAGCATCCATTTATCCTTTCATGCTACGGCTAATGGGGGGCAGTGGACCCTGAAACAAGTTCAGGGTGACGGCAAGGTTAGGCGGCAAAGCTTTTTCAGATTGCGTCAGCGATCAGCCAAATCAGGAAAGCCGAGACCACCAGCAACAGAAATGCCGTTATGGTAACGCTGATCCAGAAGCGCCATGGCCTCTCCCGACGCGACATGCGCTCTTGCTCATAACCAAAATCCGGATCATCCACCTCCAAAACGTAGCCTTGTTTCCATGCAATGTGGAGCCGCCGAACTGCCCATACGATGTATCCTATCGCGGCGACGGCCCAGAGCAGCTTGATGCTCACTCCGCCGCCTCGTCCAGCCCCTCGCCCACCAAGTCTCCGGGCGGCGGCATGTTGTGTCCCAGCAGCGTCAGAATGTCCGCGCCCGCCTCCACCACGTTGGTGCCGGGGCCGTAGATGCCCTGCACCCCGGCTTCGCGCAGGAAGTCGTAATCGGTCGCCGGGATCACACCGCCTGCGGTCACCTTGATATCGGCGCGGCCCGCTTCCTTCAGCAAGCGGATCAGTTCGGGGATCAGCGTCTTGTGGCCCGCCGCAAGGCTGCTTGCGCCGATCACGTCGACGTCCTTCTCTAATGCCATGTCGCGCGTTTCCTCCGGCGTCTGGAACAGCGGGCCGGAGATCACCTCGAAGCCCATGTCGGCAAAGGCGCTGGCGATCACATTCGCGCCGCGATCGTGCCCGTCCTGCCCCATCTTGGCGACCATGATGCGCGGCTTGCGCCCAAGTCGCCGCTCCACCGCATCCACGCCATCGGTCACCTGCGCCCAGCGGCGATCAAATTCGTACGCACTGGCATAGACTCCGCTCACCGGCTTTGGCGTCGCATCGTGGCGGCCAAACACCTCTTCCATCGCGGAGGAAATCTCGCCCAGCGTCGCATCGTGACGCGCGCTTCCACTGCCAAAGCTAAAAGATTATTCTCCATCCCCGTTCGTGCTGAGCTTGTCGAAGCACTGTCCTTCCCTTCCGAAGAGAAGTGCAGCCCTTCGACAGGCTCAGGGCGAACGGAGTTAGAGCGAGCCCCCGCCGTCAAGGCCGCCAAAGCAGCGCGGCACGCCGTTTCATCGCGGCCAGCGCGCACCTTGGCCAGCCGCTCAATCTGGCCCTTGCGCACGGCCGCATTATCGATGTCGAGCGTTTCGATCGGGTCTTCGGTCGCCTTGCGATACTTGTTGACGCCGACGATCACCGTCTCGCCCTTGTCCACGCTGGTCTGCTTTTCCGCCGCCGCGCGCTCAATCGCGGCCTTGGGCGCGCCAGTGGCGACATAGGCGGTCATGCCGCCCGCTGCGTCGACTTCGGCCATCATCGCCTCGGCCTCAGCCACCAGCGTGGCGGTCAGCGCCTCGATATAATGCGAGCCGCCGAGTGGATCGACGACGTTGGTGATCCCGCTTTCCTCTTGCAGCACCAGCTGCGTGTTGCGCGCAATTCGCGCCGAGAAATCGGTCGGGAGCGCAATCGCCTCGTCCAGCGCGTTGGTGTGGAGCGATTGCGTACCGCCGAGCATCGCGGCCAAGGCCTCCACGGTGGTGCGGATGACGTTGTTGTACGGGTCCTGCTCCTGCAACGAGACGCCCGAGGTCTGGCAATGGGTGCGCAGCATCTTGGAGCGTTCGTCCTGCGCCCCCAGATCGTCCATCACCTTGTACCACAGCGTGCGCGCGGCGCGCAGCTTGGCGATCTCCATGAAAAAGTTCATGCCGATGCCGAAGAAGAAGCTCAAACGCCCGGCAAACGCATCGATATCCAGACCCGTGTCCATCGCGCGCCGGCGTATTCCTTGCCATCGGCAATGGTAAAGGCGAGTTCCTGCACCGCCGTCGCCCCGGCCTCATGCATGTGATAGCCGCTGATCGAAATAGAGTTGAATTTCGGCATGTTGGCAGAGGTATATGCGATAATGTCCGAAACAATCCGCATACTTGGTTCAGGCGGATAGATATACGTGTTGCGAACCATGAATTCCTTCAGAATATCGTTCTGGATCGTGCCCGACAGCTTCTCTGCGGCCACGCCCTGCCGCTCTCCCGCGACGATATAGAACGCCATCACCGGGATCACCGCGCCGTTCATCGTCATGGAAACGGACATCGTATCGAGCGGGATCTGGTCGAACAGCACCTCCATATCGGCCACGGTGTCGATTGCCACGCCCGCCTTGCCCACATCGCCAACCACGCGCGGGTGATCGGAATCGTAACCACGGTGCGTCGCCAGATCGAAGGCGACCGACAGCCCCTTTTGCCCGGCGGCAAGGTTGCGGCGATAGAATGCGTTGGATTCCTCGGCGGTGGAAAAGCCCGCATATTGCCGGATCGTCCACGGTCGACCGGCGTACATGCTGGCTTTCACACCGCGCGTAAACGGCGCGAATCCGGGCAGGCCGGGGTCGAAATCCGCATGATCCTCCGCCGTGTAAAGCGGCTTGATCGCGAAGCCCTCGGGCGTTTGCCATGTGAGGTCGCGGCCCGCGCAATTCCTTGCATCGGCAAGGGCTTTCCAGTCTTCGGGGGTCGGTTTTTGGGTCATTATCAAACTCTATCCGTTCGGGCTGAGCTTGTCGAAGCCCTGCCCTTTTGCAATTGCAACGCACCTGAATGCAAAGCAGCCCTTCGGAAGCGAAGCTGTTGCGCAGCAACACCGCTCAGGGCGAACGGGTGCTGGTTTCGCGGAGGCCTTACTCTCCCTTAAACGCTGCCTTGCGCTTTTGCAGGAAGGCCATTCCGCCCTCGCGCGCATCCGCAGTTGCACCGGCGATCCGTTGCGCTTCAGCCTCGGCCAGCAGCACGTCCTGCATGGTGCCGTCCAGCGCAGCGGCAAGGTTGCGCTTGATATGGCGATAGGAAACGGTCGGACCGTTCGCGAGCCTTTCCGCCAGCGCGCGCGCTTCGGCCATCAGGTCGGCATCCTCTACGCATTTGTAGATGAGCCCCCATTCCTCGGCCTCGCTTGCGCCGATCTTTTCCCCCAGCATCATCATACGCGTGGCACGGGCGCGGCCGATGGCGCGGGCCAGCATCCAGGTCGATCCGCCATCGGGAACAAGGCCGATGTTGACGAAGGCTTGCAGGAAATACGCGGATTTGCCCGCAATGGTGAAATCCGCCGCCAGCGCAAGCTGCACCCGACGCCCGCCGCCGGGCCGTTGACCGCGCAGATAACGGGCACATCGGCGCGCATCACCTGGTTGATCGTCGGATTGTAATGCCGGGTCAGCGCCTGATGGCTGCCGCCCTTGCTCTCGGTCGATCGGGCGGAGAGGTCCGCGCCGGAACAGAAACCCTTGCCCTCACCTGTAATCAACACCGCGCGCGCATCACCAAGATCATAGAACACCTGCCCGATTTCATCCGCCATCTGCGGCGGCATGGCGTTGAGGCGATCGGGCCGGTTCAGCGTGATGGTAAGCAAGCGGGCCTTCGCGGTCGACGCGGATGGTTTCGTAGGACATTTTCTAACCTCTCTCTTGCGTCTCCCCGGCCCCGAGCCGGGGCCCCGCTTTCTTCCGCATCGCGTGTCAAAAGAAGCGGGGCCCCGGATCAAGTCCGGGGAGACGATTGTTCTCAATCAGACCAGTGGGTGCCGTCCTTCGGCGTTTCCATGATCTCGGTAAGCATACCGCCCATGTCTTTTGGATGGACGAAAAAGATAGGGGTGCCGTGCGCGCCGATGCGCGTGGGGCCGAGAATGCGCTTGCCCAGTTCCTCGAATTCGGCGCGGGCCTCGGCAATATCGGGCACCTCGAAGCACAGGTGATGCTGCCCGCCGAGCGGGTTCTTGGCGAGGAAACCTGCGAGCGTGGAGTTCTCCCCCAGCGGCTCGATCAGCTCGATCTGCGTGCCGTTCATCGCGCCATCGGCACCGGGCGTGTCGACGAAGCAGACCTTCACGCCCTGCTCCTCAAGGTCGAAGGGCATGTGGATTTTGGTCGCGCCCATGACGTCGCGGTAGAAGGCGATCGAGTCCGCGATGGAGGGCGTGGCGACCCCGATGTGGTTGAGACGGCCGAGTTTCATTCTGCAATTCCTAACCTCTGACATTCACCGATCAATGCAGGCCTTCCCAATAAGAAGCCGCCCTGTGCTGCAATTTCGGCGGCACATGCGATCTTCCCATCGTCATTCTCATTCGGACACCACCCGTACGCAGGATCAAGCGTGATTGGTTCTGGCTCATAGCCATTGCCGACAGGCTTCTCATCAAGCTGCTCCCGAGTGAGAAGAAACTTTTTGGGGATTTGGCATTGCACAACAATGTTTCTGATCACAGTCGCTGCAGCGGAAGCCATCTTAACGCGATCTTGCTCAGCTGCGAGATCATGCCGGTATTCAGACAACAAAAAACCACCCGCAAACAGAGCCAACGCTGCTACCACAAGCAGGCTAAAGCGGAATATTGTCATGCTTCTTCCACGGGTTCTCCAACTGCTTCGTCCGCAGCTTGCGTAGTCCCAGTGCAATCCGCCGCCGGGTCGCGTGCGGGTGGATCACCTCGTCGATATAGCCTCGGCTCGCCGCCACGAAGGGGTTGGCGAAACGATCTTCGTATTCCTTGGTCTTCTCCGCGATTTTCTCCGCATCGCCGCGATCCTGCCGGAAGATGATCTCCACCGCGCCTTTCGCGCCCATCACCGCGATCTCGGCGGTCGGCCACGCATAGTTCAAATCGCCGCGCAGGTGCTTGCTCGCCATCACGTCATACGCCCCGCCGTAAGCCTTGCGAGTGATGACGGTGATCTTGGGCACGGTCGCCTCGGCATAGGCGAACAGCAGCTTGGCGCCGTGCTTGATGATCCCGCCCAGTTCCTGCGCAGTGCCGGGCAGGAAGCCGGGGACATCGACAAACGTCAGGATCGGGATTTCGAACGCGTCGCAGAACCGCACAAACCGCGCGGCTTTCTTTGAGGAATTGATGTCGAGCACGCCCGCCAGCACCATCGGCTGGTTCGCCACCACGCCCACGGTGCGCCCCTCGACCCGGCCAAAACCGCACAGGATGTTGGCGGCGTGGGCCGGCTGAATTTCGAAGAAATCGCCTTCGTCCAGCACCTTGGCGATGACTTCGTGCATGTCATAGGGCTGGTTGGCATTATCGGGAATGATCGTGTCGAGGCTCGGCTCCAGACGGTCCCACGGATCGTTGGTGGGCACTTCCGGCACAGTCTCGCGATTGGACAGCGGCAGGAAATCGACGAACCGCCGCGTCGCCAACAGCGCCTCGATATCGTTTTCATAGGCGATGTCGGCAACGCTGGTCTTGGTCGTATGCGTGATAGCCCCGCCCAGCTCCTCCTGCGTGACCTCTTCGTTGGTGACGGTTTTCACCACCTCCGGCCCGGTGACGAACATATAGCTGGAATCCTTCACCATGAAGATGAAGTCAGTCATCGCTGGCGAGTACACCGCCCCGCCTGCGCACGGCCCCATGATCAGGCTGATCTGCGGCACAACGCCGCTCGCCAGCACGTTGCGCTGAAACACCTCGGCATATCCGCCAAGGCTGGCCACGCCCTCCTGAATGCGCGCCCCACCCGAATCGTTCAGGCCGATCACCGGCGCGCCGACCTTCAGGGCGGTGTCCATCACCTTGCAGATTTTCTCCGCATGGCGCTTGGATAGCGAGCCGCCGAATACGGTGAAATCCTGGCTGAATACATAGACCAGCCGCCCGTTGATCGTGCCCGATCCGGTGACGACGCCATCGCCGGGGATCTTCTGCGTCTCCATCCCGAAGTCGATGCAATCGTGTTCGACGTAGGTGTCGACCTCTTCAAAGCTGTTTTCGTCCAGCAGCACGTCGAGCCGCTCGCGCGCGGTGAGTTTGCCCTTGGCGTGGTGTGCGTCGATACGCTTTTGACCGCCGCCCATGCGCGCAGCTTCTCTCAGGCGTTCCATTTCGACAATATTGGCGGACATGCGCATCCTCTTGTTTTGTGGTTTGGCCAAGGTCGTTGCCTTAGCCATTGCGCAGCGTCAACGTATCACACATGCGGCGGGTTGTGAGCGAGGGTACAAATGAGAAAATGTGATTCGCTGGTTATCGGCGGCGGGATCGCCGGTCTGTCACTCGCCGCACGGCTGGCGCGCCATGGCGTGGTGGTTGTGCTGGAGGGGGAAAGCGCGCCCGGCTATCACGCTTCCGGGCGCAGTGTGGCTTATGCCCATTTCGGTCTGGGAGAACGGGTCGTGCGCACGTTGACCGCGCTGAGCCTGCCCGATCTTGCTGCCCCGGTCGCTGCGGCCAGTGCTCCGTTCGCGCGCATTCACCCTGCGCTGCACATTGCCCGCGCCGATGAGGCCGATGCGCTGGATGCGCTGGAGGAGGTGCACCGGCAATTCGGGTGCGATTATTCTCGGATTACAGGCGGGGAAGCGCGCGCAATGGTCCCGCTGCTTAAGGTGGGGCCAGACCATTGCCATGCCGCACTGGTGGATCGGGGCGCACTGAAACTGGATACCGATGCGATGTTGCAGGCGCACCTGCATGATCTACGCGGCGCGGGCGGTGAATTGGTGTGCGGTGCGCGCGTCACCGCCATCGTGCGTGACGGGGCGGACTGGATCGTCGAGGCTTCGGGGCAGAATTGGCGCGCATCCCGCGTGATCAACGCCGCTGGAGCTTGGGCGGACGAGGTCGCGCAAATGGCGCGCGTGACACCTGTTGGAATTGAGCCGCGCCGCCGCACTGTCATCGGCTTTGCAGCGCCCGCAGATACCGACGTGCGCGACTGGCCATTTATCAAGACGGTGGGCGAAGGGTTCTACATGCTGCCAGAGGGCGCCGGGCAATTGCTCGCGTCCTCAATGGACCAGACGCCCAGCGAACCATGCGATGCGGCGGGCGAGGAGATCGACATCGCCACCGCTGCGCACCGGGTGGAGAGCGCGTGCGACATTGAACTGCGCCGGATCGCGCACAGCTGGGCTGGCCTCAGAAGCTTCGCTCCGGATGAATTGCCGGTCGTCGGCCATGCAGGCGATGCGCCCGGCTTTTTCTGGTTCGCGGGACAGGGCGGGGCCGGATTTCAGACCGCGCCAGCGCTGGCCCGGATGGGCGAGGCGCTGGCGCTGGGCCACCCTTGGCCGGATGATTTTGCCGCGGGCGATTTGCAGCCGGAGCTGTTCAGTCCCGCACGCTTCGGCGCGTAAACCCGCCTTACTTCATCAATACCAGTTCTTCGGCCACGGTCGGATGGATCGCGGTTGTCGCGTCAAAATCGGCCTTGTTCATCTTTGCCTTAACCGCGACGGCGGCGGCCTGCATGATTTCGGGCGCGTAGGGTCCGATCATGTGCAGACCCAGGATCTGATCATTCGCACCGTCGCAAATCATCTTGATCAGGCTGCGCTCCTCACGCCCGGCAACCACGTTTTTCATCGGCCGGAAATCCGATGTGTAAACGCGCACGGCGCCATACTGCTCCTTCGCCTCACGTTCGTTCAGCCCGACCGAGCAGATCGGCGGGTGGCTGAACACGGCACTGGGAATGCAGGAATGGTCGACGCAGTAGGGCTCGCCCGGGCCGAACACGCTGTCGGCAAAGGCCTGTCCTTCGCGGATGGCGACGGGCGTCAGTTGTACCCGATCGGTCACGTCGCCCACGGCATAGATGTAATCGACGTTGGTTTTGGAAAAATCATCGACCTTGATCTGGCCCCGTTCGCCCACTTCCACGCCCAGCTTTTCAAGGCCCAATCCCTTGGTGTTGGGCACCCGGCCTGTGGCTGCCATGACGCAATCGAAAGTGCGCTCTTCCTTGCCGGTCAGTTTGACATTGAAGGTGCCATCCTTGTTTTTCGTGACTTTTTCGACATCGGAATTGAACAGGAATTCGATCCCCTTGGTCAGCGATATCTGCATCAGACGATCGCGCAGCGCAAAGTCATATCCGCGCAGGATTACGTCTGAGCGATTGGCGATGACCACCTGCGATCCGAATTCATTGAAGATACCGGCAAATTCATTGGCGATATATCCACCGCCCAGAATCAGGATGCAGCCGGGTACGGCGTCCAGATGGAATGCTTCATTCGATGTGATGACGTGTTCATTGCCCGGAAAATCGGGCACATGTGGCCAAGCTCCGGTGGCGATCAGAATGGTTTTCGCGGTGACGACCTTGCCGCCTGCCAGTGTAATTTCATGGTCGCCGGTAATCTCGGCGCGTTCCTTGAAAATAGTGACATCGTGGCTGTTCAGCGTATCGGTGTAGCCGCCCTCGATCCGCTCCACATCCTTGAACACGTGGTCGCGCAGCGCCACCCAGTCAAAACTCTTGCCCTCGATCGTCCACCCGAATTTGGTTGCATCTTCCAGGTCTTCGGCAAATTGCGCGCCGTAAACCAGCATCTTCTTGGGGACGCAGCCACGGATGACACAGGTGCCACCGACCCGGTATTCCTCCGCAGCGGCCACGCGCGCGCCATGCGCAGCGGCGACCCGGCTTGCACGCGTCCCGCCCGATCCGATGCCGATGGTGAAGAGGTCATAATCGTAAGTCTGTTCGGCCATGTAATGCGCGCTCCGGTGGTCAGGAGCCTCGCGATATGGCCGCGCAGCGCGCCGATGCCAAGGTCAGGTTTCCAGAAACAGCCCATTATCGCGCAGCAATTGAAACGCCTTCATGTCCTCGATCGTGATCAGATCCTCGCTCTGCACGCCAGTGTTGCGTTTCAACAGGTAATGCACGGCCTTTTTCGTGCCCTCGCCAATCCCGGTCAATGCGACCATGACATCGGGCTCATGATCCAGCACCCGGTCAAACAACATCGACGTGTTCATCGGATCGAACCCGAAACCGAGAAAGCCCAGCCGTTTGCCATGTGCGATTTCCGCCATGAGAAAGCTGGAAAACCGCTTGTCACGCTTGCGTTCACTGGCGGTGTAGAAATTCTTCGAAAGCGACACCCAGTCTTCCGGGTTTTCATCGCCCCATTCCGCTGGTTCGCCGCCGCCAAAATGCCACGGCAACGGGCCGACACTGCCATAGGGATGGACGATCCGCAGGTGCGAACTCACCAGCAGCCGCGCCTCTTCCAGCTCCATGCCGAACGCCATCGTCAGCACCCACGGCAGGTAGTGCTCGATCGCCCTATCGTAGTTGAAGCAAACGATGGATAGTTTGTCGAAACACTGTTCCGCCTCTGCACGCGGCACGCCTTTGGTGATTAGCTGACCCAATTGGAACAACCAGTTGTCAACGCCGCGCAGGGGCAGATCACCCGCATCGCGCGGTTCAACCGCCAGCGTGGATTTGGATTCTGCCTGCAGCGTATAATAGGCCAACGCCAGCTTCCCCACCGCGATCACGTTGGGATTGCCCGCGCCATATTGTTCCAGCACAGCATCAATGGAGGAGGTGACACGGCTCGCCTGCTTGATCGTCTGGCCGGCCGCGATCAGGTCTTCGTATGTAGTGTTTAGCCGCTGGGCATTGGCTTCGAAAATTTCTGCCAGCGCAACCATGTCGCGGGTTTGCAACTGCGACCCCAGGCGCTCAAAATCGAAACCCGCCGCGATTTTCGCCAGCAGGTCTGCCCCATCGGACATCTCGATTTCGCAATTGGCACCCGCGCCGATGACCAAAGTGGTTTCGGTTCTGATCATGTGAGCGTGCGATGCCTCCCTATCCGGTGGCTTTCAAATAGGGAGGCATGGTTAAGATATGGTAAGATCAAGGGTGGGGTTTCACCGCTTTCTCAGAATGTTCAGACCGATTGCGAACGCGGGCCAGAGCCCCCGCCACCCGAACTGCCACCGGATCCGCCACCCGATCCACCGCGCCGATTGCCACCAGGTTTGCCCCGGCGACCGCCGCCTTCGCTGCTGCCACCGCCGCCGCCGAAGCTTTTGCCCTGCGGACGACCCTTGCGCGCCTGATGCTTTTGTCTGGGTCGCTCGGCTGCGCCCTGATCGCTGCCACCGCGCGGCTTTGCGCCGCCCTTCGGCTTTACACGAATCCGATTGGCCGAAACCTGATTTGCGCCGCGGGCTGGCGGCTTGGTTGGGCCGACACCTTCGACGACGGCGCGGAAGTTTTCTGGCAGTTGAAGCCGTTCCATGCTCGCGTCGGTCGTCTTCTGGATGTCTTTCAGATATGCGCGCTCATCCTCGGCACACAGCGCGATGGCGATGCCGTCCCGACCAGCGCGCGCGGTGCGGCCAATGCGGTGCACGTATTGTTCGGGCACGTTGGGCAGCTCGTAATTGATGACATGGCTGACACCCGGAATGTCGATCCCGCGCGCGGCGACATCGGTTGCGATCAGGATCTTCGTCTTGCCCTTGCGGAATTCCTCAAGCGCGCGGGTGCGCTGACCCTGCGTCTTGTTGCCATGGATGGCGTTGGCGTGAATGCCGCTCTGGCTCAGTTTCTTCACCACGCGGTCTGCACCATGCTTGGTCCGGGTGAAAATCAGCACGAGGTCAAGGTCGCCGGGCACACGGTGGCGGCCCGACAGGATCAGTTCAAGCAGCGCGGTCTTTTCATCCTGCTGCACCATGTAGAGATATTGATCGACGCGCTCTGCCGTGGTCGATTCAGGCGTGACCGAAACCTGCACGGGGTTGTTGCAATAGCCCTTTACCAGCTCCTTGATCTGTTTGGGCATGGTCGCGCTGAAGAACAGCGTCTGACGCTCCTTGGGCACCAGCTGGCTGATGCGCCGCAACGCATGGATAAAGCCAAGATCGAGCATCTGGTCCGCTTCATCGAGGATCAGGATTTCGACGCCAGACAGGTTGAGAGCCTTCTGATCGATCAGATCGAGCAGGCGGCCCGGCGTCGCGACCAGAATGTCGGTGCCGCGGTGCAGTTTGTTGCGATCCTTGTTGACGCTGGTACCGCCAACGATGGACTGGACTTTCAGCCCGGCCAACGCGCCGTAATCGCGCGCGCTTTCGGCAATCTGTCCGGCCAGCTCGCGCGTGGGAGCCAAGACCAGCATACGGCAGGATTTGAATGGAATGTTGTTTTCCGACGCGCGCAGCCGGTCGATACCGGGCAGCATGAACGCGGCAGTTTTACCCGTGCCGGTCTGCGCAATACCCAAAAGGTCGCGGCCTGCCAGCACGGGCGGAATCGCCTGCACCTGGATTGGCGTGGGAGTGGTGTAGCCCTTGAGGTCAAGCGCCTGGAGAACGGGCTGGGAAAGTCCCAGATCCTCAAACAGAGGAGTTGTGGTCGATTGTGTCATTGATACTCGCATAAATACGCGAAGCGGCACGCTGATGACAGCGGCGCTTGCGGGGGAAAATAACCGCCCGCGTGAAAAGGGAAGTCTTGGAAGGATGATCGAGCTGCCGCAGGGCGCTGGCGTCTGACCCTGGGTCACATACGCTCGCGCCGCTTCACGCTGGCTTTATCTCTCGATCAGCGCGCCCAATGGCCGCAATCTATGCAAATGTCAAAGACTATCTGTTGGGTTCAAAGAACGACCATATCCGGATAGCATCGTCATACGTGCCTGCCGTGGCGTTTCCTTGCGCATCATGCGCTGGCTTGAACCGCGCACTCCGAGCAATAGCGCGGCACAATTCCTTCGTCGTGAAAGGGTTGTCAAAGCTGCGTGAGAACGCACAATCGACGACCTTCCCATCGGCATCCAGGTCAACACTGTAACCAAGCTCCTGCGTCAACATACCCAATTGGGTGGCGCGCCTGAAAAACTTTCTGTAATTAAATTCAACCAGTTCGACCGGCTGCGAAGCGCGCACGACGTTGCCGGCATCGGCACTCTGCGAGACGGCCAAACCACGCATTTCTATGCCAGAATCAGCAGCCAAAGGGGCATTGATGGCGGCGGCCGAAATCAGCCCTGTGGCAAACACTACAATACGAAGCGAACCCTTCTTCATCCGACTAACCCTTTCCATTTATAGACTACCTTTGCGGGACATACCTCCATTCACGTAAAAAGTGAATTCCTTTTCCGTTTTTGAATGTATCTCGGCCGCGCTTTATTGTTGTCTGGTAGCCAATGCACCTTTGCTTGACGCCAATATTACCTAAACCCCGCCGCCTCCATCAATGCCTGCGTGCTCGCGTCGAATGTGCCCTTGCCAGTTTCAATCTGGTTTGCGATCGCTTTGCCCAGTTCCACTCCAAACTGGTCGAACGGGTTTATCCCCATCAGGACGGCGTTGGCGAAAGTGCGGTGTTCGTGGAAGGCAATCAGCGCGCCCAACGTTGCGGGATCGAGATCGTCGAGCAAATATGTCGCGGATGGCCGATCGCCGGGATAGGCGCGCGCGGCGTCATCCTTGCTCGCCTTGCCCGCCATCAACGCGGCCCCTTGCGCAAGGCAATTTAACAGCAGCGTGCGGTGATGCACCGGATCCAGCGTGTCGCCCGGCGCAATTGCGGCGAAGAAATCCACCGGCACCAGATGCGTGCCCTGATGCAGCAACTGGAACACGGCATGTTGTGCATCGGTCCCCACGCCGCCCCAAGTGATCGGCGCCGTCGGGCCCGCCACCGGCGCGCCCGTGACCGTCACACTCTTGCCATTCGATTCCATCTCAAGCTGTTGTAGATAATCGGGAAACAGCGCCAGCCGCTCATCATAGGCGAACACCGCGCGCGTCTGGCATCCGCGCAACCGGGTGTAATACTGATCGGCAAACGCGGCCATCAGCGGCGCATTCGCCCGCCCCTCGGTTTCGCGAAAGTGCGTGTCCACGGCATGCGCTCCGGCCAGAAATTCGCGAAACTCCTCCATCCCGATGGCCAAAGCGACGGGAAAACCAATGCTGGACCACAGCGAATAGCGCCCGCCGACACTTTCGGGGAAAGGCAGAACGCGCGTTTCGTCCACCCCCCACGCCACCGCTTTTTCCGGGCTGGCGGTAAGCGCGATCACGCGCCCGCCGGGATCCTCCACCCCTTCATTGCGCAGCCACGTCAGCGCGCTTTCCGCGTTGGTCATCGTCTCGATCGTGGTGAAGGTCTTGGACGCAACCGCAATCAGCGTCGTCGCCGGATCGCACGCGGCAAACGCCTGTTCCAGCGCGAGGCCATCGATATTGGAGACGACATGCACATCAACCTTGGCCAGATCGCGGGTCAGCGCGTCCACCGCCAGCGCCGGTCCCAGCGCAGATCCGCCAATGCCGATATGGATAAGATGCCGCACTTCCCCCATCGCGCCATCGTGGATTGCATCGACCAGCATCCCCATGCGCGCCAGCAGCGCGGCGGCCTCTTCGGTATTGGCATCGTTGCCACTGCCGCGCATCGCGCCGTGGATCGCGGCGCGGCCTTCGGTCACGTTGATCGCATCGCCATCGAACATCGCATCGCGCGCGGCGGAAAACCCGCAGACCTGCGCCAGTTCCTCGAACGCTTCCACCATCGGCGCCGACAAATGCGTCTTTGACCAGTCGATCCGCATTCCGCCCGGCACACCTTCCGCACCCGGCCAGTCGACCCGCCGGGTGAACGCCGCCACCCTGCCCTTATCTTCGGCAAACAGGGATCCAAGCGTCTGAACCGGCAGCGCCTTCAGGCGATCCCAGGCGGCGGCGATCTGTTCCTGTTCGGTCTGTGTCTGGTCGGTCATTTTGGAGCAATCCCCTTTGCGTGGCGGTGACACCGCGCGTAAGGGGGCTGACGATGGATGTTAAGACCCAAACTGATATTCGGAGCGATACTGCCGCACCCGATAACCAGCATCGCGACAACCGCGAGATCGATCATTTGCGCAACTCAGACCTTTCGGAAGGTTCGGACAAAGGTGGGACGCTGATTGGTCAGGTCCGTTTCGTGGTATCGCTGGTGCTGATCGTTCTGGTTATCCGCACTCTTATTGTATCGCCATTTTCCATCCCGTCGGAGAGTATGCTGCCACGACTGTGGAACGGCGATTACCTGCTCGCGGCCAAGTGGCCCTATGGCTATTCCCGGCACTCGCTGCCGTTCGATGTTTTCTCGTTTGAGGGACGCTTGCTCGCCAGCGCGCCCGAAGCCGGCGATGTGGTCATTTTCAAACATCCGGTCGATCAGACCGATTATATCAAACGGGTGATCGGCCTGCCGGGTGATGAGATCGCAATGCTGGGGGGCCAGATCGTGCTCAATGGTAAACTGGTTGAGCGCGAGCTGGTCGAGGATTTCGGGATCGCGGTGTCGCCTAATACATCATGCGGTCTTGGCAAACTGGCTCAGAACGAAAACGACGCATCGGCGGTCAGCGGGCAGACCTGCTCGTATCGTCAATACCGTGAGACCCTGCCTTCGGGGCGGCAATACGATGTCCTTGATCTGGGGCTGGCACCGGGCGATTCGATGGCGCCCGTCATCGTGCCGGAAGGCCATATTTTCGTGATGGGCGACAATCGCGACAATTCGCGCGACAGTCGCTTTCCTGCAATGGCTGGCGATGCTGTCGGCCTTGTGCCGCTGGAAAACCTTGTCGGGCGCGCGCAGGTTATCATCTGGTCGACTGATGGCTCGGCGCAATGGGCAGAGCCGTGGACGTGGTTTTCCGCCGCGCGCTGGGACAGGATCGGGAACGGGCTGTGAGCGTTCTGCAATGATGCCCGGCGTGCAACCCAATTCCCTGCCCCCCGAAACGCGCGAGTGGCTGGCGACACATGGATTTGCCGTGCGCGACGAGGCGCGCTGGCTGCGCGCGCTGACGCATGGCAGCTTCAATGGCAACATCACCACTCGCGGCGCAAGCCAGGCCAATCTTGAAAGCGCAGGCGATTACCAGCGACTCGAATTTCTGGGCGACCGGGTGCTGGGCCTTGCGGTGGCATCGTGGCTGTACCGCGCAGGCGATGCAGCAGAGGGGCAGCTATCGCAGCGCCTGAATGCGCTGGTCAGCGGGGCGACCTGTGCGCGCATCGCCCGTTCCATCGGAATGCCCGATCACATTCGTCTGGGCAAACAGGCGCGCGAGGATGGCGGCGCGGATAGCGACAACATTCTTGGCGATGTGATGGAGGCATTGATCGGAGCGTGTTTTATCGAACACGGCTATGACACGGCCCGCGATGTCGTCTATGACCTCTGGGCGAGCGAGCTGGCAGGCAATGCGGGCAAGGCAAAGCATCCCAAAAGCGCGTTGCAGGAATGGGCCGCTGGCAACCGGCGATCCATGCCGGTGTATCAGGTGGTCGAACGGTCCGGCCCGGATCACGCTGCGCAATTTACAGTAGAGGTAAGCATCCCCTCGATCGGCAGTGCGCAAGGCTCTGCCAGCAGCAAGGGTGAGGCGGAAAAGCGCGCGGCGCAGGCATTTCTGGAGGAATTTGGTTGAACATGAACACGGTGCCCAAACAATGCGGCGTGGTTGCGGTAATCGGCGCTCCGAATGCCGGCAAATCGACGCTGGTGAACCAATTGGTTGGCCAGAAGGTCGCGATTACATCGGCCAAGGCGCAGACGACGCGCGCACGGATGCTGGGCATTGCGCTGTTCGGCACGGTGCAGATGATTCTCGTCGATACCCCCGGCATCTTCGCGCCAAAGCGGCGGCTGGACCGCGCAATGGTGAACGCCGCGTGGGAAGGCGCGGAGAGCGCGGATGCGATTTTGCTGATAGTCGATCCGATCAAGCAGCGGCGGCATGAACTCGAACCGTTGCTGGAGGCGCTGGAACGGCGGCCCGAACGCAAGATCCTCGTCCTCAACAAGGTTGATCGCGCCAAGAAAGAGCCGCTGCTGGCGCTGGCGCAGGAACTGGGCGAGCGCATGACGTTCGAGGAGATTTACTTCATCTCCGCCCTGACCGGCGATGGAGTGGGCGAAATGAAGGAAGCGCTGGCAAAATTGATGCCCGAAGGCGTGTGGATGTATCCCGAAGATCAGGTGTCCGACGCGTCCGAACGGTTGCTGGCAGCGGAAATCACACGCGAGCAGCTTTATGCGCAGTTGCACGAGGAACTGCCCTACGACACCGCCGTCCGGCCCGAACAATACAAGACGCGTCCCGATGGTAGCCTTGAAATCCACCAGCAAATCGTGGTCGCGCGCGAAACACAGCGCCCCATTGTCCTTGGCAAGGGCGGCCAGAAGATCAAGAGTATCGGCGAGGCTGCGCGGCTGGAACTGAGCGAAATTCTGGGCGTGAAAGTCCACCTGTTCCTGCACGTGAAGGTGCTGGAAAACTGGGGCGACGACAAGGAAGTCTTCGAGGAAATGGGGCTGGACTGGGTGCGGTAACCCTCACCGCTTTTTGGCAATCGCGATGTTTTGCTGTTTGGCGAAAGTCTTGGTCAATTCCTCGCTGCGGTTCAGTGCTTTTGCGATCTGTTTCAGCCCTTGCCCTTTGGACGCAAGCAGGCGCAGCTTGCCTGCTTCCTCAGCATTCCACGGTTGCTTGTGACGTTCGAAATTTTCCTTGCCCATGGCATGTCGCCTAGGGGCACAGGACGCGAATAGCGAGCGCGAATGCGCCCGGCCGCAAGGTTAGCCCCGCGTCAGTTTTTCCAGTTTCGCCTTCAGCGCCGCCTCATCGAAGGGTTTGACGATGTAATCGTCCGCGCCCGCACCGATGCCCTGATGGATATCCTTCGCCTCTCCATTGGAGGTGCAGAACACCACGATCGGCGGTTTGGCAGTGGGGATCGCACGCAGGCGGCGCACAAATTCGATGCCGTCCATTTCGGGCATGTTCCAGTCGGTCAGCACCAGTGCCGGCATGGATTGCTTGCACCGGGCCAGCGCTTCCTCACCATCCTGCGCCTCTATCGGCGTGTAGCCCAGCGATGTGGCGATCTTGGTCGAAACCTTGCGGATGACGCGGCTGTCATCGACAATCAGGCAGACTTGTGCCGCCGCTTTGTGCGTCGGCGCGCCTGCATTGCGGGCGCGAATTGCTTTCGCCTCAGCGACCAGCGCATCGGTAGATTTTCCCTCGCGCGGGAGGGTGGGTTCCTCAGTCAGCGCTTCGCTCACATCCTCGGGTGCATCGGCAGGCACGGCGTTCTCCGGCGCTTCGGCCAGCCGCTGCGCCAGTGTCTTGCCCCGATGCCCCTTGTGCGGGCCGGTCGTGCGTTTGATCAGATTTTGAATGGCGCTGCCTCCCCGGCAAGCGAGGCAAACTCGCCGTCTTCCTTGTAACGCCCCGCGTCCGATGCCTCGTCGGCATCGTATTCGTCCGCGTCGTAATCATTGTCAAACAATCGCTCAGTTGTGCTGCCACCATCATCGCCGGGGGTTTCTCCCGGCGTGATTCGGACGTGCAGATACGGCATCCAGACATCTCCGAATTCCGCTTTCTGATACCACACGTCGATGACGTCATAACTCGCCCACATGCCATCCGGCGCGCGCAGGCGGATGCCCTCGCCGATGCGCGGCACAGCGGCAAAGCGCACGCGGTCCTGCGTCTGGTGGGTCTCGTTCTGGAGTTCGATCTCGATCACGGCGGCGTCCCTTGGTTCGCCAAAAGGTGTAAGGGACAATACTAAATGATTTATGATCAAACCGGCGGGATTGCGGCAATCGGTTTGCCTGTAATCCCGCCTGCTTTTGCGAAGCCCGTCTTTGCGGGTCGGACTTCAGGCCTTTTGCGCGGCCGCTTTGGTTGCGGCAACCTTCCTGGGAGCGGCCTTTTTCGCAGGCGCTTTCTTTTTCGCAGTTGCTTTTTTGGGGGCTGCTTTCTTCGGGGCTGCTTTCTTGCGGCCCTTTTTCTTGGGCGGACCCTTGGCCACGCGTTCGTCGATCAGGGTGATCGCCTGTTCCGCCAGAATATCCTCCGGCTTGATATCCTTGGGAATGGTCGCATTGGTCGTGCCATCGGTGACATAGGGACCATACCGCCCCGGCATCACCTTCATCTCGCCGCCGCTGGTCGGGTGTTCGCCCAGCGTCTTGATCGGCTCTGCCTTGGCGCGGCCTGCGCCCTTGTTGGCGGCGGCTTCGGCCAGTAGCGTGACCGCCGCGTTCATGCCGGTGTCGAACACATCACGCGTGCTCGTGAGTTTGGCATATTTGCCATCGTGGCGCAGATACGGGCCGTAGCGTCCTATCGCGGCTTCGATCTCAAGCCCGGATTCGGGATGCGCGCCGATGATACGCGGCAGGCCAAGCAGCTTGACCGCCCATTCCAGATCGAAATCGTCCAGATCCTTGGGGATGCTGGCGCGCTTCTTCGCCTCGCCTTCGACCATTTCGATATAGGGGCCAAAGCGCCCGGTCTTGCGATGGATTTCTTCGCCGGTTTCCGGGTGTTCGCCCATCAGCCCATCTTCGCCGCTGTCCTCGCCATCGGCGCCCGGCTGGGCAAAGCGGCGGGTGTATTTGCATTCCGGATAATTCACACAGGCAATGAACGCGCCGTATTTGCCCCCGCGCAGGGACAGGCGGCCATTGTCGCGCCCTTCCTGTTCGCACATCGGGCAGAAACGGGAATCCTTGCCATCTTCGCGCGGCGGGAACAGGTAGTCCGAGAGGTATTCGTCCAGCGCCTCTGTCACTTCGCTCGGCAGTTTTTCCATGACCTCTTCGGTCTTGGGTTTGAAATCCTTCCAGAAATTGGCGAGCAAAACCTTGTAATCCTCGCGCCCGTCAGAGACGACATCGAGTTCGTCCTCCATCCCGGCGGTGAAATCATAGGCGACATAGGTGGGGAAGAAGCGTTCGAGAAACGCGGTCAGCAACCGGCCCGATTCCTCGGCAAAAAAGCGGTTCTTCTCCATCCGCACATAGTCGCGATCGCGCAGGGTCTGGATGGTCGAGGCGTAGGTCGATGGCCGCCCGATGCCCAGTTCTTCCAGCCGTTTGACCAGGCTCGCCTCGGAAAAGCGCGGGGGCGGCTGGGTGAAATGCTGGTTCGCTTCGACCGTATTCTTGGCGGGCGTGTCACCAGCCTTCAGCGCAGGCAGAAGGCCATCCTCGTCATCCTCGGACTTGTCGTCAAATCCTTCCTGATAGACCGCGAAGAAGCCGGGAAACACGACGACCTGCCCCGTGGCGCGCAGTTCATGCTGCCCTGTCGCATCGCGCAAGGTGACGGTGGTGCGTTCCAGATGGGCGGTCGACATCTGGCTTGCCATGGCGCGTTTCCAGACCAGCGAATACAACTTTGCCTCATCGCCGCTGCCAGACCTGTCGCGTCCAAAATCGGTCGGACGAATGGCCTCGTGCGCTTCCTGCGCATTTTTGGCCTTGGTGCTGTAAAAGCGGGGCTTTTCCGGGCAATAACTCGCTTCGAACCGTTCCGTTATCGCATGGCGGCAAGCCGTAATCGCGCTGGGGTCCATCTGCACGCCATCGGTCCGCATGTAAGTGATTGCGCCCGCTTCATACAAGCTCTGCGCGCACCGCATCGTGTGGCTGGCGGAAAAGCCCAGCTTGCGCGCGGCCTCCTGTTGCAGCGTGGAGGTGGTGAACGGCGGCGATGGATTGCGCTTTAGCGGTTTTTTCTCGACATCCTCGACAGTAAAGCGTCCGGCCTCGACAGCGGCCTTTGCCTCCATCGCGATGCCCTGTTCGCCCAAGGTGAGCTTTTCGAGCTTCTCGCCCTTGTAGCGCACCAGCCGCGCATCGAATTGAGTCGAATCGTATTCCAGCTTTGCCAGAACGGACCAGTATTCATCGGGACGGAACGCCTCGATCTCGCGCTCGCGCTCCACGATCAGGCGCAGCGCCACCGATTGCACGCGGCCCGCCGATTTCGCGCCGGGCAGCTTGCGCCACAGCACCGGGGACAGGGTAAAACCGAACAGGTAATCGAGCGCGCGGCGGCCCAGATAGGCGTCGATCAGCGGCTGATCCAGCTCGCGCGGGCGGGTCATCGCCTCGGTCACGGCGGCCTTGGTGATGGAGTTGAAGGTGACGCGGTCCACCTTTGTCGGCAGGCTTTTGCGCTTTTTCAGCAATTCGCGAACGTGCCAGCTGATCGCCTCGCCTTCGCGATCAGGGTCAGTTGCGAGCACGAGGCGCGAGGCGTTCTTGGCCGCGTCGGCGATTTCCTTGAACCGGCTCTGCTTGTCCCGGTACAATTCCCAGTCCATCGCGAAGTCTTCATCGGGCCGCACGCTGCCATCCTTGGGTGGCAGATCGCGGACGTGGCCGTAACTGGCCAGAACCTTGAAGTCCTTGCCCAGATATTTTTCGATGGTCTTCGCCTTGGCCGGCGATTCAACGATTACAAGTTGCATGAGAGCGGTATCGGATCCTTACACGTGTACGTACGCGCGAGAGTGGGGGGAGGTTCGCTGCGGCGTCAAGGCCCGCTACAGACAAACTGTCCGTTCGAAAAGCCCGTTTATGCCGGTCGTCCAGGTTTGTTCGCTGCTGACCAAAGTCCGCAGGCAGAATACAGCGGCCCGCATCGTATTTGCCGACACTGCGGATGATCTCGCTCTTGTCCGGTTCGATCCGTCGACCCGACAGCTGGCTGTCGATCACGCGGCGCAGCAAATGGTCGAGCCGGGTGACCAGATAACAGTCGATTGCAGGCGGTGCCTTGGGATTTCCGATGCCGCTGTCTTCGGTCAGAAAGGTGTAACGCGACTGGGTTACCGCCGCCATCGCGCGCATCACGTATTCGGCGTTGTCCGCGACGCCCGATGCGCCCACGGGCACAATATGGACACGGGCATTGCGCAGGTGCTCTGCCGCGCGCCACGTCATCGGAATGTCGCCATCGTGCGGCGGGGCATCGGCCACCAGCAGCAGTGTCTTGACCGCATCATCGCGCCAATCCAACCCGGCGGCGCGGATCAGCGCATCCTGCATCGCCTCCTCATAATCGCCGCCGCCATCGGCTTGTTGAGCGGCAATGTGCGCGCGCGCCTTCGCAATATCCCCGTCCATTGCATAGGTTCGGGTGACAAAGGCATCGCCCTCATCGCGGTAAAAGGTGAACCCGACCCTGATATCGAGTTCGCTATGCCGCTGTTTCAGATCGCTGACGATGGTGGCGAGTTCTGCTTGCAGGAATTGCAGTTCATCCGACATCGATCCCGTCACGTCGACCACCAGTGCAAGATCGAGCTTTGCCACCTGAGGTGCAGGTTTGCGGGATATTATCTTGACTGTCTGCGACCCCGGATCGGAGGACAGCGTGACCATGCGCCAATCACTGCCGCCCGCGCGCACCCAAACCTGTTGGCTCAAGGTGTCGTGTTCGGGAAAGAACACCACGCTGCCATCGGCAACCGTGTTCAGTTTGAGCGAGTTGCCATCGGAACAGCGCAGCTCAACCTCGGCAAAGGGCACAGCGCGGCCCTTCCCATCGCGCAGTTCGACAGTCAGCATCCGGCCGGTGTCGACCTTTGGCAGATCGCGCACGGTCTGGCCGACGCCGCTGTTGCGCACATAATCGGCATAGAGTTCGGGAGTTGAGCAGATCGTCATGCTCGCCCGCTGTCAGCAGGCCCGATTGCGGTTGAGGCTGAGGGCGCGGCGGCGGTCTGCGACCGGGCGGCGGTATCGGCACCGGACGGGATGTGTCCGATGGGGCGGACGCCGCCTCTTCAGAGCCGATAACGGCCACGGGGCTGGCGCTTTCCATGTCCATGGTCGTCACACGGCTGCCGGTGACGGTGATTGCAGCCGATGAACTGTCATCCAAGGCGCGCGGCGCAGCGATCGGCGGGGGTGGCGGCGGAGGCGGTGCCATTTCAGGAACCGGGCGAGCTGGCTCGGCGAGATAGGTGTCTTGGTTCGGCTGTTGCTCGGCAGCCTCTGGCCCCAGATCGGGCAGCGGCGCGGGCAGGCGGCAATATCCTTCGCCGCGGCTGGGCGCAGGAACGGTGCTTTCACCCGACTGCTGCGCGAAACTGGCGCTGGAAACGCTCGGCAAGATGAGTGCCGCCGAACACGCGATTGCGATAGACCTGCGCATATTGAACCCCCCAAACAACCACATGAAGGCTCAGAAGTAATCAGCGCAACATGAACAATGAATGAGGGGCCGGCAGGCGTCGCTTCCGCTTCACAGCCCCTGACCGGAAAGACTGACCGCGCCGCCTGCGTGACGCTCCAGTTCGCCCGACAGTTCCAGTTCCAGCAGCGCCATGTGCACCGCCGCCGCGCTGGTGCCGGACTGGCGGATCAATTCATCCACCGCGACCGGAGCCTTGGTCAGCAGGCGAGCGATATCGTTGGCCGGATCGCCCCCCTTCCCCTCGCCCCATTCCAGCTTGCTGAGTTCGGCATAGTCGAACGGAGCGCCCGACTCTTCCACCCGAAAGGTTGAACGCGGTGCGCCGGTGAACCCTTCGAGCAGTTCGATCACCTCCTCAACCGATTGCACCAGCACCGCACCATCGCGGATCAATTGGTTGCACCCCAGGCTGCGCGTATCAAGCGGCGAGCCGGGGATCGCCATAACTTCGCGCCCGGCCTCGCCCGCCAGCCGCGCGGTGATGAGCGTGCCGGATTTGGGCGCGGCCTCCACCACCAGTGTCCCGCTGGCGAGGCCTGCAATGATGCGGTTGCGGCTGGGAAAATGACGCCCGCGCGGCTCGGTGCCCGGCGGCTGTTCGGCGATCAGCAGGCCGTCTGTCGCGATGCGTTCCTGCAAGTCTGCGTGCTGCGGGGGGTAGGCGATGTCGATCCCGCTGGCGATGACGCCAATGGTGTGCGGAAACGCGCCTTCGTGCGCCGCCCCGTCAATCCCGCGAGCAAGGCCCGATACGACCGTGAATCCCGCTTCGACAAAGCCGCTGGCGAAATCGCGCGCCAGCTTCACCGCCGCTGCCGAGGCGTTGCGCGCACCCACCATCGCGACGCATGGGCGCGATGCAAGCGCCAGATTGCCGCGACAGGTGATGATCGGCGGCGCGCTGTCCAGTTCCGCCAGCAGCGCGGGGTAATCGGGCTGATCGTGGAACAGATACCGCGCACGCGCCGCCCGCACGCCCTCAATCTCGCGCTCGATCCGGTCGGTTGGAGCGGGTCGATAGGGCGTCTTTCCCCGGCTGCCGAGATCGGGGAGCGCCGCAATCGCCGCTTCCGCCGAACCAAAACGCGCAAGCAACGCGCGATAGCTGACCGGTCCGATATTGGGCGAACGCAGCAACCGGATGCGGGCAAATGCCTCTGCCTGGGTCAGACCTGCCATCAGCGCGTCCCCGCGAAGGCGGGGATCTCCATCAGCATCGCGCCGGACTGACCAGGGCTACCGCCTGCGCAGGAAATCACTGCTTCTTGCTCCCAATCCGCGGTTCCTCACCGCGCAGAAGCCGCCCGATATTGGCGCGATGCTGGATCAGCACTATCGCCGCAATCGCGACGAGCGCGGCGATGACTGCCGGATATCCAAGCGCCCAGGCGACAAGCGGCGCAGCCACAACCGTCACCATCGAAGACACCGAGGAAATGCGGCTGATCGCCAGCGTCGCCGCCCAGATTGCCGCGCAAATCAACATCACCGGCCATGCCAGCGCCAGCAGCACTCCGGCGGCGGTGGCAAATCCCTTGCCTCCTTTAAACCGCAGCCACGGGGTGAAACAATGCCCGGCGACCGCAGCAACAGCCGCAATTCCTTCGGTCCCCGGCCACACGTTTGCGGCGATCAGCACCGGCACCGCGCCTTTGGCGGCATCGAGCAGCACGGTCGCCGCCGCCAAACCCTTGTTACCGGTACGCAGCACATTTGTCGCGCCGATGCTGCCACTGCCGATGGAGCGCACATCGCCCAACCCCGCCGCACGCGTCAGGATCAGCCCGAACGGAACCGAACCGGCAAGAAAGCCCAGCATTGCTGCAAATATCGGTTCCAAATTGCGCTCCGTCCGCCCTGAGCTTGTCCACGGGCTGTATTTCTTTAAGAGGCCAACGAGCTAGAAGAAGTGCAGTGCTTCGACAAGCTCAGCACGAACGGGTTTGACCAAATTGGACGCATCATCCCCCATCCTGATCTTCGACTCCGGCGTGGGCGGATTGACCGTTTACGATGCGCTGCGCCGTGTGCTGCCCGATGCGCCGGTGATCTATGCCGCCGATTTTGCCGGGCTGCCCTATGGCACCAAGAACGAGGCGGAGATTGCCGCGCGCGTGGCCGGATTGCTGGGCCGGATGAGCGAGCGGTTCCAGCCGCGCCTCGCCTGCATCGCCTGCAACACCGCCTCCACCATTGCGCTCGGCATGGTGCGCGAAGTCCTCGAAATTCCGATTGTCGGCACTGTGCCTGCGATCAAGCCTGCGGCGCTCGCCAGCAAAACCGGGGTGATCGGGCTGCTGGGCACGCAGGCGACCATTCGCCAGCGCTACGTCGATGATCTGGAGCGCGATTTTGCCAATGGCAAGACGCTGCTGCGCCACGCAGCCCCTGATCTGGTGGATGAAGCCGAGCGCAAACTGCGCGGCGGCACAGTGGATCGGCGCGTACTGAGGGCCGCCCTTGCCGGTTTGTTCGCGCAGGAGCAGGGAGCGCGGATGGACCATATCGTGCTGGGCTGCACGCACTTCCCATTGCTGCGCGAGGAACTGATGGATGTCGCCGTGGGTGACTTCGACCTGTCGCCCGACTTGCGCCTCGCCGATGGCAGCGAGGGGATTGCGCGGCGCATCGTGTCTTTGCTCGAAGGGCAAGATTTCAGTACACCATCGCCCAATCGCTTCATCGTTACCGGACCGTTGGAGCGCGCCGCAGGGCTTGAAACCGCGCTCGCCGCGCGCGATTTTGGCCCGGTCGAAGCGTTTTAGACCAAACCTGCAAATCACTCGCAAAGATCGCAGTGGCAAAACCGATCACGCTGACCTAATTATCGCATGAAACTATCCGGGGCCAAGCGGTTACAGGATTGGTATTTCATCCCTGTATGGCCGCGCGCACCGCCGCGTGGCCGCCCGCAGCAAGAGCGTGAGACGTGAATTACGATCAGATCTTCGACCAGGCGATTGACCGTCTCCACGAGGAAGGCCGTTATCGCGTCTTCATCGATATCATGCGCAACAAGGGTGCCTATCCCAATGCGCGCTGTTTCCACGGTCATAACGGGCCAAAGCCGATTACGGTGTGGTGCTCCAACGATTACCTCGCGATGGGCCAGCACGAAAAAGTCATCACCGCGATGGAAACGGCACTGCACGATGTCGGCGCAGGATCGGGCGGCACGCGAAATATCGGCGGCAACACGCATTTCCATGTCGAGCTGGAACGCGAACTGGCGGACCTGCACGGCAAGGAAGGCGCGCTGCTGTTCACCAGCGGATATGTCTCCAACGATGCGACGCTGTCCACGCTGGCGAAACTGCTGCCGGGATGCGTTATCTTTTCCGACGCCCTGAACCACGCCAGCATGATCGCCGGTATCCGCAATTCCGGCTGTGAGAAGCGCGTGTTCCGCCACAACGATGTGGCGCATCTCGAACAATTGCTCGCCGCCGAAGACCCCAAGGTGCCCAAGCTGATTGCGTTTGAGAGCGTCTATTCGATGGAGGGCGATGTCGCGCCCGTGCACGCGATCTGCGACCTTGCCGAGAAATACAACGCCCTGACCTATATCGACGAGGTCCACGCGGTCGGCATGTACGGCGCGCGCGGCGGTGGCATATCGGAGCGCGACCACGCGGCTGACCGGATCGACATCATCGAGGGCACTCTGGGCAAGGCGTTCGGCGTGATGGGCGGCTATATTGCTGCCGATACCCGCGTGATCGACTGCATCCGGTCCTATGCGCCCGGCTTCATCTTCACCACCTCGCTCAGCCCCGTGCTGGTCGCGGGCGTGCTGGCATCGGTAAAGCACCTCAAATCATCGAGTGTTGAACGCAACGCACAGCACCGCGCCGCCGCCATGCTGAAACTGAAGTTTGCCGAGGCCGGCCTGCCGGTGATGGACAGCGTAACCCACATCGTGCCCCTGATGGTCGGCGATCCGGTGCATGCCAAGAAGATCAGCGATATCCTGCTGGCCGAATACGGCGTCTACGTTCAGCCGATCAACTTTCCCACCGTGCCACGCGGCACAGAGCGCCTGCGCTTCACCCCCGGCCCGCACCACTCGGAACCAATGATGGACGAGTTGACAGAGGCGCTGGTGGAAATCTGGGACCGGCTGGAGATGGGGCTGGCAGAGGCGGCATGAGCGGGAGCGGGTTGAACTGCGGCTGATGTCCGGGCACAGGCCTCTCAAATCAGTATAAGAGGTCACCCATGGACAGCGGAACACCCACCCCTTCAATGTCATTCGATGAGGTCGTCCTCGGGCGGCGTTCCATTCGCGGGTACCTCGACAAGCAGGTTCCGCGCGCGCTGATTGAGGAGGTGCTGACGCTCGCCATGCGTTCGCCCACGAGCATGAACACGCAGCCGTGGCACTTTCACATCATCACCGGAGAGCCGCTTGACCGCATTCGCCGCGGCAACACAGAACGCATTCTGGCGGGCGAACCTGACAGTCGCGAATTTCGCCGCGGAGAGCCCTTTGCAGGCGTCCACCGCGAACGCCAGATCGGCGTCGCAAAACAGCTTTTCAGCGCCATGGGGATCGAACGCGATGACAAGGACGCGCGGCAAGATTGGGTCTTGCGCGGGTTCCGCCAGTTCGATGCGCCGGTGTGCGTCATTATCGCCTATGATCGCGATTTATCGGGCAGTGACGACACCGCCTTCGATTGCGGCGCGGTGACAACGGCGCTGGTCAACGCCGCTTGGTCGCGCGGGCTTGGCTGTGTCATCAATTCGCAAGGCATCATGCAAAGCCCCGTGGTGCGCGAACACGCAGGAATACCCGACGATCAGGTCATCATGAAAGCCGTCGCGCTGGGGTGGCCCGATCCGGACTTCCCGGCGAACGCGGTGGTAAGCGAGCGCAAGAGCGTGGACGATGCAGCGCGGTTTGTGGGGTTCGATTGATCCTGAGTATGGACGTGATGGCGCTGTGCCCAAGTTTGTCGTCCAGACAGCAATGACTGACTGACTGACGAAGTGGGGAACGTCTTCCCCGATGCGCCATTGATAACCTATGGACATTCAAAGCGAACAAGCATCATTTCGGCAGGCCAAACCCTCGCGTCTCGGGCGCGGGATCGAGCGACTGACCCACCCATTTGGCAAGGCGTTGGCAGGCATCGTCCCTGATAGCTTGGTCGAAGGGGTGTTGAAAGGCCTGGACAAGGCGGTTGGCCTTCCGCCGCGTGGCGATTTCAAACACGACACCGATGATCTGCAGGCTGCAAATCAGGCTGCGAAGAATGTTGCCAAAGCTGCAAGCGGTATAAGCGCTTCGACCGGGATGGCAGCGGGGCTTGGCGGCGCCGTTTCCATGAGCGCGGATATTCCGGCGACCATTGCCATTGCCTTGCGCACAATTCGCGATACCGGCCGCGCCTATGGTTTTGCCGGGGATGGACCAGCGGAAAAGCTATTCCGGCTGCAAATTCTGGAATTGGCCGCGCTTGATAATGCCGATGAACGCACTTTGCGTATTGCGGAACTTGAGAACGGCATCGGAACCGAGGGCCAACTCACCGACGCCAGTCACGATACCATCACCCCGATCGTGGATCAGGTGGTTGAGCGAATTTCTCGTGCAATCGCCTTTGCCAGCTTTCGGAGCCGCGCCGGTATGATTGTGCCAGTCATCGGTTCGGTAGTGGGCGGTATCGTTAATGCGTCATTTCAAGGCGACGTTGGCAAGGCTGCACGTTTCGCTTTCCAAGCGCGCAAACTCAAAACGTTGGATAGACCACCCTCGTAACGTTTTTGGGAGAGATCATTTTTCTCCTCACCACGAGATTGTTTCAGGCGATCAACGCAAATTCACCACATTATCGCTGGCTTCGCGTACGCGGGTGCCGTTGAACAGGCTCAGCATCGGCTCGTCGGTCACGATCACGCATTGCGCGTTGCCAAAGCCGTTAAAGCCGGTTTTCATCGCCGCGCCGTATGCGCCCAGCATTCCGATCTCGATATAGTCGCCTGCCTGAATGTCGCCGGGCAGCGGGAACGGGCCGGCCATGTAGTCGGCATCGTCGCAGGTCGGGCCATAGAATGCGAAATCCTCGACCGCATCGCGCAGGTCATCTTCCAGCGCTGCCACGGGAAAGCGCCACGCGACATGCGCCGCATCGTACAGCGCACCATAGGCGCCATCGTTGATGTAAAGCTCATTCCCGCGACGCTTCGTAACCTGAACGATCATGCTGGAATATTCCGCACTCAACGCGCGGCCCGGCTCGCACCACAGTTCCGCGTTATAGGCAATCGGCAGCGCGTAGAAGTGCTGGTGAATGATCGAGAAGTAATCTTCCAGCGGCGGCGGCTCCATCCCCGGATACACGCTGGGAAAGCCCCCGCCCACATCGATCATGTCGATCACCACGCTGGCCTCGGCAATTGCGGCACGGGTGCGATCCAGCGCCTGCACAAAGGCAAACGGCGTCATCGCCTGACTGCCCACATGGAAGCAGATACCCAGCCAGTCGCAATGCTGGCGCGCCTCGCGCAGCAGCACGGGTGCCTCTGTCAGGTCGCAGCCGAATTTGGATGCAAGGCTGAGTTCCGAATATTCGGAAGAGACGCGCAGACGGACGCACAGCCGCAGATCCTTCGCGGGATCGCCGGTTTCAGGGTTGCGGCACGCCTCGACAATCTTCTCCAGCTCCTCGGCACTGTCGAGGCTGAATGTCTTGACGCCGTGAGTGTGATACGCCTCGATGATTGCAGCCGAAGTCTTGATCGGGTGCATGAAGCACAATTGCGCATCGGGCAGGATGCCGCGCACCAGCCGCACTTCCGCGATGGACGCGACGTCGTAATGGGTCACGCCCGCATCCCACAAAACCTCGATCAGGTCGGGCGCCGGATTGGCCTTGACCGCGTAGAGCACCTTGCCCGGAAACCGGTCGACGAAAAACTTCGCCGCCCGCCGCGCAGCATGCGGGCGGTTCAGGATAATGGGCTCGTCCGGCGAAAGAGCGGTCGCTACGGCCTTGGCGTCTGAAAATTGGAGCAATTCAAGGGACCCCCTAAAGGTTCAGTGTTTAACCAAACGGTTATGAGCCTGCCTTGCGGTAAATGTCCCTTGGGGCAGAGGAAGAGCGCAGATAGAGATTATGCGGCTTTATGCAAGCAATATGTTGTGAAATCACATCGGTTCCAGCCAGTCAGAACGCCACCTTCGGGGCCTGATCGACGCTGCCGCGCTCGCTATCGTCGAGCCGGTTGAAATCGGCGGCCTGAAATCCGAGCAGCCCTGCAAACAGCACCGCCGGAAACGCCTCACGCGCGCTGTTGAAACGCGCCGCGGCGGCATTCAGCGCGCGGCGGGCGGCGGCGAGCTTGTCCTCTATATCGGCCAGTTCGCGCTGCAATTCCTGATAATTCTCGCTCGCGCGCAGGTCAGGGTAATCCTCCCCCAGTGCCAGCAGATTATCGAGCGCTACACGCAGTCCGCGTTCATCGCCAGATGTGGGACTGCCGCTGGCCGCCTTGTTGCGCGCGGCGATCACAGCTTTCAGAGTGCCCGTTTCGTGTCCGGCGTACCCCTTCACCGTTTCAACCAGATTGGGGATCAGATCGTGGCGCTGGCGCAGCTGCGCATCAATATCGGCCACACCCTGATTGACGTTCTGGCGCAGGCTCACAAGCTGATTGTAAATACCGATCAGCAAAAAGACGAGCGCCACGCTGATTACGACAATCGCCGAAGTCCAGAACCACCCGAAAATCTCAACCATTGTCAAACCCCTGTTGAAGTCACACCCCTGTTTAACGACTTGCGACTATAGTAGCACATAGTGGTTAAAGGATCACAACCTCACCAGGACAGCGGCAGGCGCATAATGCACGTGGATGTCGATCAATTGATGCACGGCGAACTCGGACAATGGCTGTCCGATCAATCGGCAATGCGACGTTATGCGATGCAGAGGGCCAAGGCCCGCTGGATTGGGGGAGGCGCAATTGCCGCCGGAATGATCGCATTTATGTGGTTGGCAACCGACTGGGACGGGGTGTTCGGCGCGCTCGTTTCGACGGCGCTGGTGATCGGCGTTGCTGTTTTCGGCTATCTTCCCATTGCCGAGGCGAAAAGGGCGATCAAGGTCGGCATCAATTCCGCCATCGCACGCAGCCTTGGCGTGTCATACGAACATGATGTGACGCCGGGCGAAGAATTGCCGGTCGCGCTCAAATACGGATTGCTGCCAAGTCATGATCGCCGGACGCTGGAGGATTGCTGGTCTGGCAAGATGGAGGGCCACCGCTTCCGGCTTTATGAGGTCTGGCTGGAACGGCGTGAGGGTACGGGCAAGAACCAGCGCTGGGTTACAGTGTTTCGCGGCGCATTGATCGAGATGGAGTTTGGCCGCCCGTTCCATTCCACAACGCTGCTGCAACGCGCGGGCGAGCATCGCAAATGGCTTGGCTTTGGCGCGGCTAAGGATCACGTCACGTTTTCGGGCCACAGGCTCTCCCTGGTCGATCAGGTCCACCCCGCGTTCGAGGACGTTTTCCAGCTTTACAGCGACGATCAGGTGGAGGCGCGGGTGCTGGTCCATCCTTCCTATGTCGAGCATCTGGTTGCCGTGGAACGGGCGTTCGATGGCGATGCGATGCGCGCCTTGTTTCAGGGCGGCTCGGTAATCGTCGCGGTGCAAAGCGGCGACCTGTTCGAAAGCGGCGCACTGGATGGCGCGCGTGACCGGGAGCGGGTGGAGGAAGCCGCGCAGCAATTTACCGCGCTTGCTCGACTGGCGTTGGCCATCAACCAGACTGAACGCGGGCGCCCGCTCGGTCAGAGTGGCCCTTATGACGCGCGCGATCTGGACAAGTCGGTCGGACTGAGCAGAGGGTTCGGGCGGCGCGGCGTATGACGCGGCCATCGTTGCTCAGCTCAGCCGGTTGCGAAAATCCTCGTAATCGAACCGCTTGATGCATTCGAGCGCATCGGTCTCGCTGTCCCACAGCCAGATGCCGGGCAATTGCACGCCGTTGAAGGTGTTGGTCTTCACCATCGAATAATGCGCCTGATCGAGGAAGGCGAAACGCGCGCCCGCCTCTGCCGCCACTGGCAGGCGATAATCGCCGATCACATCGCCTGCGAGGCATGACGGCCCGCCGAGCCGAATGGGAATGCTGTCGTCCTGCAATTCACCAAGCATGGCGGGGCGATAGGGCGCCTCCAACACATCGGGCATGTGGCAGGTGGCGCTGATATCGGTGATACCAACGGGCACTTCGTTGAGGAATGTGTCGAGCAGCGTGCCCACGAGTATCCCTGCGTCCAGCGCGACTGCCTCGCCCGGTTCGAGGATGATTTGCGCGCCGGTATCCGCAGCGGCGTCTTTCAGGAATTCGACCAGTTCATCGCGCTCGTAATCGGCGCGGGTGATGTGGTGTCCGCCACCCATGTTGATCCATTTAAGCTGACCAAAATACGGCTCAATCACGTCGAAGACGCGGTCCCACGTTGCTCGCAGCGGCTCGAAGGTCTGTTCGCACAGATTGTGGAAGTGGATGCCCTCCACGCCTTCCATATGTTCCTCGCTCAACTGGTCGAGCGGAAAACCCAATCGCGAACCGGGCGCGGAGGGATCGTATTTGGAAACTTCGCCAGTGGCGACCTGCGGATTGATGCGCAGGCCAACCGACACATCTCCCCCCGTGGTCGCTGCGTGGTCAAGGATCAGCGCGGCACGCCGCATCTGGCCGGGCGAATTGAAGATCACATGATCCGAAAGGCGGCAGACTTCCTCAAGCTCCTCAGGCTTGTACGCGGCGCAATAGGTCGCGATCTCGCCATCGTAGAACTCGGAAGCCAGTCGTGCTTCCCACAGGCCGGAGGTGGAGACGCCGTCCAGATATTCGCCCATGATCGGCGCGACCGACCACATACTGAAAGCCTTCAATGCCGCGAAAACCTTGATGTCGGCACCATCGGTGCTGGCGGCATCGCGCACGTCGGCGAGCACCTGACAATTTGCGCGCAGCTTCGCCGCGTCCACCACGAATGCGGGACTTTCGACACGGGAGAGGTCGAATTTGGCGAAGGCACCCGGATCACCGGCTTTGGTTTGCATCTGAAAGTCGGTCCTTTATTGTTTCGCGCAGGGGACGCAGAGGAGCAGAGAACGCAAAGGGCTGTCAGTCAGGGCGGTAATTGTTGACCATCCGCCTGATGCCTTCTTTCATTGTCGCAGAGGAAAAATTCATAAGCAGCCCTACTGGCTGGTCGGATAGGCGAAGGTATGTCAGCAATTGCTTGGCATGGGCTTTGCTGAGCATCTCGACGGACTTGATTTCAAGGATGAGG
Organism: uncultured Alphaproteobacteria bacterium; assembly: GCA_963838365.1. GTDB lineage: Bacteria > Pseudomonadota > Alphaproteobacteria > Sphingomonadales > Sphingomonadaceae > Erythrobacter. The sequence goes on from CAWIQR010000012.1 coordinate 166,358, forward strand.
CGGGATTCCACAAGAATATCAATCTTGAATGCCGCGCCAAAGGCGTGGCCATCAAATTCAATGGGTACTGGAAATTGTCGTTCAACGCACAATCCACGCTTTTCAAGTCGGCCCGCCAGGACAGTCTCATACACGGTCTCGAACAGGCCGGGTCCGAGTTCACGATGGATGCCAATCGCTTCTTCGATCACGATCGAAGAAAGCGCATCAATCGAGACTCGCGCACTTTGCGGCCTCTGCTCCTCTGCGTCCCCTGCGCGAACCAAAACCCTAAAACCTCACCGGCCCGTCCAGCTCCTCGACCGTCCACGGCAGGCCGTGTTCGTTCAGCATCGCCATGAACGGATCTGGGTCCATTTCCTCGATGTTGAACACGCCCTCGCCCGACCACTTGCCGGTCACCATCATCGCCGCGCCAATCATCGCGGGCACGCCGGTGGTGTAGCTGACGGCCTGATTGCCGGTTTCCTCATAGGCGGCCTCGTGGCTGCAGATATTCTTGATGTAGAACGTCTTCTCGCCCGATCCATCCAGTGCCTCGCCGGTGGCGATGCAGCCGATATTGGTGTTACCCTTGGTCGTCTCCCCAAGACTCTCGGGTTTGGGCAGAACGGCAGCGAGGAATTGCAGGGGCACGATTTCCTTGCCCTGATACCGCACTGGCTCAATGCTGGTCATGCCGACATTCTGGAGCACGGTGAGGTGTTTGATATACTCATCACCGAACGTCATCCAGAACCGCGCGCGCTCCATTTCGGGCACGAATTTCGCGAGGCTTTCCAGCTCCTCGTGATACATCAGATAGGCGTTTTTCGGCCCGACCGCCTCGAAATCGAACTCGGTCTTCACCTGCATCGCGGGTGTCTCAACCCACTCACCGTTTTCCCAATGGCGCGCAGGCGCGGTCACTTCGCGGATGTTGATTTCCGGGTTGAAGTTGGTCGCGAATGCCTGACCGTGATCGCCGCCGTTGCAATCAAGGATATCCAGCGTGCGGATCGTCTTAAGCTTGTGCTTCTTCAGCCACATGGTGAACACGCTGGTGACGCCGGGATCAAAACCACTGCCCAGCAGCGCCATAAGTCCGGCATCCTTGAACCGGTCGTGATAGGCCCACTGCCATTTGTATTCGAACTTCGCCTCGTCCTTGGGCTCGTAATTGGCGGTGTCGAGATAGTGCACACCGGCCTCAAGACAGGCGTCCATGATCGGCAGATCCTGATAGGGCAGCGCGAGGTTGACGACGTGAGTCGCGCCGATCTTGCGGATCAGATTGACCATCGCGGGCACTTCCTCGGCATCGATCTCGTAAGTCGCAACGTCCACCCCGCAGCGTTCCTTAACGCTGGCGGCGATCGCATCGCACTTTGATTTCGTCCGGCTCGCAAGGTGGATTTGGGGGAAGATCGAGGCGTTGAACGCCATTTTGTGGACGCAGACCGAGCTGACGCCCCCTGCTCCGATCACCAGCACGGTGTTTGACACTTTCGACATAACCTACGCCTTTCCAATTCAATTCTTGCGCGCTCTTAGTGCAATGCGCGGGCAGCCTCAAACGATCCGGCATTTCCTACTGATCGTGCAGGTTGTAAGGCGATGGCATGGCAGAGTTTCAGTCCAGCAATGTTCGACCCGCACGAAGCGTTCTTGCGGCGCTTTTCGCGGCAGACCCGTGTGCGGTATCCGGCTGGATTGGCGGCAAGGCGGATTTGTCCTCCTGGACAGTGTGTCATGTGTGTCACGACCACGGGGCGGTGGGCCTGTGACTGATCGAGAAACCGCCATTGCACGAACGCCGGATCATGCGGGCACATGCGCCGCAGCGCTCAGCATTGCGGCCATCCTGCCGCCCACCCCACTGCTGACTGTTGAGATTGCCGGCCAGCCGGTGTGGGTCAAAGCCGAGACCCTGCAACCCATCGGCGCATTCAAGATCCGCGGAGGATGGTGGCGATTATCCAACCTTTCCGAAAGCGAGCGGGCCGCCGGCGTGGTCGCGGTATCCTCCGGCAATCACGCGCAGGGCGTCGCATGGGCGGCACGCAAGCTGGGCATCGCGGCGACCATAGTGATGCCGCGCGATGCGCCTGAGGTGAAACTGGCGGGCACGCGCGCGCTGGGGGCGCAGATTGTGCTGTATGACCGGCCCGGAGAGGACCGCGATGAAGTCGCCGCGCGACTGATTAAGGAGAATGGCGGCACGCTTGTCCACGCGTTCGGCGATCCGTGGGTGATCGAGGGGCAAGGCTCTGCCGGGATCGAGATTGCCGCGCAATTGGGCCGGTCGCCCTCCCGACTGGTTGCGTGTTGCGGAGGTGGCGGGCTGGCGGCCGGACTGGCGCTGGCATGCCCGGAGGCGGAGATCCATGTGGTCGAACCCGAAGGCTGGGACATGGTCGGCCAAGCGCTCAACGCCGGGAAAATCGTGCATGTGGGCGACGATGCTCCAACAACCATCTGCGACGCGCTGCAACCCACCGCGACCAAATCCATCAATCTTGCCGTGCTCCAATCGCGCGCCGAACCGGGCGTCACCGTGACCGATGAAGAGGTGCGAGACGCGCAACGCTGGGCCTTTGCCAATTTGTGCATGGTGATAGAGCCAGGTGGCGCGGCCGCCCTCGCCGCCGCGCTGGCAGGCAAGGTGCCGCTGGATGATGGCACCGTTATCATGCTGACTGGCGGCAATGCAGATCCAGCACGCTATGCCCAGACAATCGCAGGCTCCGGGTAGCCTGTTGGAAACCGTCACATTACCGACATGCACGGCGAATATGCCGGATCATCAGGTTCCCGATAAGAAGGCGCACTAGCAAAAATGGCCGCACAATCGCAACGTATCACCCAGCCCGTTCCCAAGCGTATCATTGCCGATGCGGTGATCCGCAAGGACGCCAGCGCCAAGGATAAATTGCTCGACAAGGCGTTTGCCCTTGCCTTCAATGGGCTGGTCTACGCCCAGATCTGGGAAGACCCCGTGGTCGATATGCAGGGCCTCGCAATCGAGCCGGACAGTCGCCTGATGTGCATTGCCAGTGGCAGTTGCAACGCGCTGTCGTATCTTACTGCAGACCCCGCGCAGGTGACCGCCGTGGACCTCAATCCCGCGCATGTCGCACTGGGTCAGTTGAAGATCACGGCGATCCGGCACCTGCCCAATTATGAGCGTTTCCACCGGTTCTTCGCGCACGCAGACCATCAGGAAAACAAGAAGCGTCTACGAGCAAATGATTGCCCCGCATCTGGATGATCAAAGCCGCAAGTATTGGGAAAAGCGCGATCTGCGCGGCCGACGCCGGATCAGCTATTTCACCAAGGGACTGTATCGCAAGGGACTGCTGGGCAATTTCATCGGCCTCGCTCACCTGTTTGCGAAACTGTACAAGATCGACCTTGGCAAGCTGCTTCAGGCGCAGACGATGGAGGAACAACGAGCCGTGTTCGAACGCGAGCTGGCCCCGGTGTTCGACAAGAAATTCGTACGCTGGCTGACGGATCAGCCCGCCTCACTGTTCGGCCTCGGCATTCCGCCAGCACAATACACTGAACTGGCGGGCGATGAGCGCATGGCAGAGGTGCTGCGCCGCCGGCTGGAAAAGCTCGCTTGCGATTTTGAGGTGAAGGACAATTACTTCGCCTGGCAGGCATTTGGCCGGGGCTACAGTCGCACCGGCGACGCGCCGTTGCCGCCTTATCTGCAACGCGCCAACTGGGAAATGATGCGCGAACGGATTGAGCGGCTGGACGTGGTGCAGGCCAATATGGTTCAATGGATCGGGGATCGCGAGACGGCGTCGATGGACCGGTTCGTGCTGCTGGATGCGCAGGACTGGATGAACGATGCGCAGTTGGATGAGCTGTGGGGCCGGATCACCGCCTCGTCGCGTCCCGGTGCGCGCGTCCTGTTCCGCACAGCGGCGGAACCGACAATGCTGCCGGGGAGGCTGGACGACGCGATCCTTTCGAAATGGCGTTATCTTGAGGAGCAATCGGCGCAGCTGACAGCGAACGATCGGTCCTCCATCTATGGCGGCGTCCACGTTTACGAGCTGGCATGATGGCTTCACAAACTGCTCAAACCGGCCACGCGGCTTTGATGGACAGCGTCTATAGGGGCCAGCGCCATATCTATGACCTGACGCGCAAATATTACCTGTTCGGGCGCGATACCCTGATCGAGGGGCTGGACGCGCAAGCCGGTATGCGCGTGCTGGAGATCGCCTGCGGGACCGGGCGCAATATGGCGGTGACGGCAAGGCGATGGCCCGGCGTGCGGCTGTTCGGCCTGGATATTTCCGAGGAAATGCTCAAAAATGCGCGCAAGTCCGTGGGCGATGGTGCTGTGCTGCACGTGGGCGACGCGTGCTCCTTTGACAGTGCGCAATTGCTGGGAGAGGATGGATTTGAGCGGATCATCCTGTCCTATTCGCTGTCGATGATCCCCGACTGGCAAGGCGCGCTGGATCATGCTGCCGCGCATCTGGCTCCGGGCGGCGAATTGCACATCGTCGATTTCGGAGACCTTGCCGGGTTGCCGCGCCCGTTGCGCGCCGGGCTGCACGCGTGGTTGGCGAAGTTCCATGTGGAGGCGCGCGCAAATCTGCCCGAAGTTGCCGCAGGCGTGGCCGCAGCGCGCGGCCTGACCTTTCGATCCACCACCGGAAAACTCGGCTATTTCCAACTGCATGTGCTTTCCGCCAAATAGGTTGCAATTGACAATCCTTCGCCGCGCTCGCACAAAACGGGTCAAAACAGGGGCCTCTATCCATGTTAGCTCAATTCCTTGCCCCGGCTGCCGTGCTTGTCGTGTGGACGCTGGTAATCCTGCTCTGGATCATTCCAGCGCGTTTTGGCGCGATTGCAAAGATCGAGGACAAGTCGGTACTGCCCGACAAACAGGGCGTGCGCGGCAACGATCTGGAAGGCGTAATTCCGGACAAGGCAAACTGGCCCGCCCACAACCACACTCACCTGCATGAACAGCCAACGCTGTTTTATGCCGTTGTCATGATCATCGCGCTGACCGGCCCCGCTGCAATCGATGTGCTGCTGGCCTGGGCGTATGTCGGAGTGCGCGTCGTGCATTCGCTGTGGCAGATTCTGGTCAACTCGATCCCGGTACGTTTCGGCCTGTTCCTGACCGGGTCCATCGTGCTGATTGCACTCGCAATCCGCGCCGTGATGGCGACCCTGTTTGCCGATCCTTCCGCGCTTCCGGGCTGACCGGGGGCGGTTCGACACATGAGAGAAAGCATAATCCTGATGGGCATGGACATCCTGCAACCCGCCGTCGCGCTGATGATCTGGACGATGATCATCTGGGCATGGATGTACATCACTCGCATCCCGGCGATGCAGCGCGCGCATATCCAGCCTGACGAAGCGCGACAAATCGGCCTGCTGGACGCGAAATTGCCCGAAAACGTGCAGTGGAAAGCCCATAACTACAACCACCTGCATGAACAGCCTACAGTGTTTTACGCGGTTGCCATCGTGCTTGCGATCTTGGGCCAGGGCGATGGGATGAACGCCTTTCTGGCGTGGCTCTATCTTGGCCTGCGCGTCGTTCACAGTCTGGTGCAAGTGACTGCGAACAAGGTGATGATCCGGTTCGTGCTGTTTCTGCTTTCCAGTCTGGTGCTGATTGCGCTTATCCTGCACGCAGCGATGGTAGTGTTCAGATAGGGCCGGATTTTTTACTCGGCCGCTTCCGCCTCAACCGGGACGTCAGCGTCTTTTCTCGCGGCAAGGAAACGTTCGCCATCCAGCGCCGCCATGCAGCCCATGCCCGCTGCCGTCACCGCCTGACGATAGACGTGATCAGTTACGTCACCAGCGGCGAATACGCCGGGAATCGCGGTCTTGGGCGTGCCGGGCTCAACATCGAGATAGCCCGCATCGTCCATCGCCAGCTTTCCTTTGAACAATTCGGTAGCAGGAGCATGGCCTATCGCGACGAACGCACCGTCCACTTCCAGCGTAGATAACTCTCCGGTCTGTGTGTCTTCCAGCACGAGGTGATGCAGCGCACCGTTCTCTCCCGCCTCGAAGCTTTTGACCGTCTTGTTCCAAAGAACACTGGTCTTCGGGCTTTTGAACAGGCGTTCCTGCAGGATCTTTTCGCTGCGCAGTTCATCGCGACGGTGGATAAGCGTCACATCATCGGAATGGTTGGTGAGATACAGCGCTTCTTCAACAGCGGTGTTGCCGCCGCCGATTACGGCAACTTTCTTGCCACGATAGAAGAACCCGTCGCACGTCGCGCAGGCCGACACTCCCTTGCCGCCCAGTTCCATCTCGCCCGGAGCGCCCAGCCATTTTGCCTGCGCACCGGTGCAGATCACCAGCGTATCGCCGACATATTCATCGCCGCTGTCGCCGATGGCGCGGAACGGGGGGCCGTTTTCCAGATCGACCGACACAATCGTATCCCACATCATGCGCGTGCCGACGTGCTCGGCCTGCGCTTTCATCTCTTCCATCAGCCACGGGCCTTGCACCACGTCGCGAAAGCCGGGGTAATTCTCGACATCGGTAGTAATGGTCAGCTGCCCGCCGGGTTGCAGACCCTGCACCACGATCGGCTCCAGCATGGCGCGAGCGGCATAAATCGCGGCGCTGTAGCCTGCGGGGCCGGAGCCGATGATAAGCATCTTTGTGCGATGGATGGCCATGGGTCGTCTCTTTTTTCAAGTTTTTCGTCGGAGTTCTGTCAAAGCACGAATATGAGAGCACAGACGGGCAATGTCACGCCACGAAGGCGGCGCGCAGACGTGCTTTCCTGGCCTCATCCACACCTAAGCTGTTTGCAAGGTAGGTGTCGATTGATCCGTGGTCGCGCTCTATCTCGCTGAAATAGGTCCCAATGTATTCGGGCCGTACGCCCATCAAATTGTTGAGAGCCTCACCAGGAATATCACCGTACACTTCGCGCATGCGTGGCAATGACTGGCGTTCGAGAATGTGTGAGGTCGGCGCATCGTTGGTGAGCAGGAATTCCGCGATCACATCGTCGCGGTGAACGCCAAGCACGTGCAGCAGCAGACTGGCAGCGATCCCGGTGCGATCCTTCCCTGCAAAACAGTGAACGAGGCTGGCGTGCCCATCCGCACCCCCCACGCCTTGATCCCCCGGGCTCTGATCCCCCGGGCTCTGATCCAAAGCCGCGAAATAGCGTGAGAACATGGCGATCATCGCTGGGTTGACCGGCATTCGCGTATAGACCGCAATCATCCGGTCAAAGGCAAGCTGCGCGGTCATGGATACGGCGCCGCCGCCCCCTTCGTGCGGGGGTGAATTGCTTGTCTCACCCTCATACGCGATCACCTGCGCATCAAAGGCATGGTGGCGTTTGCAGGGGAACTTCTCGCGCTCACTGATCCCGCGCAGGTCGATAATCGTGCGAATGTCGAGCGAATGGAGAAGGTCCAGATCGGCTTCGCTCGCCTCCATGTGCTGGCCCGAACGCCACAGCAGCCCGGTCTTTACCCGTGCCCCGCCGGGCACCGCCCAGCCGCCATAATCGCGCAGGTTGTGAATGCCCTGCGTGGGCAGGAACGGGTCGGTCTGGAGCTGGCGAATCATGCTGGCGGGTGTGGCGCGCGCGCGCAGCGATGTCACGCCCCATGACTAGGTATTCGACACGAGGGATGGTCAAAGCCGTTATTGGGACAATCACCTATATTCCGGCGGCATATTACCAGACAACCAAAGTAGGAGGTGCCGTAATATGGCCCGTATCCTGATCGCCGACGACGATGAACTGATCGCCGAAATTGCAACTGAAGTCCTGATCGACGCAGGCCATGCCTGCGGCTGGGTTACCAGCGGAGAAGACGCGTGGGAACTCGCCCATAGACGCCGGCCCGATATCCTGCTGCTTGATCAGGGTCTGCCGGGTATTTCAGGGGTGAGCCTGCTGCGCAAATTTCGCGGCAGCCCGCAATTTTACGATCTTCCGGTCATCATGTTTACTGCAATGCGCGGCGAGGAGGATGAGGCGCAGGCATTGTATGCAGGCGCACAAGATTACATCCGCAAACCGTTTGAGCCAGGGATTCTTACCGCGCGGATTGCACGGGTGCTGGCAAAACGAGGTGATCGGCCAGGCCACACCGATCTGATCACGCGTACGTTGGAGGATGCGGGATTGCTGAGCGAGGCGATCGAGCCGCGCGAATTCCGCATGATCTGATTAGCCAATCTGCCGCGCGGCGCGGTTCGCCGCACGGTGCGGCCCGTCCGCATTCTCACCATGGAACCGCCCAGCTTATTCCAGAATGTATCGCACTCGCAGCGTAATTGTCCCGCCGCTGGCAAAGGCACCGTCCGGTCGAACCCTAAAATCGGTTACCGCCGTATCGCAATCGTCGGCATCGGGTGTCGGTGTATAGCCGAAACTTGCGCCATTATTGTTGGAAAACTCCAGATCGTCTGTCGACGATGCGATCGTCGCGAACCCATAGGTCACGCCCGAATTGCCGCCGGGATCGTTGAACACGATTGGTCCGCCACTGCGTGCGATGCGACACAACTTTACGTCGCCAGGCCCCTGATCCACCACGGACAGGCTATCGGCATCGGCCGCGCCCGGTCCGGTGTTGGACACCGTGATAAGGTATTCAACCAGCGCACCGGGAATTGCCTTTGGGTTGGTGTTGCCATTGACGGGATCCGCGATGATCGCGCTCACCTTTGTAATCGACAGATTGGGCGTTGGTCGGCGCGTATTGGTAAAGGTGCAGACCAGCGCCTCCCCGAATTCCAGCACACCGAGATTGAAGCTGGTCGCAGCAAGATTGTTGGGTAGTGCCGCGCGCGTTGGTCCGGCGGAATTCACGCAGGTCAAAGATGAGGTGTACTGCGCCAGCCTACTGGGGCTACCCGCAGCCATCGTCTCACGCAAAGTGATCGGGAGACCCGCGGCCATGACAATCTGGCGGGTCGAGAACGGCCCGTTGCCGCTGCCGGTGGTGGTGCCGCTGGTGATGACGCTGCCATTGCCGGTCGAAAGAATTTCAAACCGGAACTGGTCAGCGGAATTGACGCGCGGGCCGGTGATCGTCTTCTGCAACCGGATCGAGGCAAACCGCACTGCGAACATCACCCCCTGAAGTCCGCCTGCCACGGTCTCAACCGTCACAGTAGTCGGGCTGCTTGTGCTGAGGATATGCGCGCCGACAGTCCCCGTTATCCCGGTTATCGACGCATTGCGCGTGCCAACACCGGCAAGTGTGGGAAATCTGTTACCACTGGTGGGCGGCACGCTGTCCAGCAGCTGCCAGTTTCCTCCATTGGTGCCCATCCTCAGCGTTTCGCCCTGGTTGCTCGATTCTGCATCGGCGACGATGAACGCAAAGACCGAAGCACTCGCACCGGCGGGCGGGACGATAGTGATCCCGGAAAGTGTAATTGTGCGCGTACCGGCTGACGCAGTGTAGAGGGCTGGTCGACCGGGAATGCCGATAAATGAGGAGTTTCCGATCGCCGCTCCAGTCCATGATGGCGCGGTGACGCTGTTATAGGCCGTTCCCGTGCCGCCGGTTACGCGCGCGTTGAACGAAACGATCGAGCCATCCGGCAATGTGAAGCTGAGGTTCTGACCCGATGCCGACCGTGCGGTGGCATCGTTGTAATTGGCAAGGTTCAGCCAGCAATAGGTCTGCCAGCTTGGCGGTGCGCTACCCTGCGTCGCCGCCTGCCCACAATCCTGCGCCTGCGCCGCATTGGACCATATCAACCCGAACATCATCAGCGCGGTTGCGATCAGCCTGCGCAGGGACCGATTTGTAAGCATCAAAGTCTACCTTTCCAGCCCGAGGAAACTGAATGTGTCGGTGTCAAATTTGAGGCGCACCGCGGCGAAAACGCCTTTGTCGGTGTTGCGCGCGGCGGCAAAATCTCCGTCACGGAAGCCTTCGACATTATAGCCAACCGTCAACAAAATGTCCTGCGCAGGTGAGAATCCGACGGTCGGCCCATAAGCAAAGCTGGTGACCTCATCTTCCAGATTGGCTCGCACGGTGGCGCTGGCACCGATTTCAAACTTGTCGCTGATGCCAAGGCGCGCATCCAGACCCGCCAGCACTGTGGTCCCGGAAAATTCCGTGTTTCCAAACTCATCAAAGTTGTAACGCGCGCCCACGAACAGTGTGTATTCGTCGCGCCGCACCTGTTGGTCGATGCCAAATTCGTCCTCGTCCCAGCCGCGCGGGCTCCAATTGGTCGAAAGGCTGCCGACCAGACGGCGCGACGTCGCATCGCCGTCCACGATCAGCGCGGTGCGCCCTGCCCCCGTTACATCGCCCGCAACCGCGCCAGTTACCGCGTCGCTGCGAAATTCCAGCTTGCCCAGCATGGCGACTTCGCTGGCGTCGGGGCGGTGAGCAAAGGCAATGCTGGCATCGAAGATTTCAGTAACCGCACCGTTGAAGTTTTCCGCCCTCGTCCAGGTGACGCCAGATCCGGCGACGCTGCCCTCACCCAATTGACGGATGCCGCCAAAGGTGATGCCGGTGCGGTCGGCCTGTTCGCCGTCGCGGTATTCGCCTCGCGCGGTCAGGCTCCAGCGGTCCTTGCGCCATGACGCACCCAAGGTGAGAGCGGTAAAATCTTCAAACAGCAGGCCCCCGGTCAACTGACCGCCGCTGGCCGCCGGTTGCAGCGGGTTCACAAGGTCGGAAACGTCGGGCGCGCCGTTCAGGGTGCGATTGCCATCAACCGTCGCGTCGATGGCAAACTCTGGCGTCAATTGCAGGGTCTGCGCCACACCGAATGCAGCGAAGGAACGGTTACCAAATTCGCCGATGGTTTCCTGACCCAGCGTGGTGACAATCTGACCGCCCTGCCACGGCGTCAATTCGACCCCGCCACGCAGCTGACGCGAGTTGAAGTTTTCGCCATCGGCAATTTCATAGGTGCCCACCAGCCGCACATCCTGTGTCAGCTGATAGCGCAGGCCAAGCCGGTGACGTGCAGGCAGATCGAGGCTTTCCGCCTGATCGAGCGCAATCGCGGTGCTGGCCGAAATTTCAAGCGCGGCGTCGAACAGCCGTTTCGTCCCGCCCGCTTCGAGCACGGTCGAGGTGTTGGTGGTGCCATCGGCAAGCTGGTCGTCGAAATGGGCAATGCCAATACGCAGATCCGTGGTCGGACGCTGCAATGTCAACTGCGCCTGTGCGGCGCGGCGGCGGCTGGCATCGGTCAGGCTGTCATCCTGCCACACACTGCCCAGCACGCTGAGATTTTCGGTGAGCAGCACGCGGCCATCCACGCCAACCTTGCGGCGACCCTGTTCGACCGCGTTCTGTTGGCCAATTCCGTAATCGCTATCCAGCTGGCGAGCATAGGCCAGCACGTCGAGCTTGCCCGTCTGGTGCTGCGCTTCGACGATCCAGCCGGTTGCGGTGTTGCCCTCGGATTGGCTGACGCCCAGCTCCGCGCGCACTTCGGTGCCCTCGCCAATCTGTGCGCGCAGATCCAGCGCTCCGATATCAGTGCGTGCACCATCACCCTTGTCGGTGATGGCGGTTGCGCCGATACGGATATTGCCATTTGTGCTGGTCCAATCCGTGCGCAGACCTGCATTCATCTGCGCTTCGCCGGCACCATCGGTTTCGTATTCGACGATGATGAATTGCGGATTGAGGTTTTCATCGCGGCTCAGCACCGGCTGCGCAAAGCTGATCGTACCCGACAGCAGATCGAGATCAAAGTCGATGAAGCGCGTCAGCACCCGCCGCGATACGATCAATTCGGACCGGAAGCGGTCGCGCACTTCGATCGTCACCTGTTCGGTGTTCGGAATGATCCGTCGGCTGCGTAGTTGATAGGGGCCGGTGATGCCCTGGCCCTGAATTTCCTCGCGCTGAAGGCGGCTGGAAACCTCGGCGGCAAAGGCCTGCGCCTTTACCTGGCCAAAGCGCGCCTCACCTTTTACGCCCGTCGCGGTGCGGTTGTAACGCGCCAGCTGGGTCTGATCGAACGCGGTCTGGAAATCGCCATACAGCGCATAGAAAGTTGAGGTTTCGATACGCACATACAGCTTTTCACGGCTGGCCGCATCAAACCGGCGCATCGATCCATCGGCGAACACGGTGTAATACGCGTTTGGATCAATCGCGCCCAAAACACGCTGGTCCTCGCGCTGTTTGGCGCTGTCATAGGCAAGCGTGACGAGATATTTGCCCAGCACCCGGCCCTTTGCATACAAAGCGACGCGAGCGTCCTTGCCCAGATCGCTGTCGAACCGCCCGGTGCGTTCCATATTGTCAGCCACGCTGCGCGCGCCCGCTGTGCCTTCGGCAAGGCCAACGATGGTCCATTCGATATCGCCCGGCTCAATCCACGCTTCCAGCTCTTGCTGGCGCACAATCTGACCATCATTGAAGCTGAAATTGAGCCGCAGCGAGCCGGAAACCATCGTCGGCGCCAGTTCTATGAGCGCAATGCCGTCCTCGCCTTGCGTTACCCACCGCGCGGAACTGGCACCAAACCCGGTAAGCTGGTTCAGCTGCTGACGATCCAGCTGCTCGGCGCTTTCATAGGGGGCGTTCAGCGAAAACTCGCCCGCGATACCTTCGCGCAAGGGGCGATTGTTGCGATCGAGCACCCGTACGGCGATGACCGGGCGCGTGCGGCCATCGGCGACGAGGTTGGAGAGTTCCGGCACCAGTTCGACCTTGGTCGGGGCAGTGGTGAAGAATACTTCGCGTGAGATCGTCTGATTGACCACGCCAAACGAATTGATGATGTCTGCTTCGAGCAGCGTGCGCTCATTCACCAGCGGCACGCCGCGCCAAAGGCTGACGGCAAAGCGTTCGGAGGAGTTCTGCGTGCCGTCAAAGGCCAGCTGATCGACCGGCTTGCCATTCACGCGCAGGGCAATCGTCTGCCCCTTGCGATGACGGATCGCGACCTTGATGGCGGGCGCGCGCGGATTGGCATCGACGCTGGGCGAAAGCCAGCCGTCCGGACCATCGCCCTGCGCCAACCAGTCTGCATCGGCTGCGGGGGCGCTTACAATCGGAGCCAATGCGGTGGCGCTCGCGGTCACGGAACCCTGCGCCACCGGCAAATCTCCATTGGCCAGTTCGCTTCCCTCGGCGATATCGTCGATTGCACGAGCAATTCCACCATCGGGAGTGGTTTCGGCCTTCTCGGCGATCTCGTTCAGCCAGCCTTCGGGCACGGTTGCATGAAAATCGGCGACAACCAGGCTTCCACCCTGCCCGATGACAAAGCGCGAGCTGACGCTGCCCGCATTGCGAGTGCTGCGGTGGCAGTCAATCAACTCGGCCCCTTCGGGCAGGGTCATGCGCGAAACGGCGACCACGTGTGTTCCGGGCACTACGCCCTCGAAATGATAGCGGCCATCGGCATCGGTGATTGCAAAACTGCCGTCTTCCATGATCACGCGCACGCCGGGGATGCCGGGGCGTGGATCGTCGATGGAGCATGCACCGGCGGTGATACGCCCGATCACGGTCATCCGGTCGGCGATTGTCTCGCGAACAATGTCGACCGGCACATTGGCGCGCGCGGTGCGGCCCAGCAGATCGGTCACGACCGCTTCATTCACGGCGCGACCCGGAGGCGCATCGGGACGCACGGTCATTGCATAGGTCACCCGCGCGCTCACACCACCTGCCAGCGTGCCTACATTCACTTCAAATCGGCTACCATCAGGCGCAATCGTAATCGCTTCCGGCACGGCAACGCCGTTCACGCGAATTGTGTCGGGTCGCAGGCGAAGCCAGCGCGATGGCGTGTCGGCGATTGTCACATCGCGTTTGGCGCGGGCCGGATCGGAATTGCGCGCGGTAACCGAATAGAACACCACATCGCCGGGCACCGCCTGAGCGCGCGAGGCGGTCTTGGTCAGGCCAAGGTCCAATCCCGAGCGGTCCAGCGGAATATCGATCTGCACGGGGATCGGATCGGTCAGCGCAAATGCCGCGCCATACGAACCCTCCCGAATGACGAACGCGCGGCCATCGGGGCGTGCTATCTGCGCGATCTGGCCGGGTTGGACCACGGATGGCGCGGAATAGGGATCGGGCGGGGTAATTTCCAACCGGTACTGCCCCAGCAGAGTGAGTGGGAACCAGAATTCGCCCACCCCCAGATCGGTCACTCGGCCAGCGCCATCGGTTACAGACGCGCCCGAAAGTACGCTGGAAGGCCAAGGCGTTACACCATCTTCGGCAAAGACGGTCGCGGGCTGACCGGTCACTGCGTTAACCAGGGTCACGCGCGCGCCATTTATCGGTTCTCCGGTTTCGCTGTCGAACACCACTCCGAACGGATCGGCCAGCACTTCCACCGAGGTTTGCGCGATAATCGCGGTCGATCCCGGCAGTGATGCGGCGACGGTGATGGAAGCACCATCAATGATGCTGAGGCGGCAATCGTCCTGCACAGGCGCTGGCGGAATGCGCGCAGTGTCAATCTGGCCGACGAAGAGCCCCGTGTTCAGTCCCGTTTCAAAAATCGTTTCGGTCTCACGGTCCCCGGTCGAGGTGGTGATAACCACTTCAAGTTGATCAATGGCATTCCGATCAATGTTCGCGGCGGGCGCTTGGACCTCGAAAATCAGGGTCTGGCCTGCACGCAACGTGCTGGTCTGCTGCACCGTCAAATTCAATGGCTGAGTATCGGGTTTGGCCTGCCCGCTGGGCGCAGGGCCGGTGCTCTGACCGGGCCGCCCGATACCATTGCAGACTGGAGCGCGAAAACTCAGCTGCGTGCCGCTTTGCGAAACCGGCCGAAAAGCGCGGATTTCCGGGGGCGGCACCGTAACATCGAAGGTTACTTCGTTCGAAGTCGTGTTAACTGCGCGCCCAGCGAAATCCCACCGCGCTGTTGCAGTGTTGGTCACGGTTCTGATGGTCTGCCGGGCTTCTTGCCCAGTGGTATTGTCTTGTGCGCGCGCCTCCCCTCCGGACACGCCAAAAGGCAGCAGCACTAACGCTAATGCTGCTGCCAGACGGCCCAGAGGGGAGTTTACACGCAAAGTCGTTGCCTATCCGTCAGTCTTACGGTGTCGGCGTGCCCGACACGACGGCCGGGATTGTGACTTCAAAGCTGAGACCGGACGAACTGCCGCCCGATACCGTGCTGAGAGTGCCGGTGACACGGTTGTTGCCGCTGTCAAAGCTGCCCTCGGTGGCATTGGTCGGAGCCGCACCACCAGTGCAGGTTGCATCGGTCCCGCTGATTGCGACCGCCGTGTTGCGCAGGATCGTGCCGGTGTTGAAGGTCACGTCGCTGGGCAGATCATCGACCACGCTGATGTTGGTCGCGTCCGCACCACCCGAAGCGTTAGACACCGCGATGCAGTAACGGATCACCGCGCCCGGAATTGCTTTCGGGTTGCTGGTGCCGTTGACCGGATCGCTGACGATGAGGCTGGATTTGAGCACGCTCACTTCCGCGCCATCGACGTTGAGCGTACCCGATGCCGAGAACGCACCGTCATTGGCAGCATCGCCGGCAAGCCCGCTCGAACCATCTGCCAGAGCGGTATCGACGACCGACTGATCGGCAGAATCGCCTGCGCTTTCAGTCAGTTCTGCACCAAGTCCAGCTGCACCCGCTGCATGGGCGTTGGCATTCAGGATGACATCGAAGCTGTCACCGTTGATCGCTGCCAGTTCGACGTTAGCCACTACAAAGACGCGGCGAGTTTCATCCGCAGCAACTTCGTCGAGGAAGGTTACAACCTGTTCGGTGCCGTCAAACGTGCCGTTGCCGTTCGCTTCATCGACATATATCGTGAAGCCGGAGATGTTGCCAGCGGTGCCAGCCGCCAGGGTGGCGGTGAGGTCAAGATCGACCGTGTCGTTGGACAGGTTGGTTACATCGAAGCTGAGGAAGGCGTCCTGTTCACCCGGATTTACATCCTTGGGCGAGTCCACTGCCGAAACCGTCACGTTGACGCGGCGGTCAACGGCGAAGGTATCGGTGGCGATTATCGGGGCCTGCACATCGCCGCCGACCGAGTAGGTCACTTCGACGGTGTTGGTGATGTCCGTGCCAGCGCGGATTCCTTCCGCCATGGCCGGGGCGCTGGACATGACAACAAGCGCAGCCGCGCTTACCGCCCCCAGCAATTGGGTCGTTCGTTTCATTTCTCTGGTCCTTTGCGTGTGCCGCGCGTCAATCATTCCGCCCGCACGGCTTGGCGGTCATCTCCGCAAGTCAGCGAATGATCACGGGAAAGCCGATCCGGCCGCTTTCGCCCGGCGCGATGGATGCAATCGTCCAGCGGACATGCGTCACATCGGCGTGCGTGGCCGCGCGGGTGGCGCCTGATTCTGTGGCTACGACAAGGGTGTCCAGCGTGCCGAAACTCTCGGCGCCATCGACGGAGACGATCAGCGCAGGATCGGCATCGGGCGCTAGGCGCACCGATTTGTTCAGCGGGCTGGTACCGGTTACATTGGTCGCGGCCTCGGCCCCTTCGTTGGCGTAGATCATGCCGAAACTCAGTTTGGTGCCGGGCGTGTATTCGGTGGCTGTCGCCAACTCGCTCGTTTCTTTGCCGGTTGCATCGGTGGTTGTGACAAGAGCCTTCACATCGCTTTTCAGGCTGACTTTGGGCGCAGCGTCTCCACTAGCCGATGCCAGCGGCGTCTCGTCCTGAGCTGAGGCAGGAGCAGCAAGCAGGGCCATCACGATTAACGCAGCGGCAATGTTTTTCCATTTGTTCAAGAGGTTAACTCCAATTTCAAGAGGTCGCGTCAGTCAATCGTGACGCCAAAAGTGATGGAACGGGTGGACCCGCCAGTGACCGTGCCAAGGTTCACGCTGATCCCGGCGGCATCGGATGCGTCGCCCGCATCGTCTCCGCTCGCATCGCTGAGCGGCGCGGCATCGAGCATCAGCGTGCCCGGCGCATAAGTGGTGCCGTCAGGGATCGCGTCGCTCACTACAAAATTGTCGATGGAGCCCGATCCGGTCACATTTGCAGCGATGGTGAAGGTGGCGACCGAACCCGGTACGGCACTGTTGCCGCCAAACGGATCCTCGACGATCACCGATTTCACCAGAGCAACTCTTGTAACCCCGGCCACCAGAGCGCCTGTCGCCTTGGCGCTTGCCCCGGTCGCGCCCACGATTGCATCGCCGCCGCCTTCGCCCTGATTATCGAACGATGTGCCCGGCGTGCCGATACCGGTTGCAGAATTCGCGGTGAGCTCAACAAAGCTTTCTTGCCCATCGGTCACCCCGGACGGAACGGTGACGATCACGAACACCGTGATCGTTTCCTCGGCATCCAGCAGCGCTGTTGTTTCAGGGGATGTCAGGATCGCATCGACGCCCGGATCGTAAGTGCCGTTTCCGTTGGTATCGATCGCGATGCTTTCAAACGCCGCGTCAAAATCATTGCCCGCGATGGCAGGGTTTGCGACCAACGCGAACGCCTCTGGTCCGTTGCCTTGGTTGGTGATCTCAAATGTCAGGATCGCTTGGCCGGGTGCGGTGGAAACCGGGCCGGAATTCAGCGATGCAACCGTCACGTCCAGCAGTTCGTCCACGCGCACGGTCACGGTGTTGGACGTCACGGTGCGTGGCCCGTCGCCATCTTCATAAGTGGCGGTCGCGGTGTTCTCTATAAGGGTGCCCGCACTCACCCCATCAGCGAGTGCGGGAATGGACGCCGTTAACGCAGCCACAACCGTGGTGGCGAACAAGGATCGGATGAGCGACTGCGTAAACATACGTAGGGCAGATACCCAGCAATGGTTAGCAAGCTGTTAGCAAACTGCTCGAAACCCGCGTAAATCCGCGAGATTTTACAACTGGATACAATTTACCGAGATGGTTAATCTGGCAGCAAGGTGCGCCATAGGCCTGCGGACTTTATCCGCTCTGGTGGCTTATCTGACCGAAAGGTAAGTGTTTTTGCTGTCCGAGAGTCGCATTTCGGGGGTCCGCTTTGAGCGATGACGAAGATGCCGACCGATTGTGATTGCGCTGCACTGCACAATTACGCTATTGGGGCGCAACAATCAGGCCGAACCGCATTTGTGCGGCAGGTAAAGGCCCGCTTACTACTCCCCCACGGACGATCTGCGCGTTGCAGACCGTAAAGCTGGCACGCCGGGGCACATTATATCTTGCAGGGCACACCGGGCGCATTGTTTGCGTACCCGTCCTGTTAGGCCAACATTCAAAAGCCCCGTTTCCCGTCGATTGATCAGCATCGCGAGGGACAATACGAAAGTCCGTTATGAGCTTCACCGATCTACCCGCACGCCTGCAAGAGGCGCTTGCGACCCGCGATTATTCTGAGCCGACCGATGTTCAGGCCGCCGTCCTCCAACCCGAAGCGCGCGGGCGCGATCTGATTGTTTCCGCACAGACCGGTTCGGGCAAGACTGTCGCTTTCGGCCTCGCTATGGCGAACGAGCTGCTGAACGAGGAAGGGCTGATCCGTCATGCCTATTCGCCAATTGCGCTGATTATTGCACCGACGCGTGAGCTGGCGCTGCAGGTCAGCCGCGAACTGCAATGGCTGTACGGTCTGGCAGGCGCGCGTGTGGCGACCTGTGTGGGCGGAATGAACCCCTCGAACGAGCGCAAGGTGCTGAAGTCCGGCGCGACCATCGTGGTCGGCACTCCCGGACGTTTGCGCGACCATCTGGAGCGCGGGGCGCTCGACTTGTCATCACTGGGCGCCGTAGTGCTGGATGAGGCGGACGAAATGCTCGACATGGGCTTTCGTGATGAGTTGGAGGCGATCCTGGATGCCGCGCCCGACAATCGCCGCACGCTGTTGTTCTCGGCCACCATGCCGCGTCCGATCGAGGCGCTGGCCCAGCGGTATCAGCGCAACGCCCTGCGCATTGCAACGGTCGACAAGGGCCGCAGCCACGAAGATATCTCCTATCAGGCTGTTACGGTTTCCCCGCCGGAGATCGAGAACGCGGTCGTCAACTTGCTGCGTTTCCATGAGCCGGAAACCGCAATTCTGTTTTGCGCCACACGCGACAGTGTGCGGCGTTTGCACGCGACCCTTCAGGAGCGAGGTTTCAGCGTTGTGGCACTTTCGGGCGAGCATTCGCAGCAGGAGCGCAACCAGGCACTGCAGGCGATGCGTGATCGCCGCGCCCGCGTATGCGTTGCCACCGATGTGGCCGCGCGCGGGCTCGACCTGCCTTCGCTGAGCCTGGTGGTTCACGTGGAAATCCCGCGCGATGCCGAAACGTTGCAACACCGCTCCGGTCGTACCGGACGCGCTGGCAAGAAAGGCACTGCGGTTCTGATCGTGCCCTTCCCTCGCCGCAAGCGCGTGGAATCGATGCTGCGCCACGCCAACATCAAACCGATCTGGACCGACGCGCCTGACCGCGAATCGATCATCGAGAAGGATCGCGAGCGCCTGCTTGAAAAGCTGCTGGAGCCGGTCGAAATCAGCGATGCCGACCGCGAAGTTGCGGCGCAATTGCTGGCAAAGCGCAGCCCTGCCGATCTGGCTGCTATGCTGGTCCACACTCTGCGTTCAAAGATGCCCGAACCCGAAGAGTTGATGCCCAACACGCCCGAAGGTCGGCGCGAGGCGCAGAAGGAGCGGCACCGCCCCGGCTTTGAGGACACCGTGTGGTTCCGTATGGATATCGGGCGCAAACAAAACGCCGATCCGCGCTGGATTCTGCCGCTGCTGTGCCGACGCGGTCATATCACCCGCAACGAAATCGGCGCTATCCGCATCGGTGCCGATGACACGCACTTCCAGATTCCGCGCACGATTGCCGACAAATTCGCCGCTGCAACACAGCGCACGGCCGGCACCGAGACGGATGAGGAAAACATCCGCTTCGAAGTGTCGAAAGACGGCCCGCGCATGGCCGCTCGCGATAACAAGAAGAAAAGCTCTTACGATGGATCGGATCGTCGCCCCAGCGGCGGGAAGTTCGGCCAGTCGCGCAAGCCCGATGGTGAGCGCACAGGCAAGCCCGGTGCCAAGAGCTTCAAGAAGAAGCCGGGCGGAAAATTTTCCGGAAAGCCGGGAAACTTCAAGAAAGCGGGAAAGCCCAAACCACAGGGTAAATCGGCCTGATTTAGCCAGTTGATCGGAGGGGTGTGACGCTATTCTGACGTCACACCCAACCTTCTTTCTCAGATACTTGGTGCATCGATCGGGATGATCTTTTCATCGCCTTCGATCTCGTCGACGACTTCGATGATACCGCGGCCCAGATGGCTGCGACTGCGGCCATACAACACATAAATCAATAGCCCTGCAGCAGACCAAACCGGCAGCACAATCATGGCGTCGAGTGGCAGATTTATGAACAGGAAGACGCAGCCGGCAATTGCCGCAGGCCCGACGAACCACAGCCCCTTGACGCGGAACGGCCGTTTTACGTCCGGCTCCCGCTTACGCAGCACCATTACCGCGATAGCGACCAGCGCAAAGGCATACAGAGTGCCAGCATTCGCAATATCTGCCAGCTTGCCCACGGGCAGGAAGGCAGCCGCCACGGCCACCACCACGCCGGTCATCGCGGTGACGATGTGCGGCGTGTGCCATTTCGGGTGAACCCGGCTTAGCACTTCGGGCAGCAATCCATCGCGGCTCATCACGAAGAAGATGCGCGTCTGTGCAAACAGCAGCACGAGGATCACCGATGGCAGCGCCAGGAATGCCGCATAACCCAGTCCATTGCCCACGCCCGACCAGCCAATCTGTCGCAGCACATGCGCCAGCGCCTCGTCAGAGCAGACCAGCGCGGCTGCGTGTTGCGGCATGGCGCACTGGATCGCGAGTTCTTCCGATCCGGCGGGGAACGGAATGCCGCCCGGCCCCATGATCGGCTGACCGCCAATCGTGCCGATGGCCCCTGCGGCCACCGCGATGTAGAATACCGTGCAGAACAACAGCGATCCGACCAGCCCGATAGGCACATTCTTTTGTGGGTCCTTGGTTTCCTCCGCTGCGGTCGAAACCGCGTCGAACCCGACATAGGCGAAGAAAATTGTTGCCGCCGCGCCAACCGCGCCGACCCCGCTGCCCCATGCGCCAAACACGCCTGCGGGGAGGAAAGGATTGAAGTTTGCCGGGTCAATCTTTGGCACGGTCAGGAAGATGAAAATGGTGAGCGCGGTTACCTTGATCGCCACCAGGATGGCGTTTACTTTCGCACTTTCGCTCGTGCCGACCATCAGCAGTGCCGTCACCAACAGCGCGATGACGAGCGCGGGCAGGTTGATCACCCCGCCCTCTATGCCGCCCAGCGCCAACGGCCCGCCCGACAACGCCACGGGGAGCGAAATGCCGAACGTCTCGTTCAGGATCGAGCCGACGAAATAACCCGACCATCCGACCGAAACCGCGCTGGCCGCAATGGCGTATTCCAGCACCAGCGCCCAGCCGACCGTCCACGCCAGCACTTCGCCCAGCGTCGCATAGGTGTAGGTATAGGCGGAGCCGGACACCGGTATCGTCGATGCGATCTCGGCATAACACAGCGCCGCGACGACGCAGATCAGGCCCGCAATCGCGAACGCCAGCATCAGGCCGGGACCGGCCTTTTGCGCGCCCGCCGCGGTGAGGACGAAAATACCGGTGCCGATAATGCAACCGATCCCGAACAACATTAGCTGGAACCCGCCCAGCGTCCGCTTGAGCGATTTCTTCTGCGCCGCTGCGAGAATTGCGTCGAGCGGCTTCACACGGTCATGAATCATTTCGATGGATACTCAATGACCCGCAACGGCACATCGCGCGTCCAGCCGGTCTTTCATGCGATTATCACCGTGCAGCCACATGGCAAACACGAAAGTTGCACACGGGCGCTTTCAATCCACCTGATATTTCATCTGGCGAGCTTAAACGGTGGGAAGCTTGTTTCAGCCTGCCACCATGTCGCGTTGCAATGTGCGCCCTGCCAGCAGGTAATGCACCGCCGCCCATCCATAGCCGCACACGAAGACGATGATCGACCATTGCAGCCCGCGCGCCTCTGCACTGGTGCAGGCCAGCATCGCCTCGCGCTCCGTCCCCGCCAACAGCGCCCTTGCTTCTGGCGCCAAGGCGATCAGCGGCTTGCACGTCTCCAGCGTCAGCCCCAGGCCATATCCGTCCACGAACACCGATTTCAGGAAGGTCGACAGGATGCCGATAAGCGGCGGGCCAAGGCCATATCCCAGCAAATTGACCACGAATAAGGTGATGGCCACCGAAGTCGCGCGCATCCGGCTGTCCACGACACCTGCCGACACCGCATACATCGGCCCCAAGTAATAATAGTGGATCATCGCCGCGATCATCAACGCCGGCATTGCCAGCCACAAACTGTCCGCCAGAAACCCGAACGCATATAGCGGCACGGATGCCCCCATTCCCGCAGCCGGCAACCACGATAGCGCGGTCGGATAACGCTGCGAAAGCCGATCGGACAGCCAGCCCGAACTGAACACCCCGATCGCCGCCATCAATCCCAGAATCAGGCCGAACAGCAACGATGCCTGCTGTATCGAAAGCCCATGCGTGCGGATCAGAAAGGAAGTGGTGAATTGCTGAACGCCGTAGCCGACGAAGGACGCCAACGTCGCGCCGATCACCACGTGCCAATAGGCGGGCTTCTTCATCAGCACTGCCAAGGCTTCGCGAAAGCTTGCCTTTTCCAGTCCTTGCAGCGCCACCGGATCGGTGTAGCCGCGCGGCGGCTCCTTGATGGAGCGCCAGACGATGAGCGAAAGCAGGAGGCCGGGCACTCCGACCACCACAAAGGCGACCCGCCAGCCTTCAACCTGCGACCAGTCGAGATCGCCGAACAGAAATCCCAGCCCGATGGAATTGACCCACGCGCCAAATTGCGCCCCGTCAAGGCCAGCCAACTGCCCGCCGAACAAAGATGCCAGCATCCCGCCCAGAGGTACTCCCAGCGCGTAGATTGAAACCGCCGTCGCCCGGCGCGAAGGTTTGAAATAATCCGCGATCAGCGATTGCGCGGGCGGCGTGCAGCCCGCCTCCCCGATGCTGACGCCCACGCGAAACAGGAACAGCATCAGGAAAGACATCGCAAACCCACACAGCGCGGTGAACAGGCTCCAGATGGCAACGGCAGTGGCGATAATCAAAACCCGGTTGTACCGCTCCGCCCCGCGCGCAATGGGTATGCCGAGGAAGGTGTAAAGCACCGCGAAAGCAGGGCCGCCCAGCATACCCATCTGCCAATCTTCCAGCCCGAAACTCAGCTTGATCGGTTCCGTCAGAATGTTGACGATAGTGCGGTCGATGAAGTTGAAAATATACACGACCAGCAGAGCGCCCAGCACATAGGAGCGGTATCCGGGCGATCCGAACCCCTCGGCGGCGGGATTGAGGTCAGCCACTGAGTGTCCGGGTGTATCCATCGGACCGCTTACGCCGGTATCCGCAACAGACTGCGCCATAGATAGCTCTCTCCCACTGCCTTACCGATGCCGCCGGATTATTCCGGTCTGCTGCGCCGCATGGCTTAAGCTTTCAGAACAGGCACCTTCTGCGCATTTTCCTGGCAGGTAAAGCCCGTCGACAAGGATCGTCGCGTAGCCCCTCCTCGACAATACCCACATCATTCAGCACACGTGCGCGCGCGGCGTCCTCGCCCGACATTTGCAAGACCGCGCTTGCCGGAATGCCAGCTTCGACGAACAGTGCCACCTCCTGACGTCACGATTCTCCCGGTTACACCCGTGGAATGGTCACGTCGGAGCCGGCTGTCAGCGGCACACCTGTCTTGTGCAGCAACCGAACGGTTTCGAGCAATTTGAATCGAAGCCGGTACCCACACTCTTGATCGGCCCGTCTACAATCCGTTGCAAAACCTTGGCATTCGCGCCACTCGACTGAAAATTCCGCGAGCGTATCGACATAGATTCTGCGCCGATAATTCAGATCTGCCGAATTGAGAATCTTCGAATCATAGGCGACCAGTGTTCAGTCCATAGACACTTCGCTTGCGGCCAGAGCCTTGATCACTGACTGCACTTTTGGGGAAACGGGATCGAGAAGTTGGAGCCAGCCTAGCCGAGCTTATATCGGCCCTCTGGAGGATCGCGCCTGTGCATAGACATCTCTATGTTCGGTCGAAGTACGTCCTGCAAACAAGCGGAAGCATGGCCTACACCTGAATGTCGACCGTACCAATGGATCCACACTATATCTTTGAAAATTGGTAGCGGAGGAGGGACTCGAACCCCCGACACGCGGATTATGATTCCGCTGCTCTAACCGGCTGAGCTACTCCGCCCCAAATCGCCACAGGCGTACGCCGCGACAGGTGGCTGCTGGACAACACCCTTGGCGAGCGGCGCACTTACGGCGCGATTGGGTGGCGGTCAACCACTTGTATGC